>DASXKN010000001.1:0-1593 GCA_036496805.1 Lysobacteraceae bacterium
GACGCCCGGCTTTCCGGCAGCGACGATTCCGCGTTCGACGTGGACATGGAAAGCGGACGCACGCTCGAATTCACCCTGCAGCCGATGGAAAACGGCGGCATGGTCATCCTGGTGGAGGACATCACCGAGCGAAAGATCGCCGAGGCCAAGATCAATCATCTGGCCCGCTTCGACGCGCTGACCGGGCTGCCCAACCGCACCATCCTGCGTGACCGCATGGAGCGGGCGCTGGGCGAGTGGCGGCCGGACAACATGTGCGCCATCCACTTCGTCGACCTCGACCAGTTCAAGCAGGTCAACGACACCCTGGGGCATACCCGCGGCGACATGCTGCTGAAGGCGGTCGCCGAGCGGCTGCAGAGCACCGTTCGCGACGCCGACGTGATCGCGCGCTTCGGCGGCGACGAGTTCGTCATTCTGCAGGCGCCGATCCATTCCCTCGAGCAAGGCGAGGCGCTGGCCGCGCGCGTGCTCAAGGCGGTCAGCGGCACCTACGATCTCGACGGCCACAAGGTGGTGGTCACCGCCAGCATCGGAATCGCGCTGGCCACCACCGCGCTCGACCCGGACCAGTTCCTGCGCAACGCCGACATGGCGCTGTACTGGGCGAAGGCCGAAGGCCGCGGCACGTGGCGCTGGTTCGAGACCAAGATGGAAGCCAACGCCCTGGCCCGCCGCAATCTTGAATTGGATCTGCGCCACGCGCTGGAGAGCGAGGCGTTCGAGCTCTACTACCAGCCGCTGTTCAATCTGAAAACCAAGCGCATCATGGCCTGCGAGGCGCTGCTGCGCTGGCCGCACCGCGAACGCGGAATGGTGTCGCCGGCGGAATTCATCCCCGTCGCCGAGGAAATGGGGCTGATCGTCGAGATCGGCAACCAGGTCCTGTACAAGGCCTGCCTCGAATGCCGGCGCTGGCCCGGCGATACCGCCGTGACCGTCAATCTCTCGTCGACCCAGTTCGAACGCTCCAACGTTCCGGCGCTCGTGCGCGAGACGCTCACCGCCACGAATCTTCCACCGCACCGGCTGGAGATCGAGATTACCGAATCGACCTTGCTCGTGGACACGAAGCGAACGCGCGCCGACCTGCATCAGCTTGCGGAGCTCGGGGTGACGATCTCTCTCGATGACTTCGGCACCGCGTATTCGAGTCTCAGCTACCTGCACAGCTTCCCGTTGCACAAGGTGAAGATCGACCAATCGTTCCTGCGCGACCTCGGCGAGGATGAGCGCCGGGTGACATTGCTGCGCGGCATGACGCGGCTCAGCGCGCAGCTCGGCCTGCGCGTCGTCGTCGAAGGCGTCGAGACCCAGGACCAGCTCGAACTGCTCGCCGCCGAGGACAGTGTCGACGAGGTTCAGGGCTACCTGCTGGCGCGGCCCATGCCGGCCTCCGATCTGCGCCGGCTGCTTTATGCCTCCTACGTGGCTCCGGTCTCGTCCTCCTGGACCGCAAGGCTGCACAAGGATGTGGCATGAGTGCAGGGAGCGGGCCGCGTACCGGCCGCTGCGGTCCCCGCGGGGGCGATCCTCGCGTCAACCTAGATTTATCGGTTAACCGTTACGCCTATGTAAAGTTGTGATCGCGTT
>DASXKN010000002.1:0-1619 GCA_036496805.1 Lysobacteraceae bacterium
GGAAATGGCGTAGGAATCCTCGATGGTGATCGCCGGGAAGGTGGTGGTGAGCTGGACCGCCTGTTTGCGTTCCTTCTGCGCCGCCATCAGAATGTCGGCGGCTTTGCTGCGCTCGGCCTGCGATAACATGGACGAAGCCCCCCGGTTTTATCCCGCGTCGCGGACCGAATAATGCACGCTCGGCGGTGGCGATCTTGATTGGCGCCGTCAGCATGGAGCATGACCTTCTATCGCCGATCAAGCCCCTGCCCGGCCGCCGGCCGGAGCTGAACCAGGAGTAGCGTTTTGGCCTTCGACACCATCATCCGCGGCGGCACGGTGGCGACCGCCTCCGACACGTTCGCCTGCGACGTCGGCATCGCCAAGGGCAGGATCACGGCGCTTGGCGACAATCTGGGGACCGCGGGCGAAATCGTCGACGCCAAGGGCTTGCTGGTGCTACCCGGCGGCATCGACAGCCACGTGCATATCGCGCAGCCCTCGGCGCCGGGGATCGTCATGGCCGACGATTTTGCCTCCGGCACCATGGCCGCAGCCTTCGGTGGGAACACCATGGTGCTGCCGTTCGCGTTGCAGCAGAAAGGCGAGAGCCTGCGGCAGGTGGTCAAGGACTATCACGCCAAGGCGGACGGCAAGTGCTACGTCGACGTGTCCTTCCATCTCATCATCGCCGATGCGAGCGACAGCGTGCTCGGGCAGGAGCTACCGGCGCTGGTCAACGACGGTTACACCTCGTTCAAGGTGTTCATGACCTACGAAGGCCTCGCACTCTCTGACATGGAAATGCTCAAGGTAATGAGCGTTGCGCGCGAGACAGGCGCGCTGGTGATGGTGCACGCGGAAAACTACGATGCCATCCGCTTCCTCACCGACCGGCTGGAACAGGCCGGGAAGACTCAGCCGCAGTACCACGCCACCTCGCGGCCCATTCCGGTGGAGCGCGAAGCGACACACCGCGCGATTTCGCTCGCCGAGATCATCGACGTGCCGGTGATGATCGTGCACGTGTCCAACCGCGAAGCGATGGACGAGATCGCGCGTGCGCAACGGCGCGGCCTGAAGATTTACGGCGAGACCTGCCCGCAATATCTGGTGCTGACCGAGAAGGACCTTGAGGGCCTGAACATGGAAGGCGCCAAATATGTCTGCTCGCCGCCGCCGCGCGACAAGCAAAGCCAGCAGGCCTGCTGGGAGGGCATGGAGCAAGGCATCTTCTCGCTGTTTTCCTCCGACCACTGCCCGTTCAAGTACGACGACCCGCACGGCAAGCTGCTACCCAAGGGCAAGACCAGTTTCCGCTGGTTGCCGAACGGCATCCCGGGCGTCGAGACGCGGCTCCCCATTCTATTTTCCGAAGGCGTGGCTAAGGGCCGCATCACGCTCAACGAATTCGTCGCGCTGACCTCGACCAATCACGCCAAGACGTATGGGCTCTACCCGAAGAAGGGCACCATCGCGGTCGGCTCGGATGCCGACATCGTGCTGTGGGATGCAAAGCGCGACGTCACAATCTCACAGAGCCTGATGCATGGCGGCTGCGACTACACGCCGTACGAGGGCATCAAGGTCAAAGGCTGGCCGGTGTCGACGATGCTGCGCGGCAAGTTCGTGGTGCGCGA
>DASXKN010000003.1:0-8650 GCA_036496805.1 Lysobacteraceae bacterium
GATCGAGCAGGTTCTGGGCCAGCAGGCTCATGCCGCGGCTTCCTCCGCCGAGCCCAGCCCCGAGAGCAGGGCCAGCTTCAGTGATTCCAGCCGGACCTCCAGGCCGGTCTCGTACAACCCTTTGTGGGTTTCGAGCTGGCATTGCCCCGGTCTCAGGCGCTGATCGGCGACGACCCGTACGCCGTCGTCGTCTATGCATTCCGACAGCGCGGCAGCATCGGAGGGAGCCACGCGTACGACAACCGGGCGCTGACGGCACTCAGTCAAGGCCTGCGCGCACACGCTCGTGATCAGCGGGCGCTCCACTGCCGCAGCACTGAGTAGTCGCACAAGCGCGGTATACGCGATCTCGACGGCGAGATGCTCGATGCGCGCATCCGCATCGCACATCGCGTCCGGCAGCCCGCGCAGTAACGCCTTCATCTGGTCGTTGGCCGAGACCAGCTTTGCCGACTCGGCGGCATGTCGTTCGGCGATGTCCCGCTCGACCGCCTGCGCGCGCGCATGGACTTCGGCATCCGCGTGCTGCAACCCCTGCTTCTGTCCTTCCGCTCGCGCCGCTTCCAGGACCAGGGCGCGTTCCGTTTCCAGCTGGATGCGCGGATCGGGCACCGCCAGGCGTGCCTCCTCATCGCGTTCGGCCATGCGATCGGCCCATCCAGCGAAGCGGACGTCACTGGCGTGGATACGCTCCATCACGCGGCCTCCTTCTTCGCCGTCGCCATGACGAGTGCCTGCGCGCGCAAGGCTTCTACCAGGCTCGGCGGCAGTGTCTGCAAACGATCGAGTTCCCTGCGCACATCCGTGGCCCTCTTGCGGTCGAGCGTGGCCAGGCAGAAGTCACGGTCCACGCCCACCCAGACCGACAGCACGCGCGCAAACCACGGCGGCGGCAAGCGCTCGGACAAGTCCAGCAACTGGTCCAGATCCAGCGACGTGTTGGCCGTGAGCCCGAGCACTTCATCGGCCAGCAGTGCGGGCGCTAGCTCCGTCAGCGGCAGGCGCATCGCTTCCAGTTCGCGGATCAGTTTCCGGATCGCGGCTCCCGACGCCCCAGGCAAGCGATCGAGCAGGCGCCGACGTTCGCGCCGGGGCAGCGAGGCGAGCAGCAACGCGCATTTGCGTTCGCCGAGGGTGTTCACGGCTTCGAGCTTCCTTCCGCGAGCCATCCGCGCAGCTTCGCCAGCACAGCATCGCGCTCGGCAGGATTGAGCCGACCGGAGCGGCCGTGGGATGCCACGAGCAGGATCACAAGGACCAGCGCCACGATGCCGCCCACCACCAGTAGCTTCATCCAGCCTTCGCGGGACCCGTCGAACGGCGAATGGCCGGTCGCACGCGTCGTGTCGAGCACTACTGGTTGCCCTGCGGTCGGTTCATCGGGTAGCGCTGTCGTCGTCGCGGGACGTTCACCGGTTACGTTCACACGCGACACTTCCAGGGTATCGCCGCGCTTGGGGTCGATACCGGCAGCAGCCGCCACGAGGGAATGGATGCTGTCCAGTTGGAAGGCATCGAAATTCGCTGGCAGGATCACCGCTACGGACAACCGGACGAGGCGGCCCGGGGGACGCGAGATCTCTTCGTGCTCCGTCCCGTGCACGTACTCGGTTTCCTCCTGGCTCTGCTTCTTCCCGGCGGCATCGGCGGCGTCCGACGAACTGATCCGCTTGCGGGCGATCAGACCGTTGCCGTCCTCGCCCTGCCCCACCGGATGCTCGCTCACTTCGCGCACGGCATCGAAATCCAGGGTCGCGCTCACCGAGACGCTGAAGCCGTCGGCAGGAATCACCCGCCCCAGCAACTGGGTGACGCTGGCCTTCACCCGATCCTCGATGCGTGCCTGCTCATCGTTGCGAGCTTCGCCCCCCGCCTCGGCATCGGTAGCTGGAGTAGCGGTCGTTGCCGCTGCGAGCAGAGTGCCGTTGGAATCGATCACCGAGACTGCGTTGGCGGACAGGCCCTCCACGGCCGCAGCCACCAGGCTGCGGATGCCATTGACCTGCCGACGCGACAGCGTCTCGCCCGATCGTATGGTCAGCGCCACAGAGGCCTTCGACGACTCTTGATCGCCCACGAACAGACCCGGCTTGCGGATCGTGAGGTGGACACGGACGGCTTCCACGGCAGGCAGCGAGGCAATCGTGCGCTCGATCTCGCCCTGCAGCGCGCGCTGGTAGTTCACGCGCTGGGCGAACTCGGTCACGCCGAAGTCGGAGTTGTCGAACAGCTCGAAGCCGACGTGCCCACCCTTCGGCACACCCGCCGAAACCAGCCGCATGCGTGTCTCGTAGACCTGGTCGGCCGGCACCGTGATGCTGGCGCCGCCGTCGGTGATCTCGTGCGGCACCTTCCACGCATCGAGCGACTGCACGATCTCGGCCGCATCGCCCTCGCGCAGGTGGCTGAAGAGCACCTGCTGCCGCGGCGTCATGACCCACCAGATCACCGCCACGGTCAGCACGACGATCGCGCCAATGCCGCCGTAGAGACCCAGGCGGGTTCCCTTGGGTATGGAAGACATATTCATCTGGATTCCGTCGTCGGGTGGTTCACAGCTGCATCCGCATCAGTTCCTGATAGCCGTCGACGAGCCGGTTGCGTATCTCGACAGCCATCGTTAGATCCATGCGCGCGCGCTCGAGCGCGATCATCACGTCGTGGATCGGGATGTCCTTTCCGGCGGCGACCTCGCGAACCTCCAGGTCCGCGGTCTTCAGGCTGTGGTCGACCTGCGCCAGGCCCTCGCCGATCACCTGCGAGAAATCGGCACGGTTCATGCGCTCGGGCTGTATCCCCTCGACGCGACCGACGTCACCGGAGATCGCTGCAATTGCATCAATCGCGGACATCAGTGGCCTCCGATGTCGAGGGCACGCAGCATCATGGCGCGCAGAATGTTGAAGGACCGCACATTGGCCTCGTAGCTGCGGCTGGCGGTGACCAGGGTGGTCATCTCCTGGACGAGGTCGGTCGCCGGGTAATGCACCATCCCCGATGCATCGGCCATCGGATGACCGGGATCGTAGACATCGCGCGTGCCGATCGGACTTTCCGTCACGGCTGGCTCCTCGCCGAGCGCCTGCGCGAAGTCGCCGCCGACCACCAGTTGGGTTGCGCCGTGGCCCGGTGCGATCGGCACGTTGGCGCCGGCGATGTTGCGGCTGGCCGCGTCCAGACGCAGCCGTTCGTAGGTCAGCGCCGAGCGTGAGGCATCAAGGATCGATTCGATGGGCATGGTTCAGTCCTTTCCGGTGACGGCCAGGCGCATCAGGCCCAGGTGCCGGCTCAGCATGTCGCTCAGGGCCTGGTAGTCGGCGCCGGCCGAAACCATGTCGGCGACCTGGGCATCGAGTTGGATCGGCTCGGTGGTGGTGGTCGCGGAAAGCCCTCGCAGGCCGTGATCGGCCCGCTGCAGATTGGTCATGGCATCCGTGCCGTCCGCATCGACTGGAACGGCGCTGTCGAGCGCCGCCTGCGCGGCGGCGAAGTCCATACGCTGCACGCGCGCATCGGTCATGCTGGCGTTGGCGATGTTGAGGCTGTCCACACGCGCGCGCATATTCTGCATGCCCAGCGCGAGGCGGACCGCCTCGGTGGTGATGTCTCCGCTCACTGTCTTCTCCTCGAAATCACTGGATCACCAGCTCGCCATCGAGCGCGCCGGCAGCCTTGATGGATTGCAGTACCGCGATCACGTCGCGGGTAGTCAGCCGGATTGCGCGCAGCGCGTTGACCAGGTCGGCGACGGTGGCGCCTTCGGGAATCTGCACCAGCGGCGCCGTGTCCTCGCCGGCGTGGATGTCGGTGTGCGGCACCAGCACCGATCGAACACCATCCCCCGGCCTGACCAGCACGCCGTCTGGCTGCGAGACCGCGTACTCGGTGCTGATCTCGACCTGCAGGTTGCCGTGCGAAATGCTCACCTTGCCCAAACGGATGTCGCCGCCCGCAACCACGGTGCCGGTGCGCTCGTTGACTACCACGCGCGCCTTGCGCTCCTGGTCAATCGACAGGTTCTCCAGCCGCGACACCTCGGCCACGAAGTCCGCCGGCGGCGCCGCATACGCGACCGTCACCTTACCGGGATGCTCGGTGTGCACGGTCGCTCCTGGCGAGGCCGCGCGTATCGCCTCGGCGATACGGTTGGCGTTGGTGAAATCCGGCTCGTCGAGCAGGACGCTCAGCGAGCGACCGTCGCCGGCGACCTTCAGCGGCGAGGACTGTTCCACGCTCGCGCCGGAGGGAATCCATCCTACCGTCGGATGGTTCTTCTGCACGGATGCGGTCACGCCCTGGAACTGGTAACCGCCCACCGAGATCGCACCCTGCGCCATCGCGTACAGACGGCCGTCCGGTGCCGACAGCGGCGTGAGCATGAGGGTGCCGCCGGTCAGGCTGCGCGCATCACCGGCCGAGGCGACCTGCACGTCGAGCAGTTGCCCCGGTTCGGCGAACGCGGGCAGCTTGGCAGTCACGATCACCGCCGCGACATTGCGGCTGGCCAGGTCGTCCTCGCTGACGTTGATGCCGAAATTGCGCAACGTGTTGGCGACAGATTGAAGAGTCGCGCGGTTGCGCGCCGAATCGCCCGAACCAGACAGGCCGAACACCAGCCCGTAGCCCGTCAACGGGTTCTCGCGCACGCCGGCGATGCGCGCAATGTCTTTGATACGGGCCGGGCTCGCCCAAGCGAGCGAAGCCAGCATCAGGAGCGCGATGAGAACAATTATCTTCGTGGGTTTCACATCAACCTCATCCACTTGAGGACCCGGTACAGGATGCTTTGGCGCTGCGATTCGCTGACCACGCCCACGCCCATCAGCTCCAGGTGCGCCTGCGCAATCCGGTTCGACGGGACGGTGTTGTCGACAGCGATGTCTTCCGGCCGCACCACACCGGTCACGCTGATCTGCTGGTGCTCGCCATTGACGGTCAGTTCCTGAACGCCGGCGATCTCGACAAGGCCATTAGCCCGAACCGCCTTCACCTGCGCGGAGATCTGCGTGCGCAACTCGCCCAATCGCGTGGTCTGGGCGGTCGCCGCATCGCCGCCGCCCAGATCGCCCGAACCGCCGTAATTCTTGCGGGTGGTCGCAGCGGTCGCATGCAGGGTCACGTCACTCGTGACGCCCGTGGCCGCCTGTGATTTAGCACTGGTCTCTTCGGACACGACGATCGTGATCAGATCGCCCACCCGGTAGGCGCGGTGATCCGCTGCCAGGCTGCGGTAGCTGGCCGGATCGACCAGGCTCTGCCGATCCTGAGCTGTCGCGCCCATCGCCGCGAAGCAGGCGGCACATGCCAGCGACAAGGTCATTCGCATCGTCAGGTTCATTCCACCACCACCTTCTGTCGTGCCACCACGCGCGAGGCCACCGCGTCCGGCGACTGGTCAACACGCACTTCGATGCGATCGCCGATGCGGCCATCGTGCAAGGCAATGCCCGACGCCTGCAGGTGCACCGGACCCCGAGCCACTTCGACGGCCACGCGCTGCTGCGCAATCACCTCAGGGGTGGACTCGAAATCGGCAGCGACGGCCGGTTCACCGGCCTTGACCGCCCGCCTCAGGCGCTGGTGCGCCAACCACGCGGCATCCCCGACCGACTGTCCCTCGCAACAGCTCATGTCCACCACGGCAGGAACCAGAGACAGTCCCTCGCCTTCCCGATGGGCTGGATAGGCGATCACGTAGGTGGGAACCATGCGCTCGTCATGGACATCGACCCATACCTCCAGCGTGCGGGCCGCCTTGCCATCGACCAGCAGTTGAACCGGGACGCCGGCGTGCGTGCGCGGCCAGCGGCCAGCGATCGCCCCGGTCGCAATGCTGACCTTGCCGATGGGCAATATCTGGTCGGCGATCCGGCCACTCACGCGGATCTGCGCCTGACTGCCTGGCTCGAGCCGCTGCTGCAGGTCGCGTTGCACGGCCTGCGCGATGACGTCGGCGGGCAGCACCTGTGTCTGCGCGGCGCTGCCGATCAACGCAGCGGCGGCGATGGAAAGGAAGATGAGCATGAACGATCAGCGGCGCAAGTTGTTGATCGTGTCGAGGATCTGATCCGAGGCCTGCAGCACGCGCGCATTCAGCTGGTAAGCGCGCTGAGCCATGACCAGCGAGGACATTTCGTCGACCATGTTGACGTTGGCCATCTCGACGGCTCCCTGCTGCAGCTGGCCGTAGCCCGCATCACCCGGCTTGCCGTAGGACGGCGCGCCGGCAGCGTCGGTGGCAGAGAAGTTGTTGTCGCCGATCGACATCACCTGGTCGGCAGCGGGGAACGTCGTCAGCTCGAGAGCGCCCAGACTCGACGGCGTGGTCTCGCCCGCGAGTACGGCTGTGACCTCGCCGTTGGCGGCGATCTGCACATTCGTCGCGCCAGCCGGAATCTGGATGCCGTGTGCGAGCTCCAGGCCTTGCACATTGACCAGGTTGCCGTCCGCATCGGCGTGGAACTGGCCATCGCGCGTGTACACCATGCTGCCGTCGGCACCCTTGAGCTCGAAGAAGCCGGTACCGTTGATCGCCAAGTCCAGCGGGTTCCCGGTCTGCTTCACGTCGCCAGGAGTGAAGACCGTGGAAGTCGAGGCAATGCGTGCGCCATCACCATGGGCCAGCGTCGCCGTACCGCCGACATTGCCTTCGGGAACCACCACGTCAGCGAAGTTCACGCGGCCGGCCTTGAAGCCCGGCGTCTGGATGTTTGCCACGTTGTTGGAGATCACGTCGATCTGCTTCTGCTCGCTGCGCAGGCCGCTCGATGCGATGGAAAGTGCGTCGATCATGTGTTGTGCCTTCAGTTGTCGCCCAGGTGGTTGATGCCGGTGTCCATGGCCTTGTCGTAGATCGAGATCGCGCGCTGCACCGACTCGGCGTGACGCGTGGTCTCCATCAGGCGGATCGTCTCGTCGGCCGGATCGACGTTGGCCTGCTCGATCGCGCCCTGCGCAACGCTGCCGGTCCATTGCGCCGGCAGACCGTCGTAGAGGTAGGCGCCCTCACCCGCCGGGCGTAGGGCCGAAGGATCGCCGACGTCGACGATCTGCAGCTGCCCCAGGCTCTGGATGCCATCCCAGATCTCGCCGTGCGCGTCCACCCGCACATTGCCGGTCGACAGGGTCAGCGGCCCGGCATCGCCGAGCACGCGGTCGCCGCGCTCGGTGACAAGTTGGCCATCACCGTCCAGGCGGAACGCGCCGGCGCGCGTGAGCATCGTCTTGCCATCGCGCTGGATGACAAAGAAGCCCGGGCCGTGCAAGGCAAGGTCGAGCTTGTTGTCGGTCTGCTTCACGCCGCCGTCGCGCAGTTCGAGCGAGGTGTGCAGCTCGCTGCCGTCGTCGAACGCCGGAACCGACCGCACCGCGCGGTAGGCCGGCGTGTTCATGTTCGCAACGTTGTGGCTGATCACGCCCAGTGTCTGCACGTCGGCGCTCAGGCTGCGAGCGATGGCCTGGATGGTGTCTGTCATGGATGCCTCATGCGGCCGCCTGGATGGCGGCGAAGGAGCGGACTGGCATGGTCGCCGGGACTTCGTTCAGACCAAGCACGGACACGAACGGCATCGACCGGTGCAGCAGCGCGCGCATCGGCCGGCGAACCGGCGAAGGACACAGCAGCACGGGCACGAGGTTGCGCGCCATCATCGACTCGGCTTGCTTAGCGAGGTTCTTCATGAAGCCATCGAGCTGGCCGACCTCGCCGAACAGCATCCCGCGGTGCTCGCCCCCGCGCGCATTGGCGAGCACGTTGCGTTCGACCTCGGGCGCCAGGGTCAACACGTGCAGGTCGCCGCGGGCATCGCGCAGGCCCTGGCAAATCGTCGCGCCCAGTCGCTCGCGCACGCGCTCGGCCAGGTCCTCGTGGACCTTGACCGTCTTGCCCGATTCGATTAGCACCTCGAGGATCGTTTCAAGGTGGCGGATGCTGACCTGCTCCCGCAGCAAAACCTGCAGCACCTTCTGCACGTCCGAGTAGCTCATGATCGCCGGCACCAGCTCCTCGACCAGCGAGGCATGCTGCTCGCGGATGCGCTGCAGCAGCCTCTCGGTGTCGGCGCGGGTCAGCAGCTCGGACGCGTGACGCTTGACCAATTCACTCAAGTGGGTCATCAGCACCGTGTCGGGATCGACGATCGTGTAGCCGGCGCCGCGCGCGAACGCCCGTGCATCCTTCGCAATCCACTGTGCCGGAAGGCCGTAGGCCGGGTCGCGCGTCTCCGGTCCTTCCAGCCGGGAACGCGAGCCGCCGGGATTAATCGCCATCAGCCGGTCGATCAGCAGCTCGCTCTGGCCGACGCGGTTGCCGTGGAAGCAGATTTCGTAGGTTGTCGGCGGCAGCTCGCCGCGCGGCGTGGTCTGTACCTTCGGCAGCAGGAAGCCCAGGTCCATCGCCATCTGCTTGCGCAGGTTGCCGATGCGGTCGGAGAAGTCGCTGCCCGGTCCGGTCAGCACCGGCACCAGGCCGCTCCCGAGACGGATCTCGATGGGTTCGATGCGCATCCACTCGCGCACGTCATCCGCGCGCCGGGCGTTCTCGTCGCGCGCCTCGATTGGTCCGGCATCGTCCGCAGCCTGCGCAACGCGGGCGCGCTCGGTCATGTAGAGCAACCCGCCCAGGCCAGCCAGTACGACGAGCACGATCGCC
>DASXKN010000004.1:0-8653 GCA_036496805.1 Lysobacteraceae bacterium
GATCGAGCAGGTTCTGGGCCAGCAGGCTCATGCCGCGGCTTCCTCCGCCGAGCCCAGCCCCGAGAGCAGGGCCAGCTTCAGTGATTCCAGCCGGACCTCCAGGCCGGTCTCGTACAACCCTTTGTGGGTTTCGAGCTGGCACTGCCCCGGTCGCAAGCGCTGATCGCCGACGACCCGAACGCCGTCGTCCTCGAGGCATTCCGACAGCGCGGCGGCATCGGAGGGAGCGACGCGCACGACAACCGGGCGCTGACGGCATTCGGCCAAGGCCTGCGCGCACACTTTCGTGATCAGTGGATGTTCCACCGTCGCAGCACCTAGCAGTCGCGCGAGCGCGGCATATGCAATCTCGACCGCGAGACGCTCGATGCGCGAATCCGTATCGCACATAGCATCCGGCAGCCCTCGCAGCAGCGCTTTCATCTGGTCGTTGGCCGAAGCTAGCTTCGCCGAGCCCGCTGCATGCCGTTCGGCGATGTCTCGCTCGACCGCCTGCGCGCGTGCCTGGATTTCGGCATCCGCGTGCTGCAACCCCTGCTTCCATCCTTCCGCTCGCGCCGCTTCCAGCACCAGAGCGCGCTCGGTTTCGAGCTGAACACGCGGATCGGGCAACGCCAGGCGGGCCTCCTCATCGCGTTCGACCAGGCGATCGGCCCATCCGGCGAAGCGTGCGTCAGCGACGTGGATGCGCTCCATCACGCGGCCTCCTTCTTCGCCATCGCCATGGCGAGTGCCTGCGCGCGCAACGCTTCCACCAGGCTCGATGGCAGCGTCGGCAGACGTTCGAGTTCCTTACGCACGTCCGCGGCCATCTTGCGGTCGAGCGTCGCCAGACAGAAGTCGCGGTCCAAGCCGACCCAGACCGACAGTACGCGTGCGAACCACGGTGGCGGCAAACGTTCGGACAGGTCCAGCAACTGGTCCAGATTCAGCGAGGTATTCGCCGTGATCCCGAGCACTTCGTCGGCCAGCAGCGCAGGCGCCAACTCCGCCAGCGGCAGCTTCATCGCCTCCAGTTCGCGGATCAGTTTCCGGATCGCGGCAGCCGACGATCCAGGCAAGCGTTCGAGCATTCGACGGCGCTCGCGCCGTGGTAGCGAGGCGACCAGCAGCGCACACTTACGTTCGCCGAGGGTATTCACGGCTGCGTAGTCCCCTCGGCGAGCCATCCGCGCAGCTTCGCGAGCACGGCATCACGCTCGGCAGGATTGAGCCGACCAGAGCGACCACGGGATGCCACGAGCAAGATGACCAAGACCAGCACTACGATGCCGGCGACCACCAGCAGCTTCATCCACCCTTCACGGGACCCGTCGAACGGCGAGTGGCCGGTCAAGCGCGTCGTGTCGAGCACCACCGGCGCCGTAGCGACCGGTTCGGCCGGGATCCCCATCGTTGCCACAGGACGTTCACCGGAAACGCTTACACGCGATACTTCCAGCGTGTCGCCCCGCTTGGAGTCGATGCCAGCGGCCGCCGCCACGAGGGAATGGATACTGTCCATCTGGAAGGCGTCGAAGTTAGCCGGCAGGATCACAGCCACCGACAACCGGACGAGACGACCCGGCGGGCGCGAGATCTCTTCGTGCTCCGTCCCGTGCACGTACTCGGTTTCCTCTTGGCTCTGCTTCTTCCCCGCAGCATCGGCGGCGTCCGACGAACTGATCCGCTTGCGCGCGATCAGGCCGTTGCCATCCTCGCCCTGCCCCACCGGGTGCTCGCTCACCTCGCGCACCGCATCGAAGTCCAGGGTCGCGCTCACCGAGACGCTGAAGCCCTCTGCGGGAATCACCCGCGCCAGCAGTTGGGTGACGTTGGCCTTCACCCGATCCTCGATGCGCGCCTGCTCGTCGTTGCGGGCTTCGCCACCCGCTTCGGCATCGGCTGCCGGGGCAGCCATCGTAGCCGCCGCCAAGAGGGTGCCGCTGGAATCGATCACCGAGACCGCATTGGCCGATAGGCCCTCCACGGCCGCGGCCACCAGACTGCGGATGCCGTTGATCTGCTGCCGCGACAGCGTCTCGCCCGTCCGCAAGGTCAGCGCCACCGAGGCCTTCGACGATTCCTGATCGCCCACGAACAGCCCGGGCTTGCGAATCGTGAGATGGACACGGACGGCTTCCACGGCGGGCAGGGAGGCGATCGTGCGTTCGATCTCGCCCTGCAGCGCACGCTGGTAGTTCACGCGCTGGGCGAACTCGGTCACGCCGAAGTCGGAGTTGTCGAACAGCTCGAAGCCGACGTGCCCGCCCTTGGGGACACCCGCTGACACCAGCCGCATGCGTGTTTCGTACACCTGGTCGGCTGGCACGGTGATGCTGGCGCCGCCATCGGTGATCTCGTGTGGCACCTTCCATGCATCGAGCGACTGCACGATCTCCGCCGCATCGCCCTCGCGCAGGTGACTGAAGAGCACTTGTTGCCGAGGCGCCATCACCCACCAGATCAATGCGGCCGTCAACACGACGATCGCGCCGATGCCGGCGTAGAGGCCGAGGCGGGTTCCCTTGGGTATGGAAGACATGTTCATCTGGATTCCGTCGTCAGGTGGTTCACAACTGCATCCGCATCAGTTCCTGATAGCCGTCGACGAGCCGGTTGCGTATCTCGACGGCCATCGTGAGATCCATGCGCGCGCGCTCGAGCGCGATCATCACGTCGTGGATCGGAATGTCTTTCCCGGCCGCGACTTCGCGAACCTCCAGGTCCGCTGTCTTCAGGCTGTGGTCGACCTGCGCCAGGCCATCGCTGATCACCTGCGAGAAATCGGCGCGGTTCATCCGCTGGGGCTGGATTCCCTCGGCGCGACCGATGTCGCCGGAGATCACTGCAATCGGATCGATCGTGGACATCAGCGGCCTCCGATGTCGAGGGCGCGCAGCATCATGGAGCGCAGGATGTTGAAGGACCGCACGTTGGCCTCGTAGCTGCGGCTGGCGGTGACTAGGGTGGTCATCTCCTGCACCAGGTCGGTCGCCGGGTAGTGCACCATCCCGGACGCATCGGCCATTGGATGGCCAGGATCGTAGACATCGCGTGTGCCGATCGGGCTTTCCGTCACGGCCGGCTCCTCGCCGAGCGCCTGCGCGAAGTCGCTGCCGACCACCAGCTGCGTTGCGCCATGCCCCGGTGCGATCGGCACATTGGCACCGGCGATGTTGCGGCTGGCCGCGTCCAGACGCAGCCGTTCGTAGGTCAGCGCCGCGCGTGAAGCGTCGAGAATTGATTCTATGGCCATGGTTCAGTCCTTTCCGGTGACGGCCAGACGCATCAGGCCCAAGTGCCGGCTCAGCATGTCGCTCAGGGCCTGGTAGTCGGCGCCGGCCGAAACCATGTCGGCGACCTGGGCATCAACCTGGATTGGCTCGGCGGTGCTGGTGGCTGAAAGCCCATGCAAGCTATGGTCGGCACGTTGTAGTTTGGCCACCACATCCATGCCATCCGCATAGACCGGAACTGCGCTATCAAGCGCCGCCTGCGCGGCTGCGAAGTCCATGCGTTGAACGCGAGCGTCGGCCATGCTGGCGTTGGCGATGTTGAGGCTGTCCACGCGCGCGCGCATTTCCTGCATGCCCAGCGCGAGCCGGACTGCTTCGGTGGTGATGTCTGAGCTCACTGTCTTCTCCTCGAAATCACTGGATCACCAGCTCGCCATCGAGCGCGCCGGCTGCCTTGATGGATTGCAGTACCGCGATCACATCGCGGGTGGTCAGCCGGATCGCGCGCAGCGCGTTGACCAGGTCGGCAACAGTGGCGCCCTCGGGGATCTGCACCAGCGGCGCGGTGTCTTCGTTGGCGTGGATGTCAGTGTGCGGCACCAGCACCGATCGAACGCCATTGCCCGGCCTGACCAGCACACCCTCCGGCTGCGAGACCGCGTACTCCGTGCTGATCTCGACCTGCAAGTTGCCGTGCGAAATGCTCACCTTGCCCAACCGGATGTCGCCACCTGCGACCACGGTGCCTGTCCGCTCGTTGACGACCACGCGCGCCTTGCGCTCCTGGTCGATCGACAGGTTCTCCAGCCGCGACACCTCGGCCACGAAATCCGCCGGCGGCGTCGCGTAAGCAACCGACACCTTGCCGGGATGCTCGGTCCGCACGGTCGCTCCGGGCGAAGCAGCGCGAATCGCCTCGGCGATGCGGTTGGCATTGGTGAAATCCGGCTCATCGAGCAAGACACTCAAAGAGCGACCGTCGCCAGCGACCTTAAGTGGCGAGGCTTGCTCCACGCTCGCGCCGGAGGGAATCCAGCCGACCGTCGGATGGTTCTTCTGCACGGACGCGGTCACGCCCTGGAACTGGTAACCGCCCACCGAGATTGCGCCCTGCGCCATCGCGTACAGACGGCCGTCCGGCGCGGACAGCGGCGTGAGCATGAGCGTGCCGCCGGTCAGGCTGCGTGCATCGCCGGCCGAGGCAACCTGTACGTCGAGCAGTTGCCCGGGTTCGGCGAACGCGGGTAGCTTGGCGGTCACGATCACCGCCGCGACGTTGCGGCTGGCCAAGTCGTCCTCGCTCACGTTGACGCCGAAGTTGCGCAACGTGTTGGCGACTGACTGCAAGGTTGCGCGGTTGCGCGCCGAATCGCCCGAACCGGACAGACCGAACACCAACCCGTAGCCGGTCAGCGGATTCTCGCGCACGCCAGCGATGCGTGCGATGTCCTTGATGCGCGCCGGACTCGCCCAGGTGAACGGCGCGAGCAGCAGCAGTGCGATAAGAGCAATTATCTTTGCGGGCTTCACATCAACCTCATCCACTTGAGGACCCGATACAGGATGCTTTGGCGCTGCGACTCGCTGACCACGCCCACACCCATCAGCTCCAGGTGCGCCTGCGCGATCCGGTTCGACGGGACGGTATTGTCGGCAGCGATGTCTTCCGGTCGCACCACACCGGTCACGCTGATCTGCTGGTGCTCGCCGTTGACGGTCAGTTCCTGCACTCCGGCGATCTCGACCAGGCCGTTGGCCCGGACCGCCTTCACCTGCGCGGAGATCTGCGTGCGTAGCTCGCCCACGCGCGTGGTCTGCGCGGTCGCCGCATCGCCGCCGCCCAGATCGCCCGAACCGCCGTAGTTCTTGTGCGTGGTCGCCGCGGTCGCGTGCAGGGTCACATCACTCGTGACGCCCGTGGCCGCCTGCGATTTCGCGCTGGTCTCCTCGGCCACGACGATCGTGATCAAGTCGCCCACGCGATAGGCGCGATGATCGGCCGCCAGGCTGCGGTAACTGGCTGGATCGACCAGGCTCTGCCGCTCCTGCGCCGCCGCGGCCATCGCCACGAGGCAGCCGGCACATGCCAGCGACCAGGTCATTCGCGTCGTCAGGTTCATTCCACCACCACCTTCTGTCGTGCCACCACGCGTGAGGCCACTGCATCTGGCGACTGGTCAACACGCACTTCGATGCGATCGCCGATGCGCCCATCGTGCAACGCGATGCCTGAGGCGTGCAGGTGCACCGGACCGCGTACCACTTCGACGGCCACGCGCTGCTGCGCGACTACGTCCGGAGTGGACTCGAAGTCGGCAGCGACTGCCGGTTCCCCGGCCTTGACCGCCCGCCTCAAACGCTGACTCGCCAGCCAAGCGGTGTCCCCGGCGAGCTGTCCCTCGCAACAACTCATGTCCACCACCGCAGAAATGAGTGATAGCCCCCCACCCTCTCGATGCACCGGATAGGCGGCCGCATAGGTGGGAACCGTGCGCTCGTCATGTACGTCGACCCACACCTCCAGCGTGCGTGTCGCGTTGCCATCGACCAGCAGCTGCACCGGGACGCCGACGTGCGTGCGCGGCCAGCGGCCTGCGATCGACCCCGTCGCGATGCGGACCTTGCCGACGGGCAGGATCTGGTCGGCGATCCGGCCACTCACGCGGATCTGCGCCTGGCTGCCTGGCTCGAACCGCTTCTGCAGGTCGCGTTGCACGGCCTGCGCGATGGCGTCCGCAGGTAACACCTGTGTCTGCGCGGCGCTACCGGCCAATGCAGCCGCGGCGGCGATGGAGAGGAAGACGTGCATGGATGATCAGCGGCGCAGGTTGTTGATCGTGTCGAGGATCTGGTCCGAGGCCTGCAGCACGCGTGCATTGAGCTGATAGGCGCGCTGGGCCATGACCAGAGAGGACATTTCGTCGACCATGTTGACGTTCGCCATCTCGACCGCGCCCTGCTGCAACTGGCCATAGCCCGCATCGCCCGGCTTGCCGTAGGACGGCGCGCCGGCAGCGTCGGTTGCGGAGAAATTGTTGTCGCCGATCGAAGCCACCTGGTCGGCAGCGGGAAACGTCGTCAGTTCGATCGCCCCCAGGCTCGAAGGCGTGGTCTCGCCCGCCAGCACCGCCGTGACTTCGCCGTCGGCGGCGATCTGCACGTTCGTCGCGCCAGCCGGGATCTGGAGGCCGCGTGCGAGCTCCAGGCCCTGTACGTTGACCAGGTTACCGTCTGCATCGGTGTGGAACTGCCCATCGCGGGTGTACACCATGTTGCCGTCGGCGCCCTTGAGTTCGAAGAACCCCATGCCGTTGACCGCCAAATCCAGCGGGTTTCCGGTCTGCTTCACGTCGCCGGGCGTGAAGACCGTGGAAGTCGAGGCAATGCGTGCGCCGTCACCATGGGTCAGCGTCCCCGTACCGCCGAGGTTGCCTTCGGGAACCACCACGTCAGCGAAATTCACCCGGCCGGCCTTGAAGCCCGGCGTCTGGATGTTCGCCACGTTGTTGGAGATCACGTCGATCTGCTTCTGCTCGCTGCGCAGACCGCTTGATGCGATGGAAAGTGCGTCGATCATGTGGAGATACCTCAGTTATCGCCCAGGTGGTTGATGCCGGTGTCCATGGCCTTGTCGTAGATCGAGATCGCGCGCTGCACCGACTCGGCGTGACGCGTGGTCTCCATCAGGCGGATCGTCTCGTCGGCCGGATCGACGTTGGCCTGCTCGATCGCGCCTTGTGCAACGCTGCCGGTCCACTCGGCCGGAAGACCGTCGTAGAGGTAGGCGCCCTCGCCTGCCGGGCGCAGGGCCGAGGGATCGCCGACGTCGACGATCTGAAGCTGCCCCAGACTCTGGGTGCCATCCCAGATCTCGCCGTGCGCATCCACCCGCACATTGCCCGTCGAGAGCGTCATCGGCCCCGAATCGCCGAGCACCCGGTCACCCCGTTCGGTAACGAGCTGGCTATCGGCGTCCAGGCGGAACGCGCCGGCGCGCGTGAGCATCGTCTTGCCGTCGCGCTGGATGACGAAGAAGCCCGGACCGTGCAAGGCAAGGTCGAGCTTGTTGTCGGTCTGCTTCACGCCGCCATCGCGCAGGTCGAGGGAAGTATGCAGGTCGCTGCCGTCATCGAATGCCGGAACCGAGCGCACGGCGCGGTACGCGGGCGTGTTCATGTTCGCAACGTTTTGGCTGATCACGCCCAACGTCTTCACGTCGGCGCTCAGGCTGCGGGCGATGGCCTGGATAGTGTCTGTCATGAATTCCTCAGGCGGCTGCCTGGATGGCGGCGAAGGAGCGGACCGGCATCGTCGCCGGGACTTCGTTCAGGCCGAGCACGGACACGAACGGCATCGAGCGGTGCAACAGCGCACGCATCGGCCGGCGCACCGGCGAGGGGCACAGCAGCACGGGCACGAGGTTGCGCGCCATCATCGACTCGGCCTGCTTGGCAAGGTTCTTCATGAAGCCGTCGAGCTGGCCGACCTCGCCGAACAACATCCCGCGATGCTCGCCCCCGCGCGCGTTGGCGAGCACGTTGCGTTCGACCTCGGGCGCCAGGGTCAACACGTGCAGGTCGCCGCGCGTATCGCGCAGGCCCTGACAAATCGTCGCGCCGAGACGTTCGCGCACACGTTCGGCCAGGTCCTCGTGGACCTTGACCGTCTTGCCCGATTCGATGAGCACCTCGAGGATCGCTTCCAGGTGGCGGATGCTGACCTGCTCGCGTAGCAGGATCTGCAGCACCTTCTGGACATCCGAGTAGCTCATGATCGCCGGCACCAGTTCCTCCACGAGGGAGGCGTGCTGCTCGCGGACGCGCTGCAGCAGACGCTCGGTGTCGGCGCGGGTGAGCAGCTCGGACGCATGGCGCTTGACCAGTTCGCTCAGGTGGGTCATCAGCACCGTATCGGGATCGACGATCGTGTAGCCGGCACCACGCGCGAACGCCCTCGCCTCCTTCGCGATCCACTGCGCCGGTAATGAGTAGGCCGGATCGCGCGTCTCCGGTCCTTCAAGTCGGGGGCGCGAGCCGCCGGGATTGATTGCCATCAGCCGGTCTGTCAGCAGTTCGCTCTGGCCTACACGGTTGCCGTGGAAACAGATCTCGTAGTGCGTCGGCGGCAGCTCGCCGCGCGGCGCGGTCTGCACTTTCGGCAGCAGGAAGCCCAGGTCCATCGCCATCTGCTTGCGCAGGTTGCCGATGCGGTCGGACAAATCGCCGCTCGGTCCGGTCAACACCGGCACCAAGCCGCTGCCGAGACGGACCTCGATGGGCTCGATGCGCATCCATTCGCGCACGTCATCCGCGCGCCGGGCGTTCTCGTCGCGCGCCTCGATTGGTCCGGCATCGTCCGCAGCCTGCGCAACGCGGGCGCGCTCGGTCATGTAGAGCAACCCGCCCAGGCCAGCCAGTACGACGAGCACGATCGCC
>DASXKN010000005.1:0-240763 GCA_036496805.1 Lysobacteraceae bacterium
ACCAACGACATATGTCGTTGGTCCGCGGCGGTGCATCCCTGCACCGCGGGAACCTCTGAACGAGTTCAGAGGTTCCCTAGTTGGGGTGGACGGGAGTGCCGTCCCGTCGCGACGTATCGGCGGCGAGCGCCGGCAACGCGCCGGCATGGCGCAGCAGTGCGCTGCGCGCGCGTGCCTCGTCGACGGGGGCAAGCGTCTCGAGCAGCACGACTTCTCCGGCCACCAGCGCGGCGATCGGAAGGCCGTCGCGATAGAGGATGCGCGAGGCGGCGAGCGCGGGAACGCGCGCGCCGGGAACCATGATCCCGACGAGGTTGAGAGGATCGGCGCCGCTCACGCAGACCATCGCGCCGTCGAGCGCCCGCTGGCGCGACTGTCGCAGCAGGCCGATCGCCTCGGGCAGCGCGAACTGCTCGCCGACGAGGCCTGCGATGAAGCGGCCGCCGCGGATCTCGCCGCGCGCTTCCAGGCGATGGAACGTGCGCAGCAGCATGCGCCACGGCGGCAGCCACGCGGCCTCGCGTTCGAGCATCCGCCAGCACACCACGCCATGCCGCAGCAGCAGCGTGCGCGCGATGTGCTCCAGGCGCGCGGCTTCGTCATCGCGCGATGGAGTGGCCGCATCGCCGCGACGGATCAACGCCCAGCGACCGGCATCGGCGATGACGAACGCCCCCCGCCGCGAGCGCCTCGGCGCGCCCGGGCGCGGACGTTTCGACGCGGGCACGATCAACGCACGCAGTCCGGCGAAGCTGTCCGAATTCACCAGGCCCTGCGCGACCAGTTCGCCGAGCGCGTCCTCAAGCTCGGTCTGCAGCAGGCGCGTGCCCGTCAGCAGTTCGTCGAAGAACGATGCGCCGTGCGCGGCGAGGCACTCGGCGACGAGGCGCGCGCGCGAGGACAGGGCGGGGTCTTCGCCCTTCGTGGTTGCCATCGATGCCCATGTCGCAAGATCGCGGCGCGGCAGCAGCACGATCGGCGAGCCGCGCACGGGGCCGGCGCGCGAGGGCGCGCTCTCGCCGGATGCAGCCGCCGGCTCGCGAAGGCGTGTCCACACGACGCGGCCGGACTGGCAGAGCGCGTCGAGCCACGAAGGGTCGTAGTCGGCGATGCGCGCGGGCAGCAGTTCGGATTCCCACGCGCCGGCCGGCGCCTCGAAGCCTTCGAGCTGCGCGAGCGCCTTCTCCAGCGATTCGGGCCCTTTCATGCGCGACGAAGGCATCAGCCGTTGCCATTCGAGGGCGAAGCGCAGGTAGTCGCGCGCCGAGACCGGCTCGATCTCGCGACGCAGGCGGCCGATGGTGTAGCGATGGATTCGGGCAAGCAGGTGGCGCTCGCACCACTCGAGCCCATAGCTTCCCGATTTTCCCTCAGTAGATCCGTCGCCGTGATCGCGACGCACGAGCTTGCCCGCTTCAACCCCAATCGATCCATCGCCATGATCGCGATGCACGAGCTGGGCACCGACTTGCGCGGCGGTGAAATAACCCCGCATCACGTAGCCTTCCACTTCGAGACGCACGAGCGCCGCATCGACGACGTTCTGCGACAGCGCGAACGACGCGGCCAGCGAAGCGGCTTCGGTCGGGCCGAGGCCGGTGAGACGGGAGCGCACGAGTTCGACCAGGGCGTCTTCCGCGGTCCACGGCACCTGCGCGAATTCCGGCGGCGCTTCGACCTGCGGATCAATCGCGGCGCCCGGATGCACGCCGCGCAGCTGCGGCAGGCGTTCGGCGGCGATCCAGAACGACGTCGTCGCGCAGTCCACGCGCGTCGCGCGGCGATCGCGCGCCAGCGCGGCCAGCCATTCCGTCCACCCCATGTTTTCGCGCGCCTCGCTGTCGGCGACGATGCCCAGGCCGAGCAGGGCCTCGTGCATCTCGTCGGCGTTGCGCGCCTCGGGCCAGGCTTCGGCACGCACGGCGGCGATCGCCTCGGGATCGAGCCGGCCGAGGTCGTCGGGCTGCCCGGGATCGGCGAAGCGACGGTTCTGCACGGCGAGCGTGCGGCGCTCCTCCAGCGGCGCGTCGTCGAGGAAGGCATAAGGCTTCGCGGTGAGCACTTCGGCGGCCAGCGGCGAAGGCGCGACGAGGTCGCGGGCGACGATCCGCACGGCGCCCGATTCCAGCGCGCGCAGCAGGTCGAGCCAGCCGTCGGTGTCCATCGCTTCGTGCAGGCAGTCGTGCAGGGTTTGCGCGACCAGCGGATGGTCGGGGATCTTGCGCTCGCCGACGATGTTCTCCAGGCAGGCGACCTGGTCGGGAAAGACCGAAGCGAGGAAGTCCTCGCTTTTCATCCGCTGCAACTGCGGGGCAACCTTGCTGCCGCCGACGAAGCGCGGCAAGGCCAGCGCGGTGGTCGCGTTCCAGCGCCAGCGTACCGGGAACAGCGGGGCGTCGAGCAGGGCCTGCACCAGCACGTCCTTCGCGGTGTTCGAATGCAGGAAACGGGCGACATCCTCGAGCGGGAAGCTGTGGCTGGTCGAGAGCGAGAGCACGATCGCGTCCTCGGTGGCCGCCGCCTGCAGCTCGAAGTTGAAGGTGCGGCAGAAGCGCTTGCGCAGGGCCAGTCCCCAGGCGCGGTTGATGCGGCTGCCGTAGGGCGAGTGGATGACGAGCTGGGTGCCGCCGGACTCGTCGAAGAAGCGCTCCATCGCCAGCGTCGTGCGCGTGGGCAGCACGCCGAAGGCGGCGATCGCACCGGCGAGGTAGTCGACGATCTGCGCGGCGGCGGCCTCGTCGACCCCGACTTCTTCCACGAGCCAGCGCAATGCTGTCCCTTCTCCCTTCGGGAGAAGGTGGCGCGGAGCGCCGGATGAGGGGCCGAGGACCGATGATGAGATTTCGATTGGAATTGGCCCCTCACCCCGCCCCCTCTCCCGTTGGGAGAGGGGTTCTCCGAGCCGCTGTGCGATCTCCTCGCGCAGCCGCGACACGCCCAGCGAGAGCGCGTCGCTGCGCCCGGGCGCCTCGCCGGTCCAGAACGGGATCGTCGGCGGCTGCCCTGCGGCATCCTCCACCCGCACCTTGTCGCGTTCGACGCGCAGGATGCGGTAGCTCGTGTTGCCGAGCTGGAAGATGTCGCCGGCCATGCTCTCGATGGCGAAATCCTCGTTGACGCTGCCGATCGTGTGCGATTGCGGTTCGAGCACCACCGCGTAATCGGCGGTGTCGGGGATCGTGCCGCCCGAGGTGAGCGCGGTCAGGCGTCCGCCGGCATGACCGCGCAGCTTGCCGTTGACCGCGTCGCGATGGATCAGGGCCGCGCGCGTGCCGCGCCGGGTGGTGAAGCCATCGGCGAGCATGCGCACGATGTCGGTGTAATCCTTGCGTTCCAGGCGCGCGTACGGCCACGCGCGACGGCAGAGCTCGTACAACTCGCCCTCGTCGCATTCGCGGGCGCCGACTTCGGCGACGATCTGCTGCGCGAGCACGTCCAGCGGCGCCGGCGGCACGCGCAGCGCGTCGAGCTCGCCGCGGCGCACGCAGTCGAGCAGGGCGGCGCATTCGACCAGGTCGTCGCGCGACTGCGGGAACAACCGGCCTTTCGGCATGCCGCCGACGGCGTGGCCGGAGCGGCCGACGCGTTGCAGGAAGGCCGCGATCGAGCGCGGCGAGCCGAGCTGGCAGACGAGTTCGACGTCGCCGATGTCGATGCCCAGTTCCAGCGACGCGGTGGCGACCAGCACGCGCAGGTCGCCACGCTTGAGCCGCTGCTCGGCTTCGAGGCGATGCTCGCGCGCGAGGCTGCCGTGATGCGCGGCGACCACCTCGCGGCCGAGCCGTTCGCTCAGGTGGCGGGCGACGCGCTCGGCCATCCGCCGCGTGTTGACGAAGACCAGGGTCGTGCGGTGCTGCCCGACCAGTTCGGCCAGCCGCGTGTAGACCAGTTCCCAGGCGTCGTTCGACATCGCTGCCGACAGCGGCACCGCTGTCGTCTCGATGGCGAGGTCGCGCGCGCGGCCATGGCCGATGTCGACGATGGTGCAGTCCGGAACGTATGTCGACTGAGGCGAACAGCCGTCCATGGCGCTCTGTCCACTCGGCATCCCTGCCTCGTCGCCGAGCGCTGCATGCGATGCCATCCGAGGCATCGCATGAGCGCAGCGATCGGCACCAACGAGGAAGCGCGCGACTTCGTCGACCGGTTTTTGCGTTGCCGACAGCCCGATCCGCGCGAGACGTCGGCCGCACAGGGCTTCGAGGCGTTCCAGCGAGAGCGCGAGATGGCTGCCGCGCTTGCTCGCCGCGACCGCGTGGATTTCGTCGACGATCACCGTGCGCGTGCTCGCCAGCCCCATCCGCCCGGATTCGGAGCCGAGCAGCACGTACAACGATTCGGGTGTCGTGACCAGGATGTGCGGCGGCGAGCGCCGCATCGCGCTGCGCTCGCCCTGCGGGGTGTCGCCAGTGCGCACGGCGGTGCGGATCGCGACGTCCGGCCATCCCATCGCGAGCAGGCGTTCGCGGATGCCGGTCAGCGGCGCCTCGAGGTTGATCGCGATGTCGTTCGACAGCGCCTTGAGCGGCGAGACGTACACGACCACGGTCTCGTCGGGCAGCGCGCCGGTCTCCGCGCCTTCGCGAACGAGGGCGTCGATGGCGGCGAGGAAGGCGGCCAGCGTCTTGCCCGAGCCGGTCGGCGCGGCGACCAGCACGTGGCGTCCCGACTGGATCGCCGGCCACGCCGCGAGCTGCGCGGGTGTCGGCGCGGGGAAGCTGTCGGCGAACCATGCCGCGACCGCGGGGTGGAAGCCGCGCAGCGCCTCGGGAACGTCCTGCCGCCGCTGGCCGAACGGCAGGTGACGGCTGGGCGAGGCGACGACGGACGATCGTTCCGCGACCGAAGGACTGGCCGACCTGGCGCGCGATCTGGGCATGGAGACCATCATGGGGCCGGGGCGGCCGACAGCCAAGCCTGCGGTCGCCGGGTCTCGGCAGGTGAGACACCGGCTTCAGCCCGATAGGTTCGATGGGTTCTGCCGGTTGGGAGTAGAGTGCGCCGGGGACATTCTTTCGGTGATGGCGCGAGCGCGGTCGCCTCCCGCGATCCGTGCGTTCGGCGCCATCCGACGGTCGATCTGATCGGAGTTGCGCCATGAAGCATCGTCTCGGTTTCGCCATCGCCTGCCTGCTGTTGTCGGTCGCTTGCCTCGCCGCGTCGTTGCCGCATCTCCGCAAGCACCCTCCGCATGCTTTTGCCACACCCGCCGCGAAGGTGCAGGGCACGATCCACGTCGGCTCGCTGACCCTGCATCGCTGCTTCGATGCGCCGGCCTATTGCGGTTCGGTGCTGCGCGCGCTGGATCCGACTGCGCAGGTGCCGGGCAACATCGAGGTCAAATTCTGGTTCTACCCACACACCGACACGTCGCAGGCGCCGCTGGAACCGATCATGGCTGCCGAAGGCGGCCCCGGCTATTCGACGACGGGTTCGGCCGATGGCTACGTCGGCCTGTTCGCGCCGCTGATGGACCGCCGCGACTTGATCCTGATGGACAAGCGCGGCACCGGCCTGTCGCAGGCGGTGAGCTGCCCCGTGCTGCAGGACTCCGGTTTCGACAACGAAGTGCATGGCATCGAGACCTGCAGCGCGCACATGGGCGACACGCGTTACCTGTACGGCAGCGGCCTGGCGGCCGACGACATGGCTGCGCTCCTCGATGCGCTGGGCGTGTCGACGATCGACCTGTACGGCGATTCCTACGGCACCTATTTCGCGCAGGCCTTCGCCGGCCTGCATCCGGAGCGCCTGCGCTCGGTGGTGCTCGACAGCGCCTATCCGGTGCGCGGCCTGTCGCCGTGGTACCCGGAGATCGCGCCGACCGCGAGCTACGCCTTCAACGTCGCCTGCCAGCGTTCGCCCACCTGCGGCGGCCAGCGGGAAACCTCGATGCGGCGCATCGAACAGTTGGTCGAATCAGTGCGCGCGCATCCCTTCTCGGGCACCGCGCCGGACGGCAACGGCATCAGCCAGACGGTCGTGGCGAACGCGACCAACCTCGACTACCTGATGGTCGGCAACGTCACCCAGTCGGTGGTCTATCGCGACCTCGACGCTGCCGCGCGCGCCTGGCTCGACGAAGGCCAGACGCTGCCGCTGCTGCGCCTGATCGCCGAGAACCAGCTCACCGACGACAGTTCGGGCGAGGGCAGCCCGGTTTCGGAATTCAGCGAAGCGACCTTCGTCGCGGTGAGCTGCCAGGACTATCCGCAGATCTACGACATGAACTCGTCGTATGCCGATCGCCTGCTGCAACGCCGGCAATCGATCGCCGGCGAACGACGCAGCATGCCCTTCGTGTACTCGCCGTTCCTGATCGCCGAATTCGACGCGATGCCGCTCGACACCAGCGTGCTCGACCTGTGCCTGCATTGGGACGCGCCGTCGGTGACGTCGCCCTATCCGCCGGGCGAACCGGTTCCGCCATCGGCGGAATTCACGAAAGCGCCGGTGCTGGTGCTTTCCGGCGACCTCGATTCGCTGACGCCCGCGCTGCAGGGCGCCGAGGCGGCGAAACTGTTCCCGAACGCGCGCCAGATCATCGTGCCGAACAGCTTCCACGTCACCGCCGACGAGGACGAGGACAACTGCGCCTCGCTCCTCGTGCAGCGTTTCGTCGCGACGCTCGATCCGGGCGACACCTCGTGCACGCAGCACATCGCCGAGGTGCATCTTGTTCCGCGCTTCGCGACGACCGCAGCCGGACTCGATCCGGCGAGCGGGCTCGCCGGCAACCAGGGCACGGACGCTGACCTGCGCGTCGTGGCGGCGGCCGGATACACGATCAGCGACGTGGTCGCGCGCTGGTGGGTCAACTATTCCGGCAGTGACGTCGGCCTGCGCGGCGGCAGCTTCACCTACGGCGGCGCGACCAGCGTGACCCATTTCAAGCTCGACCACGTGCAGTTCGTCGACGACGTGCAGGTCTCGGGCAAGGCGAGCTGGGACTACGACTATCCCGGTGGCGTGACCGCAACGGTGCACGTCGAGGGCGTGGGCACCGAAGCGGGCGACCTGGTGTTCAAGTGGAAGAGCCACCTGGCCGATGCCCAGGCGACGATCACCGGGAAGATCGGCGCTCGCAGGATCGCGGCGACGATGTATGCGCCGTAACGCCTTGCACGCCGGCATGCGCGTGCAACCCGCGATGCATCGGTTGACTGCGGCGATCCGACTGTCGGCTCCGCTCTCTGGCATGCTTTCGGTTTTCGACCGAAGGGAATGAGCATGGCATCGAAGGCACCCTGGCCGGCGATCGGTTTTGTCGCCGGCATTGCCGGCTGGGCGGCGATCCACTACGGCATCGGCGGCCATGCCGCGACCCATGGCGGCCTCGCGACCCTGGGCGCGGCGCGTGCGGCCTCCGGCGGCGCGCTCGACGGCTACGCGTGGGCGGTGCTGGGCCTGTGCTGGCTGGGTGCGGGCCTGTCCTGGATCGACCGCCGCCGGCGTGCCGGCAGGGACGCGTCGAAGGCCGCGCCTGTCGAAGCGCCGGTCTCTCCACCGATCGCCGCTCCTTCTCCGCAACCGGAAGTCGCGCCTTCGCAATCGCCCCAGCAGGATGCGAAGCCTTCGTCTTCACCGCAGCCGCAGGCCGTCGCCGCGCCGTCCTGCCCACGCTGCGGCAAGGCGATGTACCAGCGCTTCAGCATGCAGGACGGCCGGATGTACTGGGGCTGCGTGATGTATCCGGCCTGCAAGGGCGCGCGGCCGCTGTAGCCGCGCGTAGCGTCAGACCTCCAGGCGATCGTTCGGCCGCGCCACCACCGCGTACAGCGCCGGCATCAGGAACACGCTGATCAGCAGGCGCGAGAGCATGCCCCAGACGATCACCAGGGCGAAGGGTTTCTGGGTGTCGGTGCCGACGCCGGTGGCGAGCGCGGCAGGCAGCAGGCCGAGCGCCGCGACGAGCGCGGTCATCATGATCGGTCGCAGGCGCAGGATCGCGGCCTCGCGGATCGCCTCGGTCGTGCCGAGTCCGTTCAACCGCAGCTCGTTGACATACGAGATGTAGACGACGGCGGTCAGCACCGAGACGCCGAACAGCACCAGGAATCCGATGCCGGACGACACCGAGAACGGCGTCCCGGTGATCCACAGCGCGAGGATGCCGCCGATCGGCGCCGACAGCACCACGCCGAGCACGGTGATGAAGGGGAACTTGAAATTGCTGTACAGCGAGAACAGCAGCAGGAAGATCGCCAGCAGGGTCAGCGGCAGGATCACGCCGAGCTGTCCGCGCGATGCGGTGTACTCCGAATACTCGCCGCCCCAGTCGAGGCGATAACCCTGCGGCATCGTGACCCTGGCGTGGACCTGCTTCATCGCGTCCTCGACCGCACCGGCCAGATCGCGTCCTGTCACCGAGAACTGCACGCCGATGTAGCGCGAATTGTCTTCGCGGTAGATGAAGGAGGCGCCGTTGGTCACCTTGATGTCGGCGAATTCCTTGAGCGGGATCTGCTGGCCGCCGGGCGTGGGCACGAGGATGTTGCCGATCTGCTCCGGGTTGTCGCGGTACGGCTGGTCGAGGCGCACGACCAGGTCGAACTGCTTCTCCTGCTGCATCACCTGGGTTGCGACGTCGCCGCCGACCGCGGTGGTGATCAGGCCATTGATGTCGTCGACGTTCACGCCATAGCGTGCGATGGCGGCGCGGTTGATCTTGATGGTCAGGCTGGGCTGGCCGAGTTCCTGCACGAGGGTCACGTCGGTGATGCCGCGCACCTTCTCCAGCACCTGCTTGATGTCCTTGCCCTTCTTCTGCAGCGTGTCGAGGTCGGAGCCGAACACCTTCACCGCGAGCGCGCTCTTCAGGCCGGTCTCGGCTTCGTCGACGGCGTCCTCGGCCGGCTGGGTGTAGTTGAACTGGATGCCGGGGAAGGCCTCGAGCTTCTTGTCGATCGCCGCGATCAATTCCGGCTTGGTGTGGTACGGGCCGGTCCACTGCGAGTACGGCTTGATGCCGACGAAGAACTCGACATTGAAGAAACCGGTGGAATCGGTGCCGTCGTCGGGACGCCCGAGCTCGGAGGTGACCGTCGTGACCTGCGGGAACGAGTGCAGGATCTCGCGCACCTTCGGCGCGATCTTCGCCGACTCGTCGAACGAGATCGTGTAGGGCATGGTCGCGCGCACCCAGAGCGCGCCTTCGTCGAGCTGCGGCATGAACTCCGCGCCGATGCTCGGGACCAGCAGCAGGGAAAGGACGAGCAGGACCGCCGATGCGGCGATCGTCGCCCGCGGTGCGGCAAGGCAGGCATCGAGCCATTTCGCGTAGAGCGACTTCACCCAGTCGAAGGCGACGTTGCGACGCTCGCGCACGCCCTTGCGCATGAACCACGCGCACATCACCGGCAGCAGCGTCAGGGTGACAACCAGCGAGCCGACCAGGGCGAAGATCATGGTGTCGGCCATCGGCTTGAACAGCGTGCCGGACGGCCCGGTCAGCACGTAGATCGGCAGGAAGCCGGCGACGATCACCGCGACCGCATAGAACAGCGGACGGTCGACCTCCGCCGCCGCATCCTCGATGACTTCGCGGATGCTGAAGGGCTTGCCTTCGTGCAGGGCGATCTGGCGGAAGATGTTCTCGACCATGAAGATCGCGCCATCGACGAGGATGCCGAAATCCACCGCGCCGATCGACAGCAGGTTGGCCGACGCGCCCTGCAGGTGCAGGACGAAGAACGCGAACAGCAGCGCCAGCGGGATCGTGATGGCGACGATCAGTCCGGCGCGCACGTCGTACAGGAAGAACAGCAGCACCAGGACGACCAGCACGACGCCTTCGACGAGGTTCTTCTCGACCACCTGCGTGGTCTGCGCGATCAGGTCGCTGAGGTCGTAGAACGGGTGGATCTTCACGTCCTTCGGCAAGACCTGTTCGTTGAGTTCCTTGGTCTTGGCCTCGACGCGCTTGAGCACGTCCTGGGTCTTTTCCCCGGTGCGCATCAGGATGACGCCTTCGACCGCGTCGTCGCGTTTCTCGTAGCCGAATTCGCCCAGCCGCGGCGCGATGCCGATGACGACCTTGCCGACGTCCTTCACCAGCACGGGTTTTCCGTCGTGCACGGCAAGCACGACGTTGCCGATGTCCTCGGTCGTGGTCAGCCGCCCCACGCCGGTGACGTAGTAGAACTGGCCGCCCTGCGAGTAGAAGCCGCCGCCGGCGTTGCTGTTGTTGGCCGCGAGCGACGACTCGACCTGGGTGGCCGACAGGCCGACCGACGCGACCCTGGTCTGGTCGAGCATCACCTGGTACTGCATCGTGCCGCCGCCGAAACCGGAATCGTCCGCCACGCCGGGAACGGCGCGGAATTTCGGTTCGACCGTCCATTCCTCGATGGTCTTGAGATCCATCGGCGAACGGTCGCTGCTCTCCAGCACGTAGCGGTAGATCAGCCCGGACGGCGACGAAGGAGGTGACACCGACGGGCCCACGCCATCGGGCAGCCCGAGGTCGCCCATCCGGTTGAACACCTCCTGACGCGCCTGGCCGTTGTCGGCGCCGTCGTCGAAGGTGAGGGTGACGTCGGACAATCCGTACAGCGAGACCGAGCGCATCGTCGCGGTCTTCGGTATGCCGTTCATGCCGTTCTCGACCGGCACGGTGATCAGCCGCTCCACTTCCTCGGCGGTGTGGCCGGGCCATTGCGTGACGATGTCGACGATCGGCGGCGACAGGTCCGGGTAGGCGTCCATCGGCAGGCGACCGAGCGACCACCAGCCGGCGATGGCCAGCAGCAGGGTCATGAAGCCGACGATGAAGCGCTGCCTCAGCGACGAGGCAACGATCCGGTTCATCATCGACGCCGTGCGCGACGGCGATCCGGTCAGTGGCGGATGGTCGCTCATGGCCGTCGCGAAACTCTTGAATGGGAGGGATACAGCCGTGACGGCCATGCAGGCCAGGGATGGCCTGCTCGCGCCAGAGACCCATCCGGCGCGGACGCCGCGTCCGGACATGAGCCGGACGCGGCGTTCGAACGGACGAACAGGATGTTCGGATCGTTCGACATTGGACTACTGCGCCTGCATGAACTGCATGAACAAGCCGCCATCGACCACGATGCGGTCGCCGGCCTTGAGGCCTTCGGGAATGGCGTACTGGTCGCCGATGCGATCGCCGAGGGTCACCTGCTGGCGCGCGAAGCTGCCATCGGAAGCGACGACGTAGACGAAGGGCAGGTTCTCGTCGTCGCGCAGGATCGCCGAAGCCGGGGCCTGGATGCCCTCGTGCTCGTCCTGCGAATGGATCCGCACGCGCACGTACATCTGCTTCTTGAGCGCGTCGCCGGGATTGTCGACGGCCACGCGCGCGATCACCGCGCGGGTGTCGGGATCGACCACGGCGGAGATGTTGTCGACGCTGCCCTTCAGGCCCTTCGCATCGGTGTCGGTGAGCACGTCGACGGGATCGCCTACGGCGACCGACTTCAGGTCGCTGGCGGAGACCTGCGCCATCACCCAGACGCGCGAGAGGTCGGCGAGGGTGAAGCAGGCGGTCGAGCCGGCCTGCAGCAGGGTGCCGGGCGAGATCAGTTTCTCGGCGACGGTGCCGGCGATCGGTGCGCGGATCACGCCCTGCGCGCGCGCGCTGCGCTTGCCGGACTGGACTTCGGCGATCGTCGCCGGATCCACGCCCAGTGACACCAGCGATTGCAGCGCGGCGTCGCGGTCGGCATCGGCGCCGGCGGCGTCGGTCTGGGCCTGTTCGTTCTCGCGATCGGACACGCCCTTGTGCTGGACGAGGTCCTTGTCGGCGTCGGCGATCCGACGCAGGTTCTTCGCCGCGACGAGGGCCTTGGCGTAGGTGTCGATCGCCGCGGAGAAGTCAGAGGAATCCACGATCGCCAGCGCGTCGCCCTTGCGCACCTTCTGCCCGGGCTGCACGAGGATGCGCGCCACCGGGCCGGAGAAGGGCGCGACCACGCTGGTCGCGTGGTCGTTGTCGAAATCGACCGCGCCGGTGGCTTCGACCGTGGTGCCGAAACGCGAGGCCGCGATGGTGCGGATGCCGATGTGCTGCTTCTGTTCCGCTGTGAGTTGCACATTGGCCGGTGTGGCCGAGGCGTCGGCGGGTGCATCACCGGACGAGTGCGAGCAGGACGCGAGGCCGAGCGTGAGCGCGCAGGCGAAGCCCGCCAGCGCCGTCCGCGTCGATCGCGGTGCGCGTCGTCGTTCGCCCGTAGGCGTGCGAAGGATGGGATCAGTGTTCATCGTGGTCCTGCTTGAGGTCGTCCGGCTTCGAATGATCCGTGTCCGAGTGATCCCCGTCCGGGTGGTCCCCGTCGAGATCCTTGCGTTGCCACCAGCCGCCGCCGAGCGCCTGGTACAGCGCCGCGGTGTCGGCGAATCGGCCCGCCTGCGCCTGCACGAGGCCGATGCGCGCCTGTTGCCATCCCTGCTCGGCGCCGAGCAGGGTGAGGTAGCTGGCGTAGCCGACCTTGTACTGGCGCTGGGTGAGGTCGAGCGTGACGCGGGCGGCATCGGCGGCTTTCGCGGCCGACTGCAGCGCCTCGGCATCGTGTTCGAGCGCGGACAGGGTGTCGGCGACGTTCTGGAACGCGCCCAGCACCGTGCTGCGATATTGCGCGGCGGCCTGTTCGTACGCGGCCTTCGCGGCGCGTTCCTGGTGCAGCAGGGCACCGCCTTCGAAGATCGGCGCGGTCAGTGCGCCTGCAATGTTCCAGAAGCCGGTGCCGTTGGCGAACATCTGCCCGGTCGCCAGCGCCGTGTGGCCGGCGTTGGCGGTGATCTGGAAATTCGGGAAACGATTCGCGATCGCCACGCCGACCTGCGCGTTTGCCGCGTGCAGGTTCGCTTCGGCCTGCAGCACGTCGGGACGCTGGCGGACGAGCTGCGATGGCAGGCTCAACGGCAGGTCCTGCGGCAACTGCAGCGCGTCGAGGTCGAAGTCCACGTCGGCAGCCTGGCTCGGCAGCCGGCCTGTCAGTACCGCCAGCGCGTGACGCTGTTGCTCGAGCTGGGTCTGCAGCGACGGCAGCGCCGACTGCGCCTGCGCGAGTTGCGATTCCTGCGCGGCGAGGTCAAGCCCGTTCGCGTATCCCTTGGCCATCTGGTAGCGCAGGATGTCGACGATCTTCGCGTCGGCATCGATGGTCTGCCTGGTCGCGTCGACCTGGGCGAGCAGCGAGGCTTCCTGCACCGCGGCGTTGACGACATTCGTGGCCAGGGTGATGTCCGTCGCGATCATCTGGTAGCGCGCGGCGTCTTCCTGCGCGCGCAGCGATTCGACGGTGCGGCGGTTCAGCCCGAACAGGTCCGGTGCATACGAGATGCTGACCTGCGGCGTGAACAGGTTGTAGAGGAAGGCGTTCGAGCTGGGCACCGGTGCGAGCGCGCCGGGCGGATCCTGCTCGCGGCTCGCATTGAAGCCAGCCGATACGCTCGGGAAATACGCGCCGCGCTGGGCGAGGGTGCCCTCGTGCGCCTGGCGGAGCGCGGCCTGCGCCGCTTCGAGGTCGGCGTTGTTGCTCAGGGCCTGCTGGACGAGATCGTCGAGCGGCTTCGAGTGGAGCAGGGTCCACCAGTCGCCCGGGATGTCGCTGCCTTGCGCGAAACGTTGCGCGTCGCCGGCGGCGACGTAAGGCGTGGCAGCCGTCGTTGCAGGTGCATGGCCGGTATAGCTGTCCGTGGCCGGCGCCGCGGGTTTCTGGAAATCGGGGCCGACCGCGCAACCGGCCAGCGTCAACGCGATCGCCATCGCCACGCGCGGGCGCAGGCCTTCGAGGATCATGGATCGCGCGAACTTCATGCCGAAGCGGTTCCTGTCCACCAGTCACGGCGGATGTATCGGAGCGGATGAACGGTTGCGCCGCAGCCATGGAGCACGCTGCGACGCGGCGGGTACGGCCGGGGACGACCGAAAACCGGCGCGATAGTTACATTATAACGTTAAGATCGCCTGTGCCATTGGTTGGGTCGGCACGCGCTTCCGCCCCGAATTCCGCCTCAGAGCGCCGACAGTGGCGCCTGTCCGCAGGGATGGGCGGCGTCGCCGAGTTCGAACTGCACGGTGACGTGGCCGATGCCGAAGCGCTGGTCCAGCTCGCGATGGATCCGCGCGAGCAGGGCGTCGTCGAGCGTGGCATCGGGTTTCACCAGGTGCACGGTCAGCGCCACCTCGGTCGTGCTCATGCCCCAGATGTGCAGGTCATGCACAGCCTCGACGCCGGGCAGGCCGGTGAGCCACGCCTCGACCTGCTCGGGGTCGATGCGGCGCGGCACGGCATCGAGCGCCAGGTCCAGCGATTCGCGCAGCAATCCCCAGGTGCCCCAGGCGATCGCCACCACGATCGCCAGGCTGACGACCGGATCGAGCCACAGCCAGCCGGTCTGGCGCATCGCCAGCGCCGCCAGCACCACGCCCAGCGAGATCAGCGCGTCGGAGGCCATGTGCAGGAAGGCGCCGCGGATATTGACGTCGCCCTTGCGCCCGGATGCGAACAGCCAGGCGGTGAAGCCGTTGATCGCGATGCCGATCGCCGCGACCGCCATCACCACGTCGCTGGCGACGGCTTCGGGATGGCGCAGCCGCTGCACCGCTTCCCAGGCGATGCCGCCGATGCCGATCAGCAACACCAGGGCGTTGAACAGCGAGACCAGGATCGAGGAGCGGCGCAGGCCGTAGGTGCGGCGCTGGGTCGGCAGGCGCTTGACCAGCGCGCTCGCGGCCCAGGCCAGCACCAGGCCGAGCACGTCGCTGAAATTGTGCCCGGCGTCGGCGACCAGCGACAGCGAATGCGCGATCACGCCGTATACGATCTCGACGACGACGAAGCCCAGGTTCAGCGCGATGCCGATCGCGAACGCGCGCCCGAAATCGGCCGGGGCGTGGGCGTGGCCGTGGCTGTGGCCGTGATCGTGGGAATGGCCATGGTCGTGGCCGTGTTCGTGATGGTGGTGGTCGTGTGCATGCGCCATGGCGCGCAGGGTAGCGGCGCGGGCGTTAGGACGCTATTACAGCCTGCGGCAAGGAGAACTCACGGGTCGGCGACGTCCGCTGTCGTCGCCTGCGCGCACAGCGCGCGCTTGGCTTCAGGAGGCATGCGCCGGATCGCATGCTCGGCCTTGAGCGCGCTTGAGCGATCGGCCTGCGCGAAGGTTCCGAGCAGGCGCACCGGCGGGTGCGAACGCGTGTAGCGGGCTCCCTTTCCGGAAGCATGCTGCGCGTAGCGGCGCGCGACATCGACGGCGATGCCGGTGTAGATGCTGCCGTCGCGGCATTCGATCAGGTAGACGAACCAGGCCATGGCTTGCGGTTCCCGGTTGAGCGCAGGCATTGTTCCATGCGCTCGACCATGCCGTGCGCGCAGCGCATGCTGCAGCGAGTCGCAGGAGTCGCCATGCGCACCGACGAAGCCTTCATCGCCCACCTGCACGAACTGCTCGATCCGCTCGGCCGCGTCGCCGCGCGCGCGATGTTCGGCGGCTGGGGGCTGTATCTCGACGGCATCATCGTCGGCATCGTCGACGAAGGCCGTCTCTACCTTAAAACCGATGCCGAGAGCCAGCCGGAGTTCGCGGCCGCAGGATCGGCGCCGTTCGTCTACATGAGCAAGGAAGGCCCGATGGCGATGAGCTACTGGTCGGTGCCCGACGAAGCGCTGGATGCGACCGAGGCGATGGCGCCATGGGCGCGGCTCGCGCTTGCTGCCGCGTTGCGCAAGCAGGCCGCGAAGCCGGTGAGGAAGGCGAAGGCCGCCAGGACTGCGCCAACCGCCAGGCCAGCGAAGGCGCGCAAGGCGGTCGCGAAGAAAGCGACTTCGAAAGTCGTCGCGGGCAAAAAGACGATGGCCGGCTCGATGACGGCGAAGGCAGATCGCACGGCGAATCGCCGCAAGCTGCGTTGAGCTGATCGCATCGCGCACGCACCGGTTCGAACCCGTGCCTGGCGGTCTTCAGCCCGGTGGATGGACGGATGCGGTGCGCCAGATCAAGCCGCCGCGTGCGTCGAGGCGCTCGACTTCCTCGCGCAGGTCGCCCTGGGAAATGCCGGTCGAAGCGTCCGGCGGCAGGATGACCGCGCGGGCGCGGTCGCGACCTTCGCTCTTGGCGCGGTAAAGGGCGAAGTCGGCCAGTGCGATGCTGGCGTCGAGGTCGCCGACGCGCCGTGGATGCACGGGCAGGCTGGCGATGCCGACCGAACAGGTGATCCTGATCGAGGCGCTGTCGTGGCCGCGGAAGCGCCGCGATGCGAGCGCATCGCGGATGCGCTCGGCGAGCAGCAAAGCGGCGTCGATATCCAGCCGGTGCGAGACGATCAGGAACTCCTCGCCGCCCCAGCGCAGCACGCGGTCGCCGCTGCGTGTGTTGGCGCGCAGGATCTCGCCCAGCACCACCAGCACCTCGTCGCCGCGCGCATGGCCGTGCTCGTCGTTGACATGCTTGAAATGGTCGAGGTCGATCATCAGGACCGCGCCCGTCCAGTCGCGCGCGCTGGTGTGCGCGGCGGTGTCGATCGCGCGCCGGTTCGCAAGGCCGGTGAGGCTGTCGGTGCGACTGAGTTCCTCGAGCCTGGCGTTGGCGACGACCAGTTCCTGGGTGCGTTCGTCCACCGCATGCTGGAGTTCGCGCGCACGCCGGCGCAGCCCGGCGTTGTGGCGCATCACCCAGAATGCCGCGAGCACGACGAGCGCGACGAGCGCGAGCAGGCGCACCGCCGTGCGCTCGTACCAGTGCGGTGCGATGTGGATCGGCAGCGGCGCGATGCCCACGCCCCAGGCGCCCAGCGGCGGTCGCGCCTGCACCTTGAAGCTGTAGTCGCCCGGCGGCAGGTGGGTGTAGTAGGCCACGCGGCGCGCTCCGGCCTCGCGCCAGCCGGTGTCGTAGCCGTCGAGCCGGTAGCGGAACTCCAGTCGCGCCGAATCCACCAGGCTCAGGCCGGTGTAGCCGATTTCGATGTCGCGGTTGTCGCCGGCCAGATCGAGCGGTGCGCCGCCCGGATAGTCGACGCCGCCATTGCTGACCCGCTCGATCACCGCTGCCGGTGGTGCGGCCGGCGCGGGCAGGGCGGTGGTGTCCAGCCTCACCACGCCCGCACTCGAGGCGACCCACAGCACCGGGCCTTCGCGCAGGGTGCGCGCATCGCCGCCGCCGTTGCAGCAGCCATAGCGGTGTCCGCCGGCGCCATGCTGGCTGCCGTCGACGATCACCTGGGTGCGTATCTGCGAGGGCGCGCGCGCGCTGGGATCGGGCAGGTCGGCGAGGGCGACGCGATAGACGCCGTCGATGCTGGCGACGTAGAGGTAGTCGCCGATGACGTCGAGGGTCCAGCCGTTGCGCGTCGGCAATCCCTGTTCCTTGCCGAGCAGCAGCAGGTGGCCGTCGCGCCACAGTCCGAGGCCGCGATCCATGGTCGCGATCGCGAGCAGTCCGGGCTTGAGCCAGGCCATGCGGGTGACGAAGGTGGCATCGAGCGCCTGCGCTCCGGGCAGGCGTGCCAGCGTTTCGCCCTGCACGTGGAAGATCCCGGCCTCGGTGCCGACCAGGATGTCGTCGTGCGAACGCGCGAGGATCGTGCGCACCTTCGCCGCCGCGCTGCCATCGTGCGGCCCGATGGCTTTCAGCACGCCGCCGCGGTAACGGAACAGGCCATCGAGCGTGGCGATCCAGTGGTCGTCGCCGACGTGCTGCACGGCGTCGACCTGGTGTCCTGCTAGCGGCGCCAGTGCCGGAGGCATCGCCACGACGCCATCGCGTCGCAGCGCCAGCCCGCCACCGCGCGTGCCGATCCACAGGCTGCCGTCGGGATCTTCATCGAGGCTGTAAACCTGGGCGCTTCGCAGCGATTCCGCGCCGACTGCCACGCCCGGCTTGCCATCCTTGTCGACCGCGACCAGGCCGTGGCTGGTGCCGAGCAGCAGCGAGCCGTCGCGGTCGCGCAGCAGGCACCAGGTGAACGGGTCGGCCATTCCCTCGCGCGCGCCGATCCGCGAGATCGCGCTGTCGCGCAGGCGCACCAGACTCTGCACCCGGCTGCCCAGCCACAGGTCGCCTTCGCGATCCTCGTAGAGTGCGTCGATCCACGCTTGCGAAAACAGGTCGCCATCGTCCACCGTCTCCCACTGGCCGTCGGGATGGCGACGGCGCAGATGGTTCACCGTGCCGACCCAGAGGTTGCCGTTGGTGTCGAGCAGCAGGCTGCCGATCGGCTCATCGCCCGCCTGCGGCACATCAATCAGCGTATGCGTACGCAGGTCCATCCATTTCAGGCCGGCGGGCGTGCCGAGCCAGAGCAGGTCGCCTTCCTGCACGATGCGCAGCACCTTCAGCGACGGATCGGGCAGGGGAATGCGCTCGACGTGGTTCTCTTCCAGGCGCGTGACCGCGCCCAGGCCGCCGACCCAGACGATCGCGCCGTCGTGCTCGAACGAATACGCCGGCCCCTTGATCTCCGGGTCGAGCCGCAGGCGGTCGCCTTCCACGACATACACCCCGGATTCGCTCGCCGCGAGGATGCGCTCGCGGATGTCCTGGGTGAGGTCGAGCACCGAGACGAGCGCGCCGTCGTTGCCGACTTCGCGCACGCGTTCGCCGCCGATCCACAGCACGCCGCGCGGCGTGCCGAACCAGACGCGGCCGTCGGCGGTGGCCAGGCTCGACGTCGGCAGGGTCGTGTCGACGCCGCTGCTGTCGCGGTCGTAGAGGGTGAAGCGGTTGCCGTCGAAGCGCGCGATGCCGTTCTGGGTTCCCACCCACAGGTAGCCGAGGCGATCCTGCGCGAGGGTGGCGACGCTGATCTGCGGCAGGCCTTCGTCCGGGCCCCAGTGGTCGAAGCGGTAGTGCTGGAAGGGGACGTTCGGATCGAGCGCGAAGGCGGGACCGACACATGCAAACGCGAATGCCAGCGTTGCAGCGCAAGCCCATCGATGACAAAGACTGCGGAGCGACTCAACGACGCGACCACGCTCGGATCGGCGTGGAAACGGCGTGCCCATGTGCAGGATCAGTGCGAGGCCGCAGGGGCCGTCGGAGTCGCCGTCGGCGGCTTGCGCACCGGGATCGGCACGTTGCACAGGTCGATGTGGCCGGCCGGGCGCAGGTACCAGTCGTCGCGGCGGTTGCGACGCGCTTCCACCGCCGCATCCCAGGTTGGCGTGTCGGTGCGCAATACCTGCAACGGCGTGCGCTCCGCTTCCGGTACGGCGGACGCGAGCCGGATCGCCTTGATCGGCACGCGCTGTTCGGGCTTCTCGTAGAAGCCCAGCGGGCCGGTGCCGCGCGGCATCACCGAGAGCAGTTCCATGCCCTGCACGACGCGGCCGACGGTGGTGATGTTGAGGTCGAGCTGGCGCGGCGCCTGCCCGGTGACGACGTAGAGCTCGGCGCCGGTGCTGCTGTCGGGCGCCAGGTCGCGGCCCGCGCCAAGCGTGCCGTAGCAGTGAGCGAGCCAGGCCTTGCCGGTCTTCGGGTCCATGCCCGCGGGGAAACCGTCGACGAAGCCAACCTCCGGCGCATACCCGTCAACATCCTTCAGTCGATGGAAGCCGAGATGACGAGCGTCGGCGCTGAACTCCGCCGGCACGTGCTCCTTCGCCGGCGCCAGCGGCTTGGCGTTCTTCTCGCCCGCGTTGGGATCGCCCCATTGCACGACGAAGTTGTCCTGCGAGCGGTTGATCGACACGCCGTCGAACCAGTGGTTCCGCGCGAGCGTCCTGATGTTGGCCGCGTGCTGCGGCGCGAACTGCGGCGCCAGCTCGATGATCACCCGGCCGGTCGCGAGCTCGACGTAGAGCGTGTTCGCCGGATCGAGATCGCGCCACGCCGAGGCCGGTGCGGCGTCGATGATCTGCTGTGCGGTCTTGAACTTCGGAGCGGGCGTCGCCGGATCGGCTGCGGGGCTGGCCTGCATTGCGCACGCGCACAGCAGCAGGGCGAGGGCAGGACGAGTGCGGCGCATGAGCGCTCCGTTGGGTGGCGGGGTGGCACGCTGCTTCGGAACAGGCTGCTCCAGAAGCGCGCTGCTTCAGAAGCGGTCGACGAACTCTATCACCGCGCCCAGCCGGTACGCCCGTTCCTCCGCTGCCACGCGCACCAGTTCGGCGACGTCGTCGTTCGGAGCCTCGACCTCGACGCAGTGCAGCCCGGGGCCGAAATCGTCGGACAGTCCTGCCGAACTCGAATCGCCCCAGTTGGAGTGTTGCATCACCTCGTTGACTTCCTCGACGCGTTCGATCTCCTCGTCGACGTTCTCGACGTGGTGGATCACGTCCTGGGTATCGTCCTCGCTGGCGGTGATGCGGAAGCGCACGGTGGGCATGGCACGGCTCCACGGAAGAACGGAAGCTGACCCAAGAGTACGCCAGCCGGAGCGCGATTGTGTGATGTCGCGACGGGTTTGCAGGTCGCATCGTGTCGTCGCATGATCGGACATTGGGGACGGCGATGCTGCGCGGCGTCAATCGCCGCGACGCGCGTTCGCTGCGGGCAGCTCCAGCGCCACCGCGTCGCGCGCCAGCGAAGGCGCCAGGTAGCCATTGGATCCGCAGGCCGCGAAGCCGGCATCGGCGAAGACGCGGCGGTAGTACGCGGCGCTGCGACGCACAAAGCCGAGCCGGTCGCCTTCGATCGCATCGTCGCGGCAGAACACCTCGATCCACGCCAGTCCGCCGCACAGCTCCGCGAATCCCGACAGGCCGCGGCGCAGTTCGCCGGCGCCGACGTAGTGGAGGACGTCCGAACAGACCAGCAGGTCGACCGGTGGCCCGAAGCGCAACTGTTCGAGCTGGGCGAAACGCGCGAGCCGCAGGTTGCGCCGGGCGCCGTAGCGCGCGACGGCGTACTCGCTGCTGTCCACCCCGAGATACTCGAGCCCGGGCCGCAACTTCAGCAGCGGCGCGCGCCACGTGCCTTCGCCGCAACCGACGTCGAGCACGCTGCGCAGCGGCCGCCCGAGGTAATACTCGGCCATCGCCACCGCCAGCGCGGCCTTGCGGCGAAGCAGCGCGGCGCGACCGATGGCGGCTCCGCCTTCGCGGTACCAGCGATCGAAGTAACGGCGGTCGTAGCGCTTGGGCATCGGGGTCCACGATGAACCGCGTCGTCGTGGATGCGACGCGCGGGGTCGACTATTCTAGTCGGCCATGGTGCATGGCATGTGGCCGCAGCGATTTCATGACGACGAAACGGATCATCGATTGCATCGGCGCGAGCGACGAGGACGTCGCCCACCTGCGCCTGCTGCTGCGCGCCGCGGTGATCCACCTGGAAGACGCCTGGCGCTGGGGCGCCGAGAACCGCGCCGACCTGGTGATCGTCGACACCTCCACGCTGACCGGCGACGACGCCCTGCGGCGCACCCTGCAGCGCGGCATCGCCTGCGCCCAGCTCGTCGCGGCCGACGCGCCGACGCCCGAAGGGCGCTACCTGCGCAAGCCGCTGCGCCGCCACGATCTGGTCACCCTGCTCAATGGCATCGGCGGCAGCGTCGTGGCGCCGCTGGATCTGGTCACCCAGGGCGACGATTTCTTCGATCTGGACCTTGGCGATGCGACGGCCGGCGAGGACGCGCCCGATATCGAATTCAGCCTGCGCCGCAGCGAGCGCGAACGCGAGAACGACGCCTTCGAATCGATCTTCCACCGCGATCCGGATGCCGACAAGCCGCAGTTCCTGATGCCGGAAAAGCTCGAGGCCGGCACCGGCGTCGAGTTCGTGCGCGACGCCACGGTGCGCAGCGAGTCGCGCGCGGACTCCTACGGCAACCCGTTTGCCCGCGAGGCCCTGGACGAGGCGAACATCGACCCGTCGTTCCGCCACGACCTCGCCGAGCAGGTCAACGACAACGAAACCTATCCCCTGGTCGACTTCCTCGATCCGGGCCTGCTCGGCGGCCCGGCGCGGATCTCGCTGCCGGGGGAGGTGTCGCTGGTGCTCGATCCGAAGGAACGGGTGTTCCATGCCGAGGGACGGCTGCCTGCGCTGCAACCCTATTTCCGCGAGCCGCTGCGTGTCGGCGACTGGAAGCGGCTGATCATCTCCGACCTGATGGCAGTGCGGATCCGTGCGCCGGCGCGTCCTTACCTGCGGCTGGTGTGGATGGACCGCTACCTCAAGTCCGACGGTTACCTGGCCGCGCACCTGGATCCGGGCGGCACCTACCGCCTTGCACGCTGGCTGGAACTGGCGCAGGACTTTCCGCGCGCCTTCCGCATCGGCACCCACATGATGACGCCGCTGCGCCTGCACGAGATCGCGCGCGTGAGCGGGGCCTCGCTGGCCGAAGTGTTCGACGTGGTCAATGCCTACGAGGCGGTCGGCTATGTCGAATGGACGCGGCGCGAGCGCTTCTAGCGCAGCGGCGCCCGGCCGGGCCAGATGTCGCCCCCGGAGCGGGTTTTCCAGACGGGTGTCGGAGTCGCCGCGACCTGACTTAGAATCGACAACCCGCACACCGTCCTCGCCGCTCCCGCCATCCGCCCATCCCGGTACCGCCCGCCGCGACCATCCGCATGACCCAGCATCGAACCATCCAGTGCGTCGGATCCAGCGAGGAGGACACGGCCCACCTGCGCCTGCTGCTGCGCGTCGCGAAAATGCAGTTGCACGACACCTGGGTCTGGGGCACCGAATCGAAGGCCGACCTCGTGGTCGTGGACGCACGCCGCCTGGTCGGCGAGACCGCCATGCGGCGCGCCCAGCAGCGCGGCGTCGCCTGGGCGCAGATCATCGACATCGACGACCCGGCGCCGTCCTGCCTGTACCTGCGCAAGCCGTTCCGGAGCTCGGCCTTCCTGGCGCTGTTGAACGCGGTCGGACAGGGGGCGACCGTGGCTGAGGAAGGATCGGGCCAATGGCACGACGAGTTCGCCGAACTCGACCTGGGCCACGTGGACCTCTCGTCGCTCGAAGCCGCCCACCCGGGTGTGCAGAACTTCACCGTACGGCGCCAGGAAGAGGAAGAAAAGCAACCAGCCCCCGCGTTTTCGCAGCCGGTCGCGCCGCCCGTGGTGCCGGAGGTCGTACCGGGACCCGGCGCGAGCGCCGAGCAGGATGCGGCGAACGCCGGAGCGGCCGATGCCGAGGCGGGCGCCAGGGCGCTCGATGCCGCCTACGGCCACGACACCGAAATCCACATCGACAAGAAAGCCACCTACCCGCTGATCTACTACCTCGAAAAGGGCGTGCTGCGCGGACCGATGCGGATCGAGCTGCCGGGTGCGCCGGGGCTGGTGCTCGATCCGGAGGAACAGATCTTCCTGGCGCGCGGCTTGCTGCGCGCGCTCGAGCCGTATGCGAGCGAGCCGCTGCGCTATGGCGACTTCAAGCGCCTGACCCATTCCGAGTTTGAAGTCGCGCGGCGATCCTCGGCCGCGCGGCCCTATGTGCGACTGATCTGGATGGACAGTTTCCTGCACTCCGACGGCTTCCTCGCCAAGCACCTCGATCCCGGCGGCAGCTACCGGCTCACCAACAAGCTCGACCTGGCGGGCGACTATCCGCGCGCTTTCCGCGTCGCCACCCACATGACGGTATCGCGCAAGCTGCACGAGATCGCGCGCATGAGCGCGGTCGGGCTCGCCGAGGTGTTCGACGTGGTCAATGCCTACGACACGATCGGCTACATCGAATGGACGCCGCGCGAAGGCGCGCAGCGCGGCGCCCCGGCCAGGAAGTAACAGCGATCAGTCGTCCAGCAGGCCCGAGTCGGCGAGCTGGCGGATGCGGAACACGGTGTCGATGTCGGCCAGCCGGTACGCCTCGCGCACCGCGCCGATGTGCGGATCGCCGGCGTGGTGGTCGGGCGACCAGGACTCGTAGGTGAAGCGCACGAACAGCGCGTCCAGGGTCGGCTGCTCGATGCGCATGCTCATCCGGAACGAGGAGCCGTCGTCGTCGTCGGTGACGGTGTAGTCGACCGCGTCCTCGCCGTCGAAATGGACGCGGTCGTGCACGACCTGCGAGCCGAAGCGCAATGTGCGCAGCAGGTCCGCGCCGTCCTGCTCGATGCTGCAGTCGTCCAGCCACGGCACGAAGCTCGCCGGGAACTGCGCGCGCATCACCAGGCCGCGCCAGAGCTGCTCGCGACGCATCGGCGCCACGCGCGGGTCGTCGGGGTCGTTGATCTGTACCAGGTGCTCGAAGTGGAGCGCGTCGGCCAGCCCCGGATGCTGGGCCGAGGCGACGATCGGGCGCTCGCGTGGCATCTCCCTCATGGCGATGGCCGCGCCGGACCGCCCGCCTCGATCACCACCGAGGTCATCGAGATCGGGCCGGCGACCTGCTCGTTGAAGAAGCGCACATGGTCGCCATCGCGCTGCAACGCCAGCACGTAGAGCAGCGGAACGTAGTGCTCCGGCGTCGGGATCGCCAGGCGCGCGTCCTCGCCCATCCGCGGCCAGTCGACCAGGTCGATGTGTTCGCGCGCTGCGATGCGCCGCCTGACCGAGCCGTCGAAGCGGATCGCCCAGTCCAGCGGCCGCGGATCGCGCGAGTCCCACAGCGCGAGGTTATGGACGATGTTGCCGCTGCCGATCACCAGCACGCCTTCATCGCGCAGCGGCGCGAGTCGCTTCGCCAGTTCGTAGTGGTGCCCGCCGGGCAGCGAGGTGTCGATGCCGAGTTGCACGACCGGCACGTCGGCGTTCGGGTACATGCCGCGCAGCACGCTCCAGGCGCCGTGATCGAGCCCGCGCGTGGCGTCGACCTGGGCGTGCTTGTGGCCGCCAAGCAGTTCCTCGACGCGCCGCGCCAGCTTCACGTCGCCCGGCGCCGGGTACTGCACGTCGAGCAGCGCCTGCGGGAAACCGAAGAAATCGTGGATCGTCGAGGGATGCCCGGCGCCTGTGATGCGCGCGCCGCGGGTCTCCCAGTGAGCGGATACGCACAGGATCGCCTTCGGGCGCGGCAGCCGTTCGCCGAGCTGCCGCCATTGCCAGTGGTAGCTGTTGTCCTCGATCGCGTTCATCGGCGAACCGTGGCCAGCGAACACGACCGGCATCGGCCGCGGGGGGCTGGGGCTCGTCGAAGGCATGGCCATTGCCGGCAATCTAGCGCCGCATCGCGTCGCTGCACAAGCATGCTCGCAGCGGCGACCGTGGCGCGGATGCCGGAACGACGTGCCGTTCCCGACACGGCGGCTTCACGGGATGAGCAGCACCTTGCCGCTGACCCCGCGGCCCTCGAGCAGGGAGTGCGCGCGGGCGCCCTCGCGCAGGGGGACGCGCGCGGCGATCGGAACCTCGAGGCGGCCGCCCGCGATCGCGGCGAAAAGGGCATCGGCGCGTTCCTGGCGGGCCTGCGCCGAGGTCAGCACGTTCCACAGGTCGCCGCCGACGAGGCTCAGCGAGCGATCCATCAGCAGGCGCGGATCGACCGGATCGGGATCGCCCGCGGCCATCCCGTAGAACACCACCGTGCCTCCCGTCCGCGCCAGTGCAAGACTGTCGTGCAGGGTGCGCCCGATCGAGTCGTAGACCGCGTCCGCGCCCTCGGGAAGCGCCGCGCGCGCCCGCGCGACCCAGCCTTCACCCGAATCGATCGCGACGACGGCACCGGCGCGGATCGCCGCCGCGCGCTTGTCAGCGGACGAAGCCAATGCCACCACCCGTGCGCCGCGCGCGCTCGCGAGCTGGGTCAGCAGCAGGCCGACGCCGCCGCCGGCCGCGTGCACCAGGACGCGGTCGCCCTGCCGCACCGCATAGCTGTCCGTGGACAGGAACTGCGCGGTCAGGCCCTGCAGCAGCACCGCCGCCGCGATGTCGAAGCCGATGTTGTCCGGCAGGCCGATCAACTTCTCGAGTGGCACTGCGACTTGTTCGGCATTCGCGTGGGGGCAATCCGCGAAGGCCACGCGTTGGCCAACCTGCCAGGTGCCGCCGGCATCTTCGGGATGGATCGCCGCGATGGTCCCGGCGCCTTCATAGCCTGCTATCCACGGCGCCGATCCGGCGAGGTGGTAGCGGCCCTGGCGACGGTAGATGTCGGCGAAGTTCAGCCCGATCGCGGCGGTGCGCACCACGGCGATGCCGGGCACGGGATCGGGGTCGGGCCGCTGCGTCCATTCCAGGACGTCGGGACCGCCGAAGCGCGAGAACGTGAGGGCGTGCATGGAAGAACCTCCCGATGTTGCGATCCGGCGGATCCGGCCCCGCTCGCCCGCATCGCGCGGACGAGCATGGGGGCGCGGGGCCGGTTACTTCGTCCGGTGGTAGCGCACGCCGAGACGCTGCGCCGGGGTCGCGGACGTGCCCGCACTCGTGCCCGATGTCAGCAGTCCCGCGGTGGTGTTCAGCATGTACTCGGTGCCGCCACCGCTTTCCGTGACCGCGCCGTTGGGGTCGAAGGTATAGAAACCGCTCGAAGCGGCGGTAGTGCCGTAGGCGACGGTCACGAAGCCGTACTTGTCGGCCGTGATCGCGGACACGTCGATCGGCGGGGAGAAGCCGCCAAAGGATTGCTGGGCATAGCCCGACTTCGCGATGCGCACCGCGTTCGTGCCCTGGTCGGTGCCGACGAACAGGAACTTGGCGTTGGCGGCCAGGAAGGTCTTCGCGGTGGCGCCGCCGGTCAGTTGCGGCAGCGATATCGTCTTCACCTTGGTCACGCTGATGGTGGCGTCCGGTGCGGCGATTGCCTCGGTCAGCCTGTAGACGACGAGGGACACGCCGCTGCCTCCGCCGACCGCCTGGTCGATGACGAACACGAGCCGCGTCACCGTGTTGGTGGTGGTATTGACGGTCGGACCGCCCTCGACCAGCGCGCCGATGCGCCCGAACGTGCCCATCGTGCCGGAGCCATAGCATCCATCCGAGCCAGGCACCGAACCGCAGACGAGGACGCCGGCTGTCGTATAGGTGGAATCGAATGTGTAGGTCGCGAACAGGTTGCTGTCGGGCGCGGCAGCCGGGGCGGCCACGTCGGGCGCAGCCTGCGCGCCGGCCTGCAGGGGCACGGCGGAAGCGAGCACGAAGGCGAGGGTCGTCAGGACCGGCTGGAGGCGGAAGCGGTGCATGGGCGGTTCGTTCCTGGTGGTTGGAGAAGTGAGGGTGCCAGTTTCGCATGACAGCCAAGGGCGATGGGCGGGATCGCGTGCCGGGCGTCGAGGCATCGACGGTGGCCGCGCACTCAGATCCAGCGCGCGACGAGGGGAATCCTGCGGGCCGCGGCCGTGAGCGACCAGCTCGCGCCGACCGCACCGGCGAACACCAGTGCCGCCTTAGCCGCGCCCGGAAGGTCCGTGCGCAGCAACGCGTACTGCAGCCAGGTCACGCATGGGTAGTGCAGCAGGTAGATGCCGTAGGCGTTCGCGGCGAGACTGTCGAGCGCTGCGTTGGACCTGCGCGCGAAGCGCAGGCACAGCGCGATGCATGCGAACGAGGTGGTCGCGCAGGACAACGCGAACATCGCGTTGCAGAAAGCCGCGAGGCCCGCGTTCGGGTGGCCGTGCATCGCCGCGGACATGCTCGCGATCGCGGCACCGGTGAGGACGAGGAAGGCGATCGCGGCAAGGATCGCCCACGACCACCAACGCCGCGCGAGGCGACCGCCCGGATCGAGCAGGCCGCGCGCGTGGCCGGCCGCGCCGATGCCGATGCCGGCGACGAAATAGAGCAGGTAGTGCGGCACGCGGCTGGCCTGCACGAAGAACGGTCCCCACGACAGCCAGCGCATCGGGTCGATCCATGCGGTCATCGGCAGATAGCAGAGCAGGGCGGCGACCACGAGCAGCATCCAGGCGAAGACCGGTCGCTGGCCGAGGCGCGCGATGAGGCGACCGAAAGCCGCGCCGACCTCGGGCGCCATCCGGTACGCGATCGCCGCGAGCGCGCCGAACGCGAGCAGCACCCAGAGGAACCACGCCGGCCCCGCCGGCCACGCGCCAATTGCCAGCCACTGCGAGAGGAACGATCCGCCCCGCGCGGGCGCGACGTTCGCGAGCCAGCTTGCGGCATAGGCCAGTGGTGCGAGCACGCCCGCCGCGACCAGGAAGGGCAGGCCCAGCCGTCGCGCGCGATCGCGCAGGTAGCCGCCCGCGCCCTTGCGCACCAGGCTCGGCCACGCGAACGTACCGGCGATCAGGAACATCAGCGACATGAAGAACGTGTCGTTGAAGCCGGCGATCAGGTCGGCCAGTCCCCAGCGGTGCGCGTCGACGATCGGGAAGGCCGTCCACAGCCATGGCGGCTCGGCCAGCGTGTGCGCGGGCGGCGGCACGAACTGGCAGTATGCGATCACCGCGTGGTGCAGCACGACCAGCAGGGTCAGGAAGCTGCGCAGGCTGCCGAGCGGGATGTCGCGTTCGCGAAGGTCTTGCATGGCGGTCCTCGTGTGGTTTTCTCCGGGCAGCAGCACACCCTCGACGCGGGCATGCCGCATCGTTCGGATCGTGCTGCGGACCGCAGCGGATGGAGAGGGAAGGCGCCGGTGCGGCCGCGACGAAACAAGTCGCGACCACGGACCGGTCAATCGATGATTCGCGCAGGCCTGCCGAAAATCACAGGCACGCGGTGGTGATCGCGAGAGGGCGTGGATCGGGGAGATCCGGCTTGCCCGTTCCCGGGCCCCCATGACTTCCAGCACGCTTGCTAGTGCGAAGTTCGCACTAAGATGAAGTCATCGCCATTCCGCAGTCCCCAGCACCCCGTCCGTGAGCGAGACCAGCACCGACACCGACAGCCACCTGCGCAAGTTCCAGAAGGAACTCAGCGCCGGCACGGTTTCGCTGGTCGTGCTGGCGGTGCTGGCCGGGTCGGATGAGCCGCTGTACGGCTACCAGATCGCCAAGCGCCTGCAGCAGTCGGGCGGGGCGCTGTTCAGCGACAAGCAGAGCGCGCTCTACCCGGTGTTGCGCAACCTGCATGCGGGCGGCCTGCTCGACAGCCACGTCGAGCCATCCGTCGCCGGACCACCGCGCCGCTATTACCGCATCACCGCGCTCGGACGCGCGGTCTACGAGGACTGGGCCGCGACCTGGGACGATACCCGCCGCTCCGTCGATTCCGTGCTGAAGGGAACCACGCCATGAACGCCGCCGCCGCTCCGCAAGGCCCAGCCTCGAAAAACACGGGCAAGCCGTTGCCGCACACCATCCCCGAATACCTGGCGCAACTGCGCGAGGCGCTCAGGGGATCCGATCCGGCGTTGATCCAGGACGCGCTCTACGACGCGGAGGAGTACCTGCGCTCGGAACTGGCCGAGCGCAAGGGCGAGCCCGAGGCGAGCGTGATCGAATCGGTGGCCGCCAGCTACGGCGCGCCCGAGGAAGTCGCCGACATCTATCGCAACACCGAGGTCAAGGTGACGCGCGCCCTGCGCACGCCGCCGCCGCCGCCGCGCGAATCGGCGCTCGGCAAGTTCTTCGGCGTCGTCGCCGATCCGCGCACTTACGCCTCGATGTTCTACATGCTGCTTTCGCTCGCCACCGGCATCTTCTACTTCACCTGGACGGTGACCGGCGTGAGCCTGTCGCTCGGCCTGGCGGTCCTGATCATCGGCCTGCCTTTCATGATCCTGTTCTTCGGCAGCGTGCGCGTGCTCTCGGTCGTGGAAGGCCGCATCGTCGAAGTGATGCTCGGCGAGCGCATGCCGCGCCGGCCGCTCTACACCGAACGCGACCTGCCGCTGATGGAACGCATCGTGGGCATGTTCACCGATCCGCGGAGCTGGTCGACGATGCTGTACATGCTGATGATGCTGCCGCTGGGCATCGTCTACTTCACCGTGAGCGTTGCGGCGCTGTCGGTATCGCTGAGCCTGATCTTCGGATCGATCGCTTCGCTGTTCGGCCAGTTCGACATCCAGTTCGGCGACTACGAAGGCCCCGCGCCGATCTGGCTCGTGCCGATCATGACGGCGCTGGGCACCGTGATCCTGTTCGTCTACATGCACCTCGCGCGTGGCATCGGCCGCATGCACGGGCTGCTCGCCAAGCACCTGCTGGTGAGCCCGGCGTAGTCGCGGGCGAAGCGCTCACGACCGGATGGACGCGAGGCCGCCTGCATCCATCGCCGTCTCGACCAGGCGTCCATCCTCCATCCGCAGCACGCGGTCGGCCAGCGCCAGGCTCGCCGGCCGGTGGGTGATCAGCAGCACGGTGCGGTGGCGCAATGCCTCGTGGCATTGCGCGATGAATTCGCGCTCTCCCTCGGGATCGAACATCGCGGTGGCCTCGTCGAGGATCAGCACGGCCGGGTCCTTGAGCAGGGCGCGCGCCAGCGCGATGCGCTGCTTCTGGCCGCCCGACAGGCGCACGCCCTGGTCGCCGATCACGGTGTCGTATCCGTCGGGCAGCATCATCGCGAACTCGTGCGCGCGCGCCGCGACCGCCGCGCGTTCGATATCCGCATGCGAGGCGTCCGCGCGACCGTAGGCGATGTTGTCGGCGATCGATGCGTTGAACAGCAGCACGTTCTGCGGCACCAGCGCGATCCGCTCGCGCAGGTCGCGCATGCGCAGTTCGCGCAGGTCGACGCCGTCGAGCGCGATCGTCCCGGCCTGGGGATCGTCGAAGCGCAGCAGCAGGTGGGCGAGGGTGCTCTTGCCGGCGCCGTTCGCGCCGGTGATCGCCACCGTCTCGCCGGCGCGCACGCGCAGGTCGAGGCCGCTCAGCACCGGTCCGCGATCGCGCCAGGCGAAGCGCACGCCGGCGAAGGCGATCTCGCCGCGGGCACTCGCGAGCTCGCGCCGTCCCTCGTCCGGCTCGGGCGCTTCGGCGAAGGTCTCGATCAGCCGCTGTGCGCTGCCTCGCGCAACCTGGAACTGGCCGTACACGGTCGCGAGCTGGCTCACCGGCTGCGTCAGCAGCAATCCGTACAGCAGCAGGGTGACGAGATCGGAAGGCCGCATCGTGCCGTCGGCGACCGCGCGGCTGCCGAGCCACAACAGCAAGAGCACGCCCGCCGATGCGAGCAGCCGCACCGCCGGCCCGATCAGCGCCTGCATCCGCAGCAGGCGCAGTTCGATGTCGCGCAGCCGCGTCGCATGCGCGCCGAACCGCGCCGACTCCGCGCCTTCGCCGGTGTAGGCCTTGATGATCGGCAGCATCGCCAGGTTCTGTTCGGCGATCGCCGACTTCGTCGCATGCGCCTGCGCCAGCGCGTTCGACAGCGGCCGCAGGCGACGGCCGATGAGGCGCAGGGCGAGATGGAAGATCCCGATGCACAGCGCGACCAGCAGGCCGATCCACGGCTGGATGCGCAACATCGCGATCAGTGCGCCGGCGCAGGTGAGCAGCGACGGCAACAGCGGCGTGACCACGCCAGTGAGGAAGCCGCTCAGCCGCACCACGTCGTCGGTGAGAAGCGAGAGCACCTCGCCGCGACGACGCGCCTGGTGCCAGGACAGCGGCAGCGACTGCAGGTGGTCGTACAAGCGTGCGCAGGCGTCGGCGACGAGGTGCGCGCCGGTCTTCTCGATCGTCAGCGCGTTGCCGTAGGCCAGTGCGGATTGCAGCGTGACCAGTCCCAGCCATGTCCACAGAAGTCCGGCCACAGGCCGCATGTGGAGCAGCGCGTCGGAGAACATCCCGGCGAGCCATGGCATCGCCAGCGCGGCGAGGCTCTCGGCCAGCAGCAGGAATGCGGCGAAAGCCAGCGCGTCGCGATACGGCAAAGCGAATGTCAGCAACGACCGCAGGCCGCGATGCGCGTCCGGGTCGCGCGCTCCCGAATTGGCCGCGCCGTCTTTCATCACGTTGCGCGCTTCCCGCTGGAAACCATCGCGTTCATGACGTTCGAATTCTCCGCAATCACCCTAGCACGCCGCGCTAGCCACGCCGGCGCAGGGCAATCCGCAGGCCGTGGCCGATCCGCCGCAGGTAGGCCCAGGCCAGGCCTGCCGCTCCTCGCGCCGGATACTGACCGCGCATGTAGTCGGCATCCGGGAACAGTTTCTCGCGTGCCCATGCCAGGCGCTGGCGCGGGGTGATCGCGCGCAGGTTCCGCCATTCCTGGTACCAGCGCAGGTTGGCCTTGCCGATGTCGAAGGCCTCGCTGCGCGCGGCGTCTTCCAGCGATCGCAGCAGATCCTCCGGCAGGGGCGTGGCAAATGCCGCCTGCGCCTGCCGCAAGCCGTCGACGCAGGTGCCGGCGATGCCGCGTTCGATCGCGATCCGGTGCAGCGATTCAAAGTCTTCAGACGCGAAGCGTCGCGCCAGCAGGTCGATGTCGTACAGCCACAGCAGGCGATCGCCGTGCGCATTCGAACCCGGCTCCGCGGGAAGGTTGGCGATGCGGTGCATGCACGCGTGCAATAGCGCATGCACGGGGCCGAGTCCGCGCGCGACCGGATCGATGGCCGGCAGCGCGATGACTGCGGCATCGAGTTCATCCCACGAAAGCGCGTCGGAGAAGATCGCAAGGTTCGCCAGCTTCCAGTGCGCATCGATGTGGTGAGTCTGGCCGTTCGCGTCCACGCGATGCAGGGACAGCTCGTAGCCGGTCGTAACGCCCGCGAGCGCGTCCGTTGCGGCGTAGCCCAGCGGCTGCAGCGCCGCCTTGCCGAGTTCTACCGAGGCCCGGTCGCGAAAAAGCAGGTCGGTGTCCACGCGCGGGCGCAGGTGCGCGGACGGATACAGCCAGTACCCCAGCGCGCTGCCCTTGAGCAGCAGCGTCGGCACGCGCGCTTCGGCGAGCGCGCGCACGACGCGCACCAGTTCGGCGTGGTCCGGCAGGCTGGCCACGACGCGTCCGCGTTCGAAGGCTGCGAACTCCGCCGCGATGGATGCAGGCAGCAGGTTGCTCGCACCGTTGGCGTGGACGAGCGCGGCGACGCCTTCCTTCACCGCGCATGCAAGCAATTCATCGGCTGCGGTCGCATCGCCGTGCCATACCGGACGCTCGCCGCGCAGGGCGGCGGCGAGCCACGCGCGGTGGGAGACGGTCGTTGCAGGATCGGGTCGCATGCGCGGATGCTAGCAGCAGCGCCATCCCGAGCCGGGATGGCCTCCCCTCGAAGCGCACGGCCATCGCAGGTCGACCTGCAGACGTGCGCTCGCGTCGGTCAGCGATTCCTTGCGCGATCGTCGCCTACTGCGTCACGTACACGTATTCGTGCTGCGCATCGCGCAGGATCAGGCTGCGCTTGTGGTCCTTCTCGCCGGCGACGAATTCGAAGCCCTGCACGGTCGGCGAGACGCTGATCCAGCTGGTGGTGCCGTCGTCGTTCTTCTTGCTGGCCATGCGGCTGTCGAGCGTGCCGGCGTGGAAGTACACCTCCCCGCCTTCGTGGCGCACCGCCAGCTCGCCCAGTTCGCCGCTGGCATAGCGTGCGGCGAGTTGCGCCGCCGCAGCCGGATCGGCGGGCAGGCGCAGTTGCTCGCGCAGTTTCGCGCGCTCGCTGTCGTCTTCTTCGATGTAGGACGCGAGCATCGCGTCCGCCTGCGGTTTGCCGTCGAACATCAGTTCGGCCAGCTTGCGCAGGAATGGACCGCGCAGGTCGACGCCGGGTTCGGAATTGGTCAGGATCACCGCACCCACGCCATAGTCGGGAAACCACATCATGTCGCTGTGGTAGCCGGCGAGATCGCCTCCGTGGTGCACGACGGTGATGCCCCACCGCTTGTCGACCATCAGGCCCATGCCATAGTCGATACCGTCGCTGACGACCACGTTCGGCACGCGCCGCTGCATCAGGTTCTGCTCGGAGACCAGGCGCTGGCCGCCCGGCAACTGGCCCTTCGCCAGTTCCACCATCACGTACTGGCTCAGGTCGTGCGCGCTGGTCCACATGCCGCCGGCGGGGCGCAGCGGCACCACCGTGTAGTTGAGGTCCATCACGCCGACCACCGGATTGCCGTCGATGTCCACGTCGTGCGGGCGCGCCCAGTCGCCCTGCATCGCCTTCGCGAAGTCGAAGGTCGTGCGGGTCATGCCGAGCGGACCGAATACTTTCTTCTGCATCGCCTCGTCGTAGGCCGCACCGAGTTCCTTGCCGGGTTCGGCGATCGCGCCGCCGATGAAGCCGGCTGCGGCGGCCATCGCATTGCTGTACTGGAAGACCTCGCCGAACTTGCTCGTCGGCTCCATCGCGCCGAGCTTGCGCATCGCGTCTTCCGGTGTGTCGTGGCCGCTCTCGAGCACCCAGCCCAGGTCCTCGCGCGGCATGCCGGTGCAGGCGCAGATCAGGTCCTTGATGCGCGCATCGCGCGTGGTCTCGGCGCTGCCGAGCTTGAACGCGGGCCACGCCTGCACCACCGGTTCATCCCAGCGCAGCTTGCCTTCATCCACCAACTCGGCCAGCAGCAGGGTGCCCATCGCCTTGGTGTTGGAGGCGGCGATGAACAGCGTGTCCTTGTCGACCGGATCGGACTTGCCCAGCTCGCGCACGCCCAGGCCGCCCTCGTACACGATCCTGCCATGGTCGATCAGGCTGAAGGCCACGCCCGGCACCTGCGCCGCGCGCATGCCGTGGACGAGGAACTGGCGCAGTTCGCCGATCATCTTCGCGTCGATCGGATGCGCGGTGCGGCCCGCGAAGGTTTCGACCGTGTAACCCTTGGGTCGCAGGCTGCCGTCGAGCAGGTCGAACGGTCCGCTGCGTTTCTCCGCCGTGCCCTGGCTCGTCACCAGCAGTTCCACCAGCCAGCGCCCGCCGCCGTGCGCGACCTGCGCGGTGACCACCATCTTCTCGTTCGGCGAGACCACGTAGTCGAAATAGGCGCGGTCTTCCCAGCCGTTGCGCGGCGCCAGCGGCGCATTGATCCGCAGCGTGCGCTTGAAGCCCGGATCGAACGCTTTCCATGCAGCCGCAACCGCCGAGGCCGCGTCCTTCGCATCGACGTCGAGCAGGGCGAGGGTGAAGTCGGTTTCCTGCGGATGGATCACCATCACGTCGCCCTGCATCGACTTCGTCCATCCGGGCGGCAGCTTGAACGTCGTGCCCCACGGCGTGCTCGCGGCGGTGCCGGCTTCGACGTCGCTGGAATTCGGCGCGGGCGGCGTATCGGCCATCGCTAACGGAACGGCGAGGCAGAGGGCGATGCCCAGGCTGAGCAGGTGTGCGCGCATGTGGTGGGTGCTCCGTGGAGGATGCGGAACCCTAGCAGGGAGGCGAACGGCATTCCACGGGTAGCGCGTCGGCGTGAATCGCGGCTTCGGTTGCCGGTCGGCCGATTGCGGGAACCGGGTTTTCGGCTGCGTTTCCGGAAGCACGATGCGGGCCTTCAGTAGCAATCGGCGCAGCCGATCACCGGCAGTCCCAGTGCGCCCTGCACGACGTCCACCTCATGGGGCTTGCCCACGCTTGCGCGGTCGTAGTCGTCGAATGCGACGGTGATCCACTTGTCTTCGTCCCGATAGCGCAGGCGCAGCCAGTACTCCGGGCCGTTCGAGCTGCGCGCGGGCACGACATATTTCTTCTCGAGCACCTGCAGGGACTCGGTGCGATGCGGTCCGCTGGCGAAACGATGGTTGATCCAGGTCGTCGCGGCAACGGACCAGATGCACAGGCCGAGGACGAGGAAGATGCCCGCGGCCCAGCGGTCGCCCGTAGACAGGTCGAGCCGGCGGATGACTGCGACGCACGGAATCGAGAGCAGCAGGGCGGTGCCCAGGCCGATGCAGACGAGCTGGAGTTCACCAAGGGTGTTGTCGAATGCCACGCGCTCGATCAGCAGCGGGACGAGGCTGCTGAAGAACGTTCCGCAGGAAACCCAGGTGGCGGCGCGTTCCTGCGGAGATATGTGGCGCTTGGGCGCTGGATGAGACCTTGGCATCAAGGGCTTTGCGTGGGGCGTGGGCGGAAGGTAGCTCAGGATATCCGTCCATGGGCGCAGCGACCGGAGCTGCGCGAATCGCAGCGCGGTGCAGGGGTGGGGGCGACCACAGGTCGATGGACTGTCCACCGCGGGGCGACTTCACGGCCACGTCTTCGGTTTCGCTGGGCAGTGGTGTCGCCGCAATGCATCGTGCGTTGGAAGGAACCGGGAGATATCCGATGCGCACGGTGTATTTGTTGCTGCTGGCGGGGTTGTTCGCAATGGCGTCGTCCTGCACGAACGCTTTGGCGGCGACCAGCGTCAGGGTGGTCGACGCCTGGCCGCAGGGAGCAGACGTGGTGCTGGGGAGAAACCAGAACTACTACCTGCGGCTGGCCTACGCGACCGATCGGCCGGTGCATATCTGGGCACGGCCCTATTTTCACGGGCAGCCGGCCCAGGCGGGGAGCAATCCGTCGCGCGAGTACAACGGCAGCGGCGAGGCCTTCGGCTGGTTCTTCCTGGCGCGGCCGGATGCGCAGGTGGACGAGGTACGCATCACGGCCGGCGACGGCAGCCCGGCGGATACGCCGCAGGTAGCCGACTTGCGTGTGCGGGTGTCGGGCAGCGAGCGGACCGGGGCCCGGAGCGACGAGCCGGCGTGGGTGGGCTCCATGAAGACGGCCGAGGCGCAGGCGGAACGCGCCGATTACCAGGCGCGCATGAATGCCCCGATCCGTCCCGGCGAGGGGCTGCTGTTCGCCGGATTCATGTTGCTTGTATGCGCGACCGGGCTGTTTTCGCTCGGCATGCCCGCATGGGCGCTGTGGAAGTGGCGGGGAGGCTGGCGCCTCGCTGCGGTCGTGCCCGCTGCCGTGATGGCTTTCGTGATGCTCCGCATCATGGTCGATACCGCCCGCGATCCGACCTCGCACAATCTCTGGCCCTTCGAGGTCCTGGTAGCCGGGCTGCCGTGCGCGGTGGTGCTGCTGGTGATGGTGATGCTGCGGCGGGCGAGGCTGCGGCGGGCTTGACCGCCAGGGCAAGGGGCGCCGCTGCGGCCTAGTCCCGTGCCGGGACCGCAACCGGCCGAGCCTTGGTCCCGGCCAGCCGGCGGACTCTGCGGTGCCGCTCTTGCACGGGATTCAGGACGAAAACCGGCCATTCCCCATGCCTGAATCGGGAGAATTTCCCCGTAAAAATCAGGGCGTAATCATGTTGACTGTGCCGCGGGGTGTTGCTAGAGTCATTCCCCGTGTGCACCCTCAAAAAACCGGCAAGGGGAAGTGAAATGAAAGTTTTTGGAATCGCTGCAGCCGCTGTCTTCGCGTTGAGCCTTGCTGGCCAGAGCTTCGCCCAGCAGACCCAGCAGTCCCCGCAGGCCCCGGCTGACACGAAGCCCGCTACCGTCGTCGCTCCCGACGCGGCCGCTGGCGCGGCTGGCGGCGGAATCGCCCCGGGCACCGTCGCAGCCGTGACGGCCGTCGTGGTCGCTGGCGCTGCAGTTGCCGTCGCCACCAGTGGTGGCAGCAACAACCACACGACCGGAACGACGCACCACTGATATTTGGTGTGTGGCGTGTCAGACACCCACCGCCATGCGGTGGGTGTTTTGGCGTGCGTAAAAATAACATGACGGTGCATGATCGTCAGGCCGTGAACATCGCCCAAGAGGTGATGCCGATTCATGGCGTTCGGTGGAACCAAAAGGCGTTCTTTTGATGAAGACCTTGCGAGCTCTGGGATCCGCGCTGATCGCCGTGACGCTCTCCTCCTGCGTCCTGTCCCCCGGCCAGCACATGAGCACGCGGGATTTCGTGCGTGAGGGCTCCGCGGACAGCAGCCGCTACCAGCTCGTGCCCATCACGGGCAAGGAAATCATCATGGAGACGGCGGCGGCACCGGCCGTCGCGGTTCCGCAGGAGCTGCTGGACTACCGGCCCGAACCGTACCGGATCGGCGTCGGCGATTCGCTTTACATAACCGTCTGGGAACATCCGGAGCTGACCTCGCCGGCGGGAGCGCAGCAGCTCTCCAGCGCGAACGGGCGCCTCGTGCGTGCCGACGGCACGCTGTTCTATCCATATGTCGGCCTCGTGAAGGCATCGGGACTGACCGTCGAGGAATTGCGTTCGCAGATTTCGGCGAAGCTGACCAAGTACGTCGAGAAACCCCAGGTCGACATCAGCGTCAACACCTATGGCACCCAGCGCATCACCATGCGCGGCGCCTTCGTGAAGACCGATCCGCAGCCGATCACCACCACGCCGATGACCCTGGCGCAGGCGATCGGTACGGCGACGATCAATACCGACCAGGCCGATCTTTCCGGTCTGGTGCTGGCCCGCGGCGGTCACGAATACCACCTCGACCTGGACGCGCTCAGCCATGCCCAGCACGGCCTCGACGACATCTGGCTCAAGGGCGGCGATCAGGTCTTCCTGCCCTACAACGACCGCAAGCAGGTCTACGTGCTGGGTGAGGTGAACCACCCGCTGGCGATCCCGTTCAAGACGACCGCGCTCAACCTGACCCAGGCGCTTGGCGCCGCTGGTGGCCTGAGCCAGATCACCTCGAAGGGCCGTGCGGTGTACGTCATCCGCGGTGTCGAGGACATGGAAAAGGAGCCGGCCACGATCTACCAGCTCGACGCGCATTCGCCGGCCGCCTTTGCGCTGGCTTCGCAGTTCGCGGTTCACCCGGGCGACGTGGTCTTCGTCGGTGCCGCCGACATCACGCGCTGGAACCGTGTCCTTTCGCAGCTTCTGCCCCTGTCGGACGTGATCCAGAACGCCGCGATCGCCAACCGTGACTTTGGTACGAATCCTTGACCCATCTCCTGGCTGCGCAGCCAGGACGACCTCCGGCATGAGGCGACACGCCGCGACCGCGATCCTGGCGGTGCTGCTGGCTGGCTGCTCCTCGATCTACGGCGAAAACCTGAACGCGGTACGGACGGCCCTGCACGGTCAGCAGCAGGTAGCTCCCACCGCCGAGTCGGTCGCCGCAAAGCCTTACTTCCAGTTGCTCGCGATCTCGCCGGACGGCAAGGGCCTGATGATCCTCGGCGGCGTCGAGGGCGACCTGCAGGGTTGGTACGGCCATTCCGGCGAAGGCCTGTTCCTCGACCACGGGCTCGTGGTGCGCACGATCGGCTTGCGCCAGAATCTCGACGACACCCATTGGTCCTCCGGCAGCCCGTTCGCCGGTGGATTGCAGACCCTGGGGCCGGGGTTCGAAGGCGACCGCGTCGTGGACTGGTCGCCGGGCTATCGCTACGGGATCACCGAACACGTGCGCCTGGTGCCTGCGCGCATGGAGGACGTGAATATCCTCGGCACGATCCATCACCTGCAGCGCATCGACGAACACGTCAGCGCGCCGGAAGCTGGATTCGCGGCCGACAACCAGTACTGGATCGATCCCTCCGACGGCTTCATCTGGAAGAGCCACCAGGTGATCGCGCCCGGCCTTCCGCTGGATATCGTCCAGCTCCGTCCCTACCGGGATGGGACTCCATGAAGCGCTGGATCGTCGCCTGCATCGGATGCGCGCTGGCCGTCGCGCAAACGCAAGCGCAGGAGCTGATACACCTGACGGTGACCGGCGCCGTGGCCCATCCGGGCAGCAAGGTCTTCACCGGTGCGCCGCGGCTCGCCGATGCCGTCAAGGCCGCACAGGTCCATCGCGATGCGTATATCGCCGGCGCCGCCCTGATGCGTTCGGAGTTGCTGCCGGCGCAGACCCGCGTGAAGGCCGGGTTGTTGTTCGACCTGGGCATCATCGAAAGGCTGTCGACCTCGAACGAACGCGAACCAGCCGGCGCCCTCGCGCACCGCGTGCGCGCGCAGGTCGACGCGATGCCGATCACCGGCCGCAAGATCGTGCATACGCTCGAGCCGCATGCCTTGCAGAGCAGTGCGGCCGACAACCTGCCGCTGAAGGACAACGACGGCCTGTTCTATCCCCTGCGACCGGGCACCGTGCGCGTGGTCGGGGCGGTGGACCACGACTGCGACCTGCCGCACGTGGGGATGCGCGATGTGCTCGGTTATCTTGCCCAATGCCCTGCATCGCGATTCGCCGACCCGGACATCGCCTACGTGATCGAACCGGACGGGGTCGTCTCCGTGCGTGGGATCGCCCTGTGGAATCGCAGCCCGCCGATACCCGTCGCACCCGGCGCGGTCCTGTACGTACCCTTCGGCCACAAGGCGACGGCGGGTCTGTCCGATCCGGATTTCAACCGTGACATGGCCGACTTCATCGCCACCCAGCCCCTGGGCGGAGCCGGGGTCGGGCCATGAACCGGAATGAGAACCTGCGTGATGCGCTGCGCGCCGGCGTCCGGTCTTCCGGACAGCCATCCGCGAGCCGTTGCGAAGAGCGGGACGTGTCGATGCGATGGGTCCGCGCGCTGGCGCTCCTGGCCCTGTGCATCGCCAGCGTCCTGCACGCACAGGAAGCACCCGAGCAGCCGCAGACCTCGCAGAACGATTTCGGCGAGACCGGCCTGATGCAGACGCCGTCCGCGCGTTTCGCCGGCGACGGCGAGATCGGCTTCGCCTACAGCCGCGTCGAGCCGTACACGCAGCTCAACGTGTTCGGCCAGCCTTTCCCGTGGATGGAAGCCGCGGCCCGCTACACCATCGTCAGCAACCGCCTGTATCCGACCGATCCGCATCCGAACGGCCAGAGCTACAAGGACAAGTCGATCGACCTGAAAATACGGTTGCTTGACGAGTCGCACTATCTGCCTGCGGTTGCGGTGGGCATCCGCGACCTCGCGGGCACCGGCTTGTTCTCCAGCGAATACTTCGTCGGCAGCAAGCGCGTGGGACCGTTCGATTTCAGCCTCGGACTCGCGTGGGGATACATGGGTGCGCGCGGCGACCTGCCGAATCCGCTCGGCTGGATCGACCCCGCCTTCAACCACCGGCCGGTGAATGACTTCTCCGGCAACAACACCGGCAAGTTCACCGTCTCCCGGTATTTCCGCGGCCCCACGGCGCTGTTCGGCGGCGTCGAATACCAGACGCCGTTGAGCTGGCTGCGCCTCAAGGCCGAACTGGATGGCAACGACTACCAGCACGAGCCGCTGAACAACAACCAGCCGCAGCGCTGGCCGATCAATCTCGGCGCGCTCTTCCGCGTGAACCGCTACGCCGACCTCACGGTTGGCTACGAGCGCGGCAACACCGCGATGGTCACGCTGAACATCCACGACAACATCGGGCATCGCACCGAGGCGGCGAAGCCCCTCGACCCGCCGCCAGAACCGGTGACGGCCACTGCCGCGACCGCGGCTTCCGGCGATTCGTCGTCCGATGCGGGATCGTCCACTGCGACATCGTCCATGGCGGCATCGTCGACCGTTGCATCGTCGACCGTTGCATCGTCGACCACCGCGGACTCGACGGTGCAGAAGGTGTCGACGGCAAATGCCGACTGGGCCGAAATCAGCCGCATCCTCGAACAGAATGCCGGCATCAAGGTCCACCACATCGCGCAGCGCGGCACGGAATTGCTCGTCTACGGGGAGCAGAAGCGGTATTTCTACGGAGCGGAGGGGCTGGGCCGTGCGGCGCGACTGCTGAACAACCGTCTCGACAGCAGCGTCGACTGGATCACCTTCGTCTCCGAGAACCATGGCCTGGCGATCGTGGAGGACAGCGTCCATCGGCCGAAGTTCGTGGCCTACCTCGACCACGACATCGAACTTCCAGCCCTGAAGCGCAGCGTCGAGCAGGATCCGACCGCGATGCAGGCCGAGCAGGTGCTGTACACGACACCGCCCAAGCGCCTCGACTTGTCACTGGCCCCCGGCTTCGAGAAGTCCCTGGGCAGTCCGGACGCGCCACTCATCTACCAGATCACCGCGAACGGCAAGGCGACCTACCACTTCAACGACAACCTGTGGTTCGACGCCCAGGTCAACGTGAACCTGGCGAACAACTACAACCTCTATACGTTCGACGCGCCCAGTTCACTGCCGCGCGTGCGCACCGACGTGCGCCAGTACCTGGAAAGCTCGAACGTGACGATGCCGCTGTTCCAGCTCACCGGCACGCGCCAGCTCGGGACCGACCTGTACGGCATGGCTTACGCGGGCATGCTGGAGATGATGTTCGGCGGCGTCGGCGGCGAAGTGCTGTATCGGCCGATGAACGACAACTGGGCCTTTGGCGTGGATGCGAACTTCGTCCGCCAGCGCGGCTTCAAGCAGGATTTCACGTTCCGCAACTACAGCGTCGCCACCGGCCTGGCCACGTTCTACTACGACACCGGCTGGCACGGGATGCATACGGCGATCAGCGCGGGCCGTTACCTTGCGGGCGACTGGGGCACCACGATCGACGTCTCTCGTCATTTCGACAACGGCGTGCGCATGGGCGCCTACGCGACGTTCACCACCGCCGGCTCGAAGTATGGCGAGGGCAGCTTCGACAAGGGCGTCTACCTTTCGGTGCCGCTCGACCTGTTCCTGCCGTGGTCGAAGAACCAGCGCGCCAACCTGAACTGGGAGCCGCTGCTGCGCGACGGCGGCGCGCGCCTGGACAAGCAGTACTACCTGTACGACATGACCGACGATCGCGACAGCGGGCTGTTCGACCAGAACGTCGACAAGATCAGTCACTGACCCGCATTCGCCGCGCGTGCAGCAGGTCGTAGTGCGGCCTGCATGCCGCGACGACCGCTTCGCCCCCGGGCGGAAGCTCGATGCGCTGCGGCTCGCGCGCGGGATCGAATCCGGTCGACTTCCACACCTGCGCGTACCAGTGCGGCGCCCAGACGCCATCGCTCGCTCGCGGCCCGGCGGGCCAATGCAGCATGCGTTCGCTGAAGGCGATGCCGAGCAGCCCGCACAGCGCGCGCAGGTGCGCCTCCGGCGCGCGCAGGAAATCCCCGGCATCCACGATCGGCGGTGGTTTGCCGGCGTCGCAAAGCATCCGGTACAACCCGGCCTGCTGCGGCAGGCCGATGTCCTCGGGCGTCGCGCGCGCGCGCGCCTTGAGGTACGAGGCGACGACTTCGCGCGGCTCGCGGATCAGCAGTACGTTCGCCAGTCCTTCGATCCACGCGCGATCCATGCCCGGCAGCAGGTGGTGCGCCATGTGTTTCTGGTACCAGACGCGCTGGCCGTCCGGCGCCGGGCCGAGCAGGGTGCGGATCACGCTCTCGGCATCGGTGTCGCCGGCGGCGATGACTTCCGCGCGCATCGGATGGTCGATGCCGGTCGCCGCGAGATAGGCCGCGTACAGCGGCTCGTCGCTGACCGCGCAGTCGCCGCGGTTCTCCCAGGCGCGCATCATCGCGGTGGAGATGTTGCGCGGGCCGCTCCATGTGGCGACGCGCAGCGGATGTCCGGGCGAGGGCGCGCTCATGCGAGACGCATCCCGGCGCGCGCGGCGGCGTCGAGTTGCGCGAGCTGGCGGTACAGCCCTTGCAGGCGTTCGACCATCGGGCCGCGCTTCCCGTCGCCGATCGTGCGCCCATCGATCTCGCGCACCGGAACCACGCCGGCGAAGGTGCCGGTGGTGAATGCCTCGTCGGCGCCATAGACGTCGGTGAGGCTGAAGTTGCGCTCGAACGCGGGGATGCCCTCGCGACGGCAGATGCGCAACACGTTCGCGCGGGTGATGCCGCCCAGGCAGTAGTCGCCGCTCGACGTCCACACTTCACCCTTGCGCACGATGAAGAAGTGGGTCGAGTTGCAGGTCGCGACGAAACCGTGCGGATCGAGCATCAGCGCCTCGTCGGCGCCGGCGGTGTAAGCCTGGATGCAGGCGGTGATGCAGTTGAGCTTGCTGTGCGAGTTGAGCTTCGGGTCCTGCACGTCGGGAAATCCGCGGCGCACGTGGACGGTGAACAGCTTCAGGCCGCGCTCGATCAACTCCGGTCGCGGGCGCTTGAATTCGGGGATCATCACGATCGTCGCCGGACCGACGCCGGCGCGCGGATCCTGGTAGGGCGTGCGCTTGACGCCACGGGTGACCATCAGGCGCAGGTGCACGTCGTCGCTCATGCCGTTGGCTGCGAGCGTGTCCATCAGCGCGCGCGCCAGCGACTTCCGGTCCATGCCGATGTCGAGCGCGATCGCCTTCGCGCCCTCGTAAAGGCGGTCCAGGTGCTGGTCGAGGAACAGCGGCTGCCCGCCGAGCACGCGCAGTCCTTCCCAGACGCCATCGCCGAGCACGAAGCCCGAGTCGAACACCGAAACGACCGCCTCGGCGCGCGGCTTGAGCTCGCCGTTCACCCAGATCAGGATGCCGGCGTTGCGCGGGTCGTCGACGAAATCGTGCACGCTCTGGGCCATCGCGGTTCTCCAAGTGAGCGCCGATGTTAGCGCGCGGACGTGCCGACGTTGACAGCAGGGCGAACAGAACCTAGCTTATGAACCCTGTCGCGGCGCTTGGCCGTGGCCCTTGATGATGGACGTGGCGGGAAACCGCCGGCGCAGCGTGCGACATGAGCACTACCATCCGCCATCGCTGACCTTCGACGAAGCCCCGGAAAAACGGCGCTTCGGCGCCTTTATTTTGTGGTCTTCCTTCAGCGTCCATGACGCGGCCCGCTCCCGGGCCCGGGCGAAACCCAGGGTCGCCGCATCCACGGACGCTTCCACAGGCCATCCACGGCCTGCTTGAAAGCTTCAGGGTTCGTCCTGAACCACAAACCGGCCATCCATCGCCGGACTTTTCCAGACAGCATCCTCAAATATGGTCTTGAACATGATCAACATCAGGCTCCCGGACGGCAGCGTCCGCAATTTCGAACACCCTCTCAGCGTGGGTGACGTCGCGGCTTCTATTGGCCCCGGCCTGGCCAAGGCCGCGCTCGCCGGCAAGGTCGACGGCAAGCTCGTCGACACCAGCTTCCGCATCGACCACGACGCCGCGCTCGAGATCGTCACCGACAAGCATCCCGACGCGCTCGAGGTCCTGCGCCATTCCACCGCCCACCTGCTCGCGCAGGCCGTGCAGCGCCTGTATCCGGGCGCGCAGGTCACGATCGGCCCGGTGATCGACAACGGCTTCTACTACGACTTCGCCTACGAGCGCCCGTTCACGCCCGAGGACCTGCCGAAGATCGAGGCGGAGATGCTCAAGATCGTCAAGGAAGCGATCAAGGTCGAACGCTCGGTGATGCCGCGCGACGAGGCGGTGGCCTTCTTCAGCGACATGGGCGAGAAGTACAAGGCCGAGATCATCGGCTCGATCCCGTCCAACGAGGACATCTCGCTGTACCGCCAGGGCGATTTCATCGACCTCTGCCGCGGCCCGCACGTGCCCGGCACCGAGAAGCTGCGCGCGTTCAAGCTGATGAAGGTGGCCGGCGCCTACTGGCGCGGCGATTCCAGCAACCAGATGCTCAGCCGCATCTACGGCACGGCCTGGATCAACGACAAGGACCTCAAGTCGTGGCTTACACAGCTCGAAGAGGCCGAGAAGCGCGACCATCGCAAGATCGCCAAGGTCCAGGACCTGTTCCACCTGCAGGAAGAGGCGCCGGGCCTGGTGTTCTGGCATCCCAAGGGCTGGGCGATCTGGCAGGTGGTCGAGCAGTACATGCGCGGCGTCTACCGTTCCTCTGGCTACCGCGAGGTGCGCTGCCCGCAGATCCTCGATGTCTCGCTGTGGAAGCGCTCTGGCCACTGGGACAACTACCAGGACAACATGTTCTTCACCGAGTCGGAGAAGCGCGAATACGCGCTCAAGCCGATGAACTGCCCGGGCCACGTGCAGGTGTACAACCATGGCCTGCATTCCTACCGCGACCTGCCGATCCGCTACGGAGAGTTCGGCGCCTGTCATCGCAACGAGCCTTCCGGCGCGCTGCACGGCATCCTGCGTGTGCGCGGTTTCACCCAGGACGATGGCCACATCTTCTGCACCGAGGACCAGATCGAGTCCGAGGTCACCGCCTTCCACCAGCAGGCCATGAAGGTCTACGACGCTTTCGGCTTCACCGAAGTCGCCCTGAAGATCGCCCTGCGCCCCGACAAGCGCCTCGGCACGGACGCGGTCTGGGACAAGGCCGAGAACGCCCTGCGCGCTGCCCTGGGCGTCGCCGGGGTGGCCTGGGAGGAACTGCCGGGCGAGGGCGCCTTCTACGGCCCGAAGATCGAATACCACCTCAAGGACGCCATTGGCCGGACCTGGCAGCTGGGCACGATGCAGGTCGATTTCATGATGCCCGAGCGGCTCGGGGCCGAATACGTGGACGAAACCTCGACCAAGCGCCACCCGGTCATGCTGCACCGGGCGATCGTGGGTTCGATGGAGCGCTTCATCGGCATCCTGATCGAAAACCACGCGGGCAGCCTGCCGGCCTGGCTGGCGCCGTTGCAGGCAGTTGTCATGAATATTACCGATGCCCAGGCCGACGCCGTCGATTCGGTCCGCGCAAGCCTTGAAAATCAAGGCTTTCGGGTCAGCGCCGATTTGCGCAACGAAAAGATCGGCTATAAGATTCGCGAGCACACCCTGCAGCGGATTCCCTACCTTCTGGTGGTCGGGGACCGTGAAAAGGAAACAGGCTCGGTGGCGGTGCGCACGCGGTCCGGGGAGGACCTGGGGACGATGACGGTCGCTGATTTCGTCGCTCGCCTGCGCAACGAGGCCCTTCCGGGCATCCACTGAGTCACCGTTGTATCCATCCGTACGAGGAACCGCGAATCAATACCGAGAAACAGAACCGCAAGAACCACGAGATCCGCGTCCCGCGCGTGCGCCTGATCGGCGCCGACGGCGAGAACGTGGGCGTGGTCGGCCGCGACGAAGCCCTGCAGATGGCCGAGGAAGCCGGCTTGGATCTGGTCGAGATCCAGCCCAACGGCGACCCGCCGGTCTGCCGCATCATGGATTTCGGCAAGTTCAAGTTCGAACTGCAGAAGAAGGCTTCCGCCGCCAAGAAGAAGCAGAAGGTCGTCGAGATCAAGGAACTCAAGTTCCGCCCGACCACCGACGATGGCGACTACAACATCAAGCTGCGCAACCTGCGCCGGTTCCTCGAGGAAGGCGACAAGGTCAAGGTCAACATCCGCTTCAAGGGCCGCGAGATGGCCCACCAGGAGCTCGGACTGGAGATGGCCAAGCGCATCGAGACCGACCTTGCCGACGAGGTGGTCGTCGAGCAGCGCCCCCGCCTCGAAGGGCGGCAGATGATCATGATGATCGCGCCGAAGAAGAAGTGATCGATTCGATGGAATGAAAAAGGCCGGGTTTTCCCGGCCTTTTTCTTTTCCGCGACGCAAAAGCCGGTGCTTACGCCGCCTCGGCCTGGGCCTTGCGCGGACCTTCGAGCAGGGCGTGGCGGATGTGCGCGATCACCAGGTCGACCTCGTCGTCGGTGATGGCGAAGTGCGGGGTGAAGCGCAGCGAGTTGGCGCCGCCGTGGATCACGCCGATGCCGCGCTCGCGCATGTACTCCTCGGTCGAGCCGGCGCCGTAGCACTTGAACGCGTCGTTGAGTTCGCAGGAGAACAGCAGGCCGGTGCCCTGGACCTTGGTGATCAGGCCGCCGAGTTCGTCCTTGAGCTTCTCGAGTTTCGTTACGAAGGCGCGGCCCTGGTTGCGCACGTTCGCGCGCAGTTCGGGGGTGAGCATGCCGAGCACGGAGCAGGCGACGTCCATCGCGCGCGGGTTGCTGGTCATGGTGTTGCCGTACACGCCCTTGCGGTACAGGCCGGCGGCGCGCTCGCCGACGGCGAGCACGGACAGCGGGTACTGGCCGGCGTTGAGCGCCTTCGAATAGGTCTCCATGTCCGGCGCCTCGACGCCCTCGAAGCCGGGGTAGTCGACGATCGACAGCACGCCGTGCGCACGCAGGCCGGCCTGGATCGAATCGACCATCAGCACCGTGCCATGCGCCTTGGTCAGTTCGCGCGCGGCCTCGTAGAACGCGCGCGGCACCGCACGGCCGGGATCGCCTTCGCCCATCACCGGCTCCAGGAACATCGCCTCGATGTACCAGCCGTGCTTGTCGGCGTCGGCGAAGACCGCGCGCAGCTGGTCGATGCTGTACGGCTCGACCGTGATCAGCGAACCTTCGTGGCGGAAGCTGGCGAGGTTGGCCTGGTAACCCTTGCGGCTGGAGTCAGAATAGATCGCCGGCAGTTCGGTGCGGCCGTGGAAGGCGCCCTTCACCGCGAGGCGCTTGACCTGCTTGCCGGCATGGCGCGCGCCGGTATCGGTCATCAGCTTGGTGTTGATGTCGGCGAAACGGCCGGCCAGCGAAACCGATTCCGAGCCCGAGTTCAGGCACAGGAAGTGGGTGTAGGGGCAACCTTCCTTGCGGGTGTGGCCGATCTCGGCGCGCAGCGCGTTGGCGATGCGCAGGTGGCTCAGGCTCGGCGTCATGATGTTGGCCATCGCTTGCGGCTTGGCCATCGCCTCGATGACGGCCTTCGGCGCATGGCCGAAGGGCAGCATGCCGTAGCCGCCGGAGTCGTGCACCACCGCGCCCTTGAGGGTGACGATCCACGGCCCGCGGGCGGTCAGCGCGATGTACGGGTTCACCGCGTCGTCGGGGTAGAAGTTGATGAAGCCGGCCTGCGCGGCGCGCAGCTGCGCGTCCTCGTCCATCGCCAGCAGCGAAGTCCATTGCGGATCGGCGCGCAGCGCGGCGAATGCCTCGGAAGCGGCGGCGATCGCTTCGCCGAGGTCCGGGTGGCTGGCGGCGAAGCGTTCGATGGCTGCGTCGTCGAGGCCGTGGCTGCGGGTCTTGCCGCCGTGCTGGCGAAGGAAATCGAGCATCTGCAGGTGGTTCGAACGGGTGGTCTGCGTCATGGGTGTCTCCCTGGCGTAGGCGCCGGCATGCCGGCGCGCGAAATGCGCGGGCGGGGCCGCGCACGAAAATCGAGAAAGGTTCGGTCGGACCGGGCCTGGCCCGGTGTCGTTCTTTTCAGCAAAAAGAACGACTTGCAGCCGCGATTTTAGCATGCGGTTTGGACGCGGATAACCCCCTGGAACGACCCCGAAGGCGTGGCCCACGTCACGGATCCCCGGGGTTGTCGACTCGTGACACCTGTCAGTCCCATGTCTTGACGGCCCGCACTGCAACCCGATCGCGCCGATGCGGACACTGCATCCACCACGGGGAGCCAGCACATGCATGCCATCGCCATGAAGAAGAAACCGGATGTCGCCATCGAGCCCATCGCGCGGGCACAGATCGCCGGGCTGTCCGGCGTGACCCGGAAGTACGGAAACGTGGTTGCGCTCGATTGCATCGACCTGAAGATTCGCGCCGGCGAAGTCCTCGCCGTGCTCGGGCCGAACGGAGCGGGCAAGACCACCGCGATCTCGCTGCTGCTCGGCCTGCAGCAGGCCGACGAAGGCACGGCCGAGCTGTTCGGCATGGAACCGAAGACGCTGGCCGCGCGCCGTCGCGTCGGCGCGATGCTGCAGGCCACCGAGGTGCCCGACACCCTGACCGTGGGCGAATTGATCGGACTGTTCCGCAGCTACTATCCGAACCCGCGCACGCTCGCCGAATGCGCGGCGCTGGCCGGCGTTGCGGACCTGCTGGGTCGCCGCTACGGCAAGCTGTCCGGCGGCCAGCAGCGCCGCGCGCAGTTCGCGCTTGCGCTCGCGGGCAACCCGGAAATCCTGTTCCTCGACGAGCCGACCACCGGCCTGGACATCGAGGCGCGCGAGGTCATGTGGAAGACGATCCGCCAGCTCGTCGCCGAAGGCTGCGCGATCGTGCTGACCACGCACTATCTCGAAGAGGCCGAAGCGCTCGCCGACCGCGTCTGCGTGGTGGCGAAGGGCAAGGTCGTCGCCGAAGGCAGCGTGGCGGCGATCCGCGCGCGCGTCTCGCAGAAGCGCATCCGCTGCATCAGCACCCTGCCCACCGAAACCATCCTGTGCTGGCCGCACGTGCGCAGCGTGCTGCGCGATGGCGAACACATCGAGGTCGTGACCGACGCCGCCGAGGCGGTGGTCCGCAAGCTGCTCGAGAAAGACGCGAACCTCGCCGAGCTGGAGATCCGTCGCGCCGGCCTTGCCGAAGCCTTCATCGAAATCACCAAGGAAGCCGCCTGATGAACGCCATTGCCGCAAATGCCATGCCGAAAGCGACGACCTCGCACGGTTCCCTGCGTTCCTACGTGCTCGAGGCGAAGTGCGAATTCCTGCGCGTGCTGCGCACGCCCAGTGCGGCGGTCCCGACCCTGATGTTCCCGCCGCTGTTCTACCTGCTGTTCGGCATCCTGCTCAACCGCGGCAACGCCGGCGCGGCGCACTACCTGTTCGCGACCTACAGCGTATTCGGCCTGATGGCGCCGAGCCTGTTCAGTTTCGGCGTCGCCGTGGCGATCGAACGCGAACGCGGCTGGCTCGCGCTCAAGCGCGTCGCGCCGATGCCTCCGGGCGCCTACCTGCTGGCGAAGATGGTGATGGCGATGCTGTTCGGGCTGATCATCTTCAGCGTGCTGGGCGTCATGGCCTTCACCCTCGGCGGCGTGCGCATGCCGGTCGGGCAATGGTTCGAGCTCGGATCGATCGCATTGCTGGGCGTGATGCCGTTCTGCGCGATGGGCCTGATGATCGGTTCGAAGGCGAATGCGAACGCCGCGCCGGCCTTCGTCAACCTGATCTACCTGCCGATGGCCTTCCTTTCGGGCTTGTGGATGCCGCTGACGATGCTGCCGAAGTTCATCGGCCAGATCGCGCCGATCTGGCCCGCCTACCACCTCTCGCAACTCGCGCTGATGGTCGTCGGCCAGGTGCCGGCAACCGGCATCGCCAACCACCTGTTGTGGCTGGCCGGCTTCACCGCGATCTGCTTCGGCATCGCGCGGCGCTGGCTGGCGCGCGCCGGCTGAGCGGGTGTCGTCGAAATCGTTTGCCGTCGAGATCGAATGGCGACAAGTCAGTCGCCACATCGGGAATGCCGATCCCTTCCTGGAGAGCCAGAAATGAACGATGTCAATGCGTCATCCGTCAGTTCCGTTCCGGAGCAACGCAAGGGCAGGGCCGGCGACGTCATCGGAGGACTGGTCCTGATCCTGATCGGCCTGGTCTTCCTCGCCGACAATTTCAACATCGACCTCCCGTTGTTCGGCTGGCACAACTGGTGGGCGTTGTTCATCCTGGTCGGCGCGGCGGCTCCGGCAAGCCGGGCGATCGATCGCTACCGCAGTGTCGGCGCGTTCGATGCGCAGGTCGCGCATTCGCTGCTTTCGGCGGCGGCGGTCGTGGCGGTCGCGCTGATTTTCCTGCTCGATGCGTCCTTCGGCGTTTGGTGGCCGATCTTCCTCGTCATCGGCGGCTTGTCGATGCTGGTTTCGGGCGGCAGGCGCAGGGATCGCCGGTGACGGGCACGCCCGTTCCCCTTGCGCGATAATCAGCCCATGTTCGACCGACTGCTCCGCACCGCGCCCGACTCGCTCGCCAGTCACAAGAACAGGGACGGCAGGGCGCACGTCGCGATTCTGCTGAACCTGGTCTGGTCGCTGTGGTTCTTCGGCGACCTGATGTACGGCCCGATATTCCAGGTCGGCTGGATCGCCTCCGTCGCCCTGGGTTTTCCGGCGATCATCACGCTCTGGATGCTGGCGATGCTTCGTCCGGCGCGGCATGTCGTCTACTACTGCCTGGCGATGGCCGCGCTCGGCTACGCGATCCTGCCCTGGAACCACAGCGGCGGAACCACGTGCGTCATCTATGCCTGCGCCTTGCTCGCGTTCGTCGGCAAGGTCCGTTCCAGCCTGGCCATGATGGCCGTGGTCGGCGCCATGTTCGCGGTCGAAGCGTCCTGGCTGCAATGGCCCTGGGGAATCACCGTCGGCATGCTTTCGATGATGCTGTGCATCGGCGGCGCCAACCTCGCGCGCCGCCTGAACGATGAAAAGGATGTGGAACTCCGGCTCAGCCACGATGAAGTGCGCAGGCTGGCCGCGACCGCCGAGCGCGAGCGCATCGGCCGCGACCTGCACGACCTGCTCGGCCACACCCTGTCGCTGATCGCGCTCAAGTCCGAACTCGCGGGCAAGCTGCTCGCGCGCGATCCGGCCGCCGCGCGGCGCGAGATCGCGGACGTCGAGCGCACCGCCCGCGATGCGCTCGTGCAGGTGCGCAGCGCGGTCAGCGGCATGCGCGCAGCCGGCCTGGTCGGGGAGATCGCTTCGGCGCGACTGATGCTCGAATGCGCCGGCGTGCGCTTCTCTTATTCCGGCTTCGAGCGCGAGCTGCCGCCCGAGCAGGAGACCTGCCTCGCGCTCGCGCTGCGCGAGGCGGCGACCAATATCCAGCGCCACGCGAAGGCGAACGCCGCGCAGGCCGAGCTGTCCACGGATGGCGATGCACTGGTGCTGCGCGTGAGCGACGACGGCAATGGCGGCATCCATGCCCACGGCAATGGCCTGACCGGCATGCGCGAGCGCGTCGAGGCGCTCGGCGGCACGCTGAAGATCGCCGCGGTGCGCGGGCAAGGCACCACCCTCTTCCTGCGCCTGCCGGCTCCCACGGGCGCGTCGAACGTCATCGGCTTCGCCGACGCGCTGCAGCAGAAGGCGCGCGCATGATCCGGGCGCGTGGTGCCTGCGCGCTGTCGTCGTGCGGGGAATCACCATGATCCGCGTCCTGCTCGCCGAGGACCAGGCGATGGTGCGTGGCGCGCTGTCGGCCCTGCTCGCGCTCGAGAGCGACATCGAAGTGCTCGGCAGCGTCGCCGACGGCGAACTGGCCTGGCGCGAGATCGCGCGCCTGCAGAAGACCGACACTCCGGTCGACGTGCTGGTCTCCGACATCGAGATGCCGAACCTGACCGGCCTGGAACTCGCGCAGCGCATCCGCGAGCGCGAGCTGCCGGTCAAGGTCGTGATCGTCACCACGTTCGCGCGCAGCGGGTACCTGCGCCGCGCGCTCGACGCCGGCGTGGTCGGTTATCTGCTCAAGGATGCGCCCGCCGAAAAGCTCGCAGAAGCCCTGCGCCAGGTCCACCGCGGCGGACGCGCGATCGCGCCCGAACTCGCGCTGGAGGCCTGGTCCGAATCCGATCCGCTCAACGAGCGCGAGCGCCAGGTCCTGCGCCTGGCTGGCGAAGGCCTCGGCGCCGGCGAGATCGCCGAGAAGCTGCACCTTTCGCACGGCACCGTGCGCAACTACCTGTCCGAGGCGATCGGCAAGCTCGGGGTCAGCAACCGCATCGAGGCGCACCGGCTGGCGCGGCAGAAAGGCTGGTTGTAGTGCACCGCGCTTGCGCGATGCCATGAATGGCATCGCGCGCGGTGCACTACAGGTGAGGCACGACGCCGAACAGGAGCGCCTCACCATGGATGGTTCATCGCGAGGTATCCGGTTGCCTGACGCGATCGCTGCACGCGTTGGGGCGCGCGAACGACGAGGCATCGCATCGTCCAACCACATTCGAGGATGAAGCAGACTGAGGCCCCGCGCGCTGGTATCGTGCCGCATCCCAAAGCCGCCTTGCCCCGCATGAACCTTCGCGCGATCACCGCTTCCTGCCTCGTCGTCCTGCTGCTCACCGCTTGCGGCCCTTCGTCCGAGCCGCCCGCCGCGAGCACGCCGGCACCAAGGTCGGCGGTCGTGATCGCTCCGGCGAAGCCGGTCGCGGGCACGCCGGCGACAACGGCTCCGACGACGTTGGGCGAGGGCGTCTACGTCTGGCAGCGTGTCTGGTTGCCGGCGAACCTGATGGCGCTTGCGGACAGCAAGACGTTGTTCGGCGAACTGCGCATCCTCGCCGCGCAGGACCAGCCGGGCGAAGGCTGGGTCGATGCCAGGGTCGACCTGCCGTCGCTCAAGTCCGACGCGCGCGCGATGCGTCCAGTCGTCCGCCTCGACGGCCGCCTGCCGTCGCTGGACGCGAACGAAGTCGCCGGCAAGGCAGTCGAACTCGTCACCAAGTGGCGCGAGGCGGGTGTCCTGGTCGATGGTGTCGAGATCGATTTCGACTGCGCGACATCGCGACTGGACGACTACGCGAAGCTGCTCGCAGCGATCAAGGCGAAGCTGCCGAGCGATGCGACGCTCTCGATCACGGCGCTGCCGTCGTGGCTCGACGCGCCGGGCCTGGCCGGCGTGCTCGCGCAGGCCGACGAGGCGGTGCTGCAGGTGCATGCGGTCAGCGATCCGCGGCACGGGCTGTTCGATCCGAAGCAGGCGCGCGAATGGATCGAGCGTTTCGCGAAAGCGACCAGCAAGCCTTTCCGCGTCGCCTTGCCCGCGTACGGTTCGGCCCTCGTGCTTGATGCGCAAGGCCACCGCGTCGGCGTCGAGAGCGAATCGGGCCTGCCCGTCGCCGGCGAGCGGCTGGAACTGTTCGCCGACCCGCAGGCCGTCGCCGGCCTCGTTCACGACATCAGGCAGGCGCCGCCGTCCAACCTGCGCGGCTTCCTGTGGTTTCGCATGCCGCTGCCTGGCGATCGCCGCGCCTGGTCGCTGGCGACGATCGCCGCGGTGATCGCCGGCAAGCAACTGCACGCGGACTTCGCCCCCGAGATCAGCGATGGCGGCAATGGCGCATTCGATGTGACCGTGCGCAACAGCGGCAACCTCGAGGCGAAGCTGCCGGCGTCGGTCGACGTCGCGGGCATCGGCTGCACCGACGCCGACGCGCTGCCCGGCTACCACGTCGAGAAGAGCGGCGGCGCGACGCGCTTCGTGCGCGAGAGCGAGGCGAGCCTGCCGGCGACGCAGGCGCGGCCGCTGGGCTGGATCCGCTGCACCCACCTGATGCCGGCCGACATCCATGTCCATCCGTAAGGCGATCCTCGCACTGGCCTGCATGCTGCCGTTCTCGGCGGCACTGGCCTGCGGCCCGGACTTCCCGCAGAACCTGCTCGACGACCGCAAGGGCAGCCTGCTCGATCTTCCAGAGGGCACGTTCTATTTCGAAGCCGGGCGCCTGCTGCCGGCTCCGACGGACAAGTTGCACGCGGTCGAGGACGGGCCCGACGGAGACGGCGATGCCGATGCCGCACGGACGAAGCTTGAAGCATCGGGGCTTTCCTTCAACGAGCAGCGGTTGGTGCAGGCGATGCGCAACGCGGCGAATGCCAATGCCGACGCGAAGGATTGGGGCGGGCTCGCACCGGAACTGTTCGAGTACACGCTGGGCGCGATCGCGTTCAAGAAGGGCGACTACGCGGCCGCGGCGGCGCATTTCCGCGCCGTGATCGCGCTGCCACCGCCGCAGCGCACGCGACGTGGAATGTGGGCGCAATACATGCTCGGCCGCGCCTTGCTCGCCAGCGGCGACACCGATGGCGCGGTCGGCGCGTACGACGTCGTGCGCGAACGTGCGCTGTCGGGCATTCCCGATCCGCTCGGACTCGCGGTGGCCAGCCTCGGCGAGCGAGCACGCATCGCCTGGCACCACGGCGCGGTGGTCGACGCGGTGAAGCTGTATTCCGACCAGGCCGCGCACGGATCGACAGGCGCCGCGGTCTCGCTGTTGTTCGTCGCGCGCAGCCTGCTCGCGCACCGCGACCAGCTCGACAAGGCGCTCGACGATCCGCTCTCGCAGCGGCTTCTTTCAGCGTATCTCTACACGCGCTCGGGCGAGTTCGCGCAGGACTGGCCGCTCGCGGGCAAGACGCCCACCACCGACGAGGTCGATGCGGCCCAGGCAGCGGAGGCGGGCGACGACCAGGCTGCCGATCCGGGCAAGGCCAAGTCGCCCAGCGGCATCGACGTGAAGGGTTTCCTCGAGATCGTGCAGCAGCACGGCCTCGAACACTTCGATGGCGCCGACCGCATGGCCGCCGGCGCCTACCGCGCGGGCCGCTACGACCTCGCCACGAAGCTCGCGGCGAAGTCGGACACTTCGCTGGCCGCATGGGTGCGCGCCAAGCTCGCCCTGCGCGCAGGCGACCAGGCCGCGGCGATGCGCGAGTACGCGACGGCCGCGAAAGGTTTCCCGGAGGATGAGCGCTGGAGCGAGGAGATCCCCGGCGAGGACGACGTGCTCCAGCACCCGTCGTGCCGCGTCGAAACCGAGCGTGGCGTGCTCTCGCTCGGTCGCGGCGACTACATCGAGGCGATGGCGCGGATGTACGCCGGCGCACGGGAATACTGGCCGGACGCGGCCTACGTCGCCGAGCGCGTGCTGACGCTCGACGAGCTCAAGGGATTCGTCGACAGGAATGTCCCCGTGCCATCGAAGAAATCAGCGAAAGACGGCGAGGTGCCGTCCTCGACGCCGGCCGGACAACTGCGCAACCTGCTCGCGCGCCGGTTGATGCGCGCCGGTCGTCTCGACGAGGCGCTCGCGTATTTCGACGATCCAGCAATCCGCAAGAAGGCGCAGGCGCTGGTCGACGCGCACCGCGGCGACAAGGCCTGGCTCGCCACCAGCCGTGCTGCGGCGCTGTTCAAGCAGGCGCAGATCACCCGTGTCGACGGCATGGAACTGTTCGGCGCCGAACTCGATCCGGACAATGCCCAATGGGATGGCGACTACCCTGCGCTGGACCTGCCTGCCACCAAGGGCAAGGATTTCGTCGGCAACGACGAGGCCGCGCGCGTCGCCGCCAGCGCGACCGCGCCGGACGCGCGCTTCCACTACCGTTACGTCGCCGCGAACCTCGCCGAGAAGGCCGCCGGCCTCGTGCCCGCGCGCTCGCAGGCCTACGCGGCGATGATGTGCACGGCGACCCACTGGATGCTCGATACCGACCAGCCCAGCGCCGACCGCATCTGGCACCGCTACGTGCGCAACGGCGCCCACGTGAAATGGGGCGCGAATTTCGGCAACGACTGCCCGGCCCCGGATTTCGAATCGGCGAAATGGCTGCCGATGAAACAGTGCTGGTGGCAGGCGCGGCACTGGACGCGGCATGGGTGGCCGTTCCTGCTCGCGGGCATCGCCGTCGTGGTCGCGCTGGTCGCCGTGCGTCGGCGCCGCAAGACGGCCTGAGCCGCTCGCATCGGCGATAATCGCCAGCGGCGCACTGTGCTGCCTCTGGACGCCGCGACGTCTCGACACCGCCCTCTCCCCCTGCGGGAGAGGGTGGCGCGAAGCGCCGGGGCAGGGACAAGTCGCCGCGAGATTCAGTTTGCATTGTTCCCCCTCTCCCCAACCCCTCTCCCGCGAGGGGAGAGGGCTTTCGAGATCAGCGCTTGAAGAAGTCCGACTTCCACTACGATCTGCCCGAACAACTGATCGCCCAGGCCCCGCTGCCGGAACGTTCGGCGAGCCGGCTGCTGGTCCTGCCGGGCTGCGATCGCGCGCATGGCGATGCGCCCGTGCAGGATCGCCGCATCCGCGATCTGCCGGAACTGCTGCACCCCGGCGACCTGCTCGTGTTCAACGATACCCGCGTGCTGCCGGCGCGCCTGTTCGGCCGCAAGGCCAGCGGCGGGCGCGTGGAGATCCTGATCGAACGCCTGCTCGGCGGCCACGACGCACGCGCGCAACTCGGAGCGAGCAAGCCCTCGCGCGCCGGCACGCGCATCGTGCTGGACGAAGGCGGCGAGGCGACCGTGCTCGGCCGCGACGGCGAGTTCTACGACCTGCGCTTCGACACCCGCGAGCCGCTCGAGAAATGGCTGTTGCACGCCGGACAGATGCCGCTGCCGCCGTACATCCATCGCGCTCCGGGTGCGGACGATGCCGAGCGCTACCAGACCGTGTTCGCGCGCGAACTCGGCGCGGTCGCCGCGCCGACAGCGGGGCTGCATTTCGACGATGCCTTGCTGGACAAGCTGCGCGCGCGCGGCGTCGGCTTCGGTCACGTGACCCTGCACGTCGGCGCCGGCACCTTCCAGCCGATGCGCGTGGACCACATCGACCAGCACGTGATGCACAGCGAATGGCTCAACGTCGGCGCTGCGCTGGTCGAGCAGATCGCGCACACGCGCGCGAACGGCGGGCGCGTGATCGCGGTCGGCACCACGGTCGTGCGCGCGCTCGAGAGCGCGATGGTGGAGGACGAACGCGGCGAGCGCTTGCTGCGGCCGTTCGCCGGCGAGACCCGGATCTTCATCTTCCCCGGCTACCGAATCCGCTCGGTCGATGCGCTGCTGACCAATTTCCACCTGCCCGAATCGACCCTGCTGATGCTGGTCTCGGCCTTTGCCGGCCGCGAGCGCGTGCTGGCCGCATACCGCCACGCGGTGGAACAGGAATACCGCTTCTTCAGCTACGGCGACGCGATGCTGGTGTTTCCCCCGGAAACCTGAGAAGAGCGCTGCGTCGCCGTTCGTGCCGTCGCCGGCAACGCGCAGGAACGACGGGCCTTCAATGCGACGCCGGTGCTTCCATGTCGGGTTCCGGGTTCCGGATCTTCGCCGCCCGCTCGTGAGACAGCCATGAGCGCCACGCATCGGCCGGGACTGCCGGGTACCGTGCCGCGCCAAAGGAGACCCAGGCTTCGCGATAGATGAGCCACTTGCGCTGTGCCTCGCGCACGCCAGTCGCGGTGACGGCGCCGGTACCCTGGTCGCCATCCTTCTCCGCCTCCGCGATTTCGGTGAGTCGAGCCTTGTACGCCGCGTTGAGTCCAGCGTCCTCTGACTTGAACCCGGTCGCGCCGGGCTCCGGCCGATTGCCTTTCTCGAATCGTTCGATTGCAGCGAGGAAGCCCTCCTCGAGCGATTCGCGCGCAACCGTCTCGTACATGCCGCGTGCTGTGCCGCTCAAGTCGATTTCGCCTTGCGCGCTGGCGTCGAAGTAGACGTCTGCGGACTTGCGCAGGGACGCGAATGCCGACTGTTGCGCCGGCGTCCACGTTCGCGAAAGCGCCCGCATGCGTTCGTCACGGCGGACCTTCGCGAAATCGGCCTCGTGCGCGGAGCACCAGCCCATCATGAAGCCGCTGGTGATGTCGTCGCAAATATCGAAACGCTGCTTGCCGGACCCCTTGCTGGCGATGGAGTCGAGGTGTACGAGACGACCTTCCATTTCCGCCGGGGCTCCGTCGAGTTCGCAGGAAAAGCGCTTCGCGAGCGGGAGGTTGCGCTGCACGCCCAAGCCATTCGCGTAGATCATCGTCAGGATCATCGCTCCGCTGAACTCGACATCTTCCTTCGCCGCACGCTCGCGATAGGCGCAGGCGCGAGAAGCGACGAAATCGGAGCCATGGCCGTCGCCAGTGGCGCCGTAGTAGAGGATGTTCGAATCACATTTCGCCGGAGCCACGCCGATGTCGCGCTGCGGAATGGCAACGTTCGCGAATTTCCGGCATTCGGCTTGGTAAGGCCAATCGTCCGCGCGGGCTTCGACGCCGGCGAGCGCCAGCAGGGCCACGGCAAGCAGGGTTCGCATCGTGGGAACTCCGGTGCGGGCGACCGTCGGGAACCTTCATACTAGTCGACATGAGCACCGCAAACCGCATGCAATTCGAACTGCTGAAGACCGACGGCGTCGCGCGCCGCGGCCGCATGCGCTTCCCGCGCGGCACGGTCGAGACGCCGGCGTTCATGCCGGTGGGCACCTATGGCACGGTCAAGGCGATGAAGCCCGCCGATGTGGTAGCGACCGGCGCGGAAATCATCCTCGGCAACACCTTCCACCTGTTCCTGCGGCCGGGCACGCGGATCATCGAGGCGCACGGCGGGCTGCACGGCTTCGCGCGCTGGGACAGGCCGATCCTCACCGACTCGGGCGGCTTCCAGGTGTTCTCGCTGGCCAAGCGCCGCAAGATCAGCGAGGCCGGCGTGACCTTCGCTTCGCCGGTCGACGGCGCCAAGGTGTTCCTCGGGCCGGAGGAAAGCATGGCGATCCAGCGGTCGCTGGGTTCGGACATCGTGATGATCTTCGACGAGTGCACGCCCTATCCGGCGACCGAACGTATCGCGCGCACGTCGATGGAGCTGTCGCTGCGCTGGGCCGAGCGCAGCCGGCGCGCGCACGAGGGCAACGACGCGGCGCTGTTCGGGATCGTGCAGGGCGGGGTGCATCACGGTTTGCGCACGGCTTCGGCGGCCTCGCTGGTGGCGATGGACTTCGACGGCTACGCGATCGGCGGCCTGGCGGTCGGCGAACCCGAGGCCGAGCGCAATGCCATGCTCGAACACACCGCACCGAAGCTGCCGACGGAGCGTCCGCGCTACCTGATGGGCGTGGGCAAGCCCGAGGACATCGTCGAGGCGGTCGCGCGCGGCATCGACATGTTCGACTGCGTGATGCCGACCCGCAACGCCCGCAACGGCCACTACTTCACCCGTTCCGGCGCGGTGCGCATCCGCAACGCGCAGTACGAGGACGACCTGCGTCCGATCGATCCCGAGTGCGCCTGCGCAACCTGCGCGGGCGGCTTCAGCCGCGCCTACCTGCGCCATCTCGACCGCTGCAACGAGATGCTCGGGCCGATGCTGGCGACCATCCATAACCTGCACTATTACCAGGACCTGATGCGCGGCATCCGCGCGGCGATCGAAGCCGGCACGTTCGCCGATTTTCGCGCGGCGTTCCAGGCCGCGCGTGCCCCGCGCCGTCCCGACCGCTAGGCCCGACACGGCCCGCGTGGCATACTGCGCGACTTGTCGTCCCGTACCGGTATCCCCCGCATGAATCCGCTGGACCTGTTGATTCCCGTCGCCCACGCCCAGTCCGCGCCCGCCGCGGCGCCCAGCGGCGGCCTGATGGGCTTGCTGCCGTTCGTCCTGATGTTCGTGATCCTGATCTTCTTCATGATCGTCCCGCAGTCCAGGCGCGCCAAGCAGCATCGCGAGATGCTCGCCAGGATGGAGAAGGGCGACGAGGTGGTCACCAACGGCGGCATCGCCGGACGCGTGACCGACATCGGCGACGCCTTCGTCACGATCGAGGTCGCCGACGGCGTGAAGGTGAAATTCCAGCGCATGGCGATTTCGATGGTCCTGCCCAAGGGCAGCCTGAAAGCCTCTTGATCGGCCCTTCCCGCGACCCCATTGCCTGCGGGCGCGCCGCATCGCGGCCGCCAGCCGTTCCACCAGCCGCCGCCGTTTACTAGCCGATATCTTCCCATGCTCGAGTTTCCCCGCTGGAAAAACATCCTGGTGCTGGTGGTGCTGTTTTTCAGCCTGCTGTACGCGATGCCGAACCTGTTCCCGCAGGATCCGGCCGTGCAGATCACCGCCAACAGCGGCCACGTCGTCGATGCGGCGCTCAGGGAGCGCATCCTGGGCGTGCTGCAGAAGCAGAAGATTCCTTTCAAGAGCGTCGAGCTCGTCCGCGACGAGTTGCTCGTCCGCCTGCGCGACCCCGACGCCCAGCTCAAGGCCTCCGACGCGATCCGCAACGACCTCGGCGAGGACTACACCAGCGCGCTGAACCTCGCCTCGACCGTGCCGTCATGGCTCAAGTCGATCGGCGGCAACCCGCTGCTGCTCGGCCTCGACCTTCGCGGCGGCGTGCACTTCCTGATGGAAGTCGACCAGAGCGCGGTGCTGGACAAGCGCATGAACGGCTTCGTCGACGAGATCCGCTCCGACATCCGCAGCAACTCGATCCGCGGCGCCGACGTCAGCCGCGCCGGCAACGACATCGTCGTGCACGTGGCCAATGCCGCCGATGCGGCCAAGCTGGGCGGCCTGATCGCCAATGACATGCCCCAGCTCGACCTCAAGCCTTCGGCCACCGGCACCACGCTCTCCGGCACGCTCAAGCCCGCCGAGATGAAGAGCATCAACGACGGCGCGATCGAGCAGAACATCAGCACGCTGACCAACCGCATCAACCAGCTCAACGTCTCCGAGCCGCTGATCCAGCGCCAGGGCGCGAGCCGCATCGTGGTCGAGTTGCCCGGCGTGCAGGACACCGCGCAGGCCAAGAAGGTGCTCGGCGCGACCGCCACGCTGGAATACCGCGGCGACGCGGAAGGCAATCCCTACGATGCCGCCACGACCGGCAACGTCCCGCCCGACGCCAGGCTCTATTACATGCGCCAGCTCGGCCCGGACGGCAAGCCGCGGCCGGTGCTGCTGTCGAAGAAGATCATCGTCTCCGGCGACCAGCTCGAGAACGCCAGCTCTATGACCGATCCGACGAGCGGCACGCCGGCGGTGTCGGTCACGCTCAACGAGATCGGCGCCCGGCGCATGGAGGACTTCACCACCGGCAACGTCGGCAAGCTGATGGGCGTGGTCTACATCGAACGCACGCCGGTGACGAAGATCGTCGACGGCAAGGAAGTGCGTTCGGTGAAGGTCAAGGAAGACGTCATCAACAACGCGACCATCCAGGGCGTGTTCGGCAAGCACTTCCAGACCACCGGCCTGGGCACGCTCAAGGAAGCCTCGGACCTCGCCCTGCTGCTGCGCGCTGGCGCTCTTGCCGCGCCCGTGGACATCGTCGAGCAGCGCGTGATCGGCCCGAGCCTGGGCCAGGACAACATCGACGCCGGCAAGCGCGCGGTGATCATCGGCTTCCTCGCGGTGTGCGCGCTGATGATCGTTTACTACCGCCTGTTCGGGGTGATCTCGGTGCTGGCGCTGTTCTCCAACCTGCTGCTTCTCACCGCGGTGCTGTCGCTGATCCACGCGACGATGACCATGCCCGGCATCGCCGGCATCGTGCTGACGCTCGGCATGGCGATCGACGGCAACGTGCTGATCATCGAGCGCATCCGCGAGGAGCTGCGCAACGGCAATACCCCGGTGGCGAGCATCAAGGCCGGCTACGACCGCGCCTGGGCGGTGATCCTCGACTCCAACGTCGCCAAGCTCATCGCCGGTACCGCGCTGCTGACCTTCGGTTCCGGACCGGTGAAGGGCTTCGCGGTGGTGCTGCTGATCGGCGTGCTGACCTCGATGTTCACCTCGGTGACGGTCAGCCGCGCGATGGCGACGCTGGTGTACGGCGGCGGCAAGAAGATCCAGAAGGTTTCTGTCGGCGGCGGCTTCTAGTCGCGCCGCCGGAATCGAACAGACAAAGCGCGACAACGGTCCGCCGCAGGTATAGGTGCCATGGAATTCTTCAATCCCAACAGCAACGTCAACTTCATGGGGATCCGCCGTTACACGGTGACGATCTCGGTGATCCTGATGATTGCGTCGATCGTCTCGCTGTGCACGCGCGGCCTCAACTTCGGCCTCGACTTCACCGGCGGTTCGCAGGTCGAGGTGACCTTCAGCCAGCCGACCGAGCAGGGCGACGTCAGCGCGGCGCTGGCGAAGGCCGGCTTCAAGGGCGCGGTGGTGCAGCGCTTCGATACGAAAAACTACTCGATCCGCCTCGGCCCGAACGAAGGCGCGGGCGCGGACAAGCCGAAGGGCGGTGCCAGCGAATCGAGCATCGACGCCCGCAGCGCCGCAATCACGGCCCACGTGCAGCAGGCCCTGTCGGCCTCAGGCCATCCGGCCGACGTGAAGCCGTCGGTGTACGTCGGCCCGCAGGTCGGCAAGGAACTGGCGACCAACGGCATCGTCGCCGTCGTCATGGTGCTCGCCGGCATCATGATCTACATCGCGATCCGCTTCGAATGGCGCTTCGCGCTCGCCACCGTGCTGACCGAGTTCCACGACGTCATCATCACCGTCGGCTTCTTCTCGATCACCGGCATCGAGTTCGACCTGACCGTGCTGGCCGCCGTGCTCGCGGTCGACGGCTATTCGGTCAACGACACCATCGTGGTGTTCGACCGCGTGCGCGAACTGTTCCGCAGCTCGCGCAAGGACGGTCCGCTCGACATCCTCAACCGCGCGGTCAACAACACGCTGTCGCGAACGATCATGACTTCATTGGCCACGATGGTCACGGTGGTCGCGCTGTTCTTCTTCGGCGGTTCGAGCCTGCACGGGTTCTCGATCGCGCTGATGGTCGGCATCATCGTCGGCACGCTGTCGTCGATCTTCTTCGCCTGCCCGATGCTGCACATCTTCGGCGTGAGCAAGCAGGACCTGATGCCGAAGCTGCGCGACGAGGCCGAGCTCGCGCGCCGGCCGTAGGGCGGTCCGCGAAGAAGGCACGAAGGCCGCGCCCCGGGCGCGGCCTTTTCGTTTACGCCGTGGTCCCCGCCTCAGGCGGGCAGGGCGTCGTCGATGACGGTGGTGCGGTGCGCGTTGCGACCGGCCGCCTTGGCCTCGTAGAGCGCGCGGTCGGCGCTGCGCAGCAGGACGTCGCGGCCGCAGGCGCAGTGCAGGCAGTAGGCGATGCCGATGCTGGTGGTCGCCTGCACGTCGTTGCCCTCGATCGCCATCGCCGAACTCATCATGTCGATCATCTTGTCGCCCACGTGCTGCGGCATCGACGGCGAGTCGACGTCCTCCACGATCACCACGAACTCGTCGCCGCCCAGCCGCGCCGCGAAGTCGGTGACCCGCAGGCAACTGCGCAGGCGCGCCGCGAACTCGATCAGCACGCCGTCGCCGACCGCGTGGCCGAGGGTGTCGTTGATGCCCTTGAAGCGGTCGATGTCGAGGTAGAGCAGGGCGAACGGACGCCCGTAGCGGCGATGGCGCGCCAGCGCCAGTTCCAGCGCCTCGTTGAAGTGGAAGCGGTTGGCCAGCCCGGTGAGGGCGTCGTAGCGCGCCAGCAGGCTCAGTTCCTGTTCGGTGTGCTTGAGCTGGGAGATGTCGGACGACATCACGTAGAAGCCGGTGACCCTGCCGTCGGCGTCGATGTCCGGCACGTAGGTCGACTGGTAGTGGAAGTGCTCGCCGTTGAATTCGCGTTCGATCTCGAAGCTCTCGGTGTTGCCGCGCAGCGCGGCGTCGATGCGCGGCTTGATCTCGGCGTAGTTCTCCTCGCCGACCAGTTCGCGCACGGTCATGCCGATGATCTCGTGCGGATCGAATCCCATCGTGCGCGAGGTGGGCGCGTTGGCGAAGGTGTAGCGCTCGTCCGTGTCCACGTGCAGCACGAAGGCCGGGATGTTGTCGGTGATCGCGATCAGGCGCCGCTGGTTGTGGCGCAGTTCCTGTTCGATCTGCAGGCGCTGGGTGACGTCGCGGCCGGAGTAGACGATCTCCTGCGCGTCGCCGCTGCCGGACACCAGCTTGGCCAGCGCCTCCACGCTGACGTAGCGGCCGTCCTTGTGGCGCACGCGGAACATCAGCGTGGTCGAGCCGCCGTTTGCGCGCAGCGCCGCGAAAGCCTGTCGCATGGGCCCGAGGTCGTCGGGGTGCACCAGGTCCCAGCGCTCCTCGCCGAACTCGTGCATTTCCCAGCCGAACATCTCCTGCGCGGCCGGCGAGATGTAGCGGCGCTTGCCGTCCGCGGCCAGGCACACCACCAGGTCGCGCGAGTTGTCGGCGAGCATGCGGTAGCGCCGCTCGCTTTCGCGCAGGCGGCGTGCCAGGAAGCCGCTTTCGGTGAGGGAAACCGCCACCGGCAGGGTCAGCATGCAGGTGCTGGCGATGAACACCTGCAGCAGGAGGATGCGCTCGCCCTGGCCGATGCCGGGGATCAGGTACAGCGGCCCGTGTCCCGCGAGGGTCTCGGAGAGCGCGATCGCGGTGACGACGGACACGCCCAGCACGGCGCCGGAGAAGCGGTGCCGGAACGTGCCCAGCAGCAGCGGCACGAAGATCAGGAACGGCAATGGATAGCGGGCGCCCTTGAAGATCGCGTAGGTGGTCAGGCCGGTGAGCGCGACGGTCGCCCACAGTTCCAGCCGGTGGCCGCGGCGTCCCAGCAGTCGCCAGCCCTGCGCTCGCGCGGCCACGGTCATGGTCGCGAAGATCACCATGCCGAGGGCATGCGACGCCAGCCAGTCTTCGAATGTGGGCAGGAAGTCCGCCGCGCGGTGGCCGACGCGCAGCGCGGCGGCGATCGCGCCCGACAGCGAACAGGCGAGGATGGCGCTCGCGAAGGCCACCTGGGCGACATGCTTGATCCTCGCCGGATCGGTGACGTTGCCGACTCGCGTCGCCAGCGCCCAGGCGACCAGTGCTGCTTCGAGGGTGTTCGCGAACGACAACCCGAGGATCGAATAGAGGGGATCGCCGAACAGTGCGCGTGCCGCGATGTTGCCTGCCAGCGCCGCGACCAGCAGGATTTTCCACGCCTCGCGCGGCGAGGTCAGGAGGATGCCGGTGAGTACGCCGCTGGCGATCCACAGCGTCGACAGGGTGCCGGGCTGGCGCGTGTATCGGATCGAGAGCCAGGCGCTGAGCGCGACGACAAGGCCGGTCGCGATCGCCAGGACGATGGTGTCCCGCATCCGCTGGCCGGATGGCGCGGTCTTCGCCACGGGCGGGATATCCCCCATGGCTGCATTATGAGACGGTCGCGCCCTTTGTGGCACAAGGGGAGTCGCGACGGGGTCGACCGTCCCGTCCGCGGGAAAGGAAAGAAGCGAACCGGAAGCCGGCCCGTGGGCCGGCTCAGCCCGGGCGGAACGCGCGTGCGTAGCCGGTGTCGACGATCGCCTTCTGGAGTTCGCCGACGAGCTTGAGGTTGCCGGCGACGACCTGCACGCCGGCCCTGCCGCCGGTCATGTCGAGCAGGTGGTCGCTGCCGCCGTTGAAATCGCAGGCGTGGCCGCCGGCCTCGCGCACCAGCAGCATGCCGGCGGCGATGTCCCAGGCCTTCACCCCGGCCTCGAAATAGCCATCGACGCGGCCGCAGGCGACCCAGGCCAAGTCGAGCGCGGCCGAGCCGGCCCGGCGGATGTCCTCGGCCTGTTCGAGCAGCACGCGGATGCATTCGAGCTGGGCCGGCGCGCGGGTGCGCTCGCGCGGTGCGAAGCCGGTGGCGAGCACCGCGCCTTCCAGGGTCGACCGCTGGGTGCAGCGGATGCGCTTGTCGTTGAGGGTCGCGCCGCTGCCGCGGCTGGCGGTGAACAGCTCGTTGCGCAGCGGGTCGTAGACCACGCCGTGGGTCGGGGTGCCGTTCTCGACCAGGGCGATCGAGACGCAGAAATGCGGATTGCCGCGCAGGTAGTTGCTGGTGCCATCGATCGGATCAATCACCCAGACGTTGTTCGACTTGCCCTTGGCGCCGCCTTCCTCGCCGAGCACGGCGTAGTCCGGATGCGCGCGCCGCAGCTCCTTGACGATCTCGGCCTCGGCCTGGGCGTCGACCTCGCTGGCGAAATCCTGGCGCGACTTCTCGACCACGGTGAGGCTGTCGAGGCGGTGGATGTAGCGCAGCATGACGGCTCCGGCCTGGCGGGCGGCCTTGACCATGACGGTGACGGCAGGTTTCTGCATGCGCTTTGCGTCCGGATTTGCTATGAAAGAACAGTGCCGGGCTGGGCCGGCGGACGGCAAGGTTACCAGTTTGGATTCCATCGCGGCCAGAAACGGGGCGCCAGCCGCTCCCAAGCTCATTTTTTGCGGACGGGGGAAATGAGTACCGATTCCCTCGATCATGCCGTGCGGATCGTCCTCGTCGGGACCCAGCACCCCGGCAATCTTGGCTCGGCAGCGCGGGCGATGAAGACGATGGCCCTGCACGAGCTGGTGCTGGTCGCGCCGCAGCGCCCGCCTGACCATCAAGACGCGCTGGCCATGGCCGCCGGCGCCGACGACGTGCTCGCCGCCGCGCGCGTCTGCGCCACGCTGGAGGAGGCCATCGCCGACTGCGGCTTCGTCGCCGGCTGCACCGCCCGCCAGCGCCAAGTGATGCTGCCCGAGTTCGAACCGCGGGAGGCCGCGCCGCGCCTGCTCGACGAGGCCCGCAATGGCCCGGTCGCGCTGGTGTTCGGCCCCGAGCGCACCGGCCTGACCAACGAGGACCTGCAGCGCTGCCATGCCACCGTCCATATCCCCGCCAACCCGGTCTACAGCTCGCTCAACCTAGCCGCCGCGGTGCAGGTCCTGTGCTACGAGCTGCGCCTGGCAATGCTCGAACGCGCGGTGGCCGAGGACGCAGGCACGGAATCCGTACGCGGCGACCCGCCGGCGACGCAGGCGCAGATGGAAGCCTTCTTCGACCACCTCGGCCAGACGCTCGACGCCATCGACTTCCACAAGGGCCGCTCGCCGGTCACGGTGATGCGCCGCCTGCGTGGCCTGTTCCTGCGCGCCCAGCCGGACGCCCGCGAGCTGCGCATCCTGCGCGGCATCTTCGCCGACGCCGAACGGATGGCGCGGCTGGCCGGAGACGACGCGTGAGCACTGCGCGACGGCCCTGCCGCTCATTGCACCGGGTGGATGGAGACAGATGCGGCATGGCCTCCCTCACCCCACCGCCGGCGTCGCCGGCGGTCCCCCCCTCTCCCGCAAAGCGGGCGAGGGACGGAAGTGTCGCTACGCGACCACGGTTCGATCGCGCTACGATGCGTTCCGCAACGACGCACGTCGCATGGACGGGGGCATAGATGCGCTTCGGCTTGCAGGCACGCTTCATCGCCATCCTGCTGCTGGCGACCGCGATCGCGCTCGCCGGCGTGTTCCAGTTGCATCGCCAACTGAAGGACCGCGACGCCGAGGTCGCGCAGGCGGTTCAGAACCTGATCGACATCGGCGGCGTTCGCCAGGCGAACCAGGAGCAGATGCTCGGCGAGATCACCGCCCGCATCGACGCGGCCAACCACAGCTATCGCCTGGACCTGTCGCTGACCGTCTTCGTGCTCGGCCTGCTGTTCGCCGGCGTCGCATGGCTGGGCTGGCAGGGACTGGTGCGGCCGATCCTCGGACTGGCCGAGATGGCGCGCCGGATCGAGGCCGGCGACGAAGTCTCGCCGTTGCCCGACTCGCAGCGCGACGACGAGATCGGCGACCTCGCCTGCGCCTTCAACACGCTCAACGATGCGCTGCTTGCCTTGCGCCAGCGCATGGACCACGACGCCGACCTGGTCGAGCCGCCGCCGCGTCCGCAGCCACAGCCGCAACCGGTCGCGCCGTCAGCGGCTGAAACCACGATGGTGATGTCGCCGCCCAAGCCAGCCGCGCCGCCCCCGCCGCCTCCGCCCACGGCGCAGGAACTCGAGCGCCTGCGCCGTCTCGAGGACGACCTGCGCGAAGCCTGGCAGCGTGGCGAGATGAGCGTGCTCTACCAGCCGATCCATTCGGTCGCCAACGGCAGCATGCGTGGCGCCGAGGCCCTGCTGCGCTGGCAGCACCGCTTCGAGGGACAGGTCTCGCCGGCCGAATTCATCCCGATGGCCGAGCGCAGCGACATCATCCTCGGCCTCGGCCGCCACGTCCTCGTGCAGGCCTGTTCGGACGCGAGCCTGTGGCCGGGCGACGGCACGGCGGAGAACAGTCCCTTCATCTCGGTCAACGTCGCCGAACGGCAGCTACGCGACCCGCCGTTCTTCGAGTACGTCGTCGAAGCCCTGCGCAAGTCCGGCCTCGCGGCCTCGCGCCTGCACCTCGAGATGCCGGTGGCGATCCTCCGCGACGGCGATCCGGTGATCGAGGCGATGATCGAGCAGTTGCGCGGGCTGGGCGTGCAGATCTGGCTCGACGCCACCGGCGCCGATGCCTCCGACCAGGACCGCTGGATGAAGGCGCCGGTCAGCGGCGTCAAGGTCGGCCGCAGCCGCATCCAGGACAAGAAGGCGCAGGCCGAGGACGCCGCCTCCACCGGCGCGATCGTCGCCACCGCGCGCGCGCTGCGCATCGCCGCGGCGGTCGTCGGCGTCGAGGAGCTCTCCGAGCTCAACGTGCTCAAGGAGCAGGGCGCCGACCTCGCCCAGGGCTACGTCCTGTGCAAGCCGGTGGGTACGGCGGAGATCGGGCGGCGGTTGCTGGCGTGAGGCTGGCGTTGCCGTGTAGTAGCGCCTAGAAAATCAACGCTGAAACCAAGCGGCTTGTCAAAGGCAAAGTCGCTTGGCTGAATTTTTATGAGTCACTCTTTGCCAGGCGGCGGCTTGCTTTGAGTGCCTGACTGTTTTTCGGGTTGATAGCCACCGTCTGGCTTCATTGGCGAGCTTTGATCTCCTTGCTTGGCAGGCTGATAGCCTTTGTCGACTTTCTGGGGGATGTAGCCTTCGGCGAGATCGTGGCGCTTATTGGTCATTTCAATTCTCCGTTTAATCTCTGAACTCGACGTGGGAAATGTTCTTTGTCAGGATCAAAACTCCTGCTGTTTGATTGATTTTGCGTTCAAATTCGCCCTCTTTTCCCAAGATCCATGTCTCCTCAAGGTAGATTTGTTCTTCGGCTGGTGCGCTTGATGCAAACGATTTTTCTGCGTAGCGACCGGCAATAATCGTGCCGTCTGTGAGGGTGACTTTTATCCAGTAAGCCTTTCTTTGCTGAAAAATGAAATCCCAAGGCTTTCCTGTTGGATGAGGCGCGTTTCGTTGGAAGAACTCACTCGTTCTAATTTTTTTCCAAATGGTCACCCACAATAGTGGAGCGATAATGAAAACACATAGGTAAAAAATGTAGTAGCCAATTGGACAAGTTGAAAAAATTCCCTGTTTTTCAAACCATATAATTGGCAGAAATAAAATAGCGTAGTTGATGCAACTATATGCGATCGCATCGACTAGTTGGTCTGACGCGGAGCGGGTTGCAGAAGGGAAAAGCAGCTCGTAATACTTGAGGCTGATGAAGCCGGGTATTACGAAAGCGATGAATAAGATCAGCTTGTTGATATCCCAGATATCCATACTGTCCCCTGTGACGCACAACTACAGATAGACCCCGGAAACGAGGAGATGCGATGGATATTCAGTCGTGCCATCGCACGTGTCAATCGCGTCAACCCTGAAGTCGATAAAGTATCGCAGGTTGGGAAAGCCGGCCGCGCGCGCAATTGACTGAGCGCGAACGCCTCAACCGCCTTCGTCTTCCATCGCCGGCTGCGGGATCCGCGCGATCAGCAGCTTGTCCACGCGCGCGCCGTCGAGGTCGACGACTTCGATGCGCATGTTCCTCCAGGCGAAATGTTCGCCGGCGTGCGGGATGCGGCCGAAGTGGTCGATGACCATGCCGGCGAGGGTGTGGTAGTCCTGCTCCTCGTCCTCGGCGGTCGCGTTGATCGCCAGCAGCTCGCGCAGGTCGTCCATCGCCAGGCCGCCGTCGACCAGCCACGAGCCGTCCTCGCGCTCGACGACCTCCATCTCGTCCGGGTCGGTCGATTCCGCCGACTGCAGGCGGCCGATCACCGCACCCATCAGGTCCTCGATCGTGACCAGGCCCTGGATCTCGCCGTACTCGTCGACCACCAGCGCCAGCGTCTGCTGCTCGTCGCGGAAGATCTCAAGCAGCGCCAGCGAGCGGGTGGATTCGGCGACGAACACCGCCGGCTGCATTTCGGCGAACAGGTCGACGTCGTTCTCGCCCAACCGCATCGCCAGCGTCTTCATCTCCAGCACGCCGACCACGTCGCTGTCGCCGCCGCGGTAGACCGGGTATTGCGAGAACGAAGTCTCCTTCATCGCCGCGATGTTCTCCTCGACGCTCGCGGCCGCGTCCAGCCAGGCGATCTGGGTGCGCGGCGTCATCAGGCTTCCGGCGGTGCGGTCGCCCAGGCGCAGGACGCGATGCATCATGTTGCGTTCGTCCTCGTCGATCGCGCCCTGCTCGTGGCCCTCGGAGACGAGCAGGCGGATTTCCTCGGTGCTCACGCGGTCGCCCTTGGCCTTGCGCAGCCCGAGCAGGCGCAGCACGGTGCGAGTGCAGAAGGAGAGCATCAGCACGCCCGGCTTGGCCGCGGTCGCCAGCCAGTGGATCGGGTAGGCGACGTAGGTGGCGAGTCGCTCCGGGAACAACGTGGCGATGCGCTTGGGCACCAGCTCGCCGATCACGCCGTACAGGAACACCATCACCAGGAAGCCGCAGACGAAACCGATGCCGTGCGCGTACGGCGCCAGCGCCGGAATCGCGCGGCCGATCGGTCCCTCGATCTCGCCGCCGATCGACTCGCCGCCGAAGTAGCCGGTCAGCAGGCTCAGCAGGGTGATCCACAACTGCACGGCGGAGAGGAAGCCTTCCGGATGCTCGGCCAGTTGCAGCGCCTTCGCGGCGCGCCGGCTGTGCTGCGCCATCTGCTTGAGGCGGCTGCGGCGCGAGGTCATCACCGCCATTTCCGACATGGCGAAGAAGCCGTTGAACAGGACCAGCATGAAGACGACGAGGATGCGGGTCATGGCCTGGCGCCGGAAGGGAGGTTCAAGGCGAGGTGGACGAGCACGCTGGCGACGAAACCCAGCGCGATCGCCCAGCTCCAGCGCAGGTGGCTGGCGAAACCGTACTGCCCGCGCGCGGCGCCCATCAGGGCGATGCCGGCGGCCGAACCGATCGACAGCAGGCTGCCGCCCACGCCACAGGCGAGGGTCACTAGCAGCCATTGGGTATGGTCCATCGTTGGGTTCATCTGGAGGACGGCTGACATGATGGGGATATTGTCGACGATCGCGGAGACCATGCCGAGGATCGTGTTCGCTGCGGTCGGTCCGAGGTGGTGGTAGGTCTGCCGGGAAGCGAAGTCGAGCCAGCCGACCGTGGCCAGACCGGCGACCGACAGCAGCACGCCGTAGAAGAACAACAGGGTGTCCCACTCGGCGCGGGCGATGATGTGGAAGATGTCGTAGCGCGCCTGCGCCGGATAGACGTCCGGCTCGGCGTAGGCCGGTTCGCGCACACGGATCAGGAAAGCCAGCCCCTGCAGCAGCGCCAGGCCGGCGAGCATGCCGAACACCGGCGGCAGCTTCAGCGCCTGCACGGAGATCACGGTGATGCCGATGGTGAAGGCGAACAGCGTGCAGATCGCGGTGCCGCCGAATTTCACGGTGGCCTTGGTGTCCCCGGCCGCCGGCTGGCCGCGCGGGAGCGCCAGGCTCATCAGCAGCGCCGGCACCAGCCAGTTGACCAGCGCCGGCACGAACAGCCGCAGGAATTCGAAGAAATCGACGTGGTGCGACTGCCAGACCATCAGCGTGGTGATGTCGCCGAACGCGGACCACGCGCCGCCGGCGTTCGCGGCCACCACCAGGTTCACGCAGCACATCGCCACGAAGCGCGGATTGCCGGCGCCCGCCGCCAGCACGACCGCCGAAACCACCAGGGCCGTGGTGAGGTTGTTGAGCACGCTCGACAGCGCGAAGGCCAGCAGGCCGGTCGCCCAGAACAGCCGGCGATAGCTCCAGCCGCGTCGCGCCAGGGCCGCGCGCAGGGCGTCGAACACGCCGCGTTCCACCATCGCGTCCACGTAGGTCATCGAAACGACCAGGAAGAAGAACAGCTCGGCGTAATCGAGGAAGGCATGCTCGAAGGCGCTGGCGACCAGGGCCGATTTCGCCGGATCGCCACGTACCACCCACGCGATCATGGCCCAGGTCAGGGTCGCCGCCAGCATCACCGGCTTGGACTTGCGCAGGCCGGTGCGTTCCTCCAGCGCGGCCAGCACGCAGGACACGACGAACAGCACGAGCACCGCCCAGCCAAGTGGCTTGGCGGTTGCGGCAAGGTGGGTCGCGGCCGCCTGCTGGGCGGACGCGGCTGCCGACATCAAGCCCCCGATGATGGCGACCGCCCATGCCGCGCGGCGAGGGGTTGCCGCAGGCTGGAAGGGCGAGGGAACTCGGGCGGGCATGGGGCTCGGAGCGGACGGTGCGAGCGCTCAGGATACGCGAGCGCCGTCGTCGGGTAGGGGCGACGCCGCCGGCGACCGCGGCGGGGGCATCGCGCAGGACCGCCCCGGGAGCGACAAATCAGGGGAATCGCGCCGGGACGCTGTAACATTAGCGTCATTTTTCCGGCCGCCACCGGACCCCAATCCCCCTGGAGTCGCGCATGTTCTCCCTGCAAACCATCTTCGGCAGCGGCAAGCAGTTCTACACGCTGCTCGAAGCGGCGGCTTCGGCCGCGCTCGACAGCGCCAAGGCCCTGCAGGTCATGGCGAAGAACGCGAGCACGACGCCGTCGCTGGAGGAGTTCAAGCTGGTGCGCCAGCGCGAGCGCGAGATCATCAAGCAGATCAACGCCGCGCTGGTGAACAGCTTCGTGACGCCGATCGAGCGCGAGGACATCGAGGCGCTGGCCGGCGCGCTGTACCGCATTCCCAAGGCGATCGAGAAATTCGCCGACCGCTACGCGCTGGCCGTCGGCAACCTGCGCGGGATCGATTTCGCGCCGCGCGCGGCGATGCTCGAGCAGGCCGCGGCGATCGTGCTGGAAATGGTCAAGCAACTGCGCGGGCTCAAGCTCGAACCGCTCAAGGACCTCAACGACCGCCTCGGCGCGATCGAGAACGAGGCCGACCGGCTGATGCTCGAGCTCTACCGCGACCTCTACGCCGGCAACTACGACGGCATGGTCGTGCTGCTGATCAAGGACTTCTTCGAGCTGCTGGAGAAGGCCATCGACCGCTGCCGCGAGGCCGGTACGGTGGTCTACCGCATCGTGCTCAAGAACTCCTGAGGCCGCGGCCGTGCTGGATTTCGTGCTCGCGGTCGTGGCGATGTCGCTGGTGTTCCAGTACATCAATGGCTTCCACGACACCGCCAACTCGATCGCCACGGTGGTCGCCACCAAGGTGCTCACGCCGCTGCAGGCGGTGATGCTGGCGGCCGCGACCAACCTGTTCGGCGCGTTGTGGGGCACGGCCGTAGCCAAGACGATCTCGAGCGGCCTGCTCGACACCCACGTCGTGACGGTCACCGCGCCGCTGCTGCTGTGCGCGCTGACCGGCGCGACCGTGTGGAACCTGATCACCTGGGCGATGGGCCTGCCGTCCTCGTCCAGCCACGGCCTGATCGGCGGCCTGTGCGGCGCCGCGGTGGCGGCCGCGCACGGCAACTGGTCGGCGATCCTGTGGTCGCAGCCGGCGCATCCCTGGTTCAAGGGCACCGGCGTGTACTGGAAGGTGATCCTGCCGATGGTGACCTCGCCGATCCTCGGCTTCCTCGGCGCTTTCCTGCTGCTCGGCGTGCTCTACGCGATCATCGTGGCGATCTCGCGCATGGGCGGGCCGTTCGCGCGGCTGGCGCGGCCGCGCTGGGTGAATGCCTTCTTCCACAAGGCGCAGCTCGCGAGCGCCGGCTTCATGGGCTTCGCGCATGGTTCCAACGACGCCCAGAAGACCATGGGCATCATCGCGCTGGCGCTGGTGTCGGCATCCAAGGCGCACCAGCTCGACGCGCTGCCGGACTGGCTGGGCTTCCTGCGTCCGTCAGCGGCCGCGCTGGCGCACGGCGACATCGACCTGTGGATCAAGCTGAGCGGCGCCGCCGTGATGGCCGCGGGCACCGCCGCCGGCGGCTGGCGCATCATCAAGACGATGGGCCACAAGATGGTCAAGCTGCATCCGATCGACGGCTTCGCCGCCGAGACCTCGGCGGCCACCGTCATCACGATCGCGTCCTCGCTCGGCCTGCCGGTGTCGACCACCCACAACATCTCCGGCGCGATCATGGGCGTGGGCACCGCCAAGAACCCGCGCGCCGTGAAGTGGGGCGTGGTCGAACGCATCATCTGGGCGTGGATCCTCACCCTCCCGGCCGCCGGCGGCGTGGCATGGATGCTGGTGCGCCTGTTCGAGAGGATCGGCTGGTTCTGAGGTCGCGCCCGGAGCTCGAGGTCTGTCGCAGCGGTACACCGGATACCCGCTGCCCGGCGCCCGGCGCCCGGAAGTGCCAATCCCTGCCGAACGGCGGATGTGGCAAGGCCTGAAAAATCGTAATCTCCCGCTTCCGCTTTTCGCCCCCGTTCCCGCCATGAGAAACCCGATGATGCCGACCGCGATCCGCCCGAACCGGCTTGCCGCATTGCTGCTGGCCGCCCTGTGCTCCTCCGCGACCGCGCTGGCCGCCGACCAGCCTGACGCCAAGGCCACCGCGCCGGCGACGCACGAGGATTTCCTCAGCGCCGACATGGATCCCTCGGTCGATCCCCGCAAGGACTTCTTCGCCTACGCGAACGGGCACTGGCTGGCGACCCATCCGATCCCCGCGTCGGAATCCTCCTGGGGCATCGGCGACCTGGTCGAGGAGCAGATCTACGCCAGCCTGCGCAAGATCAACGAGAACGCGAACATCGGGTCCAAGCCGGCCGGCACCTACAAGCAGAAGGTCGGCGATTTCTGGATGACCGCGATGGACACCGCCAAGGCCGAGGAACTGGGCGTGCATCCGCTCGACAAGGAACTCGGCCGCATCGACGCGGTGGAGACGCCGAAGGACGTGTTCATCGAAGCCTTCGAACTGCTGCCGTTGAGCGTGGACGTGTTCTTCGTCGGCGACGTCAGCCAGGACGAGAAGAACAGCGACGCGATGGCGGTGCATTTCTCGCAGGGCGGCCTGGGCCTGCCCGAGCGCGACTTCTACTTCAATCCCGAAGCAGGCGTGGCGAGGATCCGCGAGGAATACGTCGCCCACATCGCGCGCACGCTCGAGCTGCTGGGCCGGAAACCCGAACATGCCGCGGACGACGCAAAAAAGGTGATGGAGTTCGAGACCGGACTGGCGAAGGCCTCGCGCAAGCTCGAGGACCTGCGCGATCCGGACAAGAACTACCACCCGATGACGCCGGATGATTTCACCGCGAAGTATTCGCCCGACATCCCCTGGACCGACCGCATGTTTTCCTGGAACGTGCATCCGGACATGGTCGTCGTCGGCCAGCCCGAGTTCTTCCAGCAGATGGACAAGCTGGTGCAGACGACCCCGATGCCGGTGCTGCGCGACTACATGCGCGTGCACCTGGTCGACACCTACGCTTTTTCGCTGAGCAAGGCCTTCGACGACGAGTACTTCCATTTCTACGGCCAGGTGCTGCACGGGCAGAAGGAGCCGCGCGAGCGCTGGAAGCGGGTGCTCGACACCGAAGGCCGTTCGATGGGCATGGTGCTCGGCCAGGTGTTCGTCACCAACTACTTCTCGCCCAAGGCCAAGCAGCGTTATGTCGCGCTGGTCGAGGCGATCCGCACGGCCTACCACGACCGCATCGAGAAGCTCGACTGGATGAGCCCTGAGACCAAGGCCAAGGCCGAGGCCAAGCTCGCCGCGGTGATGCCCAAGGTCGGCTATCCGGACAAGTGGCGCGACATGTCGACGCTGAACATCGGCAGCGATTCGTACTGCCAGAACCTGCTGAACGCCGCACTGTGGAATTTCAACTACCGCATGGACAAGTTCGGCCAGCCGGTGGACCGCAGCGAATGGGACATGACGCCGCAGACCTACAACGCCTACTACAACCCCTCGAACAACGAGATCGTCCTGCCCGCCGCGATCTTCACCGTGCCCGGCGTGGCCGACGCGGACGTGGACGACGCGGTGGCCTACGGCTATGTCGCCGCCGGCACGATCGGCCACGAGATCACCCACGGCTTCGACGACGAGGGCCGCAAGTTCGACGCCCACGGCAACCTCGCCGACTGGTGGACGGCCGATGACGCGAAGAAATTCGAGCAGCACGCGCAGGTGATGATCGACGAGTTCAATGCCTTCGAACCGATCCCCAGCCTGCACATCAACGGCAAGGCCAGCCTCGGCGAGAACATCGCCGACTACGGCGGCCTGCTGCTCGGACTGGATGCGTTCAAGAAGACCGAGCAGTACAGGAAGGGCGAGAAGATCGGTGGCCTCACCCCGATCCAGCGCTACTTCCTCGGGTACGCGATGGGCTGGATGTCCCAGGAGCGCCAGGAAGTGCTGCGCGAGCACCTGCTCTCCGACGTGCACGCCCCCGCGAAATGGCGCGTGATCGGCCCGCTGACCAATATCCCCGAGTTCGACGAGGCCTTCGGCATCAAGCCCGGCGATCCGATGTGGCGGCCGGAAGAGCAGCGCGTCCACATCTGGTAAGGGAAGGAATGGTTCGCCCGGCGAACCGTTCCGTTGCACAGACCCACGAAGGCGCGGGGCCGTCGTCGGCGCTTGCAACCGGTTGGCGCTTGGAACACGCTGCCATCTCGCGGGGAAACCGCCCGCCAGGCACGTGAGCCATGAAAATCCTGCGCGGCGCCACGCTCGCGGTGTTGCTGTCGTCGACGGCGTGGATCGCCGGTTGCGCTCCTGCGGATGGCGTTCCGGGTCCCGCCAGCCATGCGGCGACCCAGGGCGCCGCCAGGCCGGCCGCTGCGTCCAGGACTGCGTCGAGCACCGCAGTCGCTGCGAAGGAACGGATGAGCGCGGAGGAAGCGAAAGCCGAGGCCGCGCTGGCGATCATCCCTGCTTACGAACCGCAGAAACTCGGTTCGATCCGGATCGGCGGCGATGTTCCCGATCCGACCCGGCCGCCGATCGACGAAGCCAGCGAATTCGCGATCGACGATCGCGGCCGTTTCGGCTTCATGCCCGGCTGCGGCTGCGAACACGGCAAGAAGCTCCTGCTGGTCGACCGCAATGGCGCCCTGCTCAAGACGATCGACCTGGCCGGCATGAAGGAAGGCCTGTCGCGCAACGTGGCGTGGCTGCGTGGCGACCGCTGGGTGATGACGACCTCGGAGAACAAGGTCGGTGGCACGACCTCCGCGGCCTGGCTCGACGTCGCCAGCGGCAGCGTCACGCCGATCGAGGGCTTCGCTTCGGCGCCGGTCAAGGCGCTGGCCGCGGCGCGCGACGGCGGCTTTGTCGCCCTGACCACCACCACCGGCATGTTCAACAGCGGCAGCGCCATCGCGGCCTTCGATGCCGATGGCAAGCCGCGATGGAAGGTGGGCGGTGTCTTCAACAGCATCGCGGTCGCCGCGACCGGGGAAGTCGTGGCCTACCGCGAGAGCGACAAGCACCTGCTCGTCTACGGCCCGGATGGCCGCTCGCTGCACGACATCGACCTGCGCAAGTCGCTCGGGGACTTCGGCGGTTTCAGCATCGAGGTCCGCGCGGACCGCAGCGGCGGCATCGTGCTCGCCGCACTGCCGACCGAACACCCGGTCGCGCGCCTGCGGCTGGATGGCAGCGTGGTCGCGCAGATCGCGACGAAGTACGCGGACGCGCGCGGTTTCATGCCCCGCAACGACGTCGAGTTCGACTCCGAGGGACGGATGTGGGCCCACGATGGCCATGCCTTCGTGCGGCTGGATGCGACCGGCAAGGTCGATCGCATCGTCGGAGAGAAATTCGATCCGGATCGCCTGGGCAACATCGACACGGTCGCCGTCGACACGGCGGGCCGCATCTATGCCGTGGATTCGTGGACGGACTCGGTCCATGTCTTCGACGACGCCGGCCAGCGCCTGCGCGTCGACCGGCCGGAGCGCAGCGACTACATGACCCAGGTGGCCAGTCCGTGGGTGACCGTCGCGACCAGTGGCGATGCCTATGTCACGCGCCATGAAAGCGATTACGGGAACGACAACGGAAAGCAGGCGGATTTCCTGCACTACTCTCCGCTCGGACAGCGGGTCGGGATTGAAACCGTCAAGACCGAAGCTGGCAGCGCTGCCAGATGGCTGGTCCAGCCCGACGGCCAGCATCGCTGGGTGTTCGATTTCGACAGGATCCTGCTCGTCGATGCCCATGGCGCGGTGCTGCGGAAGATCGACAAGGCCGGCAACGGTTCGACCGGTGGCATCAATGCGGCGGCCGTCGCGGCAGACGGCTCGCTGGCTGTCGTTGGTGTCGTTTTTCGGCAAGGCTTCCTGCCTTGGGACACGTCGGCGACCACGTCCACGGTACTGCTCTCCCCACGCGGCGATGTGATCGCGGCGTGGCCGGCGCCGACCGACTTCGAGGGCATGCAGAACATCGCCTATGACGGCAGACGCGTGGTCTTCGTCGTGCCCGGCGGCAAGGACGGCAACGCGTCGATCGTGGTGACCAATACGAAGGGCAAACCGCAATTCCGTTTCCCGATCGCATCCGACGCGTGGCGGACGCGGGTCTTCCTGGTGCAGCGGGCCACCGGATCGGAACTGTGGATTTTCAACGGCGAGCGCACGATCGATCGTTATGCGCTGACGCATTGAGCGGCCGCCGCGACGCGCGCAAGGCGGTCGCGGCGTCCGTGCTCGCACCGAAACTTCAGATCGTGTCGAGGAAGGCGAGGATCTGTTGTCGCTGCTGTTCCTGCAGGTGCAGGTAGGCGTCGCGCGAGCGGCGCGCGTCGCCGTCGTGCAGGCGGATGGCATCGTCGATCGTCGCGGCGCGACCGTCGTGCAACCAGGGCGCACTCGCGCGCAATCCCCACAGCGGCGCGGTCCTGATCTGGCGGCCGGCGGCCTGGTTCTGGACGATGCCGTCGCCGAGCGAACCCATGTCGTGCAGCAACAGGTCCGACCACAGGTGCACGGGCTTCCGGTCGAGCGCGGCGATGGCGTTCGGACCGGTCTGCATCACCGGCGTGTGGCAGCCCGAACAGCCGGCGCTGTCGAACAGGCGACGGCCCCGGTCGGCCGCCGGATTCGATGGCGTCGGCGGTGGCGGCGCGAGATAGCGCATGAAATCGGCGAGCGCATCGATGTCGCTGCGGCCGGTCTTCGGATCGACCACGTCCTCGGGATCGGCGACCTTGTCGTACTGCGCGAGCCTGGCCTGGTTGCCGTTGGGCGCGTTCTCGGTCGGGAAGAAGCGGTTGGTGATGCCCATCTCGTTGAGGTAGGCATCGCCCGCGAACGCGAGCAGGGTCGCCTGCTGCGCCTTCCAGCCGAAGCGGCCGACGCGGGTCTTGCCGGTGGTCACGTCGGCCACCATCGAGGCGGTGCCGTGCAGGCCCTGCTGTTGCCCGCGCGTGATGTTGGCGAGGATCGCCTTGTCGGGGATCGCTTCCATCAGGCCCATGCCGAACAGCGGCGTGGTCTGGCGGTGCGCGACCACGTTCGCGGTCGACGGCACGACTTCGCGCGCGCCGGCGGCGATCGCCTTGTCCTGCAGCAGGGTGCCGCCGAGATTCGTCAGCGGATCGAAGGTGCCGTTCACCGTGCGGCCGAACCGCGTGACCACGATGTTCGATGCGCCGCCGATCGCGGGACGCGAATGGCAGGCCGCGCACGAGGTGTTGTTGTAGATCGGGCCGAGTCCGCTCCTGACGGTTTCGACATTCCTGAACTCGTCGAGTCCGGCCGCGAACGCCTTGATCTCGACGGGCGTCAGGCCGGGCAGGGGCGCGCCGAACGCGGGTGGCGGCGGCGCCTGCACATGCGAGGCATCGGGATGATGTCGCTGCGCGGGGTACTGGCCGGCGGCGATCCGCGTCTGCGCGGATGCGTGGCCCGCCGCGAGCAGCACGACGACGAGCGTCGCCAGCCGGGTGCGGCGGTTCGTGGTGACGATTCGCGCGCCCATGTCAGCCTCCGTTCTGCGCGGGTTGGCCGTATCCGCCACCACCCGGAGGCGGCGGACGATCGCCGTCGTCGCTCGGCGGTGGCGGCGGCATGTCCTGACCACCTTGGCCTCCCGGCGGCGGCGGACGCCGGCCCTGGTTATCGGGACCGTAGCCACCGGGCCCGCCCATGCCAGGACCACCACGCATGCCCATGCCGGGTCCGCCACCGTTTCCACCAGGACCGATCCCACCAGGAGCGTTCCCACCGGGGCCTCCCATGCCTTGCCCAACCTGCGGGCCACGACCGCCGAAACCTCCGGGCGGCGGCGGGCGATGGGTCGCATGCCACTGCTCGAAGCGCGCGAGCTGTTCGGGCGTGAGCACCCTGGCAAGGCTGTCGCGGGCCTGCTTCTCCAGCGCGTCCTGCTTGCCGCGCATGGCCTCGTGCAGGGCCATCATCGCGGCATGGTGCTGTTCGAGGATCTTCTCGACGGGCGCACGCTGGGAATCCTTGAGGCCGACCGCCGCCGCGATCTCGTCCATCGGCGGACCCCTTGGCGGCATGCGGTCCTGCGCGACGGCTGCCTGGATGGCCAGGCAGAGCAGGGTGCAACACATCAGGCGACGGATCATGGCGGTTCTCCTTGTGGAAGCCGGTGGATGGCGGTAGAGGAGAAAGCTAGGGAACGACTGCGCAGCGACGATGGAGCCATCGTGGAGAAACGAAGGATTTCGCGCCCGGCTGCGTCCACAACGGGGCCTCGCCGGCTAATGTAGGCGCCGACCTCCTTGCGCGTCCGCGTGCGTACCATCCGTCCATGGGTATCCGCCTCCGTCTCTGGCAGCGCCTGTTCATCGCCTTCGCGGGGCTGAGCATCCTCGCGCTGGCGACGTTCGCGGTGCTGCAGCAGCAGGGCTTGCGCAGCGGCTTCCTCGATTACCTCAATCGCCTGAGCATGGAACGCGTGGCCGAGGGCGCGACGCGACTGGGCCAGCGCTACGACGCCACCGGCAACTGGGATTTCGTCCGCGACCGGCCCGGCGAATTCATGCGCATCATCGGGCTGCCGCCACCGGAACCGGCTCGACCGCAACCCGGTGGACGTGGCGGCGCCGGCGGTGCACCGGAGATGCAGGATCCACCGCCTGATCGCGGGCCTCCGGATGCCGGGCCGCCCGACCGCAGGCCGCCACCTCCCGGAGCATGGCCGCCGCCACCGCGTGGTGGGCCGCGGGGCGGACCTCCACCGTTCGCACGTGGTCGCGACCTGCCGCCGCCACCGGATGCAGGCCCTGATGCGGTGCCCGCCGACAATTCGCAGCCAGCAGCGATCCCGGCGTCTGTCGACTCATCGGCTGCGCCATCGCCCTCATCGGCTTCCGACGAGTCCATCGCTGTTCATGACGATTCGCGCGCGCGCGATCAGGCATCTTCTCGCATCGCTTCACCGGCATCGGCATCGGATCGGGACTTCGTTCCACCCATGCCCGAACGCGAACCTCCGCCACCGCGTCCCGCCGGCCCGCTCGACCTCGCCGCGCGCCTGCTGCTGGTCGACGCCAGCGACCGCTACGTGGTCGGCAATCCCGAAGTGCCGGAAGACTCGCCCTTCGTGCCGGTGATGAGCCACGGCACGTTGGTGGGACGGCTGCTGCTCGCGCCGATGCCGAAGCTGCGCGGCGACCTCGACCTGTCGTTCGCGCAGACCCAGCTCCGCCACGCGCTGCAGATGGCCGGCGCGGTGTTGCTCGGCGCGCTGGTCGCAGCGTGGCTGCTCGCGCGCTGGTTGCTCGAGCCGATCCGTGCGCTCGGCACTGGCACGCGCGCACTGGTCGCCGGTCGCTTCGCGGCGCGCATCCCCGCCACGCGCAACGACGAACTCGGCGCGCTCGCCGGCGACTTCAACCAGCTCGCCGCCGCGCTCGAACGCAACCAGGACGCGCGCCGCCGCTGGGGCGCCGACATCGCCCACGAACTGCGAACGCCGATCGGCATCCTGCGCGGCGAGATCCAGGCGCTGCAGGACGGCATCCGCCCGGTCGGGCGCGAGACGCTGGCTTCGCTGCAGGGCGAATGCGATCGCCTCGCCGCGCTCGTCGAGGATCTCTACCAGCTCGCGCTGTCGGACGTGAGCGCGCTCGCGTACCGGATGGAAGCGGTCGACCTCTACGACCTGCTGCGCGAAGTCGTCGCCGCGCACGCGGGCGCGATGCACGATGCCGGGCTCGAACTGGCGCTCGATGCCTCGCCGCTGACCAACCTGCCGGTGCAGGGCGACGCGCAGCGATTGATGCAGTTGTTCGGCAACCTGCTGCGCAACAGCCTGCGTTACACGCATGCGCCCGGGCGCGTGCGGATCGCCGCACGCTGCGTCGGCGGCGATGTCCTGGTCGAAGTGGAGGACACCGCGCCAGGCGTGCCGGCCGAAGCGCTGGCACACCTGTTCGATCGCCTGTACCGCGTGGAATCCTCGCGCAGCCGCGAGTTTGGCGGCGCTGGTCTTGGCCTCGCGATCAGCCGCAACATCGCGCAGGCGCACGGTGGCCAGATCGTCGCCGCGGCCTCGGCGATGGGCGGCCTGTGCGTGAGCCTGCGCCTGCCGCTGGCGGAGGATGCATCGTGAATGTCACCGCGCACGTGCTGATCGTCGAGGACGAGGCCAAGCTCGCCTCGTTGCTGCGCGACTACCTGCAGGCTTCGTCGTATCGCACGACCGTGTTCGCCGAAGGCAACGGCGTGGTGGCGTGGGTGCGCGAGCATGCGCCTGACGCGATCCTGCTCGACCTGATGCTGCCGGGCGTCGACGGCCTGACGATCTGTCGCGAGATCCGCGCCTTCTCGAACGTGCCGATCCTGATGGTCACCGCGCGCGTGGAGGAAATCGACCGCCTGCTCGGCCTGGAGCTCGGCGCCGACGACTACATCTGCAAGCCCTACAGTCCGCGCGAGGTGGTGGCGCGGGTGAAGGCCGTGCTGCGGCGGACGCAGGCGGAAAAGCAGGGCGCGTCCTCGCCGCTCGAATTCGACGACGACCGCCAGCAGGCGCGCCTGCACGGCAAGCCGCTGCCGCTGACGCCGGTCGAACTGCGCCTGCTGCGCGCACTTGCCGCACGTCCCGGCCGCGTACTGTCGCGCAGCCAGTTGATCGACGCCCTCTACCTCGACCATCGCGTCGTCAGCGACCGCACCGTGGACAGCCACGTCAAGAATTTGCGCAGGAAGATCGCCGAGGCCTGCGATCGCAGCGATCCGGTCAGCTCGATCTATGGGCTGGGGTACAAGCTGGAGTGGGAGACGGACGAGCGACGCGACCTTTGAAGGAGTTGCTTCCACCCCTCATCCCCGCGAAGGCGGGGATCCACGATGATCGAATTCGCCATCGCGCCGACGGCCTCAATGCTTTTCGTCGTTGTGTCCCGCGTTGAAGCATGTGACGAGGAAGGTCGCGAAGCCGTCGATGATGTTGTACCGCGCGCGGTCCGTGGCGCTGGCGCAGCTGATGCCGACGCTGCCGGTGCTGCCGTCGCCAGACAGATCGTTGTTGCGTACTGCTCCGCGTCCGTTCGTGGAATGCAGGTACACAGCCGTGGCCTTCCCAGTGCCGTCGGCGTGCAGGCCCTTCACGCGGTTGCCGTCGACGCTGACGCTTCCCGTGCTCGCGCCGGTGAAGTCAGTGTAGATGCCGATGGTGGCGCCGTTGCCGCCAGTGGTCGCCACCAGGCCCGCGACGGTGTTGTCCAGTACGTCGACCGAGCCAGCGGTGCGGATGCCGTAGAGGCTGCCCGCTGCGCCGGCAGCCGATCCGGTGGCGAACACGTCGTTGTGCTGCACGCGCGAGCCGTCGCCCTCGACGTTGATGCCCACGAGCAGGTTCGCAGCCAGGTGATTGCCCTCGACCCGATGGCCACCACCGACGCCGGTCGTGGTCAAGGCGATCCCGGTGCTGAATCCGCTCACCCGGCAACGCCTGATCTCGGTATGGAGCGTGTCGCTGGCGGAAATCCCGGTGGCCAGCGAGGAGATACCTGCGGCGGACCCGTCGATGCCGAAATCGTTGCAGTCCAGGACGACGTCGTTGGCGGTGACGGTGATGGCGCTGCCGCTGGCGATGGAGGTCGCCAGGTCCTGTTTCACGCACCAGGTGCCCGGCGTGGAGATCGTCGCAGGCAGCGAGGCCACCGTGCCCGTGCAGGCGTCGTAATTCTGCGCGGCGCGTGCATGGCCGGGCCACGCGCATGCCGCGAGCGGGACGAGCAGCAGGATGGCAAGGGTGCGCATGGGCATCTCCCGTTCGCGGGTTGCCGAGACTTCGGGCGAGGAGGGGACGTTCATGGCGTGACGTCGTTGTCGCCGGCGTCGCCGCAGAAGCTCAGCCCTGTCTCGAAACCGGCGATCACGTTGTGGACCGCGCGGCTGTTGGCGCCGGTGCAAAGAATGCCGATTCCTCCTGCCGTGCCATTACCGAGCACGGTGTTGTCGCGGATCGTGATGCGGCCGGAGTTCTCGTTGTGGATCCCGTACATGTGCCCGTACAGTTGCGGCTCGAGGTTGGTGATGCTGTTGCCTGCGATGCTGCCGGAGGCATTGTTCAGCGTGTAGATGCCGTAGGCGGAGACATCCGTGTCGCCATTCGGAACCTCCATCGCCGTGACCAGGTTGTCGAGGATGTCGACCGACCAGGTCGTGTAGATCCCGTAGGTCTGGTTCGTAGAGCCGCCCAGCGACGATCCGCCGTTGATGCGGTTGTGGCGGACGACGGAACCGTCGCCGTCGACGCGGATGAGCGTCGCGATACGCCCCGTCACCCGGTTGTTCTCGACCACGTACCGGCCGCCGCTCGTGTTCGTGGTAGCCTCGAGGTCGATCGCGGCCTTGTTGAAATTGTCCAGGACGCAGTTCCGGACCGTGACGTCGAAATGGTCCTTCGCGTAGACCGCGCTTGGTGCCTGCGTCGCGGTGAACGTGTAGTCGTTGCAGTCGATCGTGACCTTGTCGCTGGCGACCGTGATCGACGGCGTCAGTCCGCTGTTCGCGCCCAGGCCCGGGCTGAGGCACCAGGTGCCCGGTGTCGAGATCGTCGTGGGCACACTGGTGATGAAGCCGGTGCAGCCGGCCGTACCCTGCGCGGCATGCGCCGGACGTGCCAGGGCCAGCATCGCCAGGAGCAGGAGGAGGAACGCTGATCGGAGTGTCATGTGCGTCGCCTTCGTGTTCGTGCCGGGCTTACGGCGAGATGTCGTTGCCGCCAGCATCCCCGCAGGTGTCGAGGGCGGTGGCGAATCCGACGAAGACGTTGTCCATCGCGCGACCGCTGCCGCCGCTGCACGAGAAGCCGGTCGAGCCGGAACTGCCATTGCCCACCAGGGTGTTCCTGCGCGCGACCACGCGGCTCGATCCGGACCCCTGGATCCCGTACACCACGCCGGACCCATCGCCGGCCAGCCCGCTCACCTGGTTGTGCTCGACACGCGCGCCGAGCGGCGCGTTCACCGAGATGCCCGAAACCCCGAAGCCGCTGCCGGAAGCCGCCGCCACGCCGGCCACGGTGTTGTCCACGATGTCGACGGCTCCGTTCACCGCGATGCCGGCGACGGTGGAATGCAGGATCCGGTTGTGGCGGACGATCGGACCGCCCGAACCCACGTTGCTCAGCGAGATTCCCGTGTCGTTGTGGTCGATGACGTTGTCTTCGAGCAGCACGAAGAGGGGAACGGGCTTCCCGGCCGCGTTGGTCCAGACCATCTGGATGCCGGTGCTGAAGCCCTTGATGCTGCAGTTGCGCACGGTCAGGCCGGACACCGGGGCGTTGATGCCGTAGGTCGTCTGGCCCGGGTTGGGTGTTCCCTGCTGGATCACGAACCCGTTGCAGTCGATCGTGGTTTTGCTGTTCGAGATGACGTTGATCGCCTGGACGGGCGAGGAGCCGGGAGCGAACGTCACCGTGAGATTGCCCGTGAGGCAATAGGTGCCTCCGGGCGATACGCCGGTGATCGACGCCGGAAGGCTGGTGATGAAGCTCGTGCACGTGTCGGTGCTGCTCGCGGCCCGTGCAGGTCGCGCCCAGGCGAACAGCGCCAGCAGGCACAGCAGAGCAAGCCACCACGCGCGCGATCGGGTCGATGGGGCGGGATGGACGGCGATCTGGTTCATGTTCCTGGAACCTCCGTTCGCGGATCGCGCACGCATCAGTGGCTCGCGTCGTTGTCGCCCGCGTCGCCGCAGGTCACCCGGCCCGTGACGAAACCGTCGAGGATGTTGTCCTTGGCGCGCGCGGTCGACGCCGCGCAGGACACTCCGGTGTTGCTCGCGCCATTGCCGAACACGTCGTTGTCGCGCACGGCCCTGCGGCCGGTGCCGGCGACCTTGACGCCAACGGCCTTCCCGGTGCCGTCGCTGACCATCCCGCGAAGGCGGTTCGTGTCGATGGTCCCGGCCGAACTGGCGGCCGAATAGACGCCGTAGGCATTGCCGTTGGCGCCGACGTGTCCGAGCACGCCCATGACCGTGTTGTCGTAGACGCCGACCGACTCGTTCGTGTAGATGCCGTAGGTGCTCGTGGTGCCGGCAACGGTCGATCCGCCCGTGTCGAAGACGAGGTTGTCGCGCACGATCGAATCGTCGCCCGAGACACGGATGCCGGTCACCGTGCTGCCTTCGAGGTGGTTGTCCTCGACCAGGTGCCCGCCGCCGCTGGTGCCGCTGCTGGAGGACAGGTAGATCCCGTGCTCGAAGCCCTGGATGTTGCAGTGGCGGATCGTGGTGTTGAAGTGGTTGTTCGAGTAGATCGCGATGCCCGTGGTCGCCGCTCCGCCGGTTTCGCTGATCTCGAAGTTGTTGCAGTCGAGGGTGACGTCGTCAGTGGCGATCGTGATGGCGTGGGTCGATGCCGAGGTGGCCAGGTTGCCCTTGAGGCACCAGTTGCCGGCCGTGCTGATGGTCTTGGGCAGCGCGGTCACCGTGTTCGTGCAGGTCGCGTAGCTTTCGGCGGCGCGAGCCGCATGCATCCAGCCCATGACAGCGATGAGGGCGAGCAACGCGAAAAGAATCGAGCGCATGAGCGATTCGCTCCTGAAGCGGCATGTTCCTGCCGACGCCTGTGGCGAATCAACCGTGTGGCAATGCTGCACAGGCTTTTTAACTAGAGCACAAGCGTTGCAGCAGTTCAAGCAGTTCCCGCGAATGATATTGTTTCGATGCCCGCGGCCGTTCCGCGGAGTCGAACGCGAAAGCCGACCATGGTTTCGTTCGTGCGACGCCTATTTCGCCACCACCCGATTCCGTCCGTCCTTCTTCGCCTCGTACAACGCCTGATCCGCGCGCTTCACCCACGTGATCAAGGTGTCGCCTTCGCGGAACAGGGCGACGCCGAAGGAGGCGGTGACGGTGCCGACCGGTTCGATCGCCTCGGCGGCGATCGCCGTGCGCAAGCCCTCGGCCACGCGGTTGCTGCCTTCACCGCCGGCACGGCGCGCCAGCAGCAGGAATTCCTCGCCGCCCCAGCGCGCGAGTACGTCGTCGCGACGGAGCATGGCCTCGCAGCGGCGCGCGACCTGGCGCAGCACCTCGTCGCCGGCCGGATGGCCGTGGCCGTCGTTGACCTGCTTGAAGTGGTCGATGTCGAACAGGATCAGGCCGTCGCTGGTATCGGGCGCGGTGACGAGGTTCGCCAGCAACTGCTCGCTGGCGCGGCGGTTGTAGAGGCCGGTCAGGCCGTCGCGCTCGGCCAGCGCCTGCAGCTTCGCGCGTTCGACGCGCATCGTGGCGAAGCGGCGCTCGAGGTTGTGGTGGAAGGGAATGTAGATCACCAGCAGCAGCATGACCGGCCCGAGCGTCATCACCATGTCCATGCCGCGCGGGCTGCTCATCTCGGCCGGATGGGTGAACAGGTACCAGAGGATCGGGCTGGCGACGATCGCCCAGGCCACCAGCGCGGCACGGAAGGCGTGGCGTGGGCGCATGAAGACGATCATGGTCAGGATCAGCGGCAGCAGGGCCGCGGTGATAGGCGGCATGGAGTCGACGAGGCGCGCGCCGGGCGTCTCCAGCGCCCGCACCGGATAGATCCATGCGGGCAGCGCCAGCGCGAACAGGGCGGTGGCGAACGAGATCCAGATGACGAGTTCGACGCTGGCCGGCCGCATCCGCAGGATCACCGCGAGGCAGCCCATGATGCAGGCCATGCCGATCGAGATCGTCAGGTCCATCGCCTGCGGATGCGGTTGCCGCGAATGCAGGAACGCCGCCAGGGTCGCGGCCAGCGCGGTGCCGGTCAGCAACAGCGACAGGGTGCGGCGGATGAAGGCCTGGTGCGGGTTGATGATCACGGGACCGCGTCGCCTCCTTCGCGCGTCTAGAGCAGATCGCCGCCCGCGGTCAGTTGGTGCTCGATGCGATCGCCCACGCCGCCGATTTCCAGGACGAGGCGGTCGAGCTCGGCTGCGTCGAGGCCCTCGTAGGGACGGTTCTCGCACAGTTGCAGGTAGGGCACGCCGTCGAGCGGGCTGAGCGCGAGGTAGCCGACCGGGCTTTCCCAGTTGAAGGCCAGCGCGCGCTTGAGGTCGACACCGGTGGTCGGGCCGAGCACCGTGCTGACGCGGATGAAGCGGCGGCCGTCCTCGTGCTCGAGTTCGGCGAAGTAGATGCTCTGGTGGCGGCGGCCCTTGTCGAGCGAAAGCCGCACGCAGACGAGGAAAGGCTCGCTGGTGGTGAGCTTGTAGCGCGCCAGCAGGTGGCCGCGGATCTGTTCGAAGTTGAGCATGACGGCCCCTGAGTGAAGGGTCGTATGCTAATCCCTCGCTCCGGACGACACCAATGCCGAGACGATCCGAACCCCCGACGCGCCCCGCGAAGGCCGCGGCAAGGCCGGCTGCCGCGAAGCCGGCGGCCGCGAAGCCTGCAGTCGCGAAGACGGTTGCCGCGAAAACGCCCCGGGCGCGCGTCCTCGCCGCGATCCGCGCGATCCCGGCGGGCAGCGTCGCCGGCTACGGCGTGGTCGCGCGCCGCGCCGGCCTGCCGGGCCGCGCGCGGATGGTGGCGCGCATCCTGTCCGAGAACGACGACACCAGCCTGCCCTGGCACCGCGTCCTGCGCAGCGACGGGCGCATCGCCTTCCCGCCGGATTCGGAAGGCCATGCCGAACAGACCCAGCGCCTGCGCGCGGAAGGCGTGACCGTCGAGAACGGCCGCGTGCGCGACCTGCGCAAGGCCGAGTCCGATCTCGACACGATGCTGTGGGCGCCCCCGCGTCGGTGAATCGCGGCGGTCGTGCCGGCAGCACTCCGGTACAGCGAAATGCGACGCGGTGCCGGTATCATGGCGGCCTTGTTTGCGCGGAGCGTGCATGTTCAACCAGTTGCCGAAAGGCACCCAGGCGTTGCTGTGGATCAACGGCATCGTGTTCCTGTTGCAGAAGCTCCTCGATCCGAGCGGCAGCGGCCTTCCGTTCGCTCCGTTCGTGCTGTGGCCACTGGGCCTGGATCCGTCGTCGTTCGGCGTGGCCGCGTTGCCGCCGGGCATCGGTTTCATGCCCTGGCAGCTGCTCACCTACGGATTCCTGCACGAGAACCTGTCGCACATCTTCTTCAACATGCTCGCCCTGCTGATGTTCGGCGCGCCGCTCGAATACACCTGGGGCACGAAGCGCTTCGTCACCTATTACCTGATCTGCGTCGTGGGCGCCGGTCTGACCTATCTGGGCTGGGCGGCGGCGATGCAGATCACCACCCCGGTGCTCGGCGCATCCGGCGGCGTGTTCGGCCTGCTGCTGGCCTACGGCATGCTGTTCCCGAAGCAGCGGGTGATGCTGCTGTTCCCGCCGATCCCGATGGACGCGCGCACCCTCGTCATCGGCTACGGCGTGATCGAACTGGTGACGGGGGTGACCGGACTCGGCGGCAACATCGCCCACTTCGCGCACCTGGGCGGCATGCTGTTCGGCTGGCTCGTGATCCGTTACTGGCGCGGGCAGGCGCCGTTCCGAAAGCCGCCCCGTCGTGGCGGAGGCGGCTTCAGGAAGGTCTGAACGAAGCCTGGCCTGCGCTCAGCGCCAGATCGTCACCGGCGCCGCGTTCGCCATCGGCTGGCCGGACTTGCAGGCATAGGTCTTCGCGAACTCCGGGACGTTGGCGAGCACGCCATCGACGCGGTACTTCGCGGGCGCATGGATCGAAGTGGCGGCTTCAGTGAGCGCTGTGGAGGCCGCCGTGTTGCGCGCCCACACGCCCGCATAACCCTCGAAGAACTGGCGATCCGGCGAATTGTCGCCTGCCTTCGCCGGCGCGCCGGCGGGCGCAGCCGACTTGAACGCCATCCACGCGAGCTCGACACCGCCGAGGTCGGCGAGGTTCTCGTCGCGCGTCTGGTGGCCGTTGACCTTGACCTCGCCCTCGACCGGATAGGCGTCGTACTGGGCGATGACCGGTGCGGTGCGCTGCTCCCACGCGGTCGACACCAGCGGCGTCCACCAGTCGCGGAGCTGGCCGTCGGCGTCGATCGTGCGGCCCTTGGCGTCGAAGGCGTAGTGCAACTGGTGGCCGATCAGAGAACCGAGCGCGCCGTACTGCTTCGCGGCATCCCAGGCGGGGTCGAACACTGGCGATTGCAGGAAGGCGGCGGTGACGATCACGCGGTTCTGCACGAGGTCGTACGAGACGTCGGGGATCTGCGCGAGCACCGGCCAGCGGCGTTCGCTGGTGCGCTTGCCGATCGCGTCCATCGCCTGCGCATGGCGCCACGCGGCCAGCGCGAGCATGTCGCTGGCGTAGCCGCTGCCGAGCACCAGCCCGGTCGTCGAAGGCGTGCGCGAAGGTTCGCCGATCTCGATGTGCAGCTTGTCGAGTTTGGCCTGGGCGGCGGCGCGGGTGGGCGCGTCCATCCAGGCGTTGTGGTCGATCGCATCCTTCATCGCCGTGCGCAGGCTGTCGGCGATGCGCACCGCTGCATCCTTCGCGGCGGGCGCGAGATAGCGCTGTGTCCAGGCGTGGCCCATGACCGGACCCATCGCGCGGTCGACCGCGTCCACCACCTGCTGCGCTCGCTCGCGCGGTTGCGGAACGCCAGCGAGCAGATGCTCGTACATCTGGTAGTGCGCGTCCTGGAAGCCGTGCCCCAGGTACGGCGCCATCGCACTGGCGACGTGGAAGCGCAGGTAGGCCTGCCACTGCTCGACCGGGGTATTGGCGAGCATGCCATCGGCGGCCGCGAAGAAGCCGGTGTGCGCCAGCGAGAGGCGGTCGTCCTGGACGTGCTGCGCCTTGAGGAAGTTGCCGAACGCGAGGTTCGGGTAAGCCTTCTGCAACTCGGCCAGCGTCACCGGGTGATAGGACGTGTCCGGATCGCGCAGTTGCACCAGCGGCAGCGAGTTCTGCGCGAGCTGCATCTCCATCGACAGCACCCAGCCCGATTGCACGGAGACCTGGTCGGCGGGCGTGCCCGACAACTGCAGCACGGTCTGGATGTAGGCGCGATAGCGACCGAGCAGGTCGCGCGTCTCGGCATCGGCGCGGGTGTAGTACTCCGGATCGGGCAGGCCAAGGCCGCCCTGGTTGGCGTAGCCGAGCTGGCGGTCGAAATCCTTCAGGTCGACGTCGGCCGCGAAGTTGAACAGCACCGGGATGCCGGCGGCGTGCAGGTCGGCGATCGTGGCGGCGACGTCGCGGTTCTTCCTGATCTTCGCGATGCGGTCGAACAGCGGTTGCAGCGGCGTCGTGCCGGCGGCGTCGACCGCGGCCTCGTTCATGCCATCGGTCCACAACGCGCCGAGCGCGCGGCTGGCGTCGTCGGCAGGGCCGCGCGCCATGTCTTCGAGCAGGCTGCGTTCCTGCGCGCGCGCGTTGCCGCGCATCGCGTCGAAGGCCGACACGCTGCCTTCGGTCGGCGCAGGATGCGCCTTGAGCCAGTCGCCGTTGACCAGATCGTAGAAGTCGCCGCAGCCGGTGGTGATGGAAACGACGGGGACGGCCTTGGCCTTCTTCGCTTTCGCCTTGGTCGCGGCATCGGCGAGGGTGGGATGGCCGAGCAGCAGGATCGGAACGAACAGGACGGCGGCGTGGCGCGCACGGATCATCGATGGGCTCCTGGCGGGACGTGGGAGTGTAACAAGGCCACGCAGGCGATCCGTTACGGGCGCGTTCGGCATTCAGCCGCGCGCGGCGGCATGGGTTTCGTGAGCGCCAAGGTGCGGATATGGCACGATGCGCTCCTCGCGGAAACGGTCGCCGGGATCGCAGGAGCCAGCCAATGCAGATGCGCGCGCAGGGCCGATTCGACGTCAAGCTCGTGCCGATGGCCGCCGATCACGAAAGCGGCGCGGCGATCGGGCGGATGACGATCGACAAGCGGTTCCATGGCGATCTCGAGGCGTCCAGCCGCGGCCAGATGCTCGCGCATCGCACCGCGGTGCAGGGCTCGGCGGGCTACGTCGCGATGGAGATCGTCACCGGCGCGCTGGGCGGTCGTTCGGGCAGTTTCGTGTTCCAGCACAGCGGCACGATGGATCGTGGCGAGGCCACGCTCGTGCTGACCGTGGTGCCCGATTCGGCAACCGGCGACCTGGCCGGACTGCGGGGCAGCATGGCGATCGTGATCGCCGGCGGCGATCATTCCTACATGTTCGACTACGCGCTCGGCTAGCCGGTGTCTCGAAGGCGGCTCCCTGTCGGGCTCGTCTGTCCGCGACCCTGACGCCCGTTCGTGGTGAGCCTGTCGAACCACAATGGGCCTTCAGCCGATCCGTCCATGGTTCGACAAGCTCACCACGAACGGAAAACGACAAGCTCACCACGAACGGAAAGCGACAAGCTCACCACGAACGGGAAGCGACAAGCTCCCGCGGATGGATGGCGTTTCTTCAGCGCCGTTCGCCCTGAGCCTGTCGAAGGGCTGGCTTGAGCTCGCGAGTATTTCCACCCGTGGTTCGACAAGCTCACCACGAACGGATTTTCGACGCGCGAGGTGATGCGCAACGATACTTCAGCGCCCGCGATCCTTCATGCCGATCGCGCGACGCAGCCGCGACTTGAAGCGGTCGGCCGCCTGCTTGCCGGGCGATTCGTAGTCGGGGACCGTGGCCTCGCCGGTCCTGCGGTGGGTGGGTTCGCCCACCGGCCGCTTCTCGATCACCAGGATGCTGTCGTACCAGTGCAGCGACTGCGCCGAGCGGGTGAAGTCGTCGACCTTCAGCGCGGGCGAGTGCGAATGCCAGGCGTGGATCCTGTCGATGAAACCCTTGGCATATTCGATGAAGGTGTTGCGGCGCCGGTAGCCGCCACCCCACTTGCGCCAGTACGAGGTGTGCAGGTCCTCGCACAGGTAGACGCCGTCGGGCGCGATGCGGGCGAACAATTCCTCGAAGGTGGCGATCTGCTGGCCCATGGTGTGGCCGCCGTCGTCGATCAGGATGTCGATGCGCGGGACCTGGCGCGCGATCGATTTCAGGAAGGCGCGGTCCTCCTGGTCGCCGATGAAGATGGTGACGTCCTCGTTCTCCAGCGCCTTGCAGTGCGGGTTGATGTCGACGCCATAGATCCTGCAGCGCGGGCCGAAGTAGTGCTTCCACATGTCCAGCGAGCCGCCCTGGGAGACGCCGAACTCGAGCACATGGACGTCGGTGCCGCGGAACCGCGCGAAGTGGCGGTCGTAGACCTCGAAGTAATGCATCCACTTGTGGATCAGGCGGCCGGTATTGGCCTCGAAGAACTTCTGCAGGTCGTTCATGGAATCGTGGATCCGGGCTGCCCGGCGCGGGGCGATTGCGCGGCATCGTTGGGCATGGGCGGCGGCGCGTCAAGCGCTAGAGAAGACGAACAGGCGCGTCAAGCGCCGCGAAAAAAGAAGGCCCCGCGAACGGGGCCTCCTCCACGCACCACCACACGCTGCGTGTTACCAGATGACGACCTGCTTGTCGCCGTCGCGCACCATCGGGTCGCCGGACTTGCACTCGAACGCCTTGGCGAAGCCGGGCATGTTCGAGGGCGCGCCGATCGCGCGGAAGTTCGCCGGCGAATGCGGGTCGACGTTGAGGCGGCGATCGGCCTCGGCCGGCTTGAAGGAACGGCGCCACACGTTGGCCCAGTTCATGAAGAAGCGCTGGTCCTGGGTGTAGCCGTCGATCTTCGGATCGGGCTTGTTGCCTTCCTTCGCCTCGGCCGCGTGCAGCGCGTCGAACGAGATGTTGATGCCGCCGAGGTCGGCGATGTTCTCGCCGAGCGTCAGCTTGCCGTTGACGTGCTTGCCGCCGGCGCCGACGTAGCCGCTGAACTGGTCGGCGAGCTTGCCGGTGCGCGCCTCGAAGCCCTTCTTGTCCTCGGCCGTCCACCAGTCCTTGCGGTTGCCCTGCGGGTCGTACTGCGCGCCCTGGTCGTCGTAGCCGTGGGTCATCTCGTGGCCGATCACCGCGCCGATGCCGCCGTAGTTGAGCGCGTCGTCGGCCTTGGCGTCGAAGAACGGCGGCTGCAGGATCGCGGCCGGGAAGGTGATGTCGTTGTTGGTCGGATCGTATTGCGCGTTGACCGTCTGCGGGGTCATGCCCCACTCGCTGCGGTCCTTGGGCTTGCCGATCTTGCCCATCTGCCAGTCGTTGTTGAACTTGATCGCGGCGACGAGGTTGTCGAAGTAGCTGTCGCGGCCGATCTTCAGGCCGGTCCAGTCGCGCCACTTGTCCGGGTAGCCGATCTTCGGCACCAGCGCGTCCCACTTGTCGATCGCCTTCTTCTTGGTCGCGTCGCTCATCCACGCCAGGTTCTGGATACGGACCTTGAGCGAATCGCGCAGGTTGTTGACGAGCTGCACCGCCGCGGCCTTCGACTCGGGCGTGAAGTACTGCTTGACGTAGAGCTGGCCCAGCGCCTCGCCTTCCTGGTTGTTGAGGTTGTTCAGCACGCGCTTCCAGCGCGGCTGGTCCTCGGCCGTGCCCTGCAGGGTCTTGCCGTAGAAGTTGAAGTTTTCCGCCGCCAGTTCGTCGTTGAGGAACGGCGAGGCCGCATCGATCGTGTGGGCGCGGAAGAAGGCCTGCCAGTCCTTGACCGGCACCTCGCTGAGCATCTTGTCGAATTCGGCGAAGAACTTCGGCATCGTCAGCGAGAAGCCCTCGGCGCCCTTGACGCCTTCGGCCTCGAACAACTTCTCCCACGAGAAATGCGGGGTGGCCTTGTCGGCTTCGGCCATCGATTCCCAGTGGTACTGGTTGTCGAGGTCGCGCTGCTCGGTCGGATTGAGCGACGCCGCGGCCAGGCGCGTCTCGATGCGCATCACCGCGTCAGCCTGCTGCTTGGCGTCGGCCTCGGGGGTGCCGGTGAGCTCGAGGATCTTGGCGACGTGGGCGACGTAGGCATCGCGGATCGCCTTGTACTGCGGATCGGTGTAGTAGTCCTTGGTCGGCAGGTTGGTGCCGCCCTGGACGGCGTAGCCGATCATCTTCATCGCATCCTTCTGGTCGGAGCTGCTGAAGAAGGCGAACACGTCGCCCTGGCCCTTGGAGAAGCTGTCGCGCAGGTAGGCGGCGATGTCGTCGGGGGTCTTGATCGCGTCGATCGGCGCGAGGTAGGGCTTGAGGGTGTCGATCGCCGGGGTGCCGTTGATCTTCTTCTCGTCCATGCCGCTGGCGTAGAAATCGCCGACCAGTTGTTCGACCGAGCCGGCGGCGGCGCCGTTGTTCTTGAGCAGGTCTTCGACGATGCCCTTCTGCGCCGCGAGCGAGCGCTCGTCGAGCATCTCGAAGGTGCCCCAGCTGCTGCGGTCGGACGGGATCGGATTGGCCGCGAGCCACTTCTTGTCGACGAAGCCGTGGAAGTCGTCGCAGGGCTTGATCGAGGTGTCGATGTCGGAGGCCTTGAGCGTGCTGGCCGCGCCGAGGTCGGCGGTCGCTTCGGCGTGCGGCGCCTTGGCCGGCTTGGCGCCGGGGGCGCTCGCGGTCTGGTCGGGCTGCTGCGTGCAACCCACCAGTGCGACGAGCACGGCGAGGCTGAGCGGCTTGTGGAAACGCGTGTTCATGGAAACTCCTGGAGGGCGGATGCGGTGGCGGAAGGCGATGGCGGGGCGGCGTCGCCGAGGTTCGAGGCGCGGACAGGCGCGCGCAGCGCGCGCGACGCCGCACTGTAGGGGTTGCCGGCGGCCGGCGAGCGTGTCGAAGGTCATGCCCGAAAGTTACGAAAGCGTTGCGAGAAGCCCCGGAGCGGCCGGCCGCGGCCGCGTGCTAACGTCGCGCCTTCCATCGGCGAGGAGCAGGAACATGCGCATCACCTTCATCGGCGCGGCCGGCGGCGTGGTCACCGGCTCCTGCCACCTGCTGGACGTCGCCGGCAAGCGCGTGCTGCTGGACTGCGGGATGGTGCAGGGCGACAAGCATGCCGACGAGATCAACGCGAAGGACTTCGTCTTCGACCCGGCCGGCATCGACGCCCTCGTTCTGAGCCACGCCCACATCGACCACATCGGCCGGGTGCCGCTGCTGGTCAAGCGCGGTTTCAAGGGACCGATCTTCGCGCAGGCGGCGACCTGCGACCTGCTGCCGATCATGCTGCTCGATTCGGCGCACCTGTCCGAACACAACGCCGAAATGGCGCAGCGCCATGGCGACCACGACGCGCAGCCGCTGTACGACGAGGCCGATGTCGGGGCCGCGCAGAAGCTGCTGCATCCGATCAAGTACGAGACGCCGACCGAGATCCTGCCCGGCATCACCGTGACGTTGCACGAGGCTGGCCACATCCTCGGTTCCGCGCTCGTCGAGATCGCGGGCGACGGCAGGACGCTGCTGTTCACCGGCGATGTCGGCATGAAGAACACGCCGATCCTGCGCGATCCGGCCGATCCGCCGCGCGCCGACCTGATCCTGATGGAATCCACCTACGGCGACCGCAACCACAAGGATCGCGCCGCGACCGTGACCGAGCTCGGCGAGATCTTCGCGAAGGCCGCGAAGGACGGCGGCAACGTGATCATTCCCGCGTTCGCGGTCGGGCGCAGCCAGGAGCTGCTGTACTGGTTCGCGCAGCACTACGACGACTGGAACATGTCGCAGTGGAAGATCTTCCTCGACAGCCCGATGGCCGCGAAGGTGATGGCGGTGTACGACAGCCACGAGGAACTGTTCGATCCCGATGCGGCGAAGGTGTGGGAAGGCCGCATCAAGCCGTTCGCGATGCCGAACCTGCACGTCACCGCCGACGCCAACGACAGCAAGTCGATCGCGGGCCTGCGCGGCGGCTCGATCATCATCGCCGGCTCGGGCATGGCCAATGGCGGCCGCGTGCGCCACCACCTCGCCAACAACCTGCCGAATCCGAAATCGCACGTGATCTTCGTCGGCTACCAGGCCGACGGCACGCTCGGCCGCCTCCTGGTGAACGGCCTAAAGCACGTCAAGCTGTTCGGCCAGCAATTGCAGGTGAAGGCGCAGATCCACACCGTCGGCGGCCTGTCGGCGCACGCCGACCAGCAGGGTCTGCTGGACTGGTACAAGGCCAGCCCGAACCATCCGCCGGTGGCGCTGGTGCACGGCGAGAATCCCGCGCGCGAGACGCTCGACGGCAAGCTGGAGAAGCAGTTCGGCATCAAGGTCACGCTGTCGCAGCCGGGCATGACGCTCGATGTCTGAAACCCCCGCGGGAGATTCGGCCGCAAGCTCGTGCCCACCCTTCGACAGGCTCAGGGCGGACGGCCCTGGTGCGCAGCCATTCGCTCGCGGTGGGCCGGTCGGCGATTCCGTTCGTGGCGAGCCTGTCGAAGATGCCGTTCGTGGTGAGCCTGTCGAACCTGCCGTTCGTGGTGAGCCTGTCGAAGCATGGGTGGGAATAGTCGCGAGCTCAAGCCAGCCCTTCGACAGGCTCAGGGCGAACGGCACTGGAGAGAGGCCATCCGTTCGTGGCGAGCCGATCGAGGATTCCGTTCGTGGTGAGCCTGTCGAGGATTCCGTTCGTGGTGAGCCTGTCGAACCACGGACCTCCGCGTCCCCTCCGCAAACCCCATCGCTCGCCCAGACCCACATCCCCCGCAACGCCGGCATCGACGTGCTGCGCGGCCTGTCGATCCTGCTGGTGGTGCTGCATCACATCGGCCTGCGCATTTCGCTGCGCAAGACCGAGGTCGGCCACTACCTGCCGCGCTGGCTGACGAGCGGCCTGAACTTCAACGGCTACGAATCGGTGTTCGTGTTCTTCGTGATCTCCGGCTTCCTGATCGCCGGCCATGCGCAGCGCCGCTGGGGATCGCTCGGCGGCATCGACGCAAAGGCTTTCTATGCACGTCGCTTCGCCCGCATCGTGCCCTGCCTGGTCGCCCTGGTGGCGGTACTCGCCGCCGGCCACCTGCTTGGATGGCAGGGCTTCACCATCGACAAGCCGGGACAATCGCTGCCCGAGGCGATCATCGCCGCGCTCGGCCTGCACCTGAACTGGTACGAGGGCCATCACGGCTACCTGCCGGGCTACTGGGACGTGCTGTGGTCGCTGTCGATCGAGGAAGTGTTCTATCTCGGCTTCCCGCTCGTCTGCCTGCTCACGCGCCGCACCGCCGTGCTCGCACCGATGCTGCTGCTGTTCGCGCTGACGCTGCCGACCACGCACGCGTGGTACGTCGACAACGAGATCTGGCAGGAGAAGGCCTACCTGCCGGGCATGGCCGCGATCGCGATGGGCGTGCTCGCCGCGCTCGTCGCCGCGCGCAACGACATGCCGCGACGCGGCTTCGCGACCGCGCTGTGCATCATCGGCAGCGCCGGGCTCGCGAGCATCCTGTTCATCGAGGACATCCTCTGGAACGTGCTGCAGGACTATTGCCTGCTGCTGCTCACGTTCTCGATCGCCTGCCTGCTGATCGGCCTGCACTGGCGCGAACGCATGGGGCTTTCGCGACCCGTACGCGGCCTCGGCTGGCTGCGCTCGTTCGGCCGCCTGAGCTACGAGATCTACCTGACCCACATGTTCGTCGTGTTCGCCGCGGTGCGGTTGTGGAAGGCAAACGGTGGCGCGCTGCCGCACGGCTGGCTCTGGTACCTGCCCGCGGTTCCGCTGTGCTGGCTGCTCGGCTGGATCGTGGCCCGCTGGTTCTCCACGCCAGCCGATGTCGCGCTGCGCAGGAAGCTGCTGGCGCACGCATCGACCTGATCTTCCGCTTCGCGGATACTCCGGGCAGGCGCACCGCCGAAGGCTGCGCCGGCCGATGGCCGACTTCCGTTTCGCAAGGAGTCGCAAATGTCAGTGCAGGACCTGTTCGGCATCGAGCTTCCCATCCTCCAGGCGCCGATGGCCGGCGTGCAGGGCAGCGCGCTGGCGATCGCGGTCTGCAATGCCGGAGGACTCGGCGCGCTGCCTTGCGCAATGCTCGGCATCGAGGCGATGCGTAGGGAAATCGCAACGATCGCCGCGCACACCGACAAGCCCTTCAACGTCAACTTCTTCTGCCACACGCCGCCTGTCGTCGATGCCGGGCGCGAACAACGCTGGCGTGACGCGCTAGCCCCGTACTACGCCGAGTTCGACCTCGACATCACCGCGATTCCGCCGGGTCCAGCGCGCGCACCCTTCGACGCCGCGGCCGCCGACGTGCTCGACGAATTCAAACCCGCGGTCGTGAGCTTCCACTTCGGCTTGCCCGCGCCGCACCTGCTCGCGCGCGCGAAGGCCTGCGGCGCGAAGATCCTGTCCTCGGCCACCACCGTCGAGGAAGCCGTCTGGCTCGAAGCGGCCGGAGTGGACGCCGTCATCGCGCAGGGCCTGGAGGCGGGCGGACATCGTGGCGATTTCCTGTCGGGCCACGTCGGGGCTGGCGGCGTCGGAGTCGATGACATCGGAGTCGGTGACATCCGGCCCGACGACGCCAGCCGGCAGATGGGGACGTTCGCCCTGCTGCCGCGGATCGTGCGCGCCGTGCGCGTCCCGGTGATCGCCGCCGGCGGCATCGCCGATGCCCGCGGCGTTGCTGCCGCGATGGCCCTGGGCGCGGCCGGCGTGCAGATCGGCACCGCCTACCTGCTGTGCCCCGAAGCCACCACCAGTGCCGTCCACCGCGCCGCCCTCGCCAGCGATGCCGCACGCCACACCGCACTGACCAACATCTTCAGCGGCCGCCTCGCACGCGGCATCGTCAACCGGGTGATGCGCGAGCTGGGGCCGATCAGCAAACTGACGCCGGAGTTTCCGCTGGCGGCAGCGGCGATGGCGCCGTTACGGGCGAGCGCGGAGAGAGAAGGCAGCGGGGACTTTTCGCCGCTGTGGGCGGGGCAGAATGTGGGTGGGTGCAAGGAGGCCGACGCTGCACAGTTGACGCGAGACTTGGCGAGGGGATCAATGGATGCGTAGTGCCAATCTGGAGAGGGCCGAATGACTTCAAGCAAACGCATGTGGATGGTCCGCGCCCAACGCGGCGGGAAGCTATTCGACGAGTTCAAGTCTCGCTCGATAGTAACCATCGGCTGGGCTGCCATGGGGAACATGGCGCCGCTAAGGAGCCGGGAGGACTTCGCTCGCGCAGTCGAACGCCACTATCCCGACTCGACACCCGGAAAGGTTGCAATGTCGGCTAGCCAGGCCTTTCGCTTCGTCCGCGAATTCAAGGCCGGTGACCGGGTTCTTACCTACAACCCCGAAGGACGTGTTTACCTCGTGGGGACGCTTCAGGGCGAATATGAATTCGTGCCGGGCCTGGGGGAAATTGGCAACAATGCGCGGCGCGTTTCGTGGGACGGCGAGGTTTCTCGCGACCTGCTGTCGGTTGGTGCAAGAAACAGCCTTGGTGCGATTTCGACCCTTTTCCAGGTCCCAGCAGAAGCCGCGACCGAGATCGAAGGTCTGCTTTCGCGTCGCGCTGCGTCGGATACGCCATCTCCTTTGGCCCCCGAAGAAGAAGTGGCTCAGGTCGACGAGCTGCTCAAGGACATTCAGGAAAAAGCATTTGAGTTCATCAAGGATCGCGTTACCAAGCTTGCCTGGGACGAGATGCAGGACCTCGTGGCTGGCCTTCTGCGAGCGATGGGGTACAAGACCCGCGTCTCGCCGAGTGGGTCCGATCGGGGCAAGGACATCGTCGCTTCGCCGGATGGTTTTGGATTTGAAAGCCCTCGAATCGTCGTGGAGGTCAAACATCGAACCGGAAGCTCGATGGGATCTCACGAGATTCGCAGCTTCCTGGGCGGACGCCACAAGGATGACAAGGGGCTGTACGTGAGTACGGGTGGTTTCAGCAAGGAAGCCAGATATGAGGCAGATCGCGCGAATATTCCACTCGCCCTGATGGACCTCGACGATCTCGTCAAGGCGATTCTGGACCACTATGAAGCGATGGACGCCGAGAGCCAGCGCCTCGTGCCACTTCGCAAGATCTATTGGCCGACGTAAAAATGTTTTTCGCCTCCTCGCCATTGACAGGAAAAGGAAATCCGATGGCACAGACAGATCGGTACCTGACGCGGTTCGAGAATCATCCCTTGCCGATCAGACTCCTGCTGCTGTTGATCCTGGCCCTCGGCCTCTGCCTGGGCGCGCGCGGTCGCGCCGAGGGCATTGCGCCCGGAAGGCTGACAATTCCCCGGCCCTTGACGCACTTCGTCCTCAAGGACGACATGGTCTTCAGGACGAGCGTGAAGAACATCTTCGGCCACAAGGCATTCCTGAGCCCGGTGCTTACCAAGGGCGACTACGTGTCGGTTTTCTCCGACGCGGACGGCACCTATTACCAAGGATCCAAGGACTGCCTGCCGAACCCGGACAAGCGGGCGGTGTTTCCCGCGCTGGATGGCGGACTCTGGATTCCGAATCCGGGGTCGGCGCGCAAGCCGAAGCTGTGGTTCTACATGAAGGCGATGCCGCAATCGATGGCCGGGAAGGCGGGAGTCCTGATCAAGTACCTCGATGCCCTCTCGGCCGGCAACATCAAGAAGGATACGGTGGACTTCGAGGATCTCTCGTTCATGGAGAGCATCAAGGTTGAACCCTATCAGCCAGTGGACGACGGGAGTTCCGCGAAGCCGGATGACGGAACCATCCGGAATCGGTGAGACGATCGTCGTGTCATTGGTGTCTCCCATCAGGATCGCGTCCATGACCGCCCCGAAATTGCTCACCGACGCCAACCTCAACGCCGAAGCGGAAGCAGCCGCTGCCCAGGGCGACAAGGAACGGCTCGCGCAACTGGATGCCGAGTGGAAGCGGCGCAAGCATCTCCGGCGCGGGATGGGCTTCGCGGCGAGGGCGTTGTGGTTTCTCGTCCTGTGGATCGCGGTGTACTACCTCAGTTCCATCTTCCTCGGCCGCAATCTGCTGGCGTGGTTGAACGGCTTGTCGCTCGCCGTCATCGGCACGATGGTCGTCAACTCGGTGGTCGTGGCCTTCCGCAAGGGAAGCGCCTGAGCGAACGCTGGAAGGTCCCAAAAACCCAAAAACCCAAAAACGGGACGGAGGTAATTAATCCGCTTCGCCGGGTGCGAGGCGCTATTGCGGCTTTCCTATTGCGTTGGTCACCGATCGAACAGCAGTTGTGCCAGCGCATCCTTCGGGATTCCGCGATGGGCAGCGACATCGGCAAGGATTGCGGCCAGGGTGCCCAGCTTGAGGGGCGAGTGATTGGGAATCGTCAGGGAATGGGGTTTGGGCTGGTCGGCTTGAAGGCGGATGTGGCTCCCGGACTGGCGGACCACTTCATAGCCGATGCGCTCCAGCGACTTGATCAGATCCGCAGCATCCAGGTCGCGCGGCAATCTCATGCAGCCAGCACCTCGTCCCTGACGTAGTGCAGGCGGATGACCGATGGACCTTGCCCGGGTTCGAAGTGGCAGCGGACGGCGTCGCGGACTTCCTCGCGCAGCGCTTCGAGCGTTTCGGCCTGGGTAAAGATGGATTCGCCCAGCGCGCGCGCGGTGAGGCCGCCCTCGGGCGCTTCCTCGACGAGAAACACGATTTCGTTCATGGATGTCTCCTGCTGTGTGGATGTTACGCCTCTACCCAAGCGTGGGAAACGCACCAGCGTGGATTTACCTGTTGCCCGCGGTGACTGTGCGTGCGCCGCCTACGGAGCCGCCGGCGTCTGTTCCCCCAGTTCGTCCGATACCGCTCGAACCCCATCGAGTTCGCAGTCCGCAACCAGCCGGAAGTCATGCTCCCATCAGGCACGGGCCGCGCGATCGTCGCCTGTACATACTGACCTCAACGCCGCGCCCGATTCCCGGGCCGCGTTCGGGGGAACATCATGGCTTGCCAACTCGACGTCGCATCGGTCAGTTACCGCTATCCGAACGGGCACGATGCCGTCGCCGGCATGGACCTGCGGATGGGGCCGGGCATCCTTGGCCTGCTCGGGCCCAATGGCGCCGGCAAGTCGACGCTGATGCGGATCCTGGCGACCCTGGTCAAGCCCACCAGCGGCCGCGTGCTGTGGAATGGCGAAGACATCGCGCGCAAACCCGACGCGCTGCGCACGCAGCTCGGCTACCTGCCGCAGGATTTTGGCGTGTACGCCGCGCTGAGCGCGCGCGAGTTCCTTGCCTACCTCGCCGCGGTGAAAGGCGTGCCGGCGAAGGTCGCGCGCGGGCGCATCGAGGAATGCCTCGGCCTGGTCGGCCTGGGCGATGCGGCCGATCGCAGGCTTGGCGATTTTTCCGGCGGCATGCGCCAGCGCGTCGGCATTGCGCAGGCGTTGCTCAACGATCCGCAACTGCTGATCGTCGACGAGCCGACGGTCGGCCTCGATCCCGAGGAACGCCTGCGCTTCCGCCACCTGATCACCGACCTGGCCGCGAATCGGCTGGTGATCCTTTCCACCCACATCGTCTCGGATGTCGAGGCCAGTGCGACCGCGCTCGCGGTGATGGCGAAGGGCAGGCTGCTGTTCAACGGCGCGACCGAGCCACTGGTCGCGCACGCGGAAGGCCATGTCTGGGAATGGCTGGTGCCGGAATCGCGCGTTGCGCAGGCGCGCGCGGAATTCACCATCAGCAGTTCGCTGCGGCGTCCCGACGGAGTGCGCCTGCGCATCGTCGGCGAGAAGGTTCCGTCGGCCGATGCACAACCGTGCGCGCCGGACCTCGAGGACGCGTACCTGTGGTTGCTCGCGCGCGAGGGCGCCCACGCGCAACCGTCGGCGCTGGCCGCATGAGCGCGCTGCGACGCTTTGGCGCGATCCTCGTCGCCGACTTGCGCGAGCGCACCCGCGCGACGCGTTTCTGGGTGGTGCTGGCGCTGATCGGCGTGGTGTCGTGGTGGTGCCTTCCGCCGGCCAGCGCCAGCTACCTCACCGTCAGCTTCGGCGACAACGTGCGCGGTGCGTATTCCAGCGCGTGGGTCGGCATGGTGCTCGGGTTGATGAACTCGACGATGCTGTCGCTGATCGGCTTCTACCTGGTGCGCGGCACCCTGGTGCGCGATTTCGAGACGCGCGTGTGGCAGTTGCTGGTCGCCACGCCGATGACGCGCGCCGGTTACCTGCTGGCGAAGTGGGCGAGCCACATGGCGGTGTTCGCGCTGATCATGCTCGTGGGGCTGGCGGTCGGCGCGGTCGCGCAATTCGTGCGCGCAGAGGATCGCGCCTTCGACCTCGTCGAGCTGGTGAAACCCGTCGTCGTGCTGGCGCTGCCGGCGATGGCGCTGACCGCGTTCTTCGCGGTGCTGTTCGACCTGGTGCCGTGGTTGCGCCGCACCGCGGGCAACGTGCTGTACCTGTTCGTCTGGATGGGCGTGACGATTTCCGAAAATGCGCCCGGCATCGGGCTGGCGCAACACGATGTCTACACGCAACTCGCCGGATCGGTGGCTGGCATCACTGGCACCAACATCAGCATCGGCGTGGGCGACAAGACCGGCAAGCTGGTCCTGTTCGCGTGGACTCACTGGCACGTTGCCGTGGTCGACCTGGTCGGGCGCGCTGGCTGGATCGCGCTGGCGATGGTCGCCGTCGCCGCGCTCGCGCCGTTGCTCGACCGCGCCGCTGCGCGTGCCGGGAGCGCGGGCGCAGGCCGCGGTGCGAGTGCGGGCCGCCGTCTGCGCTGGCTCGATCGCCTGCTGCGGCCGCTGGAATTCTCGACGACAGGCATGCTGCTCGCCGCCGAACTCAAGCTCGTGCTGCGCCAGCGCCGCGTGTGGTGGTGGCTGGCCTGGATCGTGTCGGCGATCGTGCAACTGGTCGGCGCCCGCGACGCCGTCGGGATCGCCGTGATCTGCGCATGGGTGATGAATGCCGACGTGTTCGCCCGCGCCATCCTGCGCGAAAGCGACACCGGCACCGGGGCCCTGCTGTTTTCCGCCGCTCAAGCGCCGCGACGGCTGTTGCTGGCGCGCATCGGCGCCGCGGTGTTGCTCGCCTCCGCGACGATCCTGCCGGCGATCGTGCATCTCGCCTTCGTCGCCCCGGCGGCCGCGACCGCGCTGATCGTCACTGCAACGACTGTCGCCGTCGGCGGCCTCGCGCTCGGCGTGCTGTGTCGCAACCCGCGGCCGTTCGAGCTGGTGCTGGTCGCGCTGGCCTATGTCGGCGTGCAGAACGGAGGGCCGCTGGCCGCTGTCGTGAATCCGCAGTGGACGCTGGGAGTGCAGGCCTTCCTGCTGCCGACACTGATCGTCGTCCTGCTGGCGCTGTGGCCGAGGTTCGCGCGCTGGCGCTAGGTTTCATCCGTGGCGACTGGCCTGGTGTGCGTGGCTTTTTTCTCCACTGTCCTGCAAGGTTCACCCGTGGGAAGATCGCGGCAACCACGCACGGACAAGGTTCCATGCAACTGATCGGCCATCACGTCAACCGGGACTTGCAGTCGTCGGCGCATCGGCATCGGCAACACGGCGCCGCGAACGAATGACCGAATCGCCAGGCATTCCATCGCGCGCGCTTCCGGAGACGGCTCTGCCGCGAACGTTCTATCGACGGGACGCGCGTTCCGTGGCCCCCGAACTGCTCAACAAGGTCCTCCTGTCTTCCGATGGCAGGAGCGGCCGGATCGTCGAAGTGGAGGCCTATTGCGGTGCGGTCGATGCGGCCGCCCATACGTTCCGTGGAAAGACGCGGCGCAACGCGACCATGTTCGGTCCGGCCGGTCACATGTACGTCTATTTCACCTACGGAATGCACTGGTGCTGCAATGCCGTGTGCGCGGACGAGGGCGACGGATCGGGCGTGTTGCTCCGGGCGCTGGAGCCGATGACCGGCCTCGAACAGATGCGTACCGCGCGTCCGCGCGCTCGTCGCGACCGGGATCTTTGCAGCGGCCCGGGACGCCTGACGCAGGCCATGGGAATCACCGGCGCCCAGGACGGGATCGACCTGGTTTCGGCGCGGGATGGATTCACCATCGTCGACGACGGGGTGTCGCCACCGTCCCATCCGGCCGTGGGCGAACGGGTCGGAATCACCCGCGCGAAGGAGCGGTTGTGGCGTTGGTACGTGCCGGGCAGCGAACATGTCTCGAAGCGATAGCTACCGTGCAGAGGGCGTGGTCGTGATGAGGACTTGGAGCAATCCATGACCGCATCCGTCCTGTCGCTGTGGCTGCTGACTGTCCTGCTCCATACGACAGGCCAGCTCCTGTTCAAGGCCGTCGCTTCCGACCAGCGGGCGGGCGCGGGGATGGCCCGATGGCGGCACATGGCGCTGCGGCCGCTGCTGTGGATCGGCATCGCATGCTTCGCGATGGAATTGCTGGCGTGGACGGCTTTCCTGTCGCTCGTGCCGCTGGGCCGCGGCGTCCTGCTGGGCTCCATCAACATCGTGGGAATCCTGCTGGCCGGCCGGGTGGTCTTCGGCGAGCGCCTGACGCCGATGCGCGTGGCGGGTGTCGGCTTGATCACCGTTGGCGTTGCCGTGGTCGGGCTCAGCACATGAAAACCAGTCTGCTGAAGCATGCCGTCGGCTTCCTCGCGTTGATGGCATTCGACACGGCCGCGCAGGTCTGTTTCAAGCTGGCCGGCGCGCACGCGTTTCCCCCGGAGGCGAACCCGGCGTGGGTGATGCGATTGTTCGCGGCTCCGTGGATTTACGGCGCCCTCATCGGTTATGTCGGCGCGTTCTTCACCTGGATGAGCCTGCTCGAACGTGCACCGATCGGTCCGGCGTTCGCGGTATCCCAGATGGAAGTGATCAGCGTGATGCTGGTCTCGGCGATTTTTTTCGGCGAGCACATCGGGCCGGGAAAGGCATTGGGCGCAGCCATCATCGTCGCGGGCATCGTCTGTCTTGCGGCGGGGGAACGCAGTGCGTCATCCGGGAATGGCCGGAATGCAGCCGATCGCGGGATTGCTGCTCCACCTTCGTGACCCGGGAAATAATCGTCGCCGCCAGCGACGGGCCGGCAAGCCTGTCGTGCAGGCTCGCCTCGTGGGAAGATCGCCGGCAACCGACGCGCAGGCCCACGATCCATGCAGCCGAACGGCAACGCCGCAAACCAACGCACCGGCTTCCGCTACTACGACCTCATGGTCGGCGGCATGGTCGGCGTGCTGCTGTGCTCCAACCTGATCGGGCCGGCGAAAACATCCATCGTGCCAGCCGCGTGGCCGCTGATCGGCGGCCTGGTCTTCGGCACCGGCAACCTGTTCTTCCCGATCAGCTACATCTTCGACGACGTGCTGACCGAGGTGTACGGCTACTCGCGCGCGCGGCGCGCGACCTGGGCGGGGTTCGGCGCGCTGCTGTTCGCCTGCCTGATGTCGCAGGTCATCATCCGCATGCCGGTCGCGCCGAACGAACCCTTCAACCACGTGCTGCAGCCGGCGCTGGAGACGGTGTTCGGCGCGACCTGGCGGATCGCGCTCGCATCGCTGGTCGGGTTCTGGGTCGGCGATTTCGTCAACGCCTTCGTGATGGCGAAGATGAAGCTGTGGACCGGCGGCCGCTGGCTGTGGACGCGCACGATCGGCTCGACCATCGTGGGCGAGGGCGTGGACAGCCTGACCTTCTACCCGATCGCCTTCATGGGCATCTGGGAGAGCCAGACCCTCATCAAGGTGATCGCCTTCAACTGGACGATGAAGGTGATCGTCGAGACCGTGCTGACGCCAGTGACCTACGCCGTGGTCGGCTTCCTCAAGCGCCGCGAGAACGTCGACACCTTCGACACGGATACGAACTTCAATCCCTTCAGCCTGCGGGATGAGGGCGAGGTGAGGGAGTACCGGTGATGGGGGGGAGAAGTTAGTGCTCATTTACGTGAAGAGTCCCTTGCTCCCTATCCAACTCCATAGGAACCAGTTGTACTGACTTTGGCAAGATAGCTCGAAGAATTTTCCGGCGATCTTCAGGAACGAGCGGGCCAAGAAGTACTTTTTTTACTGGTGTATCGAGCTTGAAGTGTTCTCGCGTCGTAACGACGCGGTACTCACGCTCGTACTCCCACTCCTCGGTCTTCCCGTTGAAGATATGACGCATGTCGTCTTTTAATTGGATTGCTTCAGAAAAAATTGAGGCGAACGGGGAGTAAATCACCTGAAAAAGATCCGGATGTGTTTCTGGAATGTCAACTTCGACGACTACGCCTTTATGTCCATCCGCGTAGTGTGACCAGAGCAGGAAATTTTTCGGATCTGATGATAGAGATGCAATACGAAATTTCTGACGCTTCCATTCAATTTTTCCGATGAGGCGTTGTGGATCTTTAACTTTGTTTCCGAAATACACCTCATAGCGACCCTCGAGTGGATCGTTGAGCTCTATCCATGGTGCGCAGTGCAGTCGTTGATTTACAACGATGTCAAGGCAATGCCAAAGATTCTCTAACGAGCGGTATTTGTAGAGCTTCATGTGGCCACAACGCCTGAGCTAAGCGGCCATATGGGCCGTAACACATGATTGCATGGGAACTTCCTCCCGCACGATCCGTCCGAGCGCATAGTTAGGCATCGTAGAATTGGGAAGCGCACTGTTTTTTCGTCCGCTACCAGACATAAATTTTTGATGGACATTGACCATGCTGTTCGAGCAGTGCGGCTACGCTACTGTTCTCAGGACTGCGGAAGCTCTCTTGGAAGGTCTTGTCGATGGCTGAGAAAGTAGAGCCCATGTACTCGTCATAGACGACCGATAGAACGCGATCGGCTGGCGGCTCGTCTGGGCCTTTGGTTGACTGAAAGTCTAGCCGCGACTTTCCGGGCTCCCAACCACGAGGAGTGAGATGCCACTCCGTCCATTCGTGACTTGCTGACATGGGATCGATTCTCCTGAAGCCTAACTACTGCGTAGAGCCCGCATCTGGGGCGACAAGTCTTATCGTGCGCCGCGGACTTGTGAATGGTCAATTCATGGTCGCGCGCAAAAAAAGACCGGCACGAGGCCGGTCTTTTCTTGAAGCGATGAAGCGAGAGCTTGCTTACTTCTGCGACGCGATCCAGCGGTCGATCTTGGCCTCCAGCACCGCCAGCGGCAGGGCGCCGTCCTCGAGCACCTGGGTGTGGAAGCCGCGTACGTCGAACTTCGCTCCGAGTGCCTTCGCGGCCTTCGCGCGCAGCTCGGTGATCTTCATCTGGCCGGTCTTGTAGGCCAGGGCCTGGCCGGGCATCGCGATGTAGCGTTCGACTTCGGCGGTCACGTCGGTCGGGCTCATCGCCGAGTTGTCGAGCATGTACTGGATCGCCTGTTCGCGGGTCCAGCCTTCCGCGTGCAGGCCGGTGTCGACCACCAGGCGCATCGCGCGGAACTGCTCGTTCTGCAACTGGCCGAACTTCTGGTACGGGTCGGTGTACATGCCCAGCTCGTAGCCGATCGTCTCGCAGTACAGCGCATAGCCTTCGATGTAGGCGGTGAAGCCGCCGAAGCGACGGAACATCGGCAGGCCGGTCTGCTCCTGCTGGATCGAGAGCTGGAAGTGGTGGCCGGGGATCGCCTCGTGCAGGAACAGGTCTTCCATCTCCCAGGTCTTGCGCGAGGGCAGGTCGAAGGTGTTGACGTAGAAGATGCCGGGACGCTTGCCGTCCTCGCTCGGCGGCTGGTAGGAACCGCCCGCCGCGGACTTCGCGCGGTAGGCTTCGACCGGGCGGATCTCGAACTTCGCCTTCGGCTGGATCGAGTAGTCGCGCGGCACGCCCTTCATCACTTTCGCGTAGACGCTGTTGTAGCCGGCGAGCAGGTCCTTCTCGCTCTTGAAGGTGAAGCGCGGATCGGTCTGCAGGTAGTGGAAGAAGGCCTTGAGGTCGCCCTTGAAGCCGACCTGCACGCGCATCGCATCCATCTCCTTCTTGATGCGCGCGACTTCGGACAGGCCGATCTTGTGGATCTGGTCGGGCGTCGCGTCGGTCGTGGTCAGCGTGCGCACGTCATAGGCGTACCAGGCCTTGCCGTCGGGCAGGGCGTCCATGCCGACGGTGCTGCGCGTGTGCTGCATGTAATCGTTGGCGATGTAGTCGCGCAGGCGATGGTACGAGGGCATCAACTGGTCGGCGATCAGGTGGCGGTAGGCGGCGGTCAGGCGCGTCTTGTCGGCGTCGCTGAAGGTCTTTGGCATGTTCTTGATCGGCCCCCAGAACTCGCTGTCCTCGGGCTTGTCCTTGATCACCGCGTCGAGCTGCGGGACCACCTTCACCATCAGCGCCTTGGGCTGCACGATGCCCTGCTTCACGCCTTCGCGCATGTTGTCGATCGCGGTGTCATAGATCGCCGGGACCTTGCTGGCGCGCGCCAGCCAGTTGTCGTAGTCCTTCACCGTCTCGAACGGCTGCGCGTTGGTGCCCGAGCCGAGCTGCACGGCGAGCAGGGCGAGGTTGTTGAACTGGTCGATCGGCAGCAGCTCGCCGTGGAAGCGCTCGCCGTCGACGGCGTCCTGCTGCTGCTTGATGAAGATGTTGTAGGACAGCAACGCCTGGCCGCTCAGGCCTTCCGGACCGATCGCCTTGGCCCTGGCGAGCCAATCCTCGTTGAAGCGGTTGGTCTGGTCGATGTAGTCCTTCGCGAGGAAGTTCGGCAACTGGTCGTTGTAGCGCGGGTCGCCGACGAAGGTCGCCTGCACCGGGTTGAGCTTGAGCGAGGCTTCCCAGAAGTCGGTGTAGAACTTGTCGAGCTTCGCGGCCTTGTCGGACATGGGAGCGCTCGCGGACTGTGCGGCGGCGGATGCCGTCGCGGCATCCTGTGCGAAGACGGGCGCCGCGGCCATCAAGGTGGCGGCGACGGCGAGGAAGATCACGGATTTGCGCATCGGAAGAACCCCTGGACACTTTGGTGGGCGGAAGTGGACGCCATCGTGACGGGCGGCCGTCCATGCCGCACGGGCCGAACGTCATGCAGGCCGGAAGTCATTCAGCGGGAATGCTGGCGGCGAGCGGTGGCGGAAAGCGGCTACGGACCTGCGTGAGCGGTGGGTGGCGACGTGCGCGGGGCGTTATCCCGGTTCCTTGGCGACGGCCTCAAACGGCATGTGCTGCGGCGCGACTGCGCCGCCGGAGATGATGAAGGTCATCGCCTGGTCGACGGTCCAGTCGGTGGGGACCACGTCCTCGACCGGCACGATCAGCAGGTAGCCGCCGGTCGGATTCGGCGTCGTCGGCACGAACACCGAGACCAGCTCGCGGCTGGTCGCATCGTCGCGCAAGGTGCGGGTCACGAAGCCCACGGTCTTGGTGCCGGGATGCGGGAACGCGACGAGCACCACGCGCTGTCCGTTGCCCGACGGCGAGGACATCAGGTCGAGCAGTTGCCGCGAGCTGCCGTAGACGGTCTTGGCCAGCGGAATGCGGCGGATTGCTGCCTCGAACCAGGCGAGCAGGCGCTGCCCGGCGACGCGGCGCGCGAGCATGCCCACGGCCAGGATGAGCACCACGGTCGCAACCACGCCGACCGCCGTGAGCGCCCAGGTCTCCGCGAGCCAATGCATGCGCGGGAAGCGATGCGCGATGTCGATCAGCAGCGGGCCGATCCACGGACGACTGGAATCGGACAGCAGCCCGAACACGAACTTGAACACCACCCAGGTCAGCCACAGCGGCAGCAGGGTGAGGAGGCCGGAGACGAACAGCGTGCGCAGGGTTGCGCCCGCGGTGACGCGTTCGCCGGTGAGGGTGGAAGGATCGGGGGCTGCGGGCATGTCAGCGGTGCGTGTCGAGCACGCGCACCACGCGGAAGCCGACGTCGTCGAAGCCCTGCGCTGCGTCGCGGGCCGCCGCTTCGCCGCCGCCGCGCCCCACGAGCGCGCGATTCTGCAGCCATTCGGCATGAGCGCCGGCGAGGTTCTGGCCCTTGGCGCTCGCGGCCTGCCAGTCGGCGGCGCTGGCGAGCCGGTAGTGCTGTCCCTTCTGCGTGCCCAGCCATGCGGTGTAGGCGCTGGCGTCGCTCCAGCTCACGCACACGACTGGTTGTTCGCTGGTGACCGGGAAGCCGGGATCGCTCCAGGTCCTGCGCACGCCTGCGGCTTCGGCGCCGGTGCCCTTGCAGGTCGTCGCCGGGCGTCGGGTCGCGTTGACGAACTGCGCGTACTCGTGGCGGGTGACCTCGCCGCGCGCAATGGCAGAGGGTGCGGTCCTCGGGGACGGTGGCGGCAGCAGGACGAAGGCCGGATCGACGGTCGCCGCCGCGGCGGCTGCCGCGGCCGCAGCGGCGTCGGCGCTGGCCTTCTGTTTCGCGGCCGCGAGTGAGCGGCCGTAGGCATCGGCGAGGTCGATCTGGCGGGCGAGTGTTTCCGTACGCTTGAGCGCGGCATTGTCATTCGCCGTGGATTCGGCGAGCACGCGCTTGTCGATCGCCGAGGTCAGCGTGGCGTGCACGGTACGCGCACCCGGTGCGTCGCGGCCGATGGTCGCGTCGGCGAGCTGCAGCGCCTTCTGCTGGAAGTCGAGCACGCGTGCGTCGTGGTGCTGGGCAATCGCCTGCGCCTGCTGGTCGGCAAGCGCCTTGAGCGTGTCGGAGGCCAGGGATCGCGCGTCGGCGGAACTGGGCGAAAGCTTCCAGGCCATCTGGGTCAGCACGATCGCGTTGTCGTCGGCCGGCGTGGTGATGTTGCCATGCGCGATCGCGTCGCGAGCTTCGCCGAAGACCGCGGCCTCGGGCGAGAGGGAGGCGGCCGTGGCGGTCGCTGGCGATGCGGTCGCCACTGCGGGAGCCAGGACATTCGTCGCAGGCGATTGCGTGACGGGAGCGCTACCGGCATCGCCCGCCCTCGGTGTCGTCGGGGAAATGGTGACGTGCGCCAGCCCGGTTGCCGGATGCCTGACGGGAGCAGGCGTCGACGCCGGCGCGGTCGCGGGCGTGGTCGCGCCGGCGTCGCTGCGGACAGAAACCGGATCGGGCGAAGGCCAGGGCAGGCGGTCGCGCGCGGAATACAGTCCGAACGCGACCAGCAGGCAGCCGAATAGCGCGATCGTGCCCGGATGCCGGGTGATGCTCCCACCCGAGCCGCTCTCGATGCGGTTGAGCGCATCCATCATCTGCTGCGCGTCGCGATAGCGCTGCTCCGGCGCCTTCGCCATCGCCTTGTCGATGAAGGCCTGCCAGTGGCGTTTCTCCGGCGGCAGGCGCGGCACCGGGTTCTGCGCGTGCATCAGCGCGAGCGCGAGTGCATCGGGCGCGCGGAAAGGCAGGCGCCCGGTCAGCAACTCGTAGGCGAGCACGCCGAGGCTGTAAAGATCGGCGCGACCATCGACGTCGCCGCCGCGCGCCTGCTCGGGCGCCATGTAGCCGGAACTGCCGACCGCGAGGCCGGCGCTGGTGATGCGGCTGGTGTCGCGCTTGGTGAGGGCGATGCCGAAGTCGGTGAGCAGCGGACGGTCGGCGACGTCGTACAGCACGTTCGCCAGCTTCACGTCGCGATGCACGATGCCGCGCGCATGCGCGTAGTCGAGCGCGGAGAGCAGGGCGCGCAGCACGCGGATGATGCGCTCTTCCTGGTGGCGCAGATCGCGCTGCGACAGGTCGCCGTTGGCGAGGAAGGGCATGATGTAGTACATCCGCCCGTCCGCCGTGCGACCGACCTCGTAGATGTTGACGATGCACGGATGGGTGAGCTTGGCGATGGTGCGCGCTTCGTTCTCGAAGCGCTGCTTGCTCACCTCGTCCTGCAACCCTTCGCGTTCCATCACCTTGATGGCGACTGGGCGGTCGAGCGATTCCTGGGTGGCGAGGTACACCGCCGCCATGCCGCCCTCGCCGAGCCGCTTCTGGAAGCGGTAGCCCGGAATCCGTGGGAAGGACACGGCTGCCACGGCATTCTGCCCGGCGTGGTGGCCGGGTTCGGGCGGGCTGGCGGGTCGTTGCATGCGGGACGGGCGGAAAGCACCCTGCGGCGTGGGTGAAGCCAGCATACGGCAGGCCACGTCGGCCCGGAAGCGCAACGCCCGGCCTTAGCGCGCCTGCCCTGCCGGGTGGGTGTCGTCGAGGACCTCGACGAGTCGGAATCCGACGTCGTCGAAAGCGTGGTCGGCCAGGCGGCCACCGGGTATCTGGTCGTTGCCGCGATTGCGCCACGAACGTCCTGCGACCTGGTGGCGTTCGCAACCGAAGGCGCAATCGCCCAGCCATTCGGTGACGTTGCCGTCCAGCCCGTACAGACCGAGTCCGTTGGGTGATCCCGAGCGCGCGGCGACGGTGCCGCCGCCTGCGCTCGCGCTGCCGACGCCGCTGGTGATCGCCAGGCGCCATTCGGCCGACGAGGGCAGCCGGTAACGGTGTCCAGTGCGCTGCCCCAGCCAGTCGGCGTAGGCGTGGGCGTCGTTCCAGCTCACGCAGACCACGGGATGGTCGCTGGACTGCGGGTAGCCGGGATCGTTCCAGTTGAGGCCCGGGTACGCGGGCGCGGGAGCGCTCTCGGGCTGGCGGTTCCAGCCGAAGCGTCCGCCCCGACCACCGCGGCCGCCGCCGTAGCGGCCCTGGCGCTGGTTCCATCCGCCCTGCTGGTTCTGCTGCGCGGCGTTGCGTTCGTCGGGCGAGCAGGCGGTGGCGGTTCGATGGGTCGCCGAAGCGAAGGACGCGTAGTCGCGCCGCGTCACTTCCGCCGTTGCGATTGCCGCGGCCGGATAGATGCCGATGGGGCCGTGCAACTTCACGAAGCCCGGATCGATCCCGGTCGATGCGATCGACGGGCCTTGCGACGTGGGCGACACGGGCAGCGGCGAGGCGGGTGCCGTGGACGCTGTCGTCGAGGCGAGCTGTACGCCCAGCTTGCCGGCGAGGGCCTGGGTGCGGGCAAGGCCGGCCGGATCGGCGGCTTCGCCCCTGGCGCGAGCCTGCAGGGCGTTGCTGGCCGCAGTGCGCGAGGCTTTCCATGCCGGTGCGGAAACGCCGATCGTGGCGCTGTCGAGCACGACGGCCTTCTTGTCGAATTCCTCGGCGCGCTGGTCGTTGCCCGCGGCGATCGCCATGGCTTCCTTCGTCGCCAGCGCCTTGAGGACATCGTTCACCAGCGTCTTGCTGTCGGCCGTGCCCGGCGCCAGTTCCCAGGCGGCGAGCGTGAGGTCGACGGCGTTCCGGTCGGCCGGCAGGATCAGGTTGCCGCGGTCGAGCTCGCTGCGCGCGTTGCCCAGGGCGACGCCGGCTGCCGCCGTGGTGGGTGTTGGAGATGCCGGTGTCGGGATGGGAGCTGCGGGAAGCGAGGCCGTTGCCGGAGACGCCGTGGTGTTCGTTGGCATGGCGGTGGTCGTGGAAGCGTTGCTGGCTGCGGGCGATGCGACCGGAATCGTTGTGGCGGAGGACGCCGGGCTGGCCGGCGACGCGATGCTGGTGGAGGGCGCCGGGGTCGTCGCGGCATTGCCGAAACCTGGCAGACGATCGCGCATCGCATACAGTCCGCCGGCGAGCACCACCGCGCTGGCGAGGCCGATCAGGCCGACCCGCTTCACGCCGCTGCCGTTGTCGCCCGGGGCGATCGTGCGCAGCACGTGTCGCGATATCTGCTTGCCGCTGCGGTGCGCGATGCGCTCGAGCGCGTCGATCATTTCCTTCGCGTTCGCGAAGCGCTGCGCCGGCTCCTTCGCCATCGCCTTGTCGACGAAGGCCTGCCAGTGCTTCTTGGCCGGCGGCAGGCGCGGGATGTCCTTCTGCGCGTGCATCAGCGCGAGCGCGAAGGCATCGGTGGAGCGGAACGGCAACTGGCCGGTCAGCAGTTCGTAGGTGAGCACGCCGACGCTGTAGAGGTCGGCGCGTCCGTCCACGACATCGCCGCGCGCCTGTTCGGGCGCCATGTAGGCCGAGCTGCCGACCGCGAAGCCGGCGGTGGTGATGCGCACGTCGTCGTGCTTGGACATCGCGATGCCGAAGTCGGCGAGCAGTGGCCGGTTGTCGGCGTCGAACAGCACGTTCTCGAGCTTGACGTCGCGGTGGACGATGCCGCGCTCGTGCGCGTAGTCGAGCGCGGACAGCAGGGTGTACAGCACCTCGATGATGCGGCCGTCGTCCTGGTCGAGGTTGCGCTGCGCGAGGTCGCCGTTCGGCAGGAACGGCATGCTGTAGTACATGCGCCCGTCATCGGTGCGGCCGATCTCGTGGATCGCGACGATGTTGGGATGGCTGAGCCGGGCGATCGTGCGCGCTTCGTTCTCGAAGCGCTGCATGCTGGTCTCGTCGGCCAGCGCGTCGCGTTCCATGACCTTGATGCTGACCGGCCGGTCGAGCGCGACCTGGGTGGCCATGTAGACGGTCGCCATGCCGCCCTGGCCGAGTTTCTTGATGACGCGGTAGCCCGGAATGCTCGGTAGTGCTGCGGTGTCGCCGGTGGTGTGCACCACCGTGGCCCGCGGATCGGAAGGATTGGCCGGCGGCTGCATGAGGTCGGTGGGCGTTCCATGGCCTTCGTGGGTCGCGGTCAGCATACGGCAGCCGGGCGGGCGTCGGTAGCGCCCGGTCCAGCCATGCTGGCAACGTCATTTCGTCGCCCCGGTTGACGCGGACGACGCGATTTCGTTCAACCCAACGGCTTCAGAACAGCAACGAGGACATCCTGCGTCGGTAGGCGCCGACCAGATCGGCGTCCTCGATCATGCGGAAGGCGTCGATCAGCGCGCGCTTCGGCAGCCCGTCCTCGTAGCCGCGATTGCGCCGCAGCATCTCGATGAACTGGTCGAGACCGGCGGCGGCGTGGCCCTCGACGAGGAGGTGGGCGCCGAGCAGGTGGCGCGCGCGCAGGTCGTCGGGATTGGCGGCGATCGCCGCCTCCAGCACCTCGACCGCTGGCGCGTCAGTGAGCAGGGCGATGAAGCGCAGGTGGGCGTGGGCGCGGACCGCGCGGTCGTCGGCCGCGAGGTTCGCGGGCAGGGCGTCGAGGATCTGCCCGGCTTCGTGCGACGCGCCGGTTTTCAGCAGCGCCAGCGCGAGATCGAGCTTGAGTGCGTCCTGGTCGGGAGCTGCCGCGACCGCCGCGCGCAGGCGCATCACTTCCGCGTGCGGATCGACGCTTGCGGCGTCGGCTGGCGTTTCTTCCTGCGCCGGTTCCGCGGCCGCCACAGGTTCGATGCCGTGCTGCTTGAGGAACTGCCGCAGCTGGCCCTCGGGCAGGGCGCCCTGGAAGCCGTCGACCGGCTGCCCGCCCTTGACCAGGATCACGGTGGGAATCGAGCGGATCTGGAACGCCGCGCCGAGTTCCTGTTCCTTGTCCACGTCGACCTTCGCGAGCCTGAAGGCGCCGTTGAATTCGCCGGCGAGCTTTTCCAGGATCGGTCCGAGCGTCTTGCACGGTCCGCACCATGGAGCCCAGAAGTCGATCAGGATCGGCGTCTGCAGCGAGGCCTGAAGGACGTCAGCCTCGAAGCCGGCAACGGTGGCGTCGAAGACGTGGCTGGAAGCGGGGGCATCGACCATCGCTGGAGGTCCTGCAGTGTGGATCGATCCGGGATTGTGCCAGCCGGCGACGAATCCAGGCCATCAACGCGTTTGACATTCGACGTTTTCAATGTAATGTATAGCTTACATTTAGTCTGTCATGGGTTACATCATGAGCTTGCAGAAAAAGTTGTTCGTCGCTTTGGTGATCGTTGCCGCGGTGGCGCTCTGGTTGCTGTTGGCGGGTCCCGTGAACATCGTCGGTATCGACACCGGCCAGGCAGGCATGGCGCTGCTGGTCAGCGTTGCCTGGATCGCGGTGTATGCGGTCGCGAGGATGCCTGCCGGCGGAATCGAAAAGACCATCTCTCCCGGTGAATGGAAAGCGTGGACCGGCCTCGGTTTCGCCGCCGTCGTCGGCGCCTATGCACTGGCGCATGCGCAGGTCTTCGACGGGCCATCGATGTGGCACAACCCGGACGCAAATCGCGTGGGTCGCAACATCGCCATGCTCGTGATTGCCTGGGCGGTCCTGTCGCAGGTGTTGCAGCGGCGCTGGAAGGACGGCGTCCAGCGCGACGAGCGCGATCGCGACATCGCAACCCGCGCCAGCGGCTGGGCGCGAGGGACGCTCAGCGGCTATGCCATCGGGCTTGCGGTGCTGCTGGGCTTCACCCCGGCAGAACGCCTTGCCTGGGCGCCGCCACCGATGATTGCGCAGATGCTGGTGCTCGGCCTGATCCTGTCATGCCTCGTCGAATACGCGGTCACCGCCGTTTCGTACTGGCGCGACCGGCACTGAGATGGCCGGCACATCCGTCCGCAATGCGATACGCCGGCTGCGCTTCGAGCGTGGCGAAATGACCCAGGAAACGCTCGCGAACGCCTGCGGCATCACCCGCCAGACCGTCATCGCGCTCGAAGCGGGCAAGTACGCGCCGTCGCTGGAACTCGCGTTCCGCATCGCCGGCGCGTTCGGGCTGCGCGTCGACGAGGTGTTCAGCTGGGACGGCGTACCGGGGGCCGTCGGGGCGAAGCGGAATCAGTAGCCCTGCAACTCCTCGCCCTGCGCGATCGTGGGCTCGTGGTCGCTCTTCGCCATCGGCAGCGTCGGCTCGCCGTCGCGCTTGTACACCACGCCGGCCTTCATCACGAAGCGCACGTTCTTCATCAGCGCGATGTCCGAAAGCGGATCGCCCTGCACCGCAATGAGGTCGGCGTACTTGCCCGGCGCCACGCTGCCGAGGTCCTTGTCGTGCTTGAGCAGGCGCGCGGCGTGCGTGGTCGCGGCCTGCAGCACGAAGGCGGTCGGCATGCCGGCCTTCACCATCAGCTCGAGTTCGTGCGCGTTCTGGCCATGCGGGTAGACACCCGCGTCGGTGCCGAAGGCGATCGGCACGCCGGCGCGGTAGGCCTTGCCGGCGGTGGCCTGGATCATCTCGGAGACCATGACCGCCTTTTCCGCCACCCGCTCCGGATAGTAGCCGGGCACCCTGGCCTTCGCGCCGACGAATTCGCCGGCGATGATCGTCGGCACGTACCAGGTGCCGTGCTCCTTCATCAGCTTCATGTCCTCGTCGTTCATGAAGGTGCCGTGCTCGATCGAATCCACGCCGCCGATCACCGCGCGGCGGATCGCCTCGGCGCCGTGCGCGTGCGCGGCCACGGTGAAGCCGTAGTCGTGCGCGGCCGCGACCACCGCCTGGATCTCGGGGATCGTGAGCTGGGCGTTGTCGACGCTGCTGCTGGTGTCGAGCACGCCGCCCGAAGGCATGATCTTGATGAGGTCCGCGCCTTCCTTGTAGTGCTTGCGCACGGCCTTCCACGCGGCTTCCGGCGAATCGATGATGCCGTCTTTCGCGCCGAGGTCGCCTTCGAGGTCGTGGCGATAGCTGTCGGTCGGATCGGCATGGCCGCCGGTCGAACCGATCGCGGTGCCGGCGGTGTACATGCGCGGACCGGGCACGATGCCGCCGTTGATCGCGTTGCGCAGCGAGACCGAGTCGTAGTCGTTGTCGCCGACGTTGCGCACGGTGGTGAAGCCGGCGAGCAGGGTGCGTTGCGCGTAGACGGTGGAGCGGATCGCGTAGTCGGCCGCGTTCCAGTGGAAATCGTCGGAGTAGCTGGTCGCGCTGCCCTGTTCGGTGAGGTGGGTGTGGCTGTCGATCAGGCCGGGCAGGCAGGTTGCGTTGCCGAGTTCGATCACGCGCATGCCGCCTTGCGGAGCGCCGGCGCGCACGTCCTTGATGCGGTCGCCTTCGACGGTGATGCTGGTCTCGCCGAGCATGCGTCCGTTCTCGGCATCGAACAGATGCCCGCAGTGCACCACGGTGACGGCCGGCGGGCTCGCCGGCGCGGGCGAATCCTGGGCCGCGGCCATCGGTATCGCGATGAGCAGGGCGACGACGAGCGGCAGTCGGCTGGGACGCATATCGGAACTCCGGCGATGGTGGGGAAGGCCGCAATGTAACCCCGGAGTGCGCATCGCGCACCGTGCGCGCGGTCGCAACCCGGCTTCCGCACCGTTTTTTACGCGATCTTTATCGCGCCGCCGCGCATTTCTACGTCCTTGCTATGCGCGGCTTTCCAGAATGCGCCATCGCATTCGTGGAGCGCCGCCGTGGACATCGTCTATCTCGCGCTGATCACCGGGCTGACCGTCGCGACGGTCGGCTATCTCTGGCTCTGCGACCGCCTCGGAGACAAGCGATGAACGTCGTCTACGTGATCGCCGCGATCGCCGCGGCGGCGCTCAGCGTCTACCTGCTGGTCGCGCTGCTCAAGCCGGAGTGGTTCGAGTGAATGCCTCCGGTTTCCTTCCGCCATCGAGGCACTTCGTGAGGGGTTGGCTCGAATGACCAGCAACGACGGGCTGCAACTGGGCCTCTACCTCGCCGTGCTGCTGGCGCTGGTCAAGCCGCTTGGCACCTACATGGCGTGGGCGTTCTCCGAACATCCCAACCGCCTGACGCGCTTCGGCGGCGGCATCGAACGGGTGTTCTACCGGATCTGCGGTATCCGTCGCGAAGAGGAGATGGACTGGCGGCGCTACTCGCTGGCGATGCTGGCGTTCAACGTGCTCGGCCTGCTCGCGGTGTACGCACTGCAGCGCACGCAGCAATGGCTGCCGCTCAACCCGCAGCACTTTCCCGCGGTGAGTGCGGATTCCTCGTTCAACACCGCTGTCAGCTTCGCCACCAACACGAACTGGCAGGGCTACGGCGGCGAATCGACGATGAGCTACCTGACCCAGATGGCCGCGCTGGGCGTGCAGAACTTCCTGTCCGCCGCCACCGGCATCGCCGTGCTGATCGCCCTGATCCGCGGCTTTACCCGGCGCAGCGCGAAGACGATCGGCAACTTCTGGGTCGACATGACCCGCAGCACCTTGTACGTGCTGCTGCCGCTGTCGCTGGTGCTCGCGCTGGCGCTGGTCTCGCAGGGCGTGGTGCAGGACTTCGCGCCCTACAGGGACGTGCCGCTGCTGCAACCGACCACGATCACCGAAACGGTGAAGGGCGCGGCCGGCAACGCGGTCAAGGACGTACACGGCAAGGAAGTCACGAAGCAGACGCCAGTGACGATGCAATCCCTGCCGCTGGGTCCGGCCGCTTCGCAGATCGCGATCAAGCAGCTCGGCACCAATGGCGGCGGTTACTTCAACGCCAACTCGGCGCATCCGTACGAGAACCCGACGCCGCTGAGCAACTTCCTCGAGATGCTGGCGATCCTGCTGATCCCCGGCGCGCTCTGCTACACCTTCGGCATGATGGTCGGCGACCGCCGGCAGGGCTGGACCCTGCTCGCGGCGATGGTCGTGATCCTGGTCCCGCTGATGATCGCCTGCACCTGCGCCGAGCAGGGTGGCAACCCCGCGTTCGCGCACCTGGGCATCGACCAGGCCGCATCGGCGACCCAGTCCGGCGGCAACATGGAAGGCAAGGAGACCCGCTTCGGCATCGTCGACTCGACGATCTGGGCGACCGCGACCACCGCAGCCTCGAACGGCTCGGTGAATTCGATGCACGACTCGTTCACGCCGCTCGGCGGACTGATCCCGATGTGGCTGATCCAGCTCGGCGAGGTGATCTTCGGCGGCGTCGGCTCGGGCCTCTACGGGATGCTCGCGTTCGCGGTCGTGGCGGTGTTCATCGCCGGCCTGATGGTCGGGCGCACGCCCGAATACCTCGGCAAGAAGATCGAAGCCTACGAGATGAAGATGGCCAGCCTGGTCGTCCTGATCCCGTGTGCGCTCGCCGTGGTGGGCGCCGCGATCGGCGTGCTCGCGCCGGCGGGAGTGGCGGGCATGGCCAATCCGGGCGCGCACGGCTTCAGCGAAGTGCTGTACGCGTTCTCGTCGGCGTCCAACAACAATGGCAGCGCGTTCGGCGGGATCTCCGCGAACACGCCGTTCTACAACAGCCTGCTCGGCATCTGCATGTTCTTCGCGCGATTCCCGCTCGCGATCGGGATGCTCGCGATCGCCGGCTCGCTGGCCGCGAAGAAGCACGTGCCCGAATCCGCCGGCACCCTGCCGACGCACACGCCGTTGTTCGTCGTGCTGCTGGCGATGACGGTGATCGTGATCGGTGCGCTGACCTTCCTGCCGGCATTGGCACTCGGGCCGATCGCCGAATTCCTGACCGCCGCCGGACATTGAGCATGAGCGCAACCACCGCAAGCATGCCCCGCAGCAGCGCGATGAGCCGCGAACTGATCGCGCCGGCGATCGCCGACGCCTTCCGCAAGCTGTCGCTGCGCGCGCAGGTGCGGAACCCGGTGATGTTCGTGGTGTTCGTCTGCAGCATCGCCACCACCCTCCTGTGGATCCAGGCGCTCGCCGGCCACGGCGAAGCGCCGGCCGGATTCATCCTCGGCATCGCGATCTGGCTGTGGTTCACCTTGCTGTTCGCGAATTTCGCCGAGGCGATTGCCGAAGGACGCGGCAAGGCACAGGCGAACGCACTGCGCGGCGCGCGCAAGGAAGTGCAGGCGCTCAAGCTGGCCGAGCCGCACCGCGACGCACAGGTCGTCTTCACCGTCGCGAGCGACCTGCGTGCCGGCGATTTCGTGCTGGTCGAGGCGAACCAGGTCATCCCCGGCGACGGCGAGATTGTCGAAGGCGCGGCGACGGTCGACGAAAGCGCGATCACCGGCGAATCCGCACCGGTCGTGCGTGAATCGGGCGGCGACCGCAGCTCGGTCACCGGCGGCACCAGGGTGCTGTCGGACTGGATCGTGGTGCGCATCAGCGCCAATCCGGGCGAAAGCTTCCTCGACCGCATGATCGCGATGGTCGAGGGCGCGGCGCGGCGCAAGACGCCCAACGAGATCGCGCTGACCATCCTGCTCGCGAAATTCACCCTGATCTTCCTGCTCGCCTGCGCGACCCTGCTGCCGTATTCGCTGTACAGCGTGCGGGCGGCCGGCCACGGTTCGCCGGTGACGATCACCGTGCTGGTCGCGCTGCTGGTCTGCCTGATCCCGACCACGATCGGCGGTCTGCTCTCGGCGATCGGCATCGCCGGCATGGACCGCATGATCCAGGCCAACGTGATCGCCACGTCGGGACGCGCGGTCGAAGCCGCCGGCGACGTCGACGTTCTGCTGCTCGACAAGACCGGCACGATCACCCTCGGCAACCGCCACGCCGTCGCCTTCCACACCGCGCCTGGCGTGAAGCCCGAAACGCTGGCCGACGCGGCGCAGCTCGCGTCGCTGCCCGATGAGACACCCGAAGGCCGCAGCATCGTCGTACTCGCGAAGGAAGAATTCGGCCTGCGCGAGCGCGACCTGCGCGAAGGTCGGCCGCAATCGCAGACGATGCACTTCGTTCCGTTCACGGCGCAGACGCGGATGAGTGGCGTGGACCTCGTGTCCGATTCTTCCCGCGCCGCAGGCGCTGGCGGCGGCCGCGCCATCCGCAAGGGCGCGATCGACGCGGTCGAGAAGTACCTGGTGTCGCTCGGCGGCTCCCTACCGGCCGAGGTGCGCCGCATCGCCGACGACATCGCGCGCAAGGGCGCCACGCCGCTGCTGGTCGCCGACGGGCGCAGCGCGCTGGGCGTGATCGAGCTAAAGGACATCGTCAAGGGCGGCATTCGCGAGCGTTTCGCCGAACTGCGCCGGATGGGCATCAAGACCATCATGATCACCGGCGACAACCCGCTCACGGCGGGCGCGATCGCCGCCGAATCGGGCGTCGACGATTTCCTCGCCGAAGCAACGCCGGAGGCGAAGCTCAAACTCATCCGCGACATACAGGCCGAAGGTCGCCTGGTCGCAATGTGCGGTGACGGTACCAACGACGCACCGGCGCTCGCCCAGGCCGATGTCGCGGTGGCGATGAACACCGGCACCCAGGCCGCGAAAGAGGCCGGCAACATGGTCGACCTCGATTCCAACCCGACCAAGCTCATCGAGATCGTCGAGATCGGCAAGCAGATGCTGATCACGCGCGGTTCGCTGACCACGTTCTCGATCGCCAACGACATCGCCAAGTACTTCGCGATCATCCCGGCGGCGTTCTCGACCACCTATCCGGCGCTCAACGCGCTCAACGTGATGCACCTGGCGACGCCGGCGAGCGCGATCCTGTCGGCGGTGATCTTCAACGCGCTGATCATCGTCGTGCTGATTCCGCTGGCGCTCAAGGGCGTGGCTTACCGCGCGCTCGGCGCCGGCGCGCTGCTGCGCCGCAACCTGCTGGTCTACGGCGTCGGCGGAATGATCGTGCCTTTCATCGGCATCAAGGCGATCGACATGCTCCTGGTCCTGCTTCACCTGAGTTGATGCGCATGCGAGATCGCATGGCCACTTTCAGAAGGACGACCGTCATGGACAAGCTGTTGTCGCAATCGCTGCGGATGCTGGTGCTGATGACCGCGCTTACCGGCGTCGCCTACCCCTTGCTGGTGACCGCCATCGCGCAGGTGGTTTTCCCGCACCAGGCCAATGGCAGCGTGATCGAACGCCAGGGAAAGGCTGCGGGCTCGGAGCTGATCGGCCAGCCGTTCGACGATCCGCGCTATTTCCTGGGGCGCCCATCGGCAACCTCGCCGCAGGCCTACAACGGTGGATCATCGGTCGGCTCCAACCAGGGCCCGACGAATCCGGCATGGATCGATGCGGTGAAGCAGCGCATCGCCGTCCTGCATGCCGCGGACCCGGTCAATACGTCGCCGATTCCCGTCGACCTGGTGACCGCTTCGGGCAGCGGGCTCGATCCGGAGATATCGCCCGCTGCCGCGCGATACCAGGTGGCGCGGGTCGCGCGAGCGAGGCGCATGGATGCGGTGCAGGTGCAGGCGCTGGTGGATAGGGCAACGGCGGGACGCACGTTCGGCGTGCTCGGCGAGCCGCGCGTCAACGTGCTCGAACTCAACCTCATGCTCGACAACCTCAGGCTCGACGGGCGCTAGGCATGGCGCCGCGCGAGCCGGCATGATGGCGCGATGTCCGCACGCATGCCAGGCAATGCTGCGCCCGAGCGTCCCGACCCGGACGCGCTGCTCACGCGCGTGCAGGAGGACGAGAAGCGGGCGGGGCGTGGAAGGCTGAAGATCTTCTTCGGCGCCGCGGCCGGCGTCGGCAAGTCCTACGCGATGCTCGAGGATGCGCGCCGGCGCGCGGCCGAGGGCGTCGATGTCGTGGTCGGTTACGTCGAGCTGCATGGCCGGCCGGACACCGAGGCGCTGCTGGACGGACTCGAGATCCTGCCTGCGCAGCGCATCGAGCACCGCGGCGTCGGCCTGCGCGAATTCGATCTCGACGGCGCGCTCGCGCGCCATCCGGGCCTGGCCGTCGTCGACGAACTCGCCCATACCAATGTCCCCGGCGCGCGCCATCCCAAGCGCTGGCAGGACGTCGAGGAAATGCTGCAGGTCGGCATCGACGTCTGCACGACGATCAACGTCCAGCACCTGGAAAGCCTCAACGACGTGGTCGCGCAGATCACCGGCGTGCAGGTGCGCGAAACCATCCCCGACGGCGTGTTCGAGCGCGCCGACGAGGTCGAGCTGATCGACCTGCCGCCGGACGACCTGCTCGAACGCCTGCGCGAGGGCAAGGTCTACGGCGGCGAGAAGAGCGGGCAGGCGCTCAGGGAATTCTTCCGCAAGGGGAACCTCATCGCGCTGCGCCAGCTCGCGCTGCGCGCGACCGCGGACCGCGTGGACGCGGCGATGCGCGAATACCGCGACCGCCACGCCATCGCCAGCCCCTGGGTCGCGGGCGAACGACTGCTGGTGTGTGTCGGTCCCGATGCGCTGTCCGAACGCGTCGTGCGCGCCGCGCGCCGGCTCGCGCTTGCGCACCACGCGCAATGGCTGGCGGTGTACGTCGAGACGCCCTCGCTGCAACGCCTGCCGCAGGAAGCGCGCGATCGCGTGCTGCGCACCCTCAAGCTCGCCGGGCAGCTTGGCGCGCAGACCGAGAACCTTTCCGGCGACAGCGTCGCGGCCGAGCTGATCGCGCTGGCGAATGCGCGCAACATCAGCAAGATCGCGGTCGGCAAGCCGCTGCAACCGCGCTGGCGCGACCGCTTCAAGCGCTCGCTGGTCGACGAGCTGATCCGCGGCAGCGGCGCGATCGACGTCTACGTGATCAGCGGCGAGGAAGGCGAGGCCTCGGTCTCGCCGCCACGCATTCCCGCACGTTCGAGCCCGTGGCCGGCCTATGCCCGTGCGCTGGCGGTGGTCGCCGTGGCGACGCTGGTCTGCCTGCCGCTGGCCAGCCGCATCGATCGCATCAACCTGGTGATGGTCTACCTGCTGGCTACCGCGATCACCGCCTGGCGCTTCGGACGCGGCCCCTCGATCGCCAGCGCGGTGCTCGGCGTATTGCTGTTCGATTTCATGTTCGTGCCGCCGTACTACTCCTTCACCTTCTCCGACACGCAATACACGATCACCTTTGCGGTGATGCTGGTGATCGGCCTGATCATCAGCAGCCTGACCGCGTTCGGACGGCGGCAGGCATCGGTCGCGCGCCACCGTGAGCGGCGCACGGCCGAGCTGTACGCGCTCAGCCGCGAACTCGCGGCCAGCCGCCATGTCGACGAGCTGACGGCGATCCTGGTGCGGCACGTGGCCGCGACGATGGATTGCGAGGCCGCCGTGCTGCTGCCCGACGGCGAACGCCACATCCAGGACCCGACCCACTTCTGCTCGCGTGGACAGGTGCGGCCGCAGGGCTCGCTCAACCGCCTGCCGGTGCCGGGCAACGAGCTGGGCATCGCCCAGTACAGCTTCGACCACCAGGACATGGCCGGGCTCAACACCGGCACCCTGGCCGGCGCCGACGCGATCTACCTGCCGTTGAAGGCGCTGCACCGCTGCGTCGGCGTGCTCGGCGTGCGGCCGCACGACCTGCGGCAACTGCAGATTCCCGAACAGATGCAACTGCTGGAAGCGTTCACGTCGCAGGCGGCCGTGGCGATGGAACGCGTGCAGCTCGCCCACGCCACGCAGGCCGCGAGCGTCGAGATCGAATCCGAGCGCATGCGCAACGTCCTGCTCAGCTCGATCTCGCACGATTTCCGCACGCCGCTGGCGACCATCATCGGCTCGGCCTCGACCCTGCTCGATGGCGAAGTGCAGCTCGACGAATCGCGTCGCCATGCGCTGCTCGGCGGCGTGCTGGACGAGGCGCGGCGGATGAACCGCCTGGTCGGCGACCTGCTCGACCTCACCCGCCTGAGCTCCGGGAAGATCATGCTCAAGCGCGACTGGGTGTCGATCGAGGAACTGGTCGGCGCCGTGCTGGCGCGACTGGACGAGGCGCTTTCCGGTCGCGTGGTCGCGCTCGCGATCGCATCCGACCTCCCGCTGGTGGCCTGCGACGAGGTCCTGGTCGCGCAGGTGCTGGTGAACCTGGTCGAGAACGCGATCAAGCACACGCCGCCGGGAACCGCCATCGACATCGGCGCCGAAGCGGGCGAGGGCGGCCTGCGCGTGGGCGTGCGCGACCATGGCCCGGGATTGCCCGCGGGCGAGGAGACGCGCGTGTTCGAGAAATTCCACCGCATCCGCGTCGAGGAAGCACAGAGCGGCTTCGGGCTCGGCCTGACGATCTGCAAGTACATCGTCGAGGCGCACGGCGGCACGATCGCCGCGGCCAACCATCCGGGCGGCGGCGCCGAGTTCCGCTTCACCCTGCCGCTGTCGGCGTCGGCCGGAGAACAGGTCCCATGAGCGAACCTGCCGCCGTTCCGCCCGCAGCGCGCCTGCTCGCGATCGAGGACGATCACCAGATCCAGCGCTTCCTCGCGGCCGCGCTCGAATCGCACGGCTACGAACTGCTGGCCGCCGCCACCGCCGCCGAAGGCCTGCGCTTGGCGGCGCTCCGGCAGCCGGAGATCGTGATGGTGGATCTCGGCCTGCCGGATCGTTCCGGCCTGGAGGTGATCGCCTCGCTGCGCGAGTGGTTCAAGGGTCCGATCCTGGTGCTGTCGGCGCGCAACCAGGAAAGCGACAAGGTGTCGGCGCTCGACATGGGCGCCGACGACTACATCACCAAGCCGTTCGGCATCGGCGAGCTCCTTGCGCGCCTGCGCGTCGCCCAGCGCCACCAGCGCGAGCGCGCCGGCAATCCGGCGCTGGCGGTCATCGAGATCGGCGAGCTGAGCATCGATCGTGCCGCGCGCCGCGTGCGTCGCGGCGATGAGGACATCCACCTCACGCCGATCGAGTACCGCCTGCTCGCGGCGCTCGCCGAGCATCCGGGCAAGGTGATCACCCACCGCCAGCTGCTGCGCGAGGTCTGGGGCGCCGCGCACGTCGAGTCGCCGCAGTACCTGCGCATCTACATGCGCGCCCTGCGGCGCAAGATCGAGGCCGACCCGGCGCGGCCGAAGGTCCTGCTGACCGAGATTGGCGTGGGCTACCGGCTGGGCGGGTGATCCGCGCCCTGGCGCGATGCCCGGCGCGGCAAGGGGCCGACACCCGGCACCGTGCCGGCTCGTGACCTGTCATCGATGGTCCCCTCGACCCATTACTTGGGTACGCGACGAATGGTCGTCGCGCCACCACCCACATCCGAGGTCGTCATGAATACAACACCCATCGCTCGCTGCAGCGGCAAGCCGCGACGCCGCAACCTCGTTTCATGGGCAGGACTCGGTGTCACCGCGTTCGCCTTCGCTGTCGCATGGCTGTGCCCCGCCACGGCGTTTGCCAACTACGAGAGGAAGATCGTGTTGCCGGCGGACCATGCGGCGCAGTCGCTGGATGACCAGTACCGCCAGCAGCAGTGGACGCGCCTGGCGAAGCACGATGATCGCGACAGTCTGATCGCCGCCGTGTTGCTGGGCTTGCCCGACGATACCGGCGATTCCCCGTTCGAAGGCCAGGCCGAGGTCGAGCATCGTCTGGCGGCGAAATTCGGGAAGGACGCCGATGCGATGTTCGTCCTCACCCTGGCATGCCAGGAGCAGAAGCAGCCCTGCACGCATCCGGAATACCACGACGCGCTGGTGCGGATCGCGCCCGGCAATGCGGTGAACTGGCTCATGCTGCCCAACGACGCGACTCCCAGCGCAGCGCAGTTGCACGCCGCAGCCTCCGCGCCGATGGCCGATTCGTACCTGTCCACTGTCACCCGCATCCTTCGCAAGGAGTTGGCCGATCAGCCGGCGCCCGTCGTGATCCGCGACATCGATCCGCGCGAACTGGCGGCGGCGCTTCGGCGCGATGCGGTCGGTGCGGTTCCGCAGCCCTACTACGGTCCGGTGCTCAGGATGTGCAAGCCGCCGTCCGCTGCCAGCCGCAGCGACTGCATCGAACTCGGACGCCGCCTGGTCGCCGATCGCAGCGGAACGCTCCTCGCGCGCATGATCGGCGGCACGATGCTGCGTCGCCTGGAAAAAGGCACGCCGGAAGAAGCTTCGGCAAAGGAGCTGCGCCGCGACTACGTGTGGATGGATGAACAACTGGACGACAGCGACGGCTCCTTCATGGAGCAGGTGCAACGCGATACGATCGATCTCGGCGAATGGGTCGCGTACCAGCACGCCGTCGAACGCATGGGGAAATCGAGCACGCCTCCTGCCGGATGGGTGCCCAGGAATCCGCAGACGTTGCTGCTGTCGGAGGAGCGGACGGACTGACCCGGTCGGACTCGCTGACGATTCGCGGCGCCAAGGCATCGGCGTCGCGAACGTCCTTGTCCGAATGCGCACGGCAGGACCCGGCAACGATGGCTGTATTCCCCACAACGCGCTGGAGCCTCATCCAGGCCAGGGACCGCACGCAGGCGGAAGTCGGCGCGGCCTGGAGCGACCTGGTGCGCGCGTACCAGCCGGCCATCCTCGGATACTTCCGCCGCTCGGTTCTCTCCCGCGACGCGGACGACCTGGCGCAGGAATTCATGCTGCGCTCGATGAGCGAAGGCTGGTGGTCGCGCGCGAATCCGGAGGTCGGCAGCTTCCGGACCTTCCTGCTGACGCTCCTGAATCGTTTCCTCGCGCAGCACAAGGACAGCGGCTACCGACGCTTCGAGCTGGTCGGAGCCGACGCCGCGGAAGCCCGCGACTACCAGACCCCGGAACACTACTTCGACCTGCAATTCGCCTTGTGCCTGACCCGCGTCGCCCTTGCCGAGTTGCAGAAGGACTATGAAAGCGATGGCCGCGGCGAATTGTTCAGTGCATTGCAGCCTTGGCTGGTGGAGCCGCCGGAACGCGGCGAACTGGTCGCTCTCGGCGCAAGGATGCAGATCCCGCCGAACACGCTGGCAGTCCAGTTGAAGCGGCTTCGCACACGGCTCCAGAAGGCCGTGCACGTGGCGCTCGGCGAGCTGAACATCAACAAGGATCACACGGCCGCCGACATGGACGCATTGCGCCGTTCGCTGGTCAGGCAAGGCGCCGCCTGATGGCATCCGAAAACAAACCCGGAGGCGAGTCCATCCGATCGCAGCCCGTCGGATCCCAGCCCGGTGCGGTCGAGCTGTCCGCGGCCGAACTGGCTGCCGTCGCGCAGTTGGGCCTGTCGCAAAGCGGCTTGCCCGAAGCGATGCTGTGGGACGAACTGGACCTCGACGATCCGGACGATCGGCGCTTCGGCGACTTCGAGCTGCTCGAACGCATCGGGCGCGGCGGCATGGGCGTCGTGTTCCGCGCGTCGCAGGTCAGCCTCGGGCGCGAAGTCGCGGTCAAGTTCATCGTCGGCAGCCTGGCCGACAATCCGCGCGCGATCGCCACCTTCTTCGCTGAAGCGCGCGCGGCGGCACGCTTGCATCACCCGCACATCGTGCCGGTGTTCGAGACCGGCAAGGTCGACGGCATGCATTTCTTCTCGATGCCGCTGCTGGGCGGAGGCACGCTGGCGCAGCGCCTGGCGACCGGGCGACCGACGACGGCAGGGACCGTGGACTTGATGCTCAAGCTCTGCGCGGCGGTGGACTATGCGCACGGCTTCGGGCTGCTGCACCTCGACCTCAAGCCGGCGAACGTGCTGTTCGACGAGCATGGGCAACCCTTGATCGGCGACTTCGGCCTGGCCCGGCACGTCGATGCCAACGGCGGCGTCGACGCGCACGAAGTGTCCGGCACGGCGGCCTGCATGGCGCCCGAACAGGTCGACGCGGGTGCCCATCGATTGAGCAAGCGCACCGACGTGTACGCGCTCGGGGCCATCCTGTACGAATTGCTGACCGGGACGTCTCCGCACGGCATGGGCGACGCGGCATCGCAGATGCGGGCAGCGCAATCGGGCCAGGTCAGGTCGCCGCGAACGAGCGATCCATCGATCGACAAGGACCTCGATGCGATCTGCTTGAAGTGCCTGCGAACCAACCCGGCCGAGCGCTATCAGAGCGTCGCCGAACTGGGCGCAGACCTGGTGCGATTGCGCGATGGCAACAGCGTCAGCGTCCGCGAACCGTCCTGGCGCGAGCGCCTCGGTCGAAGCATGCGTCGCAATCCGCGCGTCGCGTTGGCAACCGCCATGGTGTTCGTCGCCCTGGCCGTAGGCCTGTTGACGACCCTCTGGCAATGGCAGCGGGCAGAGCAGGCCCGCGTCGAGGCGGATCGCCAGCGCGGGCTGGCCACGCTCGAAGCCCATCGCAATCGCGATCTGGCCGGGTTCATGGCAGCAGCGTTCCCCCGCTTCGATCCGCAACACCAGGACCACTCCGACAGCGCCCGCGATGCGGTGGCATGGCTGAAGAAGCATGCGTCCAACGACCCTGCCGCCCAGCGCGCCGTGCTGACGTCGTTCCGCCAGGCGCTCGATGCGGCCCACAAGGGCGGCGAAATAGCGGCGCTGATGACCGAGATCATCGACCAGCTTGGCGACCGGTTCCGCGAAGAGCAGGTCGAGCGCCTGGCGCGGCGCGGCGATCGCGACAGCCTGATCGCCGCGACCCTGATCGGCATTCCACGCGACGACCAGGACTCCAGCAACGCACACGAAGCGGTGATGCAAAGCCTGTTCGACGAACACCCGCACGATCAGCTGGCGCTGTACGCGGTGGCCCTGGCCTGCAACGTCCAGCCGCACCCGTGCCGGCATCCGGAGTACTACTCGCGCTTGACCGCGGAATTTCCCGCCAACGCCGTGAACTGGGTCCTGGTACCCGCCGGTCCGGAACCGGGCGGGCTGGAGATCGCCGACCACCTGCTGCATGCGGCCCATGCGCAGGCCTTCGACGACCAGCTTCCCGCCCTCACGACCCTGGTACACGACGCGCTGCGCGACCAGCCGGTGCCCGAATCGATCCTGCAACCGATGCAGGCCGTCGTCGGCGAATCCGATGTGGCGCCTTCCCTGCGACGCGATGCGGTCGGCGCGGTGGCCGTGCCCAGCTATGGCAAATGGATGTACGCCTGCAAACCCGGCAGCCCGGAAATGAGCGCAGTCACCGGTTTGCGCGATGCCTGCGGCAAGGTCGCGATCAATGGCATGCGCTCGGAGAAGGCATCGGTGGTCGCACGCATGGTCACCGGCTCGATGGTGAGGCGGTTGTTCAAGGGCACCCCACTGGAAACCGAAGGGCGCGAGCTGCGACGGCAATACTGCTGGCTCAGCGTGTACATGAGCGACGTCCCGGCGCAGGCGGAGGAGAAGCAGCGCGACATCGAGCTGTACGGCGATTGGGAGGCGATGGAGCGCCAGGCCGAACGTGCCGGGGTGTCGCGTTTTCCGCCGCCGGGGTGGGTGCCTGCGGATCCGCAAACGCTGTTGCTGTCGGAGGAACGCGCCCCCCCGAATCCTCAGCAATGACCGCCCGTGCCTTTCCCGCCATGCTGCACTGCGATAATCTGCACAATCCCCAGGCACCCGGCCCGCCAGCGCCAGCCCATGCACGAGAGTCCAGGTTCCGAGCACTCCCCGACCGACCACGGCGGCGCCGCCGCGCCGGCGGGCGCCTATGACCCGAAGGCGGTCGAGGCCGCCGCGCAGGCGTTCTGGTCACGCACCCGCGCCTTCGAGGTGAACGAGGCCGACCCGAAGCCGAAGTTCTACTGCCTGTCGATGCTGCCGTACCCCTCGGGCGCGCTCCACATGGGCCATGTCCGCAACTACACGATCGGCGACGTGATCAGCCGCTTCCAGCGCATGAACGGCCGCAACGTGCTGCAGCCGATGGGCTGGGACGCGTTCGGTCTGCCCGCCGAGAACGCCGCGATCAAGAACAGGACCGCGCCGGCGAAGTGGACCTACGCCAACATCGCGCACATGCGCGAGCAGCTCGAGACGATGGGCTATGCGATCGACTGGACGCGCGAGTTCGCGACCTGCAAGCCCGACTACTACGTGCACGAGCAGCGCATGTTCGTGCGCCTGTTCAAGCGCGGCATGGCCTACCGCAAGCAGTCGGTGGTGAACTGGGATCCGGTCGACCAGACCGTGCTCGCCAACGAGCAGGTCATCGACGGTCGCGGCTGGCGCACCGGCGCGATCGTCGAGAAGCGCGAGATCCCGCAGTGGTTCCTCAAGATCACCGACTACGCGCAGGAACTGCTCGACGGCCTCGACACGCTGCCGAACTGGCCGGATTCGGTCAAGACGATGCAGCGCAACTGGATCGGCCGCAGCGAGGGACTCGAGATCGCGTTCGGGGTGGAAGGCCATGCCGAGCCCCTGACCGTGTTCACCACGCGCCCGGACACGCTGATGGGCGCGACCTTCATCTCGATCGCCGCCGAGCATCCGCTGGCGAAGGCCGCCGCCGCGACCCATCCTGCGATCACCGCTTTCATCGACGAGTGCCACCACGGCGGCACCGCGACGGCCGAGCTCGAGACCCAGGAAAAGAAAGGCATCGACACCGGCCTGCACGCGATCCATCCGGTCAGCGGCGAGCGCGTGCCGGTGTGGATCGCCAACTTCGTGCTGATGGGCTACGGCACCGGCGCGGTGATGGGCGTGCCCGGGCACGACGAGCGCGACTGGGAATTCGCGACCAAGTACGACCTGCTGATCCGGATGGTGATCGTCAGCGACGCCGTGCGCGATGCCATCGAAGACCTCGGCCGCGATGCCGCGAACAATTCCGATCCGATGACCGCCGCGCTTGGCGGCAGTCGCGCGCTGGACGTCGTCGAGCCGGCCGGCGCGCTGGACGTGGTCGAGGAGTTCGAGCAGCGCATCATCGTCGAGGGCGCGTACACCGAGTACGGCATCTGCGTGAATTCGGGCGAGCTCGACGGACTGAACTACGAGCAGGCTTTCGAGGCGCTCGCTGAAAAACTGGGCCGCGAAGGCAAGGCCAGGCGGCGCATCAACTTCCGCCTGCGCGACTGGGGCGTGAGCCGCCAGCGCTATTGGGGTTGCCCGATCCCGATCATCTACTGCGCGAAATGCGGCGCGGTGCCGGTGCCCGAGGACCAGCTACCGGTCCTGCTGCCCGAGGACGTGGCCTTCATGGGCACCGGTTCGCCGATCAAGGCCGACCCGGAATGGCGCAAGACGACGTGCCCGACCTGCGGCGGCGCGGCTGAGCGCGAGACCGACACCTTCGACACCTTCATGGAGTCGAGCTGGTACTACGCGCGCTACACCTCGCCCGGCGCTTCGGGCATGGTCGACGAACGCGCGCGCCACTGGCTGCCGGTAGACCAGTACATCGGCGGCATCGAGCACGCGATCCTGCACCTGCTGTACTTCCGCTTCTTCCACAAGCTGCTGCGCGACGAGGGCCTGGTCGATTCCGACGAGCCGGCGACGAATCTCCTTTGCCAGGGCATGGTGATCGCCGAGACCTTCTATCGCGAGGACGACCACGGCGCGAAGGACTGGATCAATCCGGCCGACGTGGAAATGCAGCGCGACGCGCGCGGCCATATCGTCGGTGCGACCTCGAAGGCCGACGGCTTGCCGGTGAGGATCGGCGGCATCGAGAAGATGTCGAAGTCGAAAAATAACGGCGTGGACCCGCAGGAAATGGTCGGCAAGTACGGCGCCGACACCGTGCGGCTGTTCTCGATGTTCGCCGCGCCGCCCGAACAGTCGCTGGAATGGAACGAGGCCGGCGTCGAGGGCTGCGCGCGCTTCCTGCGCCGCGTCTGGAAATTCTTCGACGAAGTGGCCGCCTGCGGCCACAACCTCCAGCTTCCGGACCTGCACTGGGACCGCGGCCAGGCGGATGCGCAGACGATCGCGGTCCGTCGCGAGATCCACGCGTTGCTGAAGCAGGCCGTGTACGACTACAAGCGGATCCAGCTCAATACCGTCGTCTCGGCGGCGATGAAGATGCTCAACCAATTGGAGACGCTGGGCGCCGCCGATCCCGCCGGCGCGAACGCGGCCGCCATCCAGCAGCGCGCCTTCGCGCGCCGCGAAGGCCAGAAGTTCCTGCTCAAGATCCTCAACCCGATCGCGCCGCACATCGCGCACGCGTTGTGGCAACGCCTGAACCATGGCGAGGAGCTGATCGAGAACCTGCGCTGGCCCGAGCCCGATGCCGAAGCGCTCCGGCGCGATTCGCTGAAGCTGGCGGTGCAAGTCAACGGCAAGCTGCGCGGCACGATCGAGGTTGCGGTCGATGCGGCACGCGAGGCGATCGAGCAGGCCGCGCAGGCCGAGCCGAACGTCGCGAAGTTCCTCGACGGCCAGCAGGTGCGCAAGGTGATCGTGGTGCCGGGGAAGATCGTCAACATCGTCGCTTCGGCGTGAACGATGTCGTGACAGACCGGACGATCCTCTACTGCCACCGCGAATCCGGCCACAGCTACAAGGTCGCGCTCGCATTGGAGTTGATGGGCGTCGAACACGAACGGCGGGCGGTCGACCTGAACCTGCCGCGCGCGCAGAGGCCCGATGAATTCCGCGCCGCCTCGCGCTTCGGCGAGGTGCCGGCCCTGGTGATCGACGGCATCGCCATCGTGCAGTCGAACGCGATCCTCGATTACCTCGCACGCCGGTTCGACCGCCTCGATGGGACCGATCTCGCGAGCCGGACGCGCGTGCGCGAATGGCTGTCGTGGGAAGCCAACCGGCTGGCGATGAGTTTTCCGCACCTGCGCTTCTCGCGCCGGTTCACCCGCGCGGATGCCGTGCTCGAAGCCTGGTGGACCCAGCGCATGCTCGCGGATTTCGCGCGGCTGGAGGAGGAACTCGATGGCCGCCGGTTCCTGCTCGGCGACGAGCCGACCATTGCCGATGTCAGTTGCTGCGGCTACCTGTACTGGACCGACCAGGCTGGCGTCGACATGGCGCCGTGGCCGAACATCCGTCGCTGGCTGGGGCGGATCGCCTCGCTGCCCGGCTGGCGCGCGCCGTATGATCTGATGCCGGGAAGCGCACCGATCCTCGACGGAACTCGAACATGAAGCATCGACCGTTATTGATTGCCCTGGATTGCCCGGGCGTTCCCGCATCGGGCATGAAGCGGTCACGGCTCTTGTTTGCCCTGGCCTGTGCATCCGCCATCGCATTGAGTGGCTGCGGTTTCCATCCGCGCGCGGAACTCGTGGTTCCGCCGGAGCTTGGACCGGTCAAGGTGGTCACCGGCGATCCCTACAGCCCGCTCGGCGAGAGTCTCTCGCGCGCCCTTACGCACGCGCATGCGCAGGCGGCCGATGCGACCGACGCCAAGGCCCGGGTCGCGACCCTGCACATCGTCCACGAGGAGTGGACCCAGGTTCCGCTGTCGGTCAATGCCCACGCGCAGGCGACCGAATACATCATCACCTACGTGGTGAAGTTCTCGTTCACCGCCGCTGATGGCACCGATATCGAGCCAGTGCAGGAAGCGCGGATCGAGCGCGATTTCGAGTACGACGTCACCCACGCACTGGGTTCGGCCTCCGAGCAGGACACCATCCGCCAGGAAATGCAGCGCGACATGGCGGCGACGATCATGCGCCGGATCGGCATCGCGTTGCGGCACTACGCACCCAAGTCCTGATTGGCGCGGCGATGCGGCACGCGGACTATTGATGCAATTCGACGACGAATCCGGGTTCGCGCGTGAACTGGGGCGCTCGCCGCTGCCGGCGGCGATCCTCGTCGCCGGCGTCGAGGAATTGCGTGTCATCGAGGCCGCCGACGCGGTGCGCGCGAAGGCGCGCGCAGAAGGCTTCGAGCGCGCCATCTACGATGTCGATGGTCGCTTCGACTGGGACGAACTGGTCGGCGATTTCTCGGCGATGAGCCTGTTCGCCAGCTCGCGCCTGCTCGACGTGCGCACGCCCGACGGCAAGGTCGGCAAGGAAGGCAGCGAGGTCATCGCCGGCTTCTGCAAGGATCCGCCGCCGGGCACGACCCTGATGGTCACCTGCATGGAGTGGAGCAAGAAGCAGGCCGAAGCCGCGTGGGTGAAGGCGATCGCCAAGGCGGGCCACGTCCTGGCGATGTGGGCCACGCCGCGCCAAAAGCTGCCCGACTGGCTGCTGCTGCGGCTGCGCGCGCGCGGCATCGACGCCAGCCTCGACGCGGCCAAACTGCTGGCCGAACGCGTGGAAGGCAACATGCTGGCGGCTGCGCAGGAAGTGGAGAAACTGGCCTTGCTGGTCGACGGCAAGCGCCGCATCGATGCGAAACAGATGGAACGGCTGGTCGCCGACTCCGCGCGCTTCGACGTATTCAAGCTTGCCGACGCCTGCGTGGCCGGCGAGGAGGGGCGCGCGCTGCGCATCGTGCGCGCGCTGCGCTCGGAAGGCGAAGCGGTACCCGCGCTGATCGGTCCGATCGTGCAGCAGTTGCAGCAGCTCGCGGGTTTGTCGGTGCTGGCTGCACGCGGCGGCGACCTGCGCGCGGCGATGACCGCGCAGCGCATCTGGGACGCGCGCCAGACGCAGTTCAAGCGCGCGCTTGAACGCCACGACGCGAAGCGCTGGGAAGCCTTCGCGATCGAGGCCGGCCGCATCGACCGCATGTCCAAGGGTCGCGAGGCCGGCGATCCCTGGATCGCGCTCGAACGCCTGCTGGTCGCCGCGGCGACGCCGCACGGGCGCAAGCTGCTGGCAGCGGGCGGGTGATCAGGATCCTCTACGGCGGCACCTTCGATCCGGTGCACGCAGGCCACCTGGCGGTCGCCGACGCGGCCGCGGCCCTGTTCGATGCCGAAGTCGACCTGCTGCCGTCCGCCGATCCACCGCATCGCGCACCGCCCGGTGCGAACGCGCAGCAGCGTGCGGCCATGCTCGACCTGGCGATCGCCGGCCATCCGCGCCTGCACGTGGACCGGCGCGAGCTGCGCAGGGCAGGGCCCTCGTATTCGGTCGACACCCTGGCCGAGGTCCGTCGCGAGATCGGGCCTGCGGCCGCGCTGGCCTGGCTGCTGGGCGCGGACGCCTTCCGCGACCTCCATCGCTGGCATCGCTGGCGGGAATTGTTCGCGCTGGCGCACCTGGTCGTCGCCGTGCGCCCCGGGCATGCGCTGGACCGGCTCGATCCGGTCCTGCGCGAGGCGACCACGCCGCGCTGGACGAGCGATCCGGCCGCGCTCACCCGTGCATCAGGCGGGCTGCTGCTGGTACTCGACCTGCCGCCGCGCCAGGAAGCCGCCAGCGGCGTGCGCGCGCGCATCGCCGCCGGGCAGCGCTGGGAGGACCAGACGCCACCGCCCGTGGCCGCCTACATCCGCGCACATGGCCTGTATGGCGGCCCTGAAACATCGCCATCGCGGGCTTGATCTATACTGCCCGCGCGGCCCGTAGCCGCCATCGAGGACCCCAGCTCTTGACCTCACAAGCCGTCGTCATCAAGACCCGCATGCCCGAACCGCCGCCGTCGCCGGAAGCCCTGCTGGGCCAGGTACGCTTGGCGCTCGAGGAGATCAAGGCCAAGGACAGCAACGAGATCGATGTCCGCGGCAAGACCAGCATCGCCGATTTCATGGTGATCGCATCGGGCACCTCCACCCGCCACGTCAAGTCGATCGCCGACGAAGTGGTCAAGTTCGCCAAGAAGATCGGCGTGATGCCGCTGGGCGTGGAAGGCGAACGCGAGGCCGAATGGGTGCTGGTGGACCTGGGCGACGTCATCGTCCACGTCATGCTGCCGCGGGTGCGCGAGTTCTACGCGCTCGAGCGGCTGTGGACGGTCGGCGACCAGCCGCCTGAAACCGCAATGGGGTCAGAGTGAAGTTTTTCGACGTGTGTTTCGGCAAATCGGGGTTTCAGGGCGAAAAATTCACTCTGACCCCATTGCGCTGACGCCATCCCGGGAGCCGCCCATGCAGCGCGACATGATCACGACGGCATTCGAACTGCCGGGCCAGCGCATCGTCACCAACCTCGGAATCGCGCGCGGCATCGTCGTGCGGTCGCGTTCGATCGTCGGCAATTTCTTTGGCGGATTGCAATCGCTGTTCGGCGGCAACATCACGATCTATTCCGAACTGTGCGAGCAGGCGCGCTCCCATGCCTTCGACCTGATGTGCCGGGACGCGCATGCCAAGGGCGCGAACGCGATCATCGGGATGCGCTACGACGCCACCGAAGTGATGCCCGGGCTGACCGAAGTGCTGTGCTACGGCACCGCCGTGAAGGTGGACAGGGAGTGAGGTGAAGGCGCGCCTGATCGCCGTCGGCGACCGCGCGCCGGACTGGGTCGCGACCGGCTATGCCGACTACGCGAAGCGGCTGTCGCACTGGCTACCGCTGGAACTCGTCGAGATCGCACCGGGCCTGCGCGGCAAGCATCGCGATGCCGCGCGCGCGATCGCAGACGAGGGCGCGCGCGTGCTCGCGGCGTTGCCGAAAAGCGCCCACGTCGTGCTGCTCGACGACAAGGGCCGCATGCATACGTCCGAGCAGCTCGCGCAACGGCTCGAACACTGGCGCGGGCAGGGGCGCGACCTCGCCCTGCTGATCGGCGGCCCCGAAGGCCATGCGCCCGAGGTGCGCGCGGCGGCGCAGGAAGCCTGGTCGCTGGGTCCGCTCACCCTGCCGCACATGCTGGTGCGGCTGCTCGTCGCCGAACAGCTCTACCGCGCAACGAGCATTTTAACGAACCATCCCTATCATCGCGCCTGAGTCGTCCGCGACCAGCGGAAGATCCTTCGGAGCGCGGCATCATGAAGATGGTCATTGCGATCGCGATACCCGTGCTGCTGATGCTGGCACTGATCCTGGGCATAGGCGGGAAGGGCTATGCGATCGTCGCGATCGTGCTGGCCATCGCGGGAGGTTACTGCGTGGCCGGCCCGATGCCTCCCACGAAGCGGCGATGGTTCATGGCCGCGATCTACGTGTTCCTGTTCGGCGGAGGTTTTTTCCTCTTCTCGTGACGCGTGGCTTGTCCGAGCCGATGCCGCTCAGCGCAAGCGCAGCGTCGCTTCGTCGAACAGCGGCTCGTCCTGCCCCACGCGCACGAACAGCACCCTGGCCACGCCGCTGGCGGGCTGGGCTTCCCAGTACTGGATGCCGTCGGGCGCGTAACCCCAGTCGCCGCAGGGCGGTTCGGGGACGTCGTTCGGATCCTGCTTCGCCTTGAGCTCCTTCGCGAGCGCGGCATCCGGAACGAAGGTGTAGCGCTTCACGCCGGCCGGGGCTTTCTTCTGCCCGGTTTCCTCGCGATAGGGAGCAAGCACGCAGCGTGCGCCAAGCTTGTGGTCGGTGCGCTCGTCGAACAGGCGGCGAATGCCGGCTTCCGGCGTTTCACCGGGCTTGAGGTCGAGCACGTCGACGAGCGGATCGGGCGCGCCCTTGCTATCGGAATACCGCTGCGACAGCGAATTCTTCACCGTCACGAAATCGATCTTGCGCTCGGGGAAACCCTTGCGACCGGGGAAATCGCAGCGCTGCACCCAGGCGTCGAGATGCAGCGAGGTATCGGAAAACTTCTCCCAGGCACAGCCTTTCTCCGCCGCACGCGAAGGCTTGTCGCCCGATTTGGCGGTGCCGGCCGATGCGCACGGCAACCAGAGCAGGAACGCGGCGCATCCGGCGAACATCGCGGAGCGTTGCACGGATCGGAAGGTTTGCATGGCGTCATCCCCGGTGAGCCGGCGCACAGCTTACCGCCCCAGTTCGAACTTCACACTCAGGTCGACGGCGAGCGTGTTCTCGCCGGCTTCGACCGGTGCAGCGTTGGGCCTGTCCGAGACGATCATGCCGATGGTCATTTTCTGCGACCCGCCCAACACCTCCCCGGATTCGGAAATGCTCACGATGCGCCGCACCTTCAGTCCGGCCGCGTCCGCATAGAGCTGCGCGCGGTCGCGGGCCTGCTGCACGGCGGCGCGGCGCGCCTCGTCGAGCGCTTCGTCCGGCTTGTCGACCGCGAAGCTCGGTCCTTCGATCTGGTTCGCGCCCAGGCGGACGAGGGCAGCGAGCACGTCGCCAATCCTGCCCATGTCGCGCAATCGCAACGTCACGCTGTTGCGGGCCTCGTAGCCGCTGATCCTCGGCGGCTGCTTGCTGCTTTCGGTGTACTGCGGCTGCAGGCCGATGCTGCTGGTCTGGATGTCGCGCTCGACGACGCCGGCCTGCTTGAGCGCAGCGACGACCGCCGACATGCGCTGCGCGTTCTCGCGCATTGCGACGCTGGCATCGACGTTGCGCGTCACCACGCCGGCCTGGATCGTGGCCACGTCGGGCTTGCGATGCGACTCGCCGTGGGCGCTGACCTGCAGCAGGGTCGCGTCGGGCGGCAGAGCAGATGGCGCGTTCTGTCCGAAGGCGGGAGAGGCAAGGAGGAGGGCGATCAGGGCGACGCGGATGCGGGGCATGGCAGGGCTCCGGTGACGTTGACGGCCACCATACCCGATTGAGCCAAACCGTCGACGGGCGACGGTCCGCGAGGCACAACCCTCCGCGATGGTTTCCTTACGCGCCCGCGAACACCCGGTAACGCGAGGGCCGCACGCGCACGACGTCACCCTCGGAAGGAATCGCGCGAAGGATGTCGTGGCCGACGTCGAGCTCGAGCGGTCGCGCCTGCTGCGGCAGCTCGAGCGTCAGCACGCCGCGCCCGGCGAGCCGCCGCGCTTCGGTCACGCGCGCGACCATGCCGTCGCGGTCGACCAGGTCGATGTCGTGCGGACGCGCGTAGAGACAACCGGGGCCGTCGGCGACATCGGCGCAGGCGAACGTCGCGTCGCTACCGTCGGGATGGAACACGCCGCCGCGCACCTGTCCGGCAAACTGGTTGGAGCGGCCGAGGAAGTCGTACACGAACGGGCTTGCCGGCTCCGCGTACACCTGCTCGGGCGTGCCGTCCTGCTGGATCCTGCCGTCGCGCATCACCACCACGCGGTCGGCGAGTTCGAGCGCTTCCTCCTGGTCGTGGGTCACGAAGACCGTGGTGTAGCCGGTCTCGTCGTGGATGTGGCGCAGCCAGCGGCGCAGCTCGATGCGGACCTTGGCGTCGAGCGCGCCGAAGGGTTCGTCGAGCAGCAGTACGGACGGTTCGATCGCCATCGCGCGGGCGAGTGCGACGCGCTGCCTCTGGCCGCCGGAGATCTGGTCTGGCAGGCGCTCGCGCAGCGCGCCGATCTGCATGCGCTCGAGCAGTTCGTCGACGCGCCTGGTCAGTTCGGCGGCTGAAGGCCGATCGCGCCGGCGCCGCGAACGCAGGCCGAAAGCGATGTTCTCGAACACGCTCAGGTGCGGGAACAGGGCGTAGTGCTGGAACACCAGGCCGACGCGTCGCTCACGCAAGCTCAACCGCGTCGCGTCGCATTCGCCGAACAGGATGCGTCCGCCATCGGGTTCCTCGAGTCCCGCCAGCGCGCGCAACAGGGTCGTCTTGCCCGAGCCCGAAGGTCCGAGCAACGCGAGCAACTGGCCCGACGGGATCTTCAGGTCGACTCCGCGCAGGGCGGGGAAGCTGCCGAAGCGTTTCTGCAATCCTTCGATGCCGATGTCCATGCCGTGTTTCCTGGCCGCCACAGCGCCGCCGGGCGAGCGTCTCTCATTTGCGGTGCAAGTGCCAGCCGGGGCCGCGAGGAAGCCGTCGGCGAGATCGGGAAGGTTCATGCGCTTCATGTCCATGTCCTCAATGTCCGGCGCGGCGGCGCGACAGCGCATCCGCGTGGCGCCGCTCCAGCCAGAGCTTGAGCGCCAGTGTCAGCAATGCCAGCAGCACCAGCAGGGTCGCGACGGCGAACGCCGCGGTGTAGCTGTATTCGTTGTAGAGGATCTCGACCTGCAGCGGCAGGGTGTTGGTGAGTCCGCGGATGTGGCCCGACACCACCGACACCGCACCGAACTCGCCCATCGCGCGCGCGCTGCACAGCAGCAGGCCGTACAGGAGTGCCCAGCGGATGTTCGGCAGGGTCACGCGGCGGAACACCGTCCAGCCGCCGGCGCCGAGCGAGCACGCGGCTTCTTCCTGCGCCGATCCCTGCTGCTGCATCAGCGGAAGCAGTTCGCGCACGACGAAGGGGAAGGTGACGAAGATCGTCGCCAGCACGATGCCGGGCGTTGCGAAGACGACATGGATGTCGTGCGCGCGCAGCCACGGACCCACCCAGCCCTGCGCACCGAACAGCAGCACGAAGACCAGGCCCGACACCACCGGCGAGACCGAGAACGGCAGGTCCATCAGGGTCAGCAGCAGGCGCTTGCCGGGGAAGCGGAACCTGGTGATCGCCCACGCCGCGGCGATGCCGAAGGTCGCGTTCACCACGACACTGATCGCGGCCACCAGCAGGGTCAGCCGGATCGCCGAGCGGGTGTCGGGATCGACGATCGCCGCGGCGTACACGCTCCATCCCTCGCGCAGCGCTTCGAAGCCGACCACCAGCAGCGGCAGCAGGACGATACCCCCGAGCGCGGCCATGCAGGCCGCGATCAGGGTCCAGCGCAGCCACGCCGGGTCGCGCAGTGCGGCGACCTGGTGGACCGGTGCGCTAAACGTGGCGGCCATGGGACACCTTCTTCTGCAGCATGTTGAGCAGCAGCAGCAGCACGAACGAAATGGCGAGCATCAGCGTTGCCACAGCCGCCGCGCCGGCGTAGTCGTACTGTTCGAGTTTGATCACGATCAGCAGCGGCGCGATCTCCGACACCTTCGGGATGTTGCCGGCGATGAAGATCACCGAGCCGTACTCGCCGACGCCGCGCGCGAACGCGAGCGCGAAGCCGGTGATCATCGCCGGCAGCAGCGGCGGCAGCAGCACGCGGCGCAGCGTGGTGAAGCGCGTCGCGCCGAGCGAAGCGGCGGCTTCCTCGAATTCCGCGCCGAGGTTCTGCATCACCGGCTGCAGGGTGCGCACGCAGAACGGCAGGCCGACGAAGGCGAGTGCGACCGCGATGCCGGTCGGCGTGTAGGCGACCTTGATTCCGTGCAGCGCGAGCCGGCTGCCGATCCAGCCATTGCCCGCGTAGAGCGCGGTCAACGCGATGCCGGCCACGGCGGTCGGCAATGCGAACGGCAGGTCGACGAGCGCGTCGAAGAAGGCGCGTCCGGGAAAACGATAACGCACCAGCACCCAGGCAATCAGCGCGCCGACGACGGTGTCGAATGCAGCAGCGGCAAATGCAGTGCCGAAGCTCAAGCGCAGCGCGGCCAGCACGCGCGGATCGGTCAGCACGCCGATCCAGCCGCTGCCGAGCGTCGCCGATTTCAGCAACAGCGCCGACAACGGCAGCAGCACGATCAGGCCGAGCCATACCAGGGTCATGCCGAGCGACAAGGCGAGGCCGGGCAGGGGCCCGGCTTCGCGCAGGACGCGCGGTCGCAGGGAGGACGCGATGCTCAATGCGCGGCTCCTGTGTAAATCCTGTCGAAGAAACCGCCGTCGTCGAAGTGGTCCTTCTGCGCCTTCTTCCATCCACCGAACGCGCTGTCGATGGTGACGAGCGGGAGTTTTGGGAATTTCTTCAGCAGCGCCGGATCGACCAGCTGCGGCGAGGTCGGGCGGTAGCCGTCCTTCGCGACAATGGTCTGTCCCTGCTTCGAATAGATGAAGCGCAGGTAGGCGTCGGCGACGGTCTGGGTGCCGTGGCGCCTGGCCACTTCGTCGACGACCGCGACCGGCGGTTCGGCGCGGATGCTGATGCTCGGCACCACGATTTCGAAGCCCTTGTCCTTCGACTCGGCCTGGGCGAGGAAGGCCTCGTTCTCCCACGAGATCAGCACGTCGCCGATATCGCGCTCGGCGAAGGTGGTCGTCGAGCCGCGCGCGCCGGTGTCGAGCACGGGCACGTTGGCGTAGAGTTTCTTCATGAAACCGAGGACCTTGGCGCCGTCGCCGGCGTAGGTCTTGCTGGCGTAGGCCCAGGCGGCGAGGTAGTTCCAGCGCGCGCCGCCGGAGGTCTTCGGATTCGGCGTGATCACGGCCACACCCGGACGCACGAGGTCGGACCAGTCGTGGATCTTCTTGGGATTGCCCTTGCGCACCAAAAAGACAATCGTCGAGTTGTACGGCGCGCTGTTGCAGGGCATGCGTTTGGCCCAGTCGGGCGACAGCAGCTTGCCCTTGTCGGCGATCGCGTCGATGTCGGCCGCGAGCGCGAGGGTGACCACGTCGGCCTCGAGGCCGTCGATCACCGCGCGCGCCTGCTTGCCGGAACCGCCGTGCGACATCCTGATGTCGACGTTGTCGCCGGTATGCGTCTTCCAGTCCTGCGCGAAGGCGGCGTTGAGATCCTTGTACAGCTCGCGGGTGGGGTCGTAGGACACGTTGAGCAGGGTGATGTCCTTCGCGCTTGCCAGCGCGGCGAACGCGGACAGCACGGCGAGGATCAGCAGTCTCGAGCGAAGAGGCATGACGGGCTCCGGGTGAAGGGGCTGTGTGGACGAATGCTCGGGGCTGTGCTGCTGTCGTCGTCGCCGGCTCGTTCCGGCACGGGCCGGCGGCATGCGATCGTCTGGAACGATGTGCGGGTGTTGCCTTGTCGACCGCGCTACGAAGTCCTGCTGCGGCTGGACCTGGTTGCCGGCTTCGCGCTTTCCTTCGGCTTGCCGCGCGGGCGTTTTTTCTTGAGGCTGCGCGTGTCGAACGCGAGCTGTTCCAGGCTGCGACGGTCGACGACGTAGGACATCGCATCGCGCACGCTGCCCATCAGCACACGCAGCGCGCAGGCATCCGGGTCGGGACAGTCCGCGCAAGGCTGGTAGGCGGTGACGCTGGCGCACAGGATCGGCGCCAGCGGGCCGTCGAGCGCGCGGATGATGTCGCCGACCATGATCTGCGACGCGGGCTTGGCCAGCGTGTGGCCGCCCTGCACGCCGCGCTTGCTGGCGACGATGCCGGCCTTGCGCAGGTCGACCAGGATCGCTTCGAGGAACTTCACCGGCACGTCGGCGGTGGTGGCGACCTGGCGCGCCTGCAGGTGTTCGCCCGCCGAGTCCGCGAGGACGCAGAGGGCGCGCAGGGCGTACTTGGCCTTCATCGTCAACATATCAGATGGGATTTATAGGATTTAAACCGGGTGCTTGTCAAGCGTAACGGAACCGTCATCTGTCGGCGTTCGCGGCGGGTGTCTTCGGTTAACGCAAAACGAACATCCATGCGGCATCCAGCCCGCTTGGAATGCGCCGCTCGCGTCTGCGACGGCCGCCGGTCAATGCGCAAGGATCGCCCGCTCGCCACGATCCGAAAACGGCCGCTCCGCCTGCAGTTCGGCGGAGAGATCGCGCGCCAGCCGCGCGGCGGACATCCGTATTTCCGGCAACGCGGTGCATTCCCAGAGCACGCCGCGCATCAGCGGGCCGATCACGCGCAGCGTGGGTGCAACCATCCCGTCGGCGCGGATCACGCGGCCATCGATGTCGGCGGCGATGCCCAGCCGTTGCGCATCGGTCCGCACGAGGCCTTCGCGCAGCATCTGCCGCAGCAGCGGATGCGTGGTTCGCGCGACCTGGGTCTGCAGGCCCGTGGCCTGGACCACCAGGTCGGCGGCGAATTCGCCGGGCGATCCATCCTTGCGGCGCGTGTACGTCAGCAACAGCGGCGAGGTTCCTTCGATCCGCCGCACGCGGCCGGCCAGCACGAACAACTGGCCGTCCATCCGCAGCTGCTCGATCGTTTTCGCCGACGCCGGTGGCGAACGATGCCTGACCGCTTCCCAGGCCCAGCGCACGTGGCGCAGGAAGCGGCCGCGTTGAACCCCGTCCAGCAGTCGCCATAGTTCGGTCGTCACCGGGTGCAGGCAATCCACGATCGCTCGCCAGTCGGCGCCTTGCCCGCGCGCGGTCTTGCGGACCAGCCGCACCCAGTGGCGGATCGCGGGCCGGAAGCGCAGTCGTTCGATCAGCGCCTGCGCTCCCGCGAAGGGCGGCGACGGCGTCGACTCGTGGACGGCCGGCAGGCGGCCATGCCGCGAGAGCGCGACGATGGCCGCGTCCGGCCAATGCGCGGTGGCGGTGAGGATCGCATCGACCGCCGTCAAGCCGCTGCCGAGGACGACGATCTGTTGCGGCTCGAAGGGGATGTGGCGACGTTGCCAGGGATCGGGCAGGTAGCGGCCGCTCGCGAGCGCGTCGCCTTTCACCTCGGCGATGGGGACCGGCGGCAGCGCCCCGACCGCGAGGACGGCGCCGTCGACGACGAACCTGCGGCGATCGTCGGTCTCGATCGCATAGCCTGTCCCCGAAGGGCGCAAGGCGACGACCTCCGACGCGATCGTGTCGATGCTGGCGCCGGGCGGGCAATTCCCGATCCATCGCGTCAACGTGTCCTCGATGTAGTCGCCGAACAGCGCGCGCGGGACGAAATCCCCGGACGTCCAGGGCAGGCGCCTTTTCCAGAGGTAGCGCGCGAGTCCGCCGGGATCGTCCGCGAGCAGGCCCATGTTGGCCGCGTGCACGTTGAGCAGGTGGTTTCCCTGGCTGGTCGCATAGGCCACGCCGCGCCCGGGCCGATGCTGGCCGGTGAACCAGAGCAGTTCCATTCCGCCGTCCCTGCGCAGCAGTTCCGCGACGACCGTCGCGCCAGCCGCACCTCCACCAATCACCGCAATGCGTCGCATGTCTCCTCCTGATCGTCCTGATCGTCGTGTGCCGGGGGAAGCGTTCGTCCTGAACTTCGCAATTCATATCTGAAATATATGAAATAGATCAAATCACATCGCGTGTTATGGAAGTGCTAAGAAGCAAGCCATCGCGGAGGATGCTCGCGGATCGCTGGAGGCTCGCCCGAAACGACGGGCCCGGACCACCGACAACAGCCTTCGAGCGGGTGGATGCGGGCGCGGACGAGGAAGTGAATCCCTGGTGGTCCGCCTGTATGCAACGCGATGGTCGTGGCGAGCGGTTATGCTTCGCGGATGCTCTATCTCGCCTCCCAATCCCCGCGACGCCTGGAACTGCTGCGCCAGCTCGGCGTCGAACCGGGCGTGCTCGACGTCAATATTCCCGAGATGCGCCTGCCCGGCGAGTTGCCTGCCGACTACGTCAACCGCGTCGCGCGCGAGAAGGCCGGCGCCGGCCTGCTCAAGGTGATGGCCAATCCCTCCGCGCTCGTGCTCGGCGCCGACACCGAGGTCGTGCTCGACGACCGGGTGTTCGGCAAGCCGGCCGATGCGGCGGAGGCAGCGTCGATGCTCGGCGCGTTGTCGGGACGCACGCACTCGGTCGTCAGCGTGGTCTGGCTGCTCAGTGGCGGACGCGAATTGCATGCGCAGTCCGTGTCGGAGGTGCGCTTCGCGACGCTGACGGACGACGTCATCGCGGACTACGTCGCGACCGGCGAATGGAAGGGCAAGGCCGGCGGTTACGCGATCCAGGGACGCGCGGCAGCTTTCATCGAACACCTCTCGGGGAGCTATTCGGGCGTGATGGGATTGCCGCTGTGCGAGACGGCCACGCTGCTGCGTGCCTTCGGAGCCGCTTCGACAGGCTCGGGGCAGGCCACTTCGACAGGCTCGGGACAGGCGTGGCCGGAGCGCGCGGCGCCATGAGCGAAATCCTGATCAACGTCACCCCGCGCGAAACCCGCGTCGCGCTGGTCGAGAACGGCATGCTCCAGGAAGTGCAGATCGAACGCGCCGCGCGGCGCGGCTACGTCGGCAACATCTACAAGGGCCGCGTGCAGCGGGTGATGCCGGGCATGCAGGCGGCGTTCGTGGACATCGGACTGGAGCGCGCCGCCTTCCTGCACGCCTCGGACATCGTCCGCGCCTCTTCCGCCGCGCAGGAATCGGAGCCCGCGATCGACAACGGTTCGCCCGTGACCTCGCCGATACCCCAGCATGTCCCCGCGATCAACGAGCTGCTGCACGAGGGCCAGCAGGTCGTCGTGCAGGTGGTGAAGGATCCGATCGGCACCAAGGGCGCGCGCCTGACCACGCAGTTGAGCATCCCTTCGCGCTACCTCGTGCTGCTGCCGCACGCGAAGGTGATCGGCGTTTCGGCGCGGATCGAGGACGAGGCCGAGCGGGTGCGGCTGAAGACGACGATGGCAGGCCTGGTCGGCGAGACCCCGGTCGGCTACATCGTGCGCACCAATGCCGAGGGCTGCCCCGCGGGGGCGCTCGCCGACGACGTCGCCTACCTGCGCCGCGCCTGGGAAATGATCGCCGCCACGATGCAGCAGACCGGCGTCGGCCAGCGCATCTACGAGGACCTGCCGCTGCCGTTGCGCGCGATGCGCGACCTCATGCACGACGCCATCGAGAAGGTGCGCGTGGATTCGCGCGAGGCCCTGCTCAAGCTCCAGGGTTTCGTGCAGCAGTTCATGCCGGCGCTGGTCGAACGCATCGAGCTGTATCTCGGCGAACGCCCGATCTTCGATCTCTACGGCGTCGAGGACGAGATCGGCCGCGCCCTCCAGAAAAACGTGGCGCTCAAGTCCGGCGGTTACCTGGTGATCGACCAGACCGAGGCGATGACGACGGTGGACGTCAACACCGGCTCCTTCCTCGGCCAGCGCAACCTCGAGGAGACCGTCTACCGCACCAACCTCGAGGCCGCCCAGTCGGTCGCGCGTCAGCTTCGCCTGCGTAATCTGGGCGGCATCATCATCATTGATTTCATCGACATGACCGACTCCGAGCACCGTCGCCAGGTGCTGCGCATGCTGGAGAAATCGCTCGCCGGCGACCATGCGCGCACCAACGTGCACGAGTTCTCGCCGCTGGGCCTGGTCGAGATGACGCGCAAGCGCACCACCGAGAGCCTGGAACGCCAGTTGTGCGAGCCGTGCCCGACCTGCTCGGGCCGTGGCAGCCTGCGCACGGCAGAGACCGTGGTCTACGAGATCTTCCGCGAGATCACCCGCGCGGTGCGCCAGTTCGAGGCCTCGTCCCTGCTCGTGATCGCCGCGCCGAAGGTGGTGGCGCGGGTGATGGAGGAGGAATCGGCGGCGGTGGTGGAACTGGAGGAATTCCTCGGCAAGTCGATCCGTTTCCAGGCCGACGAGCAGTGCCAGCAGGAGCAGTACGATGTCGTGCTGCTGTAGCCGCGCGAGGTACCGCTGAGTGCGGGCCCACCTGATCCGGGGCATGCACCACGCCCGGCGCGGGCTGTTCTACACCGGCGCGATCGTGCTGATCCTGATGGCGATCGTGGTCGCCGTCGCCGACCGCCTGCTGCCGCTGGTGGAACAGCATCCCGACCGGATCGCCGCGTGGCTGATCGCGCGTTCCGGCCGGCCGGTCCACTTCGATCGCGCCGAAGCCCACTGGACCAACCGCGGCCCGGTGTTCGCGCTGTACAACCTGCGGATCGGCGAAGGGAAGCAGCAACTCGCGGTCGATCGCGCCGAACTGCTGGTCGCGATGTATTCGGGACTGCTGCCCGACCATCCGTTCACCGAACTGCGTCTGCACGGCCTGGCGCTCACCATCGAGCGCGACGCGAGCGGCCGCTGGCATCTCGTCGGCCTGTCCGGCCCGCAGGAAGCGGAGAACCACGATCCGCTCGCGAGTCTCGAAGGCCTCGGCGAACTGCAGGTCACCGACGCGCGCCTGACCGTGCGCTCGCCATCGCAGGGCTTCGCCTTCACCTCGCCGCGCGTCGCGTTGCGGATGCGCGTGTACAAGGACCGCCTGCGCGCCGGCGTGCGCGTGGATGCCGCCGACGGTTCGCCGTTGCTGGCGACGCTCGATTTCGATCGTCGCAGCAACGACGGCACGCTCTGGATCGGCGGCGACGATGTCGATCTCGCGCCGTGGTCGGGTTTCCTCGGCTTTGCCGGCGGCCAGGTCGAAAGGGGCCGCGGTCGCATCCAGGCCTGGAGCACGCTGCGCGATCGCCGGGTGGTCTCGGTGCAGGTGGAAGCGGCCCTGCACGACATCGATGTGGTCAGCCACGCGGCCATCGAGCGCGAAGGCGAAACGAGCCTGCTGCCAAGCGTGGACCTGACGAGCCTGTGGATGTCCGCGCGCATGCGCAAGCTGCCCGGCGGCTGGGAGGCGGTTGCGCCGCGGTTGCGGCTGCGCAGCAGGGAAGGGGTCGACGACACCCTCGACGGCATCGAGCTGCGCGACGCGCAGGGTATCGCGCTGGCTGCGCCGAGCTTCGATGCCGGCACCCTGCTGTCGATCGCGATGCTCAGCGACCGCACACCGCCGGGATTGCGCGAATGGCTGACCCAGGCCGCCCCGCAAGTCCGGCTCAGCGGCCTGCGCATGGACCTCGCGCCGGACGGCAGCCTGCATGGCGAGGCGAAGATGGACGAGGCGAGCTGGAAGCCGGTCGGCAACACGCCGGCGATCCAGGGCGCATCCGGCCACCTGCTGTTCGACCGCGACGCGATCACGCTGTCCTTCGACAAGCCCGACCCCGGGAAGCATCCGTTCAAGCTGCTGTGGCCGCCCGCTTACGGCGATCCGGTGCCGCTGGAAGTGGAAGGCGACCTCACGGCATGGCGCGACGACGGCGACTGGACGCTCGAGTCCTCGAACCTGCGCGCGCACAACGACGAGATCGACCTGTCCACGCGCGTATCGATGCGTTTCCGCCACGACGGCCGCAAGCCGCGACTGGACCTGTTCGCCACCGTGCAGCCGGCGCGCATGGTCGACGCCAAGCGCTACTGGCTGCGCCACCGCATGCCGCCGAGCACGGTCGCGTGGCTCAACAATGCGATCGAAGGCGGCCAGATCGGCGGCGCCCATGTCATCGTGGCCGGCGACCTCGACGACTGGCCGTTCAAGCACAACGAAGGCCGCTTCGATGCGGTCGCCGACCTCGTCGACGCGCAGCTCCATTTCAATCCCGAATGGCCGCGCGCCGAACACGTCAATGGCCGGCTCGCGTTCGAGGACGACGGCATGCGCTTCGAAGGCAGCGCCACGATCGTCGGCATCAAGGCCACGCAGCTGACTGCCGAGATCGCCAACTTCCACGCGCCCGTGCTCGACATCCGCAGCGATGCACTCGGCAGCGGCGCGCAGATGCTCGACCTGCTGCGCCAGAGCCCGCTCCAGAAAAAATCCCCCGAGACCTATGCCGCGCTCGACATCCAGGGCGAAGCCCTGCGCGGGACGATGCACCTGGTGATCCCGCTCAAGCACGAACTCGGCGAACCGAAGGTCGACGGCGACGTCGAGCTCAGCCACGCCGGCCTTTCCGACAAGCGCTGGAACATCGCCTTCAGCGACGTCAACGGGCGCGTCCACTACGACCAGTCCGGCGTGCTCGCGGACGGGTTGAACGTCAAGCTGAAGGGCGATCCGGCGACGTTCCGGCTGGCGATCGGCGGCGCCACCGGCGATCGTGCGGTCGTGGTCGACGCGACCCTGCGCGGCACGCTGCCGGTCGCGACCCTGCTCGAACACGCGCCCACCCTCGACTGGCTCAAGCCGATCATCACCGGGCGGAGCATGTGGGCGGTCGAGGTGAAGGTGCCCGCGGACATGGGCAAGGCAGGCGCCGCGCCGACGCTGTTGAGCGTGCAGTCCGACCTGCGCGGTTCGGAACTCAGGATGCCTGCGCCGCTGGGCAAGTCCGCCGACGACGCCATGCCCTTGCGGGTGACGGCGCGGCTGCCGGTGAACGCGGGCGACCTCGACGCTTCGCTCGGCGATGTGCTCAATCTGCGTGGTCGCTACGACGACGCCCAGGGCTTCCACGGACTGCTCGCCTTCGGCAGCCCCGCGAACGGCGCCTTGCCGGCGCATGGGCTGGTCGCCACCGGCAAGGTCGACCAGCTCGACGCGGCCGGCTGGGTCGCCTTCGCCAGCGGCGGCACCGGGGGAACCGGCGGACTGCAGTCGGTGGACGTGCAGGCCGGCAACCTCGCGCTCGGCGGCCGCCATTTCGCCGACACCCGCGTGCGCATGAGCCGGCAGGCGGAAACGACCACGTTGCGCCTGGACGGCGATGCGCTCGCCGGCAACATCACCGTGCCGGCCGACCTGTCGCGCGGCATCCACGGGCAGTTCGACCGCCTCTACTGGCCCGGATCGAGCTCGACGCCGAACGGCGGCCTGGTCGCCGACGCCGACACCGACATGGATCCGGCGAAGGTGCCGCCGCTGCGCCTGGACGTGGCCGACGTGCGCTTCGGCGATGCGAAGCTCGGCCACCTCGTGCTGCAGACGCATCCGGTCGCGCAAGGCCTGCACATCGACCAGCTCGACGCGACCGCGAAGTCGCAGACCGTCAACGCCACCGGCGACTGGACGCGCAGCGGCGGCGCCACGCACACCCAGTTGACGATCGCATTCACCGCCGACAGCCTCGGCAGGATGCTCGACGCCTTCGGCTTCAAGGGCGTGGTCGCGGCGGGGAAGACCAACGCGAAACTGCAGGCGAGCTGGGCTGGATCGCCGACCGCGTTCCGGCTCGCCGTGCTCGACGGCACCCTCGATCTCGATGTCGGCGAGGGACGCCTGCTCGAGGTCAAGCCCGGCGCCGGGCGCATCCTCGGCCTGGTGAGCCTGGCCGAGCTGCCGCGCCGGCTGAGCCTGGATTTCCGCGATTTCTTCGACAAGGGTTTCAGCTTCAACACGCTCAAGGGCCGCTTCGTGTTCGAAGGCGGCGTCGCGCGCACCGACAACCTGGCGATCAGGGGGCCGGCAGCGGACATCAAGGTGACGGGCAGCGCCGACCTCGTCGGACAGAAATACGACCAGACCATCGACGTGCTGCCCAAGGCCGGCGGCATCGTCACCGCGGTCGGCGCGGTGGTCGGCGGCCCGGTCGGCGCGGCGGTCGGCGCGGTCGCGGGCGAAGTGCTCAAGCACCCGCTGCAGCAGATGGGGCACAAGCGCTACCACGTCACCGGTCCGTGGAACAATCCGGATGTGAAGACGGTTCCGATCGGCAGCAACACGGCGGCGGCATCCGGCGCGCAGTCGGGTTAGCGGGCGCCGGGAACGTGCCGTCGGGCACTTCGGCGGCATCCTGTTAGGCTTCCGGCCTCGCGCTTGCGGTGTCCTTGCGGCGACCCCATGTCATCCATCGTCGCCTCGCGCGGCGCGCATCCCTCCCACGAAACGAATCCATGACCGATCTGCTCGCCCTCGCCGAATCCCGCCTGCTCGCCCCCGGTGGCCTTGCCGTGTCCTCGCTCGACCGCGCCTTCGCGCGCCTGCTCGGGCCCGGCATCGACGACGGCGACCTGTATTTCCAGCATGCGCGCCGCGAGAGCTGGACGATCGAGGACGGCATCGTCAAGCACGGCGCCCATTCCATCGACCAGGGCGTGGGCGTGCGCGCGATCAGCGGCGAGAAGACCGGTTTCGCGTATTCCGACGACATCCGCAGCGACGCGTTGCTGGAAGCGGCCGGCGCGGCGCGGGCGATCGCCCGCAACGGCATCGAGGCCAGCGGTGGCGCGCCGATCCACGTCAGCGGGCGCACGCTGTATCCGGCGCTCGACCCGATCGACGCGATGGACGCCGACGCCAAGATCGCCGCGCTGCGCCGCATCGACCTGCTGCTGCGCGCCGCCGATCCGCGGGTGAAGCAGGTGATCGTGAGCCTGCTCGGCGGCGTCGAGACGATCCTGCTGGCGCGCGCCAGCGGCACGGTCGCGGCCGACGTGCGGCCGCTGGTGCGCTTCAACGTACAGGTGATCGTCGAGTCGAGCGGCAAGCGCGAACAGGGCTTCGCCGGCGGCGGCGGCCGCCACGGTTACGTCGAGCTGTTTGCCGGCGGCAAACCCGAGACCTGGGCGCGCGAGGCGCTGCGCCAGGCGGTGGTGAACCTCGACGCGGTCGATGCGCCGGCCGGACCGATGCCGGTCGTGCTCGGTCCCGGCTGGCCGGGCGTGCTGCTGCACGAAGCGGTCGGCCACGGCCTGGAAGGCGACTTCAACCGCAAGGGCACTTCCACCTTCGCCGGCCGGATCGGCCAGCGGGTGGCGTCGAAGGGAGTGACCATCATCGACGACGGCACGCTTGCCGGCCGGCGCGGTTCGCTCAACGTCGACGACGAGGGCACGCCGACGCAGCGCAACGTGCTGATCGAGGACGGCATCCTCGTCGGCTACATGCAGGACACCCTCAACGCGCGGTTGATGGGCGTCGCCCCGACCGGCAACGGCCGCCGCGAAAGCTACGCGTACCTGCCGATGCCGCGCATGACCAACACCCTGATGCTCGGCGGCGCGCACGACCCGGCGGAGATCATCGCCTCGGTGAAGAAGGGCCTGTACGCGCCGAACTTCGGCGGCGGCCAGGTCGACATCACCAGCGGCAAGTTCGTGTTCTCGGCGAGCGAGGCCTACCTGATCGAGGACGGGAAAATCACCCGGCCGGTGAAGGGCGCGACCCTGATCGGCAACGGCCCCGAGGCGATGCAGCGGGTGTCGATGATCGGCAATGACCTTGCGCTCGACGAGGGCGTGGGCATCTGCGGCAAGGACGGGCAATCGGTGCCGGTCGGCGTCGGCCAGCCGACGGTGCTGCTGGAGTCGCTGACGGTGGGCGGGACGAAGGCGTGAATAGCGTGTTGCGCAACGCGCTCGGAGGATCGCGTCGCGGGCCTTCAGTCGGCCTGCGACGGATCGCCGGCGGCCGTGGTTTCGTCCAGCAATTCCCGCAACGCGCGGAACAGGTCGCGCTGCGCATGCGGCGGCTTGTTCTGCAGTCGTTCGTCTTTCGCATTGCGCGCAAGCTGGCGCAGGTGCTGGCGGTCGGCCTGCGGATGCGCGGCGAGGAATTCGGCGAGCGCGGCGTCGCCTTCGGCGATCAGGCGGTCGCGCCAGGTTTCGACGCGATGCAGGGCCGCCGCGTCGCGGCGGCCGTCGGCCTTGGCGTGGTCGAGCGCGTTGCGGATCGCTTCCAGCGTCGCCTCGTCCTCGCGGCGCAGGTTCTTGGCGAGGAACTGCATCTGCCGCTTGCGCGCGATCTGCTGGGTGATGCGCTGGCTTTCGCGCACCAGTGCGCGCAGCTCGTCGTCGAGCGGCAGGCGAGCGAGCTGCGCCTCGTTCTGTTCCATCAGCCGTTGCGCCAGGTCGAGCACCGCCAGCGCCTCGCGCCGCAGCTGGCTGCGGCTCGGGCCGTCCCAGCCGTCCTCGCCTGATTCGTCTTCCATTTCATCGTGATCGCTCATTCGCCAAGGATACGCAAGTGACACAGGCTCTCGCAAAGAATACCGACGCCTCCCTCGAGCGCATCGCCGAACTGTCCACCCTCGCCGAAGACCTGCTGCGGCGCGCGCGCGTGCGCGGCGTCGACCAGTGCGCGCTGTCGCTGAGCGAAAGCCGCGGCTTCAATGTCGCCGTGCGCATGGGCGAGGTCGAGACGGTCGAATACATGCGCGACCGCGGGCTGTCGCTCACCGTCTACTTCGGCGGGAGCGAATCGGGCGTCCGCAAGGCCAGCGCGAGCACCGCCGACCTTTCGCCTTCGGGCCTGGAAGCCACGCTCGACCAGGCCTGTGCGATCGCGCGCTACACCGAGGCCGATCCGATGGCCGGGCTGGCCGACGCCGCGCGCATGGCGCCGCGCGTCGAGGACTTCGACCGCTGGCATCCGTGGGCGCTCGAACCCGACGCGGCGGTCGCACTCGGCATCGCCTGCGAGACCGCGGGCCGCGACGCCGACCCGCGCATTTCCAATTCCGAAGGCGCCTCGATCAACACCGGCGAAAGCATCAGCGTCTACGCCAACAGCCACGGCTTCATCGGCGGCGAACGCAGCACCAGCCACAGCATCTCCTGCTCGCTGATCGCAGGGCAGGGCGAGGCGATGCAGCGCGACGACTGGTACACCGCCGCGCTCGCAGCGTCCGGGCTGGAATCGCCCGAACAGGTCGGCCTGCGCGCGGCCGAGCGCACCCTCAGCAGGCTCGACCCGCGCCACGCGCCGACCGGCAGCTTTCCGGTGCTGTTCTCCGCCGAGATGGCGCGCAGCCTGATCGGCCATCTGCTCGGCGCGGTCGCCGGCGGCGCGCAGTATCGCGAGGCGAGCTTCCTGCTCGGCGCGGTCGGCGAGCGCATCTTCCCCGACTGGTTCGCCCTGCGCGAACGGCCGCACCTGCAGCGCGGTTTCCGATCCAGCTCCTTCGACGCGGAAGGCGTCGCGACGGTGGAATCCAACCTCGTCACCGGCGGCACCCTGCAGCGTTACCTGCTCGATTCGTATTCGGCGCGCAAACTGGGCCTGGCGACGACCGGCAACGCCGGCGGCGTGGCCAACCTCGACGCCAGCCTCGGCCAGGACGACCTGCCGGCGCTGCTGCGCGGCATGGGACGCGGGCTCTACGTGACCGGGCTGATGGGGCAGGGCATCAACCCGGTGACCGGCGACTATTCGCGCGGCGCGTCCGGATTCTGGATCGAGGGCGGGCAGATCGCGTATCCGGTGGACGAAGTGACCGTCGCCGGCAACCTGCGCGAGATGTTCCTCGCGCTCGAAGCGGTCGGCTGCGACGTCGACCCGCGCTCGCACATCCGCACCGGGTCGATGCTGATCGGAGCGATGACCGTGGCCGGATCGGCATCCTGATCGCGTTGGCATCTTCCGAAGCCCGCGTGCGCGTGCGTGAAATTGCCGTCGCGCGGGAGTAGTCTTGCTGCAGCCGCAACCAACCGATCCGACACTACGGGGAGAGCGACGCATGAGCGATGTACCGCAGGATCAGAAAACCATGGCCATGCTGGCCCATCTGCTGGGAATCCTGACCGGCTTTCTGGGTCCCCTGGTCATCTGGCTCATCAACAAGGACAAGCCCGAAGCGGGGTTCGTGAACGACCAGGCCAAGGAAGCGCTGAACTTCCAGATCACGCTGCTGCTCGTTTACATCGTCGGCATCGTCCTGAGCATCATCCTGATCGGCATCTTCATCAACCTGGCGGCATGGCTCGCCTGCATCATCCTCAGCATCATGGGCGGCATGAAGGCCAACGAGGGCGTGGAATACCGCTACCCGTTCGCGCTGCGCCTGATCAAGTAACCGTTCGGACCGCTTCATACAGTCCGCGTCGTGCGCCGCACGGCGCGGACTTTTGTTTGCGCGCTACACTGGATGAACAAATCCTCCCGTGAGCGTCATCATGAGCACACCCGATCCCGCCTCGCCCGAATCCGCGCCCGAGCCGGCACCTGCTACTCCTGCGGTTTCCGGGGCGCCCCCGGGCATCAGCGCCGATGAGCGCCAGTGGGCGATGCTCGCCCACCTGTCGGCCCTGCTCGGCTACATGCTGACCGTTCACGTGACCGGCGGCGCCGGCGGTTTCATCGGCCCGCTGGTCGTATGGGCGATCAAGAAGGACACCATGCCTTTCGTCGACCAGCAGGGCAAGGAAGCCCTGAACTTCTCGATCACCATCTGCATCATGTTCATGCTGCTGTTCTGGTTCGGCATACCTTTCTCGATCGTGACCCTGGGCCTTGGATTGCTCGTCGTCCTCCCGGCCTTCGCGATCGTTGCGTTGTACGCGCTGGTCTTCACGATCATCGCCTCGATCAAGGCCAACGAGGGCGTGGCCTACCGCTATCCGGTCGCGTTGCGGCTGATCAAGTAGAGGCCTGTAGGGCTCGCCGTCGCGACACGAACCCGGGCATTTGTCGCTACTTGAGCCGGCCAGCGTCCGGCGGACGCGCATGCGCGCGAGCCTTCCGCGCACGAGCAGTCAACCTGCATCGGGCTGATGCGTTGTCACGGCCTGAACCCGCCCGTTCAGTTCACGCCGGAGGACGCCATGTCGAGCAGCCGCCTTGCCGATGCCGCCTCCGCGGCGAACCGCTTCGGCCTCGGCGCCAGGCCGGGCGCGATCGAAGCCATGCACGATCCGCGCGGCGCGCTCGCGCAGCAGGCGCGCACGCCACCGTCGAACGACGTCCTGTTCGCCGGCCTGACCCGCAGCGCCGACTACCTCGTCGCGGAGAACCGTTACCAGCTCGAACGCCGCGAACGCCGCCAGGAGCGCGTCGCGGCGAAGGATGCCGGCGCGAACGGAGCGAACGCGGCGAATGCCGATCCGGTGAAGGAAGCCATCGGCGGCTTCCGCCAGCAATTCGGCGATCAATTGCTCGCCGAAGGCCGTGCGCGCTGGCATGCCGCGCTGACTGCGCCGATCGGTTTCGACGAACGCATCGTGCGCTTCTGGAGCAACCAGTTCGCTGTTTCGGTGGACAAGCGCCAGGCGCTGCTCTACGCCGCGCCGATGGAGCGCGAGGTGATCCGCCCGCTCGCATTCGGACGTTTCGCCGACCTGCTGCTCGGCGTCGAAACCCATCCGGCGATGCTGCGCTACCTCGACAACGCGGCCTCGATCGGCCCGGACTCGCGCGCCGGCGAACGCGCAGCCCAGCTCGGCGGCGGTGCGCAGCAACCCAAGCGCAGGCTCGGCCTCAACGAGAACCTCGCGCGCGAGATCCTCGAACTGCACACGCTCGGCGTGAACGGCGGCTACACCCAGGCCGACGTCACCGAGTTCGCGCGCGCGATCACCGGCTGGAGCGTGCGCGCGCCACGCGACGACCGCGGTGGTGGCCCGCTCGCAAGCAGCTACGCCAACGGCGCCACCGGCTTCGTCTATCGCGACAACGCGCACGAGCCGGGCGCGCGCACGATCCTCGGCAAGCGTTACGCCGAGGGCGGCATGGAGCAGGGGCGTGCCGTGCTCGCCGACCTCGCGATCCATCCGGCAACCGCGAAACACCTCTCGCTCAAGCTCGCGCGCCATTTCGTGTCCGACCAGCCGCCGCCGAAGCTGCTGCAGCGCATGGCGGTCGCCTACCTCGACAGCGGCGGCGACCTGCGCGCGCTCTACTCGACGCTGCTGGACAGCGACGAGGCCTGGGCGCCCGAAGCGCGCAAGTTCCGTGCGCCCGACGATTTCCTGGTCGCCTCGTTGCGCGCACTCGGGATCGAACAGGTGCCGGACGGACGCAAGCTCGCCGGCCTGCTCGCGCGCCTGGGCCGGCCCGACTTCCAGCCGCGTTCGCCGGCCGGCTTCGCCGATACCGCCGATGCGTGGATCGGGCCCGACGCGCTGTGGAAACGCATCCAGGCAGCCGAGGAACTGGCCACGCGCGCGTCGCATTCGCTGGTGCCCGCGCAGGTCGCGCGCGACGCGCTCGGCCCGCGCCTCGGCGCGGGCACGGCGCAGGCGATCGCACGCGCCGATTCGCCGCAGCAGGCGCTGTCGCTGCTGTTCGGCAGTCCCGACTTCCAGTGGAGGATCTGACATGACCACCCGCCGCGAATTGCTCAAGGCGATGGCCGTCGGTGCGGTCACGCTCACCCTCTGGCCGCGCGCCGCGTGGTCGTCGTCATCATCGGCGCCGCCGTTGCTGCTGGTGGTGATGCTGCGCGGCGGCCTCGATGGCCTGCACGCGCTGCCGCCGATCGGCGACAACGCCTGGGGCGCGCTGCGCGGCTCGCTGCCGTTCGCGCCCGGCGACAACAACGCCAAACCCATCGCGATCGATCGCGACTTCGCCCTGCATCCTTCGCTGCCCTACGCGGCGGAGCTGTATCGGCAGAAGGCCTTCATGCCGGTGGTGGCGATCGCGCCGCCCTACCAGGGGCGTTCGCATTTCGAGGCGCAGGACTGCGTCGAGAACGGCAGCGCGCGTCCGAGCGGCGCGCAGGATGGCTGGATGAATCGTTGCGTCGCCAGCCTCCGCGGCGAGGAAGGCCTCGCGCTGGCGACCGCGATGCCGTTGATCATGCGCGGTCCGGCGAAGGTCAGCACATGGTCGCCGCCGCTGCCGACCGGCATCGATCCCAACCTGGTGCAACGACTCGACACGCTCTACGCCGAGGACCCGCAGCTCGCCGATGCCTGGTCGCGCGCGGTCGCCGAATCGCACGACGACGCCACGCTCGATGTGGATGCCACGATGGCGGTGAATGCGGCGGCCGCGAACGCGGCGGCCACGAACACGGCATCGGCGGACAAGGCGAATGCCAGGGCCGTGTTCAATCCCGGCAAGGCGCAGGTCGCCAACGGCGGCGGCCTGCCGGCGATGATGGCGGCGGCCGGCAAGTTCATGGCGCGCGGCAACGGTCCGCAGATCGCCTTCGTCGAGGACACCGGCTGGGACACGCATGCCGCCGAGGTCGCGACCCTGCAGCGCAAGCTCGGCCAGCTCGACGCCGGATTGAAGGGCTATCGCGAAGCGATGGGCGCGGCCTGGGACCGCGCCGCGGTCGTGATCGTCACCGAGTTCGGTCGTACCGCGAAGATCAACGGCACCGGCGGCACCGACCACGGCACCGGCGGGGTTGCCTTCCTTGCCGGTGGCGCGATTGCCGGCGGCCGCATCGCTGGTCGCTGGCCGGGCCTGTCGTCGCAGGATCTCAACGAAGGCCGCGATGTGCAGGCGACGACCGACATGCGGGCGCTGTTCAAGGGCGTGCTGGGCGACCACCTGGGCGTCGCGCGCGACACGCTCGATGCGCGGGTTTTTCCCGACAGCGTGGCGGTGTCGCCGATGGAAGGGTTGCTGGGCGCATCGCGCGCTGCTCGCGTCGCCTGATCCTGCTGCTTTAGCGCCTTCGCGTTAGCGCCTTCGCTTTAGCGCCTTCGCTTTAGCGCGTTCGCCTTTCTTCTTTCGCCCTTGCTCGTCATTCCCGCGAAGGCGGGAATCCAGAGACTCTGCTGGAGGCTCCCTGCAACCTGAAAAAGCAAAAGCGTTCCACGCGTCAGCGCGGAACGCTGTGCTTTCGCTTATATCCAGATCAGTTGCATCTCGACAGGTTCACCGCTGCTTCGGAAGAGCTAGCGGTCCCTCGAAACTGCCATCTCGCCGAGCGCCAGTAGTTCGGCTCCCGCGGCGGCTAGGGGCGCGAGGGTGTCGCGCATCTTCTGCGCGAGTTCGGCCAGCAGGCGGCGCGAGCCGTCGAGGCCCAGCAGGGCGGGGTAGGTGGATTTGGATTGCGCGGCGTCCTTGCCGGCGGTCTTGCCGAGCTGGGCGGAGCTGCCTTCGACGTCGAGGATGTCGTCGCGGATCTGGAAGGCGAGGCCGAAGGCATCGGCGAAGTCGTCGAGTCGTCGCAGCGTCGCCTCGTCGGCGCGGGCGCACAGCGCGCCCATGCGCACCGAGGCGCGGAACAACGCGCCGGTCTTGAGCGCGTGCATGCGCTCGAGTTCGGCCAGGGTCTGCACGCGGCCGGTCGCGGCGAGGTCGAGCGCCTGGCCGCCGCACATGCCGGCGGTGCCGCTGGCGGCAGCGAGCGTGGAGATTAGTTCGATGCGCAGCGCCGGGTCGCCATCGGCTGCAATCAGCACCTCGAAGGCCAGCGCCTGCAGCGCGTCGCCGGCGAGGATCGCGGTGGCTTCGTCGAAGGCGACGTGCACGGTCGCGCGGCCGCGGCGCAGCGCGTCGTCGTCCATCGCCGGCAGGTCGTCGTGGATCAGCGAATACGCGTGCACGAGTTCGACCGCGGCGGCGGGCGCGTCGAGCGCGCCTTCGTCGGCGCCACAGGCGATACCGGCGGCGTAGACGAGTTGCGGACGGATCCGCTTGCCCTCGCCGAGCACGGCGTAGCGCATCGCGGCGTGCAGGTGGCGCGGACTGCTCGCTTCATCGGGCAGCGCGCGCCCCAGCGCGTCGTTCAGGCGCGCGCTGCGGCGATCGAGCGCGCGGTCGAAAGCCACGGCGTCGTCGTGTTGCACGATGGCGTTCATCGCCTCAATCGGCATCCGGAGCGAAACGTTCGGCGCCGTCCGGATCGCCGAGGTCGCCGAGCAGCTTCACCCTCAGTTCGGCCTGCTGCAGTGCGCCCTGGCATTGCCGGTACAGGGCGACGCCGCGCTCGTAGGCCTGCAGCGATTCGTCGAGCGACATCTCGCCCTTCTCCATGCGCTGCACGAGTTGCTCGAGCTCGTCGAGCGAGCGCTCGAAGCCGGCGACCACCGAGGGTGCGGGTTCGATCGCGGAGGATGCCTTCTTTGCCATGGCGCGCAGTGTGGGGCGGGGGCGGGGGGCGGTCAATCGGCGCCTTCTGAAAGCCAGCACATGCGCGCTCCACGCTCGCGCAGCCATGCGTCCATTCGCGCCGAGAGGATCGCGTCGCCGGCCGCGAGCAGTTCGCCGTCGCCATCGCCGTCGAACAGCAGCGGCATCCGCGTGCGCGTCCACGGCGGCACGTCGCGATCCTGCAGGACGTGCTTGAGGGCATGGTGATGGTCGCGGCCGGGCAGGCGGATGCGCTCGCCGCCGCGGCGCGATTTCACCGCCAGCACCGCTTCGAAGCGCGCGGCGCCGACCAGTTCCAGTCGCGAGCGGTCGGGCAGTTGCAACGGTTCGCTGCCATCCCAGGCTGCGCTCCAGCCGGGCGGCAACGGTTCGGTCGGGACGCGGGCATGGAGCTGGTCGCGCCAGCGGTGGAGGGCGATGCCGGCCCAGGCGACCAGCGCTTCGCTGTCGGGGCGCGCGGTCAGCAGGTCGCGTTCGATCGCGCCGAGGATGTTCGCCGTCGGCGCGTCGCCATGCAGCCGCAGCAGCCATGCGCGCAGGATGCGTGCGCGCTGCGCGCGCGGGTGCGCCAGCAGGGCGGGGGCCGACAACTGGTCGGGCGCGACCTGGAGCGCGTCGAGTTGGTCATCGGTGATCGCGCCCAGCACCTGCGCCTGTTCGGCCAGCAGTGCGGCGCTGCGTGCGAGCCGACGCGTCGCCTGCGGCCAGCGCTCGGCGAGCACGGGCAGCACGCGGTGGCGCAGGAAATTGCGGTCGTAGCCGGCATCGGCGTTCGACGGATCCTCGATCCAGTGCAACGCGTGCGTCGTCGCGTAATCGCGCAGCGAGGCGCGCGGCTGGTCCAGCAGGGGTCGCCACAGCCGCAACGTGCCCAGTCGCGAGCGCCGCCGCATCGCCGCCAGCCCGTCGCCACCGGCGCCGCGCAACAGGCGCAACAGGATGGTTTCGGCCTGGTCGTCCTGGTGATGCGCCAGCGCGAGCAGCACACCTTCTTCGAGCGTTTCTTGGAACGCCGCCAGCCGCGCCGCGCGCGCCGCACCTTCCGGGCCGCGGCCGTCAGCGCGATCGACCTGCACGCGCACGACGTCGAACGGAACGTCGAGGCCCGCGCAAACCGTTTCGCAATGCGCCGCCCAGGCATCGGCGTCCGCATGCAGGCCGTGATGCACATGGATCGCGCGCAGGCCGCGCTCGCGCACCAGCGGCAGCGACGCGAGCGCATGCAGCAGCACCGTCGAATCGAGGCCGCCACTGAAACCGACGACGATCCTTCCTGCGGGCAGCGGCAGCATGGCCCGCGTCAGTGCGTCCATCAGTCAGCCCTTGATCACGCTCAGCTCGCGGCCGATGCGGGTGAAGGCGTCGATGGCGCGGTCGAGGTGTTCGCGGGTGTGGGCGGCGCTGATCTGGGTGCGGATGCGGGCCTGGCCCTTGGGCACGACCGGGAAGAAGAAACCGATCGCGTAGATGCCTTCCTCGAGCAGGCGCGCTGCGAACTTCTGCGCGAGCGGAGCGTCGTACAGCATCACCGGGCTGATCGGATGCACGCCGGGTTTCACGTCGAAGCCGGCGGCGACCATCTTCTCGCGGAAATAGCGGGTGTTGGCGACCAGCGTCTCGCGCAGCTCTCCGGCCGACGAGAGCATCTCGAAGGCCTTGATGCCGGCCGCGACCACATGCGGCGGCAGCGAGTTCGAGAACAGGTAGGGACGCGAGCGCTGGCGCAGCATCTCGATCACTTCGCGCTTGCCGGTGGTGAAGCCGCCGAGCGCGCCGCCCATCGCCTTGCCGAGGGTGCCGGTGACGATGTCGATCTTCTCGAGGCAACCTTTCACTTCGGCCGAACCGCGGCCGGTCGCGCCGAGGAAGCCGGTCGCGTGGCATTCGTCGATGTGCACGAGCGCGCCGTATTTCGCGGCGAGCGCCGTGATCTCGTCGAGTGGCGCGATGAAGCCGTCCATCGAGAACACGCCATCGGTGGAAATCATTTTCGTGCGCGCGCCCGCCGCATCGGCCGCCTGCAACTGCGCTTCCAGGTCGGCCATGTCGCAATTCGCGTAACGGTAGCGTTTCGCCTTGCACAGGCGCACGCCGTCGATGATCGAGGCGTGGTTGAGCGCGTCCGAGATGATCGCGTCGTCTTCCTGAAGCAGCGGCTCGTAGAGGCCGCCGTTGGCGTCGAAGCAGGCGGCATAGAGGATCGTGTCCTCCTTGCCGAAGAAGTCCGCGATCGTCTTCTCGAGCTGCTTGTGCAGGTCCTGGGTACCGCAGATGAAGCGCACCGAGGCCATGCCGAAACCGTGGGTGTCGAGCGCTGCCTTCGCCGTCGCGATCACGTCTGGATGGTCGGCGAGGCCGAGGTAGTTGTTGGCGCAGAAGTTGAGCACCTTGCGGCCGTCAGCGAGTTCGATCTCGGCCGACTGCGGCGAGGCGATGATGCGTTCGGACTTGAACAATCCCTGGGCGCGGATGGATTCGAGTTCGTCGGCGTAGCGTTGGGTCAGGGACATCTTGATCAGCTCCGGATCATTTTCTGTGCCGAGGTGGCGCATCGGTTTCTCCGTCCATGGTTCGACAGGCTCACCACGAACGGAGAAACGACAGGCTCACCACGAAAGGAGAAACGACAGGCTCACCACGAACGGGGAAATCGATGCGCCTTTCTTCCTCAATTCCAGGAACACACGACCTTGCCGCAGTTGCCCGAGGCCATCAGGTCGAAGCCGCGCTGGAAGTCGTCGATGTGGACCTGGTGGGTCAGCACCTTCTGCAGCGGGAAGCCTGTCAGCACGAGCTGGGTCATCTTGTACCAGGTCTCGTACATGCGCCGGCCGTAGATGCCGTGCAGGACAAGTCCCTTGAAGATGACCTTGTCCCAGTCGATCCCCGCGCCGTTCGGCAGGATGCCGAGCAGGGCGACCTTGCCGCCGTGGTACATCGCGCCGAGCATGTCGTTGAAGGCGTGCGGGTTGCCGCTCATTTCCAGCGCCACATCGAAGCCTTCCATGTGCAGTTCTGCCATCGTGTCCTTGAGCGACTGCTTGCTGACGTTCACCACGCGCGTTGCGCCCATGTCGGCCGCGAGCTTGAGGCGGTAGTCGTTGACGTCGGTGACGACCACGTTGCGTGCGCCGATGTGCTTGCAGATGCCGGCGGCGATGATGCCGATCGGGCCGGCGCCGGTGATCAGCACGTCCTCGCCGGTGACGTCGAATTCCAGCGCGCAGTGCGCGGCGTTGCCATAGGGATCGAAGAACGCGGCCAGCTCGCTCGGGATCTGGTCGGGGATCGGCCAGAGGTTGCTGGCCGGCATCACGATGTATTCGGCGAAGGCGCCGTTGCGGTTCACGCCGATGCCGATCGTGTTCGGGCACAGGTGCTGGCGGCCCGCGCGGCAGTTGCGGCAATGGCCGCAGACGATGTGGCCTTCCGCCGACACGCGCTGGCCGAGCGTGTAGCCGGTGACGCCCGGGCCGATGTCGACGATGCGGCCGACGAATTCGTGGCCGATGACGAGTCCGGGCTTGATGGTGCGCTGCGACCACGCGTCCCACTTGTAGATGTGCAGGTCGGTGCCGCAGATCGCGGTTTTCTCGAGCTTGATCATTACCTCGTTCGGACCGACCTCGGGGATCGGCACCTGTTCCATCCAGATGCCTTCCTCGGGCTTGCGCTTGACCAGCGCCTTCATCATTTGCGACATGGCGATTCCCTCGCGTGCGGCGTGGCCGCTGAAGGTCGCAATTATACGCGCCGGGCCGGCCGCGCCGGCGTGCGGCTACAGCTCGATCCGCCAGCCGATCGCGTAGGTCGTCGCCGTCGAGGTGCTGTGGTTGAACTCGCGGCCGATGGTGAAGAAGCCGGAATTGCCGTGCGGCAGGACGAAGGTCGAGGAAAACGTCGCCTGCGCCCAGTCGCGGTCCGGGGCGCCGGTGTCGAAGCTCACGACGGTGCCGTTGGCATCGTCCTCGAAGCGCAGGTTGACGAGGCGCTCGTCGTTGCTGAACTCATGGACCAGGCCGATGCGCAGCTCCGGCTGCCAGACGCCCCAGCTTGCCGAAACGGTATCGGCGAGGCCGAACTCGATGCGGCCGCGTTCGGTCTGGATCGAGCGGTGCGGCACGAGCAGGTCGAAACCCGAGCCGCCACTCTCGGCGTAGCCGTTGATCCCGGTGCGCGCACCGTCGAACCCCAGCGAGCCGCGCCATTCCAGCGCTCCGTGCGGGAAGCTCGCGTCCAGGGCGATGCCTTCGAGGGTGCGCGAGAGGTCCGGCGAAGCGGTTTCCGCGACCGGCGCGCTGTCGTCGACGAAGCTCACCACGCGGCGGATGTCCTGGCCCCCTTGCGCGTGACCGGCATAGCCGTTGAGGACGAAATGGTCGTTGAGGTTGAGGCTCGACACCACGATCACGCCGGTGCTGTCGGACTGGGTGCGGCCGCCGGAGCCGCGGAATTGCTGGTCTTCCTGCGAGTGGTTCACGGTCAGACCGAGCTGCCAGCGCGTGACCGGATTCCAGTCCATGCCCAGTGAATACGTCGTCGTGTCCGCGTCGAACGCGGCCTCGATGCTGTCGTCGCTGCGGAACGAGTGCGAACGGTCGAGGCTGGCGAAGATCGCAAGCTTCGGGGTGAGCAGGGTGCGGACTTCCTCGCGCGATGGCCACTGGTCCTTCGCCGCGCCGCGTCCGGCGCCGGGTATTTCCTCGAGGTCGTTGTGGTCGGCGGCGATTCCCTTCGCGTCCGGGTCGCTGCTCGCCGCGATCGCCGCGCAGCGGGAGGCGAGCGCCGAGCCCGTCGTCGCACCGGCGCAGATCTGGTCGAGCTGCGCGGTCATGGCGGCGGTACCCGACACCGGGGACTGAGCGGCTGTCGCGGTTCCGATCGCGCACGCGGCGGTGACGGCGAGTACGAGCAGGGACAAAGCGGTCAACGAATCGTGACGGCGCATGTGATGTTCTCCGGAACCCCTGGCTGCGAGTCTACCCCGGGGCCCGTTGCCGATACGAGGGGATGGTGGGCGTCACCCTGACGGAGTCGCGGTCGGCGCCTCGTGACGATCGCGCCGCGCGATATGCTGCGCGCCTTTCCACGCGACGACGCAGCGCCCGTGAGCCTCGACATGAACCTCGACGAGTGGCTGGTCCACCAGCAGCGCCAGCACCCGGACGCGATCGCGCTCGGGCTCGATCGCGTGCACGTGGTGGCCTCAAGGCTTGGGTTGCGGCGTCCGGCAGCGCATGTGATCACCGTGGCCGGCACCAATGGCAAGGGCTCGACCGTCGCCTTCCTCGAAGCCATCGCGCGCGCGCAGGGCCTGCACGTTGGCGCCTACACCTCGCCGCACCTGCTGCGCTACAACGAGCGCGTGCGGATCGATGGCGTCGATGCGTCCGACGAGGCCCTGATCGCTGCGTTCGAGCGCATCGAGGCCGCCCGCCTCGCGGAGCACGGCGCGCCGATTCCGCTGACCTATTTCGAATACGGCACCCTCGCCGCGCTGCTGCTGTTCGAGCAGGCGCAGCTCGACCTGGCGATCCTCGAAGTCGGCCTCGGCGGTCGGCTCGACGCGGTCAACATCGTCGATGCCGACGTGGCGGTGATCACCACGGTCGACCTCGACCACCAGGAGTTCCTCGGCGCGGACCGCGAAGCGATCGGCCTCGAAAAAGCCGGGATCATGCGCGCCGGCAAGCCGGTCGTGCTTGGCGAATCCGATCCACCGGCAGGCGTGCTGCGACACGCCTACCGCATCGGCGCGTCGGCGATCCGCGCCGGCTGCGATTTCCTGGTCGAGGATGTCGATGGCGGGTGGCGCTGGCGCGAGCCGGGCTACGCGCTCGACCTGCCGGAGCCCGCGCTCGCCGCGCCGGCGCAGCGCGGGAACGCCGCGGCGGCGATCGCGGCCCTGCGCGCGCTGGACATCGGCATCGCCGATGCGGCGATCATCGCGGGCGTGCGCTCGGCGCGCGTGCGTGCGCGCCTGCAGTCCTTCGTCCGCGACGGCATGGAAATCGTCGTCGACGTCGCCCACAATCCGCAGGCCGCGCGCATGCTGGCCGCGTGGCTGGCCGCGCATCCGCCGGCCGGGCGCACGCTCGCGGTGTTCAGCGCGCTGACCGACAAGGATCTGACAGGCATCGTTGCGCCCGTGGCATCGCACATCGCGCGCTGGTGGCTGTGCGGCCTGCGTGACACGCCGCGCGGGCTGGACGGCGATGCGCTCGCCGGACGATTGCAGGCGACCCTCGCGGACGCGACCACCGTGGTCTGCACCGACGTCGCGCAGGCGCTGCACGCGGCGCGTGCCGAGGCGCGGGAAGGCGATCGCGTGCTGGTGTTCGGTTCCTTCCACACCGCCGCCGACGCCTTGCGCGCGCTGTCGGAAGGCTGATCGACCGCGCCGCATGCTCGGTGGCGCGCGGACGGGCGGGCTATAATCGGCGCCTCATTCGACGAGGTCCGGAACCGCCGCATGGAACCCGCCCTGAAACACCGGCTGATCGGCGCCGCCGTGCTGTCGGCCCTCGCGATCATCTTCCTGCCGATGCTGATCGTCGGAAAGGATCCCAACGAAACCGCCTCCAAGGTCCCGCTGAAAGTACCGGCGGCGCCCGCGGGCGACTTCGAGACCAAGGAACTGCCGCTGGCCGCGCCCGCTTCGGGCGTGCCCGATGGCGGGGTGGTCGGCATGAACACCAGTCGTCCTGCCGCGGCATCGCCGGCAAGTCCGGCGGCCTCGCCGGGCGCGGACGGAAGCACCGCGTCGGATGCGCCGCCGGCAGCTGCGCCCAGCGGTGCGGCATCTGCCGCTGCTTCGCCGGCGGCACCGCAACCTGCCGTCCCCACTGCGGCCTCGCCGGCATCGGCCAAGCCCACGATCGCGGTACCCGCGCCCGTGGCGACGGCCAAACCACCTGCCGCGGCATCGCCGGCAACCGTTGCGGCAGCGCCGCCGCCGGCTGCTTCCCCCGCCGCGGTGAGCCCGCCATCGGCTCCGATTCCTGCCGCCAATGCCGGCGGCCACTATGTCGTCAGCCTCGGCACGTACGCCAATGCCGGCAACGCGCAGTCGCTGGTCGCTTCGCTGAAAGCCAAGCAGTTGCCGGCCTACGCCGAGGTGGTGACGGTGGCCGGCAAGTCGGCCACGCGCGTGCGGATCGGGCCGTTCCAGCAGCGCGGCGACGCCGAGGCCGCGCGCCTGAAGGCGCAGCAGGCGCGCAGCGACATGCCGGCCAGCGTGACCGCGCTGGATGCGGCCACACCCGCGCCCGAAGTTCCCGCGCCTGCCGTGGTTGCCGCGACCAAACCTGCCGCGTCGCCCGCATCTGCGAAACCGGCCATGGCATCGCCAACATCCATCAAACCCGCTGCCGCTTCGACGGCCACGGCGAAGCCTGTCGCGTCGCCTGCGGCCTCCGGCAAGACGCCCGCCACGAGCTCACCCGCGACCGCCACCACTGCTTCCCCGGCCGCCGACAAGCCCACCACGCCGTCCCCGGCCGCCGCCGGCCGCGGCTACGCCGTGCAGGTCAGCGCGTTCGCCATCGAGAGCCAGGCCAACGCCCTGCGCGACAAGCTGCGCGCGGCCGGCTTCGTGGCCTACAGCGAGAAGGTCCAGGCCGAGAGCGGCACGCGTTTCCGCGTGCGCGTCGGTCCGGAAGCCGACCGCGACGCCGCCGACCACCTGCGCACCGAGCTGTCCACGAAGATGAACCTGAGCGGGATGGTGGTGGCCTATCCGTGAGCTTGAGATCGCCCCGCAAGGACGCATGTTGAAACAGGCGGCATGCTGAGTTCGGTCGACTGGCTGCTGATCGTGGTGCTGGCGCTGTCGGCCCTGCTGGGCGCGCTGCGCGGTTTCGTGGCCGAAGCGCTGTCGATGGTGGTGTGGATCGCGGCGTTCTGGCTGGCCTTCGCGTACGGCGCGGACGCGGCCGAGTGGCTACGGCCGCAGGTGCAGGACGCGGCCGGTCGCCTGCTGCTGGCCTACGCCCTGGTCTTCATCGTGGCGATGGTCGCGGGCAGCGTGGTGACCTGGCTGGTCGGTGCGATGGTGAAATCAGTGGGTCTGGGCGGCCTGAACCGCTTCCTCGGCCTGCTGTACGGCTTGGCGCGCGGCGTGCTGCTGGGCTGCGTGCTGGTGCTGGTGCTGGGATGGACGGCGCTGCCGCGCGAGCCGCAATGGCGCGCCTCGCCGCTGATCCCGCTGTACCAGGCCGGTGCGGAAACGATGAAGGAATGGCTGCCGGAGGCGGCCGCCAGACACGTGAGTTTCGCGGCGGTGGTGGAACAGGGCCGGCAGAAAGTGGTGAAGGCGATGGCCGACCAGGTGCTGCCGTCGCTGCCGCAGGAAGCCTCGCCGGCGAGTTCGCCGAGTGATGGCTCCAGCAGCGAAGCGGTAGAATCCGCGCCGCAGCCGAAGAACGCCCGCAGGCACCGCAAGGAAGCGTCGCCACGAGGCGGCTGATCGCATTGCACCGCCCGGCTTCGCCGGGATCGTTCGACATCGGACCGCGGCACGATGCCCGGCTCCGCGGATCCATCCAGAGGAATCCAGATCATGTGCGGTATCGTCGGAATCGTCGGAACCTCGGAAGTCGCGGCCGCCCTGTACGACGGGCTGACCGTGCTCCAGCATCGCGGCCAGGACGCGGCCGGCATCGCCACCGCGGATGGCAGCAAGCTGCGCCTGCACAAGGGCAACGGCCTGGTCAGGGACGTGTTCGACGACGAGGCGATGCGCCTGCTCGCCGGCCGCGTCGGCATCGGCCACTGCCGCTATCCGACGGCCGGTTCGGAAGGCTCCGACGAGGCGCAGCCGTTCTACGTCAACTCGCCGTACGGCATCGCGCTGGCGCATAACGGCAACCTGATCAACACCGACGAGATGCGCCGCCAGGTGTTCGAGCAGGATCGCCGCAACATCAACACCGAATCCGATTCCGAAGTGCTGCTCAACGTGTTCGCGCACGAGCTGGACATGCAGAAGGCGCTGACGCCCGAAGCGGTGTTCAAGGCGGTCGAAGGCGTGAATCGTCGCGCCAAGGGCGGCTATGCGGTCGTCGCGACGGTGCTGGGCCTGGGCCTGGTCGCGTTCCGTGATGCCCACGGCATCCGCCCGCTGATCCTCGGCAAGCGCGAGTCGGCGAACGGCACCGAATATGCGGTCGCTTCCGAATCGGTCGCGCTCGACGTGCTCGGCTTCGTGCGCATGCGCGACGTCAAGCCGGGCGAATGCGTGGTCGTCACCGCGCGCGGCGAGCTGCACACCCAGGCCTGCGCCGCGCCCCAGCAGAGCGCGCCGTGCATCTTCGAGTACGTCTACTTCGCGCGCCCCGACTCGATGATCGAGGAGATCTCGGTGCACAAGGCGCGCATGCGCATGGGCGTGACCCTGGCGCAGAAGATCCTGCGCGAGCGGCCCGACCACGACATCGACACCGTCATCCCGATCCCGGACACCTCGCGCGACGCCGCGCTGGAGATCGCCAGCACGCTCGGCGTGAAGTACCGCGAGGGCTTCATCAAGAACCGCTACGTCGGCCGCACCTTCATCATGCCGGGGCAGGGCGAGCGGGTGAAATCGGTGCGCCGCAAGCTCAATGCGATCCCGCTGGAATTCCGCAACCGGGTGGTGCTGCTGGTCGACGATTCGATCGTGCGCGGCACGACCTCGCAGCAGATCGTGCAGATGGCGCGCGATGCCGGCGCGCGCAAGGTCTACTTCGCCTCGGCCGCACCGCCTGTGCGCTACCCGAACGTCTACGGCATCGACATGCCATCCTCGCAGGAACTGGTCGCGCACGGTCGCACCGAGAAGGAGATCGAACAACTGCTCGGCTGCGACTGGCTGATCTACCAGGACCTGCCCGACCTCGAGGCCGCGGTCGCCGGACCGAAGTTCCCGGGCCGCAAGTTCGACAGTTCCTGTTTCAGCGGCGAATACGTGACCGGCATCGAGCCGGGCTATTTCGAGCGGCTGAAGCAGTTGCGGTCGGACGAGGCGAAGAAGAAGCGGCGGGTGGCGGGGTAGGCCGGAAGAAGTCCGACGGACTTCGCCATGGGCTGCGTTTTCCTAAACTCGTCATTCCCGCGAAGGCGGGAATCCAGCGACTGTGATTCTCCTTTGACGCATGCGATGTTCAAGACGTTGAACGCAAAGGCACTGGATGACCAGCCTTCGGCTGTTGAGAAGCGTTCCCGCTTTCGCGGGAATGACGAGCAAATGCGTTGAGGCGTTCCATATTCGACATCGCGCGCGAGTGCCTGGCCGCGGTCACGCCGGACGACAAGCTTGCTAAGACTTCCGCCGGCGCCGAGGCTTTCGCGCGCGGTGAGCTGAAGTTCGCCGACGATGTATCGCCCGAACCCATCGGCACTCCCGGCCGCCCGGAACGCCCGCATCTCGTCCACCCCCGCAATGTCGCCCATCGCGGCCTTGGCTCGCCCGAAGGCCGCGCGGCCTTCATCCACGCGATCGCGCACATTGAGTTCAATGCGGTCAACCTCGCCTGGGACGCGGTCTACCGGTTCCGTGGAATGCCGCGCGAGTACTACGCGGACTGGATCGGCGTGGCCGCCGACGAGGCGCGGCACTTCGCGATGCTGCGCGCGCGCCTGCGCGAACTGGGCCACGACTACGGCGACTTCGACGCCCACAACGGCCTGTGGGAGATGGCGGTCAAGACCGCGCATTCGTGCCGCGAGCGCATGGCGCTGGTGCCGCGCGTGCTCGAAGCGCGCGGGCTGGACGTGACGCCGGGCATGATCGCGCGCCTGCACGACGTCGGCGACGAAACCACGGCGGCGATCCTCGAGGTGATCCTGCGCGAGGAAGTGGCGCACGTCGCCGCCGGCTCGCGCTGGTTCCGCTGGTGCTGCGAGCGCGATGGCGTCGAGGCCGAGGCCGAGTTCCACCGGCTGCTCGCGTTGCACGCACACGGCTCGGTGCGTGGCCCGTTCAACCTCGAAGCGCGCAGCGCTGCCGGATTCAGCGCGACGGAGCTGGCGGCGATGTCGGCTGTTGCCGCTCCATCTCGCGCGAAAGCGTAGGGCCTGGGGCGGCATCCTCGCGCAGGAAATCCCTGATCGATTTCGCGTAGAGCTCGTCGTTGGAAAGGTTGTTGTGGCCCGCATGCGGTATCACCACCACGGCCGGCTTGGTCGGGAAATGCGCGATCAGGTTGTCGGAACTGGCGCGCGGGATGATCTCGTCGTCCTCGCCGAGCACGGCCAGCACCGGCACGCGGATGCCGCCTGCGTTGCGCCAGGATTCGTAGCGATCGCGCAGCAGCAGCGACACCGGGAAGAGGCCGTAGCGTTCGCGCGCGATGTCCAGGATGCTGTCGTAGGGCGTGACCAGCACCAGCCGCTCGACCGGTCGCCGCGCTGCCACGTAAGTGGCGACGCCACTGCCAAGGCTGCGGCCGATCACCGCGACACGTGCATGCCGCGCGTGCGCGAAGTCGAACACCGCCAGCGCGTCGGCCTCGATGCCCTGCTCGGATGGAGTGCCGGCGTTCGGACCGTAGCCGCGGTAGGGCACGAGGTAGACGCTGCGGTCGGGCAGCAGGTCCCGGAAGGAATCGACATTGCGTTCCACCGGCTCGCCGTTGCCGCCGAAATAAATCACGGCATCGGTCTTGTCGGGATTCGCAACCCAGCCTCGCAGCGGGCCGGTGCAGCCGGCGATCGTGAGCGCCTGCGCATCGGGTTCGAACTGCAAGGGCGAAGGGTGGTAGAGGACGACGCCCTGCAAGGCATACAGCAACGCGCACAGGGCCACGTAGGCCAGCGCGATCGCGACGACGAGTCCGATGGCGATCCGTTTCAGCGAGAACAACCGCGCCATGGTTCAGAGCGCCGTCAGCGAGAATCCGTCCGCATCCGCGCGCAGCACCGAGCCCTGCTCGTACCAGTCGCCGAGCACGATGCGCCGGCGCGACATGCCGCCGACCTCGAAACGATGGATCGCAGGGCGATGGGTGTGGCCGTGGATCATCGTGGCGATGCCGTAGCGCGCGAACGTCGCCTCGACCGTGGCCTGGCTGACGTCGGTGATGTCTTCAGTCGCTCCTGCGCGTCCTGCGCCCGCGACACTTGTGCGTCCATGCACATCGGCGTCTGCGGCCGCATCCGGCCGAACGGCGCGCTGGTGCTCGATGCTCGCCGCGCGCGCCTTCTGCGCCAGCGCGATGCGCACCGGCAGCGGCTGCGCCAGCATCTGCTCCTGCCACGCCGGCTCGCGGCTCTGGCGGCGGAAGGCCTGGTAGGCGACATCGTCGCTGCACATCGCGTCGCCGTGCGCCAGCAGTACGGGCTGGCCGTACAGGTCGATCACGCAGGGATCGGGAAGGATGCGCATCCCGCAACGCGCGGCGTAGGCATCGCGCAGCAGGAAGTCGCGGTTGCCGCGCAGGAAAAACACCGGCACGCCGCTGGCTGCGAGCGCGGAAAGTCCTTCGATGACTTCGCCGGCGACCGGTTGCGGATCGTCGTCGCCGACCCAGTACTCGAACAGGTCGCCGAGGATGTAGAGCGCGTCGGCATGCGCGGCTTCCTCGCGCAGGAAGTCGCGGAACAGCGCGACGATCCGCGGCCGCGCGGAATCCAGGTGCAGGTCGGAAACGAACAGCGTGGTCACGCGCGCGGGAACCTCGGTCGTGCCGTCACGGCGTCGCGGCCGGGAGAACCTCGACCTTGTCGATCACCACCGGGGCGATCGGCACGTCGGACGTGAACTTGCCCTGCGCATGCGTCTTCACCAGCCGGATCTTGTCGACCACGTCCATGCCGGACACGACCTTGCCGAACACCGCGTAGCCCGCGGTGGTGGCATTGGCGTCGGAGACGTAGTCGAAGCGCGGGTTGTCCACGAGGTTGATGAAGAACTCCGAGGTCGCCGAGCCCGGCACCAGCGCGCGCGCGGCGGACACCGTGCCGCGCTGGTTCGACAGGCCGTTGTTGGCCTCGTCGGCAATCGGCGGATGGGTCGGCTTCTTCTGCAGGTCGGACGTGTAGGCGCCGCCCTGGATCAGCAGGTCGTCGATCACGCGGTGGAAGGTGGTGCCGTTGTAGAAACCATCGTGCGCGTAGGTGAGGAAGTTCTCGACGGTCCTGGGCGCCTTGTCGGGATACAGCTCGATCACGATGTCGCCCATGTTGGTGTGCAGGTCCACGCGCGGGCCGGCCTGGCTGGCGACCGGCACGCCGGTGTCGATCGCGGCGGACGAGGATGCCGCACTGCCGGCGACGGGGCTGGCGACGCTCGCGCCGGCGGTCGATGCCGTTTCCTCCTCGGGAGCGCTGGCCGTCGCGCCGCCGGTCCCGTGCTGGCCGCAGGCCGACAGCGAGAAAGCGAACATCAACGACAGCAGCGGAACGAGCAGGGCGGGGGCGCGATGGCGCATCGAGGACTCCGGGGAAAGCAGGCCGGCCATTGTAGCGAAAGGCTCCGGCCGATTCCTGCGGCCTGGCACGGCGCAACTGGTAAAATCCGCGACCCGGCAACGACACGCCCGCGTCTGCGTGCTGCATTGCCCCGCGCGAACTCCAACCGATCGACCCCACATGACCTGCCGAACCCGCTTCGCCCCCAGCCCGACCGGCTACCTCCACATCGGCGGTGCGCGCACCGCGCTGTATTGCTGGCTGGAGGCGCGCCATCGCGGCGGCTCCTTCATCCTGCGGATCGAGGACACCGACCGCGAGCGTTCAACCGACGAGGCGGTGCAGGCGATCCTCGACGGCATGGCCTGGCTGGGGCTCGACCACGACGAAGGCCCGGTCTTCCAGACCACTCGCATGGAGCGCTACCGCGAAGTCGCGCAGCAGTTGCTCGACGCCGGCAAGGCCTACTACGCGTACGAGACGAAGGATGAGCTCGAGGCGATGCGCGCGGCCGCGATGGCGAAGCAGGAGAAGCCGCGCTACGACGGCCGCGCGCGCGATGCGAAGCTGCCGTTCCGCGACGATCCGAACCGGGTGATCCGCTTCCGCAATCCGTCCGAAGGCTCGGTGGTGTTCGAGGACAAGGTCAAGGGCCGCATCGAGTGGGCCAACGCCGAGCTCGACGACTTCGTGCTGGTGCGTTCGGACGGTTTCCCGACCTACAACTTCGCGGTTGTCGTCGACGACATCGACATGGCCATCAGCGAGGTGATCCGCGGCGACGACCACGTCAACAACACGCCGCGACAGATCAACGTCTACCACGCGCTGGGCGCGCAGCCGCCGGTGTTCGCACACCTGCCGATGATCCTCGGTTCCGACGGCCAGAAGCTGTCCAAGCGCCATGGCGCGGTCGGGGTGATGCAGTACCGCGACGACGGCTACCTGCCGCACGCGGTACTCAATTACCTCGTCCGCCTCGGCTGGTCGCACGGCGACCAGGAGATCTTCTCGGTCGCGCAGATGACCGAGCTGTTCGACATTGCCGACGTCAACCACAGCGCCGCGCGCTTCGACACCGAGAAGCTGCGCTGGCTCAACCAGCAGTACCTCAAGAACGACGATCCGGCTGAGGTCGCGAAGCACCTGGACTGGCATCTGCGCCAGGCCGGCTACGATCTCGGCAGCGGTCCGGCTGGGATCGACCTCGTGGTCGCGCTGCGCGACCGCGTCCACACGCTCAAGGAGTTGGCCGAGCGCGCCAAGGTGTGGTTCGAGCCGCTGCGCGACTACGACGAGGCCGCCGTCGCCAAGCACCTCACCGATGCTGCGGTCGCGCCGCTGGGCTCGGTGCGCGAGCGCCTCGCCGACGCGCCGAACTGGACTCCCGAGGGCGTCCATGCGGCGCTGGCGCACACCGCCGAAGCGCTCGGGCTGGGCATGGGCAAGATCGCACAGCCGCTGCGGGTGGCGATCACCGGAACCCAGGTCTCGCCGTCGATCGAACACACGATCTACCTCGCCGGTCGCGGCGCGGCGCTCGAGCGCATCGATGCGGCGCTGATGCTGATCGCGCGGCGTGCCGCAGCGGGTTCGTGAACGAGGACTTGAATTCACGGCGACCTGCTACGATGAAGTCGCTATGAGCGTCAAGCACGCCGCCGCCTGTACCGACCCCAAGCACCACGTCCACCACGCGGACGAATACGTGCACGAGGTCGAGCGCGCCTGCGAGGAGCGCGGCCTGCGGCTGACGCCGCTGCGCGCCGACGTGCTGCGCCTGGTCGCCGACGCCGGGCACCCGGTCAAGGCCTACGAGCTGCTCGCGAAGATCAGCGAGTCGAAGGCCGGATCGGCGCCGCCGACGATCTACCGCGCGCTCGACTTCCTGCTCGAGAACGGCTTCATCCACAAGCTCGAGTCGATCAACGCCTTCGTCGCCTGCCACCACCCTAGCGTGCGCCACACCGTGCCGTTCCTCATCTGCGACCGCTGCCACACGGCGATCGAGATGGAGGACGAGAAGATCGGCCACCAGCTCGACGAGAAGGCGCGTGCGCTCGGTTTCACCCCGCAGGCGCAGACCCTGGAAGTGCATGGCCTGTGCGCGGACTGCGCGCGCAGCGGCGCGCGTTCGAAGCAGCCCTGAAGGCTGAAGGCTTCGTTCCCGCGATGGGAGGTCCGCGCGCCTCGGAGCGTGGAATTTTTCGGCGGGTCCGCGCTGTGCCTCTGGCTCGTCATTCCCGCGAAGGCGGGAATCCACGTAGTCCAATGAGGCTCAAGTCAGGTGGATTCCCGCCTTCGCGGGAATGACCAGCAGAAATCCCGCATCGCCGGCGGGGGACTCAGGTCCGCCTGCCGCGATGACGACGGCGCTTCGGGTGCGCGTCCGGAAGCTCCGCGCAGCTCGTGCACAGGCCATGCACTTCCAGCGTCCGTGTCTGCGCATGTGGCGCGAAGCCATGGCGACCGGCGCAGCGCCGCACCAGGTCCCCGAATGCTTCGTCGAGCAGCTCGTCGGCCGAGCGGCAACGGTCGCAGATCAGGAATGCGCCGGTATGGACCGCGCGCGGATCGCGGCAGGCGGCGAAGGCATTGATCGACTCGAGCTTGTGGACGAAGCCATGCTCGAGCAGGAAATCGATCGTGCGATAGACGGTCGGCGGCGCCGCGACGGTGCCGGGCGCGCTGATCAATTCGAGCACCTCGTACGCCTTCAGGGGGCGCTCGGCCCGCGCAATCAGGCCGAGCACGAGCGAGCGCAGCGGCGTCAGCCGCAGGCCGCGTTCGCGGCATACGGCTTCCACGCGCAGGAGCAGTTCCTCGTTCATGCGCGCAGGCGGCGTCGACGTGCTTCGGACATGATCGCGATGTCCTGATTAGTTCAGAATTGCTTCGTCAGCGTCACGTACGCGCCGCGGCGCGGGCCATACTGCGGCGCTCCCACGCCGATCCCGGAGCCATCGCGCAGCTCGTACACGCGATCGAACAGGTTGAGCACGGCCAGGCGCAGGTCGACCGGTCCGCCGCCGCCGAAGTCGAACTTGTGGTCGGCGGAAACGTTGAACACCGTGTAGGACGGCAGGTGGCCGGTATTGGCGAAACCCTCGCGCAGGCCGGAACCGAACAGGTAGTCGGCGCCGAAGCGCGTGCCGTTCCAGTCGTAGCTCATGCCGCCGGACGAGGCCAGGCCCTCGTCGTGGTCGAGGTGCACCCAGTGGGTGGCGATGTAGGCCAGCTCGTCGGGATCGAAATTGTACTGGCCGGTGACGACGTCGGTGCCCTGCGCCTTGCTGCTGCTGAGGTTGAAGTAGGCGTCGAACGGGCCGTCGTCGTAGCTGGTCGTGAATTCCACGCCGTGCACGCGGCCGCGCGCGTAGTTGAACGGCGAGAAGATCAGGGCTGCGCCGAACTGGCCTTCGTCGAGCAGGTTCTGCACGCGTCGGTAGTAGGCGTCGAGGCCCATCGTGAGGTGGTCGCCGAGCTTCTGCGAGAGGCCGGCGTCGAAGTAGTGCGAGCGCTCCGACAGCGTCTGCGCGTTGACGTCGGTCGGCAACTGGTTGGTGGTGCCCTGGAACAGGGCGATGTCAGTCGGCGAGATCAGTTCGGCCGGCGGGGGCGTGAAGTAGCGCGCGTAGCCGGCGTGGAAGGTCGTGGTGTTGCCGAGCTGCCAGACCAGGCCAAGGCGCGGGCTGATCTGTCCCTCATTCACGTAGGCATCCACCTGGTCGGCGCGCAGGCCGTAGTTGATGGTCAACGACTTGGTCGGTTGCCATTCGTCCTGCACATAAAGGCCATACGTGCGCGCGTCGATGCGCGGCGCATCGTCGACGATGGTGATCGGAACGTCGCCGGTCTGGTTGCCGTCGGCGTCGGCCGGGAACACCAGCGAGGAAGTGTCGCTGGCCGGATGCTCGGAACTGAGGTACAGGCCATAGCGCAACGTGTGGCGGTCGCCGAGCGGGTCGGAGAAGTCGGCCTGCAGGGTGTCGCTGCGGTTGCTGTGGCCGATCGTGCCGGCGACGCCGTTGAAGATCAGGTCGCCGATCGGGTCGGGCCGGTAGTTCACGCTGGTATAGCGCTGGCCGAACGAGACCTGGTAGTCGGTGCTGCCCAGCGAGCCCTGCAGCGAGAACACGCCGAAACGCGTGACCTCGCGCTGGCGCTCGTCGAGCGTGGACGAATCGAAGCCCGGCACCCCGGCGAGCGAGTAGACGGGCTCCTGGCCGGGATTGTCGGGGATCTGGAAGCGGTTGTCGGTCGAGCCGAACATCACCGTGGCGCGGGTGTCGTCGTTGATCAGATAGGACAGCGAACCGAACACGCGCGACTGGTCGGTGTGGTCGTGGATCGCATCGCGCGAGGGCGTCGGGTTCTCGATGCCGATGTCGTCCTTCTGGAAGCCGCCGGTCAGGAACCAGCTCCACGCGCCCTCGTTGCCGTGGAACTCGGCGAAGGGATTGATCGTGCCGAACGATCCGGCGGTCACCCCGACGCTGCCGCCTTCGCCCTGCGCGCCGGAGCGGGTGACGATGTCGACCACGCCGGCAGTGCGGTAGCCGTACTGCGCGGGCAGGGCACCGGTGAGAAGGCTGACGCGGTCGATCGAACGCGTGTCCAACGTCTGCCCGAAGCCACTGATGCTCTCGGGGATGATCACGCCGTTGATGCGGTACTGCAGGTCGGCGTGATCGCCGCGCACGTGCAACTGGCCGAAGGAATCGGCGACCACGCCCGGCGCCTGCAGCAGGACGGCGTTGACCGGGGTCGAATCGCCGTTCGGCAACTGGTCGATGGCCTTGCGGTTGATCGTGTACTGGCTGGCGCCGGTCTCCGGCGAGAGGCGGTTGCGCGAGGCGTCGAGCTTGCCGGTCACGGTGATCGCATCCAGCGTTTTTGTCTGGTCGCTGCCGGATGCGTCGGCTGCCTGGTTGTCGGCTGGCGTCGCTGCCGGCGATGCGGCCTGCGCCTGCGTGGCCAGGGCGAGCGCCACTCCGGCGGCAATCGGGAGCCATCGATAAAGGCGCCGTGGGGATGCGGGTGCGTGCATGAGTCGCTCCATATGAAATGTTATACCATTACATTCAGAGCGCATGTTATACTGTTGCAATTGGCGAACAACCCTGCCGAAGGTCATGGCCTCGATCCTTCCATCACACACCCATCCCCATGCACACCGCAGCCTGCTCGACCGCATCGGCGCGACCGGCTCGCTGCTGTGCGCGGTGCATTGCGCGGCGGTGCCGCTGGTGCTCGCGGTCGCCCCGGCGATCGGTGCCGGCTTCGCCAACCACGGCTTCGAGATCGGCTTCATCGCCTTCGCCAGCCTGCTCGGCCTGACCAGCCTGGTCCTCGGCTACCGCCTGCATCGCATCGGCCATGCCCTGGCGCTGCTGGTGCCGGGCATCGCCCTGCTCTGGTGCGGCGTGCTCGTCGATGCCCTGCACGAGAACCCGATCGCGCATGCGATCGCGATGGCGACGGGCGGCACGATGCTCGCCACCGCGCATGTGCTCAACCTGCGCCTGTCGCACGCGCACGCACACGGCGCAGCCTGCGAACACTGAGGCATTCCGGGGGTCCACCCGTGTCGTTCGCGGCGCGTCGGTGTTAGGCTGTGCGCCACTTTCACCGCAACGCAGGAACGAAAATGGGCAAGGGCGACAAGAAGACTCCGAAGGGCAAGCGTTACGCCGGCAGTTACGGCAACGCGCGCCCGCACAAGGCGACCGCGAAGAAGGCCGCCGGGACGACGACCAAGGCAACGAAGACCGCGACCAAGAGCGCCGCCAAGCCGGCCGCGAAGGCGCCTGCCAAGACCGTCGTCAAGAAGGCTCAGGCCGCGAAGTAAGCCGGTTTCGCCCGATACGACAAAAAACCCCGCCGAGCGCGGGGTTTTTTGTGGGCGGAATGTCCGAGCGGCAGGGTAGCAATCTTATCGGTCCGCTTGCTCCAAATCGGCGGGGTCATGCCTCGGGGCTATCGACGGGATTCCGCGAGGCATTCCCGAAGTCTTTCGATGAAAGCTTCGACTTCGACTTCACCGAGATCGAGAGGGTCGCCATGCGATCCGATCGCTATCACACAGATCGCCGAGCCGTCGTACCAAGCTTCGAGTCGGTCCTCTTTGGCAGCTTCCGTGTTCATTTCCTTTCGACTCCCGCGCTCATCACACGCTTCGCCATCATGCCGCCGACCCAGTAACTCAGCTCCGCCGGATCGTGCGCATCCCATACGACCAGGTCGGCGCGCTGGCCGATGGCAAGCCGGCCACGATCGTCCAGTCCCAGCGCCTTCGCGGCATTCACCGTCGCACCGCGCAGCGCTTCCTCGGGCGTCAACCGGAACTGCACGCAAGCCAGCGCCATCGCCAGCCGCAGCGACAGCAGCGGCGAAGTGCCGGGATTGCAGTCGGTGGCCACCGCCATCGCCGCGCCGTGCGCGCGCAGCGCCTCGATCGGCGGCAGCCTGGTCTCGCGCAGGCAGACGAAGGCGCCGGGCAGGAGCACGGCGACCGTGCCGGCCGCGGCCATCGCGCGCGCGTCCTCCTCGCTGATCCATTCGAGATGATCGGCCGACAGCGCGCGGTAGTTCGCCGCCAGCGCTGCGCCGCCGAGACGGCTCAACTGTTCGGCGTGCAGCTTCACCGGCAGCCCGTGTGCGCGAGCGGCATCGAACACGCGCCGCGTCTGTTCGAGGCTGAAGCCGATGCCCTCGCAGAAGGCATCGACTGCGTCCGCGAGATCTTCCGTGGCGATCACCGGGAGCATGGTGTTGCAGACGAGGTCGATGTAGTCGTCGGCGCGCCCGGCGTATTCGGGCGGCAGCGCGTGTGCGCCGAGGAAGGTGGTGCGTATGCCGATGCCGAGCTCGCTGCCGATGCGCCGCGCCACGCGCAGCATCTTCGCCTCGCTCGCCAGGTCCAGGCCGTAGCCGGACTTGATCTCGATCGTCGTCACCCCGTCGCGCAGCAGTGCGCGGGCGCGTGGCAGCGATTGCGCCAGCAGTTCGTCCTCGCCCGCGGCGCGGGTGGCGCGCACGCTCGAGACGATCCCGCCGCCGGACTTCGCGATCGTCTCGTAACTCGCGCCCTGCAGGCGCATCTCGAACTCGCGTGCGCGGTCGCCGGCGAACACCAGGTGGGTGTGGCAGTCGATCAGTCCCGGCGTGACCAAGGCGTCGTTCGCGGATTCGACGCGCGCGGCCAGCAACTCGGGCGCAGCCGGCAGCGTGTCCATCGGGCCGACGAAGGCGATGAGTCCGTCTTTCCAGCCGATCGCGCCGCGCTCGATCAAGCCGTAGCCCGCGTCGCCCGCCAGGGTGGCGAGGCGGGCGTCGACGATCAGGGCATCCCAGGCATTCGGCATCGCAGGTTCGTCCATGGCCACGGTCGTGGCGCTCCATGATAGCCGCGCTGGCGGCGCCCACGCCCAGCCGCTACGCTGCGGCGCATGGAGACGACGCGAACGAATCTCAGCGCGAAATATGCCTGGACTCCGGAAGGCTGGGCCTTCCGCGAGTTGGACACCGGCAAGGACGGCTGCTTTGCGGTGCGCGCGCCAGGCGACCGCAATATGCGTACGGCAGAATGGGTGCTGCCCGGGATCGCCAACCTGCATTCGCACGCCTTCCAGCGCGCGATGGCCGGCCTGGCGGAGCGTCGTGGCAGCGAGAAGGACTCGTTCTGGAGCTGGCGCGAGACGATGTACGCCTTCGCGTCGCGGATCACGCCCGACGACCTGCAGGCGATCGCCGCCCAGCTCTACGTCGAGATGCTGCGCGCCGGCTACACCCAGGTCTGCGAGTTCCACTATTTGCACCACGCGCCCGACGGCAGGCCGTACGCCGATCCGGCGGCGATGTCGCGCGCGATCGTCGCCGCCGCGCGCGAAACCGGCATTGGCCTGACCCTGTTGCCGGTGCTGTACATGCGCGGCGGTTTCGACGGCCGCGCGCTGTCGCCGCGGCAGGCGCGCTTTGGTCACGAGGTCGACGCCTTCGCGCGCCTGCTCGACGACCTGCGCCGCGACGAGGACGCGCTGCTGCGCGTCGGCATGGCCTTCCACAGCCTGCGCGCGGTGATGCCCGACGCGATGGCCGCGACGCTGGCGGCGCTGCCGCCCGACATGCCGCGCCACATCCACATCGCCGAGCAGGTCGCGGAAGTGGACGATTGCGTCGCCGTGCGCGGCGCGCGTCCGGTGCGCTGGCTGCTCGATCACGCGCCGGTCGACGCGCGCTGGACCCTGGTGCACGCGACCCACCTGGACGCGGGCGAAGTGCGCGGCATCGCCGGCAGCGGCGCGACGGTCGCGCTATGTCCGACCACCGAGGCCAACCTCGGCGACGGGCTGTTCCCGCTGCGCGACTACCTCGATGCGGGCGGCGCCTGGGGCATCGGTTCGGATTCGCACATCTCGGTGTCGCCGGTCGAGGAACTGCGCTGGCTCGAATACGGGCAGCGTCTGGTGACGCGCAGCCGCAACGTCACTGCCGATGCGGATGCGCCATCGGTCGGCGTGAACCTGATGCGCGGGGTCGCGGCGAGCGCTGCCGCTAGCAGCGGCGCGTCCATCGGGGCGCTCGCGGCGGGAAGGCGTGCCGACTGGATCGTGCTCGACGACCAAGCCCCGGAACTGGCCGCCCGCGGCGAGGCCGACCTCGTGGATAGCTGGATTTTCAGCGGCAACCGCGGCCTCGTGCGCGAGGTGGTCGTCGCCGGACGCCTGCTCGTGCGCGAAGGCCGCCATGTCGACGAGGAGCGCATCGCCGCACGTTATCGCGCCTGCGTGCGACGCCTTGCAGACGCGATGTAGGCTCGCTGCCGTCGGCGTTCATCCGCCCCGTTCAGCGGACTGACGCCAGCATGAATGCCGGCTCGCGGCGACACCGCGGCCGCACCCGCGAGGCGTATAACAAAACCGGGAGCGCGCCCCATCGCTCCTCCATTTCCACGATGGGAGAAGACCATGAACAAGCTCCTGATTCCGGCCCTCTTCGCCCTCTGCGTCGGCCTCGCCCAGGCGCAGTCCGGCACCGTGACCACGACCGACGAAAAGGGCAAGGTCGAGTCGGTTACCCAGACCAACGCTGAAAAGGCCGCCGATGCCTTCTGCCTGAAACAGACCGGCTCGCATCTGAAGACACTCACCGACAAGCGCGGCAGCGGGATCGAATGCGTGAACGCGCCCGGCCATGTCTGGACGCGTGACGACCTCGACCGCACCGGCGCGCTGACCACTGCCGATGCGCTGCGCCAGCTGGATCCGTCGATCCGTATCCATCACTGAGTTCGACTCGTGCCGCGCGGTGGGCGCGGTGAGGCAAGCGAAGGCAGGGCTCGTCCCTGCCTTCGCCTATATGCAGCGTGAGCTGCGATCATTGGATCCGTATTCGATGGATCCGTATTCGATGGATCCGCATTCGATCATGCGATCGCGTGCCGAGCGGATGGACGCAGGTTACGGTCCCCGCCAGGCTGGGGAACAAGTGAAGTGCGATATCCTCGCGGCATCGTCGCGGGGAGTGGTCGCATGCGCTGGATGTCCGGTGTTGCCGGCTTGCTGATGTCGTTCAGCTGCATGGCGGCCGCTGCCGCCGATCGTCCGTTCACCGTGTTCGCGGCCGCCAGCCTCAAGGAGAGCCTGGACAACGTCGAGCATGCCTGGGAAGCGGCGGGTCATCCCAAGTTCGTCGTTTCCTACGCGGCCAGTTCGGCCCTCGCCAAGCAGATCGAGCAGGGCGGGCCCGCCGATGTGTTCGTCTCGGCCGACAACCAGTGGATGGATTACCTGCAGGACCGCAAGCTGATCGAACCGGCTTCGCGCTTCGTGCTGGTGCGCAACGCGCTGGTGCTGGTCGCACCGGCCACTTCGGCACTGCCGTCGCTCGATCCGAAGAAGAAGGATGCGTTTCTCGCCGCATTGGGCAGCGGACGGCTGGCCGTCGCCGAAACCTCGAGCGTGCCTGCGGGCATCTACGCGAAGCAGGCGCTGACCCGGCTTGGCCTCTGGGACGCCGTGTCCGCGCATCTGGCGCAGGGCGAGAACGTGCGCGCCACGCTCGAATACGTCGCCCGCGGCGACACGCCGCTGGGGATCGTCTATCTCACCGACGCGAAGGCCGAGCCGCGCGTGAAGGTGCTCGCCACGTTCGCCGAAGACAGCCACGAGAAGATCGTCTACCCGGCCGCGCGCACGGTGAACGCCGCCGACGCGAAACTTGCCGCCGACCTGCTGGCCTTCCTGCGCGGCAAGGAAGCGACCGCCACGTTCCGCGCCGCAGGCTTCGTCGACGGCCGTTGACCCGGCCGGCATGACGGCGTGATCAGGTTCACCGCCGAGGAAGTCGATGCGATCGCGCTGTCGGTGCGGGTCGCGGCGCTCGCGGTGGTTTTCGCCGCGCCACTCGCGATCGCCGTCGCCTGCGTGCTGGCGCGCGCGCGCTTCCGCGGCAAGATCCTGTTCGACGCGCTGATCCATCTGCCGCTGGTGTTGCCGCCGGTGTTGACCGGCTACGTATTGCTCGTGCTGTTTGGCCGCCACGGCGCGATCGGCTCGCGCCTGCAGGACTGGTTCGGCATCAGCGTCGCCTTCCGCTGGACCGGCGCGGTCATCGCCGCGGCGGTGATGGCCTTCCCGCTGTTCGTGCGCGCGGTGCGCCTGTCGATCGAGGCGATCCCGCGCGAACTCGACGAGATCGCCGCCAGCCTCGGCGCCGGTCCATGGACGCGCTTCCGGCGCGTGCTGCTGCCGCTGAGCCTGCCGGGCATCGCGGCCGGGTCGACGCTCGCCTTCGCCAAGGCGCTGGGCGAGTTCGGCGCGACCATCACCTTCGTCTCCAACATCCCCGGGCAGACGCGCACGATCGCGCTGGCGATCCAGTCCTTGACCCAGGTGCCGGACGGTGGCGCGGGTATCGCCCGGCTGGCGATCGTTTCGGTGCTGCTGTCGGTCGGCGCGCTGGCGGCATCGGAATGGCTCACCCGGCGCGCACGCCTGCGACGCACGCGCTGAGCCCCGCGCCCGGTCGCGGCCGCGACCGCGACTGGCAGGCGATTCCGGAAGACGCCTCGCATATGGCACCATGCCGCAGCAGGGGGGCGATGCCGTGATCGAGGGAAAGCTCAAGGGGCTGCGCGCGCGCTTCCTGCTGGTGGCGGTCGTGGTGTGCCTGATCGCGGGAGCGGCCGCGATCTGGTTCGTCGATCCGCGCGCCGTTGCTCGCGGTGGCGCCTGGCTGTCGATCCTCTACTGGTTCCTCATGGTGCTGCCCGCGATCCTGGTGGCTGCGTGGCTGTTCGACCACTACGTTCTGCTCCGCGTGGAGCGGCTCGCGGATGCGTCGACCCGGATCGCCTCGGGTCAGCACGACCAGGAACTGGCCGAGGGCCGCGACGACGAGATCGGCCTGATTGCGCGTGCGTTCAATGCGATGTCGCGGCGGGTCGCCGAGGACATGCGCAACCTCGAGCGCCGCGTCGAGGCCCGCAACGAGGAACTGCAGCGGGCGAAGGAACAACTCGAGGAATCCACGCGCAAGCTGATGGAGAGCATCCACTACGCGCGCATGATCCAGTCCTCGATCCTCGCGCGCCGCCAGGATTTCTACGCGCTGGTGCCGGGACATTCCGTGCTGTGGCTGCCTCGCGATATCGTCGGCGGCGACTTCTACACCCTCTACCACGACGACACCGGCGGTTTCCTGCTGGCGGTCGCCGACTGCACGGGCCACGGCGTGCCCGGCGCGGTGATGACGATGGCGGCCAAGGCGGTCCTCGATCGCGCGGTCGCCGTGTGCGGGCTGGAGGATCCGGCGGCGATCCTGAGCGAACTGCACCGCGACCTGCGCGCCCTGCTGCAGACGCGCTACGCGAAAGACGGGGACAACGGCCTCGACATGGCCCTGGTCTATGTGTCGGCGGACCGCGCCAAGCTCCTGTTCGCGGGCGCGCGGCTGCCGCTATGGGTGGTCCACGCCGACGGCAGCGTCGTCATCCACAAGGGCGACCGCCAGAGCATCGGCTACAACCGCAGCCGCGGCGACCTGCATTTCACCAACCACGAGGTCACGCGCCGCGCCGGCGAGCGCTACTTGCTGTTCACCGATGGTATTCTGGACCAGAACGGCGGGGAGCACGGTTTCGCGCTGGGCCAGGCGCGCCTCAAGACGGCCCTAGTGGAAGGCCGCAGCCTGCCCACGTCGCAGATCGCGCCGGCGCTGGCGACCGTGTTGAAGAAGTACCAGGGCGGGTCGCCGCAGCGCGATGACATCACCCTGCTGGCGTTCGGTTTCGAGTGAAGGCGACGGTTCGCGACGGCTCATCGGGAGGACGGTGGATGGACTTGTTCAGCATCAAGGAGCAACTGCGCAAGGCCGGTGTCGTGGTGAGCTTCAATGGCTCCTTCAGCCACGGGATCATCGAGGAGCTCGGCGCGGCCGTGAAGAAATACCTGGAAAGCGCGGAGACGCGGCCGGCGGCGATGATGGACGTGTTCTCGGTCTACATCGAGGCGACCCAGAACGTGCGCAACTACTCGGAGCGCCGGCTCGCGGCCGGCGCCGACGAGGCGGACGTCGACGCGAACATCCTGGTGATCGCCCGTCGCGGCGACCACCACGAGATTTCCGCCGGCAACATGATCGATGTCGCCCACGTGGCCGGGCTCACCGAACGCCTCCACCGCCTCGCGGGACTGGACAAGGCCGGGCTGAAGGCGCTCTACAAGGAACAGCTGCGCAAGGAACGCGATCCCGACGACGAAGGCGCGGGCCTGGGCCTGATCGAGATCGCCCGTCGCGCGAGCGAGCCGCTGCGTTTCGGGTTCACCTCCGTCGACGCGACCCGTTCCTTCTTCAGCCTCAGCGTCGTGGTCTGAGGACCCCATGGACAATCTCTCGCTAGCAGGCACGAACACCACGCCCACCGTCCAGTTCGACGCGACCACGGGCGTCCTCGCGATTTCCGGCGAATCGTATCCGGAGAACGCCTTCGAATTCTTCAAGCCGCTGCTGGGCTGGGTCAGCGGTTACCTGAAGGAAAGCGACGGGTCGATCACCGCCGAGATCAGCCTGAGCTATTTGAACACCAGCAGCATCAAGAGCGTGATGGACCTGCTCGACCTGCTCGAAGCCGCGCATCGCGAAAGCCGCCAGGTCAGCGTGCGCTGGAGCTACCGCAAGGGCAACGACCGCGCCCTCGAGATGATCGAGGAATTCAAGGAAGAAGTAGCGCTGCCGTTCTTCGTCGTGCCGGTCGACGGCTGACGGGGACGTCGTGGACGCCGCCGCGCGCCTTGCGGAGCTGCTCGCCGATCCAGCGCTGGCGACAAGCCCGCTGGCGAAGCTGTGCGAAGAAGTGATCGCCGACCAGGCGCGGCTGCACCGGCGCCTGGAGCGCATCAGCCGGATTTCCGACCGCTACCAGGGCGACCTGATCCACACGAACCGCGAACTGGCTTCGGCGAACGGGAAGCTGGAAGCCGCGCTCGCCGACGTGCACACGCTCAGCGGCTTCATCCCGATCTGCTCGCAGTGCAAGCGCGTGCGCGACGACGGCGGATTCTGGGACGAGGTCGAGACCTACATCGGCAAGCATTCCGAAGTCGTGATGGGGCATAGCGTCTGCCCCGATTGCCTGGGCCGCACCGAACGCCGCAAGCGTCCCGAGCTGCGCGCTTCCGCGCAGCACCTGGACGCCGAAGGCGAACAGCAGCATCTCGCCGACGTGCTCGCGAACGAAGCCTGGAAAGACCACCCGCTGACCGGCGAATACCAGCGCCTGAGCCTGGGCTACCAGAAGCTCACCCGGCGCCTCGACAAGATCTCGCGGATCAGCGACGGCTTCCAGGCGCAGCTCAAGCACCTCAACCACGCGCTCGCGGTCGCCTCGCTCACCGACCCGCTGACCGGGCTGCCGAACCGGCGCGCGATGATCGAGCGCCTCGAGCACGCCGCGGCCATCACGGCGAAGGACGGCGGCAAGTTCTCGATCGCGATGATCGACATCGACTTCTTCAAGAAGGTCAACGACACTTACGGCCACGACGTCGGCGACGCCGCGATCCGCTCGCTCGCCGACACCCTCAAGGCCAACCGTCGCGAGCAGGACTTCGCCGCGCGCTGGGGCGGCGAGGAGTTCCTGCTGCTGATGCTCGACAGTGCTGCGGCATCGGCGCGCCACTGGTGCGACAGCTTGCGCGCAACGGTCGAAACCGCGTGCATCCAGCACCAGGAAACCCGGATCGGGATCACGATCAGCGTCGGGGTCGCAGCCCACGAGCGCGTGCTGTCGTTCGAGGAGACGATCAAGGACGCGGACCGCGCGCTGTACGCGGCCAAGGCCGCCGGGCGCAACCAGGTCATCAGCGCCGAGGATCTCTGAGGGACCGCAGTGCCGGGTGCGGTCCGTGCCGCAAGGGCCCGGACTTCCGGCACGGGGCCGGCCGCATCCGCGCGCATTACCCTGCGTCATCCCCAGGAGGACGACCATGAGAACGATCCGGCCGAACGTCCGCGCGGCGATCACCGCGCTCCTCGCTGTCCCGGCGACCATGGCCTGTTTCGCCGCGCCACCCGCGCCACCGCCACCTGCGTCGCCCGCGGCTGCCGAGTCCAAGGCCGCCATGAGCGCCGCCGAATGCGAGGTGTGGAACCGCGAGCGCAGTTTCGCCGCCTCGGTGGCGAACCACGATGCCACCGCCTTCGCCGACCACGTGCACCTGCTGGCGGCGTTCGACGCCGGTTCGCCCGAACCGATCCACGGCCGCGCCGCCGTCGTCGACGGGTGGAAGGACATCATCGCCGGCAAGGCGATCAAGCTCGGCTGGTCGCCCGGCATCGTCACCATCGGCGGCGATGGCAGCCTCGCGATCTCGCGGGGCCCGGCGTGGATCGAGAATCTGCAGCCCGACGCGAAACAGCGCTACCGGATCGGCGGCTTCATCTCGACCTGGATCAAGGACAAGGACGGCCAGTGGCGCGTCCTGTTCGACGGCGGCGGCGCACCGATGCATCCGGCGACCGCGGACGAGGTAGCGAAGCTCATCGCCTCGCTGCCGAAGGAATGCCCGCGCACCGGGGGTTGATCGTCAGACCGCGAGCTGCGCCGGCAGCGCGCCCTCGTGCTGCAGCAGGAAGCGCTTGAGCGGCAGCCCGCCGCCGAAGCCGGTGAGGCTTCCGTCGGCGCCGATCACGCGATGGCAGGGCAGGACGATCGGCAGCGGATTGCGGCCGTTCGCCGCGCCGACCGCGCGCACCGCTTTCGGCGACGCGATGCGCTCGGCGACGTCGCGGTAACTCCAGGTCGCGCCGTAGGGAATGCGCGCGAGCGTGTTCCACACCTTGAGCTGGAACGACGTGCCGACCGGCGCCAGCGCCAGGTCGAACGTCCTGCGCCCGCCGTCGAAATACGCCAGCAGTTGTTCGCGCGCCTCGCGCAATGCGCCCGCGTCGCGCTTCCATGCCTCGCGGTGGGGCGCGTCGTACTTGTTGTCGGGGAACAGGACATGGCGCAGGCCGGCATCGTCTCCGGCGATGGTGAGCTTGCCGATCCGGGTATCGAAGGCATCGAACCACATCAGTTTTTCTCCTTTGCAAGATCGTTCGCGAGGTGCCAGAGCTGCAGGACCGCGTATGCGCGCCATGGCCGCCAGGGCTGCGAGCGCGCTTCGGTCGCGCGCTCGCTCAGGCGCTTGCCGTCGCCGAGCACCTGCTGCAGGACGAGGTCGCCGGCCGGGAACGCATCCGGATGGCCGAGCGCGCGCATGGCGATGTAGTGCGCGGTCCAGGCGCCGATGCCGGGCAGGGCGGTCATGCGCTGGACGAAGTCGTCGAGGCGCTGTCCCGGGCCGAACGCGACGCGGCCATCGAGCGTCGCTGCCGCGAGCGCGCGCACGGTCGCCGCGCGCGATTTCGGCAGCCCGATCGATTCCAGCGGCGCTTCGCGCAGGCGTTGCGGCGTCGGGAAGACGCGATCGAATCCTTCAGCCGCGTGGACACGATGTTCTCCGAACGCGTCCACGAGACGGCGCGCGAGCGTCGTCGCGCCTGCGACGCTGACCTGCTGGCCGAGCACGGCGCGCACCGCGACCTCGAAGCCGTCCCAGCCGCCCGGCACGCGCAGGCCGGGATGACGGCGGATCGCGCGCGCCAGCTGTGGTTCCTCGGACAGCACCGACCGCACCGCCGCGAGGTCGGCATCGAGGTCGAACACCCGGCGCACGCGCCGCACGATGTCCGGGATCGTGCGCGGATCGGCGCGATCGATTTCCAGCAGCAGCTCGGGCCGCGTCGCGCTCGCGGTCACGCGGATGCGCGTCGATGCGTCGACGGGGCCGATCACGCGTTCGTAGCTGTCGGCGCCGACACGCTCGATGCCGGGAATCGCGCGCTTGCCGAGAAAGGCCAGCATCGTCGCGAACGCGAGCGGCGGGCGGTAACCCAGGCGCAAGGTCAGCGCGCCGCTCGGCGCTTCCGCTCGGCGTTTGCGCAGCGCGCTCGGCGCCATGCCGCAGCCTTCGAGGAAGGCCGTGTTGAAACGCCGCAGACTGTTGAAGCCGGCAGCGAGCGCGACCTGGGTGACCGGCAGCGACGTCTCGGTCAGCAACTGCTTCGCGAGCAGCAGGCGGCGCGTCGTGTGCACCGCGACCGGCGTCGCGCCGGTGTGCGCGAGGAACAGCCGCCGCAAGTGGCGCGAGCCGACACCGATCCCTTCCGCCAGGTCCTCGATCGATCCGTCCTGCAACGCGCCGTCGGCGATCAACGCGAGCGCGCGCTGCACGGTCTCGTCCGCATCGCTCGCCCGCGCTTCCGGCGACAGTTCCGGACGGCAGCGCAGGCAGGGGCGGTAACCGGCAGCCGTCGCCGCCGCGGCGGTCGGGAAATACGTGATGTTCTGGCGCTTCGGCGTCGGCGCTGGGCACACCGGCCGGCAGTAGATGCCGGTGCTGCGCACGGCGGTGAAGAACAGCCCGTCGAAGCGCGCGTCCTTCGAGGCACGGGCGCGGTCGCAGATGACGGGCGAGGGCATGGAGGCGAAGGACATGGCGACATCCTACGTCCTTCCTGTCGCTCCGACTCGCCGTTTTCGGACATGAATGTTCCGTTGCGTCGATCGCAAACCGGAACGCCGCTTCAATGAGGCCTGGGCGCCGACATCGCCTTGACGACCGCGGTGACGACCTTGCGCGGCGACATCCGCACCGATGCCGCCATCGCCTTGTTCACGAGCCCGGGAATGAACACGCGCCGGCCTGCCATCATCGCTGCATGACCTTCCGCGCCAACGCGTTCGGCTGTCGGCAAGCGCTTGCCTTTCATGAGTCCGGAATCCTGCATCGCAGCCTTGTCCTGGAAGCCCGATTGCGTCGGTCCCGGGCAGAACGCCGTCACCGTGACGCCCGTGCCGGCTAGTTCTGAAGCGAGCGCTTCGCTGAACGACAGCACGTACGCTTTCGTCGCGTAATACACGGCCATGTACGGGCCGGGCTGGAACGCCGCCGTCGAAGCGACGTTCATGATCCGGCCACGGCGCGCGAGCACGTCCGGCAGGAAGCGTTTCGTCAGCACGGTGAGCGACGTCATGTTCAACGTCATCATCGCCAGTTCGTCTTCGAGCCGCAGGTCCTTGAACTCGCCGAACAGGCCGTAACCCGCGTTGTTCACCAGGAAGTCGATCGCGATGCCGGCGGCCGCGATGTCGTCGCACAACCGCTGCGCACCACCGGGTTGCGCGAGGTCGGCGCCGATCGGGGTCACGCGCACGCCGTATTTCTTCGCCCAGTCCGCGGCGATCGCCGCAAGCGCGTCCGTGTTGCGCGCGCTGATGACCAGATCGTGGCCGTCGCGCGCGAAGCACTCTGCAATCGCCTTGCCGATGCCGCCCGAAGCGCCGGTGACGAGCGCGATCCTGCCGCTGCGCGTGCCCATGACATTGCTCCCTCGCTGCCGGGCGATGCGGTCCTGCGCAGGTCCGCACCGCATGGCCCAGCATACGCCGCGACCGCTGCGACTTCAGCGCACGGATTTCGCCGGCTTGCGGAACTTGAACACGAACTGGTCGGTGTGGCCGCGGATCGAGGGATCGAAGACCTTGATCGTGTGCGGGTCGGCCGGGTTGCGCAGCACGTCGCTCTCGCCGGCGAACTCGAAACCGGCCGCCGTCACCTGCTGCTTCACGATTTCCGGATCGATCCGGTGCAGGGTGTCGGTGTCGCGCATGCCGGCGCCGGTCTCGGCGACGTGGTCGACGATGACGAAGACGCCACCGGGCTTGAGCGCGGCGAACACGGCGCGGTTCAGCACCGCCGGATCGAGCGAGCCCATGAACTTGTCCGGGTAGTCGTGGTAGTTCTGCGACGTGAAGACGACGTCGAGCGGCTGCGGCGCCTTCAGCGCGTCCGCGGGCTGCACGTCGACGCTGATGTTCGTGTAGCCGGGCTGCGTGCCGAGCTTGCGCAGGTTGTCCGAGTCCGGGTGCGAGACCTTGTCGTAGGGCTCGGGCCAGACCGCATAGACGTGGCCCTTCGGCCCGGCGATCCGGCTGAACAGGCGCGTGAAGTAGCCTCCGCCCGGAATCAACTCGAGCACGCGATCGCCCGGCTTGACGCCTGCGAACGCCATGATCTGCGGGCCCTTGCGTACCGCGTCCTTCTGCAGGTCCGCCGCGCCGCGCGAGGCATCAGCGGCCGCGTGCGCGACGTAGGGCGGAAGCGCGCCCGGCTGCGCCGCATGCGCGGATATGGTCGTGCATGCGGCGAGCGCGATGGCGGCGGCGAGAAGCATCGATTTCATGGGGCGCACTCCAAGGGTGGCTGGAGCGTGCATTCCGGCAGCAGGCGCCGCGGTCCGCCAGTGTCGTTCGTCACTGCATTCGCAGCCGCCTCGAAGGCGTAGCAACGTGCTTGCCGCGCTCGGGAAGGAAGCCGGGCGTCCGCAGTGCGATAATCCTCGGCCTCGCCAGCATTCCCCTCACGGAGCCGCCATGTCAGCACCCAGCCGCAAGGATCCTTCGCGCGTCATCCGCGCCCCGCGCGGGAGCGCGCTCACGTGCAAGTCGTGGCTGACCGAAGCGCCGTACCGGATGATCCAGAACAACCTCGATGCCGAGGTCGCCGAGAATCCGGCCGAACTCGTCGTCTACGGCGGCATCGGCCGCGCCGCGCGCGACTGGGACTGCTACGACGCGATCCTGAAGTCGCTGCGCGAACTGGACGACGACGAAACCCTGCTGATCCAGTCCGGCAAGCCCGTCGGTGTGTTTCCCACGCATGCCGATGCGCCACGCGTGCTGCTCGCGAATTCCAACCTCGTGCCGGCGTGGGCGACGTGGGAACACTTCAACGAGCTCGACCGCAAGGGCCTGATGATGTATGGCCAGATGACGGCCGGCTCGTGGATCTACATCGGTTCGCAAGGCATCGTGCAGGGCACCTACGAGACCTTCGTCGAAATGGGCCGCCAGCATTATCGCGGCGACCTCAAGGGAAAGTGGATCCTGACCGCGGGCCTCGGCGGCATGGGCGGCGCGCAGCCGCTCGCGGCCTCGCTCGCTGGCGCGAGCTCGCTGAACATCGAATGCCAGCAGTCGCGCATCGACATGCGCCTGCGCACGCGCTACGTCGACGAGCAGGCGAGCGATCTCGACGACGCGCTCGGGCGCATCGAGAAGTACGCGAAGTCCGGCGAGGCGAAATCGATCGCGCTGCTCGGCAACGCCGCCGAGATCCTGCCCGAACTCGTAAGGCGCGGCGTGCGCCCCGACGCGGTCACCGACCAGACCAGCGCGCACGATCCCGTGCACGGCTACCTGCCGATCGGCTGGACGGTCGAGCGCTGGCTCGCCGAGCAGAAGTCGAATCCGGGCGCGGTCAGCGAAGCGGCGAAGAAGTCGATGCGCGTCCACGTCGAGGCGATGCTCGCGTTCCAGCGCATGGGCGTGCCGACGTTCGACTACGGCAACAACATCCGCCAGGTCGCCAAGGACGAAGGTTGCGCGAATGCGTTCGATTTCCCGGGCTTCGTTCCGGCCTACGTGCGGCCGCTGTTCTGCCGCGGCATCGGCCCGTTCCGCTGGGTCGCGCTGTCGGGCGATCCCGAGGACATCTACAAGACCGATGCGAAGGTGAAGGAACTCATCCCCGACGATGCGCACCTGCATCGCTGGCTCGACATGGCGCGCGAGCGCATCAGCTTCCAGGGCCTGCCGGCGCGCATCTGCTGGGTCGGCCTCGGCCAGCGACACAAGCTCGGCCTGGCGTTCAACGAGATGGTCCGCAACGGCGAATTGAAGGCGCCGGTCGTGATCGGCCGCGATCATCTCGACAGCGGCTCGGTCGCCTCGCCGAACCGCGAGACCGAATCCATGCGCGACGGCAGCGACGCCGTCTCCGACTGGCCGCTGCTCAACGCCATGCTCAACGTCGCCGGCGGCGCGACCTGGGTCTCGCTGCACCACGGCGGCGGCGTCGGCATGGGCTATTCGCAGCACAGCGGCGTGGTGATCGTCTGCGACGGCAGCGAAGCGGCGGACAAGCGCATCGCACGCGTGCTCTGGAACGACCCCGGCACCGGCGTGATGCGCCACGCCGATGCCGGCTACGAGATCGCGAAGGCCTGCGCGAAAGAGCAGGGATTGAAGCTGCCGATGGCCTGATCCGGTCATCTCGCGAGAGGCGCGACTTCGGTCGCGTCGTTCGCCGTCCCTGGATTCCGCGGTCACTCACATGGAAGAAACCGTCCCGACGCGATTGCAGCCCGCTGTGCCCAGGACCATCACTCTGGGCAGGCAGATCCTCGTGTGTGCCGCGATGTGCGCAGCGGCCGTGCTCATCATCGCCTTGTGGTTCCCCCACGCCGCGGTCGCGACCCTGTCCGCCGGCCTGTCGCTGCCATGGCAGGTCGCAACGGGGCTGCTCATCGGGAGTGCGCTCGCAGTCGGCACGCTGCTCGAAACCCGGCGTGCGAATCAGGGTGCGTCGACGCGGCGCACGGCCGCGAACTACGGCCGGCTCGACCTGCGCGGATGGAACCCGTTGTGGTTCGCCCTGCTGGCCGGGTTCGGTGAAGAGTCGCTGTTTCGCGGCGCGTTGCAACCGCTGGTGGGCTTGTGGATCGCGTCGCTGCTGTTCGTCCTCGCCCATGCACGCGCCTACCGTTTCCGGACATTCGACCGCACGACCCTCGCGCAGGCTTTCGGCCTGTTCGCAACGAGCGTCGCACTCGGCCTCCTGGCCCGGTTCGCAGGCCTGCCGACGGCGATGATCGTCCACGCCGCGATCGACGCCGCAGGCCTGTATGCGATACGTCGCATGGCAAGCATGCAGCAGCTTCGCGAGTCCACCTGAAGTCTTCGCGACAAGATCCGTCGAAGCCGATTTTTTAGCTCCCGCGGTCCGTCGGACCCTGGGTCGCTTGCAAAGGTTGAAGCCGCCGATGGTCTGATTCAGTCAGATCGACCTGTTGACTTTTCACGAGTAATGATTAACAATTTAATTAAATAAGCAATTCACTACGTAAACCAAAGGAGGAAGCCATGGCAATGCAAGCGGGGTATCTGGTGTATCTGATCCTGTCGATCGCAATGACGATCTGGGTCGCGCATACGCTCTCGAGCAACGGGGAGGTGTTCCTGGTCAAATGCTTCGGTCAGGACGAAGTCCTGGCGAAGTCCACGAATCACCTGCTGGTGGTGGGCTTCTACCTGATCAATATCGGTTTCATCGGGTTGAGGCTGGACGGCTGGAATTCCGCCGAGGCGATCGAGGACATGATTCCCTATATCGGAAGCAAGATCGGCCTTTCGATTCTGATCCTGGGCGCCATGCACTTCTTCAACATGATGATGATCGCTCGTTACGGCCGGGCGGTGGCGGGCTGGGTGCGCAGCAACGAAGCGCAGCGCGACATCGCCCTCCGGAACGAATTTCCGCATGTTTCGCCCGGCGACCGCTGAACGCCAGGCGACGCGGGCCCGGTGCGAATCCGGGCCCGCGTTCTTCTTGCTGGCCTCGATGAATCGGGACGCGATAGGCTACCCTTGGAAGCGTCGACAGCGGTCGCCTGAAGCCTGCCAATGAAGCAAGACAAGATCTTCGAAGCGCTGGCTTCGACACCACGACGGAAGATCCTCGCGTACCTGTCGCAGAAGGAGCTTCCGGCCGGCGATATCGCCGCACGCTTCGAGATGAGCGCTCCGGCGATTTCACGCCATCTGGCGGTCCTCGAAAACGCGGGATTGATCGTGGGCGAACGTCGCGGCCAGTTCGTTGTCTACAAGCTGGTGCCGGACAATCTGGTCAACACGCTCACGCAATTCGCGTTCGAGATCTGCCCGGTTGCCGGCCCGCTCAAGCGCGAAAGCAAGCGCCGGACCAAGGCTCCCCGCGAGACATGAAGAAGCGGCGGGGGACAGGACTATGGAATTCGTTTCGCTGGACGCGCAAGGAGCGAGTGCCAGGGAAGCCTGGCTCCTGGTCACATCCAACATTCTGCAACGACGAACGAAAGGAGAACCCGCCATGCCCATCGGAACCGTCCGCATCCACCGCGTGTTGCGCGCCAAGCCGGAGCGCGTCTATCGCGCCTTCCTCGATGCCGATGCGATGGCCAAGTGGCTTCCGCCCTATGGCTTCACCTGCAAGGTCCATCACATGGACGCGACGGTCGGCGGTGCGTTCCGGATGTCGTTCACCAATTTCACGACCGGCAACGGCCACGCGTTCGGCGGCACCTACCACGAGCTGGTGCCGAACGAGCGCATCCGCTACTCGGACCAGTTTGACAACCCGGACATGCCGGGCGAGATGGTGACGACGGTGTCGCTGAAGCCGGTGTTGTGCGGGACGGAATTGAGCGTCGTGCAGGAAGGCATCCCGGAAATGATCCCGGTCGAGATGTGTTACCTCGGCTGGCAGGAATCGCTCGCGCAACTGGCGAAGCTGGTCGAGCCCGAAATTCCGGATTGATGTAGCGCGGGATGCGGCCGCAGACGTAAGTGCCGCGACGCTTCGCGGCTACATCACCCGGATTTCCGCGTCGGCGATCCGCACGACCTGTCCCGTCCTGATCTTGCAGGTCTTGCGCAGCTCGATCGCGCCGTCGACCGTCACCGCGCCGCTCGCGACCAGCGCCTTGCCGGCGCCGCCGCTGTCGCACAGACCGGCGAGCTTGAGCAGCTGGTTGAGCTCGATGAACTCGCGGTCGAGCTCGAAGACGACGGTCGAAGGTGGATGCATCGGGACATCATACGGGCAGATGTGCGCTGCGGAGGCGGCTCGCGTCTGGCGGGCTTGAAGCCTCCAGGGTGGGCATGAAAACGCCAGATATTCCCTTCTCCCTCCGGGAGAAGGTGCCCGAAGGGCGGATGAGGGGTCGGCATCTCATGGAAGTTCGATTGAACCGACCCCTCACCCCCATCCCTCTCCCGAAGGGAGAGGGGCTTTTGCGATCGAATCGCCCGGCTGGCGGTAGTCGCCGCGCCCCTGCTAGGCTTTCGCCCATGGGGAAATTCTTGAAATGGTCGGGCCTGGTCGCGCTGCTGGTCGGGAGCGCCGCGTTCGCGCAGTCGCAGGACCCGGGCAGTCCGCGCGCCGGCAACGGCGAGCGCGGGCGTGAGCTGTTGTCGGTCCTCGGGCCGCGACCTGCGGGCGGTTTCTCGCCGCTGCAGCAACAGGAACTCTCGCGGCGGGTGCGCTGCGCGGCGACGCGCCAGCAGATCCAGGACGAGCTCGACGTCGAGGCGGCCGGAACGGCCAGCAGCCTGTACGTGATGTCGGAACTGCGGATGATCGAGAAGGAGACCTGCGCGCCGGTGCCGCTGTTGCCGGGCATGCAGCCCGCCGCACCGGCGCCTGTGCCGCAGGCGCCGAAGGCGTCGTTCGTGCCGCCGCCGGTGGCTGCGTCTGCGTCACAACCACAGTCGCAGAAAGCCTCGCCCGTGCCGCCATCAACGCCGCCGCGTGCGCAGCAACTGGCATCGAAGCCGGCGCCTGTCACGGCGCCGCCTGCCGCAGCGCAACCCGCGAAGCCCGTCGCAACGGGACCGGCCTTTACACCGGCGCCGGATTATCCGCACGACGAGATGGCCGCTGGCCACGAGGGCGTCGTCATGGTGCAGTTGGCAATGAACGCAGACGGCTCGGTGAAGGCGGCAGCGGTCGCGAAGTCCTGCGGCTTCCCCGTCCTCGACGCCTCCGCGCTGGCGGCCGCGAAGACCTGGCGCATTCCCGCAGCCGCAGGCAGGACGATCAACGTGCCGCTGACGTTCACCGCGCAGCAGTGAGGATCGTCCGCGCCGCGTAGACGCGTGCTCCACAGATTCAATCGACGGTCGTGCCGCCGCCCGAATCGTAGTGGAAGGTGCGGGTGATGTTGAGGATGTCCGGGTTGTCCTTCGTGCGCGGCAGTTCGCCGAACGGCGCGGCCAGTCGCACCGTCTGCTCGGCGGCCTGGTCCAGCACCGGCGTGCCGCTGGACTGGATGACCTGCGGAGGGCCGGCAAGGCTGCCGTCGCGATGGATCTCCACCGTCAGCACGACCGAGCCCGAGAGGTTGCGGCGACGTGCCTCGTCGGGAAAGTTCAGGGTGCCGATGCGTTCCAGTCGCGCGACGTAGGCGCGCATGTAGCTGGCGTATTCGTATTCCTGGGTGCTGGCGCTGAAGAACTTCTTCTTCGGCCGCTTGGCCTCGATCTGCTGGGTGCGCTGGATTTCGGCGGCGAGCCGGGCCATTTCCAGGTTCTGCTCGGTCAGCTCGGTGCCGACCGGCAGGGGCAGGGTGCTGACCGGCTGCGCTTCCTGCGGCGCGGCGACGTTCTGCACGGAATTCGTCGTGGTCAGCACGCGCTGGGCGGCATCGGGCTGCGGCGGCGGGTTCTGCACATGCAGCGGCTGTGGCGCGATGCCGGGATCGGGCTTGGGCACGTTCGCCAGTTGCGGCTCGCCCGGGCGTCGCGCGAGGTCGCTTTCGCCGCCACCCTGCTGGTTCGCCTCGGCGAGGAAGTCGGCCTGCTTCGGCGCTTCGGTGGTGCGCGTCTGGGTGAGGATCACGTCCAGGGTCGGCAGCACCGGCGCCGGGTCCTCGAGGGTGAAGCCGACGCCGAGCACGAGGATGCCGTGGACGAAGGCCGACAGCGCCAGCGTCGCGACCAGGCGGTCGCCCGGTCCGATGCGCCGCGGCTGCGGTAGCGGCGCGGCGATCGCGTTCATGCAAGCCGGGCTTCGATGCAGTCGAACAGCAATCCGGCGATGTTCAGGCCGAACTGCTTGTCGAGCTCGCGGATGCAGGTCGGGCTGGTGACATTGACTTCGGTGAGCCAGTCGCCGATCACGTCGAGACCGACGAAGATCATGCCGCGGTGTTTCAGTTCGGGGCCGACCTGCGCGGCGATCCAGCGGTCGCGCTCGCTCAGCGGACGGCCTTCGCCGCGACCGCCGGCGGCGAGGTTGCCGCGGAACTCCTTGCCCTGCGGAATGCGCGCCAGGCAATACGGGACCGGCTCGCCGTCCACCAGCAGGATGCGCTTGTCGCCGTCGACGATCTCCGGCAGGTAGCGCTGCGCCATCACCATCTGGCCAGGGTGGCCATGGCCCCCGCCGATCAGGGTCTCGAGGATCACGTTGAGGTTGGGATCGCCCGCGTTGGCGCGGAAGATCGAGCGTCCGCCCATGCCGTCGAGCGGCTTGAGCACGGCTTCGCGGTGTTCCTCGACGAAGGCCAGCAACGCGGCCGGGTCGCGCGACACCAGGGTCGGAGGGCAGCACTGCGGGAACAGGAAGGCGGCGAGCTTCTCGTTGAGGTCGCGCAGGCCCTGCGGGTCGTTCACCACCAGCACGCCTTCGCGCCGGGCCTGCGAGAGGACCTGGGTGTCGTGCAGGTAGGCGGCATCCACCGGCGGATCGGTGCGCATCAGGACGACGTCGATCCCCGCGAGGTCGCGGGTCTGCGCTTCTCCCAGCGTGTACCAGCCGGCGGGGTCCTCGCGGACCTCGACGGGGGCGCAGCGTGCCCGCGATTTCCCGTCCTTCAGGCCCAGTCCGCCGGGCAGCACGTAGTGCAAGCGGTGGCCGCGACGCTGCGCCTCCAGCAGCATCGCGAAGGTCGAATCCTTGGCGATGCGGATGGCCCCGATCGGGTCCATCACGACGGCGATGTCCAGCGTCCGGCGGGGCGGCATCGGTGTATCCTCCTCGGTATGGCGATGGTAGCAGGCAGGTGCCGCAAAACGTGCGGAATGCCATGCAATCCATTGATGGCGCTTGACAGTATCGCGGCCGACTGAGATATAGGTGGCTCGCGCTGCAGCAAGGAACGGTGGAACGAATGAACCCGGCAGCGACAGGGGATCATCGATGGATGACGTGAAGAATGCCGGCCCGGCGACCGGGCTGAAAGTGATGGTCATCGATGACTCGAAGACCATCCGCCGAACCGCCGAAAGCCTGCTCAAGCGGGAAGGCTACGACGTGGTCACGGCCACCGACGGTTACGAGGCGCTCGCGAAGATCGCCGACCACCAGCCGCAGATCATCTTCGTCGACATCATGATGCCGCGCCTGGATGGCTATCAGACCTGCGCGCTGATCAAGAACCACCAGATGTTCCGCTCCACGCCGGTGATCATGCTGTCCTCGAAGGACGGCCTGTTCGACAAGGCGCGCGGCCGGATCGTCGGATCCGAGCAGTACCTCACCAAACCGTTCACCCGCGAAGAGCTGCTTTCGGCGATTCGCACCCACGTATCCAAGGCCTGACATCACGGGGAATCCGCACGGCATCACAGATCGGGCTGCACAGGGGACTTAGCATGGCGCGCATCGCAATCATCGAGGACTCGCTGACCGACACGGCGGTGTTCACCGAGATGCTGCGCCGGCACGGCCACCACGTGATCAGTGCGGGCAATGCCGAGGAAGGCGTGGAACTGGTCCGGCGCGAGATGCCGGAGTTGGTGCTGATGGACGTGATCCTTCCGGGGGCGATGAACGGTTTTCAGGCGACCCGTGCACTCAGCAAGGATCCGAAGACCAGCGCCATCCCGGTGATCATCGTCAGTACCAAGGCCATGGAGACGGATCGCGTGTGGGGCATGAGACAGGGGGCTAAGGACTACATGGTCAAACCGCCAAGCGAAGCCGACCTCATCGGTCGCATCAACTCCCTGCTGGGGATCGGTTGATCGCCATGTCCAAGCGCCGAAACAAGAACAAGAAGGCAGGCCCGGTCAAGATCATCAGGCCGGGCGACGCGGCTGCGCCCGCGCCGGTGGAAGCCGCCTCGGCTGCGGAAGTCGAGCTGGGCGAGGATCTGTCTCCGACGCTGCCGGCCGACGACATCGGCGCGCAGGACGCTGCCGGCCAGGCCGCGGCTGCTGCAGGGGATCGTTCCGAAGACGGCGGCGACGCGTCTGCGCCGGAGGTCGAGGCGATGGATGCGGCGGCATCGTCCGAGGCCTTCGTGGCCCAGAGCGAGGAGGCCGCGCGGGAAGAAGCGGCTATCGCGGAAATGGCCACGGAAGAAGAGGCCGCAACGACGGAGGAAGCCGCCCAACCCGCGGCTCCCGCGGAGTCCCTGGAAGAGCTCGAGGATGCATCAGGCCTGCTTGCGCAGGCGATCCCGGTCGAACCCTTCCAGGCGCGCGGACCCGCGCGCCCCGCGCAACTGGAGTCGATCCCCATCATCGACGCCCCGGCGGCCGATTTCGAAACCATGGCTGCCGATCACGGCGCGACCGAATCCGCGGCCTCTTCGACGGCGGACGCGGGCGAAAGCGTTTCCGCTGCGGAACCCAGGAGCCGCAAGGATCGCAAGCTCAAGCTCAACAAGCTGCAGAAACACGTACGCGCCGCGCCGGAACCCGAACCGGAGCCCGCGCCGACCGAGCCCGTGCGTGTTCTCAGGGCGCCCGCCGAGCCGCGCATCGCGGCCTTCGCGAAGCTGGGCGAATACCAGAGCCTGTCGCTCGCGCACATTCCCGGCCTGCCGGAAGAGTCCGACGTTCCGGGCCACTGGCGCGGAGTCGGCTTCGGCATCAGCGGCCGCCGCCTGGTCACCTCGTTCGACGAGGTGGTGGAAATCATCCGCGCGCCGCAGATCACCCACGTGCCTGGCACCCAGTCGTGGATGCTCGGCGTGGCGAACGTGCGCGGCACCCTGCTGCCGGTGGTCGACCTCAAGCAGTTCCTCGAGGGCGAGCGCACGGTGATGCACGAAGGCCAGCGCGTGCTGGTGGTCCGCCAGGCCGGCGGCAATGTCGCGGTGCTGATCGACCAGTTGTTCGGGCAGCGCACGTTCAATGACATGCAGAAGGTGTCGGTGGAGGTCGAAAGCGGGACCCGCTACGGCCATTTCATCAAGCAGGTGTACCGTGTGGGCGACAGCGAGTGGGGCGTGTTCAGCATGTCGATGCTGACCCGCACACCGGAATTCAGGCAGGCCGCTGCGTGAGCGGCGAATCCCCATTACAGGCGATCGAGGTCGAGTCATGAGCAACGTAGGCGGTGGACTGGCGGGACGCGGCACCAATTTCTGGGTTGTATTGCTGATCGGCTCGGGCGTGCTGTTCGGCGTCAACTACGCCATGTCGTCCTACTCGAGCGACCGGGAAACCTGGGCTCGCGGACTCGTGGCCGACATCCAGGTGAAGTCGCAGCAGCTCGCCAAGCAGGCCAGCGACGCGGTCGGCGGCGACCAGGAATCCTTCGCCAAGTTCAAGGACACCCGCGACGCGATCGATGGCGACGTCAAGTCGCTCCAGGATGGCAAGGGCATCTACGGCGGCTACAACGGCGCGTCGGGCGTCAGCGATCCGCTGGCGGCCGTGGTCAAGACCTGGGAATCGATCTCCTCGAACGCCGACCTGATCATCCGCAACCAGGACCAGGTGCAGGGCATCGCTCAGAACGCGGACAAGTTCAACACCTCGGTGCCGCAGTTGCAGGCCCGCCTCGACGAGGTGGCCCGCGCCATGTCCGACGGCGGTTCGGCCCCGCAGCAGTTGTTCATGGCGATGCGCCAGATCAACCTGGTCAACAAGATCAATGCCGACGTGACGGCCGTCCGTGCCGGCGGCGCGGGTGGCCAGGCGGCCGGCGATGCGCTGGGTCGCGAGTCGACGATGTTCAACAGCGTGCTCAAGGGCTTCCAGAACGGCGACTCGAACCTGGGCATCACCAAGCTCAACGGCTCCGGAGCGGTGGCCTCGCTGAACCAGGTCAGCAAGCTCAACGACGACGCGCAGGTGGCGGTCGGCGCGATCCTCAAGTCCTCCAAGCAGTTCGCCGAAGTCCAGGACGCGGACAAGCACATTTCCGAAGGTTCGACCCAACTGCTGACGAACGCCGGCGACCTGTACTCGGCATTCAACAACATCTCGCTGCGCCGCTTCTTCCCGAACACCTACTGGGCGTTCATTTCCGGCGTGCTGGTGATCTTTGCCCTCGGCGGTTTGCTGATCAAGCAGTACCGCGACCAGGCGGCTCGCTTCCGCAAGTCGCAGGAAGACAGCCAGCGCAACCAGGAAGCGATCATGCGCCTCCTGAACGAAACCGGTTCGCTCGCAGAAGGCGACCTGACGGTCCGCGCGACGGTGACCGAGGACATCACCGGCGCCATCGCCGACTCGATCAACCTCGCCGTCGAAGAGCTGCGATCGCTGGTGACGACGATCAACGAGACCGCCGTGCAGGTGGCCGCGGCATCGCAGGAAACGCAGGCGACCGCCATGCACCTCGCCGACGCCGCCGAGCACCAGGCGCAGCAGATCAACACCGCCTCCGACAAGATCTCGGAAATGGCGGTATCGATCGACGAGGTGTCGAAGAACTCCGCCGAGTCGGCCGAAGTGGCCCAGCGCTCGGTGCAGATCGCCGCCAAGGGCGCCGACGTGGTGCGCCAGACGATCCAGGGCATGGACAGCATCCGCGACCAGATCCAGGAAACCTCGAAGCGAATCAAGCGCCTCGGCGAGAGCTCGCAGGAAATCGGCTCGATCGTGGAACTGATCAACGACATCTCGGAACAGACGAACATCCTCGCACTGAACGCCGCCATCCAGGCCGCATCGGCCGGCGAGGCGGGCCGCGGATTCGCGGTCGTCGCGGACGAAGTGCAGCGACTCGCGGAACGCGCTTCCAACGCCACGAAGCGAATCGAGACCTTGGTGCAGACGATTCAGTCCGATACCAACGAAGCGGTGAACTCGATGGAACAGACCACGGCCGAGGTGGTGTCGGGTGCCCGACTCGCCGAGGACGCAGGCCTGGCCCTGGGCGAGATCGAAACGGTGTCGAACGACCTCGCGAGCCTGATTTCGAACATCTCCACCGCGGCGCGCCAGCAGTCCGATGCGGCGTCCGACATCACCGCGACGATGAACTCGATTCAGGAAATCACCTCGCAGACCTCGCACGGCGCGAGCCAGACGGCCGAGTCGATCGGCAACCTGGCGCAGCTGGCCGCGAACCTGCGTCGTTCGGTCGCCGACTTCAAGCTGCCGGGCTGATCAGAGACAACTCCACGTGGCAGTACGGCGCCACCGTCATGTGACGGCGGCGCACTGACGGGATTCCGGGATGAGGCTGGAACAGGACACCCAATTCACCACCCTGAGCTGGGTCAAGCCCGAGCTCGACGAGACGCTCAAGCAGGCGCGGCAGGCGCTTGAGGCGTACGTCGAGGACGGTGGCGATCGCACCCAGATGCAGACGTGCGCGGCGCAACTGCACCAGGTGCAGGGCGTCCTGCGCATGGTGGAGATCTACGGCGCGGCGATGGTGGCCGAGGAAATGGAGCAGCTCGCCCATGCGCTGCTCGGCGACTCCGTGGCCAATCGCGACGAGGCCTACGGCGCCCTGATCCGCAGCATCATGCAGTTGCCCGATTACCTCGAGCGCCTGCAGAGCGGCCACAAAGACATCCCGATGGTGTTGCTGCCGCTGCTGAACGATTTGCGCGGCGCGCGCGGCGAGAAGGTGGTACCCGAGAGCGTGCTGTTCTCGGTCGACATCAACCGGCCGCTGCCTGCATCGGCCGGTCCCGCTCCGGCGGCGATGGATGCGGAATTGCTGCGCGCGAACGTCATGCCGCTGCATGCCACGTTCCAGAATGCGTTGCTGCCGTGGCTGCGCGACGAACAGCGCCCGGACACGCTCGCGACCCTGCACGACGCCTGTGCGCGCGTGCTGCGCGTCGCCGCCGGCGAGCCGGCGCGCAAGCTGCTGTGGATCGCCAGCAACGTGCTCGAAGCGCTGCAGGCCGGCGCGTTCGTGGCCGGCAAGCCGCTCAAGCAGGCGATCGCGCAGGTCGAGCGCGAGATCAAGCGCCTGGGCGACGAAGGCGAGACCGCGTTCGCGGCGACTCCGCCGAACGACCTGGTCCGCCAGTTGCTGTACTACGTTTCCAGCGCGCCCACCGACCACAAGAGCATCGTCGCGATCCGCGAAGCCTTCGGGCTGAGCCGCGAACCGATCGACGAAAGCGAGCTGGCGCACGCACGCGGCAGCCTCACCGGCCACAACCGCGAGCTGCTGGACACCGTCTCGGCCGGCATCAAGGAAGACCTGCTGCGCGTCAAGGAAGCGCTGGACATGCACCTGCGCACCAGCGGGGCGTCCGTGGCCGACCTGGCGCCGCAGGGCGAAGCGCTCGGCGCGGTCGCCGACACCCTTGGCATGCTCGGACTGGGCGTGCCGCGCAAGGTGGTGCAGGACCAGCGCGCCGCGATCCAGGCGATCGCGAACGGGCAGCGCGCCGCCGACGAGAACGCGCTGCTGGAGATCGCCGGCTCGCTGCTTTATGTCGAAGCCTCGCTGGACGACCAGGTCGCACGCCTGGGCCAGCCGGCCGAAGGGCAGGCGGCAGAAGGCCTCACGATGCCGCTGCGCGAATCGCAGCAGGCCCTCGACGCGCTCATCAAGGAATCGGTCGCCAACTTCGTGCAGGCGCGGCAGTGCTTCGTCGCCTTCATCGAGGCCGGCTGGGACCATGCGCAGCTCCACGACGTACCGCGCCTGCTCGACGAAGTCTCGGGCGCCATGCAGTTGCTCGAACAACCACGCTCGGCGCGCCAGTTGCATGCCTTGAGCGTGTTCACCCAGATCGAGCTGGTGAAGCTCCAGCGCGTGCCGGATGCGCCGCAGATGGACCGCCTGGCCGACGCCCTGGCCAGCCTGGAGTACTACCTCGAAGCCCTGCGCGACCATCGTCCGCAGCGCGACCGCATCCTTGAACTGGCCGAGCACGGCCTGGTCGCACTCGGCTACTGGCCGATCCCGGCGTCCGCGGAGCAGGCGATCGCCGATGCCGCCAAGCCGCCCGCGGCCAGGGCGCCGGCGCCGGTCGTTGCCGCGCCCGTGGCTCCCGCGCCGGTCGAGGCTGCGCCGGTCGAAGCCGCCGCACCCGAACCGGTCGCTGCTGCCGAACCGGCACCGGTCGAAGCTGCACCGGTCGAGGCTGCGCCCGTCGCAGTGGAAGCCGCTGCGCCGATGCCTGCACCGGTGCCCGCGGTGCCCGGCAAGAACTATGGTTTTGCCGACAGCGCCGAGATCGACGACGACATCCGCGAAGTGTTCATCGAGGAACTCGACGAGGAAGTCACCAACCTCGGCGACCTGTTCGCGCAATGGACCGCCGCGCCGCACGACATGGACGTGCTGCGTCCGCTGCGCCGCGTCTTCCACACCCTCAAGGGCAGCGGCCGCCTGGTCGGGGCCATGGAGCTGGGCGAGTTCAGCTGGAAGTTCGAGAGCATGCTCAACCGCGTGCTCGATGGCAGCCGGCCACCGAGCGAGGCCGTGCTTGCCCTGATCGGGCTGGCGCGCGATACGCTGCCGCAGTTCCGTTCCGCCCTGATGGGCAACGGGACGGTGACCGCCGACATCGAAGGGATGAAGGACTACGCCGATCGCGTCGCTGCCGGCGAGGAAGTGTTCTACGCCCCCGCCGAGGCCGCGCCCGTCGCGCCCGCGCCAGTGCCGGAACCGGTTGTCGAGGCGGTTCCCGAACCGGTCGTCGAAGCCGCGCCCGAGCCCGTGGTCGCGGCCGCACCCGAGCCGGTCGAAATCGTGCCGGAGCCCGTCGTGGCCGCCGAACTTCCGGTCGAAGAGCCGGCAGTCGAAGAGCCTGTCGAGGTCGCGGTTCCTGCCGAAGAAGAGGCACTGGCCGATGGCTCGGCCCGCGCCGACGTCGATCCGGTCCTGCTCGAGATCCTGCGCGCCGAAGTGGTCGCGCACCTGCAGACCATCCAGCAATGGGGCGCCGCGAACGCGATGTCCGCGCAGCCGGTGTCCGACGCGCTCCTGCGCGCCGTGCACACCATCAGCGGCGCCTTCGCGATGACCGAAGTGCCGCTGATCACCGACGCGCTGTCGCCCACCGAGGGTTACATCCGCCGCCTGCTCGTGCACCGCGAAGTGCCGTCGAGCGAAGGCGTGGCACTCGTGCGCGACGTCGGGTTCGCGATCCAGGCGGTCCTGGAAGCGTTGCAGAAGCCGAACCCGGTCATCGCTTCCCAGGACGTGCTGGCCGAACGCGCCATCGCCTTGCGCGATGCGTTGCCCGAGCCGACCACGTCGACCCTGTCGGCTCATGCCGAGGAAGCGGATGCGGCGCAGGAAGCGGCAGCGGCTGCAGCCGAGGCCGAGCGCGCCGCAGCGGAGAAGGCAGAAGCCGAACGCCTCGCAGCCGAACAGGCCGAAGCCGAACGCGTGGCGGCGGAGCAAGCCGAGGCCGAACGCGTCGCAGCCGAACAGGCGGAAGCCGAACGCGTGGCCGCGGAGCAAGCCGAAGCCGAGCGTATCGCAGCGGAGCAGGCGGAAGCCGAGCGCGTGGCGGCGGAAAAAGCCGAGGCCGATCGTCTCGCAGCCGAACAAGCCGAAGCCGAACGTGCGGCCGCGGAGCAAGCCGAGGCGGAGCGCCTTGCCGCCGAGCACGCGGAAGCCGAGCGTGTCGCCGCGGAGCGAGCCGAAGCCGATCGTCTTGCTGCCGAACAGGCGCAAGCCGAGCGTGCTGCCGCAGAGCAGGCCGAGGCCGAACGTCTTGCGGCCGAACACGCGGAAGCCGAGCGCGTTGCAGCAGAGCGGGCCGAATCCGAACGTGTTGCGGCCGAACAGGCGGAAGCCGAGCGCGTCGCCGCAGAGCAGGCCGAAGCCGAGCGTCACGCGGCCGAACAGGCCGAAGCCGCACGTATCGCTGCAGAAAGGGAGGCAGCCGAACAGGCCGCTGCCGCGGAAGCGGAGCGTCAGGCCGCCGAACGTCACGCCGCCGAGCAGGCGGAGGTCGATTGGCTTGCCGCCGCGATGGCGGAAGAACTGCGTGGCGCGTCCCAGGACTCCGGGGCCGAACACGCGGATTCGGGCCATGCCGAAGCCGAGCGCCTCGCTGCCGAACAAGCCGAGGCCGAGCGCATGGCCGCCGAGAAGGCGGAGACCGAGCGTGCGGCGGCCGAGCAGGCGCAGGCTGAGCGTGCAGCCGCCGAACAGGCCGAGGCCGAACGCGTGGCGGCAGAGCAGGCCGAGGCTGAGCAAGCGACGGCCGGGCAAGCGGAAGCCGAGCGCGCCGCTGCCGAACGCGCCGAAGCCGAACGCCTCGCCGCCGAGCAGGCCGAAGCCGAACGTCTGGAGTACGAAAAGCTCGAGGCCGAATACGCCGAACAGGCTCGCCTCGCGGAAGAACAGCGCAGGGCCGCCGAGCAGGCCGAAGCCGAGCGCGTGGCTGCCGAGCGGGCCGAAGCCGAACGCATGGCTGCGGAACAAGCCGAGGCCGAGCGTCTCGCTGCCGAGCAGGCGCAGGCCGAGCGTCACGCGGCCGAACAAGCCGAAGCCGAGCGTCTTGCCGCCGAGCAAGCCGAAGCCGAGCGCGTGGCGGCGGAGCAAGCCGAAGCCGAACGCGTCGCCGCGGAGCAAGCCGAAGCGGAGCGTCTTGCCGCCGAGCAAGCCGAGGCCGAACGCGTGGCCGCAGAAGAAGCCGAAACCCAGCGTCTCGCTGCCGAACACGCCGAAGCCGAGCGTGTCGCCGCGGAGCATGCGGAGAACGAACGCATCGCGGCCGAACAGGCCGAAGCCGAACGCGTTGCGGCGGAGCGGGCCGAAGCCGAGCGTGTTGCGGCCGAGCAGGCCGAAGCCGAACGCATGGCCGCGGAGCAAGCCGAAACCGGGCGCCTGGCCGCCGAGCGGGCGGCCACCGAAGCGATGGGTGCGCAAGTTGCACAGGCCGCGCAGGAAGCGGTGGTCGAGCATTCGCCCGAACCCGCCGTGCCATCAGGCTATCTGTTCTCCACCGACGTCGACCCCGATCCGGAAGGTCCGCTGGACCTGACCGACGTCGACCCGGATTTGCTCGACATCTTCGTCGAGGAAACCACCGACATCCTCGACCATTCCGACGGATTGCTCTCGCGCCTGCGCGAGGCGCCGACCGAACGCGAGTCCGTGGTCGGATTGCAGCGCGACCTGCACACGCTCAAGGGCGGCGCGCGCATGTGCGGCATGATGTCGATGGGCGAACTGGCCCACGCGATGGAATCGGTGCTTGAAGGCGCCGCCGAGTCGCGCCTGGAATTGAGTTCGCAGGGACTGGGCGTGCTCGAACAGGGCTTCGATCGCCTGCACGGCATGTTGTCGCGCATCACCAGCCGCCAGGCGGTGGCGTTGCCTGAGCAGATGATCAGCGTGTTCAACGCACTTGCGCGCGGCGTGGTCCCGGTGGCGCCGGCCGCTCCTGCCGTCGCTCCGGCGAAGGCCGCGCCCGTCGTCGAGGTTCCCGTTCCCGCCGAACCGGTGCAGGCTTCCGAGCAGGCCGTCACCCCGGTCGAGGAACAGCCCGCGGAAGCGGCCGCGGCCGAATCCGCGGCACCTGCGGAAAGCGTCCAGCCGGCGCGTGGCAAGCATGCGCTCAAGCCCCTGTCGGCCCCGGTCGAAGCCGCTTTCGACGAAGACGACGACATCGGCGTACGCGCCCCGCAGGAACAGGTGCGCATCCGCGCCGACCTGCTCGACCGACTCGTCAACTACGCCGGCGAGGTGGCGATCTACCGCGCCCGCCTCGAACAGCAACTCGGCAGCTTCCGCAGCCACCTCGACGAACTCGACCAGACCACCACCCGTCTGCGCCAGCAGCTTCGCAAGCTCGAGATCGAGACCGAGGCGCAGATCAGCGCGCGTCACATGCGCGCCGGCGAGGAAGAAAAGGCGTTCGATCCGCTCGAACTCGACCGCTTCTCGACCCAGCAGCAGTTGACCCGCGCGCTGGCCGAGTCCGCGACCGACATGAGCAGCCTGCACGCGTCGCTCGACGACGTGACGAGGCAGTACGAAACCCTGCTGCTGCAGCAGTCGCGCGTGAGCTCGGAACTGCAGGACGGCCTGATGCGCACGCGCATGGTGCCGTTCGACGCGCTCGTTCCGCGCCTGCGTCGTGTGATCCGCCAGGCCGCGACCGAGACCAGCAAGCAGATCCAGCTCAAGGTCGAAGGCGCGCAGGGCGAGATGGATCGCAACGTGCTCGACCGCATGACCGCGCCGCTGGAGCACATGCTGCGCAACTCGGCGGTGCATGGCCTGGAGACGCCGGCCGAACGCCGCGATGCAGGCAAGCCGGAAGAGGGCACGGTCACCGTGTCCATGCGCCGCGAAGGGTCGGAAGTCGTGATGAACGTGTCCGACGACGGACGCGGCCTCAATCGCGATGCGATCCGCAAGAAGGCGATCGAGCGCGGCCTGCTCAAGCCCGACGCCGAGGTCAGCGACAACGCGCTGTACGCCTTCATCCTCGAAAGCGGTTTCTCGACGGCCGACACCGTCAGCCGCCTCGCCGGCCGCGGCGTCGGCATGGACGTGGTGCACAACGAGATCCGCCAGCTCGGCGGCTCGCTGCAGCTCGACTCCACCGCCGGCAAGGGCACCACCTTCACGATCCGGCTGCCGTTCACCCTCGCGGTGACGCAGGCGGCGATCGTCAAGATCGGCGAGACCAGCTTCGCGGTGCCGATCTCGTCCGTGCAGGGCGTGGGACGCATCGCCCGCGACGAGCTCGAGAAGCAGCTCGGGTCCGGGCACGCGACCTATCTGTACGGTGGCGAGGAATACGACATCCACGACCTTGGTCGCCTGCTCGGCCAGGCGGCCGCCAAGGCGCCGACCAGCCTGCAGATGCCGCTGCTGCTCTCGCGCTCCGGCGACATCCGCGCCGCGATCTGCGTCGACGAAGTGCTCGGCAGCCGCGAAATCGTGGTCAAGCCGGTCGGCCCGCAGGTCAGTTCGATCCCGGGCATCTTCGGCGCCACCATCATGGGCGATGGCGGCGTGATGGTGATCCTCGACGTGGTGCCGCTGGTACGGCGCGCCGCGGCGGTCGCCAGCATGCAACCCGAGGAACCGGTCGCCGAAGCGGCGCCGGAAGTCCGTCGCATCCCGCTGGTCATGGTGGTGGACGACTCGATCACCATGCGCAAGGTCACCGGCCGCGTGCTCGAGCGCCACAACATGGAAGTGCTCGCGGCGAAGGACGGCGTCGACGCCATCGAGAAGATGGCCGAGGTCGTGCCCGACGTGATGCTGCTCGACATCGAAATGCCGCGCATGGACGGCTATGAACTCGCCACCCACATGCGCAACGATCCGCGACTGCGCGACGTGGCGATCATCATGATCACCTCGCGTACCGGCGAGAAGCATCGCCAGCGCGCGTTCGAGATTGGCGTCAACCGCTATCTCGGCAAGCCCTACCAGGAAGCCGAGCTGATGCGCAACGTGTTCGAACTGCTCTCTCCGGTGCACCAGAATGTCTGACACGAACCCCCGCGTAGTAGTCCTTGGCGCCGAAGGCGAGGCCCAGCAGCAATTGCGCAATGCCCTGAGTGAACTGGGCGCGCAGCTCCTGGCCGTCGGCGATTTCGATCACCTCGATCCCGGCCAGTTCCGCGACCAGAAGCCGGATGTCTGGCTGGTCAGCATCGACGAGGGCACCGACTCGGGCCGCCTCGATCGCTGGCAGGCGCTGTTCGACGATCCGGCCTCGACCGTGATCTTCGACGACGCCGACGTGACCAGGAAGCTGAGCGGCTGGGACCTGGCGCGCTGGGCGCGCCACCTGGCCTCGAAGGTGCTCGGTCGCGACAACGTGCTGCCGCCGGTGAGTCCGGGTGCGGAACGGCTCCCGCAGCCGGGTGAAGGCGACACGTTCGAATCGTCCGCTGCCGACGACGATGCGAACATGGCCGCACTCAGCGCCAGCTTCGAGGCCGAGCGCTCACGTGTGCGTGGCGAGGCGCCCGCCCCGAGCCTGGATGACCTCCTCAGTTCGCAAGGCTCCTCCGGGGCGCCGGCGATGCCGAAGCCAGCCGGTACCCCGGCAGCGAGCCAGCAATCAGCTCCCGGCATGGCGAGCAGGGTGGAGCTTTCGCTGCTCGGTGAAGACGTCGACCTGACCGCGCCAAAACCGGTGAAGCAGGCCGAGCCGGAGGTCAAGTTCGACGTCAGCCACCTCACGCTCGAACCTCTGGAAGTCGTCGAGCAGCAAAGCGCGAAGGGCAAGAGTGACAAGCGGGAGATGCCGGCCAAGGGCATCGTCGCGATCATCTCCGGCCTCGGCGGTCCCGACTCGGTGCGCCAGTTCCTCGGCAGCCTGCCGACCGGCATGACCGTGCCGATCCTGGTCTGGCAGCAACTCGACGCCGGCAAGCACGATCGCCTGGCCCAGCAACTGGCCAAGTCCACCAAGTTGCCGGTCTACCTGCCGCAGCCGGGCGAAGTCGCGCGGGCCGGCGAAGTCGGCGTGATGGGCGCGGGCATGGGCCTGCTGGCCGACGAGGAATGGTGGATTCGCGAAGGCAGCCCGAGTCCCAGCCATGCCATCGCCCCGGCGTTGAAGCATCCGGGCACCGTGCTCGTGGTGCTCAGCGGCGCCGAACCCCTCATCGTCGGGTTCGCGCAAACGCACAAAGCCGACGGCGGCACGGTGCTGGTGCAGACCTCCGCCACCTGTTTCGACAGCACCGCCACGGCGGCGCTCGAGAAGCAGGGCATGGCTTCCGGCTCGCCCAGCAACCTGGCCGAGCGGGCGCTGGAGCGCGTCAACGCGAAATGACCACAACCCCGCGCCGGATGGCGCGGGTTCCATGCAACCGCACAGACCGATGAACGAAGCACCGCGGAGCGCGAAACGATGAACACATCCGTCAGCCAGGACATCCGTGGCGTGCTGATCTCGGTCGTCGGCGGCAAGCTGATGCTGCCGAACGCGACCGTCGCCGAAGTCATCACCTACTCGAACCCGGAACCGGTGGCCGATGCACCGGACTGGCTGCTCGGGCGCGTGCGCTGGCGCGGATGGGGACTGCCGATCGTTTCCTACTCGCGCATGGTCGGCTGGTCGGAAGAAGTCGCCTCGCTGGGCGCCAAGGTGGCCGTGCTCAAGGGCGTGGGCAACCACGCGAAGATGCCGTACTTCGCGGTCCTGACCCAGGGCTTCCCGCGACTGATCACGATCGCCGAGAGCGAACTCGGCGAGACCTGCGAGCGCGATGCCGCCCTTCCCGAAGGCATCTACCTGACCGCGAACTTCCACGGCGACGACTGCGTCGTGCCGGACCTGGCGGTCATCGAAGCGCAGATCGCCGGCGTGCTCCAGGGCGCCCGGCCGATGGCTGCGGCCTAACGCAAGTCGCCCAGCATCGCCTGTAGCACGGCGACGCCTGCCAGCCCGGCGGTTTCCGTGCGCAGGATGCGCGGCCCGAGCCGCAATCCGCGAAATCCCGCCGCGCGCAGCTGCGCCAGGTCGCGTTCCGAGAGTCCGCCTTCCGGTCCGACGACGAGATGGATTGGCGATTGCAATGTGCGGTCGTCGTGGAGTGCGGCGATGGCCGATGGCGATTCGCCCTCCGGATCGAGCGCGAAGCGCAGCGCTTCGGTGCCCACCTCCGCGAGATACGTCGCCAGCGTCCGCGGCTCGGCGATCTCCGGAACCCGCGCGCGGCCGCTCTGCTCGCAGGCCGCGGCCGCAACGCCCTGCCAGTGCGCAAGCCGGCGGCTCGCACGTTCGGCATCGAGGCGGACCTCGGTGCGTTCGGTGACGACCGGAGCGATCGCCGCCACGCCCAGTTCGGTCGCCTTCTGGACCACCCAGTCCATCTTTTCGCCGCGTGCGAGCGCCTGCGCGAGCACGATGCGCAGCGGCGACTCGGTCCGGTTCGGCGCGGCGTCGAGGATGCGCGCGCAGGCGCCGCGCCTGCCGACGTCGACGAGCTGCGCGCGGTAATCCATGCCGTCGCCGTTGCACAGCACCAGCGGCGCGCCCTCGGGCAGGCGCAATGCGCGCAGCAGGTGATCGCAGGCGGACGCCGGCAGTTCGACCGTGTCGCCGGCGCGCAGCGAAGATCCGAGGAGGACGCGCGGGATCCTCATGGCTGCCTGCGGCCCGTCATTTCGTCGCTCCCTCGTGCGCGCAGGCCGCGTCGACCGCTTCGGCGGTCACCGTCGCAAGCAGCGAGAGTTCTTCCTCGCCGACGCAGTACGGCGGCATCCAGTAGAGCACGTCGCCGAGCGGCCGCAGCAGCACGCCACGCGCCAGGGCGTGGCGATAGGCGCGCAGGCCGCGTCGCTCCGCGGCGGGAAAGGGCACGCGCGCGTGCGCATCGGCGGCCAGTTCGATCGCGAGGATCATTCCGGTCTGCCGAACCTGCGCGACCTGCGGGTGCGCGGCCAGCGGCGCCGCCAGCGCCGCCATGCGCGCGGCGGTGGTGCGGTTGCGCTCGAGCACGGGTTCGCCCGCGAACACCCGCAGCACCGCGCGCGCCACACTGCACGCGAGCGGATTGCCGGTGTAGCTGTGCGAATGCAGGAAGGCTTTCTGCGCCGCATGCACGTCGTAGAAGGCGTCGTACACGCGCTGGGTGGCGAGCACCGCCGAAAGCGGCAGCATGCCCCCGGTGAGTCCTTTCGACAGCAGCAGCAGGTCCGGCGCGATCGCTGCCTGTTCGCACGCGAACAACGTGCCGGTGCGGCCGAAACCGACCGCGATCTCGTCGGCGATCAGCAATACGCCGTGCGCATCGCAGAGTTTCCGCGCCTCGGCGAGATAGCGCGGATGGTGCATGCGCATGCCGCCGGCGCATTGCACCAGCGGCTCGACGATCATCGCGCACACGTCCCGTCCGCGCGCTTCGAGCAGGGCGCGTAGCTCGTCGGCCGCGCGCAGGGCACGGTCTTCCGCGCTCTCGCCAGGCTCGGCCTGCCAGGCGTCCGGCGAGGGCGCGAAGACCGGCTCCAGCAGCAGCGGCGCGTAGGTTTTCCGGTACAGCGGAATGTCGGTCACCGCGAGCGCGCCGAGCGTCTCGCCGTGGTAGCCACCGGCGAGCGCAACGAACTTCGTGCGGCGCGTATCGCCGCGGTTGCGGTGGAAGTGGAAGGCCATCTTCAGCGCGACCTCGACCGCGGCCGAGCCGTTGTCGGCGTAGAACACCTTCGCCAGTCCCGGCGGTGCGAACCGCAACAGCTCCTCGGCCAGCTCGATCGCGGGTGCATGGCCAAAGCCGGCCAGCAGCACGTGGTCGAGTTCGTCGAGCTGCGCCTTCAACGCCGCGACCAGGCGCGGATCGCGGTGGCCGAACAGGCAGGTCCACCAGCTCGACACCGCATCGAGCAGGCGCCGGCCTTCCATGTCGACCAGCCACGCGCCCTGCGCCGAGCGGATCGGCAGCAGCGGGATCGTGCTGGCATGGAGGCCGCCGTCCGCGTGGTCGTGCATCTGCGTGCACGGATGCCACAGCACGGACAGGTCGCGTGCGTTCCATTCGGCGTTGCCGGCGTGTCCGGTTTGCATCGCGGGAACAGGTTGCGGTTCGGGACCCGCCATCATCCGGTGGCGCTGCGGCGATGTCACGCATCGCGGGGCGCGCCGTGCGCCGTCCGGCCGGCCGATTGGCTTATCATCGCGCCTTCGAGCCGGCCCGCCTTCGAGCCGGCCTCCGCTGCTGCGACGCGAGACAACCGTGGAATCCCCGACGATGGACGAACCCAGCCCGATCCCGCCCCCCCGGCGCCTGCCGACGGTGCACGGCGTGTTGACGCGCGAGGAGGGCGACCGCCGCATCGAGGAAGTGGACCTGGAATTCGCCAACGGCGAGCGCCGCCGGTATCGCCGTGTCTGCGCACCCGGGCCTGGCTCGGTGATCGTGGCGGCGATGCCCGATCCGCACACCATCCTGCTGGTGCGCGAATACGCCTGCGGCACGCACCGCTACGAGATCGGCTTGCCGAAGGGCCGCATGGACCCGGGCGAGACGCCCGAGCAGGCCGCCGACCGCGAGCTGAAGGAAGAAACCGGTTTCGGCGCGCGCCGCCTGACGCGGCTGCGCTCGCTCGCGTTGTCGCCGAGCTACATGGAATTCACCACGCACCTGGTCCTGGCCGAGGACCTTTACCCCGAACGCCTGTCCGGCGATGAACCCGAGGAGATCGAAGTGCTGCCCTGGAAACTGGATGACCTGCACGCGCTGATGCTGCGCGAGGACTGCTCGGAGGGCCGTTCGCTGGCGGCCCTGTTCATCGTCCGCGAACTGCTCGCGCGCCGCGAAGCGCCGGGAGCGGCGGCATGAGCGAGTGGACGATCGACGACTGCATCTCCCTCGCGCGCCGCGCCGGTGCGGCGATCATGGAGATCTACGCACAGGACTTCGACGTGCAGGCCAAGTCCGACGACTCGCCGCTGACCGCCGCCGACATGGCCTCGCACCGGATCATCTGCGACGGCCTGGCGGCGCTGACGCCCGACGTGCCGATCCTCTCGGAGGAATCGAAGACCACCGAGTGGAGCGTTCGCGGCACGTGGACGCGCTACTGGCTGGTCGATCCGCTCGACGGCACCCGCGAGTTCGTCAAGAAGAACGGCGAGTTCACCGTCAACATCGCCCTGATCGAGAACGGCGAGTCGGTGCTTGGCGTGGTCTACGCGCCGGCGATGGACTACCTCGTGCACGGCGAGCGCGGCGTCGGCGCCTTCCTGCGCGACGGCGAGCGCGATGTCGAGCTGGTCACGCAGCGCCCCGCGCCGAACCCGCTGCGCGTGGCCGCGAGCCGTTCGCACCTCGACGCGCGCACCGCCGCGGCGCTGGAGAAGATGGGACCGACCGAGCGCATCGGCATGGGCTCGTCGCTGAAGTTCTGTCGCATCGCCGAAGGCCGCATCGACGTGTATCCGCGTTTCGGACCCACATCCGAATGGGACACGGCCGCCGCGCAATGCGTGCTCGAAGCCGCCGGCGGCGTGGTCCTCAAGCTCGATGGCGAACCGCTGCGCTACAACACCAAGGAGTCCGTGCTGAATCCGGATTTCATCGCGCTCGGGGACGCGGGGCTGAATTTCCGGGCGTGGCTGGGCGGGGAAGGCAACGGATGAAAGGCGTGGCGCAATCATGTGGTTCCCTGGTCCGCACTGCATCGTCGAGAACGCAACATCACTCGAAGTCCGTTCGTGGTGAGCCTGTCGAACCATGAACGTGGAGATTGGAGGACTGCCCTTGCTCGAGGTTCCATCTCCTTGCCGGGTTATCGATCGTGGGCTCCTGCGCGAAAAGCGTGGTTCGACAGGCTCACCACGAACGGTTGTCCCGGGCTCGCCACGAACGGTTGTCCCGGGCTCGCCACGAACGGTTGTCCCGGGCTCGCCACGAACGGTTGTCCCGGGCTCACTACGAACGATTGTCCCGGGATTTGCCACTATTCTTTGCAACCGTGAACGCATCTGACATCTCCCGCCTGCTCGCCATCATGGCCCGCCTGCGCGACCCGCAGCGCGGCTGTCCCTGGGACGTGAAGCAGACCTTCGCGACGATCGCGCCCTACACGATCGAGGAAGCCTACGAGGTCGCCGACGCCATCGACCGTGGCGACATGCACGACTTGCGCGACGAGCTTGGCGACCTGCTGCTGCAGGTCGTCTTCCATTCGCGCATGGCCGAGGAAGCGGGGCACTTCGCCTTCGCCGACGTCGTCGCGGCGATCAGCGACAAGATGGAGCGTCGCCATCCGCATGTGTTTGCGGATGCGAAGGTCGAGGACGCCGAAGCGCAGACGCGCGACTGGGAGCTGCACAAGCGCCGTGAACGCGAGGCGAAAGGCACGCCGGAAGACACCAGCGCACTGGCCGGCATCGCCCGCGGCCTGCCCGAGTGGCAGCGTGCGCTGAAGCTGCAGAAACGCGCGGCCACGGTCGGTTTCGACTGGCCCGACCACGCGCCGGTCGTCGCCAAGCTGCACGAGGAAATCGATGAGGTCCGCGTCGAGTTCGACGCGCTGGCCTTCGCGCCCGGCGACGAGGCGTTGCGTGCGCGGCTGGAGGACGAGATCGGCGACGTGCTGTTCGTCAGCGCGAACCTGGCATTGCGCGCGAAGGTCGATCCGGGCGCCGCGCTGCGGCACGCGAACGCCAAGTTCGAACGCCGCTTCCGCGCCATGGAGGCGCTGGCGGAAGCCGACGGCGTGGCGTTGGCGGACCTGCCGCTGGAAGCGCAGGATCGCTACTGGGATCGCGCGAAGGCTGCCGAGAGGGCCGTCGAAAAGGCCGCCCCGAACCTTCCATAGAAGAGGACACCATGGACCAGCGCTACTACAGCTTCAGCGAGTTCTATCCCTTCTACCTGAGCGAGCATTCCAACCGGACTTCGCGACGGCTGCATTTCATCGGCACCTGCGGCGTGCTGGTACTGCTCGTCATGGCGCTGATCAACGGCAGCTACGCCTGGCTGGCGCTGATGCCGATCTGCGGTTACGGCTTCGCATGGGCCGGTCATTTCTTCTTCGAGAAGAACCGGCCCGCGACCTTCAAGCACCCGCTCTATTCGCTGGCGGGCGACTGGGTGATGTTCAAGGACATCCTCGTGGGAAAGATCAAGTTCTGAAGCGTCGCGGGTCGTGGGCAGTTGAACGCAAAGCCGCGTCGACGACTCGCCCATGCCACCCCTCTTCCATGACCCGCGGTTTCACTCCAGGAAGATCAGGAACGCCGCCGCCACGATCAGCACGAAGCCGGCGACGTGGTTCCAGCGGATCGGCTCGCCCAGGTACCAGACCGAGAAGAACGCGAACACCAGCAGGGTGATGATCTCCTGCATGCCCTTGAGCTGCGGCGCGCTGTAGACGGTATGTCCCCAGCGGTTCGCCGGCACCTGCAGGCAGTATTCGAAGAAGGCGATGCCCCAGCTCGCGAGCACCACCAGCCATAGCGGGCGGCTGGTGTATTTCAGGTGCCCGTACCAGGCCGCGGTCATGAACACGTTCGAGCCGATCAGCAGGACGATCGGCAACAGCCAGGGACGGACGGAAGCGGGCATGGCGAGGTCCACGGGGAAGTCCCCGCGATGCTAACCCGGGCGCCCGGGCGCTGACCTGCCTTCACGCCCCCCTCACCGTATCGCCGTGTAACCTTCACAAAACTGAAGGCCGCATCCGCGACGCCCCGCGGCAGCCATTCCGAGACATCCCATGCGCAATCGCGACGAACCGGCGGGCCTGATCCTGGTGATCGAGGACAACCGCAACATTTCCGAGATGGTCGGCGAATACCTCGAAAGCAAGGGTTTCGGCGTGGACTACGCCAGCGACGGCCTCGACGGCCTGCGCCTGGCCACCGACAACAGCTACGACGCGATCGTGCTCGACCTGATGCTGCCGCGGCTGGACGGCATCGAGGTCTGCCGCCGCCTGCGCGCCGACACCAAGAAGGCCACCCCGGTGCTGATGCTCACCGCGCGCGACACCCTCGACGACAAGGTCACCGGCCTGGGCGCCGGCGCCGACGACTACCTCGTGAAGCCCTTCGCGATCCAGGAACTCGAGGCCCGCATCCGTGCCCTGATCCGGCGCGAGCGCCGCCAGGTCAGCGCGGAGCTCCTCAAGGTCGCCGACCTCGTCTTCGACACCGCCAGCATGCGCGTCACCCGCGGTGGACAGGAACTCCAGCTCTCGCCGATCGGGCTGAAGCTGCTGGCGATCCTGATGCGCGAATCGCCCAAGGTGATCAGCCGCCGCGACATCGAGCGCGAGATCTGGGGCGACGGACTGCCCGATTCCGACACCTTGCGCAGCCACCTCTACAACCTGCGCAAGACCATCGACCGCGCGTTCGACAAGCCGCTGCTGCACACCGTGCAGAGCGCCGGCTACCGCGTCGCCGACCTGGACGCGCCGCCGACGTGATCGCGCAGCGCGGCCTGCGGCGCAAGATCTGGCTGGCCTTCGCGATGCAGGTGGTCGCGATCGGGCTGGCCACCGTGCTCGGCGTCTACGGCGCCTCGGCGGTGCTCAAGGAAGTGCTGATCAAGCACGCGCTCGAGCAGGAATCGACGTGGTTCTGGGAGCGCCATTCCGACGATCCCGAACACCACATCCCCGACACCTTCAACATGATGGGCTACCTGGTGTTGCCCGGCGCGCTTCGCGATGGATTGCCCGCGCCGCTGCGCAGCCTCGCGCCGGGATACCACGTGATGCCCGAAGCGATGGGCGGGGCGCTGGTGTACGTGTCCGCCATGCCCAGGGGCACGCTGTACCTCGTCTTCAAGCAGACCCAGGTCAACAAGCTCGCGTTCTGGTTCGGCGCGGTGCCGCTGGCCTTCGTGCTGATCGTGATCTACGCGATCGCGTGGATGACGTATCGCTCCTCGCACCGCGCCATCTCGCCGATCATCTGGCTCGCCAACCAGGTGCAGAAATGGGACCCCAAGCGCCCCGATGTGAGCGCGCTCGACGCCGTGAACCTGCCAGTGGACGTGCAGGGCGAGACCCTCGTGCTTGCTTCCTCGCTCCACGAATTCGCCAACCGCATCGACACCTTCGTGCAGCGCGAGCGCAACTTCACCCGCGACGCCAGCCACGAACTGCGCACCCCGATGACGGTGATCCGCATGGCCGGCGACGTGCTGCTCGCCGACGACGACCTGACGCCGCAGGCCACGCGCAACCTCCGGCGCATCCAGTCGGCGGTCGGCGAGATGGAATCGCTGGTCGAGGCCTTCCTGATCATGGCCCGCGAGGGCGACGTCGGCCTGCCGGGCGAGGACTTCGTCGTCAACGAGATCATCCACGACGAGATCGAGAAGGCGCGCGCACTGCTTGCGCACAAGCCGGTGGAACTGCGGCTCGACGAGCAGGCCGCCTTCGCCCTGCATGCGCCGCCGCGCGTGTTCGCGGTGCTGTTCGGCAACCTGCTGCGCAACGCCTGCCATTACACCGAGGCCGGCAGCGTGACCGTCCGCGTGCAACCGGGCAGGGTGACGATCGAGGACACCGGCATCGGCATGAGCGCCGAGGAACTGCAGCGCGTGTTCGACGCCTTCTACCGCGGCGGCGAGCAGCGCACGGACGGCCACGGCATCGGCCTGAACATCGTCCAGCGCCTGTCCGAACGCTTCGGCTGGCCGGTGAAGGTGGAGAGCGAGCCCGGCAAGGGCACGCGCGCGACGGTGAGTTTTCCCAAGGCGAAGGCGCTGGAGGGATGAGCCATGTTTTCCTTCCCCCTCCGGGGGAAGGTGGCGCGAAGCGCCGGATGAGGGAACGGCACCACCTGTTGCCATGGCGTCCGGATACGAAGCGAATGCGCGACGTGTTGCCCCTTCCCTCACCCGCCGCGCCTTCGTTGCGTCGGCCTCTCCAGAAGGGAGAGGCGTCATGTTCCGGTATCCTTGGCACTCTCGCCACGAGCGAACCGCCATGAACGCCCGGAGCCTGCTGTTCGCCATGATGCTTCCCGTCGCCGCCACCGCCGTGGCCGCCGAACCTTCCGACAACACCATGACCCATCCGACGAAACCCATCACCGCCCTCGTCATCCACGGCGGCGCCGGCACCATCGGCCGCGCCCAGCTCACGCCCGAGAAGGAAGCCTCGATCCGCGCCGGTCTCGACAAGGCGCTCGACGCCGGCAACGCCGTGCTGCAGTCCGGCGGGAGTGCACGCGACGCGGTCACCGCAGCGGTCGTCGTGCTCGAGGACGATCCCAACTTCAACGCCGGCAAGGGCGCGGTGTTCAACCATGAGGGCGTGAACGAACTCGACGCCTCGATCATGGACGGCAGCACGCTCGAAGCCGGTGCGGTCGCCGGCGTGCACCGCGCGAAGAACCCGATCAGGCTTGCGCGCGCGGTGATGGAGAAATCGCCGCACGTGATGATGGTCGGCGACGGCGCCGAGGCGTTCGGCAAGACCGTGCCGGGCATCGACTTCGTCGACCCCAAGTATTTCTGGACCGAGGAGCGCTGGAAGCAGCTCCAGGATGCGAAGGCCGAAGAAGCCAAGGGAGCGGCCAAGCCGCCGAGCGCACACTTCGGCACGGTCGGCGCGGTCGCGCTGGATTCGCACGGCCATCTCGCCGCGGCGACTTCCACCGGCGGCATGACCAACAAGAAATGGGGCCGCGTCGGCGATTCGCCGATCATCGGCGCCGGCACCTATGCGATCGCCGACTGCGCGGTGTCCGCGACCGGCTGGGGCGAGTTCTTCATCCGCCTCAACGTCGCCTCCGACATCTGCGCACGCGTGTCCTACCGCGGCGACTCCCTGCAGGCCGCCGCCGACGAAGTGGTGATGAAGCGCGTGCCCTCGCTCACGCTCAACGGCGAGCACGGCGACGGCGGCGTGATCGCGATCGACGCCCGCGGCGACATCGCGACGCCGTTCAACACCGAGGGCATGTATCGCGGCTGGGTGAAGTCGGATGGATCGCGCGGGACGGCGATCTTCAAGGATGACGCCAAGTAGCGTTCGAATATGCCGCCGGTTGATTCCTCGCTGGTGGTCATGGGGGACCATTGAACACGTTGATCGTGATATTGATCTGCGCGGTGACGGTTCTTGCGCTGATCATGGGCGGCATACTGGCCGTGCACGTCACCAACATGAAGCGCGGATTCGTGACTGCCAGCGCTGCTATCCGGAAAATGGAGGTTGAGCGACTGCTTTTCCGGGGCAAAGCCAGAGAGGCCAAGGCCAAGGCAATGCAGTGGACTCGCGAAGAACCTCGCAACCCTGCTGCGTACCTGATTCAGGCCAAGGCAGCATTCCAGCTCGGCGAGCTGGTCGAGGCAAAGCGCTTGCTGGAGGAAATGGTCGACTTCGCGCCGGAATCGGAGTTTTCCGCGAGGCACTACTTGAACCGAATTCGGGAGTCGCTCGAAAAGTCGAAACCAAGGGCTGTCGAGTAGTGCCGTGGCCCGAATGCAATCCAGGAGGATGGACGGCGTTCCACCGGATTGCATCCGGGCGGCGCGAATCTGATGGCCACGGGTGACGGAACGAACTTGCGTGCGCGCTCGCTTGGACTCGCATTGACCTGTGTCGCAGCTTCACGTTGCCATGCGGGCGCATCGTCGCGCGCTGTCTGCTCGTGTCTGGAAGCCGCTCCCCACGATATCCAGGGCGTTCGGGAAGAAGCTTTCGGCATGTCGATCGTCGTGCCATTCCGCGAACCGATGGTCTTCCGCGATGGCGTCGATGACCGCGATGTCGAATGGCGGCATGGCGGGCAATCCATCTACCTTGGCGCCGCGTTCAACGATCGATCGTCGGAACGGTTCGATCGCCCCGCCGCTGAAGGGTGCATGCTCCACGTGAATGGTCGCCGCGTCCTGGCGAGCGAGCGCGTGGAAGGGCGCGATCGCTATGTTCTGGAGGATTTCGACATGCCTTGCGCGACTGACAGCCGATGGATATCAGTCCGCGCGCATTCGAGTCGCGATGCCTGCTTGATGGTCGCGAAAGTGGCGTAGGTTTGCGGATCGGCGCCGAGAAGAAATGGCCGCAGAAGATCAGGGTCGTGGGCATCTCCAGGGACAGGAAATTCTTTCGTTATGAGATGACACCCGGATCGGTTGTAGTGGCAAGGGTGGGCAACGCCATGCTGGGGCGACACATGGATGTCAAGGCGATCGCGAAAGACTCGGTTACGGTGAAGGAGTGGGTCAGCGATGGAGCCGGAGTTGGAGCACGATCGATCGCGTGCTGCCATTGCGCGAGAGGCGCGATTCGGCGAATCGCTGAGGCTGGAAGGCTCAAAAGTCAACCAGAGCCCTGGGTTTTGCCGAGGGCTCCGGGACTTTCAGGGTCGTCCGATCAGTCCGTCTTGCGCAATTCCTCGAAGTACGCCTCGACGTCATCGTCGAACACGTAGTGGGCGTCCGGCACCGGCGAGCCGGCCTCGATCAGTGCCTTCGCGCAACCCAGCCAGTCGCCGGTTTCGTTGATGTGGTTGCGCGAGGCGAAGCTGAGGGTGCCGTAGACGTTGTCGTTGTAGCCGTGGCGTTCGTCGTAATGCGCGCCGTGCGCGAGCAGGAAGGCGGTCAGTGGGGCGTCGCCGCGGAACACGGCGTGGTTGAGCGCGCTGCCATCGATGTCGCCGCTGCGCACCGCGATTGGCCAGCCCAGCTCGACCATCAACCGCGCGGCGTCGTCGTTGCCGATGGCCGCGAGGTCGGGCAGCAGGCGCAGTTGCGACGCGTCGAGTTCGCCGATCAGGCCAGGTCGCTGCGCGAGGAGTGTCGTCGCCGCGACGCGATCGCCGCGCGCGCATGCGGCGATGAAGTTCTCGCTCGCATCGCCTTCGCTCGCATCGCCAATGCCAGACGCACCTGCATCTCGCAGCAGGTTTGCGATTTCGGTCAGCCCCATGCGCAGCGCCAGCCGGTACGCGCCGATCCCCTGCGGATTGCGCGAGTCAGGATCGGCGCCTGCGTCGAGCAGCATGCGCACGATCTGCGGGGAGCGGCGGCGACGGATCGCATGCGTGAGCGGCGCGTCGTTCGTGCGTTCGTTCGGATCGCCGCCGTGCGCCAGCAGCAGGCGCAGCATTTCGGGGCGCTCGAAATCGAGGCTGCGGTTGAGCGCGTTGCTGCCGCCCACGCGCGCGCCGGCTTCCAGCAGCAGGCGCACGCATTCGGGATCGGCCGACTCGGTCGCGTGGTAGAGCGATTCGCCGTCGTTCGGGTTTGCGCCTGCGGCGAGCAGCATGCGCGTCAATTCCCCGTCGTGGTTACGGCCTGCGGCGCCGTAGAGCGCGCCCAGTGGGTCGCCGGGGAAGGCCGGATCGAACGTCGTATCGTTCGGGTCGGCGCCAGCGTGCAGCAGCAACGCGGCGCAGTCGCGGATCCTCGATGCGAACTCCGGCAGGCGGAGCAATCCGGAAAAGCAGGCGCACAGCAGCGGCGACATCGTCGTGGCCGATCCGTGCGTGCGCGCCCATGACGGGTCGTCGGCGATCTTCCTGCGTACCGCGTCAACGTCGCCCGTCGCGCAGGCGAGGGCGGGATCGCCTGCCGCCAGCCCGGGGTGTTCGTTCAGCAGGCGCGCGGCCAGGTGCGGCTTGGCGCCGTCGTAGCCGGCGCCGAACGTCCACAGCTTCCAGCGGCCCAGCAGCGCGATCCGGTCGACGGCGATGGCCTGCGTCTCGACGTAGTCCTTCAACTGCGTCCACGACGCGAAACCGTATTCGCGGGCGATGCACGACTGCGCGTCGTGCAATCGCAGGTCCATTGCGGCGATCGCGGCATCGTCGCGCCCGGCGGCGGCGGGCAGGCTTTCACGGATGCGTGCGAGGGCGGGAGCATCCGCATCGCGGCATGCCCTGAGTAGTTCCTTGGATTGCTTCTTCAGATGGCCGAGATTCAATTGGCCAGAGCTGGGCCTGTGCGGCAAGTTTTTCACGAGAACCTCCATGCATGAGTGCCGAAGGTCCGCAATCCCGGCTGCATAAAGGTCGGTGGTATCAAGCGACAGACAAGTGGGTTCAACCCTTCCCGCGGACCCGGAGGCGGCTTGCGACGCCGCGCGCAAGATAGCAGGGAACCGCACGCGGTGGTAGGTGATGGCTGCCAGGCGTCCCATGCCGTCGACCTCCGGCGCCGGCAGGCCGAGAGAAATGCCGGGGATCGGCACATGCCGCGATGCAAAGCCCTTCCCCCGCGGAAGAAGCGCCTGCCCCCGCGAAGGCGGGGGTGGCGCGGAGCGCCGGATGACGGGCCGCAATCTCTTGGCGTATGAAGTGCTTCGACCCCTCACCCCAACCCCTCTCCCGAGAGGAGAGGGGCTTTCGGGGCCGCGAATGCGCGGGCCGCCCTATGGCAAACTACGCACTTCCGTCCATCCCGGTCCCGCTTCCATGCTGATCTTCGAGCAGTCCCAGCCAGGGCGCACCGCCGCCGCCCAGCTTCCGGCCGACATCGCAACGCCCGACCTGCCCGAACGATTCCTGCGAAAAACGCCCGTTGGCCTGCCCGAAGTGTCCGAGCTGCAGGCCGTGCGTCATTACACCAACCTGTCGCGCAAGAACTTCTCGATCGATACCCAGTTCTATCCGCTGGGCTCGTGCACGATGAAGTACAACCCGCGCGCCTGCCATTCGCTGGCGATGCTCGACGGCTTCCTCGGCCGCCATCCCTACGCGCCCGAATCGCTGAGCCAGGGCTTCCTGTCGTGCATGTACGAGCTCCAGGAAATCCTCGCCGACGTCACCGGCATGAAGGGCGGCGTGTCGCTCGCGCCGATGGCCGGCGCGCAGGGCGAGTTCGCCGGCGTCGCGATGATCATGGCCTACCACAAGCATCGCGGCGACCACGAGCGCACCGAGATCATCGTGCCCGACGCCGCGCACGGCACCAATCCTGCGACCGCGACGGTCTGCGGCTGCAGCGTCCGCGAGATCCCGACGCTGTCCAATGGCGACATCGATGTCGAGGCATTGAAGAAGGTGCTCGGCCCGAAGACCGCCGGCATCATGCTGACCAATCCTTCCACGATCGGCGTGTTCGAGCGGCGCATCGTCGAGATCGCCAAGCTCGTGCACGAGGCCGGCGGGCTGCTGTACTACGACGGCGCCAACCTCAACGCCATCCTCGGCAAGGTGCGGCCCGGCGACATGGGCTTCGACGCGATCCACATGAACCTGCACAAGACCTTCAGCACGCCGCACGGCGGCGGCGGTCCGGGAGCGGGCGCGGTGGGCGTGAGCGAGCGGCTCAAGCCCTTCCTGCCGATCCCGATGATCGAGAAGGTCGAGCAGCGCCCGCAGCAGGCGATATCGTCGTCGTCCACCGCTGCGGCACACAAGGGTGGTCGCTACACGAAGATGAAGCACCGTCCGGCGGCGGTGTCCGCTCCGGCCGCGGCCGGAGCGCAGGACAGCGCCGGCCCGTGGTACCGCTTCGTGCGCAAGAAGGATCGTCCGCTGTCGATCGGTCGCCTGTCCGCGTTCGCGGGCAATGCCGGCGTGCTGCTGCGCGCCTACGTCTACGCGCGCCTGCTCGGCCGCGAAGGCATGCCGCGCGTGGCCGAGTACGCGACGCTCAACGCCAACTACCTCGCCGCGCAACTTCGCAAGCGCGGCTTCACGCTGGCCTATCCGGAGCGCCGCGCCTCGCACGAGTTCATCGTCACCGTCGCGCCGCAGAAGAAGGCCAACGGCATCACCGCGCTGGATTTCTCCAAGTCGCTGCTCGACCACGGCATCCACGCGCCGACCAACTACTTCCCGCTGCTCGTGCCCGAGTGCCTGCTGATCGAGCCCACCGAGACCGAGAGCAAGGACACCCTCGACCGCTTCGTCGTGGTGATGAAGATGCTGCTCGACAAGTCGGCCAGCAACCCGGACTACATGAAGGGCGCGCCGTACACCACGCCGGTGCGCCGACTCGACGACGTGAAGGCCGCGAAGGAGCTCGACCTCGCGTACATCCCGAAGAACGCGTGACACGCCGCGACTGCACAGGGGGCTGAGCATGCCAGCGGGAAAGAACAACCATTTGCCGCGCGGTCCGGCGGGCGTCTGGCGCGCGCTGAAGTGGTCGCTGCAGGGCATCGGCATCTGCTGGCGCACCGAGGAGTCGTTCCGGCTCGAGGTGTACCTGCTGGCGCTGTTCGTGCCGGCCGCCATCTGGCTGGGACAGAGCGGCGTCGAGCGCGCGATCCTGCTCGGCAGCCTGTTTCCGGTTCCGGCTGCCGAGCTGCTCAACTCCGCGGTCGAGGCGCTGATCGAGCGCTACGGCGCCGAGCACCACGAGATGGCCGGGCGCGCCAAGGACATGGGATCGGCCGCGGTCTTCGTGCTGATGATGAATGTGCTGCTGTGCTGGGGGCTCGTGCTGGTCCCGCACTGGCTGGCGCGCTGAGCGAGGCCCGGAGTGGACTGGATCTTCGACAGCGAGATCTGGATCGCCCTGATCACCCTGGCCGTGCTGGAGATCGTCCTCGGCGTGGACAACCTCGTGTTCATCTCGATCTCGGTCAGCAAGCTGCCGCCCGAGCGCCGCTCGATGGCGCGCCGCTTCGGCCTGGCCCTGGCCTGCCTCACCCGCATCCTGCTGCTGGTCACCCTGGTCGAACTCGCGCGCCTGACCCAGCCGCTGTTCGTGCTGTTCGGTCGCGAAGTGTCGATGCGCGCCCTCGTGCTGATCGCCGGCGGCCTGTTCCTGCTGGTCAAGGGCACGCTGGAAATCCGCGACGCCATCCAGGGCCGAGGCGAGGAAGAGGACATCTCCGCGCGGCCGTCGGTGATCTTCGGCATGGTGATCGCGCAGATCGCGGTGATGGACATCGTGTTCTCGCTCGACTCGGTGATCACCGCGGTCGGCATGGTCAACCAGATCCCGGTGATGGTCGCCGCGATCGTGCTGGCCGTGCTGGTGATGGTGTTCGCGGCCGACCCGATCGGCAATTTCATCGACCGCCACCGCACCGTGAAGATGCTGGCGCTGACCTTCATCGTGATGGTCGGCGTGGCACTGGTGGGCGAGGGCCTTGGAATCCACGCCCAGCGCCAATACCTCTACTTCGCGATGGCCTTCTCGGCGGGCGTGGAAGTGCTGAACCTGATCGCCCGCGAGCACGCCGAGCACCGCGCGCAGTTGCGCGCGCATCGTTCCGAGCGGGACCAGTGACGTCAACCGGGAGCCAGCGCATGAACATCGCCGTCCGCATCGCCATCCTCGCGCTCGTGCTGCTGCTCAGCGCCTGCGGCTACAACCGGATCCAGTCGCTGGACGAGCAGACCAAGGCCTCCTGGTCGGAGGTCATCAACCAGTACCAGCGCCGCGCCGACCTGGTGCCGAACCTGGTGGCGACGGTGAAGGGCTATGCGCAGCAGGAGAAGGACATCCTGATCCAGGTGACCGAGGCGCGCTCGCGGGTCGGCTCGCTGCAGGTCACGCCGGAGCTGGCGAACGATCCGGTCAAGCTCAAGCAGTTCCAGGACGCGCAGGGCCAGCTTGGCTCCGCGCTGTCGCGGTTGATGGTGGTCACCGAGAACTATCCGAACCTCAAGTCCGACCAGTCCTTCCGCGACCTGCAGGCGCAGCTCGAGGGCACCGAGAACCGCATCACCGTCGCGCGCAACCGCTACATCCAGTCGGTGCAGGACTACAACACCTACCTGCGTTCGTTCCCGCAGAATCTGACGGCGAAGATGTTCGGCTACCAGGTCAAGCCCAACTTCACCGTCGCCAACGAGGCGCAGATTTCCGCGCCGCCGACGGTGGACTTCAGTCAGCCGGCGTCGAAGGCAACTCCGCCTCCCGCGCCGGTGGCGCAGCCGGCGCCGATCGCATCGCCGGCATCCTCGCCCGCGGGAGGCTGAGGGCGAGGGAGTCCTTGCGATGCGGCGGGCTCTTCTCGCCACGCTGGCGCTGCTGCTCCTGCTGATCGGCAACGTCGCGATCGCGGACGTGCCGGTGCCGCGATTGACCGCGCGCGTCACCGACCAGACCGGTACGCTCGATGCCTCGCAGTCGCAGTCGCTGGAATCCACGCTGGCCGCGTTCGAGAAAGACAAGGGCAGCCAGATCGCGATCCTGATCGTCCCGACCACCGGCGACGAGACCATCGAGCAGTACTCGATCCGCGTGACCGATGCGTGGAAGCTCGGGCGCAAGGGCGTGGACGACGGCGTGCTGCTGTTGGTCGCGAAGGACGACCACAAGGTCCGCATCGAAGTCGGCAAGGGGCTGGAGGGAACGATCCCCGATGCGATCGCCAACCGCATCATCGACGAACAGATCGTCCCGAGGTTCAAGCAGGGCGATTACGCCGGCGGCCTGCAGGCGGGCGTTGCGCGCATGATCGGGCTGGTTAACGGTGAGCCGCTGCCGCAGCCGTCGCAACACGAGGGAGGCAGGTCTTCCGAAAGCAATGGCGCCTTCGGTGCGGCTTTCTTCGCTTTCATGGTCGCCCGTGCGCTGTTCCAGGGCCTCAGATCCGGTATCCGCGGGTTGCTGGTTGGCGGCGTGGTCGGGCTCGTGGCAGCGATTGCCGGCGCGTCGATGTTGTTCGCTGGGGGGCTTGCCGTGCTGGGCTTTTTCATCGCCCTCGTCAGCAATGCCGGCAGCGGGTTTTACGTCGGCGGTGGTGGCTGGGGCGGAGGATCGTCCGGCGGCGGCTGGGGCGGCGGTGGTTTCAGCGGCGGTGGAGGCGGCTTCAGCGGCGGTGGCGCCTCGGGAGGATGGTGATGCAGCGTCGGGACACGGTGCGGCTTGCGGATCCGTTGCCGCCACGCGCGCGGACGCGACATGCCGCTGCGCGCGTTCGCGGCCATGGCAACGTGCGTGCGAAGCATCGCTTCATGCCGGGTTCGTTGCACCGGTTCGCGATGCTCTTCGTCGCCTGGCTGCTGCTGTGTGGCTGCGCCAGCGCGGCCGATGCCGTGGCGCAGAGGGTTCCGGTTCCCGCGCTCAACGCGCGCGTGACCGACCAGACCGGAACGCTTGACCCGACCCAGGTCGCCGCGCTCGAGGCGAAGCTCGCCGCGCTCGAAAGCGCGAAAGGCGCGCAGGTCGCGGTGCTGATCGTGCCGTCCACCGCGCCGGAGACCATCGAGCAGTATTCGATCCGCGTCGTCGACGCGTGGAAGCTCGGCCGCAAGGGCGTGGACGACGGCGTGCTGGTGCTGGTCGCGAAGGACGACCGCAAGTTGCGCATCGAGGTCGGTCGCGGCCTGGAAGGGAGCATCCCGGACGCGATCGCGAACCGCATCATCGACGGCACCATCGAGCCGAAGTTCAAGAACGGCGACTATGCCGGCGGTCTGGACGACGGCGTCGACCGGCTCATCGGGCTGGTGAATGGCGAGCCTTTGCCGCAGCCTCCATCAACGCAGTCGGATGTCGCTTCCGCGTCTGTTGCGAAGGTCGCGCTCCTTCCGATTCCGCCGCTGATCGGGCATGTCGTCAACCAGACCGATGGCGTGCTCACGGAGGCGCAGGCGCGCGCGCTCGAGGCCAAGCTGGCCGCATTCGAAAAGAACAAGGGCAGGCGGATCGCCGTCCTGCTGGTCGAGGGCACTGGCGACGAAACCGACGCGCAATTCGCGGATCGCGTTTTCAAGACGTGGAAGCTCGGCGACGATGGCGTCCTGGTCACGATGACCCAGCAACCCTACGACGAGCGCATCGAGGTCGGCCGCGGACTGTTCGCGGTGTTCCCGCACGCCGTCATCCTGCGCATCCTCAATGAGGACATGTCGTGGCCCAACGTCAAGCTGGGCGACATCGCTGGCGAGATCAACGCGGGCGTCGACCGCATCATCCGGCTCGAGAACGGCGAGGCGATGCCGCCGCCGCCCAAGCCCGAGAGCAGCTATGGAGGGCAGTCGCTGCTCGAGATGTGTTATCCGCCGCCGCTGGGAAGCTGGCTGGGCATGATCGTCGGGCTGCCTTTCATTTTCCTCGTGGTCAGCGGATTGTTGAGCTGGAAGGGCGCGCTGCTGCGCGGCGTCAGCACGTCGGCGGCGATCGGCGTGTTCCTGTTGCTGATCGGATCGGGCTACCTGTTCGCGTTGTGTCTTGCCGCGCTGGCGTTCTACCTTGGCGTGCTCAACAAGTCCGACGGTCCGGAACCGGATTGGAATTCCCTTCCGTCCAGCAGCAGTCATGGGTCGAGCGGTCGTACATCCGGTGGAAGCATCGCCTGGAGCATCCTGGGCGGCATCGCTGGCGGCGTGCTGAGCAGCGCCGGTGGCGGGGGCTTCCGTGGTGGCGGCGGCGGTTTCAGCGGCGGTGGCGCATCGGGGAGCTGGTGATGGCCGGAAAATTCGCAAGGGCGTTGAAGCATCTGGGTATGGGAGCCGGCGCGGTGCGCCGGCGTTTCGACCGCGCTGCGATGGAGCGCATCCGCGAGGCGATCGTCGCGGCCGAACGCGGGCACGCCGGTGAGGTCCGCTTCGCGGTCGAGGCGACGCTGCCGTTGCGTGCGCTCGCGCGCCACCCGGACGCGCGCAGCCGCGCGCTGGACGTGTTCGCGCGGCTGCGGGTCTGGGACACCGAGGACAACACCGGCGTGTTGCTGTACCTGCTGTGGGCCGACCGTGCGATCGAGATCGTGGCCGACCGCGGCATCGCGGCCTTGCTGCCCGCGAATGCCTGGGACGCGCCCTGCGCGCGCCTGAGCGGGCGCCTGCGCGCCGGCGACGATGCGGCGACGGCGGTCTGCGAGTGCATCGCCACGATCGGCGGCCTGCTGCGCGGCGCCCTGCCGGAGGTCGACGCGACGCCCGACGAGCTGCCCGACGCGCCGGTGATCCTCTGACCGCGGCCCGGAAGGCCCGGCCGTCTGCGACAATGGGGACCTGGTTGCCCACAAGTTCCCGGTGGGTTCCCTTCTCCCTTCGGGAGAAGGTGCCCGAAGGGCGGATGAGGGGTCGCAATCCCGTGCGCATCCGGTACTTCGACCCCTCACCCCAACCCCTCTCCCGAAGGGAGAGGGGCTTCCAGCGGCGATGCGCAGGCCGACTGGGATGATGGTTGACCAAGGCGCGAGGTCCAACTGACGAAAGCATGACCCACTACTTCCACGACATCGATCCGATCGCGCTGCAGCTTCCGGCCTTCAATCTTTTCGGAGCGCATTTCCAGCCGGCCATCCACTGGTACGGCGTGATGTACCTGCTGGCGTTCGTGGCGGCGTGGTGGCTGGGCTCGCGGCGCGCGCGCGCGGGGAGGCTGCCCGGCGTGGACGCGCAGGCCTACGGCGACCTGATGTTCTACGCGATGCTCGGCGTCGTCCTCGGCGGCCGCCTCTGGTACATGCTCACCTATGTCTCGCCAAGCTGGATCGTCCACGACCCTGCGGCGCTGCTGCGCGTGTGGGATGGCGGCATGAGTTTCCACGGGGGCCTGATCGGCGTGCTCGTCGCCTGCCTGTGGTGGTCGCGCCGCCATCGCCTGCACATCTTCGACACGGTCGACTTCATCGCGCCGCTGGCGCCGCCGGGGCTGTTCTTCGGCCGGTTCGGCAACTTCATCAACGGCGAGCTGTGGGGCAAGCAGAGCGACGTGCCGTGGGCGGTGATCTTCCCGAAAGGCATTACCTCGGGTCCGTACCAGAATGCCAGCGTGGAGCAGTTGCGCGCGCTCGCGCACCAGGGCGCGCTCGAAGCCTGGGCGCGGCATCCCTCGCAGCTCTACGAGGCCTCGCTCGAAGGCCTGGTGATGTTCGTCGTGCTGTTCGTCTACTCGAGCAAGCCGCGCCCACGCTACGCGGTATCCGGATGGTTCGCGCTGTTGTACGGCTGCTTCCGCTTCGCGGTCGAGTTCGTGCGCGTGCCGGACGAACAGCTCGGCTACCTCGCATTCGGCTGGCTGACGATGGGGCAGGTGCAGTCGCTGCCGCTGGTCGTGCTCGGGCTGGTGCTGCTGTGGATGTCGCGCAAGGCGCCGGTGCTGGAGCCGATCATCGCCGCACCCCCCGATGCGAAGGCGGAGGCAGGCGCGCGATGAAACAGTACCTGGACCTGCTCCGCCACGTCCTCGAACACGGCGCGCACAAGGCCGATCGCACCGGTACCGGCACGCGCAGCGTATTCGGCTGGCAGATGCGCTTCGACCTCGCCGAAGGTTTCCCGCTGGTCACGACCAAGAAACTGCACCTGCGCTCGATCGTGCACGAGCTGCTGTGGTTCCTGCGCGGCGAAACCAATGTCGCTTACCTGAAGGACAACAAGGTCTCGATCTGGGACGAGTGGGCGAACGCCGATGGCGAGCTCGGTCCGGTCTACGGCAAGCAGTGGCGGCGCTGGGCCGGCGCCGACGGCATCGAGATCGACCAGGTCCGCTGGGTGGTCGATGAAATCAGGCGCAACCCCGATTCGCGCCGCCTGATCGTGTCGGCCTGGAATGTCGCCGACCTGCCACGCATGGCGCTGATGCCCTGCCACACGATGTTCCAGTTCTACGTCGCCAACGGCAGGCTCAGCTGCCAGCTTTACCAGCGCAGCGGCGACATCTTCCTCGGCGTACCCTTCAACATCGCCAGCTACGCGCTGCTCACCCACATGGTCGCGCAGGTCTGCGATCTTGGCGTCGGCGATTTCGTGCACACGCTTGGCGACGCGCACCTGTACGACAACCACCTCGAGCAGGCGCGCGAGCAGCTCGCGCGCACGCCGCGGGCGTTGCCACGGTTGCGCCTGAACCCGGACGTGCGCGACCTGTTCGCGTTCCGCTACGAGGACATCGCGATCGAGAACTATGATCCGTTGCCGGCGATCAAGGCCCCGGTGGCGGTGTGAGCGTGCGGATCTCCCTGATCGCGGCACTGGATCGCCACCGCGCCATCGGCCGCGGCAATGCGCTGCCCTGGCATCTTCCCGACGACCTGCAACGCTTCAAGGCGCTCACCCTCGACAAGCCCGTGCTGATGGGCCGCAAGACCGCCGAATCGCTCGGTCGCGCCCTGCCGAAACGGCGCAACCTAGTGCTCACGCGTTCGGGCCGCGTGCCGTTCGATGGCATGGAAGCGGTCGCTTCGCTGGAAGAAGCATCGCGGTGCGCGGGCGATGGCGAACTGATGGTGATCGGCGGCGGCGACGTCTTCGCGCTGACGCTGCCGCTGGCGACGCGGATGCACCTGACCCATGTCGACACCGTCGTCGCCGGAGCCGACGCGTTCTTTCCGGAATACGCCGCGGCGCAGTGGCGCGTAACCGCGCGCGAGGCGCATGCAGCCGATGCGAAGCACGCTTGCGCTTTCGAGTTCGTGGACTACATCAGGTAGGCAAAATTCGGAACGGACCAGAGTTTCTTGCTCGTCATTGACCAGCTTCGCTGTTGAGAAACGTTTCCGCGAAGGCGGGAATCCACGGCAATCGGCAGCGACTTGGCTTGAGTAGATTCCCGCCTTCGCGGGAATGACGATCACTGGCAAACCAGCCCCTGATCCCACAGGTGCCCGTCGATCACGCCTTCGCCCGCTGGCTGATCGCCACGCTCCCCAGGATGATCGCGCCGGCGACCGCCATCGTCCACGTCGGCTGCTCGCCGAGCGCGAGCCAGGCCCACAGCACCGCGAACAGCGGCACGAGATAGGTCACGGTCACCGCGCGCGCCGGGCCGATGATCGCGATCAGCCGGTAGTAGAAGACGAACGCCAGCCCCGTGCACAACACGCCGAGGGCCGAGACCGCGAGCCACGAACGGGCCGGGATCGCGTGCGATGGCCATTGCGCGATCGCGAAAGGCAGGGTGAGCAGCGCCGCGCAGCCGAGCGTCGCGGCAGAGGTCGCGGCCGGCGGCAGGCCGACGAGGTGGCGGCGCACGAGGTTGACGCCGATGCCGTAGAAGAAAGCCGCGATGGCGCCCGACGTGGCCGCCAGGCCCACGCTCGCGCCGGCGGTCCTGCCGCTGGCGAGCACGACCACGCCGACGAATCCGGCCACCAGCGCCAGCGCGCGCCGCGTGCCGATCTTCTCGCCGAAGAACAGGAAGCCGACCAGCGCGGTGAACAGCACCGCCATCGAATTCGTGATCGCGCCGATGCCCGCCGGCGCGCGCTCGGCGCCCCAGGCGAACAGCACGAACGGGATCGCCGAGTTGATCGCGCCGATCAACGCCAGCTTCGGCCACAGCTTCAACGGAAACGCCGCGCGATCGCGCCACAGGAACGGCGCGAGGATCAGCGCACCCAACGCGAGCCGTACCTCGACCAGCGGCGCCGGCCCGAAATCCTTCGCCGCCACCCGCATGAACAGGAACGATCCGCCCCAGATCGCGCCGAGCACGCCCAGTTCGAGCGGCGTGCGCCATGCGCGCTCGCGTGCCGGGGCAGCGGCAAGGGTGAGGGAATCGACGGAGCTCATGGGTGTCGCCGGGAGGAGTGGAGGCACATTGAATACTCCTCCTCGCGAGGGGGCGCGACCAGTGCAGGGATTCGCAGGCAGGGTTCAATCCTGTTCAAGCCTGCCTGCGACGTGGCGCTTGTGTTTTGCTGTGGCCCGAGGATCACGAAGAAAGCCGGCTCCCGTGCCAGGCGGCGCGCAGGCCGCAGTGCATGACAGCAACGCAAGCCTCCCGTCCGCCAAGGCGCATGGTCAGGCCCGAAAGCGTTGGCATTCCGACAGGATTGCCAAGCCGACAGTCGGGCATCGCTTTCCTGTCTTCATGGTTTCGTGCGTTTTGAACGCATAGCTAGGCCGGCGCTTCACTGCATCCCTTGTCGCGCATCGTAGGGGGCAAATTTGGGTCGTCGTGTGCTTGTACGGTGAAGCGTTCCGCTGGCGAAGACGTTCCAGCCGAACCCGCATTCACTTTTCTCTTGCGGCTCGCCGATTTCGACCGATGAGCCCGCGAATGTGAAATCAATCTCGCACGGTCCGTACTCGTTGCCCGCGTATGTACCATTTGCGCCCTTCAGATTGAATCGGCCCTCGACCCAGCCAAAGTCACCCTCAGCCCGGGATATGTAGAGCTGAAAGTGAACCATGTTGCCGTGCTGTTCTGTCTTGAGAAGCATGCCTGAATCAGAAGAGCCATCCCTCCAGGATCCCGTGACCGAGCCTGCTTGAGCAGCCCCGGCGATAAGCGCAAGGATCAAAGGAAGGAAGCGGGAGAACGTCCTCATAGAGGCCTAACGCCCAAGCTAGGCGGCCTGCGCGGCCGCGATGTTTGATCGAGCGAGCAGCTTACTCCGCGCAGGTCCGCTCGAGCGCATAGTTAGGCTGCCCCGACGAATTGCTAAGGGCCGTCATGGGTTATTGTTATTGTGCCGATGATCCAGATCATCGCGGCATTGAGGGCTTGAAATACTTGAAGGCCGTGTATTGCCGGCTCTCCCCGATAAAGCGCAACGGCCAGGCCAATGCAGGCAACATACAAACCAAGCATTGCCCAAAATAACCATAAAAATGCGCTCGGATCGGAGCCGGACCACGGCGAGACTGCAACTGCATAGGCAAAAGCGCAAAGAAGCGCAATGCTAGGCGAAGCGGCGCCGAGTCTGCGGGCAGGTGATCCATGGCAGCAAACGTAGTACAAGACCCCAATGAAAGCGGGAAAGACTAACATCAGCCAAAACTGAGCATCCATGTGAAGCCTAACGCCCAAGCCAAGCGGCCTGCGCGGCCGGGATGCATGATCGAGCGAGCAACTTACTCCGCGCAGGTCCGCTTGAGTGATTGAATGGACTCCTCCCGTGTCGCCACACGGCTTCGATGAGCCACACTGAATTTTCGCAAGTTCAGTCAACGGGATCACGAGAGGAGTCCGCCATGAATGCTACGACTGTTGC
>DASXKN010000006.1:0-84045 GCA_036496805.1 Lysobacteraceae bacterium
GGTTGCCGGTACCACGCTGAACGCCTCGACCGGTTCGAGCGCCACGTGGAGCAGCGAGACGGTGTGGTCCGACTCGGGAGGTTCGCCTTCCAAGTTCGAGCCGAAGCCGAGCTGGCAGAATTCGACGATCTGCCCGGGCAATTTCCGCTGCGTGGCCGACGTGGCCTTCGACGGCGACCCGAACTCCGGTGCGCAGCTGTACCTCAACGGCGCTTCGCCGAGCACCTCCACCCAGGTCGGCGGCACCAGCCTGTCGGCTCCGCTGTTCGCCGGTGAGTGGGCGCGCGTGATCGCCACCAAGGGCACCAGCGTCGGCTTCGCCGCCCCGCTGATCTACGCCCTGCCGTCCTCGGCGTTCCATGACATCACCTCGGGCAGCAACGGCGAGACGGCGAAGGCCGGCTTCGACCTGGCTTCCGGCTGGGGCAGCATCATCCTCAGCAACATGGTGGCCAACATCGGCGGAGGCGGCGGCACGACGCCGACCGCGAACTGGAGCGACACGACCAGTGGCCTGACGGCGAACTTCACCGACACCTCGACCGATTCGGGCGGCACCATCACCGGCCACTCGTGGACCTTCGGTGACGGCGCCACCTCGACGGCGGCCAACCCGAGCCATGCTTACGCGTCTGCTGGCACCTACAGCGTGACCGAGACGGTGACCGACAGCGGCGGCAAGACGGCTTCCAAGACGGCGAACGTGTCGGTTTCCACCGGCACCACCACCCCGACGGCCAACTGGACCGACACCACCAGCGGCCTGACGGCGACCTTCACCGACAGCTCGACCGATTCGGGCGGCACGATCACCGGCCATGCGTGGACCTTCGGCGACGGCGGCACCTCGACGTCGGCTTCCCCGAGCCACACCTACGCGGCCGCTGGTACCTACAGCGTGACCGAGACGGTGACCGACAGCGGCGGCAAGACAGCTGCCAAGACGGCGAACGTGACGGTTTCCAGCACCGCTGCGGGACTGATCGCCAACACCGGCTTCGAGAGCACCGGTTCCTGGACGGCCAGCTCGGGCGTGCTGTGCACGACCGGCTGCTCGGGTGAGTCGGCTCATGCCGGTGCGGGCTTCGCGTGGCTGGATGGCTACGGTCAGACCCACACCGACACGCTGTCGCAGACGCTCGCTTCGCACACCGGCAAGACCAGCGGCACGCTGTCGTACTACCTGCACATCGACACCGCCGAGACCACCAAGTCGACCAAGTACGACACGCTGACGGTGGCCCTGTACAGTGGTTCGACCCTGGTCAGGACGATCGCGACGTACTCGAACCTCGACAAGAACTCGGGATACACGGCCCATACCAACGCCATCACCAGTTCGGACCTGAGCCACTCGAGCCTGACGTTGAAGTTCACGGGCAAGGAAGACGTCTCGCTGCAGACTTCGTTCGTCCTCGACGACGTGACCCTGACGGCGCAGTAAGCAACAACGCGACACGCTGCACCCGGACCCCGGCCTCGCGCCGGGGTCTCTTTTTTCAGGACGTGATGCAGGCAAATGCATTCCCGGGGAGCTTGTCGGCATGACGTCTCGTCTCAGCCGATCTCATTGCGGAAGCCGGCCCGTCACAGATCCAGCAGGTAGAAACTGTCGCAGCCATGATGGCCGGTATCGCCCATCGGGTCGACGATGCGGGTGAAGCCGGTGCGCTCGTACAGGCGCATCGCCGCGTCCATGCCGCGCAGGGTCTCGAGGTAGCAGCGACGGAAGCCGTGCAGGCGGGCGGCGTCTAGGCAGCGCTCCATCAACGCCGCGCCGGCGCCGAGGCCGCGCAGTTCGGGCAGGAAGTACATCTTGCGCAGCTCGCAGACATCGTCCTCGGTGCCCGCGAGCGGCGCCACGCCGCCGCCGCCCAACACCTTGCCGTCCTTCTCGACGACGAAGTAGGAACAACGCGGCGCGGAATAGGCGCGGTGCATGAAGTCCACTTCCGGATCGTTGATCGCGAAGCCGTCGCCGGAGGCGCCGAACTCGGGCATCACCGTGCGGATGATGGCCGCGACGGCTTCGTTGTCTTCGAAATGGATGGGGCGGATGTAGAAGGGCTCGTTCATTGCAGGCTCCTGAAGTTCTGTTTGTAGATCCAGCCGCCCTTCATGACGAATTCGACGCGCCGGATGGACTGCACGTCCTCGAGCGGGTCGCCCTCGACGGCGATCAGGTCAGCGTCGAATCCGGCCGCGATCCGGCCGAGCTCCTTCTGCTTGCCGAGGATGCGCGCGTCGACGCTTGTCGCGGCACGCAGCGCCTGCACCGGCGTCATGCCGAGCCGCACCATCCACTGGACTTCGCGCCAGTTGCTGCCGTGGGCGAACACGCCGACATCGCTGCCGCAACCGATCGTGACGCCGGCCTCGAGCGCATGGTGGAAGGCATCGGCGGCCTGTTTCATCCGATCGGTCGGCGGCGACTTGCCGCGCTCGTAGTGCTCGAAGTATTCCGAATATGCTTCGGCGGCGGTCAGCGTCGGCAGGTAGGCGATGCCGCGTTCCTTCATCAGCCTGAAGGTGTCGAGGCTGCCGCCGTAGCCGTGTTCGATGGTGTCCACGCCCGCCGCGATCGCCAGGCGCATGCCGGCGTCCGTGGTCGCGTGGACCGCGACCGGCTTGCCCGCGCCGTGGGCGACTTCGACGGCGGCCCTGAGTTCGGCGAGGGTGAAGGTCGGACGCGAATCGCCGTCGGCCGTCCAGCGGTAGTCGGCGTAGAGCTTGACCCAATCCGCGCCGTGGCCGATCTGTTCGCGCACCGCGCGCATGACGTCATCGATGCCGCTGACCGCCTGCGCACCTTGCGGCAGGTCGAGGTCGGGGCGGAATCCTTTCGGACCGGGACCGTAGGAATCGGTCGCCACGATCGCGCGCGTGGCGACGAACATGCGCGGACCGGGGATCAGGCGTTCGTCGATCGCGCGCTTGATCGACACGTCGGCATAACCCGCGCCTTCGGTGCCGAGGTCGCGCAAGGTGGTGAATCCGGCCATCAGCGTATCGCGCGCGTGCTGGGCGGCTTCGAGCGTGCGATAGCTCTCCGGTTCCTTGAGCACCTGGTCGTTCCACAACGTCTCGTTGTACGGGTGCAGGAAGACGTGCGAGTGGATGTCCATCAGGCCGGGGATCAGGGTCGTCCCCGGGAGATCCACCTGCACCGCGCCTTCCGGCATGTGGATCGTGTCCGCGGGACCGACGGCGACGATCCTGTCCTGGTGCACCAGTACGGCCCAACCGGCGTGCGCGGTGCCGTCATCGCCGGTCCAGACCTTCGCCGGCACCAGCAGGAAATCCATGGCGGCCACGGTTTCGGAGGTGGCAAACGCATGCGGCATGGGCAGCAGGAGAACGCAGCACAGGGCCGCCCGACGGATCATCTGTTTCGCTGTCATGCGCATCATGGCCCCCGTTCGGCACGCCCCTGGAATTCCTGAAACTCTACATTTCCCGATCGACGAACTCCGGGCGAGACTGCGGCCGGTGCATTTTCACGCGCCCGTGCGGGCGCGGGTCACGCGGCTGGCGGTGTCCTTGTGCAACTGCGTGGCGAGCCACGCACCGGTCGCGACGAGCTTGTCGAGGTCGATGCCGGTCCGCACGCCGAGGCCGTGCAGCATGTAGACGACGTCCTCGCTGGCGACATTGCCGCTCGCGCCCTTCGCGTAGGGGCAGCCGCCCGTGCCCGACACCGACGAATCGACCACCGCGGCGCCTTCCTCGAGGCAGGCGAGGATGTTCGCCAGCGCCTGCCCGTAGGTGTCGTGGAAATGGACCGCGAGTGCTGACATCGGCACCTCGCCTGCGACGGCTTTCAACATCGCCTTCGCGTTGCCCGGCGTGCCCACGCCGATGGTGTCGCCGAGCGAGATCTCGTAGCAGCCCAACGCGTGCAGGCGTTTGGCGACGCGCACGACGTCGGACAACGGCACCTCGCCCTGGTAGGGGCAGCCGAGCACGGTGGAGACGTAGCCGCGCACCTTCACGCCGTCCGCCTTCGCGCGCGCGATGACGGGTTCGAAGCGCGCGATCGATTCGTCGATGGAAGCGTTGATGTTCTTGCGGCTGAAGGCTTCCGACGCGGCCGCGAACACCGCGATCTCGGTCGCGCCCACCGCACGCGCGCGCTCGTAGCCCTGTTCGTTCGGCACGAGGACTGGATAGCTCACGCCGTCCTTTCTCGCGATGCCGGCGAACACTTCTGCGGCGTCGGCGAGTTGCGGCACCCATTTCGGGCTGACGAAGCTGGTCGCCTCGATCGTGCGCAGGCCGGTGCCGGACAGGCGATCGATCAGCTCGATCTTCTGCGCGGCGGGAATGATCGTCTTCTCGTTCTGCAACCCGTCGCGGGCGCCGACTTCGACGATGCGGACGTCGGGTTTCATGGCGTCAGTGGTCATGGCGTCGTTCCCGCATTCATCGGCCCCTCGCGTTGCAGGATCAGATAGGGATCCTGCTCGAAGAATTCCGGATGGTGCGTGAGGATCTGGGCGATCTGGTCGGGGCCGCCGGCGATCAGGTTGCGGTAGGTCGGCGACTTCTTGTCGTCCTGCGCGGCCATGCGCGCCTGGATCAGGCTGTCGGGGACGGCGCCGTTGCCGCTCTGGGTGCCGTTGGCGGTGGTCGTCTGCGAGTCGATGTTCATCTCGGTGTAGCCGGAAATGACGTGGCTCTCGAGCGCATCGTGCACGCGCCGGTGATCGGGCTTGTACAGCAGGATCTGGCCGCCGCTGCGGACGTAGCGGATCAGCTCGACGCCGCAGTGGGTGTTGCCTTCGCCGAAGCAGGCCTTGGGCGCGTCGCCGGGATTGCCGAAGGTGAGGAACTGGCCGTTGCGGGTCGAGATCAGGCGCAGGACATGCGGTTCGGTCTGGGTCTTCTCGGCATCGCTGAAGGTGAACTGCGTGCAGTCGGCGCTGATGTGGATGTGCTCGTCCATCGCCGCCTTGCCAACGCCATGTTCGACGCCGCGCCATGTCCCGGGCCACGCGGCATCGCAGGTGGAGACGCTGCCGACCGGCAGCGATTCGACGAGGGTGGTGGAGCAGCCGCTGGTCGCCAGGAGAACGAGCGCCAGCGCGAGGAACAGGAGCGGGTTGCGCGGCTTCATCTGCGTCATTCCTCCAGTTGCACCAGCACCGTGTCTCCCTCGACGAGTTCCCCTGCCTGCACGCGCACCGCATCGACGGTGCCGGCGCGCGGCGATTTCAGCGAAAGCTCCATCTTCATCGCTTCCATCACCAGCACTTCCTGGCCGGCCTCGACCGTGTCGCCGGCCGCGACCTTCACCAGCACGATGCGGCCGGTCATCGGCGCGGTCACGCGGTGGCCGCCGCTGGTGCCGGCATCACCGGCGATCTGGAACGCGGGCACGCGTTCGAAGCGCAGGCGACGGGTGCCGTCGTGGACGAGCACCGCGTTCGCATCGGCATGGGCGCGGTGGCGGCGCGCGTCGCCATCGAAGCGGGCCGACAGTACGCCATCGACGATGCGCGCGCCTGCGACAGCGACTTCGAATCCTTCGCCATGCACGCGATAGGCGCCGGCATGGCCGGAAGCGTGCAGCAGGTGGCGCTGGCCGCGGTGCAGCAGGCACAGCACGCGATCGCTGGCATGGCCGAGTCGCCAGCCGTCCGCCAGCGCCCACGGTGAATGCGGATCCGGACTGGTGCCCGCGGCTTCGTGGGCGGCTTGCTCGTCGCGCAACAACGCGGTGGTCGCGGCGGCGGCGAGGTCGATGGCGGACGGTGGCTGCGGTGTCGGCAGCACCTCGTCGAGATGGCGGTCGAGGTAGCCGGTGTCGATGCGGCCTTCGACCACCATCGGATGGCGCACGAGGGCTTCGAGGAAGGAGACGTTCGACTTCGGACCGACGATCTCGCAGGCGGCGAGCGCTTCGCGCAGGCGCGCCAGCGCACGCTGGCGATCGACGTCCCAGACGATCAGCTTGGCGATCATCGGGTCGTAGAAGATGGTGACGGTGTCGCCTTCGATCACGCCGCCGTCGAGGCGCACCGAGCCGGTCGAGGGAGCCTGCCCTGAGCCTGTCGAAGGGTGCGCATCGGGTCGGGGCAGGCGCAACTGTTCGAGCTTGCCGGAGCCCGGAAGGAAGCCGGCCTCGGGGTCCTCGGCATACAGGCGCACTTCGATCGCGTGGCCGTGGCGGGCGATCGCATCCTGCGCCAGCGGCAACGGCTCGCCGGCGGCGACGCGCAACTGCCACTCGACCAGATCGAGGCCGGTGACCAGTTCGGTCACCGGATGTTCGACCTGCAGGCGCGTGTTGATCTCCATGAAGTGGAAATCGCCCTGCGCGCCGACGATGAACTCGACCGTGCCGGCATTGACGTAGTCGATCGCGCGCGCCGCGGCGACCGCGGCCGCACCCATCTGCGCGCGCAGTTCGGGCGTGAGGAAGGGCGATGGCGCTTCCTCGATCACCTTCTGGTAGCGGCGCTGCGCCGAGCATTCGCGCTCGCCGAGATGGATGGTGTTGCCGTGGCTGTCGGCGAACACCTGGAACTCGATGTGGCGCGGCGTCTCGATATAGCGTTCGAGCAGGACGCGGTCGCGGCCGAAGGCGTTCTTCGCCTCGCGCTGGCAGCTTTCGAGCGCCGGCAGGAACTCGTCCGAGCTGCGCACGATGCGCATGCCCTTGCCGCCGCCGCCGTGCGCGGCCTTGATCATCAGCGGGAAGCCCACCCGCTGCGCCTCGCGGGCGAGCAGGGCAGCGTCCTGGTCGGCCCCGGTGTAGCCGGGCACGACCGGCACGCCGCGCGCGGCCATCAGTTCCTTCGCGCCGGCCTTGCTGCCCATCTTGCGCATCGACGCGGATTTCGGGCCGATGAAGACCAGGCCGGCCTGCTCGACGGCGTCGGCGAAATCGGCGTTCTCGGAAAGGAAGCCGTAGCCCGGATGGATCGCCTGCGCGCCGGATTTCTTCGCGACCTCGATGATGGCGTCGCCGCGAAGGTAGCTGTCCTGCGGACGCGGACCGCCGATCGGATGCGCCTCGTCGGCAAGGCGCACGTGCTGGGCGTTGGCGTCGGCTTCGGAGAACACGGCAACCGTGCGGGTGCCGAGCCGCCGGCAGGTGCGCACGATCCGGCAGGCGATCTCGCCGCGGTTGGCGATGAGGATGCAGTCGAACATGATTAGGCTCCCTCCCCTTCAAGGGGAGGGTTGGGGCGGGGATGGTGTTGCTCAAGATCGCCTAGATTCCGCCAGATCACTTCGACCACCTCTTCAAGTTGGTTCAACACTTCATGGTTCCAGAATCGCAGGATGCGGAATCCACCCCCTCTAAGGAAAGCGTCACGTGCGGCATCTGTCTTTGAGTCCGCATGCTGCCCGCCATCCACTTCCACGACAAGCTTTTGTTCCAGGCAGACGAAGTCGAGAATGAAATCGTAGTAAGGATGCTGGCGGCGGAACTTGCAGCCATCGAGTTGCTTTCCGCGGAGTCGCTGCCACAACTTGTGTTCCGCATCAGTGGGTTTTTTGCGTAGTCCGCGCTGCAGCTTCGGCTTCAGGATGCATGGGTTCGTTTGTCCTCGCATGTGCGAAGAACTCCTGGCAACACCATCCCCACCCAACCCTCCCCTTGAAGGGGAGGGCTTGCAGCATCCAGCCTGTCCTGGCTATTTGCCGTCGCGGTTGTCGAGGTTGATGATCGGTCGTGGCATGCGGGTTTATCCGGGGAGGTGGCAGACGGCTTCGATGTTGTTGCCGTCCATGTCGAGCACGAAGGCGCCGTAGTAGTCCGGGTGGTAGTGGGGACGCAAGCCGGGCGCGCCGTTGTCGGTGCCCCCGGCAGCGAGCGCGGCGCGATGGAAGGCGTCGACCGCGGCTCGATCCGGTGCGACGAAGGCGACGTGAATGCCGTTGCCGTGCCGTTCGCCGGTGCCGATCCAGAACCGCGGACGCCCGGGCGGTCCGTATCCCGTGCCTTCGTAGCCGCCGGTCTGTTCGCGGGTGACGTCCATCGCCGGCCCGAAGCCCAGTGGTGCGAGCGCGGCCGCATAGAAGGCGCGGCTGCGCGCAAGGTGGCTGACGGCGAATCCGATGTGGTCGAGCATGCGGGCCTCAGTTGTCCGGGATGGAAGGCGAGGGCGGCCGCGGAATCCAGTTCGGCTTGCGCTTGTCGAGGAAGGCGGTCAGTCCTTCCTGGCCTTCGGGAGAGATGCGCAGGCGGGCGATCAGGTCGGCATTCGCGGCATCGATCGCGTCGGCATCGGCGGCGTTCGCGATGCGGCGAACCAGCGCCTTGGCTTCCTTCACCGCCGCCGGCCCGGTCTTGAGCAGGAGATCGCACTGGTGCTGCACGGCCGCGTCCAGCGAATGCGGGTCGGCGACTGCGTGCACGAGGCCGATGCGCTGCGCTTCATCGGCCTTGAATGCCTCGCCGGTCTGGAACCAGCGCCGCGCCTGGCGCGCGCCGATCGCGGCGATCACGTAGGGCGAGATCACCGCCGGCACCAGGCCGAGCTTGACCTCGCTGAGCGCGAAGCTCGCCGTTTCCAGTGCGATGGCGATGTCGCAGCAGGCGACCAGCCCGACGCCACCGCCGAAAGCCGCGCCGTTGACGCGGGCGATGGTCGGCTTGGACAGGCCGTCGAGGGTGCGCATCAGTTTCGCCAGACGGAGCGCGTCGGTGCGGTTCTCGTCGGCGCCGGCCTGCGCCATCCGCCGCATCCAGCCGAGGTCGGCGCCAGCGGAGAAGCTGGCGCCGCTGCCGGTCAGCACCACCACGCGCACGCTTGCATCCTGGTCGAGCGATTCCAGGGCCGCGCTGAGTTCGGCGATCAGGGTGTCGTCGAAAGCGTTGTGGACCTCGGGCCGGGCGAGCGCGATCCGGGCGATGCCGGCTTCGTGCTCGACGTGCAGCGACTGCGGGGACGTGGTCATGGCGATCGCCCGTGGGGGAACAAGCATCGTAACCGCGATCATCGCGGCCGTCGCGGGGGTGAATGGCGCGACACCCGCACTTGCAATCTAAACAATAACTATTATCATTTGTGAGCGGAGGGTTCGCAATGCTTGCAAATTTCTTGATCGTCCTGCGCGAAGTGCTCGAGGCCGCGCTGATCGTCGGCATCGTCGCCGCGGCGACGCGTGGCGTTGCTGCGCGTGGGCGCTGGATCGGCGGCGGCATCGCTCTGGGCGTGCTCGGCGCGGTGCTGGTGGCCGTCTCCGCCGGCCGCCTGGCCGAAGCGCTCGACGGTTCCGGGCAGGAGTGGTTCAACGCCGGCGTGCTCCTGGCGGCGGTGGGCATGATCGGCTGGCACGTGGTGTGGATGTCGAAGCACGGGCGCGAGTTGAGCCAGCAGATGCAGGCGGTCGGTCGCGATGTCAGCAGCGGCGCCCGGCCGATGACCGCCTTGATGACGGTCATCGCCATCGCGGTGCTGCGCGAAGGCTCGGAGATCGTGCTGTTTGGTTACGGCCTGATGGCAAGCGGCTCGTCGGTGTCGGCACTGGCGACCGGCGCGGCGCTGGGCCTGCTCTGCGGTGTCGGCCTCGGCTTCGCCATCTATTTCGGCCTGCTCAAGATTCCACTCCGGCATTTCTTCAGCGCGACCAACGGACTGCTGGTGTTCCTTGCGGCCGGCATGGCGGCCAACGCTGCCGCATTCCTCACCCAGGCCGACGTGCTCAGCACCTGGACCACGCCGCTGTGGAACACCGGCTGGCTGCTCGGCGACGATTCGCTGACCGGCAAGACCGTCCACGTACTGACCGGCTACACCGCCGAGCCCACCGGCATGCAGTTGCTGTTCTACCTGTCGACGCTGGCCCTGCTGGTGGCGGGCATGCGCCTGGTGGCGCGGCACGCTGCGCGCGCGCGCCCCACAGCGCCGTCCGTCGCGGCGGCCTGAGCCTTTATTCCTCCAGCCCGGAATCTCCATGCAGCGACTCGTCGCGTTCTTCCTGCTCGCCCTGGTTCCGCTGATCGCCGTTGCGGCCGACGCCCCTGGCGTCCCCGAATTCACTTTGACCATCCAGGACCATCGCTTCACGCCGACGGAGACGACGATTCCGGCCGACACCAAGGTGAAGCTGATCGTGGTGAACAAGGACGTCACCGCCGAGGAGTTCGAGAGCCACGACATGCAGCGCGAGAAGATCGTCGCCGGCCTCGGGACCATCAATGTCTTCGTCGGTCCGCTGAAAGCCGGCAAGTACGTCTATTTCGGCGACTTCCACCGCGCCACCGCGCAGGGCACGATCGTCGCGAAGTGATGTCCTCGCGCTGGCGCGCCCGACGCATGCGTGACGCAGTCCTCTATCGACGCGGTCCTCCATCCCTGCGTGATCAGGCGACCTGCAGGCCACCGACGATCAGCAGCACGGCGACCGCCGCGCCGACCGCACTGAAGACCATCTGACGCGGCGTGCGGGCACGTCCCCACATCCACAGCCCGCTGATGCCCAGCATCACCATCGAGATCGCGAAGCTGTCGGTAAGCAGGATCCAGCCCGGCCCCGCGCCGACGCCCTTGTGCAGGCGAAGCAGGGTCGCGAGCACGCCTTGTCGCGTCGTGCGCACGGTCAGTGAGGCGCTGCCGGCAACGTACTCGGCCTGGACGGATTCGTGCGCGTTGCCGCCGTTGAGCGTCCAGTGCGCCGGCGGCTCGACGCGCTGGCCCTGGTAGTCGAAAGGCTTGCCGGCCTGCACGCGCACCTTGCCGATGTCCGCGTGCAGCGTGCCGTGCAGCCATTGGCGCATTGCGTCGGGATTCGCCCGCGCGCTTTCAGGCACGGGCAATTCGACCTGGCCGGCATCGATCGAGTCGCCCTGCGGCAGCTTCAGGATCGCGCGATGGTTCTGGACGAAGCCGGTGGAACCGAACCCGATCGCGGCGATCGCGCCCCAGGCGCCGATCCACAGGTGAAGCTGGCGCACGATGCGATGCATGCGCCGCTTGCCGTGCAAGCGGTCGTGCGTTGCCATTGCAGGAGCCGTTCCGTCCATTCAGACCTCGGACCACTGCCGCAGCAGGTTGTGGTAGATGCCCACCAGGTCGACCATCGCCGGGTCGTCGGCGACGCGCTGGTTGAGCCGCTGGATCGAACGGTCGAGATCGAACAGCATCGCCCGGCGGCCGTCGTCGCGAACCATGCTCTGAGCCCAGAAGAAACACGCCACGCGCGCGCCGCGCGTGACCGGCGCGACGCGGTGCAGGCTCGATGCCGGATAGACCACGAGGTCGCCGGCGCCGAGTTTCGCCGCATGCGCGCCGTAGGTGTCCTCGATCAGCAACTCGCCGCCGTCGTATTCGTCAGGCGCGCTCAGGAACAGGGTTGCCGAGACGTCGGTGCGGATCTTCATGCCGCTGCCCGGCAGCAGGCGGACCGCCCCGTCGACATGGTTGCCGAACTGCATGCCTTCCTCGTAACGGTTGAACAACGGCGGATAGACGCGCTGCGGCAGCACTGCGCTGATGAACAGCGGATGGCGTTCGAGCGCGGCGAGCACGACATCGCCCAGTTCGCGGGCGAGCGGCGAGCGCTCGTCGATCTGGCGATTGTGCTTGACGCGCGCGCCTTGATGGCCGGCAGTCGCGCGGCCGTCCACCCACGGCGCGTCGGACGCATCGAGTTTCGCGCGTATCGCGCGGACCTGTTCTTCGCTCAGCAGCTTCGGGACCTGCACCAGCATCGGGACGTCTCTCCGTTAGCGCGCGTCGGCGGAACGCGCGATCAGAACCTGTAGTCGATCGTCGCCAGAGCGGTGCGGCCGATGCCGGGGATCGAGCGACCGCCGTCGGACGGGATCAGGGCATCGAAGTAGGCCTTGTCCGTCAGGTTCAGCAGGTTCAGGCGCAGATCGTACTTCGGCTGGTGCCAGGCGACCATCGCATCCCAGCGCGTGTAGCCGCCGACCGACACGAAATTGTTGTTCGCGGCGTAGCGTTGCGAAAGGTAGGTGGCACCCCCGCCGATCTCCCACTGCGGCGAGAAGCGGTAGCTGTTCCACAGCACCGCGCTGTTCTTCGGTGTGTTGGCAGGTGTATTGCCCTGGGTGCCGTCGCTGGCCTTGACGATGCGTCCGTTCAGCCGCGTGTAGCCGGTGAACACCTGCCAGGCGTCGGTGACGTGCCCGGTCAGGCCGATCTCGCCGCCGCGCACGCGGACGTTGCCGTCGAGTTCGTACTCGGTCGGCGAGATCTGGGTGCGTGCATTGGTCTTGTCGACGTCGAACAGCGCGGCGTCCAGCGAAAGCTTGTCGGACAGCAGGTCCCACTTCGCGCCGATCTCGCAGGAGCGGTTCGACTCGGGCGGCAGCGCCTGGGTGTTGTTGGTGACGGTCAGCGTCTCCAGCGAAGGGTTGAAGGACGTGCCGTAGGAAACGTAGTACGACTGCTCCTCGGTCGGCTGCCAGATCACGCCGGCGCGCTTGCTGGTGAAGTACACGGTCTGCTCGGCGTGCGCGGGCAGCGAGACCGTGTTGTCGAGGGTGGCGGCGTAGCGGTCGCGGCGCAGTCCGCCCACGAACTGCCAGTGATCGCCGAAGCGGATCGTGTCGTTGGCGTACGCGGCGAACGTGTCGGCGCTGCCGGCGGCATGGTTGCCCGGGATGGAAATCACGCCCGGACCCATCGGCAGGTAGACCGGATCGACCAGCGAGACCAGCGGCAGTCCGCTGCGGGTATAGGCCTGGTTGGCATAGGTGTCATGGCCGAGTTCGAGCCCGGCGATCAGCGTATGCGCCCAGGCGCCGGTGTTGAACTTCGCGACCAGGTCGGCCTGGTCGTCCAGCGAGGTGTCGCGGATGTCGCGGTCGTGGCTCGCGAGCTGGACGAGGATCTGGTCGAGCGGTGCATTCGTGTAATTGCCGGTGGTGCGGTCGATCGGCACGCCGCCGGTCGTGATGAGGTTGTTCGGTGCGGTCTCGCGGGCATCGGTGGTGTACCAGTCGTACTGCAACTGGTTTTTCAGCACGAGGTCGTCGCTGAAGTGGTGCTCGACGCGCGCGCCGAACATGCGCACGTCCTGGTCGGTGTGGTCGTCGGTGAGGCCGTAGAAGTTGTCGGGATCGACCTTCGCCGGATGGCCGTTGACCGGCGGCAGGCCGTAGTCGGGCATGTCGTGGTTGTCCTGGATCAGCGCCGACAGGGTGATGACGGTCGGCGTGCCGATGCCGAAGCGCAACGTCGGTGCGAGGCCGGCGTCCTTGTTGGACATCACGTCGCGGGTGGAATGCAGGTCCTGCGCGAAGGCGTTCACGCGCAGCGCGGCGTCGTCGGAAAGCGGGCGGTCGAAGTCGACGGTGGTGCGGTAACGGTCGTCCGTGCCGACGGTCGAGGTGACGTCGGTGAGCGGCGAGAGCACCGCCTGCTTGCTGACCTGGTTGATCACGCCGCCGGTGGAGCCGCGCCCGAACAGCATCGAGGAGGGACCCTTGAGCACCTCGATTTCGTCGAGGTCGAAGACGTCGCGGTAATACTGGCCGCGGTCGCGGAAGCCGTCGAAGTAGATGTCGGTGCGCGCGGTGAAGCCGCGCAGGTTGATGTTGTTGCCGATCTGGCCGCCCTCGGCGCCGCCGATGGTGATGCCGGGCACGTTTCGCAGCGCGTCGGCGAATGAACTTGCGCCCTGCGCCGCGAGCATGGACTTGTCGATCACAGTCACCGACTGCGGGATGTCGCGCACTGCGGTTGGCGTCTTCGCTCCGACGGTCGAGGTGTCGGTCTTGTAGTCGTCGCGGATGCCGTGGACGACGACGTTGTCCAGGGTCGTGGCCTTGGTCGTCGGGCCGCCGGCATCGTCGCCTGCGGATGACGAGAAAACGTTGTCAGTCGATGGCTGCGTCGCTGCCGCGACGGCTGGCATGGACAGGACGACAGCCAAGGCCGCGTGCAGCGGCTTGAGTCTGGGGAAGTGCATCGGGTGTTCCATAATCTAAATGATAATTAATATTATTTAGATTTTACGGACTACGCAAGGAATTGATCGTTGCGATCAAGAATCATCGGTTGCAGATGGATTGGCCGGATCGGCGGACAAGCCGGACCGATGACGCACGATCACATCCGGAACACGCCCATCGGCTCGCGCTCGATCGGCGCATTCATCGCGGCCGACAGCGCCAGGCCGAGCACGCGCCGCGTGTCGGCCGGATCGATGATGCCGTCGTCCCATAGGCGCGCGCTCGCGTAGTAGGGATGGCCCTGGCGTTCGTACTGGTCGCGGATCGGCGTCTTGAACGCGTCTTCCTCTTCCGCACTCCAGGACTTGCCGGACGCCTCGATGCCATCGCGCTTGACGGTCGCGAGCACGGACGCCGCCTGTTCGCCGCCCATCACGCTGATGCGCGCGTTCGGCCACATCCACAGGAAGCGTCCGCCGTAGGCGCGTCCGCACATCGCGTAGTTGCCGGCGCCGAAGCTGCCGCCGATGACCACGGTGAATTTCGGCACGCTCGCGCAGGCGACGGCAGTCACCATCTTCGCGCCGTCCTTGGCGATGCCGGCGTTCTCGTACTTGCGGCCGACCATGAAGCCGGTGATGTTCTGCAGGAACACCAGCGGGATGCCGCGCTGGTTGCACAGTTCGATGAAGTGCGCGCCCTTGAGCGCGGACTCGGCGAACAGGATGCCGTTGTTGGCGACGATCCCGACCGGGTAGCCGTGGATGTGGGCGAAGCCGGTGATGAGCGTCTTCGCGTAGCGCGCCTTGAATTCCTGGAACTCCGAGCCGTCGACGATGCGGGCGATGACCTCGCGCACCTCGAAAGGCTTGCGGGTGTCGCGCGGGACGACGCCGTAGATCTCCTCGGCCGGGTAAAGCGGCTCGCGTGGTGGCTGCACCGCGACAGGCAGCTGCTTGCGACGATTGAGGTGGTGGACGATGTCGCGCGCGATCTCCAGGGCATGCGCGTCGTTCTCGGCGAAATGGTCGGCCACGCCGGAGACGCTGGTGTGCACGTCGGCGCCGCCGAGCGATTCGGCGTCGACGACTTCGCCGGTTGCGGCCTTCACCAGCGGCGGGCCGCCGAGGAAGATCGTGCCCTGTTCCTTCACGATTACCGATTCGTCGCACATCGCCGGCACGTAGGCGCCGCCCGCGGTGCACGATCCCATCACCACGGCGACCTGCGGGATGTTCTCTCCCGACAGCCGCGCCTGGTTGTAGAAGATGCGGCCGAAGTGTTCGCGGTCGGGAAAGACTTCGTCCTGAAGCGGCAGGAAGGCGCCGCCGGAATCGACCAGGTAGATGCAGGGCAGGTGGTTCTCGCGCGCGATCTCCTGCGCGCGCAGGTGCTTTTTCACGGTGATCGGGAAATAGGTGCCGCCCTTGACGGTCGCATCGTTGGCGACCACGACGACTTCCTGGCCATGCACGCGGCCGATGCCGGTGACGATGCCCGCGCCCGGCGCCTGGCCTTCGTACATGCCGTGCGCGGCGAGCGGCGAGAATTCGAGGAAGGGCGATCCCGGATCGAGCAGGGCGGCGATGCGGTCGCGCGGCAGCAGCTTGTCGCGTTCGAGGTGCTTCCTGCGTGCCTTATCGCCGCCGCCGAGGGCCGCTTCGGCGAGCCTGGCGTCGAGGTCGGCGACCACGGACTGCAAGGCTTCGGCGTTGAGCTGGTAGTCCTCGGAACGCGGATCGACGCGGGTGGTCAGCACGGGCATGGGCGGCGCTCAGGCTTTCGAAGAAGCGCGCATCATCCCACGTCCGGGCGCGCGATCGCGCGTCCGGACGGCTGGTCGGCAAGGGTCAGTGCTCGTTCTTGTCGCTGCTCGCACTCGAGCTGGCCGCATCCAGTTTCTGCCTTGCCGCATCGATGCCTGCTGTGGTGGCGTCGGCTGCCTTGCTGGCTTCTTCCTTCGCTTCGGCTGCCGCCTCGTTCGCGGTGGCTTTCGCCTGCTCTCCGGCCACCTTGGCCTTGGCGGACACTTCGTTCGCTGTCGCTGTTGTCGCATCGCCGACGGCCTGCGTCGCGTCGGACAATGCCGAGCCCGCGCTGTCGCGTGCCCGCGCTGCTTCATCCGCGGCCTGGTCGGCGGCTGGCTGGGCCGCCGTCGCCGCATTGCTGGCGGCCGAGGCCTGTTGCCGGTCCTGCTGGGGGCTGTCGCAGGCCGCCAGAATCGCGGCGAACAGCAGCGCGATCAACATTCCATTGCGTTTCATGCCGGGTCCCTCCGGGTGGAAATCCGATCCCAACCTACCATGCGACCCTCGTGGTGGAAGGACGTCGGACCGGGCCTGGCCGGGCGCGATTCAGGCAGATTTCGCCTGCGGTTCAGGCAAAGAAAAAGGGCGTGCCGAAGCACGCCCTTTCTTGTTGCGATCCGCGACGAATCGCGGAGCTGATGCTTACTTCTTGGAAGCGGCATCCTTGGCGGCGCTGGCAGCGTCCTTGGCGGCGCTGGCGGCATCGCTGGCGGCCGAAGCGGCCATCGTGGCGGTGTCCGCAGCCATGCTGCCGGCCGGAGCGGCGGCGGCGTCGCTGGCGGCCGAGGCGGCGGCCGAAGCGGCATTGGCGGCGTCGCTGGCAGCCGAAGCGGCCATGTTGTTGGCGTCGGAAGCCATGCTGCCGGCGGCCGAAGCGGCGTTGGCGGCATCGCTGGCGGCCGAAGCGGCGGCCGAAGCAGCGGCGTTGGCGTCGGAGGCGGTCGAAGCGGCGGTGTCACCGCCGTTGTTGCAGGCGGCCAGGGTCAGGCCGAGGGCCATGGCGAGCAGGGTCTTGTTGATGGACATGTGCACTTCCTCGTCTATTTATGTGAGAACGCTTATTGAAAGCTTGGTAATAGCTTGGGCACGCGCGCAGCGCGCACGTCCGACCATCATGGCATGCAGCATCCGAATGTCAAGTAAAACCGGACGTTACATGCGGTTAATGTTCAGGAATCTCGATCGCGATCGCAGTTGCTTCGCCGCCGCCGATGCACAGCGAGGCGACGCCGCGCTTGCCACCGGTGGCCAGCAGGGCATGGATCAGGGTCACCACCAGGCGTGCGCCACTGGCGCCGATCGGGTGGCCCAGGGCGCAGGCTCCGCCGCGGATGTTCAGCTTGGCGTGCGGGATGCCCAGGTCCTTCATCGGCGCCATCGCCACCACCGCGAAGGCTTCGTTGACCTCGAACAGGTCGACATCGCCGACCTGCCAGCCGGCCTTCGCCAGCACATTGGTGATCGCATTGACCGGCGCGGTGGTGAACCACTCCGGAGCCTGCGCGTGGGTCGCATGCGCGACGATGTTCGCCAACGGCTTCAAACCGCGGCTCGCGGCTTCGCCGGCCGACATCAGCACCGTTGCGGCTGCGCCGTCGGAGATCTTCGAGGACGAGGCAGCGGTCAGCAGGCCATCCTTGCCGAAGGCCGCGCGCAGGGTGGGGATCTTCGCGAGGTCGATCTTGCCCGGTTCCTCATCGGTCGCGACGACCACGTCACCCTTGCGGCCCTTGACGGTGACCGGCACGACTTCGCCATCGAAGGCCTTGTCGGCGATCGCCTTCTGGGCGCGGCGCGCGCTCTCGGCCGAAAAGCCGTCGAGGTCCTCGCGGGTGAATCCGTACTTGGCGCAGGCGGCATCGCCGAACACGCCCATGGCCTTGCCGTCGTCCGGGTTGGTCAGGCCGTCCCAGGCCATGTGGTCGAGAAACTCCGCCGAACCGTAGCGGATGCCGGTGCGCGAGTTGTTGAGCAGGTGCGGGGCATTGGTCATCGATTCCATGCCGCCGGCGACGACGACCCTGGCCGAGCCGGCCTTGATCAGGTCGTGGCCGAACATGATCGCCTTCATGCCCGAGCCGCAGACCTTGTTGATGGTCGTGCAGCCGGCCGCGTCGGGAACCTTTGCAGCACGCGAAGCCTGGCGCGCAGGCGCCTGGCCGAGGCCGGCCGGCAGCACGCAGCCCATGATGACTTCGTCGACCTGGTCGGCGGCCACGCCCGCGTGTTCGAGTGCGCCAGTGATCGCAACCGCGCCGAGGGTCGGGGTCGGCACACCGGTGAACTGGCCGAGGAAGGAACCGATGGCGGTGCGCTTGGCGCCGACGATGACGACGTGGGTCATGGGAATGCTCCGGGCAGGGCGGCCGGCGGACATCCGGCGCGCATGGATGAGGGACTCAACAAAACATCATACGCTTTTGATGTTGCGGTGCGGCAATGCTGGGTCCGAATCGGGTCGTGAGCGGGGATTCTCCGGTGCGCGACATCGCGCGCTCCGGCCAGCGAGGAGTGGCGTCGAGTGTGGGGAACAGTCGCCCATCGGCTGCCCAGGCTTTCGCCCTTCACGACTTCTCGTTGAACAACTCCCGCCCGATCAGCATCCGCCGGATCTCGTTCGTGCCGGCGCCGATCGCATAGAGCTTGGCGTCGCGCAGGATGCGCCCGGTCGGGTATTCGTTGATGTAGCCATTGCCGCCGAGGGCCTGGATGCCTTCGAGTGCAACCTGCACCGCCGATTCGGAAGCGTGCAGCAGGCAGGAAGCGGCATCGACCCGCGACTTGTGGCCGGCATCGAAATCGCGCGCGACCTGGTAGGCGAAGGCGCGCGAGGATTGCAGGGCCGTGTACATGTCGGCGATCTTGCCCTGCATCAGGCCGAAGGTGCCGATCGCGACGTCGAACTGCTTGCGCTCGCGCACGTACGCGAGGGCGACATCGAACGCGGCCTGCATCAGCCCGATCGGACCGCCGGTCAGCACGAGGCGTTCGGTGTTCAGGCCCGACATCAGCACCTTGACGCCGTGGTGCACTTCGCCGAGCACGTTCTCCTGCGGGATCTCGCAGTCTACGAACACCAGCTCGCAGGTGTTCGATCCGCGCATGCCGAACTTGTCGAGCTTCTGCGCGGTGGAGAAGCCCTTCATCCCGCGCTCGACGAGAAAGGCGGTCATGCACTTGCTGCCGGCCGATTTGCCGGCGGTGCGCATGTAGACGATCAGCACGTCGGCCTCGGGGCCGTTGGTGATCCACATCTTGTTGCCGTTGGCGATCCACACGCCGTCGCGCAGTTCGGCGCGGCAGCTCATCGATCCGACCACGTCCGAACCGGCGCCCGGCTCGCTCATCGCCAGCGCACCCTTCCACTCGCCGCTGCACAGCTTCGGCAGGTACTTCGCGCGCTGCGCATCGCTGCCGTTGTTGTAGAGGTTCTGCACGCACAGGTTGGAGTGCGCGCCGTAGCTCAGGCCCACCGAGCCCGAGGCGCGCGAGATCTCCTCCATTGCCACCACGTGCGCGAGGTAGCCCATCTCCGATCCGCCGTACTCGGCCGGCAGGGTGATGCCGAGCAGGCCAAGCGCGCCGAGCTTCTCCCACAGGTCGGCGGGGAACAGGTTGTCGTGGTCGATCCGAGCCGCGCGCGGGGCGATTTCCTTCTCCGCGAAGGCACGCACGGTGTCGCGCAGCAGGTCGATGTCTTCGCCGAGGGGAAAGGTTCGCATGGTGGGGTCAGCCGTGGCGCATGCGGCCGAGGAAACGCGGCTGGCCCATGTAGGGCAGCTTGACGCGGCCGATCAGGTCGATCCGCTCCTCGGCCATGCGGTCGGCGGCCTTGTAGGTCGGGATGCCGTCGCGCTTGGAGATCTGGAAGATCTTGCCGAGGTTGTAGTAGATCGTGCGCATCATCCGCATCGCGCGCTCGCGGTTGTAGCCGTCGATCTCGAGCGAGACGTTCATCAGGCCGCCGGCGTTGACCGCGTAGTCGGGCGCGTAGAGGATGCCGCGCGCTTCGAGCTCGTCGCCGATCGCGTCGGTGGCGAGCTGGTTGTTCGCGGCGCCGCAGATGATCTTGCACTTCAGGCGCGGCAGGGTCTGCTCGTTGACGGTGCCGCCGAGCGCGCAAGGCGAATAGATGTCGGCGTCGGTGTCGTAGATCTGGTCCAGCGCGACCGCTTCGGCGCCGTACTCGGACACGGCCTGGTCGACCAGCTGCTTGTTGATGTCGGTGACGTACACCTTCGCGCCCTGCTCGCGCAGCAGCTTGATGAAGTGCATGCCGACGTGGCCGGCGCCCTGCACGGCGTAGGCATGCTTGCCGACTTCCTCGTGTCCGAACTTCACCTGCAGCGCGGCCATCAGGCCCTGCAGGGTTCCGTAGGCGGTGAACGGCGAGGGATCGCCCGAGCCGCCGTGGACCTGGTGCACGCCGGTCACGAAGTCGGTTTCGCGGAAGACGTATTCCATGTCGTTGACATCGATGCCGACGTCCTCGGCGGTGATATAGCGGCCGCCGAGCGAGTTGATGAAGCGGCCGAAGGCGCGGAACAGCGCCTCGGACTTGTCCTTGCTCGGGTCGCCCCAGATCACCGCCTTGCCGCCGCCGAGGTTGAGGCCCGAAACCGCCGCCTTGTAGGTCATGCCGCGCGAGAGACGCAGCACATCGTTGAGCGCGTCCTGCTCGGTCGCGTACGGCCACATGCGGGTGCCGCCCAGCGCAGGACCGAGCACGGTGTTGTGGATCGCGATGATGGCCTTGAGGCCGGCATCGGCGTTGTGGCAGAAGACGACTTCCTCGTGACCGTTCTTGGCGAGGCTCTCGAAAATCATTGCGGACTCCGGGTGGATGGCGTGCGGCGGACTGGCGAATGTCTCATCGCCGATGACCCGTCCGGGGACGGGAAGCCGCGCATTTTATCCCACTACGGAGTCGCGCGTCGTCCGCCGTCCCGATCCGGCTGGAACCGGCTGGAACCGGCTGACTCGCGCCAAAAAAGAACCCCGGACGTGCCGGGGTTCTTGTTCGACAGGACCTGGTTCGATCAGTCCCAGTGGCCGCCGACGAAATGCCAGCCGCCGCGCGGACCCTGCTGCCAGTGCGCAGCCACCCAGTGGTGGCCCGGACGGCCGCGGACGTAGTAGCCATTGGCCCAGACGTGATGGCCATGGCCATCCCAGCGCCAGTAGCCCGGGGCCCACTCGTATCCGGGGCGGACCACGACGCGCTCATACCGGGGCGCGGGCGGAGCGACGTTGATGTCGAGGTCGACGAAGGTACGTGCCTGCACGGGTGCCGTGTAGACGGCCCCGGCGGCCCCGAGGCAAAGCATTCCGATCATTGCAAGGTTGCGAATCGTCACGTTCCTTCTCCATTGGTGGTGGGATTGCCAGTCGGCGGGATGAGCCTACACCCCGCTACATGACTGGAAACGAAGCGAATAAAAGTCTGTTGACCGCAGGCGGAAGTCCGTTCAGCAAGCCGCATGCATTCCCCATGGCACGTGCCCGCAACGCGTGGAACGCCCGCGGGCCGGTGCTGGCGCAATCCTCGCACCTGTTGCGGGGCGTTACAATCGGCCATCAGCAGCCCGCACCGGAGCCACGATGAGCACGCCCAGCCCTGCCGCGCCCGCTCGCGGCAACGCGCCCGCCAGTGAAGCGAACACCGAGGCCAGCCCGCTGCGCTTCGTCACGGCCGCCAGCCTGTTCGACGGTCACGACGCCGCGATCAACATCATGCGCCGGCTGATCCAGTCGCAGGGCGCCGAAGTCGTCCACCTCGGACACAACCGCAGCGTCGAGGACGTCGTGCGCGCGGCCCTGCAGGAGGACGCCGACGCGATCGCGCTATCGAGCTACCAGGGCGGCCACGTCGAATACTTCAAGTACATGGTGGACATGCTGCGCGAACGCGGCGCCGCGCACATCCGCGTATTCGGTGGCGGCGGCGGCACCATCACGCCCGAGGAAATCCGCGAACTGGAGGCCTACGGCGTCGAGCGCATCTACCACCCGAACGACGGCATGAAGATGGGCCTGGTCGAGATGATCGAGGACGTCGTCAAGCGCGCCGCGGAAGCGCGCGAACGCAGCGCGCCGCAGCGGGATCGCAAGGACGGCGCGCCGCACATCGACGACGAGATCGGCATCGGTCACGCGCTCAGCGCGATCGAGAACGGCGAGCACGCCGAAGCCGAACTGGCGCACCTGCGCAAGCAATGGCAGCTCGCCGGCGGCAAGACGCCGGTCGTGGGCATCACCGGCACCGGCGGCGCCGGCAAGTCGTCGGTGACCGATGAATTGCTCAACCGCTTCCTCGCCAGCTTCCCGACGATGCGCGTCGCGGTGATCTCGGTCGACCCGACCCGTCGCCGCAGCGGCGGCGCCCTGCTGGGTGACCGCATCCGCATGAACTCGCTGCGCAGCCACCGCGTCTACATGCGCTCGATGGCCACGCGCCGGCAGAACGTCGCGACCAATGCCGTCCTCAAGGACTGCATCGGCTTCCTCAAGAGCCTGGGCTACGACCTGGTGATCGTCGAGACCGCCGGCATCGGCCAGAGCGATTCTGAAATCGTCGACCTCGTCGATTTCCCGATGTACGTGATGACCAGCGACTACGGCGCTGCGAGCCAGCTCGAGAAGATCGACATGATCGACTTCGCCCAGCTCATCGTGCTCAACAAGTACGACCGCCGCGGCGCCGAGGACGCGCTGCGCGACGTGCGCAAGCAGTGGAAGCGCAACCACAACGCCTTCAAGGTCGCCGACGGCGACGTGCCGGTGTACCCGACCATCGCCAGCCAGTTCAACGATCCGGGCATCAGCTGGATGTTCGCGAACCTGTGCCGGCTGCTGCGCGAGAAGCTGCATTTGCCGGCCGAGAAGTGGACGCCGCATCTCGACACCACGCTGAAGGAGCCGCGCGCGACGGTGCTGATCCCGGGCGCGCGTGCGCGCTACCTCGCCGAGATCGCCGAGCAGGGCAGGGCGATCAATGCCGGCATCGAGAAGCAGGCCGAGGCGGCGGACCGCGCGCAGGCGTTCTGGCAGGCGTTGCAGGAGATCGGCGATCCGAAGCTGCCGAAGCAGTTGGCGCTGTACGACGAAGATTCCCTTCTCCCTCCGGGAGAAGGTGCCCGAAGGGCGGATGAGGGAGCCATCTCCAGCGGCTCACTGGATCGGCCGGCGGGGGATCTTCCCTCATCCGGCGCTTCGCGCCACCTTCCCCCGGAGGGGGAAGGGAAAACTGACCGCACCCTGTTGATTCTGCGCCAGCGCTACAACGATGCCCTCCACGCTCTCTCTTCCGAGTCGCTCAAGTCGCTGCGCGAGTGGCCGGCGCGCCTGAAGTCGATTACCGACGAAGTCACCGAGTACGAAGTGCGCGGCAAGAAGATCCGCGTCGAGAACTATCGCGAATCGCTCTCGCACCAGAAGGTGCCGAAGATCGCGGCGCCGACCTACAAAAGCTGGGGCGAGCTGCTGGTCTTCCTCGGCAAGGAAAACCTGCCGGGCAGCTATCCCTACACCGGCGGCGTGTACCCGTACCGCCGCACCGGCGAGGACCCGATCCGCATGTTCGCGGGCGAGGGCACGCCCGAGCGCACCAACCGCCGCTTCCATTACCTGAGCCAGGGCCTGCCGGCCGCGCGCCTGTCGACCGCGTTCGACAGCGTCACCCTGTACGGCGAAGACCCCGCGCCGCGCCCGGACATCTACGGCAAGATCGGCAACTCCGGCGTCAACATCCCGACGCTCGACGACATGAAGAAGCTCTACTCGGGCTTCGACCTGTGCGCGCCGACCACCTCGGTGTCGATGACGATCAACGGCCCCGCACCGATCATCCTCGCGATGTTCATGAACACCGCGATCGACCAGCAGGTCGAGAAGTACCTGCGCAGCGACAGCAAGCGCTGGGACCATGCGCAGCAGGTCATCGACCAGTTCTTCGAAGGCAGGATCAGGCCGCGATACCACGGCGAATTGCCGCCCAGCAACGACCGCCTCGGGTTGAGCTTGCTGGGCATCACCGGAGATCAGCTCGTCGATGCGGAAACCTATGCGCGGATCAAGGCCGAGACGCTCTCGACCGTGCGCGGCACCGTGCAGGCCGACATCCTCAAGGAAGACCAGGCGCAGAACACCTGCATCTTCAGCACCGAGTTCGCGCTGCGGATGATGGGCGACATCCAGCAGTATTTCGTCGAGAACAAGGTCCGCAATTTCTACTCGGTGTCGATCTCCGGCTACCACATCGCCGAGGCCGGCGCGAACCCGATCAGCCAGCTCGCCTTCACCTTGAGCAACGGTTTCACCATCGTCGAGTACTACCTCGCGCGCGGGATGAAGATCGACGACTTCGCGCCGAACCTGTCGTTCTTCTTCAGCAACGGCATGGACCCGGAATACACCGCGATCGGCCGCGTCGCGCGGCGCATCTGGGCGCGCGCGATGCGCGAGCGCTACGGCGCCGACCCGCGCAGCCAGATGATGAAGTACCACATCCAGACCTCGGGCCGTTCACTGCACGCGCAGGAAATCCAGTTCAACGACATCCGCACGACGCTGCAGGCCCTGTACGCGCTGTTCGACAACTGCAATTCCCTGCACACCAATGCCTACGACGAGGCGATCACCACGCCGACCGAAGAGAGCGTGCGCCGCGCGGTCGCGATCCAGATGATCATCAACAAGGAAATGGGCCTGAACTTCTGCGAGAACCCCTGGCAGGGCAGCTTCATCGTCGACAAGCTCACCGACCTCGTCGAGGAGGCCGTCTACCGGGAGTTCGAGGCGATCAGCGAGCGCGGCGGCGTGCTCGGCGCGATGGACACCATGTACCAGCGCGGCAAGATCCAGGAAGAGTCGATGTACTACGAGCACAAGAAGCACGACGGCTCGCTGCCCCTGGTCGGCGTCAACACCTTCCTGCCGAAGCAGCACGCCGGCGAGATCGCCACCGAGATCGAGCTGATCCGCAGCACCGAGGAAGAGAAGGGCCAGCAGATCGAGAACGTCCACGGCTGGCAGAAGTCACGCAACGTCCTCGCGCCCGTCGGCGAAACCGAACACGCCCACCTGGCCGCGTCCGACGAAGGCGCGCTCAACGAAGGCCGCAACTTCGTCCACGACGGCCACGGCCTGGCCTACCTGCAGAAGACCGCCCGCGAACGCCGCAACGTGTTCGAGGCACTGATCGAGGCGGTGAAGACCCACAGCCTGGGGCAGATCAGCCATGCGCTGTATGACGTCGGTGGCGAGTACAGACGAAATATGTGACTCTCTGCTTGCTTAGGCGGCGGAAGTCGTATGCTTGAGGTTCTGGAGGCGGTACGTTTCGACGGAGACGCTCAAGGCGGAGCCACCATTCCGTCGAAGATGGAATGCCTGCGGCCAAATGGCCAATCCGCCGATGTGTTCGTCAAGTTCAGCTCGGTGAGGTGCCCTGTTGGAGGGCTGGCTCGCGAAGTTATCGGCTGCTTGTTGGCCCAGTCCTTGGATATCGCTGTCGGGATTCCGGTTCTTGTTTCGGTGCATGCGGACCTAATTGAGCAGGTCAAGAGCATCTCTCCGGAGACGGGTGCTCGCATGCGGAATTCCGCCTCGCCTGCATTCGGCTCGATTTCACTCGGATCTGGCTTTTCTCTTTGCAATGCCACTGTCACTAAGCCGTTGCTTCAATTCGCAGCTGAGATATGGGCCTTCGATCAATTGACGCTAAATCCAGACCGCAATTCCGCTAAGCCAAATTGCATGACCAATGGATCGCGTCTGGTAGCAATCGACCATGAGAAAGCATTGGAAGTGGTATGGGTTGGTGGGCTGGTACCAGCACCGTGGGAAGATCGGTGGCAACCGGAGGCTGGGCATCTTTTTTACAATTTGTTAAGGGGTGGCGGAGCTAGTCTAGATCGTCTCGAAAAGACTTGGAGGACGATCGATGAGTCGCGAGTTCGTGATTTCGCTTCGAACGTTCCTGCAGCATGGCAAGTCAATGATGTCGTCAGTTTAATTGTCGAATACCTTTGTAGTCTTCATGCCAATCTCAGCGCGGCATTTTCCAATCTCAAGAAAGTGATGCAGCCATGAATCGATCAGGCTATTCGTATGCCACTATCCGTTACGTGCATGATGCCGTGTCGGGTGAGGCCCTGAATGTTGGCGTGGCCTTGCTAGCGGCTGATGGAAAGAAATTTCAATTTCGGATACCTTCGACTTTTTTGCGAGTAAAGGGTGCGTTTCCAGATGCAAATCTTGCAAGTATTCGGGAGTCGCTCAATTCCATTGAGCGAAGCATGGAAAAATATATGCAAGTCAGAAGTGGGGCGACTCTTGTTGAGATGTTTTCGTCTCTCCTCCCTGAAGATGAGGGCAGTATTCGAGTATCGAAGCCTGGCGTTGGCTTAACTACAGATCTAGCCAAGACTGCAGATGAACTGTTGGAGCGTTTTATTCTGCGATGTGATTGGTTCGATCATGCTGATATTCAAGAAAGTCGAGAAGCTCGAGTTCGTTGGAGTAGAATTCGCTCAAACGAAGCAGTCCACGCTTCATGTAACGACAATGTGTGGGAGGACATGACCTCTACGATGGCAGCACGGATATGAGTCTGAATCCTAAATTGAAAGCGGCGATCGATCATTTGCGAATCGCGGATGTAACGCTTAAGTCGATCAATGCCTTCTTATGCGAAGACTTCGATCCGATGGAGCTCGATGAGCAAAAAGGTGTCCTCTTTCAAACTGTCCATCCTATATGCAAGGCAATTCGACGCTTGGAAGGAGAGGCCGTTGGGCAAGTGCGCAAGCGCGCAGTTTTTGAAATGTTTGCTGGTCTTCGGGTCTTGAGGCACGTCGATGTGGTTCGCGAAATCGATGACGACATTGAAAAACAAGTTTGCGCAACGATTGAGTGCCACTTTTTGGTTGCGTATGATGAGTCAGAACACGCTAGCGACTCGCTCGATGAAGAAGCATTGAGCGCTTTTGCGCAGCACAATGTGCCTTTCAACGTGTGGCCATATTGGCGGGAGATAACGCAGTCTGCATGTGGGCGGATGGGGCTGCCGCGAATTGTCCTGCCCACCCATCGATTGCATAAGTCGGCAACAGTTTCGGACACGAAAGACGGTGCGCAGCCTGATGATCGAACTGTAGCAGCCAAATGACAGGCGAGATCACGGTATCAAAGATACTTGACCTGCATGTCGCGTACGTCAGTGCTATCACCTGCGCAGAAACGGTGAAGGCGATAACAGTGTCTACGATAACGGTGTCAGACACTTGATCGCGTTTTCGCGCTGGCTGGTCGGTATTTCCGTACTATCCCTGCGCTCGTCCTCCAGCTCTAACTCCGAAAGCGACACGCGTGGCACTTTTTTCGTCATCGGCAGCGCGCAAAGCGGCAGCATCCACGCTTTTCCCGCCGTCGCCGGCACTTTTTCCTCCAACTTTTAAGCCCGAACGCGGCACGCGTGGCGCTTTTTGCGCCATCGTCGGCGCGGAAAGCGGCGGCGTTGGGGCTTTTTTCGCCATCGCCGGCACTTTTTCCTCCAGGTCCTGAGCTTCCGAGGGGCACGCGTGGCGCTTTTTGTGCCATCGATGGCGCCTGGCGCGCCGGCATCGGCACTTTTCGAGCCGACGGAGTCGCGCAAAGCCGTTCGGGTGGGACTCAAAGCGTCATCGAAGGCGCTGGCAGCGGCAACAGCCGGGTGGAAAGCCCCGGCCTCGGCATGGGGTGAAGCCCGCGCGCCGTGAAGCGGGTGTCTGCCATCGTTCGAACCCGCTGCAACGCCGCCCGCCGACTCGCGCGCTATCCTTCGCGGGCCGCCTGTCGCCTGGCGCGCCGCCCGCGGCGCGGCGCTCACACATGGAGATCGCCATGAACTACGTCGATGGATTCGTCGTGCCCGTCCCGCAAGCCAACCTCGCGGCCTACAAGCGCATCTCGAGGAAGATGGCGAAGATATGGCGCGAGCTGGGTGCGCTGGAGTTCCGCGAATGCGTCGCCGACGACGTGAAGGTCGGCAAGGTCACGTCCTTCCCGCAGGCGGTGAAGCTCAAGGAAGGCGAGGTCGTGGTGTTCTCGTGGATCGTCTACAAGTCGAAGGCCGACCGCACGCGCATCAACAAGGCGGCGATGAAGGACCCGCGGCTGGCCGACGTGATGGACCCCAAGGCCATGCCGTTCGATGGCAGGCGCCTGTTCATGGGCGGCTTCAAGATGATGATCGACGCCTGATGGCGACACGGCTTCGGAGCGAAATCGCTTCGATCGTTGCGGGAAAAGACGCAGCGGCACGATGCGCGGCCCACAGCGTTGAAAGCCCCGGCGATCAGGGTTCGGGCTGGATTGTCCGCACGCGAAGGGTCAATCCCCTGAGGAAATTCCGCAGCATCTGATCCCTGCACGTCCGGAAGTTCCGATGGCCGTGTTGGCGGAACAGGGCTGACAGCTCCGGTTTCGAAACCGGAAAGCCCGCGTCCTCGAAGGCGCGGTGCATGTCGATGTCTTTCAGTTGGAAGGCGAGCCGCAGCTTCTTCAGCACGAGGTTGTTGGTGACGCGCTCGTCGATCGGTGGCAACGCGGGACTCTCGCCCGGCCCGCGGCGATGGACGATGAGTCCGTCGAGGAAATGCGCGAGCACCGCGTCGCTGCATTCGAGACGGCCCGGGTCGCCTTCTTTTTTCAGGAATGCCTTGACCTGCGCCTCGTCGATGGCGAAGCCGGGATCGGCAAGTTTGACGATCCTGACGACGGCGGCGTCGCCGAGATCGAGCATGTAACGGAGGCTGCGCAGTACGTCGTTGTGGCTCATCGATGCTGACGGGGGTGAACTGTCCCTATTAACGCCTCCGCGAAGCTGCGACGCAAGCCATCGCGTGCAGCGTCCGCGTCTGGCCCTTGCAAGGCTGGACTCCGCAGCGCCTCGATCGGGCTGGCAAATGATGGCTGCACCGACAGTCCTCGCGGCGCTGCAACGGCGGCGTACGCGCTGGAAGTACCGGTGACTTCCGGCCGATAGCCTGTCCGCTGCGTTTGCCCCAGCCTTCGCGGGCCGATCACGGCGGACGAGGAGTTGGGCATGCGCGTTGTTGCGGGAATCCTGGCTGCGGGCTTGTTGTTTGCGATCGCGCCTGTGCACGCGGACGAAAAGGAAGGTCCGCCTCCAGCCACGATCCAGCAACTCGATTCGCGCCTGGCGACGCTGTTCGCGCAGGGCCATGTGCCCGGCGCTTCGGTCGCGCTGGTCGAGAACGGCCAGGTCGTGTTCGTGAAAGGCTACGGCTACGCCGATACCGCGAAGAAGATTCCGGTGACGCCCGACACCGTGTTCCGCGCCGGTTCGATCTCCAAGAGCCTCACCTCGATCGCGGTGATGACCGCGGTCGAGCAGGGCAAACTCTCGCTCGACGACAAGCTGGCCGATCGCGCGCCGGAGGTGAAGTTCGTCAATCCGTGGGAAGCGAGCGACCCGGTGCGGCTGGTGAACCTGCTCGAGCACACGACCGGCTGGGCGGACGTCTACCCGAAGGTGTATGCGATGGACGGCAAGGGATGGTCGGTGCTGCGCGGCGTGCAGTACACCAGCCCGCTGTTTGTCAGCCGCTGGAAACCGGGGCATTTCCCGGTCTACAACAATGCAGGCCCGGCGGTTGCCGCGGTGATCCTCGAAAAGGCCACCGGCGAGGATTTCGCGGCGTACATGCGCGAGCGCGTGCTGCGTCCGATGGGCATGCCCACCGCCGATTTCGACCTGCCGCCAGCGCTGGAGGCGCGTGTCGCGAAAAGCTACGAGTCCGATGGCAGCGAAACGCCGTATCAAACCATCATCCTGCCACCGGCCGGTTCGCTGGCCGCGACCCCACGCGAACTTGCGCAACTCGTGCGCTTCTACCTCGGACGCGGAACCGTGGACGGCCGGCAGGTGCTGAAACCCGAGTCGGTCGAGCGCATCGAGCGTAGCGAATCGACGCTCGCGAGCCAATCCGGTTTCGTGAACGGGTACGGCCTCGGAAACACCGGGCTGACCGACACCGGCATCACCTTCCACGGCCACAACGGCAGCATCGACTCGTTCACCTCGGTCTACGGCTACTGCCTGCGCAATGGTTCCGGCTACGTGCTGATGGCCAACGGCGGCGAGGGCGTCGATTTCGCGACGCCCGTTTCGCGCCTCGTGCAGGGCTATCTCACTCGCAACATCAAGCCGCAATTTCCGGCGACGGTAGCGATCGACGACAGCACGTTGCAGCGTTACGCAGGCGTCTATCGCACCATCACGCCGTCGAATACCTTGCTGCGGCCGATCGCCGAGGTGCTGGGGTTCACCCGCGTGTCGGCTGGGCATGGCGAGCTGCGGATCGGCGGCAAGGCATACCTTCCGACGGGCCCGCACAGCTTCCGTCGCGTCGATCGCGACGAACCGTCGCTGGCCTTCGTCGAGCAGGGTGGGGAGGTCTACCTGATATCCGCGCTCGGCGCCCGCCAGAAAACGTCGTACGCGTTGTTCGGCGCCGTGCTCGCGATCGGCTTCGTGCTGGTCGTCGGCACGCTGATCGGGCTGGTCCTGTTGCTGGTCTGGACCGTCGCGCGGTTGCGTGGACGCGCGCGTGGCGGAGCGATGGTGCGACTGTGGCCGATCGCAGGCGTGGTGGCGCTGGTGGCCACATTCGCCTTGCCACTGGCGGCGCTCCTGGCGCCTGGCATGCAGGCAGTGCATCGCCTGTCGGATGCGGGTCCGTACGCGGTCGCGATCATGCTCGGCAGCCTGCTGTTCCCGGTCTTCGGTGCGCTCGGACTGGTTTCCAGCCTGCGGGCGAACGAGGCGAGGCGCTTCGTGCGCATCAATGCGGGGCTGGTATCGATCGCATTGCTGGCGGTGGCGGGCTATGCGTTCTCGATCGGCTGGATTGGCATGCGGACATGGGCCTTGTGATTCCGGCCCTCGAAAAGGGTCGGGTTCTATTCCGAGTCCATGAGACGGCTCGCGGTAAGATGCTCGCCCCGCAACCGGTTGAGACTCCATGACGATCAGCATGCACGCAGCTTCCGTTCCCGTTTTCCAGCAGATGCTCGAGGCTCTCGGCAATGTCATCGGCAAGGCGGAGGCGCATGCCGCCGACCGGAAGATCGACCCGGCCGCATTGCTCCAGTCGCGGTTGTTCCCGGACATGTTCACGTTCACGCGCCAGGTGCAGGTCGCCTGCGATTTCGCGAAGGGCGTATCGGCACGGCTCGCGGGTGTCGACGTGCCGGTGTACGAGGACAAGGAACAGACGTTCGCGGAATTGCGCGCCCTGGTCGCGAAGACGGTCGCGTTCATCGGGTCGCTCGACGCGTCGCGCTTCGAGGGCAGCGAGGACCGCGACATCGTCACCCGCCCCGGCACGCCGCGCGAGCGCACGTTCAAGGGGCAGGCCTACCTGCTCACCTACGGCCTGCCGCAGTTCTTCTTCCATGTCACCACGGCCTATGCCCTGCTTCGACACAACGGCATCGAGATCGGGAAGCGCGACTACATGGGCGCGTTCTGACGGCTGCGGACTCGCGGTGTCGAACAGCGGCGCCGGACCACGTTGTCGGCAAGATGTTCCGAAGCGCGGGAGAATGACTCCCCAACTGGCTAGCGGCCGCCCATCTCGCAATGGGTGAGCCACAGGCGCGTATCGAGTTCGAGCTGGTGGTAGTCGGACTCCATGTGCGTGCACAGCTGGTAGAACGCCTTGTCGTGCTCGAGGTGCCTGAGGTGCGCGAGTTCGTGCACGACGATCATCTGCAGGAACGGTGCAGGGGCGTCGCGGAACACGCTGGCGATGCGGATTTCGCGGCTGGCCTTCAACTGTCCGCCGTGCCCGCGGGAGATCGCCGTGTGCGTGCCGAGCGCGTGCTGGACCACCTGCAGTTTGCCGTCGTAGAGCACCTTGCCGAGCGGCACCGACGTGCGCAGGTGCCGTGACTTGAGGTCCTGCACGTAGTCGTACAGTTGGCCGTCGTTGCGGACGGCGTGGTTCCCGGGATACCGGGTCGCTAGCAGGACACCGAGACGATCGCCGTCGATGAGCGCGCGCACTTGCGCCTGCAGGGACTCGGGGTATCCGGCGAGGTATTTCAAAGTCTGCATCGGCGGATACAGGAAAAGGGGGCGTAGCGGGTCGATCGACTCCTCAGCTACTGTCGCCGCCGCTCCCGTTGCCTCCGATCCGCTCCACCCGTTGGCGATAAGCCCGCACGTTGTCGCCATTGATGCGCGACTCCCGCGAACCTCTCACCTCATCGACCTTCTGGTCCTGGTCCGCGCCGGTCACCGGCTTGGCCACGACCGCCGTTTCGTGTTCGAAGTCGTGGGATTTGTCGGTGTTGCGGTAGTACCGGAACAAGGTCCAGTACAGGCCGACGCCGCCGGCCGGGCCGAGCAGGAGGATCCACATTCCGCCATCGCTGCTCATGACGTGTGCCCCACGATGAAGAGTGCAATGATTTCGAGGAAGGTGCCGACGGTGAGCGCGGTCAGGATGAGCTTCCACTGCTGCACCGGCACGCTGCCCATGGTCTCGCCGGTGCGGCCGTTCACCGCGATGTAGTGGAGCATGCCGCCGTTGGGGCCGGGTTGGTGGTACGAGTAGAGCCAGACCGGCAGGTACATCGCCACCCAGCGCGTGCCGTGCACGACGAGGCGTTCGGTCTCCCAGCGCACGCCGCGATCGTAGCGGGACATCGACTGTTGGACCTCGGCGCGGGCGATCGACAGCAGCTCGTCTTCCAGGTGCGGGCGCAGTTTCTCCACGTCCATGTCGCGTTTTTCCGAGGTGAAGCCCGACAGGTACGACGCGTTCCACTTCACCGCGTTCTTGGTGTCGAACGGCAGGATCGTGTTGATGATGTTGTTGGTGTTGGTGCGCGTGTCGAGGTTGCCGCGCGCGGCGGAGGATTCCAGCGGCAGGTCGTCGACGGTGAAGTCGACGTGCCGCTGCACCTGGTACACGTCGGCGTCGTAGTAGGTCTTCTTGTTGTTGTCGGAGCCTTCGGTGTACTCGCGCGTCAGGATCTCGCCCACGCCGGCGACGTCGACGCTCGTGTTGCCGTCGACGATCATGTAGGGCAGGTAGACGCCGACGACGTTCTCGGGCGTGAACTGGTCCTTGAAGGCCTTGAGCGCGAACAGGCGCCGCTTGTCGACGAACTGGCGGATGCGCGCGACCGCGTCGTCCTTCTTGATGTGGAAGGGCAGCACCGCGTCGGGCACCGCGCCGTTCGGTATCTGCTCGTTGACGCCGAAGACGTGGCGGCACCAGTGGCAGCGCGCGGTCATCGCGGTTTCGGTATTGACCGTCACTTCGGCGCCGCAGCCGGGGCACTTGAAGGTCATCATGCTGGCGACGTCGGCCGCGATGTCCTTCGCGCCCGAAGCGATGATCGTGCCGGTGAGCTGGTCGATGCCTTCGCCGAGCCCGAATTCCTCCTCGACCCGCTCGGCATGCCACTGGTTGCGGCAGAACTGGCAGACCAGCAGGTCGGTGCCGGGCTTCTGCCGGACCTCGGTCGCGCCGCATTTCGGACAACGGTTGACGCCGTCCTGGAGCTCCTTCGCGGACGTGTCGATGGCGACCGGGTCGGGCGCCTCCAGTTCGTCGCGGATGGGCTTGGGCAGCGTGGCCGGGTCGATCGGCAAGCTGCCGTGCGGCGGCGGCACGTCCTGCGGCGAACCGGGACCGGTTGGCGGCGCCGGCGGCGGATTGTTGGCGTTCGACATGGTGGTTGCCCGTCTCGCGGCTTACAGACCGAGTGCCTTGGCTTTTGCCGCGTCGTAATCGGCCTGCGTGATCAGGCCGAGATCGAGCATGTCCTTGGCCTTCTTCAGCTTGGCGATCGGATCGTCAGCCGGCGGCGCGGCCGGGGCGGGCGGTGCGACGGGTTGCTGCAGGCTGCCCATGCCACCGGCCAGGCCGGTCGCCATGCCCACGCCGACAAGGCCCGCCGCGCCGCCGTGTTCGCCCGCCGACTGGATGCCTGCCGCGACGCTGGCCTGCAGGTTGGCATTGCCGCGCGCACCGGACAGCGCATCGGCACGCTGTACGGTCTTGAGCAGTTCGCGCGTGTTCGCGTCGTATTCGATCGAAACGATGGCGGTCTTGACGATGGCCAGGCCGCGATCGGATTTCCACTGGTAGGCGCTCTCCACCGCGGCCGACAGGCTCCTGGCGAAACCGATCGAATCCTGCTGGAGCTTGGTGATGCGATGGCTCTTGTCGGCGTCGTTCGTGTACAGGCTGAAGGCCGGCGCGAGCGAACCGACCACTTCGTTGAAGAGCTGGTCGGCGGCGGCGTTGTCCATGTCGGTGAAGTCGAAGACCATGCCGGGCTGGAGGTACGCGGCCGGGACGAAATTCTTCACGAACAGGATCGGATCGACGATCTTCAGCGTGTACGAGCCGCGCGTCACCGCGCCGACCTGGGTGTTGAGGAAGCTGTCGTCCCAGTAGATTTCCGACTGGGTGCCGAAGCGGTTGTCCGGCAGTTCCTTCAGCGAGACGAAGAAGGCCATCTGCTGCGAACCGGGCTGGCCGCCGAACTTGAAGCGTTCCCAGCTCTGCTTGATCGTCGAATCGACGAAGCCGCCGCCGGAGAACATCGACTGCGAGTTGATGTCGCCCGATTGCCACTCGTAACCGCCCGGCTCGGCGGCGAAGCCGGTGATCTTGCCATCCTGGAACAGCAGCAGCCCGTAGCCTTCGGGAACGACGATCTTCGAACCGTTGGTGATGATGTTCGACGAACCCCTGGTGTTCGAACCGCGCCCGGCGTTGCTGCCCTGCGGCACGGCGGCGAACAGCGCCGCCGTCGCCGGCAAACCGTCCGGAATCGTGTAGAAGTCCTTCCACTGGTCGGCGAGCGTACCGCCGATCGAACCCGAAATTGCCTGAAAAAGACCCATGAGATCACTCCGTGATTCGTGGCCGGGCACCGTGCCCGCCATGCTGGCGAACTATACATTCCCGGACGTTAGGCGCAGGGGAAACCGGCCAGGTGCATCTTTCCCTGGCCGATGACGATGTCAGGGACACGTTGCGGCCTGGATTTCGCTGCGGCCTGGATTTCAATCCTGCAGCGCCGCCTCGCGTCCCTGCTGGCGGATGATCGCTTCCTGGCGCGCTTCCTCGATCGACTCCATCACCGCGCCCACGTCGGCCTTGCTGTCGTCGAACACGAACTGGCCTGTCAGTTGCGAATCCGGCTTCAGCTCGCCCTTCTCGTACAGCGCCCACATCTCCTCGCCGTAGTGCGTCGCCAGCAACTCCGGCGCGTGGCGGCCGAGGCTGTCGCGCAGGTTGTGGACGTCGCGCAGCAGCATCGCGCGGGCGGCGTTGTTGCCGGCGGCGCTGACCACCTGCGGGAAGTCGATGATCACCGGGCCGTCGTGGGCGATCAGCACGTTGTATTCGGACAGGTCGCCGTGGATCAGGCCGAGGCAGAGCATGCGCACGACGTCGGCGATCAGGTCGTGGTGGTACCAGCGCGCGAGTTCCGGGATCAGGTCGACTTCGCCCAGGCGCGGCGCGCTGTGGCCGTGGTCGTCGACCAGCAGTTCCATCAGCAGCACGCCGTGGAAATAGCCGTGCGGCCGCGGCACGCGCACGCCGGCTTCCATCAACTTGTACAACGCGTCGACTTCGGTGTTCTTCCAGGCGATTTCCTGCTCGCGGCGGCCATACTTGCTGGCCTTGCCGATCGCGCGAGCCTGGCGGCTGCCGCGTACCTTGCGGCCTTCCTGGTACTGGGTGCGCGCCTGGAAGCTGCGCTGCGCCATGTCCTTGTAGACCTTGGCGCAACGGATCTCGTCGCCCGAGCGCACCACGTACACCGATGCTTCCTTGCCGCTCTTGAGCGGCCGCAGCACGGCGTCGATCACGCCGTCGTCGAGCAGCGGCTGCAGGCTCCTGGGGGTTTTCAACGGAAGGTGTTCATGAAGTGCGGGCTGCCGGCAACGAAACGGTCTGGCGATTTTACGCCGGAACCGGGCGAGCGCCTTGAGGACTCATCGTGACGTCAGTCGGATGCCGGATCGCCTGGCTTCGTCTCGTACTGGGACGGCGTGACGCCGGCGCTCGCGAGGTAGCCGCGCAGGTTGCGCACGCCGTTGCGATCCAGGGTGCTGCCGTGGTGCGGCTTGTGCAGGACGCCTTCGGCGCGTCCGAGGCGCACGCGGATGCGGTTGCCGTTGAGCGTTTCGATGTCCGCGCCCAGGTGGTGCAGCAACGACTCGATTTCGCGCCAGTGGATGTTCGCGCTGATCGGGTCGTGGAAGATGGTGCGGATCAGGGTGCCGTGATGGTGGCTCATGGTCGATCGCGCAGGTGCGCTGCTTGCAGCCAGCATACTCCGCCCGCGCTGCTGCGTACGATCCGGAGTCCATCGCAGGCGATGGAACGCGATCGGGTATCAGTACCACTCCAGCGGCTTGCCGAGGAACTCCGTTTCTTCCGCCGTCGATTCGCGTCCCAGCATCGCGTTGCGGTGCGGGAAGCGTCCGAAGCGGTCGATGACTTCCTTGTGCATCCGCGCTTCCCGGGTCCATTCGGCATGGCCTAGCGGTTCCATCAGGTCGAGCGCCAGCGCCTGATCCTGCGCGTCCTCGCTGTGTTCCAGCGGCATGTAGAGGACCAGGCGTTCGACGTCCGCAAGGCCGGCATCGAATCCGCGTTCGATCGCCGAGCGCGCCCATCGCCGCGCGGTCGCATCGGTGGCGTAAGCGCGCGTGTTCGAGCGGAACATGTTGCGCGGGAACTGGTCGAGCGCGATCACCGCGGCGAGTATCGCGCGCAGTGTTGCATCGACGGCGACGGCATCGCCTGCCAGGCTTTCGTGCAGGGACAGGAAACGCTCGCGGATGCGTGCGTCCAGCGCCGCGTTCTTCGCGAACCAGTCCTGCTCCGACAATTCTTCGAACCAGAACCGCAGCACGTCGCCCACCCAGGCTGCCTCGCGCATCCCGCCTTGCGGCGGCTCGTCCGGGGCCTTGCGTCCGTCCGGCAGTCCGGCTATCCGCAGGCCTTCGGCGAGGTGCTTGTCGCTCATGTCGGTCTCATCGGTGCGCTGCAACCGCCTGCTAGACGGCCGATGCATCGCCGGCGGCAGCCGCCTGCCGGTCGATCGCGTGCAGGCGGCGCACGCGATCCTGCACGGCGGTGACCAGGTGCCTGGGCCGGATCGGCTTGAACAGGAAATCGTCGCCGCCGGCGTTGATCGCCTCCAGCCGCGAATCCGGGTCGCTTTCGCCGGACAGGAACACGATCGGGATGCGCGCGAACAGCGGGTCTTCGCGAATCAGCATGGTCACTTCCACGCCGTTGGCGAACGGCATGTGCAGGTCCATCAGGATCAGGTCGGTCCGCTCCGATCCGAGCGCTTCGAGCACCCGCATCGGATCGTGTTCGACGCGCGCCTGCATGCCGGCGCGGTTCAGCACCGCCTGCGCGAACAGCGCGTCCGCGCGTTCGTCGTCGACAACCAGCACGCGCACCGGCTCGGCGGCGACCGATGCGTTCAGGGCCTTCAGCCGATCCGCCACGCCCCCGGCGTCGAATGGCGGGAACAGCATCAGGTCCACGCCCGACCGGTACGCGGCGCGGCGTGCCTCCATGCTGTCCTGCGCGGCCATGACGATCATCTGGATGTGCCGAGGCGGCTGCACCTGCTGCTGGGTGTCGCGGCGAAGGGCGCCGATGATCGCCAGCCGGGATGCATGCGCAGGGTCGACCAGCAGCATGTGCGGCATCATGCAGGTGAACAGTTCGTACAGTTCGTCGATGCTCTCGACGGGCTCGACCGCGAAACCTTCGGCTTCGAGCCGCTGCCCCAGTTCCGTCGCGAAAGCGTTGCCGTCGCTGAGATGGAAGATCCTGCGCAGGGCGAGGCTGCCGACGGCTTCGGGGTCCTCGGCGTCGTCGTAGGCGGCTGGCGCCGGCGATGGCTCCGCATCGGGGAAGGTATCTGCGGCGGCGTGTTCGATCTGCGTGTCGATCGCTCCCGGTGCGATGGCTGCTTCCGATTCTGCGGTCCCGGATAATTCGATCGTTTCAGCGGATGCGTGCGGCGGTGCGGGCTCGTTCGTCGCGTCGCTTTCGACCGACGAGGTCGGCTGGTCGGCGTCGATGGCCGCTTCCGGTGGGGCATCGAAGGATGCCTCGGGCGAAGCCGGCTCGGATGATTCTTCCGGTTCTGCGAAAGCCTCGTGCGCGATGACCTCGGATGTTTCGGTGAATGCCTCCGACACACCGGATCCGTTCGGCGCCTCGGGTTCGGCCGATTCCATGGGGACTCCCTGCTCGGGCGTCTCGATGAATGCATCAGGCGCAGCGGGTTCGGATGACGTGGCGGACGGGATCGGCTCGACAGGCGTCGGCGGGGCAGGGGCTTCGACCGACTCGTCTGCCACGATTTTTGCTGGAGCTTTCGTGTGCGCTGCCTCGACCTCGATTGCTGAGGTCGGCGCCGCTTCGGGAGCTTCAGTTGCCACAGGCTGCGATGCAGGAGTGGAGGGCAGGGACCGCAGCACGGCCGAGAGCAGCGCGAACATGCGTTCGGCCTGCCTGGGATCGGGCCCGCGCAGGCTCGACGCGTGTCCGCCCACCATCTGCGCGAGCGCCAGCAGGTGTTCGCGGGTTTCGCCCAGGCCGTAGTTGGCGCCGGCGTCGGCCAGGCGGTGTGCATCGCCCGCGAGCACCGTCATGCCGTTCGGGTCCCAGCCGTGGAAACGGTAGCGCAGGATGCGGCGTTCGAAATCGGCGATGCGCCGTGGCAGGTAGCGCAGGAACGCCTGCCTGTTGTCTTCCTGCTGGACCGGGGTGCCGGTCGTATCGGTCGTTTCCTGTTCCCGATGTTCCATCGTCCCGTCCGAGCCCTGGCAGTCCAGGTTGAATGTACGCGAAGAACCCGTAAGCCGTCATCGCTCGAGCGGCAGTGGCCTGGCTTGCGGATTGCCGGCTTAGCGAAGCGCGTCCGGGCCTGCCGGGGCACCGTTGCAGGCATACCGGCATATGCGACCATGCGCGCGTGCATCATTCCGGGGGAATCCGATGGCCTGGCTGCTCGTGGTCCTGCCCGCCCTGCTGATGGCCTGGGCGGTCTGGACCTTCAACCGGCTCGTGCGCCTGCGCAACCAGGTCAAGACCGCCTGGGCCGACATCGACGTCCAGCTCGAGCGCCGCCACGACCTGGTGCCGATGCTGGTCGAATCGGTGAAGGCCTACGCCGGCCACGAGAAGTCGCTGCTGGAGAACGTCGCCGCCCTGCGCACGCAGGCGATGGCGACGCGCAGCCCGGGCAAGCTCGGCCAGGTCGAATCCGAACTCGAACAGGGACTGGGCCGCGTGTTCATGCTGCAGGAAGCCTATCCCGACCTGAAGGCCAACCAGAACTTCGCCCAGTTGCAGGCGAGCCTCGTCCAGGTCGAGGACCACCTGCAGTACGCGCGGCGTTTCTACAACGGCGCCGTGCGCGACCTCAACGACGGCATCCAGCGCTTTCCCGACTCGCTGGTCGCCAATGCCTTCGCCTTCGTGCCAGCCGAGTTCTTCCACGCCGAGGACGAGGCGCGCGCCGCGCCGAAGGTGGCGGGCATCGCATGAAGCCGTCGTCGTTCGTCGCGATCGCCCTGTGCGCGCTGCTCGCGGCGTTCGCGATGCACGGCGCGTGCGCGGACGAGCGCATCCTCGATTACCACAGCGAGGTCGCGGTCGGCGCCGACGGCGATGTCGACGTCACCGAGACGATCAAGGTCAACGCCGAGCGCATCCGGATCGAGCACGGCATCTACCGCGACTTCCCGACGATCTATACCGACCGCCTCGGCAACCGCGTGCGCATCGACTTCCACCTGCTCGACACACAGCGCGATGGCAATGCCGAATCCGCTCGCGTCGAAAACCTCGACAACGGCGTGCGCATCTACCTCGGCAGCAAGGACGTCGTCGTCGACCAGGGGCCGCACACCTACGTCCTGCACTACCGCGCGAGCCGCGAACTCGGCTTCTTCCCGGACCACGACGAGCTGTACTGGAACGCCACCGGCAACGGCTGGATCTTCCCGATCGACCACGCCAGCGCGCACGTGCAGCTCCCGACGGCGGTCGCCGAATCGGCGATGACCGTGCTCGCGTTCACCGGCGCGCAGGGCCAGAAAGGTCGTGCATGGAAGGCCAACATCGACGGCGCCGGTTCGGCCAGTTACGAGACCACGGACGTCCTTCCGTCGTACTCGGGGCTGACGGTCGTGCTGATGTTCCCCAAGGGTCTCATCGCCGAACCTTCCGGATGGAAGCACTTCGCGTGGCTGCTGTCGGACAACGCCGCGGTCCTGATCGGACTGGTCGGCCTGGGCATGCTCTGGGCGTACTACCTGTACATGTGGCGCCAGGTCGGCCGCGATCCGTCGCCGGGCGTGGTCATCGCCCAGTACGATCCGCCGCAGGGATTCACGCCGGCGGCGCTGCGCTACATCCAGCGCATGTCCTACGACAGCCGCTGCTTCTCGGCCGACATCGTGGCGATGGCGGTGGGCGGCTTCCTGACGATCCGCCGCGACCCGGCGATGCTCTCGAAGGACACGTGGACGCTCACGCGTCCGCCCGAGGCAGTCAATCCGCCGGTGGATCCTGCGCAGAACGCGCTCGGACTCGGCCTGCTGCCCACGCCCGGCGACAGCATCGAGTTGAAGAACGACAACGCGCAGATGATCTCGGACGCGCGCAAGGCCCACGAGGCGGCGCTCAAGGGCTTCTGCGAGAAGCGCTACTTCGTCACCAACAGCGGCACCCTGTTGCCCGGCTGCCTGCTGACCGTGGTCGCCGGCTTGCTGATCTTCGTCATCGGCTCGCAAGGCGGCCTGCCGCTGGGCATTTTCCTGCTGGTGCTGATGGCGATTACGAATGGCCTTTTCTTCCGGCTGATGAAGGCGCAGACCGCCGAAGGCCGCAAGCTGCTCGATCGCGCCGACGGCCTCAAGCTCTATCTGGGCGTGGCCGAGCGCGACGAACTGCATTCGCTGCAGATGCCCGACGCGCAGAAGCCGGCGCTGGATGCCGACCGCTACCAGCAACTTCTGCCGTATGCGCTGGCGCTGGGCGTCGAAGAAGCATGGACGCACCAGTTCACCCTCGCCGTGGGCCAGACCGCCGCCGACCGCGCCGCGGCTTCCGCGGGCTGGTATTACGGCGGCGGGGTGCCGATGAACTTCAGCGACATGAGCCACTCCATCGGCAGCAGCTTCGACAGCGCGATCTCGTCCTCGTCCTCGCCGCCGGGCAGCGATTCGGGCGGCGGCGGATCGTCGGGCGGTGGCGGCGGTGGCGGTGGCGGTGGTGGCGGAGGCTGGTGACGCGCTCGCCACGGGTCATCGAACCGTCGCGCAGGAGCGTGTGAGCATGACGACATGCATGGCGCCGCCCGCAAGCCCCACGATGAGGTTTTCGAGCGCGGTTGCATAGCAACGCTGGCGCACCAGTTGTACTGGCCACATCCTGTGCAGCGTCCCTGACATCGCAAGCACGCAATGGTATTGGCGCGGCGAATCCGGAAGATGTTAGAGCCGCTGGCGCAGGCCGCTCGGGGCGACTATTGAAAGCCCCGGATCGCTGGAGTACGACTGTTTCGCCGCGACGTTCAAGCATCGCGACAGGGGGAAGCAAAGCTGTCCACAGCCTCGAACCGGCCGTGCCGTGCACGCGCCGCAGGGCGTTCCTTGGGCTTGTGGAAAGCACGGCGACCCGCCGAACAGAACCTATCCGTACGCCAGGGATGGCCGGCCAACTCAGGGGGAGAGCGCCATGAACGAACACGGACCTTGCACGCGATTCACGATGAATCTTCTCGCCACGGCATGCCTGGTTGCCTCGCTCGGAGGCTGCTTCGGGCGCGGCTACCTCCAGGACCAGGTGCGGGTCGGCAATGCCGTCTCGTTCAATTCCGAGGCGAAGGAACGCAACCTGAAACTGCCGACTGCGGACGAATGGATCGACTGGGCAGCGGGGACGACGGGTTGCACGTTGAAGTTGAATGCGGCCGCGTCGCCGGGGTCCGGCGGAACCGGCACGACCGCAACCTTCAAGACTTACGAGTGCGGTGCTCCTGCCAGTTCATTGCCGAGCGATGATGCCCGGCAGGAGCACAGGAACGAGGTTCAATCCAAGCTCAAGGACTTTTCCGACCTGATCTGCGAGGAGCACCTGGCAGGCATCTATGCGACCGCATCCACGATCAATGCCGAACTGGGCTGGTCGACGTCGGTGCTTGCCGGCGCGGCATCGGTGGTCACGGGGGAGCAAGCCAGGAAGAACCTCGCGGCCGCCGCCGCCTCCACCAATTCGGCGCGCAGCCTGGTCGATTCGGAGGTGTACCAGGGCATGCTGGTGGGAGCGATCGTTTCCAAGATCCGCACCACGCGTGACGATGCCTGGGGAAAGATCCAGCCCCGGCGTGCCAAGGCGATGAAGGATTACGGCGCCGCGGACGCGATCGACGACGTGCTCGCCTATCACAACATGTGTTCCTTCAACGTCGGCGTCAGCGCGCTGGTGAAGGACGCGGGCCAGAGCAGTCGCCAGGCCGACGCCGCTCTCAAGAGTGCTGTCGACATCGCGAAGGGCGACCTGAAGCAGGCACAGGATGACTACGATAAGCGCAAGACGGAGCTCGATGCGGATGTCACAGCGCACAAGATCAAGAAGGCTGCGGAAGATGCCGAGCTGGCCGAACTGCGCAAGCGCATCACCGAAGCCGAGCAGCATTTGACCTTGATGGAAACACTAGCCGGTGCTTATCTCGATGCCCCGGTTTCGACGAAATCCGAGTCCGCAAGTGCTACACCTCCGCCGGCAGCCTCGGGAGCATCGGACCCGGCTGCGAATCCACCGGTGGCGAAACCGAACTGAGCACGGAGTCGACCATGCGCGATCGTGAGGATGCCGGGCCCAAACCGACGTCGCCCATGCCGGAAAACTACGACGACTGGCCGCGCTGCGACCTGGTGATGAAGGGAGGCATCACCAGCGGCGTGGTCTATCCGAAGCTGATGGCCACGCTGGCGGGGAGCTATCGCTTCAAGAGCATCGGCGGGACATCGGCGGGCGCCATCGCCGCTGGTGCCAGCGCCGCCGCGGAGTTCGCGCGGTTGTGCGATCCCAAGCATCGACAAACACCCTTCGAGCGGCTCGCGAAGCTGCCCGAGACGCTGGGCAAGCCGATTCGTTCCAACGGGCCGAGCAAGCTGAAAAGCCTGTTCCAGCCGGCCAAGCCGCTCCGTGGACACTTCCGGATCCTGTTGCGCGCGATCGGTCAGCGCAATGCCGCCCTGGCCGTCTTCGGCGTCTGCCGTGGCCTGGTGCTCGAGCATTACGTGCGCACGGCCGCCGCGTTGGCGTGCATGTGCCTGGCGATGGTTGCGGTGGCCTCGGGCAGCCCATCGATCGTGGCGAGCGACTGGTTTCATGGTTTGATCGGCATGGCGCTGTGGATCTCCGTTCCGATGGCACTGTGGATCTCCATCCCGGCCGTGGTGCTGCTCGTTTCCTGGTGGCTGGGCCGCAAGGCGCCGAAAGACCCGGGCCCATCTTCGGCCCCGAAGGACGGCGCATCGCAGTCACGGCCTCGCTGGCGGATAAATCCGAAGTTGTTGTTCATCGCCTGGTGGGTGGCGATCACGGCGATGTCGTGGCTGATTCTGGCTGGCCACGTTTCCCTCGTGCCCGTAACTCCGGATTCCAATGTGTGGCGGCCCATCCTGAAAGCGCTGGGATGGGCGTTCGTCGCGCCGATGGGCATGGTGCTCGTACTGCTGCTCTCCGCGATGGGCTTTGTCTCCAGCTTCCTGCCTGCGCTCAAGCAGAATAAATGGGGCATGTGCAGTGGCAGGACCATGGATGGACAGCCAGCGGAATCCGGGTTGACCGACTGGCTGGAGAATTACATCGAGGAGATGGCCGGGATCGATCCGGAAGATGATCCCGTACCGCTGACGCTGGGACATTTGTGGATCGGAGATCGCGTCGGCCCGACCCAGGGCATGTCGAGGGACACGCCTCCCGCGAACATCGCGATCAACCTGCAGGTGATGACCACCGCGATCAGCCAGCACCTGCCCTATGCGATTCCGTTTCGCGAAGGGCCTGACTGGTTCTGCTTCGATCCCGAGGAATGGGGCGGGCTCTTCTCCGAACGCATCATGGACTGGCTGAAGAAGATGTCGAAGGTGGACTGGCCAGCCGCTCCCGCGCTGCCGTCACCGCACCGGCGACCGGACGGGAAACACGGCGCCCTGCTGCCCCTGCCGCGAAACGCGAACATCCCTGTCCTCGTGGCTGTCAGGATGAGCTTCAGCTTCCCGGTCCTGCTTTCGGCCGTGCCGCTGTACGTCATGCCGAAGACAGCGCTGGACGGCAGCGCTCCGCAAGCTGTCGCCTCCGGCGAGAGTGGGCGTGAGGCCGCGATGCCGGCGTCCGGGAATCCGGAGCGCGTCTGGTTTTCCGATGGCGGCATTTCCAGCAACCTGCCGCTCCATTTCTTCGACGGCCCCTTGCCGCGATGGCCTACCTTCGCCGTCGACCTGCGCGACGAGGACCCCGAGCAGCCGATCGACGTGGACAAGTGCGCCTGCGCAGCCGACAGCCATCGTGTCGTCGGACCTGCAAGCAACGCAGCCGCCAACGCGCGCCTTTTCCACCTGAACGCGGACCCGGCCAACGAGTCCGTGATGGATTTCCTCTGGAGCATCGTCGAGACCATGCATAGCTGGCGTGACGAGATCCAGTTCCCGTACCCGGGCTATGGCGACCGCATCGTCGAGGTGTTCCAGAAACCCGACGAAGGTGGATTGAACCTCGACATGCCGCCCGGGAACATCATGCGACTGAGCGACGCCGGCGATTGCGCCGCGCAACGGTTGCAGCAGCGATTCCAGCCGCCGCCCTTCACTCCTCCTGCCGCGGATGGCTGGCTGCAACATCGCCAGACGCGGCTGCGCACGTTCCTTGCCATGATCGAGCAGTGGTCGACGCACCCGGCGCTGCAGCACCCGACGCCGAGCTGGCACGTCTTGATCCCGGGTCTCGGCGCAAGCCCGGCCGACACGCTGCTTGCCCACGATGTGCTGAGCGCGATCACCAACATCGGTTATCGCATCCAGAAAGCTGGCAGCCCCTTCGCGGGCCTGTGCCTGGTGCCGCGTCCGGTGCTGCGGGCCGACCCGCGGATTTGATGCCAGCCGTCCGCAGATTCCTTTCCGTTCCCACAACGAGGGTCACGCCATGAGCCAACTCCAGTTTTCGCGCGCAAATGCCCTGATCCAGATGGTAGACGGCAATGGCGCGGTCATCCGGGGGCCTTTCCAGGCCTACAACAACGTCGCGCACGTGGCGAAGGGCCCATGGCCGAACGGAACGTTTCCCTACGTGGGACACGTCCCGCATACCGACCTGAGCGATCCCAATTCGGCATATGGAACGTATGGAATCCTTCAATTCCTCGTTCCGGGCCGAATCGGGATGGGAGTGCACTCGGGGCATGTCAATCAGGCGGACGGACTGGGGCGGGTCGGCCCGGCCTATTGCACGCTGGGTTGCATTCGCACGACCGACCCGGCGATGGCGGCATTCGTTTCGGCCATGTCGGCCGATCCGATACGGGACATCGTCGTCGCCTGAATGGTCGTCGGTGCCCCGATGCCGGTCTGGTCAGCTCTCTGGAGCTTTCGTGCGCCGGTCGGTGCGGATTTGTGCGTTGACAGACGGCGTCGTGGTGAGGAGGCTTCGGCTCAAGGGAGCAAGGGCTTTCCAGTCGCGGGCTTGCAGGCTTCGGGCCAGGAACGCCGGACACGGGAAGCCAGGCCGGCCTCCCGTGTCGCGGAACCGCCTGCTACTGCCCGCTGCAGCCGACGCCGTTGCTGACCGCGGTGACGGCTCCGGCGGCGGCGCTCACGGCGCGGCTGTAGCAGGCGCCGCTGGAGTCGCGGTAGTAGTAGCTCTCGGTGCTCTTCTGACCGGTCGGGCCGGTGAAATTTCCGCCGGCGTCGAAGTTCAGCGTGTCCGCAGGCGCGGCCCTCTGGCTGCGCGTGCTCGTGAACGTCCCGTCGGGACCGTTGTGGCTGGTCGCCAGGTTGAAGCCCTGGTTGGCTGTCGTGGCCTGCGTCGCGCTGCCGTCTTCCGCGACCACGTAGTCGATGTCCATGTGCAGAGGGAACGACCAGTTGCGCACGTCGACCGTCGGCGCGGTCGATCCGCCGGACGACGACGAGGTGGAACTGGCGATGCTGGTCTGGGTGATCGACTGGTCGTAGACCGTGTCGGTGGCGATCACCGTCTGGTCGTTGTCGAAGCTGAGGGCCTGTTGCACGTTCGTGGTCACGACGCCGTGCGAGGTGTTCGCGGTGCCATTCGTGGTCAGCGTATGGCGCGAGAGCACGTTGAACTTGACCTGGGAGCCGTCGCCGGAAGCCGACGACTGCACCGAGGGATGCACCCCGCTGTCGTTTGGTTGTTGCACCTGGCCGGTGATGTGCGTGCTGCCGGGATCGAGATAGAGCAGCAGGTTCGCAGCCGTGGCGAAGTACTGGCTGTTGTTCTGGAAATGCGGATCTCCGTTGACGACGCGCACGGCGACCGCATGCGCCTTGCCGTTGTCGAGCAGCGCCACGAACGGCGTGAGGTCGACGCGATAGGGGAGGAAATTCAGCGTCTGCACGCCCGGGATCGGACGCCAGAGGTAGGGGTCGATGCCGCCGGTATAGACCCATCCGGATACCGGCGCGATGCCGGCGTGGCGGCCGTCGATGGCGATCTCGGTCTCGCGGAATCCAGTGCCGCCACAGCCGGTGTAGTCGATGTAGGCATCCGGCCCGCAGGCGTACCAGAACTCGTCGCCGCTCTGCGGCTCGGCGGTCACTTCCAGGTATGCGCGCTCGACGTTGCCCGGCAGGCTGAAGCTGCGCGCGAGCGGGTCGCCGTTGGTGTTGATGTAGGCGTAGGTGCCGGCCGCGTCGGCGATCATCGGCAGCACGAGGTCGGGCGTCTTCGCGGCGGGGTACGCCGACGTGGCCGGGTAGAAGTCGAGTTCCGCTGCGCCGGTGATCGAGCCGTTGTAGGTGTCGTTGTAGATGTTGTAGACCGCCACGCTGCCCGGATGCGCGGCGGCGAGCGCGGCCGACAGGTCGGTGACGTCGCGTTCGACGTGCCAGCTCGGGCTGACCGTGGAACGCGGCTCCTGGGTCGTGCCGAAATACAGGTTGACGCCGCCGATCCAGAGCGCGGCGGTGCGGTCGAACTGGGTGCCGGTGGTGACGTTGAAATCGGCCTTGAACACGACCTTGTTCCACGGCCCCGGGCAGGACGCGGGCGGCGTGTAGGCGAAGGCGTGGTTCGCGTAGTCGTCGAAGGTGCCGGTCGTCGATCCGGCCGCGTACAGGTTCACCACGCAGGGTTGGGTTGGCGGCACCGGCACATAGGGATCGGGCACCGCCACGCCGGTTTGTCCGACCTGGATCGGCGGGCCGATGATGGCAGTGGCTGCGATGGCGTTGGCGTTGAAGCCGACCAGGATGCAGGTCAAAAGACACAGGCGGTTGCGGCGCGAAAACATCGAGGCGCGATCTCGCATGGGAAGCTCTCCGGAGGCGTGGCGTGGACGTGACTCGGCGGACGAAGCCGCGCGACTCTAGCACACGCCTGTTGGCTCTCACGCAATTCCCTCTCCCTCCGGGAGAGGGTGCCGAAGGCGGGTGAGGGAAAGTCCTTGCGGACTCACGCAAAAGCATTTCAGGCCGAAATCATGACCTCGGGCTTCCCCAGATCTGTGGGTCCTGGGAGAGCTGTCCCTCACCCGCCTTCGGCACCTTCTCCCGGGGGGAAGGGGCGGCGCGGACCGCGTCTCAGCTCGCGTTGGTGCGATGCTCTGCGGCGGTGTTGTGCGGCATCGCCAGGTTCTCGCGCAACTGTTCGATCTGCTTCGCATAGCCGTCGCGCATGCGCCCGGTGCTGAGCCACTTCGCCCGGTTCAGGGCGCTGATCGCCGACTGGTCGTCGCCGGCCTGCTCGTAGGCGTGCGCGAGCGAAGCGTAGAAGCGCGGCTCGTCGGCGTGCATGCGGATCGCGCGCTGGTAGTGCTGGATCGCGAGCGGGTAGTCGCCGTTTTCTTCCTCCTCCACCGCCTGCAGGAAATAGTAGAACGGGTCGGACTGCTGCAGGCGCTCCAGGTGCTTGCGGTATGCGACCTCGTGGGCCGTGTCGCCGTGCCGCTTGTAGAGGTTGGCCATGTTGTTGAGCGCTGCGACGTTGTCCGGATCGATCGCCAGCGCCTTGGCGTAGGCCTTCTCCGCTGCCGCCTCGTCGCCGTTGTGCAGGTAGAGCACGCCGGCGTTGCTCCAGTTGGTGGCGTAGCCCGGGTCGAGCTGGAGTGCGGTCTCCATCCGCTCGATGGCCGATGCGACCTTGCCCGCTTCGAAGTCTTCCATCGCCAGGTTGTTGTAGTAGTGCGCGAGCATGCGCTGGTCGGAGACGATGACCGGCGCGCGCAGGGACATCACCGAGTTGCGCAGGATGTCGACGAGATAGTTCTTGTGGTCGACGCGGATGACGGCGTTGACGTGGTCGACGCGGTAGAAGATGTCGCTGTCCAGGTGCCAGGCGAGGGTGTCGCGGATCTCCTGCGGATGGGCCTCGAGTCCGGCCTCGCGAGCGAGGGCGATGAACAGCATCGTGAACGTGAGGCAGTTCATCGTGTGGGTCTGGTAGGCCCGGGTGACGGACGTGTTCGCGTTCTCGTCGTAGAGCAGGTTCAGGCCGTCCTGGTCGAAGACCAGGTGCAGCAGCTTGTTGAACCGCGCCTCCTGGGATTGCGCGCCGGAGACCACGTCGCGCTGCACGCGCATGCGCAGGTCGGATGGCAACACCATGACTTGCGCCGGTATCTCGGGCGGCGCTTCGATCGGCGGCGCGCTGGGCGTGGTGATGGCCAGCAGCGCAGTAAGCACCCAGGCGGACATCTGCTACCTCCGCTCCAGTGGATTGCGGATAGTGCAGAACGAGTATAGACCCGCCCGGGCCGGCGCGTAGTGCCGGACGTACCGGTTTTGGCTACGGCCGTCCGTCCGTCCGTGCTTGCGGTGCGAAAGGACGGCCAGCAGGCGGGAGGCGCGACTGGTGAGCCGACAATCCTCCGCCCGCTGGTGGCGTATTCGCGCGCCGCGCCTACTTCGTCGACGGCGGAACGGTGACCGCTGTCGTGGTCGGATTGGGCACCGGCGCCTGGTCGTCGTCGTGCCTGATGACCGGCGGGTCGCCCGGAACGTGGCCACGGTCGACGGCTGGATAGTGCTTCAGCCGGTTCGAATACTGATAGGCGACGACCTTGGGTTCGTTTCCGCTCAGCCCGGCGGTATTGGCGTTGTAGGCCGGATTATTGCTGGGCGTGCTGTCGGCGCCGCCGACGCTGTCCGCGGACTGCGGTGGCGGCGGTGCGCGACGATGGTGGCGATGATGCGGCGTGGTCGTCGTCGAAGTCGTGTCGGCGCTCGAGGAGTCGTTGGCCGCAGTCGAATCGCTGGCGGATTGTTCGCTGGTAGCCGAGGGGTCGGGCATGGATGCGCCCGAGGCTGGCGGCGGCTGGGTGTTGTCCTGGGCGAACGCCGGCAGGGCGAGCGCGAGGGCGAGGGCGGTGAAAAGGGCGCGGTGATGCATGACATGCCTCCATGGCAGTGATGACGTTCCCCAGCGCGATGCTGCTACGGGCAGGATGAATCGCGGCTGGATCGCGGTCCTCGCGATTCAGCCGATCGTCTGCGCGAACAATCGCGCGAAATTGCCGCCCAGCACCTTGGCAATGCGCGCGTCGGCGTGCCCACGCTGCGACAGGAGCTGGGCGATGCGTTCGAAACGACGCGGCTCGTTGAGGTCGGGTGCGAAGGTGTAGGAGTCGGCGCGTTCGCCGGGCGCGGAAATGCCCCGGCGCTGCCGCTCGGCGATCTCGTCGGCGAACTGTTTCCTGAATTCGGGCGTGAGCTTCACCGGCGAGATGCTGCCATCGGTGCCGATGCCGACGTGGTCCTCGCCGCAGACCTTGATCGCGTATTCGATGTGGCGGACGACGTCTTCGGCCATCACCTGGCCGGACGTGCGCAGGTAGGGCATCACGTAGATCCCGACCACGCCGCCGCGGTCGGCGAGCAGGCGCAACGTTTCGTCGTCCTTGTTGCGCGGCATGTCGGCGACCACCCGACAGCCAGCGTGGGTGATCGCGACCGGCCGTTTCGATGCGGCGATGCCTTCGCGGGTGGTGCGCTGTCCGCAGTGGCTCAGGTCGAGCAGGGTGCCGTGCGCGTCCATCATCGCGACCATGTCGCGGCCGAGCTTGCTCAGGCCGGCGTTGTCCGCTTCCAGGCAACCGTCGCCCATCAGGTTGCGGCGGTTGTAGGTGAGCTGGACGATGCGCACGCCGAAGTCGTGGAACTCGCCGAAGCGGTCCAGGTTTTCGCCGTACATCGTCGTGTCCTGGAAGCCGTAGAGGATGCCGAGGCGTCCTTCCTGCTTCGCCTTCGCGATATCCGCGGCGCGCAGGATCTTCACCAGCGCCTCGGGGTGCGCGGCGATCTGCGCGTCCCAGTGGGCGATGTTGCGCACCGTCTCGTCGTAGTCGTTCGCATAGCTGCCGACCGCGCCGACGGTGAAATTGATCGCGCTCACGCCCGAGGCGCGGATGTCGGCCAGCTCGGAGGCGTCGAGCGGGTGCGGCTCGGGCGTGTCGCTTCCGGGCGAACCGCAGGAGTCGACCACGATCGCGTCGCGGTATGGCGCCCAGCGCGGTTTCCCGTCCGCGGCCGGCGCGTTTCCGGCGATGGCGAGCAGGGGCTGCATCACGGCGAGTCCGGCAAGCGTTCCGCCCGCGACGAGCAGGCGACGGCGTTCGTGGTCGTGCGGCATGAAGACGTCCTCAAGGATGCTGGCCGAGATGGCGATCGAACCATCCGATGATGCGCGCGCGCAGGTCGACGAGGTTCGCTGGTTTGCGGAAGTGGTGGCCTTCGCCGGCATAGATGAAAAGCTGGGTCGGCGTGCCGACCGCGCGCAGGCCGTGCCAGTACTCGAGCGATTGCGGCGCGGGGCATTCGACGTCGCGTTCGCCGACATAGATCAATGTCGGCGTCTTCGCCTGCCTGATGAACTCGATCGGCGAGGCCGCGCGATAGACCGCCGGGTCGTCGTACACGGAGGCGCCGAAGAACGGGACCATCCACTGGTCGATGCCGTTCTGGCCGTAGTAGCTGGTCCAGTTGGCGATGCCGGCGCCGGCGACGGCGGCCTTGAAGCGCCGCGTCTGCGTATTCGCCCACATCGTCATCCAGCCGCCGTAGGAATGGCCGTACAGGCCCAGGCGCGCGTCGTCCACCGGCGCGATCTTCTCGACCGCGTCGACGCCGGTGAGGATGTCGCGCAGGTCGCCGCGTCCGAAGTCGCGGATGTTGGCGCGCGTGAACGCTTCGCCTTCGCCATAGCTGCCGCGCGGGTTGGCATAGAAGACGTAATAACCGCGGGCGAACACGTCCTGGGCGAAGTCGAAGCTGGTGCCGTGCTGGCCGCCGGCGGCGATGTAGTGCGGCGTCACCTGCGAGCTCGGGCCGCCGTGCACGATCACGATCATCGGGTGCTTGCCGCCGGTTGCTTCCGTGGTCGGGCCGAGTAGCCAGCCCTGCACGGGGAAGCCTTCGTTGCTCCAGTGCACGCTGCGCGCTGCCACGTTCGCTGCGAGGGTGGTGTTCTCGTGCGTGACCGGCGTGAGGTTCGCGAGCGGACCGAGTGCGATCTCGGGGGCGTGCGTCCAGTCCTCGATCACGCTCGCGGCGGTCTTGCCGTCGGCGCTGAAGACCACCGAGCCCTCGAAGGTCTGCGCATGCGCGCCCACCGGCGCAGACCACGCGGTGCGCGCGGCCTGCGTGCGCGGGTCGATCGAGACGACGGCGTTGTGGTCGTCGACCAGGGCCGAGGCGAGCAGGCCCTGGCCGCGCCAGGCAAGGCCGCGGAAGCTGCCCTTGAATCCCGTCGTGACGTCGACTGGCGTGCCGCCCGCGAGCGGCACGGTGTAGACGTCGCCGCCGATCGATCCCCAGTCGCTCATCAGGCCGCCGACGAAGGCGACCGTGCTGCCGTCGGGCGAGACGCGCGGCAGGTCCATCTGCAATTTCGGTGCGGCGATCACGCGCAGCGCGCCGCTGGCGGCGTCGATGTGGTCGAGGCTGGCGATCCACCAGTTGTTGTCGCCGTTGCCCTTCGCGGCGGTGGCGACGAAGCCCTTGCCGTCGGGCGTCCAGTCGAACTCGTAGACGTAGGTGTCGGCTGGCGAGACCGGCGCGATCGCGCCGCCGTTCGCGGCGACGACGGCGATCCGCTGCTCGTCCTCGGATTCGCCGATCTCCCCGACCTGTGCCGCGCCGGCCTCGATCGCACCGGTGCGCTTGTGCGCACCGATCGTGGCGAGCAGGGCGATGCGGCTGCCGTCGGGCGACCAGCGCACGGTGTTGGCGACGCCCGACAGGCTGGCGACCTGGCGCGCGTTGCCGTTGCCCGCCACGTACAGCGTCGCGCTGCCGGCGGTCTGCTCAGTGGCGATGAACGCGAACGCATCCCCGCGCGGCGACCAGGCGGTATCGCTGTACCTGCACGCGCCGCAGGGATCGTAGCTGGCGACGACCTTTCCGTCCGCGCTGCGCAGCACGACCTGGCCATGCGGCTCGTCCGCGAGGTTGCCCGGATCGAGCGATTCGACGTCGACGATGCGATCGCCGGCCGGCGACAGCGCCAGGTCGTCGAAATCGCGGACCACCACGGGAGCAGTCGCGTCCGTCGCCGCGGCTTGCGCATTGCACAGGGCCAGCAGGCTAGCGGCGACGATCGTTCCCGGCAGGTTGCGCTTGCGCATGCGGCCTCTCGCGTCTGGATGCGAAGGCGGATAGTACGCAAGAATGCGGGGCGCCATCTTCCGGGCAGGTCACGGTACCCGTTGTCCGCACCGCGATGTGCCCGACTCCGGTCGCCGTTCCGGGTGCGGCTTTTCGCCTGCGCGGGACGATGGCGATGGCGAAAGCGGGTTCCGGTTCCCCCGACAGGATCGTGCATGCGCGTACCCATCTACCAGCTCGACGCCTTTTCCTCGCGCCGCTTCGCCGGCAATCCCGCCGCGGTGATGGTGCTGGAGGACTTTCCCCACGATGCGCTGATGCAGACCCTCGCCGCGGAGAACAACCTCGCCGAAACCGCCTTCCTCGTGCGCGATGGCAACGACTACCGGCTGCGCTGGTTCACGCCGCGCGTCGAGGTGCCGCTGTGCGGCCACGCCACGCTCGCCAGCGCGGCGGTGGTGATGGAGCGGCTGGAACCGGGGCGCGAGGCTGTGGTCTTCCATAGCGCCAGCGGTCCGCTGCCGGTGAAGCGCTTGCGCGATCGCTACACGATGGATTTCCCGGAGCGACCATCGCAACGCGTGACGTTTCCCCCTGGGTTCGCCGATGCGCTGGGCGCGACGCCGGTTGCGGTCCACGCGAATGCGTTCAACTACATGGCCGTGCTGGAGGACGAGCGCGCCGTGCGCTCGCTTGCGCCCGACTTCGCTGCGATCGCAGGCATGGATCGTCCGGGCGTGATCGTCACCGCGCGCGGCGATGCGGGTGGCACGCACGACATCGTCAGCCGTTACTTCGCGCCGGCCAAGGGCGTTCCCGAGGATCCGGTGACCGGCGGCGCACACTGCATGCTGGCGCCGTACTGGGCCGATCGGCTCGGCAAGGCCGAGCTGCGTGCGTACCAGGCGTCCGCGCGCGGTGGCGAGATCCTCTGCCGCCTGCGCGGAGAGCGCGTCGAACTGGAAGGCGCCTGCGTGTTCTATCTCGAGGGCGAAGCGGAAGTGTGAGGCGGACCGCTCCGGTCAGTCGCTCGGATCCGTGCACGCGGCGCGGTGCCGGCCCTCGACGTGCACGAGTTCGCGATGGTCGGCCGACACGATGCCGCCGACGTAGTGCTCGTTCGAGTCGAAATCGATGTGGCCGGCCAGCGTCCGGTGCCCGCTGCAGGTGAGCGTCCAGGTGTAGCCGCTCGCACTGCGCTGTTCGTCGCCCGGCGTGCACTTCGCACCGGGTACGGTGAGGTGTCCGGCAAAATCCTTGAAGGGATCGTCGTCGTCGAGGAGGCAGTGCCAGCGCGCCTTCGGCTTGCCCGGGTGGCCATGGCTGACGACGCTGACATCGTGTTTCCACAGCCCCGGCATCGCCAGGTCGCCGTCGCCTTCGGCCCTGGCGATCGGGCCATACGCGCAGGCAGCGGCGCAGGTGCCCATGAGCAGCGCTTGCAGCGCGGTGCGCAGATTCGGATCGGACATCGGAAGGGATTCTCGCTGGTGCCGGCGCGCTTCGACGCCAAGGCTGCCCACGATGCCGCGGCGTTGTGAAGCGGTCGTGACAGGTGGCCGATGCAGATGTGCGCCTGCGCGGGCAGAGGAGGCTGAAGTGAAAACCCCCGCCTGCACGTGCAGGCAGGGGCGTGTTGCGATGCTCAGTCCTTCGCGCCGGAAATGCCGCTGAAGCCGCCTCAGGTCTTCAGCGTCGAGCTCAGTCCGTCGTACCCGGCAACTTGCCGAAATTGAACATGTCCATCAGGTTGCCGATCGCCGGCTGGTTCGACGGCACGTAGGGATAGCCAGGCGTCGGGATCGGGTTGGGCAGGTTGTCGCGGCTGCGCGGGGAAATGGTCTGGCCCAGGCCCCAGTTGGCTTCCACGAATTTGTCGAACGACACGTGATCGTAGTAGGTGTGGACCACGCGGCCGCCCTTCGAGTAGTTCGAGATCACCACCATCGGGATACGGGTGCCATCGCCGAAGAAGTCGACCGGCTGGACGTAGCCCGAATCCCAGTAGCCGCCGCCTTCGTCGAAGGTCACCACGATCGCGGTGTCCGACCAGACGCCCGGGTTGGCCTTGGCCATCTCGACGATCTTCTGCACATAGCCTTCGAAGAGTTCGAGCTTGGACGAAGCCGGGTGGCCATCGATGATGCCGTCGGGCTTGACGATCGAGACGGCCGGCAGGGTGTTGTTTTGCAGGTCGGCGTACAGGTCGTTGATGTCCTGCAGGTTCGCGCGCTGCGCCGGGTCGGACATGATCTGGGTGGAATACAGGAATGGATTGCAGATGTTGCAATAGGTGCCGGCCTCGCCGTCCTCCTTGCCGCCGTCCCAGCCTTCGCCGTAGTACTTCCAGCTCACGTGATTGCGGTTCAGCAGCAGGGCGAGGTTGTTCTGCGTGGTCGGCGGAATCGTGAACTGGTCGGAGCCGAGCGGGGCGGGCGTGCCGTCGCCGAGGTAGCCGGGGTTGTAGTTGTTCACGAGGTAGTACGCGCCGGGCCGGCAATCGCTGCCGCGGAAGCTCTGGTACGGCAGGCTGCGCAGGTAACGGTTGACCGCCGCGACGCCGGGCTGGTTGCCGTTCGCGCAGTTGACGTAGGAGCCGCCGCCGTAACCGTCCTGCACGTACCAGTTGTTGGTGCCGAACTGTGCGTTCGGGTTCTCGACCTGGTTGGCAGGCGGGGTGGCGGGATTGCCGCTCGCGTCGGCGTAGTACACCGGGCCGCCGAAGCCGATCATCAGGTGGTTGGCGCCGGTTCCGCCCATCACCGACTGGTGCATGTTGTCGGACAGGGAATAGCTGCTGGCCAGTTGCTGGAAGTAGGGCGCGTCGCCCTGTGCCATGTTCAGGAACTCCATGGCGGTCGAGCCTTCGCCGGTCGTCTGGTCGCTGAAGCCGGACGGCAGCGCCGCGCCGTTGCTGCCGGCGCCGACCGTGGTCTCGACCCAGGGGAACAGGTCGTTGCGGCAACCGGCCGGGTTGGCCGCGGTCGCGTATTGCACGCTGCAGTCGAGCTGCTGCCACATCTGGAAGAAGCGGTGCACCGGGCTGTTGGCGTACGCGTCCTGGCTGATCGATGCATGCATGTCGACCGGCGCGTTCGCCAGGCTGGTCGGGAAGCGCGTATCGACGACGCCATTGGGCAGGCCGGTGCCGCCTTCGACGAGTTCCTGGTAGGCGCTCGCCGGCAGCGCCGGCTCGATCGCCTGCGCGACGGCGACCGAGGGAAGGTAGGGATTGGTCGGCGCGCCGCCGGTGTTGATCGGGGGAAGGTGTGCGTAGGGCACGGTATGGACTGGCGCAACCGTGAACGCTCCGGTCGCCGATGCCTGCCATTGGCGCGCGCGGCCGACGTTCGGGCCGGGCGTGCCGTCGGCGTTGACGATGCCCTCCGACAGCAGGTTGTGGACGTGTTGTCCGGCCGGCGGGGTGTAGGTCGCGAAGACATGGTCGAAGGTGCGGTTCTCGCCGATGATCAGGATCACGTGCTTGATCGGCGTGAGCGTGATGTTGCTGCGGTCGACGTCGACATGGTTCTGCGACAGGACCTGGCCGCCGGGAACGCCGGTCGGCTTCCTGTGCGCCGCGGAAGGCAGGTTCCTGCGAAAACCGGCGTCCCTGTCGGGCGCGGAGCCGGGTTGCGCGTTGGCCGTGGCGCCGGCGATGCCGGCGGCGAGCAGCGCGATGACGAACGGATTGAGCCGCATGCGGCTCGACGGCTTGCTCATGATTCGATCTCCTGGGGGATGCGATGAAGACAGCCGAAGCGTGGCTTCCGGTGGTCGCCCGGCGCGCGTACCGCATGCGCGAGCGATCAGGATTCTGGTGTGCGCGGATGACGGCGCGTTGGCACGCCTGCTACAGAAGCTATGCAGTCTTGCGACAGTCGCCGAGGCATGCGTCGAAGGCGTTGCGCTTTCCGCGCCGGGCGAAGAGTCAAGGACTGTGATGCGCGACCTGCGCGTCGCTACCGGCAGATGTAAGCTCTGCTGCGATTCGCTGGAACGATCTGGAGAAGGGCATGCGCGGGATTCGCGAGCATTTCGACACGGGGTCGCTGCTGGTGATCCTGATCACCCTGGGGTTGTTCCTGGTTGCCCTGATCGAGAAGGGATTCACCCACGACATGCTGCTCGAGGCGGGCGTGTTCCTGATCTCGGTCAAGCTGATCATGATGGCGTACAAGAACGGCAAGCAGGAGGCGGCCTTGCAGGCCAGACTCGACCAGTTGCTGGCGATCGTGGAGCGGCTGGACGCGCGCTCGCCGGATGCGCAGGGGCCGGCCGGCGATTCCGGCGACAACAATGGCGGCCATTTCCGCTAGTCTTCGCGGTAACGACGCGAGGGAGTGCATGGCGGACGACGCGATCCATGAGGAAACCGATGGCGAGCCGACGGCGCGACGACCGGACGCGACCGCGACGCCCACGGCCTTGCTGCTGTTCCCGATCAATGCCTTGCCACCCGACGACTGGCATACGGCGTGGGCGGCGGCGGGCTGGAAGGTCGTCGCCTGCGACAATGCATCCGAGGTCGGCGCAGCGCTTGACGGCTCGCCGGAGATGACGCTGTTCGCCGTGCCGTGGCCCGGCAGCGGCGACATGACATCGGCTTCCACGCTGGCCGACGAGCTGCAGTTCGCGGTTTCGGCGCTCGGCACGTCGCACGATGCTTCCGATGCCGCCGAGGTGACCGGCGGCATGATGCGCAGGGCCGACTTCCTCGCGCACCTCGCCGCGGTCATGCGCGCGCCCGACGAGAGCGGTTGCTGCGCGCTGCTGGCCATCCGCGTCGACCGCTTCGCCGAGTTCGCCTCCCGCCTCGACCGCACGGCCATCTTCGACCTCGAGGAAGCGCTCGCCGAGCGCTTTGCCGGCGAATTGCACGGGGATGATGCGTACACGATCTGGCTGGAGTTCGGCTTCGGCGTGCTCGTGCGCCGCGAGCATGCCGAGCGCGTGCACGAACTCGCGCGGCGGATCTGCGCGCGGGTGGCGCGCGAGCCGTTCGAGATCGCCGGGGAGTCGTGCGGGCTGACCGTTTCGATCGGCGTCGCACTGCCGCCGCGCGGATACGCGGGGGCCGACCGCTGGTTCGCGGTCGCGCATGCGGCGCAGGCGATCGCGGTGCGCCACGGCGGCAATCGCCATGACGGCTTGCTGACGCGCGCCTATGAGCCGATTCCGGCAGAGCGCGTGTTGATCATCCGCGAATGGGTCGAGGAGGCCAAGACCGGCAACAACGTGCTGGCCGAATTCCAGCCCGTGCTGCCGCTCAAGGCCGGCGCCGCGAACCTGTACACCATGCACACGAAACTGCGCGACTTCCGCGACCCGCTCGGCGGCGTCTACCGCCGCGAGTACCTGCGGCTGGCGCGCGACGCAGGCGCGATGGTGGTGATCGACCGCATCGGCCTGTTCAGGGCCTTCGAGGCGCTGGAACAGGAGCGATCGCGCGGTCGGAACACGCGGCTGATGGTGCCGGTCGAGCCCGACACGCTCGAGGGAACGCCGTGGCGCTGGCTGCAAGCCGAACTGCGACGCCGGCTACCTCTGGCGAGCGGCCTGGTGCTCGAATTGGAAGGCGGTGAGTGGCTGCTCGCCGAAGGACGCGTGGAACGCCTGCTGGAGCTTGCCACGCTCGGCGTGGGCCTGTGCGTGCACGACCGCCGTGGAGGGCTGGAGCAGCTCCGGACGTGGTCGCGGTTGCCGCTGGATCTGTTGATGCTGCAGGCGGACGTGGTCGAGCGTGTCGCGGCCGACGACCTGGGCAAGGCGCTGGCGTTTTGGCGCGATCAGGGCCGCGCGGTCATCGTCGACGAAGTCGACCGGGCCTCTGACCTGCCCATGTTCCGTGATCTGGGCGTCGACTACCTGCGCGGGCCGGGCGTGGCCGCGATCGGCCCGAGGCTGGACTACGACTTCGAGTGAGGGATCGGCGAGCCGATCCGGCGAGGCGCCGCGCGAAGGCAGCGTGGGGCCGGCGGGCTGGGCGTGGCCGTCATCCGCGCCTGGGCAACGGATGACGGACCCGCTTCAGATCTTACTGGCCGGCAGGCAGGGTGACCTTGCTGTCCGGCGGGGTGACGACCATGTTGTCGGCGCTGTGGTCGATCTTGGCCGGATCGCCGGCGACGTGCGCATGGTGGTGCATGGCATGGTGCTTCTTGGCGGGCTTGGCGGCGGCGCCGGAAGCGGCGGCGGCGGGGGCCGCATCGGAAGCGGCGGAAGCCGGGGAAGCGGCGTCCTGGGCGAAGGCGGCGGGGACGGCGAAGGCGAGGGTCAGGCTGGCAGCAAGCAGGAAACGTGCTTTCATCGGTAGCTCCTGGATTGAGGATGCATCGCGGCATCGCGCCACGATGGCCGCAATTTATACCATGGGGATTCGCCGGCCCTGTACGGCAGGCATCCGGATGCTGAACGAGCCTCGTGCCCGTTCCGACGCGGTCAGCCCGGGCCGCCCTCGGCACGCACGACCTTGTTGCGGCCGGTTTCCTTGGCGACATACAGCGCCTTGTCGGCGCGCGAGATCATCGCGTGGCCGTCTTCCCGGTGGTCCCATTCGGCAACGCCGAAGCTGGCGCTGACCGAGCCGACGTCGCCGAACGGCGAGCCGGCGATCTTCGCGCGCACCGCTTCGGCCATCGCATAGGCGGCATCGATCCGGGTCTCGCGCAGCATGATCACGAATTCCTCGCCGCCGAAGCGTGCCGCACTGTCCGATCCGCGCAGCAGCTCGCGCACGCGCAACGCGGCGTTCTTGAGCACCATGTCGCCGCTGTCGTGGCCGAAGGTGTCGTTGATGCGCTTGAAGAAGTCGAGGTCGAGGATGATCACCGACAGGCCGAGGTTCCGGATCCTCGCCTCGGACATCGCCGCCTCGAGCTGCTCGAAGAAACGCCGGCGGTTGACCAGGTCGGTGAGGAAGTCCTTGGTCGCCAGGTCTTCCAGCCTGCGGTTCATCCGCGTCATCGGGTCGATCACCAGGCCGGTGAGCGCGAAGTTCATCGCCACGAACATCACCGCGAAGATCGCCAGCAGCGAGAGCATGAAGCTCGCGAAGGTCTCGCGCGCCTTCTCCAGCGGATAGAACACCGGCACCTGCACGATCTGCATGCCGACGATGTCGTTGAGCTTCCAGCCGAAGCCGTTCTTCGGGCCGTAGATCCTGACCATCGAGGCCGGCGCCATCCCGGGCGTGGTGTGGCAGCCGAGGCAGGAGGGCTTGACGATCCTGATCGGGCGCGCGACGTACATCGTGCGCGCCACGCCTTCGCCGTGGAATCCGCTGACTTCCTTGCCGGCGCTGCCGTCGCGGAAGCGGTTGATGACCTGCGTTTCCCAGTCGCTGGCCTGGTCGCGCGGGTTGGTCGGGTTGAGCACCGCTTCCTTGTAGTCGTAGCCGACGTAGCGATCCTGGAGGCGATGCACGACCTCGGTCGCCGCGAAGGCGGGCACGGTCTCGGGCAGGAAGGTCTGGGCGTTGAGCGGATCGAGGTGCGGCTTGATGTTGTCGGTCGTGTAGCCGCGCACCGCCAGCGCGGTCTCCATCAGGACCTGCGAGTTGTACTCGACTTCCTTGACCGCGTTCTGCTCGAGGTAGCGGTTGTAGTAGACGGCCGCGCCGATCACGCCAAGCACGAAAACGCTCGCGAGCACGAGGTTGAATTTCAGGCGCAGGTTCATGGCGCTTCCGGTGGTCGTGGTCGGCGGTCGGCTCGCGCGGCCCGCATCGGCGGCAGGTACAGACATCCCCGTGATCATCATACCGGATGCCGGCGCGACGGCGTCGTCGTCGATCCTTGCGCGCGATATGCGCTGCGCCCAGACTTGCGGTCTGGACGTCGCGGGCTGGCCGCGACGACACATTCGGAGAATGGAACCGGCGATGGAAGGAACGAAGGAACACACGGCGCACAAGGGCGATTTCTCGGGCAACGACCGGCTGCTGCTGCTCTCGGTGTTCGCGCTGGCGATCGGCGGAATCAGCACCCTCGGCGCCTGGGTCCTGCTGGCGATGATCCGCTTCTTCACCAACGTCTTCTATTTCCAGACCGCGTCCACGACCTTCCATTCCCCGGCCGAGCACCACCTGGGCGCATGGGCGATCCTCGTGCCCGCGGTCGGTGGCCTGATCGTCGGCCTGATGGCGCGCTATGGCAGCGAGAAGATCCGCGGCCACGGCATCCCCGAGGCGCTGGAGGCGATCCTGTTCGGCAAGAGCCGCATGTCGGCGAAGGTCGCGGTGCTCAAGCCGCTGTCGTCCGGCATCGTGATCGGCAGCGGCGGCCCGTTCGGTGCGGAAGGCCCGATCATCATGACCGGCGGCGCGGCCGCATCGCTGCTGGCGCAGGCCTTCCACCTCACCTCGGTCGAACGCAAGGCGCTGCTGGTGGCGGGTGCCTGCGCGGGCATGACTGCGGTGTTCGGAACGCCGGTGGCGGCCGTGTTGCTCGCGGTCGAGCTGCTGCTGTTCGAACTGCGCCCGCGGAGCCTGCTGCCGGTGGCGCTGGCCTGCGCGGTTGCCGGTTTCCTGCGGCCGCTGTGGGCCGAGGGGGGTCCGCTGTTTCCGCTCGACGTCGCGAGCACGTCGTCGTGGGCGATCGTCTCGTCGATCGTCGCCGGTCTCGCGGCGGGATTGTTGTCGGCGGCGATGACGAACACCCTCTATTTCGTCGAGGACGCGTTCGCGAAACTGCCGATCCACTGGATGTGGTGGCCGGCGCTCGGCGGACTGATCGTCGGTATCGGCGGATATTTCGAACCGCGCGCGCTGGGCGTGGGCTACGACGTGATCGGCGACCTGCTCAACCAGCACATGATCCTGTCGGCGGTGCTGGCGCTGCTCGCGGTGAAGGCGATCATCTGGGTCGTGGCGCTCGGCTCGGGGACTTCCGGTGGCGTGCTCGCGCCGCTGCTGATGATCGGTGCGGGTCTCGGCTGTGCGCTCGGCCACTGGCTGCCGGGCGGCGATCCGCGGCTGTGGGCGCTGGTGTGCATGGCCGCGACCCTGGGCGGGACGATGCGCGCACCACTGACCGCGGTGGTGTTCGCGTTCGGGCTGACCCACGACGCGAACGCGATCCTGCCGGTGCTGCTCGGCAGCGCCGTCGCCTACGGGCTGACGGTCGTCATCATGCCGCGCTCGATCCTCACCGAGAAAATCGCCCGCCGCGGCCACCACGTGTATCGCGAATACGGCGTGGACCCGCTCGAGCGGCATTTCATCGCCGAGGTGATGACGCGCGAGGCCGTCACGATTCCGGGCGGGATGGCGGTCCGCGAAGCGTTGCGCCAGTACTTCGGAGCCGAGCAGATGCAGCGCGCCTATCCGGTCGTCGTCGCGGACCGCTTGCTGGGCGTGGTCGATCGCGCGCGCCTGCAGGCGTGTGTGCCGGAGAACGTGGGGCGGCCGGTCGCCGAGTTGCTGGCGCAGGAGCCCGCGAACTACGCGTTGCCGACGGAAACCTGCCGCGCGGTTGCGTCGCGGCTTGCCGCGTTCGGGCTGGAACGGCTGGCGGTGGTCGACGCGCCCGGATCGCAGCGCCTGATCGGCATCGTCAGCCGCAGCGACCTGCTCAAGCCGGCGCGCCACCTGTACGAAGAGGAATTGCGGCGCGAGCGGTTCCTCTAGCCGCGACCGTTTGCAGGATCGCCACGACAGGATCGCCACGACAGGATCGCCACGAAAGAAGAGGCCGTCGCGCGGGCGACGGCCTCGTGGGCGGATCCCGGAACGGCTCAGTGCTTGTGGTCGTGCTTGTGATCGTCCGATGGATGCGATTCGGCGTGCTTCGGCGGCGCGGGTTGATGGGGTGCGCCCATGGGCTGGCCGGGACCGCCGTGCTGCGAACCTCGCTGCGGCATCATCCCGCCATGGGCCTGCATCATCGGCTGGCCATGGTCGGATGCATGCGAGTGGCCCGAATGATGGTGGTGGTCGGACGTCGTCGATCCCATCGCGGGGGAACCGGCATCGGACGATGAATGCGGCGAGCTGTCGTCGTGCCCGTCATGCCCGTGCGAAGCCTTGTCCCCTTCGTGTTCGTGGGAGTCCTTGTCCTTCGCGTGGTCGTTGTCATGGTGTCCATGATCGAAGTCGCCCGGGTGCGCGCTCGCGGTCACCGCCGGGTGGCCGTGGTTGACCCCGGACCGCAGCGATTCGTCGTGCCGCGCCTTGTCCATGTGCTCGCGCTGCACGGCGGAGGGCCCGGTATGGCGCTCGTGCTCGTAGCGCAGCTCTTCGGCCGATGCATGGTGGTCGACGCCGCCCGGGCCGTTGAAGCTGAAGTGGTTCACGGCGTCGTCGCCCGCTTCCCGCCGTTCGTAGACGTGGATCCTTCCGCCGCCGCGGACATGGTTGTAGGCGCTGTTGTAGTAGAACCCGTCGTGACGCCAGTAGCCGCCGACATAGCCCACGCCGATATAGCCATAGCCGTAGTTGATGCCGCCGTAGTAGCCCACGTGCGGGCCCCAGTAACCGGAATGGAAGATGTAGGCGCCATCGTTCCAGCCCCAGTAGCCGGGGGTCCACAACGCGCCGGAGTAGGGCGCGAGCACCCAGGTGCCGGGCACCCAGTAGTAGTCGTTGATGTCCTCATCCCAGGCCCAGTAGCCTGGTGTCCACATGTAGCCCGGGCCGGGCATCTCGGGTTGCTCGTACACCGGCAGCAGCGGCGGCGCGATCCGCACCGAGATGATGGTGGACGCCTGCGCCTGCGGCGCCAGGGTGAAGGCCGATGCGGCCAGCAAGGCGCCCGCTGCGCAAGCGAGCAGGGTGCGTTTCATCGAGCGGGGCGTTGCGGTGGCAAGCGGGGTCATGGGTGGTTCCTGGAGGTTTCGGGTGGTGGCATAGAAATACCCGATCGACGATGCGTGGGAAAGCCGGGATTGGCGGTCGTTGAAACTCTCTTCACGAAACGCGCCGGTCCGCGTGCAGGGCCCTTCGTGTCGCGGGCGACGGCGCTTGCCGCCCCGCATCGACGGAAGATGCGCCGGATGCGGGGCGGGGATATGCTGGACACCCCCTTTTCCATCGTGATGGGAGACGCCATGGCCACCGGCTGGGCCGGCGACGGCGCCGTGCAGGAGCAGATCGACGCGACCGTGAAGGACGCGATCGCCCGTGCGCGCAGCCGCCTGCCGAAAGGCGCGAGCCGCCTGCGCTGCGAGGATTGCGACGAGCCCATCCCGGAAGCACGCCGCAAGGCCATGCCCGGCGTGCGCCTGTGCGTGGCCTGCCAGGAGGCGAGCGACCGCGAGCAGGGCGCGGCCGGCGCCATCAATCGTCGCGGCAGCAAGGACAGCCAGTTGCGCTGAGCGTGCGCGGAATCCGTTACGGCTTCAGTCAGTCCCGTCGGCCGCGCGGCGCAGCGAGGCGATGTCGATCTTCTTCATCTTCATCATCTCGATCATCGTGCGCCGGCCACGCTCCGGGTCGGGGTCGTTGAGCAGGGCGATCAGTTCATCGGGCACGACCTGCCAGGTCAGGCCGAAGCGGTCCTTGAGCCAGCCGCATTGCTGGGCGCCCGGATCGGCGCCTTCGCCGAGCCCGTTCCAGTAGTGGTCGACTTCCTCCTGCGAAGCGCAGTGCACGACCAGCGACACCGCCTCGTTGAACTGGAAGTGCGGCCCGCCGTTGAGGGCGGTGAAATGCTGGCCGTCGAGCACGAATTCGACGGTCATCGCCGAGCCTGCCTCGCGGCCGGTGGCCTGCGCGGCTTCCTTCGTGTAGCGCGCGACGAGATCGATGCGCGAGTCCGGGAAGATCGCACAGTAGAACGTGGCGGCCTGCTCGGCCTGGTCGTCGAACCAGAGGAAAGGCGTGATGCGCTGGCGGATGGCGGGCATGCGTTTTCCCCAGGGTTGCGGAGGTGGGGATTCTCGCCCAGCCGGGGCGTCCTGTCGAAACACGCGATCGCGGGCGGCGAGCGATCGCTTCTTGTAGGGATGTGATACACACGGCCGATGTCGATGCAGGATTCCATCCGTTTGCCCGGCGATGATGCAATCGCCGACCGCACGCTCCTCGATTTCCGCGGGCATCGCCTGTTCCTGCGCAGCGGCGGGCAGGGTGGACATCTGTTGCTGATCCACGGCTTCCCGACCTCGGGCCTGGACTGGATGCGGCTCTGGCCGGCCCTTGCATGCGACCATCGGCTGCACGCGATCGACATGCTCGGCTTCGGGCGCTCCGACAAGCCGGTCGATTTTGCGTATTCGATCGCTGCATCGGCCGACCAGTGGGAGGCGCTGGCGCGCCATGTCGGCATCGACGAAGCGATCGTGCTCGCGCACGACTACGGCGACACCGTGGCCCAGGAGCTGCTGGCGCGGCAGATCGAAGGCCGGTTGCCGTTCCGCATCCGCGCGGTCGCGTTCCTCAACGGCGGATTGTTCCCGGAAGCGCACCACGCGCTGGCGATCCAGAAGCTGCTGCTCGGTCCGCTCGGCCCGCTGATCGCGCGGCTGTCGAGCCATCGACGATTCGCGTCCAGCATGCGGCGCATCTGCGCGCTGCCGCCGGACGAGGCCGAACTGCGCGAGCACTGGAACCTGCTGATGCGTGCCGGCGGCAAGCGCGTGATCCCGAAGTTGCTGCGTTACATCCCCGAGCGCAAGGCGAACCGCGAGCGCTGGGTGGGTGCGTTGCGCAGTGCGAACATTCCGCTGTGCCTGATCGATGGCATTGCCGATCCGGTATCGGGCGTGGACATCGTGAGTTGCTGGCGCAAGGAGCTGCCGGGCAAGGTGGTGATCGAACTCGACGGTATCGGCCATTACCCGCAGATCGAGGCGCCGGAACGCGTGCTGGCTGCGTTCCGCGACTTCGCCGCGGGTCCGTGGAATGCCTGAGCGGCCAGGCGTAGAGTCATGCCGTTCCACCGGAATGGAGCGGGCGATGCGTGGGCATGCGACATCGTTGCGGCTGGCGGGAATCGTTTGCATCGGCCTGTCGGCGCACGCCGGCGCGCCGCCGGAGCGCGGCACATCGATGGCGCTCGTATCGGCCGCGTTCGCGCCGGGCGGTGAACTGCCTGCGAAATACACCTGCGAAGGCGCCGGCGTTTCGCCGCCGTTGTCGTGGAGCGGCGTGCCGGCAAAGGCGAAGAGCCTGGCGCTGGTCGTCGTCGATCCCGATGCGCCCGATCCTGCAGCGCCGATGCGCACGTGGACGCACTGGATCGTCTATGACCTGCCTGCGGCAACGAACGGCCTGCCCGAAGGCGCGGGCCGGGGCGCGTTGCCGACCGGAACGCGCGAAGGTCGCAACGACTGGGATCGCAGCGGCTACGGCGGCGCCTGCCCGCCGATCGGCCGCCATCGCTACATCCACAAGCTGTTCGCGCTCGACGTCGTGCTCGGCGACCTGCATGCGCCGGATCGAGCGGCGCTGGAACGGGCAATGCAGGGGCACGTGCTCGCACAGGCGCAACTGATCGCGACCTACGCCAAGCACGGCGGGCATTGAGCGCCCGCGCGGACAGCCTCATCATCGCGGTGCCATGGCAACCAGCGACTTCCCGACGAGAGTCCAGCAGGCGTCCCTGCCGGGAATGGCCGAGCCCATGCCCACGGATCGCCTGTTCCTGGGTCTGTTTCCCGACCAGGCGGCGTCGACGCGCATCGAGGAAGTCGCCCGGCACATGGCCGTCGAATTCGGTGGTTCCCGGCCGTCGTCGCGCGCATCGCGCTTCCATGTGACCGTTCATCATCTCGGCGATCACGCAGGTCTTGATGACGCGCTGGTCGATGCCGCGATGGCTGCGATCGCTCGCATAAGGGCGCCGACGTTCGACTTCACGATGGACGAGGTATCGGGGTTTCGCGGAGGTCGCAAGCATCCCATCGTGTTGCGTGGTCGCGACGGTTCGCCCGGCGCACATGAACTCTGGAGGGCATCGCGCGACGTGCTGGTGGCCACGGTTTTCGCACGCTGGCTGGGCCGCTCGTACACGCCGCACCTGACCTTGCTGTATGGCGATCGCTTGCCGGCGTCGCCCATCGCGGTCGAACCGATCGTCTGGGCGGTGGGCGAGATGGTTCTCGTGCACAGCCTGCTGGGTCGCAGCGAATACCGCATCCTCGGTCGCTGGCCTCTCGTCGCCGGTTGAAATCCTGCCGGGCTGCGTTCCGAAGTGGCGCAACTTGACAGCCGGCTCGGCTTCGTCCCATGCTTGGTTGAACGATCAATCAAGCCATGGCCGAACCCGCCTCCACCCGCGACCGCCTCCTGCTGGCTGCCATGCGCCTGTTCTGGGAGAAGGGCTATGGCTCGACCAGCGTCGCCGACGTCCTGCAGGCGGCGCAGGTCAACAGCGGCAGCCTCTATCACTTCTTTCCGGGCAAGCAGGAACTGCTGCTCGCGGTGCTGGAAGCCTACCGGCAGGGCATCGGACCTATGCTGCTCGAACCGGCATGGAAAGGCATCCACGATCCGATCGAGCGCATCTTCTCCCTGCTGGCGCGTTATCGGGCAAGCATCGTGCAGACCGACTGCGTATACGGCTGTCCGATCGGCTCGCTCGCACTGGAGATCCACGAGCCCGATCCACCGGTGCGCCGGGCCATGGCCGACAACTTCCATGCCTGGGTCGACGCGATCGAACGTTGTCTCGTGGCCGTGGGGTCTCGTTTGCCGAAGAACCTGCATCGCCGCGAACTCGCCGAATTCGTGCTGACGACGATGGAAGGCGGGGTGATGCAGGCACGCACGCATCGCGACGTTGCCTATTTCGACAGCGCGGTGAAGCAGCTTCGCAGGTACTTCGACTGCCTGTCGGAGGAGGCGGAAAGCCGAGCGCGGGAACGGCGACCACGCAAGGCCGCCGGTAAAACACGCAAACCAGCGAAGGCAGCCGGAAAGAGAAAAACCTGAGGCGGTCATCGGGACCGCCCGTCAACCCATCATCGAGGTGCACCATGCGCAACTGGCTGCTCGGAATGCTCGTAGTCGTTCCTTCGATCGCGACGGCCACGCCGATCGACGCGCTCAAGCCGATGGCCTTCCTCGCCGGCCATTGCTGGAAAGGCATGTTTGCCGACGGCAAGCAGACCGACGAGCACTGCTTCACCTGGCTCTACGACGGCAAGGCGCTGCGCGATACCCACACGGTGCGCGCGCCGGGACGGCCCGACTACGTCGGCGAGACGACCTACTACTGGGACTCGGCCGCGAAGCAGGTGCAGTTCCTGTATTTCGAGAACCAGGGCGGCATCAGCCGCGGCACGATGGAGAGCGCGGACCGCGCGCTGGTCTTTCCGCCGACGCAGTACGTCGCCGACGGCGAGACAATGACGTATCGCGTGCGCTGGACGCTGCTGGGCGATGATGCCTACGAGGCCTGGAGCGAGGCGCAGACGCCGAAAGGCTGGTCGACGATGTTCAAGGTGACGCTCCATCGCGAACCTTGAGCCTGCGGTGCGTGATGGCTCACGCCGGTAGCGCGACCGCCAGCAATTCGCAGTGGTTGGCGGCGCGAATCGATACGGGGGCGCCGTTGAGGATCGTGCAGGCGCTGTCGCGATCCATCGCGTGATGTCCGGACGCATCGTCGTGCAGGATCGCTGAACCATCGAGCACATACAGGAATAGCGCACCGCGTTGTGCCGCGTCGAACGTCGGCGATGCGAGCGACAGCTCCGTGCCGGCCATGAGGCGCAGCACGCGCGCGCCGGCCAGCCCGGACGTGGCTTCGGCGATGCCAAGGTCGCTAAGGTGGACACCACTGGCGTCGGAGTCCAGCCATGCCGCTTCATTCGCGACATGGTGCAGGAAGCGTTGCCCCGCGAAGCTTCGTGCCGGATCGTTTCGTGCCGTGGGCAGGGCGAGTTCGTGGTCGATCCAGGTCGGATGCTCGGCGGGGCAGGCGAGCTCGACGACTTCCAGCCCCGGCGACGCCTCCAGAACGCGATGCCGGATCGTCGGTGGCTGCAGCACGCAGTCGCCCGCGCGCATCGTCAGCGGCGGCCCCTGATCCTCGTATACCACGCGCACCCAGCCCTTGCGGCAGAAGATCATCTGGAAGTGCACGTCGTGGTAGTGCACGCGATCGGGCACGTCGCCGCCTTCCGGGATGCGGATGTGCGAGGCGATCGCACGGCCACCAAGCCGCCCGGGAATCAGGTCGCGGTATTGCATGCCGGCACGGCCGATCGACCATGCCATGTCGTCGCGTGCGTGCGTGATCGTGAACGCGCGGGGTTCGTTCGTGGAAGCGCCGGCACGGCTCGAGGTGTCGCGTCGTTGCAGTCGCAGCTGGTCGCCGCCACGCGAAAGAAGCGCAATGCGCGGCGCATCGGCTGGCATGACCATGTCGAGCCGGTAGCCGTGTTCGCGTTCCTGCAGGGCGATCGCCGCATCCAGGTCGTCGCAGGCGATCGTCTGGAGGGCGGAGTCCGCTTCGGCTTGCATGGTGTGGCCTCGAGGCGAGGTCGGGCAGTCTAGCAAGCGTATCCGGACGAGTTGCAACGGGCATCGCGCCGTGCGTCCGACCTGCACCGGCAATCGTCCTCGCCTTTGCGAGCGGGAAACGGGCGCTGTTTCCCGCGGCTTCGTAGCAATCCGGTAACGCAACCGTCATAACATGGGCGCCATGGACCTGCTCATGTTGTCGGACGTCTATTTCCCTCGGATCAATGGCGTCTCGACGTCGATCCGCACCTTTGCCGGATCGCTGGCGCGGCTGGGTCATCGCGTCACCATCGTTGCGCCTGACTACGGCCAGGGCAGCGGGCAGGAAGGCCACGACGGCGAAGGACTCTACGAGCTGATCCGGCTGCCGGCGCGCAGGATCTTCTTCGATCCCGAGGATTGCCTGATCCGCAAGTCCGCGCTGGCTGCAACGCTGCCGCAGCTCGCACGCAGGCACTGGGACGTGATCCACATCCATACGCCGTTCCGCGCGCACCAGCTCGGACTGCGGCTGGCGAAGCTCACCGGGCGGCCGACGGTCGAGACGTACCACACGTACTTCGAGGAATACATCGCCAACTACCTGCCATGGGCGCCGCGCTCGTGGCTGCGGTTGTTCGCACGGCGCGCCTCGCACAAGCTCTGCCAGGACGTCGACCACCTGATCGTGCCTTCGCAGCAGATGGCCGGGGTGCTCGATGGCTACGGCATCACCACGCCGCGCACCGTGCTGCCTACGGGCATCGACCTGGACGAATTCCGCGGTGGTTCGGGCGAGCGTTTCCGCGAGCAGCACGGCATCGCCGCCGATCGACCGACCCTCGTCACGGTCAGCCGCCTGGCGATGGAGAAGAACATCGGTTTCCTGCTGGAGGTCGTGCGCAAGCTCGTCGCGGAGTTCCCGTCGCTGCTGTTCATCGTCGCCGGCGAGGGGCCGGACGCGGAACGCCTGAAGAAGCAGACCGCCACGCTGGGTCTGCAGGACAGCGTGCGCTTCTTCGGTAACCTCGACCGCCGCACGACCCTGCTTGACTGCTATCGCGCCGGCGACGCCTTCGTGTTCGCCTCGCCGACCGAGACCCAGGGCCTGGTATTGATCGAGGCGATGGCGCTGGGCGTGCCGATCGTCTCCACCGCGGTGATGGGAACCGCGACCGTCCTGCGCGAGGCGCGCAGCGCACGCATCAGCGTCGAGGACGTCGATGCCTTCGCCGGGCATGTCGCGCAGCTTCTGCGTTCACCTGCCGAACGCGCGGCGTTGTCCGCGGCCGGTCCGCAGGATGCGCAGGCCTGGAGCACGGAAGGACTGATGCGGCGCGTGGTCTGCCTCTATGCCGATCTTGCCGCGGCGAACCGCGACGAGACGGGCAGGGCAGGCGCGGTGACGGCCGAATAGCCGGCCTCGACCCCTTCGCCGGAGGGCGTGCTTGACCGGAATCGCAGCGCCACGGAAGCTTGGCATCCGTGCCGCATGGAGCATCCGGATGACCTCCCCGGGAACCGAATCCGGAACCATCCCTCGTCCCGTCGACGAAGAGCAGCGCCTGTCGGCCCTGCATCGCTACCAGTTGCTCGACACACCGGCCGAGGACGACTTCGACTTCCTCGCCGAGCTGGCGGCGCAGGTATGCGGGACGCCCTACGCCTTCGTCTCGCTGGTCGATCGCGATCGCGTCTGGATCAAGTCGTGGTTCGGCAAGCAGGCGCAGTCGCGACCGCGCGACGACGACTACTGCTCGTGGGCAATCCTCGAGGACGAGATGCTGGCGATCCCGGACCTCGCCGCGGACCCGCGCAGCGCAAGCCTCACGATCACGCTCGGACCGCCCCATTACCGCATGTACACGGGCGCCAACCTGCTGACCTCGGATGGATACCGGATCGGTTCGCTGTGCGTGCTCGACGACCGCCCGCACGCGCTGGACGAGCGGCAGAAGCGCCTGCTGATGCGGCTGGCGCGCCAGGTGATGTCCCTGATCGAGCTGCGCGCGCACCAGCAGGCGCTGGCCGCCGCGCTGGTGACGACCGAGCGGCTGGCGACCATCGACGAGCTCACCGGCCTGTACAACCGCCGCGTGCTGCTGGAACGGCTCGATGTCGAAGTCGAACGCGCGCGCCGCTTCGGTTCGCCGCTGTCGGTGGTGATGATGGACATCGACCACTTCAAGTCGATCAACGACGGCTACGGACACGCCATGGGCGATGCGGTGCTGCGCAACGTCGGCGGCATCGTGCGCGACGAGCTGCGCCAGGTCGACATCGCCGGACGCTATGGCGGCGAGGAGTTCTGCATCGTCCTGCCGGGCACGCCGCAGGCGGGTGGCCTCACCCTGGCCGACGCACTGCGCCAGGAGATCGAGCGCTTCGCCCACGTCCACGGCGAGCGCACGCTGACCACGACTGCGAGCTTCGGCCTCGCATCGCTCGCAAGTGGGCTCAACGAGGACGCAACGGCGCTGCTCAAGGCGGCCGACGATGCGCTCTATCGCGCCAAGCGCAGCGGACGCAATCGGGTGGAGTGCGCGGGCGACACAACCGACGGTTGAAACGTCGCGCAGAAAAAGGGCCGCCCGGGGGCGGCCCTTTCCTGTCGAACGACGCGATGTCCTTCAGCGACGCGAGCCATTGTGCCTGTTGCCCCAGATGCGCCCGCTGTCGCGGTTCTGCGTGCGCTGGATGTGGCGCTGTTCCCGGTAGCCGACATGTCCGTTGGCGCCGGCACGCGCCTGTTCGCGGTCAACATGCGCCTCGCGGCCTTCCAGGCGACCGGCTTCGCGGTTGGTCAGCGAACCGTTGGCGACGCCGTTGTGGATGCGCTGCTCCTGGTTCGTATCGCGCTGCACGTCGTGCTGCATGCGCTCGGAACTGCGCGAATCCGGGTTGCCAGTCTGCGCGTCGTGCTTCTGGTTGTAGATCGACTGGCTCTCGTGGTTCTGCATGGCCTGGATCTGCGCCTTGTCGGCGGCCGACAGCGAGCCGTCGCGCATGTCGCGTTGCTCGGTGCGGTCGATGCGCGCTTCGCCCCGTTCGAGCTGCGACGCCTCGCGGGTATTGAGCTGACCCGATTGCAGGCCCTGCTCGATGCGCTGTTGCTGATCGACATCGCGGTGCGTCTCACTGCCTGCGCTCTGGGCCTGCGCGTTGAAGGCGAAGCCAAGACCCAGGACGATCGCGCCGAACATCGCGATGCGGCGTTGATTGCTAAGACTCATGGCGTACTCCCTGCGTGGTTGTGGATGGTGTCGTGGACAGGCAACGCCACAACCGCGCGGAGGTTGACGCCGGGGATTCCAGATTCAGGTTTCGGACAGTCGACGATGGCCGATCTCGTCCAGCGATTGGCCGGCGCCGTCGGTACGTGAAGTGTCGTGCATCAAAAAGGCCGCCCGAAGGCGGCCTTTCTTGCCGGTCGCACTCCGTCACGCGCCTCAGTGCTGCTGCGTCTCGTTGTGCTTCTTGCGCCAGATGCGCGTGCCGTCGCGATTCTCGGTGCGCTGCACATAACGCTGTTCCCGCCAGTTGACGTTGCCATTGGCGCCGGTGTGCGCCTCGGTGCGGTCGACGTGAGATTCGCGGCCTTCAAGACCCGCCGCTTCGCTGTTGGTCAGCGACCCATGGTCGATGCCGTTGTGGATACGTCGCTCCTGGCGGACGTCGCGGCTGACGTCGGCCTGCATGCGCTCGGAACTGCGCGAGTCCCCGTTGCCGGTCTGGGCGTCGTGCTTCTGGGTGTAGATGGCGCGGTTCGAGCGGTTCTGCATGGCCTGGATCTTCGCCTTCTCGGCGGCCGACAGCGAGCCGTTCTTCATGTCGCGCTGCTCGGTGCGGTCGATGCGCGATTCCTGGCGTTCGAGTTGCGCGGCTTCCTTGGTGGTGAGCTGACCGGACTTCAGGCCCGCGTCGATGCGCTCCTGCTGATGGACATCGCGTCGCGTCTCGGTGCCCGTGGTCTGGGCCTGGACATTGAGGGCGAAGCCGAGGCCCAGGATAATCGCTCCGTACATGGCGATGCGGTTGTGGTTGCGAACAGTCATTGCGTACCTCCTTGGTTTCGGATGGCTTTACAGTGATGGCGCCCACACGGTAACGCCATGCCGTCGCGTGGAGTTGACTCCCAGTTGACTCAAGAGAAACGGGTTCAGTGTCCAGACATTGGCATCGGGTTCAGCATGCGACAGCGCAAGGCACGCGTCAGTTGCGTGCGTGCAAGCTTGTCGGGCTGCCGACGCCGGGTGAAGATGACACGACCCCTTTGATCCGCAGCTCTCGGAAGTGACCCATTCCATGCCCATCGCCATCACCCGTGACGTCAGCGCCAGCCTCGCCGACTGCCAGCTTTCCTTCGTCGATCGCAGTCCGATCGACATCGCGAAGGCGAGGGCGCAGCACGAGGCCTACCGGCGCGCGCTCGAAGCGCTCGGTTGCGAGGTGATCGCGCTGCCGGCGCAGGACGCGATGCCGGACGCGGTGTTCGTCGAGGACGTGGCGGTGGTGGTCGACGAGATCGCGGTCCTCACGCGGCCGGGAGCCGAGTCGCGGCGCGGCGAGGGCGCCACGGTCGGCGAGGTGCTCGGCCGCTACCGCGAGCTGTGCGCGATCGAGGCGCCGGGCACGCTCGACGGCGGCGACGTGATGCGCGTCGGCCGCAGCATCTATGTTGGCCAGGCGGCGCGCACGAATGCCGCAGGCATCGCCCAGCTCGCTGCCCACGTCGCGCCCTTCGGTTACACCGTACAGGCCGTGCCCACCCGCGAATGCCTGCACCTGAAGTCGGCGGTCACCCAGGTCGGCGAGGACACCTTGCTGATCCAGCCTCTCTGGATCGATCGCGAACCGTTCGCCGGCTATCGCCTGATCGAGGTCGATCCGTCCGAGGAACATGGAGCGAACGCGCTGCGGATCGGCTCCGCGGGCGTGATCCAGCCATCGAATTTCCCGCGCGCGCGCGAGCGCCTGGAACGCGCCGGCATCGCGGTCGTATCGGTCGACCTCTCGGAGCTGCAGAAGGCCGAAGGCGCGACGACGTGCTGCAGCATCGTGTTCCGCGGCGGGAAGGATTGATCCTCGGGTTGAAAGGATTCGCCGCCTCGCACGTCGATTCCGCAAGCCACGACGGCCCGCATCGGCGGTCGGCCGAGCACGGTTCCGCGCGGAGGCGATGGCCGTCATCGCCCGATAACGCGATGGCGATGATGCTGGATGCCTGGAAACAGAGAAGGACAGACGAAATGAAGGTCAAGGTATTCAATAGTCAGGGCGCGCTGGTCGGCCCGGTCGAGTCGGATCGGGTGGTCAGGACCGACGCGCAGTGGCAGGCGCAGCTCACGCCCGCGCAGTACCGCATCGCGCGCGACAAGGGCACCGAGGCGCCGTTCTGCGGGACCCTGCTCGACAACCACATGGATGGCGTCTACGCCTGCATCTGCTGCGCGCTGCCGCTGTTCCGCTCGGACTCGAAGTTCCATTCGGGCACCGGCTGGCCGAGCTTCTTCCAGCCGATCGCGAAGGAGAACGTGGTCACCCACGTCGACCGCAGCTACGGCATGGTCCGCGAGGAAATCCTGTGCGCGCGCTGCGACTGCCACCTCGGCCACGTGTTCCCGGACGGCCCGGCGCCGACGCGGTTGCGCTTCTGCGTGAACTCGGATTCGCTGAGCTTCGTTGAGGATGCCCGGCTCGCGTCGCTGGCCGATCCCGCGGCTGCTGCTATCGTCTGATAGCGATCAGGCCGCGACGCCATCAGGGGTGCGCGGGCAGCCGGATCTGGCGGACTTCCTCGGCGCTCTTCAGCCGCGCTCCCTCGAAGTAACAGGCGCGCACCTCCAGGCCACGATCGCTGCGGCCAACGTAGTAGAAGCGCGGGTTCCACCAGACCGGCTTGCGGAGGGCGCGGTAGAAGCCATCGTTCTCCAGCTCCAGCAGCACGCCAATGCAGGGGAAGTCGCGTTCGCGCGCGAATGCCTCGAGCGCGTCGCAGGAACGGTTGGTGAGGTCGCGCACGAGCTTTGACTTGCGCCACGCGGTGCCGACGAAGGCGCGGAAGTAGTACATCGGCTGGCCGAAGCGCGGGATCAGCAGCGGCAGCGCGGTCGAAACCCCGGCGACGCTGCCATCGGGCGCCAGCGCGTACATCGCGACCTGGGCCAGCCGCTTCTCGGCGTCCGCCGGGTTGCCGATCGCATCGTGGGCGCGCCAGAACTGGCGGACGCGCTCGTTGTCCGCGGGCGTCATGTTCCGCCACGTGGCCACGAAACGGAACGGGCCCGTTTCGGCCTGGGCGGATGCCTCTGTTTCGGCGGGAACCGCTGCTGCGTCGTTGGTCATGGTGACGTCGTGGGTGGCGTTCACCCGGATGGTAGCAAGTCCGGTCCGCCGCAGGCCGCGACTTCAGCCGTCCTCGGTCTCGAATGCCGATTCGTGCAGGGCGAAGAAGGTCCAGAACGGCACGCCGCGTTCGACCCAGGCGGCGGCGGCGTCGTCGAAGATGTCCAGCAGGCGCGCGAAGTCGTCAGGCGCCAGCGCACGCAATTCGTCGGCATGGTCGAACAGGACCGCGTAACCCTGGGCCGGCAGCCACGAGAAATCGCGCACGCCCTGGATGAGGGCATCCCAGCCGCCCTGGCGGATCGAGGGCATGCCCAGGCCGCGGGCGATGCGCATGAAAGCGCTCGTCGTGTCCGAGCATTCCCACAGGTTCACATGGAGCACCAGCCAGCCGGCGTGGCAGGCCGCTGCGTCGATCGAGACCAGATCGACGTGGGTGACCAGGTACACGCCGGACGATGACGTGTCGGACGTGGCGAAATCGAAGACGGACGAAGTCATCAGTGCACCCAGCGAGGTGCTTTTGCGGTCATTCGGATCGGCGTCCCTGCCATGCATCCCCCTTCACGATCATCCTCCGAGTATCGCCGGATGCAAGCCCCGCGTGGGCCTTCCGCAGTCGCCGTGTCCGGCCCGCGGAGCCACACTATCGGCTGTCACCGGGCTCGCTTACAGTGGCACGAAAATCGCATCCGGTCACCGCATGGACGCCGCCGGCGCGAACCGCAAACCGCAGCCACGTCCGGGAGCATTCGCCGCATGAACTCCGATCGAAATCCCCAGGCCGAGCAGATGGGCGACGAGTCGATGGCGCGCAACCTCGCGCACCAGGCCGACGCGATCTGGCCGCAGGAGCAGCGACTGTTCGACCGCTACGACCTGCCCGAAGCGCCGCACATACTCGACCTGGGCTGCGGCACCGGTGAGATCACCCGTCGCCTGGCTGGACGCCATCCGCGGGCGCACCTGGCCGGCATCGACATCCTCGAAGGCAATCTTGCGATCGCGCGTCGCGACGGCGCCGCATTCGCCGACCGCATCGTCTACGAGGCCGGCGACGCGTTCGCCCTGCATCATCCGGACGCCAGCTTCGATCTCGTGGTGTGCCGCCACATGTCGCAGGCGGTGCCGGACTTCCCGCTGGTGCTGGCCGAGATCACCCGCGTGCTCAAGCCGGGCGGCTGGCTGCACCTGCTGACCGAGGACTACGCGATGCTGCATGCGCCTGCCGACGGGCGCGATCCGGAATCGTTCAACCGCAACGCGATCGGCTTCCTGGGCAGCATCGGCTGCGACGGCCGCATCGGCCGGCATTCGCCGGCGCTGCTGGAGACGGCCGGCTACCGCGAGATCGCGATGGACTACGTCGTGGTCGACACCCTGCGCGTCGCGCGTGCGACCTTCGGCGGGATCATGCGGGCGTGGCGCGATGGCTATGCGGGGCCGCTGTCCGAAGCCAGCGGGCGTCCGCTCGCCGAAGTCACCGCCGATTTCGACGCGATGATCGCCGCGATCGAGACGCCGCCGCGCTACGTCGTCTGGCAGGTGCCGGTGGTTTCCGCGCGCAAGCCAAGCGCCCGCTGAGGGGCGTCGTAGCGCCAACCCGCGCGTGGCTCAGTGGCGGATCTCGATGGCCGGGCGCTCGTTGAGCGTCCCGTCCGGCTCGATGATGGCGAAGTGCCCGCGGCCGGGTTCGAACACCACCGGCACCGAGTCCATGAACATGGGTCGGCGGATGAACTTCAGTTCCCAGCCGAATCCTTCGATCTCGGCGAGGGTCATCCGCTGGTCGTCGTTGAGCTCGCGCTTGAGGGAGTAGCAGGACTCCCTGATCGCATGCCGTTTTTCGTTCATCGGACGCCTCCCTGGACAGGGACCGTGGTGATGAGCCGTTTATCGTACGACGATTGCGCCGGGATGCAAGCTGCGGAACAGTAGCCACGATGAGCCTGAACGCGCTGCACTTCGACAATGCCTTCCTGCGCGACCTGCCGGGCGACCCGGAAAGCGGGCCGCGCCTGCGCCAGGTGCACGGCGCCCTGTGGTCGCGCGTGGACCCGACCCCGGTGGCCGCGCCGCGGGTGCTGGCGCATTCGGCCGAGGTCGCGGTGCTGCTGGGCCTTGGCGAAGACGACATCGCTTCGCCCGGGTTCGCCCGGGTGTTCGGCGGCAACACGCAGGTCGAGGGAATGCAGGCCTACGCCGCGAACTACGGCGGCCACCAGTTCGGCCACTGGGCCGGCCAGCTCGGCGACGGGCGCGCGATCACCCTGGGCGAGGTCGTCAGCGCGGCTGGCGAACGCCACGAATTGCAGCTCAAGGGCGCCGGCCCGACGCCGTATTCGCGCAACGCCGACGGTCGCGCCGTGCTGCGCTCGTCGATCCGCGAATTCCTCTGCAGCGAGGCGATGCACCACCTTGGCGTGCCGACCACGCGCGCCCTCTCGCTGGTGGCGACCGGTGAGGAAGTCGTCCGCGACATGTTCTACGACGGCCATCCGAGGGCCGAGCCCGGCGCGATCGTCTGCCGCGTCGCGCCGTCTTTCATCCGCTTCGGCAACTTCGAGTTGCCGGCTGCGCGCGGCGAGATCGACCCGCTGCGCAGGCTCGTGGACTTCACCATCCGCCGCGATTTCCCGCACCTGCACGGCGCCACCCTTCGACAGGCCCAGGGCGATCGGCTGTATGGCGACTGGTTCGGCGAGGTCTGCGAGCGCACCGCGCGCACGATCGCGCACTGGATGCGCGTGGGCTTCGTGCACGGGGTGATGAACACCGACAACATGTCGATCCTCGGCCTGACCATCGACTACGGCCCGTACGGCTGGATCGACGACTTCGATCCGGACTGGACGCCCAACACCACCGACGCGCAGGGCCGCCGTTACCGCTTCGGCGCGCAGCCGCAGATCGCGTACTGGAACCTCGGCTGCCTCGCCGGCGCGCTGGCGCCCTTGTTCGGCTCACACGACGCACTCCATGCCGGCCTGCAGCGCTATGCGGACGCCTTCGTCGCCGCCGACCGCGACAACATCGCGCGCAAGCTCGGCCTGCGCGAATGTCTGGACGAGGACATGGAACTGATGCAATCGCTCCACGCATTGATGCGCGACGCCGAAATCGACATGACCCTGTTCTTCCGCGCACTGACCGATAGGGATGCGACGCGGCCGTCGATCGATCCGTTCCGCGAGGCCTTCTACGACGAAGCGAAACGTCGGCGCTTCGAGCCCGACCTGCTGGCCTGGCTCGCGCGCCTGGCCACGCGCGTCGCGCGCGACGCGATGCCCGTGCACGAGCGGCGCGCACGCATGCGCGCGGCCAACCCGAAGTACGTGCTGCGCAACTACCTGGCGCAGCAGGCGATCGATCGCGCGGAGCAGGGTGACGCCGGCGGTGTGGTCGAACTGCTCGACGTGATGCGCCGTCCCTACGAGGACCAGCCGGGTCGCGGGGACTTCGCGAAACGTCGCCCCGAATGGGCCCGCGATCGGGCCGGCTGCTCGATGCTTTCGTGCAGCTCCTGAAGACGCAATGCCCGCCATGATCGCCGAACGACGTGATTCGCGCGATGATGGCGCCTCGTCCAACGGAGCACGACCATGGCCAGGAACGTTGCGGTGCTCGTAGGCAGCCTGCGCAAGGATTCGCTGAACCGCAAGATGGCGCACGCCCTGGTCGCGCACGCGCCGGAAGGCCTGGCGTTCTCCTTCGTCGAGATCCGCGACCTGCCGCTGTACAACCAGGACGACGACGCGGCGCCGAACGCGGCCACCGTTGCCTTCCGAGACGCGATCCGCCCGCTCGACGCGGTGCTGTTCGTGACGCCCGAGTACAACCGTTCCGTGCCCGGCGTGCTCAAGAACGCCCTCGACGTCGGCTCGCGGCCCTACGGCCACAGCGTCTGGAGCGGCAAGCCCTGCGCGATCGTCAGCGTCTCGCCGGGCGCGGCCGGCGGCTTCGGTTCCAACCACCACCTGCGGCAGTCGCTGGTCTTCCTCGACATGCCGGCGATGCAGCAACCCGAAGCCTACATCGGCCACGCCGACAAGCTGTTCGACGCCGACGGCAACCTTGCCAATCCCGACACCGGCAAGTTCCTGGCGAAGATCATGCAGTCGTTCGCGGCGTGGATCGAACGCATCGCGAAAGCCTGAGGCTTCAACTCCTGGCGTCGGCCTCGGTGCGGGCCATGTGTTCGGCCAGCTCCGCACTCAGGCCCGGCATCTTGCGCCAGTCGATCGCGTGCAGGTCGATCTTGTCGGCGTCGAGGAAGCGCCTGGCGTAATCGAGGAAGACGCGTTCGCGGATGAAGACGTCGAACAGGTCGGCGTCGACGTGGTTGTCGTCCTTCATCCGGCCGAGGATGGTCAACGACTCGGACAGGGTCTTGGCCGGCTTGTAGGGACGATCGCGCGCGGTCAGCGCCTCGAAGATGTCGGCAATCCCCATCACCCGCGCCTGCACGCTCATCTGTTCGCGGACCAGTCCCTTCGGATAGCCGCGTCCGTCCATGCGTTCGTGGTGGCCGCCGGCGAACTCGGGCACGCGCGTCAGGTGCGCCGGCCACGGCAGCGACTCGAGCATGTCGATGGTGAGGTTGATGTGGCGGTTGATGATCTCGCGCTCGGCGTCGTTGAGCGTGCCGCGGCGGATGGTGAGGTTCATGATCTCCTCGGCCGACAGCAGCGGGCGCTCGACGCCATCGTGGTCGCGCCAGGTCTGCTGCCCCATCGTGCGGATCGCTGCGATCGCCTCGTCCTTCATGAATTCGCCGCCGGTGTTGGAGGCGCGCACCAGCGCGCGCTCGGCGACCAGCCGGCGCACCCACTCGTCGTGCTCGTGCTGGGTGATCGTGCCTTTCAGCAGGGCGATCTGCGCGTCGCGCAGCAACACCTCGAAGCGGGTGTCGACCAGGGCGATGCGGTCGAAGATGGTCTCGAGCTTGGTCGCCTTGTCGACCACGTGCACCGGCGTGGTGATCTTGCCGCAGTCGTGCAGCAGGCCGGCGATCTTGAGCTCGTAGCGGTCGGCCTCGCTCATGTGGAAGCCCGCCAGCGGGCCGGTGTTGTTCCACGCGGCGGCCTCGGCCAGCATCATCGTCAGCTCGGGCACGCGCTGGCAGTGGCCGGCGGTGTAGGGCGACTTTTCGTCGATCGCGGTGTTGATCAGGTTGATCAGGGCGATGAACAGCGATTCGAGCTGTTCGATCAGGCGGCGGTTGTTGAGCGCGATCGCCGCCTGCGAGGCCAGCGATTCCACCAGTTGCTGGTCGTCGATCGAGAACGCGCGCACCGAGCCGTCGGGGTTCTTCGCGTTGATCAACTGCAGCACGCCGATCACCGCGCCGCTGTGGTCCTTCATCGGCACGGTGAGGAAGGATTGCGAGTGGTAGCCGGTCTTGGCGTCGAAAGCGCGCGTGCCGGAGAAGTCGTATCCCTGCGCCGCATAGGCGTCGGGGATGTTGACGGTCTGCCCGGTGAGCGCGGCGTGGACGACGACCATGGTGTCGTTCGCGCCGCCGTCGGGCAGGTACATCGGGATCGGCGCGAAATCGATCGGCTGGCCGGTCTTGCCGCCCATGCGCCGGCCGAGGGTGTCGTTGCGCAGGACCTCGAACACCAGGCGGTCCTTGTCGACGCGGTAGAGCGTGCCGCCGTCGGCGTGCGCGAAGTCGCGCGCGGCCTCGAGGATGCGTTCGAGCAGGCTGGCCAGGTCCGGTTCGGACGACAGCGCCGCGCCGATCGCGTTGAGGGTTTCCAGGCGCTGGATATTGGCGTCTTGGGCGGTCATGAGGATCGGAGTTCCCGGAACGGTGGGCACGGCGGACGGGACGTCCCGCCGCCAGCATACGATGTTTGGAACGCCGTGCGCGGGGCTTTCCGGCCAGTGTCCGGACATGACGCCCGTCAGTTGCCGCGGGCAGGTCCGCGCGCTAGCGTGGCCCCTCCCGAAACCATCCGGAGATCCCCATGGCCAGCCGCGACCCGCGCGTGGACGCCTACATCGCGAAGTCCGCCGAATTCGCGCGGCCGGTCCTCGTGCACCTGCGCGAGCTCGTGCACGCGGCCTGCCCCGACGTCGACGAGACCATGAAGTGGTCGATGCCGAGCTTCACGTACGCCGGCGGCATCCTCTGCGGCATGGCGGCGTTCAAGCAGCACTGCACCTTCGGCTTCTGGAAGGGCTCGCTGATCGTCCCGACCGATGGGCAGGACAACGAGCAGGCGATGGGCCAGTTCGGGCGGATCACGAAGTTATCCGAACTGCCGTCGAAGAAGGTGCTGACCGGCTACGTCAGGCAGGCCATGAAGCTCAACGAGGAAGGCGTCAAGGTTCCCGAGCGCGTGCGCCCGGCCACGCCGCGTCCCGCGCCCGATGCGCCCGACGATCTCGTCGCCGCACTGAAGAAGAACAAGGCTGCCCGGACGACCTTCGAGGCCTTCAGCCCGAGCTGCAAGCGCGAGTACGTCGAATGGATCACCGAGGCCAAGCGCGAGGAAACCCGCGGCAAGCGCGTTGTCCAGGCGGTCGAATGGATGGCCGAAGGCAAGCAACGCAACTGGAAGTACCAGAACTGCTGATGGATACCATGCACGCAAACATCGTCCAATCCGGCGAGCCCAGTCGCACCGCCCTGCGCGTGGCCACGCTGCGCGCCGTGCACCAGCTGCTCGACGAACCGATCGTCTTCGAAGACCCGTTCGCGCTGCCGATCCTCGGTCCGCGGACCGAGGCGGAACTGCGCGAGGATCCGTTCCCGCACAACGACCCGATCTCGCGCGGCCTGCGCGCGCACCTGGTGGTGCGCAGCCGCTTCGCCGAGGACGAACTGGCGCGCGCGGTCGCCGCCGGCGTGCGGCAGTACGTCGTGCTCGGCGCGGGCCTGGACACCTTCGCCTGGCGCAATCCGCACGCCACCACGGGCCTGCGCGTGTTCGAGGTCGATCATCCTTCGACGCAGCGCTGGAAGCGCGGTTGCCTCGATGCGGCGGGGATGTCGCTGCCGCCGGACCTGACCTTCGCGCCGGTGGACTTCGAGCGCGCGACGATCGCGCAGGGACTGGCCGCTGCTGGCTTCCTTGCAGATGCTCCCGCCTGCTTCTCCTGGCTGGGCGTGACGATGTACCTCAGCGAGGCGGCGATCATGGAGCTGCTGGGCTTCGTCGCGCACCTGCCCGCAGGCAGCTCGATCAGCTTCGACTATCGCGTGCCGCCATCGATGCTCGATCCGATGCAGCGCGTGGTCGGCGAAATGGCGGCGCGCCGTGCCGCCGAACTGGGCGAGCCATGGATCTCGGCCTTCGAGCCGGACGTACTGCGCGAACGCGTCCTTGCGTTGGGCTTCGGCGAAGCCGAAACCATCGGGCCCGACGAACTCAACCGACGCTACCTGCACCGCCGCAAGGACGGCCTGCGCACGAACGCGCGGATGATGCGCGCGCGGGTGTGAGGGCAGGGCGAACGATCAGTCCGCCTCGCGCCATGCGGGGTTGCTTCAACGTTTGCGGACCAGGCGCCCCCTGCGGCGTTTCATTGGCCGGCGGGCGGTTCCCACAGTTCGACCTTGTTTCCCTCGGGATCGATGACCCAGCCGAACTTGCCGTATTCGGAATCATCGATCTTGTCGAGGACGTTGCAGCCTTCCGCCCTGAGCGCCGCGACCAGCGCGTGAAGGTCTGCCACGCGGTAGTTGACCATGAACGAAGCCGTGCCCGGGGCAAACTGATCGCTTTCCTGCGAACCGATGGACCAGGCGGTCGTCCCGCCCGTGGGCTTGCCATCCGCGTCGGTCCAGTCGAACGCCGCGCCGCCCCATGCCTGGACGTCGATGCCGAGATGGCTCTTGTACCAGGCCCGCAGCGCGGCTGCGTCCTTCGCCTTGAAGAAGATGCCGCCGATGCCGGTGACGCGCTTCATGTGGACCTCCGATGTGCGGCGTTTTGGGGGATGCCATGGGCCCATACGCTGGGCCACACGGCCTCGCGGGCCACTAAGCGGCCTGCGAGGCCGGGATGCGTGATCGAGCGAGCAGCTTACTCCGCGCAGGTCCGCTTGAGCACCTAGTTAGGCCTCACTCTCAGGCGGATTGATTTGGCAGCGCGCCACTTGAGATTCGAGCCGTTCTATTTGCTCGCCCAACGAACCCATATGCCGGGCATGGGCCTCGCGATCAAAGACTTCCGGTGCATCAAGTGCAGAGGGATCGGCTCCTGCCGCGAGCAGGTACTGGACGATAAGCGAATGCCCGAAGTCGTTGGCAACTCGAAGCGGAGTGAAGCCGAACTCGCCGTGTTGATGCAAATTGATACCATTCTCGACGAGAAGCTTAGCAGCCTCGATGTCTCCCCAGACGCAGACGCAATGAAGCGCGTTGTCTCCGAGCGCGTTAGTGTCATTGATTGACTCGAACGGCACAGAGCCGAAGTCGGCGGTGCTTTGAACCTTGTCGAGGAGCTCTCTGACCTGGGTCTTCATGACGTAACTCGCGTGAGGCCTAACGCCTAAGCTAAGCGGCCTGCGCGGCCGGGATGCGTGATCGAGCGAGCAGCTTACTCCGCGCAGGTCCGCTTGAGTGATTGAATGGACTCCTCCCGTGTCGCCACACGGCTTCGATGAGCCACACTGAATTTTCGCAAGTTCAGTCAACGGGATCACGAGAGGAGTCCGCCATGAATGCTACGACTGTTGC
>DASXKN010000007.1:0-63800 GCA_036496805.1 Lysobacteraceae bacterium
GGTTCCTCGGTGATGGAGAATGGTTCGACAGGCTCACCACGAACGGCATGGCTCGACAGGTTCACCACGAACGGAATGGTTCGACAGGCTCACCACGGACGGAATGGTTCGACAGGCTCACCACGGACGGAATGGTTCGACAGGCTCACCATGAACGGCATTGAAGGTTCAATCGAATGAAAGACCTCCGCGTTTCCCTCGTGCAGGGCGCCACCCGCTGGCACGATCCCGCCGGCAACCGCGACTACTACGGCGACCTGATCGAGTCGCTGCGTGGCCACACCGATCTCATCGTCCTGCCCGAGACGTTCACCAGCGGCTTCTCGAACGAGGCGATCCACAACGCCGAGACCATGGAAGGCCCGACCGTGGCCTGGATCCGCGAGCAGGCGAAAGCGGCAAAGGCCGCGGTCACCGGCAGCGTGCAGCTGCGCACCGAGGCCGGTGTGTTCAACCGCCTGCTGTTCGCCAAGCCCGACGGCACCCTCGTCCACTACGACAAGCGCCACCTGTTCCGTTACGCCGGGGAACACGAGCGCTATGCCGCCGGTCGCGAGCGCCTCACCGTGGAATGGCGCGGCTGGCGGATCTGCCCGCTGGTCTGCTACGACCTGCGCTTCCCGGTGTTCTCGCGCAACCGCCACGACGTCGAGCGCAAGGACGGACTCGACTACGACCTGCTGGTCTACGTCGCCAACTGGCCGGCCGTGCGCGCGTATCCGTGGCGCACCCTGCTGCGTGCGCGCGCGATCGAGAACCTGTGCTATGTCGCCGCCGTCAACCGCGTCGGCACCGATGGCAACAAGCTCGACTACGCCGGCGACAGCTCGGTGATCGACTTCCTCGGCCACCCGCTGAGCGAATGCGGCGACGAGGAAGTCATCGCGACGACCACCCTGCTCGCCGAGGAACTGCTGGCGCATCGCAAGCGCTTCCCCGCGATGCTGGATGGCGACGCGTTCGCGCTGACCTGAGTTTCAGCGAGGCGTTCCGGGCGACGCCGGGGCTGGATGATCCGCCGGGCGCGGCGCGTTACCGGCGCGGGATGAATCGGCCGCGCCGGAAGCGGAAGGTTTCGTGGAGCCCGGCCCTGCGCAATCGCTGTCCTTGCCTCCTCCGACGTCGATGAAGGCCAGCTCGGCAGCGGGTGGTGCGATGGCGCCGAGCACGACGGCGGCGACGCCGCGCACGCCGATGGCTTTGAGCTCCGGATGGATCGACGGCTGTGCGAACGTGCCCGTCAATTGCAGCGGAGCGCGCAGGCTGAGCGGGCTGCGTCTTTTCGGTTTCACGCGCAGGCGCAGGTCGAAGCGTTCGTTGCCCAGGTCGATGTCGCCGCTGCCGAGGATGAGCGTGTCGGTGCTGTCGAACGCCAGGGTCCGCGCATTCCAGATACCTTTGTGTGCGTCGAAATCGGCGACCACGCAGCGGATCGCTATGTCGTGGTCGCCGGTGATCTTCAGCTTGAGGATGCGTGCGAGATCCAGCCCGGCATAGGCCATCAGCAGGTCGCTGATGCGGCCGCCGCCCATGCCTGCATCCACCTTGCCATCCGACGTGGCGAGCATGGCCGCGACCGAATTGCCGTTGCCCTTCAGATCGACATCGGCGGCGATGCGTCCGGTGCTGTCGTGCATCGCCGGCGCATCGGGGACGATCTGGCCGAGCTGCACGTTGCGCACTCCGACCCGGGCGGTGGCGGCGATCGCTCCGCGCGAGGCGTCGAGTTGCACCTTCGACCGCACCTTGCCGCCGGCAGCGGCGAAGTCCATGGGATCGAGCCGCAAGACGCCCTGCTGCACCTGCATGCGCGCATCGAGATTGCCCAGCGGGACGGGAGTGCCTGTCACCTTGAGCGCTTTCAGGACGACGTCCGCATCCATTCCGCGAATGCGGCCCAGGTCGAACGCGTGCTGCGGCAGCACGCGTTCGCTGGCCTGCGCCTGCACGGCTTCGGTCTTCTGCTTCGCGGTGGTCGCCTTCGCGGGATTGGCATGCGCCGGAGCGCCGACGAAGCCCGCCAGGTCGTGCACATCCAGTCGTCGCGATGAAAGCGTGGCGCTCAACAGCTTGCGCGGGCCGCGGTTGTCGATGCTCACGTCGCCGGCGAGATCGCTGTTCCCGACGAAACCCTGGAAGCGCTCGAAGCTCCACACATGCGCCGAATGGCCGAGCCGGCCGCGCAGGCGATAGGGCGGGGTTTCCGGCGTCGCGATGCCGAACAGCGGGAACAGCAGCGCCATGTCCGGGCCGTCGATCGCGAAATCGAGGTCGAAGCCGTTCAACTGCAGGGGATTGCGCAACGCGCCTTGCGCGTGGATGCGGGTCTTGTCGGCGGTGGCGGAAAGATCCATGCGATACGGCGTGGTGGTGCGCGCCAGTTCCAGCGGCGAATCGGCGGTGCCCTGCAGGGTGAGGGGATTGTTGCGGTAGTAGCCATCGCCTTGGAAGCGCAGCGGCGCCAGCCGTGATGAATCGCGCTGGCGATCGCTTTCGACCTGGATGCGTACGTCGGTCGCGCTGAGGGCATCGCGGTACGTCAGCAGGCCGTCCTCGATGGTGAAGCGGCGGATGACCGGGCCAGACGAGGTGGGCGGAAAATTCCAGTTGTCGTGGCCGCTGGCATCGCTTTCCAGGTGCACTGCGGGTTTCACCAGCCGCAGCTCGGGAATCTCGGTATGTCCGTGCAGCAGCGGCCACAGCAGGACGCGCAACCGGAGACGGTCGGCCGAGGCCATCGTCGGCGTCGATGCATGCGGCACGTTGCCGAGCCGCAGCCGATCCACGGTGATCAGGGGTTGCATCGACAGGCGGACGTCGAGGTCGCCGTCGATATGGAACTCGCGGCCGGTGGCGGCGGTGACGCGCCGTTCGACCAGCGGCTTGAACCAGTTCCAGTCGAACAGGGCGATCAGCAGCGCGATGAGCGCCAGCATCAGCAGCGCGGTCCACGCGACGAGCCTCCGGCGCGGTTGCGGCGCAACGGCGGGCGCCTGTTCCTCGCCGGCCGGAACGCCCGGCTGTTCGACATCCTTGTCGATCGCATCCTTGTCGATCATCGCCGCAGTGTAGTCAGGCGAGGCGCTGTTCCTGCCCTTGTGCGGCCTTTGCGTTTACGGTGTGCTCAGAAGCACACCGGCGATGAACGGGATTTTTACGCGTGGCGAACGCGACGTTCAGTCCTCGTCGCGCGGCAATCCCTCGTAGCGCGGGCCGCGCGGAGCGCTCGGACGATTCGGGCGCGGACCGCGCGGGCCGGCATTGGGCCCACCGGGGCCGCGGGCATGCGGCGGACGCGGGCCCTGGCCTTCGCGACGCGGACCTTGCGGCCCACGACCCGGTCCGCCTTGCGGACGGTCGCCACGGTTGTTGTTGTAGGGACCGCGATCGCCGCGCTGGCCGTCGCCGCTGCGGGCATGCGAAGGCTGCTGTCCGCGCGCGCCCGGGTTTGCGCCGTAGGGGCGCGGTGCGCCCGGGCCACGAGGGCCGCCACGCGGTGGCTGGGAGGCATTGCCTCCATTGGGACGTGCTGGCCCGCGGTTCTGATTGCCGCGTGGACCTGTGTCTACGCCCTCGGGCACATACCAGCTACGGAACTCGGTGCTGTTGCCGCCGTGACCCTGCGCGCCACCGCCACGATGGTCGCTGCGCGGCGGACGTCCCTGGCCGAACGGCTTGTCGTTGCGACGTGCGGCACCGGGATGCCCGGCGCCGGCGCCAACGGCATGCTGCGGGTTGGGACGGCCGCGATACGCGCCATGCCCGCGCGCGGGCTTGTCATGGCTGTAGGACGCGGGCGGCTGGTCCTCGTGGCGACCGCCGCCGTGATGGCGTGGATTCGGCTGGCCGTTGCCGCGCGGGGCGTGGGCGTTCCTGCCACCGGGTCCGCCACGGTTCTTGCCCCGGCCCGGCCCGCGCCCGGGGCGATCCTCGCGCACGTGGTCGAAGCGGCGCAACTCGCGGCCCTCGTCGGCGGTCGAGAGCGCACCGTTGACGTAGGCCTTGCCGCCGCGCTCTTCCTTGCGGATGTGGATCTCGTTGCGCGCCTTGCGCTGGCCGATCACCGGCTGCAGGGTCAGCACCTGGGTGCCGCCTTCGAGCCCGAGTTCCTTCTGCAGCGCCTCGACGTCGGCCTGCGGCAGTTCCTCGCTCTGGCCGCGCTTGAGCAGGCGCGGCAGCACGATTGAACCGTAGCGGATGCGCTTGAGGCGGCTGACCTGGAAACCCTGCGATTCCCAGAGGCGGCGCACTTCGCGATTGCGGCCTTCCTTCACGGAGACGCGGAACCACGCGTGCGAATCGGAGCTGTTGATGCGCTCGATCTCGTCGAACTTCGCCGGGCCGTCGTCCAGCGCGACGCCGCGCTTGAGGCGATCGATGATGTTGTCCGGCACTTCGCCGTGGATGCGGCAGACGTATTCGCGTTCGACTTCGCGCGAAGGATGCATCAGCGCGTTCGCCATCTCGCCATCGGTGGTGAGCAGGAGCAGGCCGGTGGTATTGATGTCGAGGCGGCCGACCGCGATCCAGCGCGCGCCCTTGATGTTCGGCAGCGCCTCGAAGATGGTCGGGCGGCCTTCCGGGTCCTCGCGGGTGGTGACCTCGCCCTCGGGCTTGTTGTAGATCAGCACGCGCGCCGGCTCGTTGAGGACGCTGGCGACGAAGCTGCGGCCGTCGAGTTCGACGCGGTCGCCGCTGCGGATCGACTGGCCGATCGTGGCGACTTCGCCGTTGACCTTGACCACGCCGTGGTTGATGCGCTCCTCGAGCGCGCGGCGCGAGCCGAGGCCGGCCTGGGCGAGGACCTTGTGCAGGCGCTCCTCGAGCTTGGGCGCGGCGGCATCGTCGCCGTTGCGGTTGAGCGAGAGCCGCTCGCGGCTGCGTTCGGCGGCGGACGTGTCGGGGTGGGAATGGCCTTTATGGCCGTGGGTGTCGCGATCGTGTTTGTCAGTCATGGCTTGTCTCGTGCGCGTCGTTGCGCGCTTCGTCTTCATCGAAGCCGGCGGCTTCGTCGGGGGCTGGGTTGGAGGATCCGGATGCGGTGTCGGCGGCATCGGTTTCGTTGTCGCTTTCGGTCGCTGCTTCATCGAGTTCCGCTTCGTTGCCCATCTCGATGATGGCCACCGTCGGCGCGGCCTCGAAAGGCAGTTCGGGATCGAGCTCGGCGATCTCGCCGATCTCGGCCAGCGGCGGCAACTGGTCGAGGCTCTTGAGGCCGAAGTAGTCGAGGAAGGTGCGGGTGGTGCCGTACAGCGCGGGCTTGCCGGGAACATCGCGATGGCCGACGACGCGGATCCATTCGCGCTCCTCGAGCGTCTTGATGGTGTTGGTGTTGACCGCCACGCCGCGCACCTGCTCGATCTCGCCGCGGGTGATCGGCTGGCGGTACGCGATCAGCGCGAGCGTCTCGAGCGTCGCGCGGGTGTACTTGACCTGGCGTTCCATCCACAGCCGCGAGACCCAGGGCTGGATGTCGCCGCGCACCTGGTAGCGGAAACCGGAGGCGACCTCGACCAGTTCGACGCCGCGTTCGGCGCAGGCGGCCTGCAGGGCCTCGATCGCCTGCGCGAGCGTGTCCTTGGTGACCGAAGGCTCGTCGGCGAACAGTTCGGCGAGCTGCGCGAGCGACAGCGGCCGCTGCGCGGCGAGCAGGGCGGCTTCGATGATGCGGGTGATGGGGGCTTGTTCCATTGCAATCCAGGTGTCTGCTTTTCCCTTCTCCCACCGGGAGAAGGTGGCCCGTCAGGGCCGGATGAGGGGTCGATGTCGCGTGGAGTTCGAGGGCGAACGCCCCTCACGCCACTTCGGGCGGCGGGATCAGCGGAACGATCACGTCGTCGTCGTTCGCGGCTTCCTCGCCGTCGCCGGCCGGCAGCGCAAGCGATTTCACGTAGATCGGCGCGTCGTATTTTTCCTGCACGATTTCCAGCAGCATTTCCTTGGCCAGCTCGAGGATCGACAGGAAAGTCACCACCACGCCCAGCCGGCCTTCCTCGGGCGTGAACAGCGAGGTGAAGTCGTGGAACTTGCCGTCGCCCAGCGTGCGCAGGACGGCGCCCATGCGCTCGCGCACCGACAGCGCCTCGCGCCGCACCGCATGGCGGCCGAACAGCTCGGAGCGCTTGAGCACGTCGCGCAACGCCAGCAGCAGCTCGCGCAGGTCGACCGGCGGCGGCAGGGCCGGGGCCTTGTACTCCGGCATCTGCGCGGTGGCGATCGCGGTGTCGCGGTCGAGCCGGTTGAGCGCGTCGATGTCCTCGGCGGCCTTCTTGAAACGCTCGTAATCCTGCAGCCGGCGCACCAGCTCGGCGCGCGGATCGAGGTCGTCGCTGGCGGCGTCCGCCGGCCGCGGCAGGAGCATCCGCGACTTGATCTCGGCCAGCATCGCGGCCATCACCAGGTAGTCGGCGGCCAGCTCGAAGCGCAGCTCGTGCATCGTCTGGATGTAGTCGACGTACTGGCGGGTGATCTCGGCGACCGGGATGTCGAGGATGTCCAGGTTCTGGCGGCGGATCAGGTACAGCAACAGGTCGAGCGGGCCCTCGAAGGCCTCGAGGATGATCTCGAGCGCGTCCGGCGGGATGTACAGGTCCTGCGGGACTTCCAGCATCGGCGCGCCGCGCACGAACGCGAACGCCATCTCGCGCTGCAGCGCTGCCCCGATCAAGGGCGCGGCGGCCGCTGACGTGCCAGCAAGCGCTACGACGGCGTCGGGCGCCGGTTGCTCGGATTCGGTGTTCACGCGTCGTCGTGGTTCATGGTCTGCCGGCATCGTGGGCCGGCGCAGTGCAATCGGCAGTGCAATCCAGCAAAGGTGTGCGCGTCGGTCCGCGCGGCGTTTCGATCACAGGGTCGTGTCGGTCACAAATCCAGGGGACGAAAGCCCTGGCGCAGCAGTTGCGGCACATCGCCCGTGGCGTCGACCACGCTGGTCGGACCTGGCTCGCAGTCCCCGCCGTCGAGCATGAAGTCCACGCGTTCCAGCAACAAGTCGGCCACGTCATCGGCCACGTGGCTGGCCAGATCTTCCGCGTCCGGCAGCGCCACGCTGGTACTCAGCAACGGTTGTTCGACGGCCTGCAACAGGGCCTGGGCAACCGGATGATCGATCCTGCGCACGCCGATGGAGCGGCGCTTGTCCAGCTTCAGGCGACGGGGCAGGTCGGAGGAGGCGGTCAGGACGAACGTGCAGGGACCGGGAGTCAGCGATTTCATCAGCCGGAAGGCTGTATCGCCGAGCCGGGCCATGCGCCCGACATCGCTCAACGTCGCACAGAGTACGGTGAAAGGATGCTTGCTGTCCAGCGCGCGCAAGCGGCGGACCCGTTCCTCGGCCTCGCGGGAGTCGAGCGCCCAGACGAAGGTATAGCCGGCATCGGTCGGGCAAAGCCCCACGCCGCCGCCCTGGAGCAGCGTTCGCGCACGGGCGATCGACCGCGGTTGCGGATCGACGGGATGGGCCGGGAGGCGTTCGGACATGCGGGCGCTATGATGCATGCTTCCCGTGTCCACAGGCATCCGGAATCGCCATGCTCTACGCCATCGTCGGCATCGACCGTCCCGATTCGCTCGCGGCGCGCCTGGCTGCGCGGCCGCCACACTTGGCGCGCCTGACGGCGTTGCGCGATGCCGGCCGGCTGGCGTTGGCGGGGCCGTTTCCGGCGATCGACGCGGTCGATCCGGGGCCGGCGGGCTTCAGCGGCAGCCTGATCGTCGCCGAATTCGGCTCGCTCGAAGAGGCGCGCGCCTGGGCCGATTCCGATCCCTACATCGCCGCGGGCGTCTACGAGAAGGTGGACGTGCGGCCGTTCCGCCAGACCCTGCCGTGAACGAGCCGGTCATCGGCGACCGCGCCACGCGCGCCGAGCGCATCAGCGCCGCGCTGGCGGCGCTCGCGCCGGTGGAACTCGAACTGGTCGATGAAAGCCACAAGCACGCCGGCCATGAAGGCGCACGCGACGGGCGCGGCCACTTCGCGCTGCGGATAGTCAGCCAGGCGTTCCGCGGCTTGGCGCCGATCGCGCGTCACCGCAAGGTCTACGCCGTCCTCGGCGACCTCATGCAGACCGACATCCATGCCCTTTCGATCCGGGCATCCGCGCCCGGCGAAGCCATGGCTTAGCAGCTCCCTGGAAGGTGCGGGAGCGCACGCCCCGACACCTTGCCGGGAGGCCGGGTGAAGGCTCGCTTGGTATACTCGCGCAAGGGCTGGCGCCCGTGGATCCGGCGCTGGCCGCAATCCGATTCGCCCGCGTGCGGCCGCACGCCCTGATGTGCGGTGTCCATGCGCCTTTCCACGATCAAGCTGTCCGGCTTCAAATCCTTCGTCGATCCCACGACGCTCCATCTGCCCGGCAACCTTACCGGTGTCGTCGGGCCCAACGGCTGCGGCAAGTCCAACATCATCGACGCGGTGCGCTGGGTGATGGGCGAGAGCTCGGCCAGCCGCCTGCGCGGCGACAACCTGACCGACGTGATCTTCGCCGGCTCTTCGGCGCGCAAGCCGGTCAGCCAGGCCACCGTCGAGCTGGTCTTCGACAACAGCGACGGCGCGGTCGGCGGCGAGTTCGCACGCTTCAACGAGATCTCGGTCAAGCGCACCGTCACCCGCGACTCGGTCAGCACCTATTACCTCAACGGCACGCGCTGCCGCCGGCGCGACATCACCGACCTGTTCCTCGGTACCGGCCTGGGCCCGCGCAGCTACTCGATGATCGAGCAGGGCACGATCTCGCAGATCATCGAGGCCCGGCCCGAGGACCTGCGCGTGTACCTGGAGGAGGCCGCCGGCATCTCCAAGTACAAGGAGCGGCGCAAGGAGACCGAGTCGCGCATCAAGCAGACGCGCGAGAACCTCGGCCGCCTTGCGGACCTGCGCGAGGAAGTCGGCAAGCAGCTCGAACACCTCAAGCGCCAAGCGCGCCAGGCCGAGCAGTACCAGCAGCTCAAGCTCGACCAGCGCGACCGCGAGGCGCAGTTGCACGCGCTCGAATGGCGCCAGCTCGACGCCGAGTTGACGAAGCTGCGCTCCGAACTGGCGCACGACGAGACCAAGCTGCAATCGCTGCTGGCCGACCAGCGCCAGGCCGAGGCGCAAATCGAGGCCGGCCGCGCCCGCCACGCCGAAGCCGGCGAGCGCATGAACCAGGCGCAGTCGACGGTCTATCGCGTCGGCGGCGAGATCGCGCGCATCGAACAGCAGATCCAGCACCAGCGCGAAATGACGCAGCGCCTGCAGGAAGCACTCAAGGTCGCCCAATCCGCGCTCGACGAATTGTCCGGGTTGATCGAGGGCGACGACTCGCAGTTGTCCGAATTGCGCGCGGCGATCGCTTCCGCCGAACCGACGCTGGCCGAGCTCAAGCGGCTCGACGTCGTCCAGCAGGATGCGCTGCGCATGGCCGAGGCCTCGCTCGCCGACTGGCAGCAGCGCTGGGACGCCTGCGCGAAAGCGCAGGCCGAGGTCTCGCGCGCCGCCGATGTCGAGCGCACGCGGATCGATTACCTCGACCGGCAGATGCTCGAAGCGGCGAAGCGTCGCGACAAATTGACCGAGGAACGCGCCGGTCTCGACCTCGCGGCGCTGGGATCCACCCTCGCCGCCACGCGCAGCGCGCACGATACCCAGCGCGCACAGCTCGACGCGCAGACCGCGGAGCTTGAAGCGCGCAAGCAGGCGCTGACCGATCTGCAGGCCGCCGAACGCCAGCAGCAGACCGAGCTCGCGGGCGTGCGCCAGCAACTGCAATCCGCGCGCGGCAAGCTCGGTTCGCTCGAAACCCTGCAGCACGCTGCGCTCGGCCAGGAATCCGGCGCCGGTCGCGGTTGGCTGAAACAGCAAGGACTGGACAACGCGACGCGGCTGGGCGAACGCCTGCAGGTCGCGGGCGGATGGGAAGTCGCGGTCGAGACGGTGCTCGCGCGCCTGCTCGAAGCGGTGACGGTCGATGGCATGGACCAGCACCTGCCGGCGCTGGCGGCGCTGTCCGATGGCCGCATCGCGCTCATGGATGCCGCCGAAGGCGCGCTCGACGTGCCGGCGACATCGTTGGCCGCGCACGTGCAAGGCCCGCTCGCGGCACGGCGTATCCTTGCCCGCGTGTATGGCGTGGAAGACGTTGCCGCAGCGCAATCGCTGTTGCCCTTGCTTGCCGAAGGCGAAGCGGTCGTCACCCGTGCCGGCGAATGGATCGGCGCCGGCTGGGCGCGCGTGCTGCGCAGCGGCGAGGCCCAGCACGGCAGCCTGCTGCGCGAGCGCGAGATCCAGCAGTTGCGCACGGACATCGCCGGCCTGGTGCGGCGCGAAGCGGCCTGCGTCGAAGCGCAGTCGACCTCGCGCTCGCGCCTGCTCGAAGCCGAGCAGCGTCGCGAGGACGCGCAGCGCGCGCTGTACCTCGCGCACCGCAGCGTCGCCGAACTCGCCGGCCAGTTGCAGGGCCAGCAAGGCCGGCTCGATTCGGCGAGCGCGCGTTCGCGCCAGCTCGACGCCGACCTCGCGCAACTCGGCCAGACCTTGCAGAAATCGCATGCCGACGCCAGCGAGGCGCGCGCGCGCCTCGAACACGCCGTCGCCGGCATGGGCGAGCACGAGGCCGTGCGCCAGGGACTCGAAGCCGAGCGCCGCCAGCACACGCAACAGCTCGACAACGTGCGCACCGCCGCACGCGATGCCCGCGAGGCAGCGCACCGGACCGCACTGTCGCTCGAATCGCAGCGCGCGCGCGTGGTCGCGCTCGAACAGGCGCTCGAACGCATGGGCGGCCAGCGCGCGCAGTTGCAGTCGCGCCAGCAGGAACTGTCGGCGCAGCTCGTCGACGGCGACGCGCCGGTGAAGGCAATGGAAGCCTCGCGCCAGGCCAGCCTCGAACAACGCGTGCTGGTCGAGAAGGACCTCGCCGTCGCGCGCGCCGCGCTCGAGGAGATCGACGCGCAGATGCGCGCGCTCGAGCAGACCCGCCAGCAGCGCGACCAGCAGGCGCTGGTGCAGCGCGAAGCGATCGGCCGTCGCCAGCTCGACGAGCAGATGCTGGCGATGAAGGCCGAGCAGCATTCCAGGGCGATCGCCGAGGCGCAGTTCGACCTGCAGGCCGTGACCGCCGCGTTGCCGGAAGACGCGAACGTCGAAGCCGCGCAGAAGGCGCTGGCCGACCTCGATGCGCGCATCCGCCGGCTGGAACCGGTCAACCTCGCCGCCATCCAGGAATACGGCGAGCAGTCCGAGCGCAAGCAGTACCTCGACGCCCAGAACGACGACCTCACCAGTGCGCTGGAGACGCTGGAGGGTGCGATCCGCAAGATCGACAAGGAAACGCGCGGCCGCTTCAAGGACACCTTCGACCGCGTCAACGCCGGCGTGCAGGAACTCTATCCGCGCCTGTTCGGCGGCGGCCACGCCTACCTCGAGCTGACCGGCGAGGACCTGCTCGATACCGGCGTGACCCTGATGGCGCGCCCGCCGGGCAAGCGCGTCGCCCACATCTCGCTGCTGTCCGGCGGCGAGAAGGCGATGACCGCGGTGGCACTGGTGTTCGCGATCTTCCAGCTCAATCCCGCGCCGTTCTGCCTGCTCGACGAGGTCGACGCCCCGCTGGATGAGGCAAACGTCGAGCGATTCTGTAACATGGTCAAGGAGATGTCGGCGAAGGTGCAGTTCCTGTTCGTGACCCACAACAAGGGCACGATGCAGGCCGCGCAGCAGCTCTCCGGCGTGACCATGCGCGAGCCGGGCGTGTCGCGCCTGGTGTCGGTGGATCTCGCCGAGGCCGCGCGGCTGGCGGGCGTGGCTTGAAGGATGTGTTGACGGGTTCAAGGCATTCCATCCGAAAGGATCTCAGGTGCGATGAAGGACGAGATCGAACATGAGTGACGTCAACCTGGTACGCGTCATCATCGGCGTCGCCTGCCTGCTGCTGCTCGTGCTGATCTGGTTCTTCAGGCCGCGCAAGCCCGGGCAGGGGCGGCGCGTGGGTGGCCAGGAAGGCGCGCGTGGCGGCGATCGTTCGGAACCCACGCTCGGCGAATCGCTCGAGCGCGACCTGAAGAACGACCGCCATTCGCCTGGCGGCGCCGCCGAACAGGCGCGCCTGGAATCGCTCGAACGCGGACTCGCCGGCGAGGACGATGCCGGGTCCGGTTCGCTGCGCGCGCCGACGGGCAACGTGCGCGCGCAACAGCCGAGCCATCCAACCCTGGGCATCCGCCAGGACGAGGCCTTCGACCGGATCGTCACCCTGTTCGTCGCCGCGCGCGCCGGCCACATGCTCAGCGGTCCCGACCTCGTGGTCGCCGCCGAGAAGGCCGGGCTCGTGCACGGCCACATGAGCATCTACCACCGCCTCGTCGACGGGAAACCCGAAGCCGGCCCGGTGTTCAGCGTCGCCAACATGATCAAGCCGGGCACCTTCGACCTCACCCGCCTGCAGGAACTGCGCACGCCCGGCATCAGCTTCTTCCTGACCCTGCCGGCGCCGTTGCCGCTGTCAGCGCTCGACGCCTGGGACGCGATGCTGCCGACCGCACAGCGCATGGCCGAGCTGCTCGACGCCCTCGTGCTGGACGAGGAGCGCAACGCCCTCGGCCGCCAGCGCATCGCCCACATCCGCGACGAGATGCGCGCCTACGACCGCCGGCGCGAGCAGCAGGTCATCCGGCCCACCAGGTAATCGTCGCGAAGCGACACCTTCGTCCCTCTCCCGGCGGGAGAGGGGAGGGCCACCGGCAGAGCCGGTGGTGGGGTGAGGGGTCGAGATCGCGCGGTCCCAGGTCAGACAGCGTACGACTTCCATGACGGAAAGCAGCCACCCAGCATCGCCAGCTACAGCCGCACGCGCGCAGGCCCTGCGCCGCGAGATCGACGAGCACAATCACCGCTACCACGTGCTCGACGCGCCGACGATTCCCGACGCCGAGTACGACCGGCTGATGCGCGAGCTGGAGGCGATCGAAGCCGAGCATCCGGAATTGGCGACAGCCGATTCGCCGACGCGGCGCGTAGGTGCCCGGCCGATCGGCGGCTTCGCCGAGGTGCGCCACGAAATCCCGATGCTGTCGCTCGCGAACGCCTTCACCGACGAGGAAGTCGGCGAATTCGTGCGTCGCATCCGCACGCGCATGGACGCGTCCGCCGATGCGCCACTGGAGTTTTCCGTCGAGCCCAAGTTCGACGGCCTCGCGATCACCCTGCGCTACGAGCATGGAGTGTTCGTGCGTGGCGCGACCCGCGGCGATGGCGAGAGCGGCGAGGACGTGACCGCGAACCTGCGCACGATCCGCGCGGTGCCGCTGCGCCTGCGCGGCGACGATGTGCCCGCGGTCCTCGAGGTGCGCGGCGAGGTCTACATGCCGCGCGCGGCGTTCGAGAAGTACAACGAAACCGCGCGCGCGTCGGAAGGCAGGATCAAGCCGCTGGTGAATCCGCGCAATGGCGCGGCCGGTTCGCTGCGCCAGCTCGATCCGGCCATCACCGCACAGCGACCGCTGGCCTTCTACGCCTACGCGGTAGGCGTGGTGGATTCCCGCAGTCGCGCCGTCGCGCTGCCACGCCGGCATTCGCAACTGCTCGCGCAATTGCGCGACTGGGGCTTCCCGGTCAGCGCGCTGGTCGGCACCGCGGTCGACGCCGAAGGGTGCCTCGACTACTACCGTCGCATCGGCGCGCAGCGCGACGGCCTGCCGTTCGACATCGACGGCGTCGTCTACAAGCTCGACGACCTGGCCGCGCAGCGCGAGCTCGGCTTCGTCGGCCGCACGCCGCGCTGGGCGATCGCGCACAAGTTCCCGGCGCAGGAACAGACGACCACGGTCGAGGACATCATCGTCAACATCGGCCGCACCGGCGCGGCGACGCCGGCGGCGAAACTCAAGCCGGTCTTCGTTGGCGGCGTGACGGTGACCAATGCGACCCTGCACAACGCCGACCAGGTCGCGCGCCTGGACGTGCGCGTGGGCGACACCGTGATCGTGCGCCGCGCCGGCGACGTGATCCCGGAAGTCGCCGGCGTCGTCCTCGAACTTCGTCCCGAAGGTACAACGCCCTGGACGATGCCCGCGTGCTGCCCCGTCTGCGGCTCGCAGATCGAGCGCGAGGAAGGCGAGGCGGTGGCGCGCTGCGTCGGCGGACTGAGTTGCGCGGCGCAGCGCGTGCAGGCGATCTTCCACTTCGCCTCGCGTCGCGCGATGGATGTCGACGGTCTCGGCGAACGGCTGATCGAAGGGTTGAGCGACTTCGGTTTCGTCAAGTCCGTGGCGGATGTGTATCGACTGACGCTCGACGACCTGCTGGAGATGAAACGCTTGTCGGACGAGCGCGACGGGACGACGCCCGAGACCGTGAAAGGCGGCAAGGTCGCCACGAAGTGGGCCGAAAACCTGATCGGGTCCATCGATACGAGTCGCAACACGACGCTGGCGCGCTTCCTTTACGCGCTGGGCATCGCCCACGTCGGCGAGAGCACGGCGAAAGTGCTGGCGACCTGGTTCGGCGACATCGGACTGATCCGCCGCATGCCATGGCCGATCCTCAAGGCGGTGCCCGATGTCGGCGGCGAGGTCGCGCGCGCGATCGACCATTTCTTCGCGCAGCCGGGCAATCAGCAGGTGATCGACGCGCTGCTGGCGGGCGGCATCGTCATCGGCGATGCGCATGCGCCGATCGCGAAGCTGCGTGCCGCATTGATGCCGGCGCGCGTGCTCGCGGACATGGAGATCCCGAAAGTCACCGGCAAGCGCAGCGAGCAGCTCGCGGAAGGGCGCGAATCGCTCGCGGCCATCCCTGGGGCCGATGCCGACGCGCTGCGCGAATCCGGGATTCCAGCCGACGTGATCGAATCGCTGTACGCCTTCGCCGCGACCGACGAGGGCCGCACCCTGATCGAACGCAGCGATGCTGCCATCCGCGCGATCCGCGAACGCACGACCGGTGTCGAGGTGGCCGCCGCGCCGCTGGAAGGCAAGACCTTCGTGTTGACCGGCACGCTGGCCGGGCTCTCGCGCGACGCCGCGAAGGAAAAACTCGAAGCGCTCGGCGCCAAGGTGGCCGGCAGCGTGTCGAAGAAGACCGATGCGGTCATCGCCGGCGAATCGGCCGGCAGCAAGCTCGACAAGGCGCGCGAACTGGGCATCGATGTCTGGGACGAGGCGCGGCTGCTGTCCTTCCTCGCACAACACGCGACGCCGTGAACGCAGGCTGGCGGCCCGCTGCCGGTATCGAAGCATTGCGCCTGCGTGCGCGGCTGTACGCGATGGTGCGGAATTTTTTTGCCGAGCGCGACGTGCTCGAGGTCGAGACGCCGATCCTGTCGCAGGCCGGCAACACCGATCCGAACATCCAGAGTTTCACCTCGGGCTTTTCGGGACATGTCAAGGCCGGCGCGCGCGAACGCTGGCTGCGCACCTCGCCGGAATTCCCGCTCAAGCGCCTGCTGGCCGCCGGCATCGGCGACTGTTACGAACTCGGTCGCGTGTTCCGCAACGGCGAAGCCGGGCGCCGGCACAACCCCGAGTTCACGATGCTCGAGTGGTACCGCGTCGGCTGGGACCATCGCCGGCTGATGCGCGAGGCGGCCGAACTCGTGCTCGCCGCGCTCGCCCTCGTCGGCCGCGGCGCGCGCGTGCGCGAAACGACTTACCGCGAACTGTTCCTCGACGCGCTCGCGCTCGATCCGTTGCGCGTGGACGATGCGCAACTGCGCGAAGCGATGCAGGGCTTCGCGATCGATCCGCAGGGACTCGGACGCGACGACTGGCTCGACCTGCTGCTGACGCATCGCATCCAGCCGCATGTTCCTGCCGATGAGCTGCTGATCGTGCACGACTATCCGGCCTCGCAGTGCGCGCTTGCGAAAATCCGCGCCGAAGATCCGCCGGTGGCCGAGCGTTTCGAGCTCTACCTCGGCTCCGTCGAACTCGCCAACGGCTACCACGAGCTGACCGATGCCGTCGAACAACGCGCACGCTTCGAACGCGACCGCGCCATGCGCGCTCTACGCGGCGATGCGCTGCCGCCGCTCGACGAGCACCTGCTCGCCGCACTCGAACACGGCCTGCCTGTTTGCGCGGGTGTCGCCCTCGGCGTGGAAAGGCTGCTGGCCGCGCTGCTGGATGCGGACGCGATCGCCAGCGTCCTCGCATTCCCGTTCGAGCGCGCCTGAGCGCCCTTCGCGCCGCGCGTCCCCTCGCGCCCGGGTATTGCGTTCGCGTTCATGTGGAAGGCACTCCAATGCAGCGGAGTTGGGTTTATAGTCGGCCCCGGGGAATCCGGGTCGCATCCAAAAGGGAGGGAATCGATATGGGCATTTTCGGACGCAATGTGTTGATCGGACTGGTCGCTGGCATGGCCGGGCTGGTGTCGTCGCAGGTGCAGGCACAGCCCTATTCGGGTCCGGGCGCCGTCTTCGTCTGCAAGTCGAGCAGCTACCAGCAGAACTACTGCGGGGCCGATACCCGTTTCGGCGTCACCATGACGCGGCAGATCTCGAATTCGGCCTGCGTCCAGGGACGCACCTGGGGCTTCGATCGCCGCGGCGTCTGGGTGACGCAGGGTTGCGAAGCCGAGTTCATGCTCGGTCGTCCGATGGCGGGACCGCCACCGATGCGAGGCGGGCCGCCCATGGCGAACCTGGTGCGTTGCGAATCGCACGACTACGAACAGAACTACTGCCGAGCCGATACCCGGGGCGGTGTGAGGATGCAGCGCCAGATCTCCAGCAGTGCCTGCATTCGCGGCCGGACCTGGGGAGCCAATGGCGGCGGCATCTGGGTGAGCGACGGCTGCTCGGGTGATTTCGCGGTCGGCGGCGGCTGGGATCCCGGCATGGCGCCGATGCAGTGGTCGGACTTCGTGCCCGAACACGTCGTGCGCTGCGAGTCCTACCAGAACCGCCAGGTCAAGTGCGAGGCCAATACGCGCGGTGGCGTGCAACTGAGGGCGCAGCTTTCCAACGCTCCCTGCGTCCGTGGCCAGAGCTGGGGTTTCGACCGCGGCGGGATCTGGGTCGCCGGCAACTGCCGTGCGGATTTCCAGGTCGGTGGCTTCTACCGCTGAGACCGGTCATAACGGTCGATCATGCGACGGGGCGGGCGACCGCCCCGTCGCCGTTTCCGGGATCATCCGCGACCAGCGCAGCGGCTTCGCTGCGCATACAATGAGCCCATGGACTTCGACTCGTACGATCGCGTTCGACCGATCCACTGGCTGGGCAACCGGCTCGAACTGCTGGACCAGCGCAAGCTGCCGCTCGCGGTCGAATACGTCGCCTGCGCCGATGCCGATGCGGTGGCCGACGCGATCCGCGACCTCGTGGTGCGCGGCGCGCCGGCGATCGGCATCACCGCGGCCTGGGGTGTGGTGCTCGCCGCGCAGGCGCTGGCGCGCGAAGACCCGGGCATCGACTCCGGCGCCGCCGCGCTTCCCCAACTCGAACCGTCCTTCGCGCGCTTGCTCGCGGCGCGGCCGACCGCGGTGAACCTGGCCTGGGCGCTCGCGCGAATGCGCCACGCCCTGGACGGCGCCAGGGTGAACTGGTTGCAGCGGCTCGCCTCCGAAGCGGAAGTGATCGTCACCGAGGACCTCGCGGCCAATCACGCGATGGGCCTGGCCGGCGCCCAGCTCATCGAGCCCGGCTCGGGCGTGCTCACCCACTGCAACACCGGCTCGCTCGCCACCGCCGGCTTCGGCACGGCGCTGGGCGTGGTCCGCACCGGGGTGGCGCAGGGCCGCATCGAACGCGTGTTTGCCGGCGAGACCCGCCCCTGGCTGCAGGGCGCGCGCCTGACCGTGTGGGAGCTGCAGCAGGATGGCATCGAGGCGACCCTGATCGCCGACTCCGCCGCCGCCCACCTGATGGCGACGGGACAGGTGCAATGGGTGATCGTCGGCGCCGACCGCATCTGCGCCAACGGCGACACCGCGAACAAGATCGGCACCCATCAGCTTGCGATCGTCGCGCGGCACTTCGGCGTGAAGTTCATGGTCGTCGCGCCTTCGTCGACCGTCGACATGATGACGCCCGCGGGAGCCGAGATCCATATCGAGCTGCGCGATTCGGACGAACTGCTCGGCGTCGCGGGCAAGCGCCACGTCGCCGAAGGCGTCGAGGCGTGGAATCCGGTGTTCGACGTGACCCTCGCCGGACTCATCGATGCCATCGTCACCGAACGGGGCGTGGTGACGGCGCCGAACGCCTGGCGGATGGCGAACTTCTTCGCCCCGAAGTCAAGCGGCTAAGTACCTGTTTTTAGCGTGATTTTCCGGTGCCCTGGGGGCCTGCCGGAAGCCGCTTTCTGGTATCATTCCACGATCTCGAAAACGACCTCTGGCGGGCCCTCCGCCGGGGCCGCGTTGCCCGTTGAAAACCGGAATAGCGAATGACCGATCACGCCAAGGAAATCATCCCCGTCAATCTCGAAGACGAGATGCGCAAGAGCTACCTCGACTACGCGATGAGCGTGATCGTGGGACGCGCGCTACCGGATGTTCGCGATGGTCTGAAGCCGGTGCATCGCCGCGTGCTGTTCGCGATGAGCGAGCTCGGCGCGCACAGCAACAAGCCCTACTACAAGTCCGCGCGCATCGTCGGCGACACCATCGGCAAGTTCCATCCGCACGGCGACCAGTCGGTGTACGACACCCTGGTGCGCATGGCGCAGCCGTTCTCGCTGCGCTACATGCTGGCCGACGGGCAGGGCAACTTCGGTTCGGTCGACGGCGACTCGGCGGCGGCGATGCGTTACACCGAGGCGCGCATGTCGCGGCTCGCGCACGAGCTGATGGCGGACATCGACAAGGAAACCGTCGACTTCCAGCCCAACTACGACGAGAAGGAAAGCGAGCCGACGGTGATGCCGTCGCGCTTCCCGAACCTGCTCGTGAACGGTTCGGCCGGCATCGCGGTCGGCATGGCGACCAACATCCCGCCGCACAACCTCACCGAGGTGATCGACGCGGTGATCGCGCTGATCGACGATCCGGCGATCGCCATCGAAGAACTGATGCGGCATATCCCGGGCCCGGATTTCCCGACCGCGGGCATCATCAACGGTTCCGCCGGCATCCATGCCGCGTACCGCACGGGTCGTGGCCGCGTACTCATGCGCGCGCGCACCGAGATCGAGATCGACGAAAAGAGCGGTCGCGAGGCGATCATCGTCACCGAGCTGCCGTACCAGGTGAACAAGGCGCGGCTGATCGAGAAGATCGCCGAACTGGTCAAGGAAAAGAGGATCGACGGCGTCGCCTCCGACCTGCGCGACGAGTCCGACAAGGACGGAATGCGCATCTACATTCCGGTCAAGAAGGACGCTTCGGCCGAGGTGTTGCTGAACAACCTGTTCCAGCAGACCCAGCTCGAGTCGGTGTTCGGCATCAACATGGTGGCGCTGGTCGAAGGACGGCCGCGTCTGCTCGATCTCAAGAGCATGCTCGAAGCCTTCGTGCGCCATCGCCGCGAGGTGGTCACGCGGCGCACGATCTTCGAACTGCGCAAGGCGCGTGCGCGTGCGCACATCCTCGAAGGCCTCACGGTCGCGCTGGCGAACATCGACGAGATGATCGAGCTGATCAAGACCTCGGAGAACGCACAGGTCGCGCGTGAGCGGATGATGGCGCGGCGCTGGGAGCCGGGACTGGTCGCGGCGCTGCTCGCGGCGGCGGGCGCCGATGCGTCGCGGCCCGACGATCTCGACAAGGTCTTCGGCCTGGGCGCGGACGGTTACCAGTTGTCCGAGACGCAGGCGAAGGAAATCCTCGACATGCGCCTGAACCGCCTGACCGGGCTGGAACAGGACAAGCTCACCGACGAATACCGCACGTTGCTCGACACGATCGCGAACCTGATCGGCATCCTCGAAAGCCCCGATCGCCTGCTTGAGGTGATCCGCAGCGAGCTGGCGAACATCCGCGAGGAGTTCGGCGACCGTCGTCGCACCGAGATCCGCGCCAGCCAGGAAGACCTCGACATCCTCGACCTGATCGCACCCGAGGACGTGGTGGTCACGCTCTCGCACACCGGTTACGCCAAGCGCCAGCCGGTGAGCCTGTATCGCGCGCAGCGCCGCGGCGGACGCGGGCGCACCGCGACCGTGGTGAAGGAAGAGGATTTCATCGACCGGCTCTGGATCGCCAACACCCACGACACCCTGCTGACCTTCACCAGCGCCGGTCGCGTGTTCTGGCTCAAGGTGCACCAGTTGCCCGACGCCGGTCCCGGCGCGCGCGGCCGGCCGATCGTCAACTGGCTGCCGCTGGAAACGGGCGAGCAGGTGCAGGCGGTCATGCCGGTGCGCGAGTTCAGCGACGACCGCCACGTGTTCTTCGCCACCCGCATGGGCACGGTCAAGAAGACGCCGCTGTCGGAATTCTCGCGCCCGCGCACGAGCGGCATCTGGGCGATCGACCTCGACGAGGGCGATGGCCTGGTCGACGTGCAGCTCACCGATGGCACCCGCGACGTGATGCTGTTCGCGACCAATGGCAAGGCGGTGCGTTTCGCCGAGGACGAAGTGCGGCCGATGGGCCGCACCGCGCACGGCGTACGTGGTATCAGGCTCGCGCCCGGTGCGCAGGTCGAGAGCCTGATCGTGGTCGAGGGCGAGGGCGACATCCTCACCGCCAGCGAGAACGGTTACGGAAAGCGCACGCCGGTTGCGGAGTATCCGCGCAAGGGTCGCGGCACCCAGGGCGTGATCGCGATCGCGGCGAGTGCGCGCAACGGCGACCTCGTCGGCGCGATCCAGCTCACCGAGCTGCACGAGATCCTGCTGATCTCCGACAAGGGAACCCTGGTGCGCACGCGTGCGTCGGAGGTCTCGCAGGTCGGTCGCAACACGCAGGGCGTCACCCTGATGCGGGTGGGCGAGGGCGAGAAGCTGATCGCGCTGCAGCGGCTGGACACCGAGCCGGAAGGACAACTCCCGCCCGATGCCGAGCCGCTCTGAAGCCGGTCCGGCCGATCAGGTCTTGGGCGTCGTCGAGGGCGCGATGCCCTGCAGCGAGTTCACCGTAGCCTTCTTCAGGATGTCCATCCGCGACGGGGCTGCCACCTTGCCGGATGAGTCGACGTAGGGCTTGAGCATGTCGAGGATCACCTGCGCCCGCACCGCCGGGCGGGGGGCGAACATGTCCGCCTCGAGGTACATCTGCACGATCGTGGTCTTGCTGTAGGTGGTGATCGTGCCGCCGTAGCCGGGCGTGTAGACGTAGTGGTAACCGCCGCCACCGCCGCCGTGCGTCTTCACGAGTTGCACGCCCTCGTCGCCGTCGCGCAGCGTCGCGGGCAGGAACCTCGGGGTCGCCTCCAGGTCGCTGGTCTTCGCGTTCGGCCGGACGACGAAGACCTCGAAGCCGCTCTGTCGGGTCAGTTCGGCGCAGCGATAGATCCAGTAGTTCCAGACCATGTCGCTGGTGGTGAATCCGTTGCCCTGGAACGAGACGCGCCAGGTGTGGGGATCGAGCTGTTCGTTCTTGTATCCCCCGGTGAGCCCGTTGGCCGCGTAGGGCGTCGCGCAACCGGCGAGTGCCAGCAGCAGGGCGATGGCGGTCGTGCGTAGCAGCATGTTCATCGAATCTCCGTCCTTTCTGTCGTGGGCGATCCGCGTCCGGATCGATCGGGCGGGTTGTGGATCCGGCTTTTGCCGTGCCCGCGGGCATCGCCACGCGATGGCTTGCGGCCGCCCGCGCTGCGATGAAATCCGCGATTTCCCTGTCCCCGGTGCAATTATGAACGAGGTTCGGGATCGTTTCAGCGATTCAGGTCTCGGTTCGCCACCTGTGGCGCCGGCTCCCCGTGCCGTTCGCAGTAACGGATTGCTGCATAATGCCGTGGACAATCCCTGCACGATCTTCGAACAGCATGAGGGTGTGGATGAGGCGTAGGCGCGTGTGGCCGTGTGCGGCATTCCTGTTGTTGGCGGCGATTCCCTGCGTCGCACTGGCGACGCCTCCCGAAGCGATGACGGCCTTGCCGGCATCCGCCCGCGCGGACGGCGCATCGCCCGCCGCGTTGCCCGAAGCGGCCGGCAGCCGGATCGCCGCGGCGCGCGACGCGGTGCTGCCATACGTGGTCAGCATCCTCACGGTCAGCCAGAGCTTCCAGCAGGGTGAGCCCACGCTCAGCGTGTCCAGCGGCAGCGGGACGGTGATCACGCCGGAGGGCTACATCGTCACCAATGCCCACGTGGTCGAGAAGGGCAAGGCTTTCCGGGTGGTGTTCGCCAATGGCCGCGAGATACCGGCCAAGCTGATCGGCGAGGACACCCTGTCCGACCTGGCCGTGCTTCAGGCCGAGCCGTCGAAGCCCGAAGTGTTCAAGCACGCCGAGTTCGCCACCAGCAACGACCTGCAGGCCGGCGACACCGTGCTGGCGATGGGTGCGCCCTGGGGTCTGTCGAATTCGATGAGCGCGGGCGTCGTCAACAATCCGCGCCGCCTGCTGGTGTCGCTGTTCGACGACGAGGCCGACTACGAGGACACGCTCGGTCCCGATCTCCCGACCGGCCGCTACTACGCCTGGATCCAGCACGACGCGGCGATCGCGCCCGGCAATTCCGGCGGCCCGCTGGTGGACATGCAAGGCCGCATCGTCGGCGTCAACGCTCGCGGCATGGTGTTCGGCGGCGATCTCGCATTCGCGATCCCGGCGCCCGACGCCAAGCGCGTGGTCGATGCGTTGATCCGTTTCCATCGCGTGCCGCGCGCTTACCTCGGGTTCCGGTTGCGTTCGCTCAAGGGCACCGACCACGCCAGCGGCGTGTTGCTCAACGCGGTCGACCGCGATTCGCCCGCCGAGCACGCGGGCCTGCGCGCCGGCGACCTGCTGCTGACGCTCGACGGACGCGCCGTGAACGCGCCGCAGCCGGTCGACGTGCCGGACCTGCAGCGCGACATCGCCGAGCTGCAGATCGGCAAGAGCGTTGCCCTCGGCGTCGAGCGCGACGGCAAGCACCTCGATGTCAAGCTGACCACGACGCCTTATCCGCGAGACAGCGGCGAGGAAATCGCCTACACGCCCTTCGGTGTCTCGTTGCGCGAACTGACCGCCGCGATGGCGCGCCGGCGCGGGCTCGATTTCAACGACGGCTTGATACTCACCAGCCTGCGCCCGGGAGGTCCGGCAGCGACCGCACGGCCCGCGCTCTCCTCGGGCGATGTACTGCGCAGCATCGACGGCAAGCCGGTGCGCACCGTCCACGACCTCAAGGCCTGGCTCGAGAAGCCCGCGAAGATCGAGCCGCTGCTGATCGGCTTCGAACGCGACGGCGAAGACCTGCTTACCACGCTGCGCCCGACCTATGGCGATCGTTCGCGCACGCCGCTGCCGGAACTGCCGCAGGCCTGGGCCGGCGTCGAAGTGCAGCCGGTCACGTCGTCGCTGCAGTCGGCGTTCAAGGAAACGGCGCAGGGTTATCGCATCAGCCGCATCTATCCGGGCAGCCCGCTGGGCGCCGCCGGTGCGAAGGTCGGCGACATCGTCACCGCGATCGCCGACCATCCGCTCAAGCCGACCAGCGACAACAGCACCGATCCCTTCGACCAGGCCGTGCGCGAACTCGAAGTGGGGCGGCCGGCGAAGTTCGCGATCGTGCACGGCGGCTCCGCGAGCGTGCTGACCGTCAAGCCCACCGCATCGCCGGTGGAGGAGACCGGGTTGAAGGTGTTGCAGGTTTCCAAGCTGCGGATCCAGACGCGCGAGTTGAGCTTCTACGACCGCGTCGCGCGCCACCTTCCGCCCGACCAGAAGGGCGTGTACGTCGCAACCGTCGAAGGCGGCGGTCCCGGTGGACTGGCGCACATCAAGGGCGGCGATATCGTGCTTTCGCTCGATGGCCATGCCACGCCCGACCTCGACGCCTTCAGCGCCGCATTGGCACAAGCGCTGCAATCGCACACGCCGGCGATTCCGATCCTGGTGGTACGCGGCGCTGAAGTGCGCCTGCTGTTCCTCGATCGAAGCTGGCTGCAGGACAAGCTCCCATGACCAAGCCATCGACCGCGCGCCTGCGCGCGTCCGTTCTCGCCGCGGCGTTCGCTTTCGTCCTGTTTCCGGCGGTGTCCTGGGCAAGCAGCTCCAGCGACGACGAAATCCGCGACTTCAAGACCGTGATCGCGAAGCGCGGCGATGCCGCGGTGCCGGTGAAGTTCGTGATGACCGTGTCCGGCTCGGGCTCGGAACAGCAGCAGGAAGGCCAGACCCAGGGCACCCTGGTCTCGGCCGACGGCTTGATCCTCGTTCCGGGGCGCGTGGTCAGCCTCGACCTGGGCGCCTTCACCCGCAGCGGCATCGGCGGGATGGGCGGCAACACACCCTCGGCCAAGTCGGGACAGTTCCGCGTCCGCCTCCCCGGCAGTGACGAATGGCAGCCGGCGGACCTGGTCACGCGCGATACCGAGTTGGGCATTGCCTGGCTGCGGCTGCGCCATCCGCACGACAACCTGTCCTTCGTGGACTTCAAGGATGCCGGCAAGGTCGAGGTCGGCACCCAGCTCTACACCGTGATGCGCACCTCGGACCAGTTCGGCAGCGTACCGATCATCCGCGCGGGCTACGTGCTGGGCGAAACCAGCGTGCCGCGCCATGTCTGGCTGATCGATGGATCGCCCGGCATCGCCTTCGACGGCGACGGCAAGCCGATCGGCTATGTCGACGTGGACCTGGCCGGCATGGTGCGATCGCGCAACTCCTCGGGCAGCATCGGCATGGACATGGGCGATTCGGTGTTCACCATGATCCCGGCCGACCGCATCGGACGCGTGACCGCGCAGGCGGCGGTGCTCCCGACGGTGAAACCGTCCGATGGCGACACCGACGAACCGCTGGCGCCGGCCCCGCCGGATGCCGGGCACAAGCACGGCGCAAGCGCGCCCGAACCCGCGCCGGTGCATCCGGCCTCACCCGGCGACGACCAGCCGAAACCCGAGGCTGCCCAGCCCGCCACGGCACCTGCCAGGAAATCTTTGGGCGGCTGACCGGTTTTTGCGGCGATTCCGTTCCCGTAAAAATTTCGTGAATTTTTTGTAAATGACCCGTTAAAAACAGCGCAATTCCGCTCTATACTCCGCGCACTTCCGGAGGAACGAACGATGTGCGCGCAGACGGGTCGGCAGGCAGCAGGCTTCATCAGGAGTGTCCTGGTCGTCGGGTTGACGATCGCGGTCCTGTTCGCCGCAGGATGTGAATCCGGCAAGCAGTCGCTGCCGCAGACCCAAGGACAAGCGCACCGCGCCGTGATCGACGCGCGCGTCGTGCCGAAGGGTTTCGAGCTCGTCTCGGTCTATCCCGACGACAAGGCCGGCAACCAGCTTGCGATCGACCTCGAGTTCAGCCGCACGCTCGTCGGCACCCAGGACTTCGACGGCATCATCAGCGTGACCGACGACAAGGGCGCGCTCGTCAAGGGCAGCTGGTCGCTCGACGACAGCAACAACAAGCTGCTGCATTTCCCCTATGTCGAGGCGGCGCGCAAGTACACCGTGCGCATCGACGCAAAGCTCGCAGCCGCCGACGGCTCGACGCTCGGCGCCCAGGTCGTCCGCGACGTCGACACCGGTCCGCTCGAACCCGTCGTCGGCTTTGCCTCGCAGGGCAGCGTGCTGCCGGCGCGGGGGACACGCGGCCTGCCGATCGTCTCGGTCAACGTGCCCGAGGTCGACGTCGAGTTTTTCCGCGTTCGCGACGACAAGCTCTCGGACTTCTATTCGCTGTACCAGCGCAGCGGCAAGCGCGACGAGTGGCAGCTCGACTCGAACTGGAGTGGACGCACCGCGCTGCACGAGATGGCCGACTCGGTCTACCTCAACCGCTTCGTGCTCAACGGCAAGCAGAACGAACGTGCGCTCACCTACCTGCCGATCCAGAACATCGAACAGCTTTCCAAGCCCGGCCTCTACTTCGCGGTGATGAAGCAGTCCGGCCGCTTCCGCGACGGCTACCAGACCGCTCCGTTCTTCGTGAGCGACATCGGCCTGCACGCGCGCATGTACAAGGACAGAATGTTCGTGCACACGGCCTCGCTGCAGACCGGCGAGCCGATCGCCGGCGTGCAGTTGCAGGTGATCGATGCGAAAGGCGGAAACGTCGTGAAGGCCGCCACCGACGACTCCGGCAACGCGCTCATCGCCTACACGCTCGACGGCAAGCACGTGCTGGTCGCGAGCCACGGCAGCGACACCTCGATGCTGCCGTTCAACCAGCCCGCGCTCGACCTGTCCGAGTTCGACGTCGCCGGTCGCAAGCAGGCGTGGTTCGACGTGTTCACCTGGTCCGGGCGCGATCTCTATCGTCCCGGCGAGACCGTGCACCTGTCCGCGCTGATGCGCGATTTCGACGCGAAGGTCGTGAAGCCGCAGTCGTTGTTCCTCGTGCTCAAGCAGCCCGATGGCCACGAATTCGTGAAGGCCCAGCTCGATCCGCAGGCGCTCGGCTACTACGCGTGGACCTACACGATTCCCGCCGACGCGCCGACCGGCCGCTGGCAAGTCGAGTTCCGCGCCACGCCCGACAGCAAGGAAGTCGTCGAAGCGTTCACCCTGCGCGTCGAGGAGTTCCTGCCCGAGCGGATGAAGCTCGACCTGTCGACCGCTCAGGATGTCCTGCACCCGGGTGACTCGCTCAAGCTCAAGGCGAACGCGGCTTACCTCTATGGCGCCCCGGCCGACGGCAACCGTTTCACCGCGCGCCTGGCCGTCGCCCCCGACCAGCATCCGTTCGACATCGGCGATGCGACGCCGGGCAAGTCCGACGTCGCCAGGGCGGACGTCTACAAGGGCTGGTTCTTCGGCGATCCGACCATCGCCCTGCCCAAGGAAGCCAAGGACGTCGTCGACGACAGCTTCGACGCGAAGGGACAGTTCGAGCACGATGTGGACCTGCCATCCGAAGCTGCGTCCGCGAAGGCGCCGGTATCGGTCGTGCTGTCGGGCAGCGTGTACGAAACCGGCGGCCGCACGGTGTCGCGCACGATCAAGCGCACGCTCTGGCCCGCCGACACGATGGTCGCGGTGCGACCGCTGTTCGACCCGAAGGACGGCGCGTCGCCCCGCGGCGACGCTGCGTTCGAGATCATCCGCGTCGACGCCGGCGGCAAGCGCGTGCCCGCGACCGGACTGAAGGTCCACCTCGTGCGCGAGATCCGCGACTACATGTGGTTCTGGGACGACAAGGGCTGGAACAACGACTACACGGCGCGCTTCGAGGACGCCGGTTCGGAGACCGTCGACGCCTCCGCGGCGACCAGCGCCAAGGTGAAGTTCCCGGTCGACTGGGGCGGCTACCGCCTCGAAGTCAGCGACCCGGCCACCGGCCTGACGATGAAATATCCGTTCCACGCCGGCTGGTACTGGGACGACGAGAACCGCGGCATCGACGCGCGCCCCGACAAGGTCAAGCTCGCGCTCGACAAGACCTCCTACCGCGCCGGCGACACGCTGAAGGTTACCGTCACGCCGCCGCAGCCAGGCAAGGGGCTGCTGCTTGTCGAGAGCGACCACCTGCTCGCGACGCAGGCGATCGACGCCACGCCCGGCGCGACCTACCAGATACCGGTCACGCAGGACTGGGAGCGCCACGATGTCTACGTGACCGCGCTCGTGTTCCGCGGCGGCGACGCGTCCGAGAAGACCACGCCGGCGCGCGCGGTCGGCGAGGCGCACGTGCCGATGGGTCGCGACGACCGCACCGTGCCGGTGACGCTCGCCGTACCCGCGCAGATGCTTCCCGAGCGCGCGTTGCCGGTCACGATCAAGGCGCCGAAGCTTGCCGGCAAGCAGGCCTACGTGACCGTGTCCGCGGTCGACGTCGGCATCCTCAACATCACCCGTTTCCCGGTGCCCGATCCGATCGCGTACTTCTTCGCGCCGCGACGCCTGGGCATCGACGCCTACGACATCTACGGCCGCGTGATCGAGGCCTACGAAGGAGCCACCGCGAAGCTCAAGTTCGGCGGCGACATGGCCCTGGGTCCGATGCCGCAGGCGCGCCGTCCCACCGCGCACGTGCAGACCGTCGACCTGTTCTCCGGTCCGGTCGCGCTCGACGCCTCGGGTTCGGCCACCGTGCCGGTGAACGTGCCCGACTTCAACGGCACGCTGCGCGTGTCCGCCGTCGTCTACTCCGAGGACCGCTACGGCAAGGCCGATGCGCAGACGCTCGTCCGCGCGCCGGTGGTCGCGGAAGTCAGCTCGCCGCGCGCGCTTGCGCCCGGCGACGAAAGCACGATGACGCTCGACCTCCAGAACTTCACCGGCGCCAGCCACGCGTTCACGGTCAGCGCACATGCCGACCTGCCGCTGAAACTCGATGGCGCCGCGCGCAAGGTCACGATCAAGGATGGCGCCAAGGTCACGTTGAACTTCCCGCTTTCGGCCGCGGCGGCCAATGGCGTCGGCAAGTACAGCGTGCTCGCGGTCGCCGACGGCTACAGGGTCGAGCGCCATTACGAAGTCGCGGTGCGGCCGGCGTGGCCGTCGGTCGTGCGCACGCGCACGATCGCGCTCGACAAGCTCGCGCCGATCACCCTCGATACCAACGACGCCGTCGGCCTGATGGCGTACTCGGCGAACGTGCGCCTGACCGTGTCGGCGCTGCCGCCGATCCCGTTCGCGACCGCGCTCAAGGAGCTGAGCAAGTATCCCTACGGCTGCATCGAGCAGACCACGAGCAAGGGCTATGCCGCGTTGCTGCTCGACGCGGACACCGCGCACAAGCTCGGCGTGGAAGGCTACGACGCGGACGGCCGCAAGGCGACGGTGCAGGGTGCGTTCGACCGCATCAGCTCGATGCAGACCCCGAGCGGCCACTTCTCGTTCTGGGGCGGCGACGGCGAGGCTTATCCGCAGATCACGCCCTATGTCGTCGATTTCCTGCTCGACGCGCGCGACGCCGGCTTCAAGGTGCCCGACAACGTGCTGCAGAAGGCGCTCGAGCGCCTCAACGACGACCTGCTCGCGGGCGGCGAGCGCTACACCGATTACGACCACCCCGACGCGCTGCGCTTCGAGGCGGATGCCTATGCGGCCTACGATCTCGCCCGCGTGAACCGCGCGCCGCTCGGTACGCTGCGCGCGATGTACGACAACGATCGCGGCAAGGCGATCACGCCGCTGCCGCTCGTGCACCTGGGCATCGCGCTCGACCTCATGGGCGACCACGAGCGCGGGCGCAAGGCGGTCGCGGAGGGCTTCGCGATGAAGGCGGAGCGTCCGGAGTACCTCGGCGATTACGGCTCGGAACTGCGCGACGTCTCGAAGATGATCACGCTCGTGCACAAGTACAGGATGACCAAGCCGGAGTACGACGCGCGCGTCATCCAGCTCGCCCGCGACGTCCGCGGCACGCTCAAGGGTTTCGATCCGCAGTACCGCTGGAATTTCCTGAGCACGCAGGAGCAGATCGCGCTCGGCTATCTCGGCAAGACCCTGGTCTCGGAAGCCGGCGCGCAGATGTCCGGAACGCTGGCGATCGGCGGCAAGGGCGAGAACGTCGCGCCGACGTCGATCTGGAGCCGCAGCTTCGACGTCGCGGCCCTGCGCCAGGGCGTGCGTTTCGTGCCGCAGGGCAAGCCGCCGATGTACGCGCTGGTCGACGTCTGGGGCGTTCCGGGCACCGCCCCGACCGAGAAGAGCGACGACATCAGCGTGCAGCGCACGTTCTACACGACCGACGGCAAGGAGTGGAAGGGCGGGGAGCTCAAGGAAGGCGACGCCTTGATCGTCGGCCTCAAGATCGAGTCGAAGCGCTACGCGCCCGACGCCCTGATCGAGGACCTGCTGCCGGCGGGCGTGGAGATCGAGAACTTCAACCTCGGCGACTCCAAGCAGTGGGCGGACGTCGTCGTCGACGGCATCAAGCTCGCGAACCGCGAGGAGGCGGCCGAAGTGAAGCACGAGGAGTTCCGCGACGACCGCTATGTCGCGGCGGTCGACCTCAGGAATGGCCGCGACGCGCACGTGTTCTACCTCGTGCGTGCGGTCACGCCAGGTACCTATGCCGTGCCGCCGCCGATGGTGCAGGACATGTACCGGCCCGAGATCCGTGGCATCGGCAAGTCGGTGCCGGCGACGTTGAAGGTCGTGCAGCCGCGGTGATGGCGGACCGGGAATCGTGATCGGCACGCCATGAACGCATTGGCTTCGACGGATCGGGCGACGCGGCCGCGGTTGCGGCGGTGGTTGCGGTGGTGGTTGCGGTGGACGGGATGGGCGGCGGTCGCGCTGGTCGCGCTCGCATGCGCGCTCGACCGCCTGTACCCGCTGCCGCTGCCCGACGCGGGCGACGCCAGCGTGATCGTGGTCGCGCGCGACGGCACGCCGCTGCGCGCGTTCGCGAATCGCGACGGGATCTGGCGCTATCCAGCCACGCCCGAGCAGGTCTCGCCGCTCTACGTGCAGGCGCTGCTGGCCTACGAGGACCGCTGGTTCTGGAAGCATCCGGGCGTGAATCCGTTCGCGCTCGCGCGCTCGGCCTGGCAGTGGTCGCGCTATCGCCGTGTCGTGTCGGGTGGATCGACGATCACGATGCAGGTCGCGCGCATCATCGATCCGCCCGCGCCCGGCAGCGAACGCAGCGTCGGTGCGAAGCTGCGGCAGATCCTGCGCGCCTTCCAGCTCGAGGCGCACCTGAGCAAGCGCCAGATCCTCACGCTGTACCTCGACCGCGCGCCGTTCGGCGGAACGATCCAGGGCGTGGAGGCCGCGAGCTGGGCCTACCTTGGCAAGCCCTCGCAGAAACTCTCGCATGCCGAGGCCGCGCTGCTGGCGGTGCTGCCGCAGACGCCGAGCCGGTTGCGTCCAGACCGCCACGCGCAGTACGCGCGCGTCGCCCGCGACAAGCTCATGCAGCGCATGGTCGACCTGCATGTGTGGACGGCGGCCGAAGCCGCCGATGCGCGCATCGAGCCGGTGATCACCCGGCGCCTGCAGCAACCGATGCTGGCGGCACTGCTCTCCGAGCGGCTGCGCGGGGACGCCGAGCGCGCGCGCTTCGCCGCGTGTCGCAAGGCGCATCCGGAGCGTTTCGCCGCCAGCGTCGCCAATGATGCGGGCGGCGATGCGGATGCGCCCGCGTGCCGCGATGTCACCGGCCAGCAGCGCATCGTTTCGACGATCGACGCCGGGTTGCAGAAAACGCTCGAGGCGCGCGTGGGTTCGTACTTCGCGAGCCTGCCGGAGCGCACTTCGGCGGCGCTGCTCGTCGTCGACAACACGACGCTCGAGGCGCGCGCCTACGTCGGCTCGGTCGCTTTCGGCGACATCCCGCGCCTTGGCCACGTCGACATGGTGCGCGCTTGGCGCTCGCCGGGATCGACGCTCAAGCCCTTCCTCTACGGCCTGGCGATGGACGACGGCCTGATCCATTCCGAGAGCCTGCTGGTCGATGCGCCGCAGTCGTTCGGCGACTATCGTCCGGGCAATTTCGATGCCAGCTTCAACGGCCCGGTGGGCGCGGCCGAGGCGCTGCGGCTGTCGTTGAACGTGCCGGCGGTCGACCTGCTCGACCGCGTCGATCCGGTGCGCTTCGCGGCGCGCATGGCGAACGCCGGCGTGGTGCTGAAGATGCCGCATGGCGCGCAGCCGAACCTGTCGATGATCCTCGGCGGCGACGGCGTCACCCTGGAAGACCTGGTCGGCGCCTACACGGCCCTGCATCGCGGTGGCATAGCCGGGCGCGTGCGCCTGACGCCGGACGCGCCACGCATCGATCGCATGCTGCTGTCGCCGGGAGCGGCCTGGATCGTGAAATCCATCCTCGATGCGAACCCGCGTCCCGGCACGCGCGCGGACACCTTCGACCCTGGCTCGGGAGCGCGCGTGGCATGGAAGACCGGCACCAGTTATGGCTTCCGCGATGCCTGGGCGGTGGGCGGCACCCAGCGCTACACGGTCGGCGTCTGGGTCGGACGTCCCGATGGCACGCCGCTGCCGGGCCAGTACGGCGCGATCACGGCACTGCCGCTGTTCTTCGAAGTGATCGACAGCCTGCCGCGCAGCACCGCAGATGCCGCATCTTCGCCGCCGCCGGCGGGCGTGCACAGCGTCGACATCTGCTGGCCGCTGGGCACGGCGCTCGATCCCGGGCACCCGGAGTTGTGCGCGCGCCGCAAGCAGGCATGGGTGCTGGGCGACTCCGTCCCGCCGACGTTCCCGGAACGCCGCGCGCGCTTGTGGAGTGCAGGCCTGCAGCCCTTGCGCATCGATGCCACGACCGGCGAACGCCTGAGCGGCTCCTGCACGAAATCGCATGTGTCGCGCGATACCGCGGTTGCCCGCTGGCCTGCACTGGCTTCGCCGTGGCTGTCGGCCGCCGAGCGCCGCCAGGCCGCGCTGCCGCCGCTGGCAAGGGATTGCGACGCCGACGCCTTGGGCGCCACCGCGGACCTGCAGATCGATGGCGTCGCCGATCACGCGGGCGTCGCCCGTCCGCCCAACAGTCCGGTTCCCGTGCGCTTGTCGCTGCGCGCCCTCGGGGCGGCGGGGCGGGTGATGTGGATGGTCAACGACCGGCTGCAAGGCGAGACCCTCGGCAGCAAGCCGTTCGTGCACGAATACCCGGAAACCGGTGCGCAGACCGTCACCGCGATGGCGGAAACGGGGGCGTGGACGCAGGTGCAGTTCAAGGTCCTGCGCTGATCCCGTTCACGCCGGCAGCGCGCAGCGCCTATTCGAAGAATCCGATGGCTCGCGGCCTTATCCGCCGCAGGCACGTCTCGGGCCAGCGGCGCATGCGAGCGCGGACTGGCCCTGCAGGCAGGCTAGGAGATCCTGCGTTTGGCTACCGGAGGCGCGGCTGGCGTCGCGCTCGTCGCGAGGCCTTCGCGGGTGTGCCTGGCGCGTTGCACGACGGTCTCGGCCATCCGCAGCAGGATCTCGGGCTTGCCGCCATCCGTTGGATAGCCAACCACGCCCATGCGGATGTCGGCTTCGGCGGCGCCTTCGTCGAACCGGAATGGCATCAACACCGCCTGCCGGATGCGGCGCGTGAACGCAGGATGGTTCGACACGTCGGTCCCGTCGAGGACCGCCGCGAAGCGCTGGTTGCTGAGCCGGTAGAACAGATCCGACTTGCGGCCGCCCTTCACGAGGCGCTGGCCGAACTCCGCCGCGATGCGCGGCGCGAGCGCATCGTTTTCCGATTGTCCGGGTTTCAGGAAACGCTGCAGGTCCATCATCAACAGGCAAAACGGCTGGTTCGAGCGTTCGGCGGCGGCGACCGCGCGGGCGAGGTCGCGGATCAGGAGGGCGCCGTTGCCGAGCCCCGAAGCGTCATCGAACGATACCGATGATTCGTCCTGCATGGCCGAGTGCCGCTGGCGGGTCTGCTGGATGGCCATGTCGACCACCCGTGGCAGCGAGCCGACCATGAAACGCGAGCGCAGCACGCCATCGAACGCGCCGGCCGCGAGCGCGCGACTGACGAGCGACTCGTCCAGCTGGTCGAGCACCAGGAAAACCGGCGCATCCATGCCCGGCTCCGCGACGATCCTCCCGAGCAGGTCCAGGCCGTCGAAACCCGGTGAACTGGCGGCGAGCAGGATGCAGTCGAGGCGGTGCGTGCGTACCTGTTCGAGCGCCTGCTCCGCGGTCGCCACGACGGCGATCGAGCCCTGCCAGTCGGTCAGGTCGATCGCGCGCTGGAAGGCGGCGCGGAAGCCGGCGTCGTGGTCGATGATCAGGATGCGGCTGTCGGTGGTGTCGGGCATGTTGTGGGATGGGGAGGATGGATGGTGGTTGGACGGTGGAGGGAATCGAGGGTTCCCGGCTCCGCGTGAACGGTGGTTCGCGAACGGACTGTGGGAACAGGTACGTCATCAGCTTGCGGACACTCGACTTGGCTCGGCCCATCCGGGCCTCGGTCGTAGTCGTATCCGAGTGCGCTGGCCTGTCCCGGCCAGATCGAATTCGACCGCGAAATCCCACTCGATCCAGTTCGGCCCGTCCGGGCCTCACCGGATCGCCCGGGCTCCGCATCCTGCTCCGCCCGCTGATCGCAGCGCGAACTGCCACTGGCAACTCGCAAGCGGACTGTGGAGACAGATACGTCATCAGCTTGCGGACACTCGACTTGGCTCGGCCCGTCCGGACCTCCCCAAGTCGCCCGGCCCTCCGCATCCTGCTACGGGCGTGATTTGCAGCGCGAGTTGCCACTGGCAACTCGCAAGCGGACTATGGAGACAGATACGTCGTCAGCTTGCGGACACTCGACTTGGCTCGGCCCGTCCGGGCCTCGCCAAGTCGCCCGGCCCTCCGCATCCTGCTACGGGCGTTCGGCAGCGCGCGAACCAGTGGTTCGCAAACGCGCTGCCTCACCCCCATTCCCCGTTGAGCATGTCGTTGAGGTCGTCGGCGTGCTCCTCTTCCATCGCCAGGATGCCCTCGAGCATGCGCTTGGTCGTGGTGTCCTTGTCGCCGATGTAGGCGATCATCTCGCGGTAGCTGTCGATGGCGATGCGTTCGGCGACGAGGTTTTCCTTGATCATGTCGCGCAGGTCCTTGCCTTTCACGTATTCGGCGTGGCTGCGCGAAGTGAGCCGGGCCGGATCCATGTCGGGGTCGCCGTTGAGCTGGACCATGCGTGCCGCGATCAGGTCGGCATGGCCCTGTTCCTCGTTGGCGTGGGCCAGGAATTCGGTGGCGACCGCATCGGCGTGGATGCCGCTGGCGACGAAGTGGTGGTAGCGGTAGCGCAGCACGCAAACGATCTCGGTCGCCAGCGCCTCGCCAAGCAGCTTGAGGACCGTTGCGCGGTCGGCACTGTAGCCGGGCGTCACCGCACCGTCCTCGATGTGCCTGCGGGCGCGCTCGCGCAAGGTTTTCACGTCGGTGAGGAAAGGCTGGTCGGCCTTGTCGAGCGGATTCGCGGTCTTCCTTGCCATGGCGGATCTCCTTCGTGGTGTTTTGGGATCGATCAGTCCAGCGCAGAGAGCATGTGTTCGGCGGTCGAGACCTTGAACTCGCCGGGAGCCTCGACGAACAACTGCTTGACGACCCCGTTCTCGGCATACAGAGCGAAGCGCTTGCTGCGCTTGCCGAGGCCGAAGGCGCTGCCATCCATTTCCAGGCCGAGCGCGGCGGTGAAGGCGCCGTTGCCGTCGGCGAGCATCGTCAGGTCTTCGGGTACGTCCTGGTTCTTCGCCCAGGCGTCCATCACGAAGGCATCGTTGACCGCCATGCATGCGACTTCGACGCCTTTCGCGCGGAACGCGTCCATGTGCTGGACGAAGCCGGGCAGGTGCTTGGCCGAGCAGGTCGGCGTGAACGCGCCGGGTACCGCGAACAGCACGACGTTCTTGTCGGCAAACACGTCGTTGGTGTCGACGGCCTGCACGCCGTCCTTGAGGACGTTCATCACGGCATGGGGGAGTTGTTCGCCGGTTGCAATGGTCACGATGGGTCTCCGGTGGGTGCGAATCCACAGTCTATCGCAGGTGCATGAACGAAGACCCGCACGGGAAATGCACCTCTTGAAACTGCATGGGCGTGTCCTCAACTGGTGAGCAAGGCGGCGTTGCCGCCACCCACATCGAGGAGTCAGACATGTACCACTTCCGTCATCTGCCGCGCCTGCATGCGTGGGGAGCCATCGGCCGCAACGAACAGGTCCATGACGATCCTGTCCAGCGCGTGCTCGACCGCTGCCTTGGCGAGCAGGCAACCGGCGCCTCCGCCGACAGCGTGTCGTGGGCGCCGCGCGTGGACATCCGCGAGGAAGCCGAGCGCTTCGTGATCCTCGTCGACGTTCCCGGCGTGGATCCGAAGGACATCGAGATCCGGATGGATCGCAACGTGCTGGGCATCAAGGGCGAGCGCAAGGCCGGCTTCGCCCAGGAAGGCGCCGCGCAGGAAGGCGTGCGCTGGTCGCGCCAGGAACTCGCGCGCGGCCGTTTCGAGCGCAGCTTCAGCCTGCCCGAGACCGCCGACGCCGACGCCATCCAGGCGAGCGGCCGCAATGGCGTGCTCGAGATCGTCATCCCCAGGAAACCCCAGGCGAAGGCGCGCAGGATCGAGGTCAACTGACCGCGCCCGAGCGGCCGGCGGCGCGGATCTGCGCGACGTATCTGCGCAACACGTGTCCGCGCGCGGCGCCGACGTGCCGCGCGCGACCGGATGCGGCACCATGACGGCCTGCGACGTCCTCGCGGGCCGTCCTGTTTTCTGATGAGGTCAGCATGGAGTTCAAGGACTACTACCAGGTCCTCGGCGTCGAGCCGGGCGCGGGCGAGGCCGAGATCAAGGCCGCCTACCGCCGTCTCGCGCGCAAGTACCACCCGGACGTGAGCAAGGAAGCCGGCGCCGAGGAGAAGTTCAAGGCGGTCAACGAGGCCTACGAGGTGCTGCGCGATGCGCCCAAGCGCGCGTCCTACGACCAGTTGCGCGCGCGCGGCTACAAGCCCGGCGAGGAATTCCGACCGCCGCCGGATTTCGGCGACTGGCAGAACGCGCATGGCGGACGCGAATTCCGCTTCGATTTCGGCGAGGACGCGGGCGGTGGCGGCGGTTTCAGCGATTTCTTCGAATCGCTGTTCGGCGGACGGGGCCGCGCTCGCCCGGCAGGCGCGGGCTTCGCGCAGGCGCCGGGTGGCGGTGATCCCGGATCAGGCCTTGGGCAGGCCCTGCGCGCGAAGCTGCTGGTGCCGCTGGAGACCGTGTTCGCCGGCGGCAGCCACCGCATCCAGGTGGACGACCGCGTGCTCGACGTGAAGATTCCCGCCGGCGTGAAGCCGGGGCAGTCGATCCGCCTCGCGGGGCAGGGACAGAAAGGGCGTGGCGGCGCCGGCGACCTGATGCTGGAGATCGACTACGCGCCGCACGCGCAATTCGAGGTCGACGGCGCGAACATCCTCTACACCTTGCCGCTGGCTCCGTGGGAAGCGGCGCTGGGCGCGACGGTCAGCGTGCCGACGCTGGGCGGCGCGGTCGAGTTGAAGATCCCGCCGGACAGCGACAGCGGCAAGCGGCTGCGCATGAAGGGTCGTGGTTTGCCGGGCAAGCCGGTGAACGGCGACCAGATCGTGGAAATCGAGATCCGCACTCCGAAAGCGGAGTCGGACGAGCAGAAGGAACTCTATCGGCGGATGGCGAAGACGTTCGCATTCGACCCGCGCCGCGGGTAGCGGACGGAAAGCGTGTCAATGATCGCGACGTGATGGCGAATCGCAGCGGCAGCGCTGCCGCGATTCGCGGACCGGCCCTCAGCCGATCATGCCCTTGATGGCTTCCTGCAGCTCGGCCTCGGTGAAGGGCTTGGTGATGTAGGCCTTCGCGCCCTGGCGCATGCCCCAGGCCTTGTCGGTTTCCTGGTCCTTGGTCGTGACCAGGATCACCGGGATGTGCGCGGTGGTCGTTTCCTTCGAGATCTGGCGCGTGGCCTGGAAGCCATTGAGGTTCGGCATGACCACGTCCATCAGGATCAGGTCCGGCACATGCTTTTTGGCGGCGGCGACACCGGCCGATCCATCCTCGGCGGTGACCACGGTGTGTCCCATGGCCTCGACGATCCGCTTCATGCCCATGAGCTGGGACGGGGAATCATCAACGATCAGGATGCGCGCCATGGGAAACAACCTCTCGGTAGCCGTTGCGCCATTGTAAACGTGCGCGGGGCCTTGTCCATCGGAAAAAACGGCCGCCGGTCGGCGCGACGGGCGGCCCTAGAGCCGCACCAGGGTCCGTCCGAAGGAACCGCCGGCCAGCATCGCCGGGAACACCTCCGGCAGTTCGTCGAGCCCGGCCGTACGCGTGCAGATCGCCTCGAGCTGCTCCGGCTTCCACACCCCGGCAAGGCGCTGCCAGACCTCGACGCGCTGCGCCTGCGGCGGGCTGGTGGTGGCCACGCCGAGCAGGCTGACGCCGCGCAGGATCATCGGCATCACCGTGGTCGCCAGCCCGTGGCCGCCGGCCAGGCCGCAGACGGCGATGTTGCCGTACGGCATCGTGGTGCGGGTGATGCCAGCCAGGATGTCGCCGCCGACGGTGTCGATCGCGCCGGCCCAGATCGCGTTCTCGAGTGGACGCTGGCCGAGCGGCAGTTCCTGGCGCGGGATCACCCGCGTCGCGCCCAGCTTTTCGAGGAAGGCGGCGTGTTCGGGTTTGCCCGAGACCGCGTGCACCTCGTAGCCGGCGCGCGCGAGGATGGCGATCGCCAGCATGCCCACGCCACCGCTGGCGCCGGTGACGGCGATCGGACCCATCCCGGGAGCCTGGTGGTTTTCCTGCATGCGCAGCAGGGCCAGCCCGGCGGTGAATCCGGCGGTGCCGAGGATCATCGCCTCGCGCAGGTCGAGCCCGGCCGGCAACGCGACGGTCGTCGCGGCGTCGAGCCGCGCGTAGTCCGAGTAGCCGCCGTCGCGCGTCTCCGACAGCCCTGCGCCGACGCACAGCACCGCATCGCCCTCGCGGAAGCGTGCATCGGACGAGGCGACCACGTGACCGGCGACATCGATGCCGCCGACCAGCGGGAACTGCTTGAGGATCCGGCCTTCGCCGGTGCCCGCAAGCGCGTCCTTGTAGTTGACCGACGAGTACGCGGTGCGGACCACCAACTCGCCGGGCGAGAGCTCGTCGAGCGAGACCTGCTCGATGCCCGCGCGATGCGCACGGTTCTCGTTGTGGATGCGGAAGGCGCGGAAGCGGGGAGGGATGGTCATGCGCAGGTTCCGCGTGTCGGTTGCGCAAGCATAGCGATGCGCGCTGGCGCGATCGAGTCGCGCGCTTTACGTCCCGTCGACGACGACGCGGTTGCGCCCGGCGTTCTTGGCCGCGTACAGCGCTTCATCGGCGCGTTTCACGAGCGTGTCGAGCTGGTCGTCGCCGCTGCGCCTTCCGGTGAGTCCGGCGCTGAGCGCGACCCGGTAGTCGTCCGGCACCCCGGCGATGCGCAGGGCGGCGATCGCGGCACGGATGTCCTCGAGCAGCTTCGTCGCGTGGTCGAGATCGGTCATGGCTTCGGTGAAGCGCTGCTTCTGCTTCGCGGCGTAGCCGGCGCAGGCCAGCAGGCGCGCGGCGTACTCGATCTGGTAATAGTCCGCGGTTCTTGCCGGAACCATGGCGGTGCCGGTGCGTGCGTGGACCAGCGCATCGTCGTAGCGGCCGAGGTCGCTGAGCGCCTCGCACAGGTAGGAATACGCCGCGATTGCATCGGTCGCGCTCAGCCGCTCGGGATGCTGGAGCAGCCGCTGCGCCATCTGCACCGTTTCGTTGCTGTCGCGCAGGTAGGCATCGTTCAACTGCTTGCCGATGTCCGCCTTTTGCGCGCCGGCGGTCATCGCCGACAGTGCGACGACCGGAACGATGACCAGGGCGGCGCGCGCGGACCGGCTCATGCTGACCTCGGGCAGGAGCGGGCTAGCCTACTCCGACGCGTCGACGGAGCAAGTCAGGGTGCGCGTGGGCAGCCCACAAAAAAATACAGGCGGCCGAAGCCGCCTGTCCGATCCGCATCGCGATGTCGCGAGCCTTACGGCTTCGCCGACTCCGCCGTGAGGCCCTTCTTCTGCAGGTACGGCTGCACGCTCGGCTCCTTGCCGCGGAAGTCGAGGTAGAGCTGGTGCGCGTCCTTGGTGCCGCCGCGCGAGAGCACGGTGTCGCGGAAGTGCTGGCCGTTCTCGCGCTTCAGGCCGCCGTGTTCGGTGAACCACGCGAACGCGTCCTGCGCGAGCACCGCGGTCCACAGGTAGGCGTAGTAGCCGGCCGCGTAGCCGTTGCCCCAGATGTGCTGGAAGTACGCGCTGTGGTAACGCGGCGGGACTTCATCGACGGCGACGCCGTACTTCTTGAGCGCGGCGGCCTCGAAGGTGTCCACGTCCTGGCGCGGTGCGTCGGCGGGCAACTGGTGCCACGCCATGTCGAGCAGGGCGGCGGCGACGTACTCGGTCGTCTCGTAACCCTGGTTGAAGGTGCCGGACTTCTTGATCTTCGCGACCAGGTCGGCCGGCATCGGCTCGCCGGTCTTGTAGTTCTTCGCGTAGTTCGCGAACACCTTCGGATCCATGGCCCAGTTCTCGTTGAACTGCGACGGGAACTCGACGAAGTCGCGCGGCGTGGAGGTGCCGCTGAAGTACGGGTACTTCACGTTCGACAACAGGCCGTGCAGGCCGTGGCCGAACTCGTGGAACATCGTGGTCACGTCGTCGAACGAGATCAGCGCCGGCTGGCCCGGCGCGGGTTTGGTGAAGTTGCACACGTTGACGATGACGGGCTTCTGGTGGAGCAGGTCGCTCTGGTCGACAAACGAGTCCATCCACGCGCCGCCGTGCTTGCTGTCGCGCGCGAAGTAGTCGAAGTAGAACAACGCGATCGACTTGTTGTCCTTGTCGAACACCTCGTACACCTTCACGTCGGGGTTGTAGACCGGCAGGTCGGTGCGTGGCTTGAAGGTCAGGCCGTACAACTGGCCGGCGGCGAAGAACACGCCCTTCTCGAGGACGGTATTGAGCTCGAAGTAAGGCTTGATCTGCGCCTCGTCGAGGTCGTACTCGGCCTTGCGCACCTGCTCGGCGTAGAACTGCCAGTCCCAGGGCTGGAGCTTGAAGCTCGGCTCGTGCGCCGCGGCCTGCTGCTGGTCGATCTGCTGCTGGATCCGGGCGGCCTCGGCGTGGGCCTTCTCGACGGCCGGCGCGGCGACCTTGGTCATCAGGTCGATCGCGGCCTGCGGGGTCTTCGCCATCTGGTCCTCGAGGGTGTACGAGGCGAAATCGTTGTAGCCGAGGAGCTTGGCGCGCTGCGCACGGATCTGCGCCATCTCGGTGATGATCGCGCGGTTGTCGTTCGGGCCGTCGACGTCGCTGCGCGTGCTCGAGGCGCGGAAGATCTTCTCGCGCAGGGCGCGGTTCTTCAGCGAAGCCAGCACCGGCTGCACCGTGGTGTTCTGCAGCGGCAGCAGGTACTTGCCGTCGAGGTGGCGGCCCTTGGCGGCTTCGGCGGCGGCGGCGATGTCGGAGTCGGACATGCCGTCGAGGTCGGCCTTGTTGTCGACCACGACCGCGCCGTCCTTGGTGGAGGCGAGCACGTTCTTGCCGAACTGGGTGAACAGCGTGGCCAGGCGCTCGTTCATCGCCTTGATCTTTTCCTTGTCGGCATCGTTGAGCATCGCGCCGTTGCGCGCGAACATGTCGTAGTACTTCTCGACCAGGTGGTTGGACTCCGGATCGAGGTGGAGCTGGGCGCGACGGTCGTACACCGACTTCACGCGCGCGAACAGCTTCGAGTTGAGGGTGATGGCGTCCTGGTGCTGCGACAGCTTCGGCGCCATGTCCTCCTCGATCTTCTCCATGTCGTCGTTGGTGTTCGACTGGGTGAGGTTGAAGAAGACCTTGGAGACGCGCGTGAGCAACTGGCCGGAACGCTCCATCGCGACGATGGTGTTCTCGAACGTCGGCGGCGCCTTGTTGTTGGCGATCGCATCGACTTCCTTGCGCTGCTGCGCCATGCCCGCGTCGAGCGCCGGGGCGTAGTCGGTGACCTTGACCTTGTCGAACACCGGTGTCTGGTCCTGCAGGTGGCTCGGCGCGTAGAACGGATTGGCCGCGGTGAACGCGGCCGACTTGGCGGCGGCATGCGCCGGGGTGGCCGCCGGGGCGGCGATGGCGTCAATGGACACGGTCAGGCTCGCGGCAATGGCAAGGGTCAGCAGGCTGGGCAGGAGACGGGAACGGAACATCGAAGGCGATCCTCGGGCGTGGGCGGATGGCAGAAACGGCACGCGAAAGCGCGCCGGCGGGCGGAATGGGGCGTGTCAATGATACGGGGCGTGGCGGGGCGGGGCCATGTGACGAATGGCAGGGTGTGGAATGCGCATGCCGTCGCCCCCATGCCGGGTATCGGTATCGGCCATCGTGGCCAGATCGGTCCGCCCGGAATCCGGACGGACGGGACCCCGGCTCAGTTCGCCTTGTGGATCGCCCGCTTGTCCACAGCGAGCGCTGCCTCATGCACCGCTTCGCTGAGGGTCGGATGCGCGTGGCAGATGCGCGCGAGGTCGTCGGCCGAGCCCTTGAACTCCATCGCCACCACGCCCTCGTGCACCAGCTCGGACACGTTCGCGCCGCACAGGTGCAGGCCGAGGATGCGGTCGGTCTCGGCGTGGGCGATGCACTTCACCAGGCCCGCCGGCTCGTTCATCGCCACCGCGCGGCCGATCGCCGCGAACGGGAAGCTGCCGACCTTGTAGGGGATGCCTTCGGCCTTGCATTGCGCCTCGGTCTTGCCGACCCAGGCGATCTCCGGCTCGGTGTAGATCACCCACGGGACGGTATCGAGGTTGACGTGGCCGGGCAGGCCGGCGATCAGCTCGGCCACCGCGACGCCTTCCTCGCTGGCCTTGTGCGCAAGCATCGGGCCGCGCACGCAGTCGCCGATCGCCCAGACACCGTCGACGCCGGTGTGGCAGTGCCCGTCGACGACGACGCGGCCGCGGTCGTCGAGCTGCACGCCGCTGCCATCGGCGAGCAGGCCGGCGGTCGCCGCCTTGCGGCCGACCGAGACCAGCAGCTTGTCGACGGTGATCGTCTGCTCGCCCTTTGCATCGGTGTAGGTGACGTTCAACGCGTCGCCGTTCTTTTCGACCTTCGAGACTTTCGCGCCGAGCTTGATGTCGAGGTTCTGTTTCTTGAACTCGCGCGCGGCGGCCTTGGCGATGTCCGCATCGGCGGCGCCGAGGAAGTCGGGCAGGGCTTCGAGGATCGTGACCTCGCTGCCCAGGCGCTTCCACACGCTGCCCAGCTCCAGCCCGATCACGCCCGCGCCGATCACGCCGAGGCGCTTCGGAACCGACGTGAAATCCAGCGCGCCCTCGTTGTCGACGATCGTCTTGCCGTCGTACTTCGCGAACGGCAGTTCGATCGGCACCGAGCCGGCGGCGAGGATGACGTTGACCGCCTTCAGTTCGACGTCCTTGCCATCGGCGCCCTTCACCTTGACCACGTTGCCCTTGTGCAGGGTCGCGAAGCCCGCGTACGGCGTCACCTTGTTGGCCTTGAACAGCATCGTGATGCCGCCGGTGAACTGCTTCACGATCTTGTCCTTGCGGCCGACCATTGTGCCCACGTCCATCTTCGCGTTGTCCGCGCTGATGCCGTGGTCGGCGAACATGTGCGTCAGGTTGTGGAACTGGCGCGAGGAATCGAGCAGCGCCTTCGACGGGATGCAGCCCACGCGCAGGCAGGTGCCGCCGAGCGCCGGCTTGCCGTCTTTGCCGAGGCCGGCATCGACGCATGCGGTCTTGAGGCCGAGCTGGGCGCAGCGGATCGCGGCCACGTAGCCGCCGGGGCCGCCGCCGATGACGATGACGTCGAAAGATTCGTTGGTGGAGGCAGCGCTCATGGAATGGTGATCCTTTGCTTGCCCTTCTCCCAGCGGGAGAAGGTGCCCCGGCAGGGGCGGATGAGGGGTCGATGCTGGGGATATATGGGCGCTTGGCCCCTCACCCCAACCCCTCTCCCGGTGGGAGAGGGCTTCAGAGCTTCAGAGCCCCAGCAGCATGCGGTGCGGATTCTCGAGCTGGTTCTTGATGTCGACCAGGAACAGCACCGCGTCCTTGCCGTCGATGATGCGGTGGTCGTAGCTGATCGCGACGTACATCATCGGCGCGGCGACGACCTGGCCGTTCTCGACGATCGCGCGTTCCTTGATCGCGTGCATGCCGAGGATGGCGCTCTGAGGCGGGTTCACGATCGGCGTCGAGAACAGCGAGCCGAACGTTCCGCCATTGGTGATCGTGAAGGTGCCGCCCTGCAGGTCCTCGAGCTTGAGCCCGCCTTCGCGCGCCGCCTTCGCGTAGCCGATGATCGCCTTCTCGATCTGGGCGAAGCTCATCGACTCGGCGTTGCGCAACACCGGCGTGACCAGGCCCTTGTCGGTGGAGACCGCGACCGAAATGTCGGCGTAGCCGTGGTAGATCACGTCGTTGCCGTCGACCGAGGCGTTGACGATCGGATGGCGGGTCAGCGCGTTCGCCGCGGCCTTCACGAAGAAGCTCATGAAGCCGAGCTTGACGCCGTTCGACTTCTCGAACGCCTCGCCCTGAGCCTTGCGCATCGCACTGACGGCAGCAAGGTTGATCTCGTTGAACGAGGTCAGCATCGCGATCGAATTCTTCGACTGCATCAGGCGCTCGGCGATCTTCGCGCGCATGCGCGTCATCGGCACGCGCTCTTCCGGACGCGCGCCGGCCGGCATCGCCAGTGCTGAAGCCGCCGCGGACTTCGCCGCCGGAGCTGCGGGCTGCGCGCCGCCGCCGGTACGCATGAAGTTGACGAGGTCTTCCTTCGTCACCTGGCTGCCGCGGCCGGTGCCGGCGACGTTGGCAGGATCGATCCTGTTGGTCTCGGCGGTGAAGCGTGCGCCGGGCGGCAGCGCGGAGGTGTCGGCCTTCGCGGCCGGAGCGGCGGCGGCCTTCGGCGCCTCCGCCTTGGCAGCCTCGGCCTTCGGTGCAGCCGGAGCGGCCGCAGCAGCTGCGCCTTCCTCGATGATCGCCAGCAGCTGCGAACTGGTCACCGTGCTGCCGGTCTCGAACTTGATTTCCTTGAGCACGCCGTCGGCGGGCGAGGGCACTTCCAGCACGACCTTGTCGGTTTCCAGGTCGACCAGGTTCTCGTCGCGCTTCACCGCTTCGCCGGCCTTCTTGTGCCAGGCGGCGATGGTCGCGTCGGAAACGGATTCCGGAAGAACCGGGACTTTGACTTCGATGCTCATGGATGGTCCTTGGTATTTGTCTTTTCTTTCTGCCGTCAGCAGAAACGATTGTTGCTTCATGCACCCGCAATCACGTTGTCGCCGAGCTTGCCGGCCAGCGCATCCTCGACCAGCTTCGCCTGCTCGGCCTGGTGCGTGGACAGATGCCCGCAGGCCGGCGCTGCCGAACGCATGCGGCCGGCGTAATACAGCGCCTGGCCTTTCTGCAGGCAGCGGCCGAGGTGGTGCTGGATCTGGTACCACGCGCCCTGGTTCATCGGTTCTTCCTGGCACCAGATGAGCGATTTCGCCTTCGCGAAACGCTGCAACTCGGCCGTGAGCTCGGCGCGCGGGAACGGGAACAATTGCTCGGCGCGGGCGATCGCCACGTTCGTCAGTTTCCGCCTGGCCAGTTCCTCGACGAGGTCGTAATAGACCTTGCCGGCGCAGACCACGACGCGATCGACCTTCTTCGCGTCCGCCGAGGCGTCGCCGATGAAATCGCGGAACGATCCGGTCGCCAGTTCGTCCAGCGTCGAGACCGCCAGCTTGTGGCGCAGCAGCGACTTGGGCGTGAACACCACCAGCGGCTTGCGCGTGCGTCGCAGCATCTGCCGGCGCAGCAGGTGGAAGATCTGCGAAGGCGTGGTCGGCACGCAGACCTGCATGTTGTCGAGCGCGCACAGTTGCAGGAAGCGTTCCAGACGCGCGGAGGAATGCTCCGGTCCCTGTCCTTCGTAGCCGTGCGGCAGGAATAGCGCCAGCCCGCACAGGCGGTTCCACTTCGCCTCGCCGGAGCTGATGAACTGGTCGATCACCACCTGCGCGCCGTTGGCGAAGTCGCCGAACTGGCCTTCCCAGATCGTCAGCGTGGTCGGATCGGCGGTGGCATAGCCGTATTCGAAGGCCATCACCGCTTCCTCGCTCAGCAGCGAGTCGACGATGGTGACGTCGAGCGGATCGGCGCCTTGCGGCAGCAGCTCGCGCAGCGGCAGGTAATCGGGGCCGCCGGTCTGGTCGTGCAGGACCGCGTGGCGGTGGAAGAAGGTGCCGCGGCCCGCGTCCTGGCCGACCAGGCGCAGCTTGTAGTCGTCCTTGAGCAAGGTCGCGTAGGCCAGGTTCTCGGCGAAACCCCAGTCGGCGGCCTGCTCGCCGGCGGCCATCCTGCGGCGGTCCTCGTAGATCTTGGCCACGCGCGCGTGCAGCTTGACGTTGTCCGGGATCGTGTTGATGCGCGACGCGAGCGCATCGAGGTCGGTACGCGCGATCGTGGTGTCGACCGCGTCCTTCATCGAACCGTCGAGATAAGGCTTCCAGTCGGCGCCGAAGATCTCGGCCGGCTTGTCGGCCAGTTCGGTGGTGACCGCGCCGGTCTCCAGCTTCTTGCGATAGCCGTCCATCATGGCGGCGACGCCGGCCGCGTCGATCACGCCGTCGGCCACGCAGCGATCCGCATACAGCTCGCGCGGCGTCTTGTGCGCCTTGATGACCTGGTACATCACCGGCTGCGTCGCGGAGGGCTCGTCCGCCTCGTTGTGGCCGTGCCTGCGGTAGCAGACCAGGTCGACGACGATGTCCTTGTTGAACTCCTGGCGGAAGTCGAACGCGAGCCGGGTGCAGAACACCACGGCCTCGGGATCGTCGCCGTTCACGTGCAGGATCGGCGCGCCGACCATCTTGGCGACGTCGGTGCAGTACAGCGTGGAACGGGCATCGTCGGTACGGCTGGTGGTGAAGCCGACCTGGTTGTTGATGACGATGTGCACGCTGCCGCCGACCTTGAAATAGCGGGCCTGCGACATCTGCAGCAGTTCCATGCCGACGCCCTGGCCGGCGAAGGCGGCGTCGCCGTGGATCAGCACCGGCAGCACTTCGTCGCGTTCGTCGTCGTCGCGGCGCTGCTGGCGCGCGCGCACGCTGCCGGCCACGACCGGGTTGACGATTTCCAGGTGCGACGGATTGAAGGCGAGCGCCAGGTGGAGCGCGCCGCCGGGCGTGGCCAGGTCGGCGGAGAAGCCCATGTGGTACTTCACGTCGCCCGAGTGCGCGGGATCGTCGTGGTGTTCGTAGCGGCCCTCGAACTCGTCGAACAGCTTGCCCGGCGGCTTGCCGAGCGTGTTGACGAGCACGTTGAGGCGGCCGCGATGGGCCATGCCGACGACCATCTCCTTGACGCCTGCCGCGCCCGCGCGCATGCACAGCTCGTCCATCATCGGGATCAGCGAATCGCCGCCTTCCAGCGAGAACCGCTTCTGGCCGACGTACCTGGTGTGCAGGTAGCGTTCCAGGCCTTCGGCGGCGGTCACGCGCTCGAGGATGCGCTTGCGGGCGCTGGCGTCGAAGCCGAACTGGCCGGCGGCCTGTTCGAGGCGCTGGTACACCCACTGCCGCTGGGTGCGGTCGCTGATGTGCATGAACTCGGCGCCGATCGTGGCGCCGTAGGTCGCCTTGAGGGTGGCAACGAGGTCGCGCAGCGGCATCGAAGCCGGGCCGGCGGCCAGGCCGGTGCGGAACGATGTGCCGAGGTCGGCATCGCCGAGGCCGTGCGCGGCGAGGTCGAGGTCGGAATCGTCGGGCTTGTGCGGTTGCTCCTCGATGTCGCCTATGGCCGCGAGGCCGAGCGGATCGAGGTTGGCGCGCAGGTGGCCGCGCGAGCGGTAGGCCGTCACCAGCTTGAGCACCGCGGCCTGCTTTTGCGAGAGCGCATCGGTAACGACGACCGCGGGGCCGGCGGCGCCATTGGCGCGGCCCGCATGCTTCGCGGCCTGCACGATGCGTTCCATCGCCGCCGAATGCGGCAGGTCGGCGCGGTTGGCCATGCCGTCGAAATAGGCTTTCCAGTCCGCCCCGACGCTGGCCGGGTCGGCGAGATAGCTCTCGTAGAGGTCCTCGATGTAGCCGGCGTTCCCGCCGGAATTCTGCGAGGTCGCGGCAAACTGCTTGATCAGGCTTTCCACTCGAGTGGCCCGGCGTGAGGATGTGTCTGCAAGTGATTGATTCTGGCCGTTGGAGCGCGTGCTTCACGACGCGGCAAAACGGCTGGGGAGTATACCGCGAGGGCGCCGGGCTTCGGAACCACGCCCGCATCCGCGACCGCCCGGATCACATCTCCAGCGCGCGGTACTCCACGCAGGGCCGGCCGCGCTGCCACATGCGCTCGAAGGCTTCCAGCAACTGCCTCCCGCGCGAGGGCGTGGCGTCGCTGGTCTCGCCCTCGAGGCGGCCGCCGATCGGCCGGAAATACAGCGCGCCGCGGTCGCCTACCAGGAAGGCCGACGGGTACTGGCGGTCGGTCTCCTCCTCGCAGGCGCGGAACTCGAAGATGCTCGACAGCCGCTGCGCCAGCGTCAGCCAGGGATGGCTGAGCTGGGCCGCGATCTGCGGTTCGAGCACCAGCACGCGCACGCGCGCGTCCACGCCCGAAGTCGCGTAGCGCCGCAGGGCGTCGAGCACCGCGGCCTGCGAGAGCAGCGAGTAGTCGAGGTCGCGGCTGAACACGCACAGGTCGCGGCGCGAGTTCGCGATCGTCGCCACGGCGGCGGCGGTGGCCTGCTCGAAGGTCTCGACCGCGGCGAGCGCCGCGCGCGGTGCGGCGGCCGGACGCTCCTCGAACGGCGCCAGCGCCAGGCGCATCGCCTGGTGCTGTATGCCGGCCTCCTCGAATTCCTCGCCGAAGGGCTCGAAGCCGTGCTTGAGATAGAAACCGATCGCGTCGACCTGGGCGTTCAATTCGACGTCGGCCCAGCGCTGCATGCGCGCCGCATCGACCAACGCCGACAGCAGCGCCTCGCCAACCCCGCGGCCGCGCCATTCGGCCAGCACCGCGAGGCGACCGATCTTGCGCTGCGGGGACAGCCGCCCGGTGCCGATCGGGCGGTTCTCGCCGTCGCGCGCGATCACGTGCTGGCAGAGCGGATCGAGCGCGTCCCACTCCATTTCGAGCGGCACCTTCTGCTCGACCACGAAGACCGTCTCGCGCACGCGCCGCAGGTCCTGGAAATCGGTGCGGTAGTCGGCCGGTTCGACCCGGAAATCGGCAGTCAGTGCGGGGCTCATCGGCGACCCTTCGGTTTCTGGACGACATAACTGCCCGCGAGGGCGAGGGCGACCACGGCGGCCTGCCCATCTTCATCCAGCGCGGCGAACAGCGCCGCATCGATCCGGCTGGCCGCCGCCAGCCTGCGCGCGGAGTCGAGCTTCATCGGCCACGACGCGCCAGCGGCGAACAGCAGCGCGCGTTTCCCCTGCCGCGTCCACGCGGTTCGAACGAAGGGATGGCGCGCAAGCGAACCGCCGGCCGCCAGCGCCTTGCGCACCGCGGCTTCGGTCGGCGGCTTCGGCGGCGCGGCGATGCCGGCGCTGCGGTAGGTGCTGATGAAACCGCCGAACCACGCCGCCAGCGTCGCATCGTCGGTGTGCAGCGCAGCCAGCGCGGCGCGCACGCGCGCGAGCGCGGTCGCGTCGATCTCATGGCCATCCTCGACGGCGATGAGGTCGGGATCGGCATAGCGCGCTTTTTCGCTCGTGCGTTCGGCCAGGTATTCGACGAAATCGACCATCAGCTCCGCCTGCGACGGCGCGCGCATGCCGATCGAGTACGTGAGGCAGGAACCGGCGGCGACGCCGTGGTGCGGCACGCCCGGCGGCAGGTAGAGCATGTCGCCGGTTTCCAGCGTCCACGTGTGCGTGGGATGGAACTCGCGCAACAGCTTGAGTTCGACGTCGTCGCGGAAGGCGGTCGATGGATCCGGTTTCGTGTCGACCTGCCAGCGGCGTGCACCCAATCCCTGCAGCAGGAACACGTCGTACTGGTCGACGTGCGCGCCGACCGATCCGCCGGGCGCCGCGAAGCTGATCATGATGTCGTCGATCCGCCAGCGCGGCAGGAAATCGAAACGGTCGAGCAGGGCGCGCACGTCGGCGTCCCACTTGTCGACGTCCTGCACGAGCAGGGTCCAGTCGCGCTTTCCCATCTTCGGGAAATCGGATTCGGCGAACGGACCATGGCGCAGCGTCCAGCGATCGCCGCGGGGTTGGTGCTTCACGACGCGCGACAGCGCCGCTTCTTCACAGGCCAGCCCGGCGAGATCCTCGGGCGCGACTGGCGATGTGAAACCGGGGAAGGCGCCGCGGATCAGCAGCGGGCGCTTCTGCCAGTAGTCGCGCAGGAAGTGCTGCGGCGGCATGCCGAGCATCTGGCCCGGTTGGGCGTGGACTTCGATCGCGGGCGGGGCGGTGGCGGGTTTCATGCCGGTGATTGTCGCTCAGTCCGTGGCGTCAGGGTGCAGCACCCGGTTTCGGCGCAGCGGCGGTTATCGCGACCGTGGCCGGATCGGGCAGTCCGAGCTTCTTCGCAAGGGTGGCCAGGCGCGGGTCGTTGCGCAACGAGGGAACCACGACCAGGCGCTCGTAGATCTCGGTCAGGCTGGCGTCCTCGTTCGCGAAGCCGCGTTCGTACCACTCGAAGGCCTTGTCGGTGTCGCCGCGGTAGGCGTAGACCATGCCGATGCCGTCGGGCCAGGTGGTGGCGTCGAGGCGCTCCATGTCGGCGAGGGCGGCATCGGACGCGGCGTGGTCGCCCTTCAGCCAGTACGCCAGGGCCCGGAGTTCCCGTCGCCGCACCCCGTCGGGCATGGCCTGCGCCGTGGCCAGCGCGCGATCGGCGTGTCCGCCCGTAATCTGGATCTGGCCGAGGATGTAGTCATGGCCGACGGCGCCGGGCTGCAGGTCCATGGCGCGACGCACTTCGGCCTCGGCCTCGTCCAGTCGACCCGACGCCGCCAGGTACTGTGCCAGGTAGAAGTGGAAGGTCGGGTTGAGCCGGTCCTGCGCCAGTGCCTTGCGCATCATCGCGATCGATTCGTCGAAGCGCCCCAGGCAACTGGTGACGTCGGCCATCAGGTAAATGATCTCGGCGTTGTCCGGGTCGAGCGCGATCGCCTTCTTCAGGGACGCGTAACCTGCCTGGACATCGAGGTCCGACCAGGCCTGGGTGATGCCGAGTGCCGCCTGCGCCAGAGCGAGTTGCGGATCGAGTTCGACCGCGCGGCGCGCGTTGGCCCGCGCCAGGACACGCGTGGCAGCGCGCTCGTCCCCGGCATCGATCGCCCAGTCGACGAACCACTGCTCCGCTATCGCCAGTCGCGCGTAGGCGAGCGCGTAGTGGGGGTCGAGTGTGATCGCCTGTTGGAAGTAATCGACGGCCTTCAGGTAGTCCGCACGGTTGCGGCGTTCGGCGAAGTAGCGTCCCTGCAGCAGCGCGTTGTAGGCGTCGATGTTGCCGCCGGGCGGCTTGTCGGCCGATTCGATGGCCTTGCCGAGAAGTGTCGTCTTCAGGGCTCCCGCCACCGACGTCGCGATCTCGCTCTGCACCGCGAAAACGTCCTTCAAGTCGCGGTCGTAGGTCTGCGACCACAGCTCGCTGCCGTCGGACGCCTTGACCAGCGAGGCGACAATGCGCACCTGGTTGCCCTGCTTGCGCACGGTGCCTTCGAGCAGGGTCGCGACGCCGAGCTTCGCGCCGATGGCGGCGGTGTCGTCCTGCTGCCGGCCGCGGAACCGGAACGACGAGTTGCGCCCGATCACCTTGATGTCGTGCACCTGCGCGATCGCCGAAATGAGTTCTTCGGACAATCCGTCGGAGAAGTAGTCCTGCTGCGGATCGCCGCTTTCGTTGACCAGGGGCAGCACGGCGACCGACTTGTCGAGGGCTGCGCCGCCGTCCTTGTGCAGCACGAACCTGTCGGTCAGCAGGAGCACGACCGCAAGCGAAAGTACCGCGATGATCCAGCGATCCATCGTCTTGCCGGTCTCGCGCGTGACCGATGCGTCCGGTGCCACCTCGCTCTCGCGCTGGATGCCCTGCGGCGTCCATTCGTAGAACCACGAGAACAGCATCGCGAATGGAAAGCCTATCGCCGCCGCGATCACGAACCAGCGCACCACCCAGTTCGGGAAGTCGAACACTGGCAGCAGCTGCGCCACTCCTTGCGAAAGCGCCCAAGCTGCGCCGACGTAAAGCATCGCCGCGCGCAGCACGTTGCGGCGCTTGAGTTCGGCGAGGAAGGAGGGCCTGCCGGTCATGGCTTGCCGCCCGCCGTGGACGATGCCGCCGGCGCATCCGCCATCTGGGCGAGCTTGCGGAAACGTGGGTCGTCGCGGAGTCCGTCGAAGTCGGGGTCCAGCCGCAGCACGGCCGGCGTCAGCGTGACGTTGTAGAGCGCCTGGTAGCTCGTCGAGAGCAGGTGCTGCAGGCCGGCGATCGCTTCGTCGCGATCGCCGAATCGCGCCTGGATGCGCACGAGGGCTTCCTCGATTCCCGGGCCACCCAGCGCATCCCTCGAGGCAGGCAGCGCCGCGATCGCGCGGCGCGCGTCACGCACGGAATCGTCGTGTCGTCCGAGGCCCGCTTCGACCAGGCTGCGGCCGGTCAGCAGGGCGGCGTTGTCTGGCTGTGCAGCCAGCACGGCGTCGATGCCGGCGAGCGCCTGGGTGTACGAGTCCTTCGCGCCAGCCTCGTCGCCGGCAAGCCGCTGGAACTCGCCGAGGTAGAAGCACGCATAGGGCTTGTCAAGCGGATCGGACGGATCGGCCTCCGCCACCGCCTTGCGCAGGCGCGTCACGCCATCCGGATAGCGGTGCTGGAGGCGCAACAGGTTGAATTCGCCGTAGGGATTGTCGCTGCGGATCCGACCGAGTGCGGCCTGGGCGCGGTCCAGGTCGCCCATCGACAGGTAGATGTTGGCGCGTCGACCGTACGCACCTTCGTCGCCGGGCAGGACGTCCTCCAGGCGATCGAGCAGGCGCAGCGCCTGCGGAAACTGCCGCTGGGCGAACCGGGTTTCCGCGGCGTACAGCAGGACCTTGGTGTTGCGCGGGTCCAGGTCCAGCGCCGCGTCGAACAGGCGGTCGCTTTCGTCCCAGCGTCCCTGCCGGCGCGCGATCAGCGCCAGCGCGCGCGGAATCTCGGCGTCGCTGGGGGCCAGCGCGCGGATCTGCTCGAAGATCGAGCGCGCGCGTTCGTAGTCGCGATCCAGGAAGTAGGCGACGTAGGCCTGCGCCCGGCGTGTCTCGAAGCTATCGGGGCGCAGGCGCACCGCCTGGGCGAGCGCGGCCCTGGCGGCGTCGCGCCGCGACGTCGAGGTGTCGTTATTGGTGAACACCAGCATGCCATCCACGACCGCCAACGCGGCCCAGGCACTCGCGAAGCCCGGATCGAGCCGCACCGCCTCCTCGAACGACTTCCCGGCCGCGATCACATCCGGGTTGTCGAGGTCGGGGCGGTCGTACAGCGCGACGCCGCGCAGGTTGGCTTCCCAGGCCTGCGCATTGGTCGTGGGCTTGCGCGCGAGGTCGGCCTGGTTCGCACCGCTGAGCTTCGCGTCGAGCGCGTCGGCGATCGCGGCCGCGACCTCGCTCTCCACGCCGAACACGTTGTCGAGCTTGCGGTCGTAGGTCTCGGCCCACACCTGGGAATCGCCATCGGCGCGGATCAGCTGCACGTTGATGCGCACGGTGTCGCCGGACTTCTGCACGCTGCCCTCGAGGATGTTGGCCACGCCGAGCTGGCCGGCGATCGCCTTGAGGTTGTCCGGGCGGCTGGCGTAGCGCTGCGTCGAGGTGCGCGAGATGACCTTCAGTGTGCCGATCTTCGCCAGCCGGGTCAGGATCTCGTCCTGGATGCCGTCGGCGAAGAAGGCGTTGGCCTTGTCCTCGCTGAGGTTCTCGAATGGCAGCACCGCGATCGAGGCGGGGGCGCCGGCGGCCGATCCGGCCGCGGATTCACGATGGCCCGCGAAACGGTCGGTCAGCAGCAGCACGACGGCCAGTCCGAGCACCGCCATGATCCAGCGATCCATGCGCTTGCCGGTCTCGCGCGTGATCGCGGCGTCGGGCGCGACCTCGCCCTCGCGCACGATGCCCTGCGGCGTCCACTCGTAGAACCACGAGAACAGCATCGCGAACGGGAATCCGATCGCCGCTGCGACCACGATCCAGCGCACCAACCAGTCGGCGATGTGGAAGAACGGGAACACCTGGGTGGCGACCTGGACGATCAGCCACGCGCTGGCCGCGTAGAACGTCGCCGCACGCAGCACGTTGCGACGCTTGAGTTCGGCCAGGAAGGAAGGGTGCCGGCTCATGGCACTTTCCCGGATCCCGCATCGCGATCCGCGCTGCCGCCGTCCCGCGCCGACGCGGCGCGGGCGTCATCGCGCGCCGGGGGCGTGGGCAATCCGATCTTCCTGGCGAACGCCGCGAAGCGCGGGTCGTTGCGGTAGCCGGCGAGGAACGGGTCGTACAGCAGCCGATGGACGCCGGTGTCGTGGTTGGCCCATGCGCGATCCAGCCACTCGAACACGCGGTCGGGATCGTGGCGTATCGCGTACATGTCGGCGATCTGGTAGGAGAAGGTGCCCGACTCCTTGTCGATGACGGTCTTGAGGGCGGCATCGGCTGCGGCGCGATCGGGACCGATCTGTCGCGCCATCGCCAGAGCGATGTCCTGCCACACGCCCGGAGGCTCCTTTTGCGCGGCCTGCAGCGCCTGCTGGAAACGGCCACGCTGGATTTCGATGGCGGTCAGCTGCGCGTACGGAACGACGGCCCCGGGCTGCATGTCGATCGCACCGCGGATCGTCTTCTCCGCTTCGTCGAGGCGGCCGACCGACTGCAGGTAGACCGACAGCCAGTAGATCCATCCCGTATTGCGCGGATCGGTGGCCACGGCGCGGCGGGTCAGCTCGACCGCTTCGACCGGCTTGCCCAGTGTCGCCGTGATCGTGCCGAGGCTGAAGGTGGCTTGGCCATCGCTCGGCGCCAGTTGCACGGCGATCCTGAACTCGGCTTCCGCGCCCGCCCAGTTCAGGTCGGCGAACGCCAGCACGGTACCGCGCGCGACGTGCGCCGCGGCCAGCTTCGGATCCAGTGCCAGCGCGTTGTTCGCGGCCGTGCGCGCCTGCGCATAGGACTGGCGAGCGGATTCGCCTTCGAGGAAAGACGCTCCCAGCAGCGCGGCACTGGTCGCAAGCTCGGCCTCGGCGAAGGCGTAGCGCGGATCGAGTTCGACCGCGTGCGCGTAGTGCGAGATCGCCGCGCGCATGCCCTCCTGCGTGTTGAGGCGGGTGTAGAAGAGGCCCTGCAGGTAGGCGTTGTAGGCGTCCAGGTTGCCGCTCGGTGGCCGATCGCTTTGCGCGACCGCGCCTGGAGCCGCCAGCAAGCGTGTCTTGAGCGCGCCGGCGACCGCGAGCGTGATGTCGTCCTGCAGCTTGAACAGGTCCTTGTACGGCCGGTCGTAATGCTCGGACCAGAGCGTGCTGCCATCGGCGACGTTGACCAGTTCGGCGCTGATGCGCACGTCGTCCCCGGCACGCCGCACGCTGCCTTCGAGCAGGTGCGCGACACCCAGCTTGGCGCCGATGGTCCTGGCGTCGTCCTTGCTGTCACGGAACTGGAACGAGGAATTGCGACTGATGACCTTCAATCCGTTGAATTGCGACAGCGCCGTGATCAGGTCTTCGGACAGGCCATCCGAGAAATACTGCTCGTCCTTGTCGCCGCTTTCGTTGGCCAGCGGCAGCACGGCGATGGACTTGTCGATGATCGCCGAGGCGGCTGGTGCGATCGAGCGGGTCGTCGCATCCTTGTGCAGCACGAACTGGTTGGTCAGCAAGAGCACGACGGCCACGCTGAGCACCGCGATGATCGCGCGGTCCATCTTGCGACCGGTCTCGCGCATGACCGACGCTTCGGGAGCAACCTCGCTCTCGCGCTGGATGCCCTGCGCGGTCCATTCGTAGAACCACGAGAACAGCATCGCGAACGGGAAACCGATCGCAGCGGCGATCAGGAACCAGCGCGTCGCCCAGTCGGGCAGTCCGATCGCCGGACTGAGTTGCGAAATGCCCTGCGCGAGCGCCCACGACGCCCCGACATAGAGCGCCGCCGCGCGCAGCACGTTGCGGCGCTTGAGCTCGGCGAAAAACGAGCGTTGCCCCATCCGGACCGTCCCCTCGCACTACAGGCGCATGGTGCCAGTCGGCAGCCGACATGGCTATGCGGAACGGTGGCTGGCGGGCTGCGCCTTCAGGGCGAACGGACGGAAGCGCTCGCCGCCGGCGTCGCGCCGCTGGGCGAAGCGGTGGGCGCCGGCGGCGTTCCGCCCGGCGCCGGCAAGCCCACTTTTGCGCAGTACGCGGCGAAGCGCGGATCGCTCCGGTAGTGCTGGAGAAAGGAGTCGTACAGCAGGAACTGGACGCCGGCATCGCGCTGCTTCCAGGCGCGGTCCAGCCACGCGAAAGCGCTGGCGGGATCGTTGCGCAGCGCGTAGACCTCGGCGATCTGGTACGCGGTGGTGTCGGCGTCGTGGTCGACCAGGTTCTTCAGCGCCGCGTCGGCTGCGGCGTGGTCGCTTCCGATCTGCAGGGCCAGCGCCAGCGCGATGTCGCGCCACGGCCCGGGCTGTTCCTGCTGCGCCTGCGCCAGCGCATCCGCGGCCTTGCCGCGGCGGATCGCGATCACCGTCAGGATCTCGTGGTAACCCATCGCCCCGGGCTGCAGTTCGATCGCCTTGCGCGCCGCCTGCTCGGCCTGGTCGAGATGCTGCAGCGGCAGCAGGTAACGTGCCAGCCACGCATACCACTTGGCCCCGAAGGGATCGGTCAGCAGCGCGGCGCGGGTCAGGTCGATGGCTTGTTCGGGCCGGCCGAGCGCGGCCATCATCTGGCCGAGGTTGGCTTTGGTCGGGCCGTCGTTGGGCGCGAACTTCAGGGCGCGGCGGTAGTCGGCTTCGGCGTCGATCCAGTCGAGGTCGGCGTTGAGGAACAGCGCTGCACGCGCGCGGTAGCCGATCGCCAGGTTCGGTTCGAGGTTGACGGCGTTGTTCGCGTCCATGCGCGCCTGCACATAGGCCTGGCGCGCGTCGTCGCCTGCGAGGAATTGTCCGGCCAGCACCGTGTATGCGTGCGACAGGCCCGCGAAAGCGGCGGCGTAGTGTGGATCGAGTCGCGTCGCCGTGGCGAACGCTTCGATCGCGCGGCGATAGTCGGCCTGGGTGTTGCGCGCGAAGAAGAACTTGCCCTGCTGGTAGGCGTTCCACGCGTCGAGGCTGCCGCTCGGCGGATGCTCGCTCGCGGTCGTGGTCGACGCGCCGGGCATCAACGTGGTCCTGAGCGCCTGCGCCACCGACTGGGTGATGTCGTCCTGCACCGCGAACAGGTCCTGGTACGGACGGTCGTAGTGCTGCGACCATTCGGTGCTGCCGTCGGCCACGCGGATCAATTCGGCGCTGACGCGCACCGAGCCGCCCATGTGCCGCACGCTGCCGACCAGCAGGTGCGCCACCCCCAGCCGCGCGCCGATGGTGCGGCTGTCGTCCTTGCTGTCGCGGAAGCGGAAGGCCGAGTTGCGGCCGATCACCTTCAGCCCGTCGGATTGCGACAGCGCGGTGATGAGGTCTTCCGACAGGCCGTCGGAGAAATACTGTTCGTCCTTGTCGCCGCCCACGTTCACCAGCGGCAACACCGCGATCGAACGTTCGACGGCTGCGGCGGAACCACCGGCATCGCGATGGAGCACGAAGGTGTTGGCCAGCAGCAACACGACCGCGATGCCGAGCACGACGATCGTCCAGCGTTCGAGCTTGCGGCCGGTTTCCAGGGTGAGCGACTGCTCGGGCGTAACCTCGCTCTCGCGCACGATGCCGTGCGTCGTCCATTCGTAGAACCACGAGAACGCCATCGCGAACGGGAATCCGATCGCCGCGGCGACCACGATCCAGCGCACGACCCAGTTGGCGATCTCGAAGAACGGGAAGACCTGGGTGGCGATCTGGACGATCAGCCACGCGCTGGCCGCATAGAACGTCGCCGCACGCAGCACATTGCGACGCTTGAGCTCGGCGAAGAGCGAGCGCTTGCCGGTTTCGGTTCCGGTTGCGTGGCCGTCGGGCGATCGACCTTGATTTGCGTGATCGCCGGGCTTGACCACGGAGAGGGCTCCGCGGCGCTCGCTGCGTTGCCGGCGATCGCTATCCGGACGCCGGTCGCTCATGGGCCGGTCCGTGCGACGGTCGCGTCGTCGCCAGCACGCGCCGCGCCGCGGAGCTGGAGTTCGGCCGAGAGCGAGCGCTGACCCATCCCATCGTCCCCATGGCGATCCGCTCCATGGTGCCTGCAACGAGGTTGTTTGGCTACGAGCTGCCATCGTCAAGCGATGACGTTACACGCCAGTCCCCTCTCACGTTGCTGAAGAGAATTACGAGTCCACCTCTCCCTCGCGGGAGAAGCAAAAGCCCCCTCTCCCCTTGCGGGAGAGGGCTGGGGAGAGGGGGTGAGGGCCGGAGTGCTGCAAATTCGAGCAAAAAGCGCCCCTCTCCCCAACCCCTCTCCCGCAAGGGGAGAGGGGCTACTTCCTGGGTGTCGCGACCGTCAGACGTCTTGCGCCAGCGACGCGGCGAGCCCCGTGTATGTCCCAGGCGTGAGTTCCAGCAGCCGCTGCTTCGCGTCGGTCGGCAGCTTCAGCGATTCGATGAAGGCCTTCATCGACGCCTGATCGATGCCATGCCCGCGCGTCAGCGCCTTGAGCTGCTCGTAGGGATTGGGCAGGCCGTGGCGGCGCATCACCGTCTGCACCGGCTCGGCCAGCACTTCCCAGGCGGCGTCGAGGTCGGCGGCGAGGCGCTCGGGATTCGCGTTGAGCTTGCCCAGACCCTTGGCGAGCGAGTCGAACGCGATCAGCGCGTGCGCGAAGCCGGTGCCGAGCGCGCGCAACACGGTCGAATCGGTCAGGTCGCGCTGCCAGCGGCTGATCGGCAGCTTCTCGGCGAAGTGGGTGAGCAAAGCGTTGGCGATGCCGAGGTTGCCCTCGGCGTTCTCGAAATCGATCGGGTTGACCTTGTGCGGCATCGTCGAGGAACCGACCTCGCCGGACTTCACCGACTGCCTGAAATAGCCCAGCGAGATGTAACCCCAGACATCGCGGCAGAGGTCGATGACGATGGTGTCGATGCGGCGCTGCACGTCGCACAGCTCGGCGATGCAGTCGTGCGGCTCGATCTGGGTGGTGTACGGGTTGAACGTCAGCCCGAGCGAGGCGACGAAACCCCAGGCGAATGCCGGCCAGTCCACCTCGGGATAGGCCACGACATGCGCGTTGTAGTTGCCGACCGCGCCGTTGATCTTGCCGAGCAACTCCACGCCGGCCATCTGCTTGCGCTGGCGCAGCAGGCGCGCGAGCACGTTGGCGAATTCCTTGCCCACCGTTGTCGGCGAGGCGGTCTGGCCGTGCGTGCGCGAGAGCATCGGCAGGGTCGCGTGTTCGTGCGCCATCGTGCGCAGGGCATCGGCGAGCCTGTCGATGGCCGGCAGCAGCACCGTCGCGCGCGCCTCGTGCAGCATCAGCGCGTAGCTGAGGTTGTTGATGTCTTCCGAGGTGCAGGCGAAGTGGACGAACTCCAGCGCCGGGCCGAGCTCCTGCGCCAGATGGGTTTCGCCCGCGTCGCCGGCATCGCCGCGCAGTCGCTCCTTGATGAAGTACTCGACCGCCTTGACGTCGTGGTTGGTGGTCCGCTCGATCTCCTTCACCCGCGCCGCGTCGTCCGGGCTGAAGTCCTTCGCCAGCGCGCGCAGCTTGTCGACGGCCTCGTCGGAGAAGGCCTTGAGTTCGACGATCGCCGGCTCGGTGGCAAGCGCCAGCAGCCACTCCACCTCCACCCGCACGCGCGCCTTGATCAGGCCGTACTCGGAGAAGATCGGGCGCAACGCATCGACCTTGCCGGCATAGCGGCCATCGACGGGGGACAGTGCGAGCAGGGGATCGGTCATCGTGGGCTCCTGGAGCGGATTTTCACGCCTTGCTCCAGCTCGTCATCCCCGCGAAGGCGGGGATCCAGCGACTTCTTGCCGAATCGAACAGGCGCTGGATTCCCGCCTTCGCGGGAATGACGAGCAGGGAAGGGCAACGCGCCATTTTACCTGTCCGGCAACCCCAAGGTCGCGCGCATATACTTCGGCTGCGCCCTGAAAGCCCCTCTCCCACCGGGAGAGGGGTTGGGGTGAGGGGCCAACAAAGGGGAAGACTCCGAACGTCCGGCCCCTCATCCGCCCTTCGGGCACCTTCTCCCGTGGGGAGAAGGGAAAGTGCAGGCGGCTTTCCGGCACGAAGCCCTCTTGATCCAATAGCCTTTAACTGACGTACGCCTTCAATCAACCTGGACACAACGGAACCCGCATGACCACGAACTTCCGCATCGAACGCGACAGCATGGGCGAACTCAAGGTGCCCGCCGACGCGCTCTACGCCGCGCAGACCCAGCGCGCCGTCGACAACTTCCCGATCTCCGGCAACCGCATGCCGCGCGAGTTCATCCGCGCCCTGGGCCTGATCAAGTCCGCCTGCGCGGGCGCGAATGCCGACCTCGGCTACATGAGCAAGGCCCAGGCCAAGGCCATCCGCAAGGCCGCCGACGCAGTCGCCTCGGGCGCGTACGACAAGGAGTTCCCGATCGACGTCTACCAGACCGGCTCGGGCACCTCCAGCAACATGAATGCCAACGAGGTGATCGCCACACTCGTCGGCAAGGACATCAAGGCCGGCAGCAAGGACGCCGTCAACGCCAACGACCACGTCAACATGGGCCAGAGTTCCAACGACGTGATCCCCACCGCCATCCAGGTCAGCGCCAACCTCGGCGTCCACGAGCGCCTGCTGCCCGCGCTGCGCCACCTGCAGGCCGTCATCCGCAAGCGCGCTAGGGAGCTGGCCAAGGTCGTCAAGACCGGCCGCACCCACCTGATGGACGCCATGCCCGTCACCTTCGGCCAGGAACTCGGTGGCTGGGCCGCGCAGATCGGCTCGGCGATCGAGCGCATCGAGGACGCCAGCAAGCGCCTGCGCAAGCTCCCGCAGGGCGGCACCGCCGTCGGCACCGGCATCAACGCCGACCCCAAGTTCGGCAAGCTCGTCGCCGCCGAACTGAGCAAGCAGACCGGCGTGAAGTTCGAAGCCGCCGCCGACCTGTTCGAAGGCATCTCCTCGCAGGACGCCGCGGTGGAACTGTCCGGCCAGCTCAACACGCTCGCCTGCTCGCTGATGAAGATCGCGAACGATTTGCGCTGGATGAACTCCGGCCCGCTCGCCGGCATCGGCGAGATCGAACTGCCCGCCCTCCAGCCCGGCAGCTCGATCATGCCCGGCAAGGTCAACCCGGTGATCCCCGAAGCGACCGCGATGGTCTGCGCCCAGGTGATGGGCAACCACGTCACCATCACCGTCGCCGGCCAGAGCGGCAACTTCCAGCTCAACGTGATGCTGCCGGTGGTGGCCCACAACCTGCTCGAATCCATCCGCCTGCTGTCGACCGTGACCGTGCAACTGGCCGACAAGGCCATCGCCGGCTTCACCGTCCGCACCGACCACATCGCCGAAGCCCTCAACCGCAACCCGATCCTGGTGACCGCGCTGAACCCGGTGATCGGCTACGCCAAGGGCGCGGCCACCGCGAAGCAGGCGTACAAGGAAGGCAGGCCGATCCTCGACGTCGCCAAGGAAACGACCGGGCTATCGGAGAAGGAGCTGAAGAAGCTGCTGGATCCGGCGGTGCTGGCGAAGGGGGGGATTCATGGGGCGCCGGGGGGCGGGGGTGGGTAAAGCACGACTGAGCCAATAACGTCAAACTCGGCTTTGAATCAAAAGGCAATGGGGCCATGGATCTAAGCGATGCGGAAAGGGACTTATTGTCTAGTCACACGCGTGCAATTTTCCATATGCGTGCGCAACTCCTTCGTAAGAAGTTAATGCCAGTATTCGGGGCTGGGGTGGGGAGAGCGGTAGGCTTGCCCGATTGGAATGAGCTCGTACGACGCATTTCTGATCACCCTGACGTGTCGGGCGCAGGTTTAGATGTCATGCGGGGATCCAATACATCTCGCACACAAATGCTATTTCAATTCTTTCGGGCTCGACGTGATTTGAGTCCGGATAACCCCACAGTAAATATTCAAACGCAAATGGCTGCTCGTGAAAGAGCAGCGAGAACGCATTGGTTTTCGATAATAAAAGATTGTCTATACGCTAATGCGAAACCGGCAGAATCACATCCCTATTTGAGAAGCTTTATATCCATAGTCAAACAGGCGCAGCTTACTGTCAATTACAATTTCGATGATTATATCGAGGAACTGTTGGATCGAGACTTTGCTTCCGATCAAAATCGTGAGCGACGGGGATACGAAACGGTGTGGGAGCCAACGGTCCAGTATCGGTACGACCACGGCGTAATTTATCATCCTAACGGCTTCTTGCCGCGAGACCTTCAGCGAGGATCAAGTCCCTGGCTTGTGTTTGCAGAAGATTCGTTCGCTGATCAGCTGATTGAAGCCCAGCAGGGGCACTATTCGACACTCCTATCGCACATGTTTCGATATACAGGATTATTTATTGGCCTTTCGCTTGACGATCCGACGCTAAAGCATTTATTGCGCCAAAGCGCTCGGGCCAATCCTGGCCATGTGCACTATTATGTCTCGTATCGAAACGAAGATGAAAAACAAAACGTGAGTCGAGACGAAGCTGTAAGAGCGTCAAATTTCGAAACATACAACTTGGTAACGCTTTTTTTGACATCGAAGGAAATTGCTGCGCTCGCGCGCTTGCTCGCGATAAGCGATCAAGAGTTGGCGTTATGTGTTTCAGAACTCGATTTGCCAAAATCGTTTACATACTTCCTATCTGGTGCGGTAGGCGCAGGTAAGACTACCGCGCTAGGTCATTTCAAGAGTTTGACGACATTTGATGAATGGATTGACCCTAAGCCGCCGTTGATATTGAAGGCTGCTGATACTCTAACAGAGGCTGAGCGGCGGGAAGTTGATCAGTGGATCAATACCCAGTTTCGGCGCAAGAATTTTCTGATATCTAGAGTCGAACACAGCGTTTGCGTGATTGATAGATCGCTTCTTGACCCAATAGCATTCGCGAGCGACCGGGCGGTGAGGGCAGCGGAGTTAAAGTCGCTCTATACAAGTAAGACTTGTTCGGTAGCGTCCGGTTTAGTGCTTGTCTTTTCCGGAAACCCGGAAGTCATGAATGCGCGAATTTTGCAACGTCATAAAGAGGGCTCGACTAGTTATATTTCAACTCTCCAAGATCGCTTTTCTTCTTTATGGTCGTTAGGGGATCAGTCTCCGCCACCGGGAATTCGTCAAATAGATACTGTGGATCGCAGTATCCACGAAGTGGTAAAGGAAATTTCCCGCGTCATTCATATGGAGCCTTACGTTACTGCTCCACTGGATTCAATTTTGGAAAACATTGCTACCGGTGGCTTGAATGAATAAGCCTTGGCTATATTTGGCCGCCCCTTTATTTAATCCACAAGAATTAGCATTTAATGGACGTCTTGCTAGCAGCCTGGAGAGTCGCTTCAATGTGTTCATGCCGCAGCGAGATGGGGTCTTGATTCCTGGTAAGGATTTGAGTTCCACCCAATTTCGTGAGATGTCTGAAAGTGCGTTTAGGTCTGATCTCTTCGCAATACGGAACGCAGAAGTAGTGCTTGCTGTTCTAGACGGACGCACGATTGATGAGGGTGTAGCTTTTGAGTTGGGGTATGCGACCGCGCTGGGGAAATTGTGTATTGGGTTGAAGACTGACAATCGAGTTCTATTGGCGAATGGAATTAACCCGATGGTCTCAGGTTCTCTTCATGAGTTGCTTGCCTCAGAAACGGACGTACAAAATTGGACTTCTCGCTATTTTGCGAATACAGGAAAACGAGACTTCTAAAGGGAAGTGGCCGTGAGTGATCAAGCTCAAATGACTTTGGAGGAGTCGCAAGCAAGGCTAGACAAGGCGCTGGCGGAGCGAGCCGAACTCTGGATTTCTTTTTTTGCTAAAGGTGCAAGAAGAGCGAACATATGATCGCCACTTCGTACAACTCCTGCTTGACCCGGCTGGCGTTGTTGAGAGCACGGCTAAGGGTTGGGATGTTAAATGGAAAAGGTGGAAAAGGGGACAGGTGGAAAAGAGGACTGGAAAAGGGGACGGGGTAATTAACTTTTTTTAATTACCTCCGTCCCCTTTCCTGTTCGCGCATCTTGCCAATCTTTCATTTTACGAAAAATCTTGAGGGTGTTTCGATGACGCCGTCTGT
>DASXKN010000008.1:0-80838 GCA_036496805.1 Lysobacteraceae bacterium
TCGTTGTCCAGGCCCGAGCCGTCCTCGACCGTGATCACGCCTTCCTTGCCGACCTTGTCCATCGCCTCGGCGATGAGCTTGCCGATCAGCTCGTCGCCGTTCGCGGAGATCGTGCCGACCTGCGCGATCGACTTCGAATCGGCCGACGGCTTGGAAAGCTTCTTCAGTTCCTCGACGGCGCCCGTGACGGCCTTGTCGATGCCGCGCTTGAGGTCCATCGGGTTCATGCCCGCGGCGACGGCCTTGAGGCCCTCGCGGATCAGCGCCTGCGCGAGGACCGTCGCGGTCGTCGTGCCGTCACCGGCGACGTCGGACGTCTTGGAGGCGACTTCCTTGACCATCTGCGCGCCCATGTTCTCGAACTTGTCGGCGAGCTCGATCTCCTTGGCGACGGACACGCCGTCCTTGGTGATCGTCGGGGCGCCGTAGCTCTTCTCGAGCACGACATTGCGGCCCTTCGGGCCGAGGGTGACCTTCACCGCGTTGGCGAGGACGTTGACGCCCTTGACCATGCGGGCGCGTGCGTCTTCACCGAAACGAACTTCTTTGGCTGCCATGTTCTGAATCCTCTAGAGATGAGTCTGGTTGGCCGACCGCGCTTGGCGCAGATCGACCCTGTGGATGGGCGGAATGCGGGCTGGAATCAGCCTGGATTCAATCAGGCAAGCACCGCGAAGATGTCGTCTTCCTTCACGACGAGGTACTCGGTGCCGTCGAGCTTGACCTCGGTGCCGGAGTACTTGCCGAACAGGACCTTGTCGCCGGCCTTCACGCTGGGCGCGCGGTGGCTGCCGTTGTCGAGCGCCTTGCCCGGGCCGACGGCGACGACTTCACCCTTGATCGGCTTCTCGGCGGCCGAATCGGGGATCACGATGCCGCCAGCGGACATCTTTTCCTCGTCCATACGCTTGATGACGACGCGGTCGAACAGCGGTTGCAGCTTCATGGAAAACCTCGTGGGGTTGATCGAAAGGGGTGTCACAAGTGATTGAAACGAAAGCGGTTGGATGGATCTGTTAGCACTCTCCATCACTGAGTGCCAATTCTACGCCCGCAGGCCGGCCGTGAAAAGGCAACGACCACCAGATGGTGGCGGCCGCGACTGTTTCAAGTCGGCGGCGGCCGCGCGGATCCCTCGCGAGGGCCGTCATGTCGGCGTGGCACGCTCAACTCCGGTTGGCGCGGCTTTACACCCCAGGGATTACAATGGCGCCTTGTATCTACGAGGTTTCCGTCATGAACGGTTTCGCGCGCTGCCTGGTCGTCGCCATCGCCTTCGGGGTGGTGTCGACGGGCGTTCAAGCCAAAGGAGCCGGCGGCGGCGCAGGCAAAGTCAGCGGCTGGTCCTCCGCGCCCGCGGGCAGCAGGCAAACCGTCATGCCCTTGGCGGGGTCGACGACCACCGCGGCGGGCGGAAGCAAGATCGGCGGCAAGAACAATGCCGCGCAGGGATTCAACGGGCTGGACAGCGCCAACATCGCCAGCATGAGCGGGATGTTGATTACCCCGAACGGCATGATCGCGCGCAACAGTCCGCCGCCGACCGTGACCAGCGTGGGTAGCCTGGCTGGCTCGAGCCAGGTCGCCGTCGCTGCGAGGGGCTTCGGCAACAGCCAGGTCGGCGCGCGCGCGCAAGGCGTGGGCAACAGCCAGGGCAGTGGTGGCACCGCCGATATCGCGCAGATGACGCATTTCGGCGTGAGTGGCCTCTCGATGGTCGGCTCGATCATCGGAGCCAGCGGCATCGACGTGTCGAGCGTCGTCAGCCACTTCCTCAATTCCAGCAGCGCCCCCACGCCGAGCCTGAACCCCGGCGCGAGCGGTGCGGGTTCAGCGACCCAGGCGCTCAAGGCCCAGCTCCTGGGCGCGCCGACCAACAACGCTTGCGTCGGCGGATCCGGGGCAAAATCGGGTTGCAGCGGCGGAATGTGATCCCGACGCAAAGCGCCTAGCGTGGTCGCCGCGCGGAACGGTCCGGTCCATGCCTTCACATGACAGCGCGGACCGCGGCCGCTAGGCTGTGCGGCTCCTCGCCGTGATAGTCCCATGGCCGCATTGCTCGTCCTGTGCGCCTGCCCCGATGCCGCGACGGCCGAAGGCTTGGCCGAATCGCTGGTGGAACGACGCCTGGTCGCCTGCGTGAACATCCTGCCCGGCGCGCGGTCGGTCTACCGATGGCAGGGCCGGATCGAAAAGGCGGACGAAGTCCTGATGCTGATGAAAACCCAGTCCGATCGCCTCCACGACCTGCAGGAACACGTCCTCCTGATGCATCCGTACGAACTGCCTGAAGTGCTGGCTTTCGAGGCGACGGCCGGGCTGGATCGCTACCTGCACTGGATCGATTCCGAGACCACGCCCTCCGGAACCCCGGCATGAGCCTGACCGACCGCCTCCTGCGCGCGACGGGCGCGATGTGCGCCGCCGCCTTGCTGCTGCTGGCATCGCCCGCACGCGCCATCGACGAGTCGGACCTGCTGCCGGTCGACCAGGCCTTCGCACCCAGTGCCAAGGCGCTCGGGCACGACAAGGTCGAGCTCGACTGGGCGATCGCCAAGGGCTACTACCTCTACCGCGAGCGCATCAACGCAACCAGCGACGTCGCCTTCCAGGCCGACGCGCTGCAACTGCCCGAAGGCATCCACAAGCACGACCCGTTCTTCGGCGAGGTGCAGATCTACCACGACCACGTCACCGCAACGCTGGCGGGCCATCCGGCCGCCGGCCTGCAGGCGGTGGACGTGGTCGTGAAATACCAGGGTTGCGCGGATGCCGGGGTGTGCTATCCGCCGCAGAAGCGCACGCTCCATATCGTGTTGCCCGCGCCGGCCACCGCTGCCGCCGCCGAAGCCCCTGCAGTGGCCTCGGGGACAACCCCGACGATTGCCGCCTTGACGGGTCGCGCAACCGGCAAACTCGGCGCCACCGATGCCTCGCCCCTGCCGCCGGAACAGGCTTTCGGTTTCGAGGCGATCGTCGACGCGCCCGATCGCCTGCTGCTGCGTTTCACCCCGGCCAAGGGCTATTACCTGTACCGCGACAAGACCCGTCTCACGATCGACAGCACGGCCGGGAGCGTGCAGGCGGGCCCGCCGGAATGGCCACCCGCGCAACAGCGTCACGACGAACACTTCGGCGACGTGGCCGTGTACACCGACCTCGTCGAGGTGCCGCTGCCGCTCAAGCACACGAACACCCTCGCGACGAAGATCGAGCTCAAGGCGAGTTTCCAGGGCTGTCAGATCGACGGCATCTGCTATCCACCGATGGTCCGCGCAGTCGCGCTCGACCTGCCTGCGGGCGGCACTGCCGCCGTGCCCGCCCGAACCGAACCGGCACCGTCGAGCGCGACCTCGTCGAGCGGCGGTCTTTTCCTGGCCTTGCTGCTGGCGCTCGGTGGCGGCCTGATCCTCAACCTGATGCCCTGCGTGCTGCCGGTGCTTTCGCTGAAGGCAATCTCGCTGGTGGAATCGGGCGAAAGCCGCGACCGGGCGCGCCGCCATGCGCTCTGGTACACCGCCGGCGTGCTGGCCAGCTTCGCCGCGCTCGGCGGCATCGCGATCGGCGTTCGCCAGGCCGGGCTGGCGCTGGGCTGGGGCTTCCAGTTGCAACAGCCGTTGGTGGTCGCCGCACTGGCGTATCTGATGCTCGCGGTTGGCCTGGCCCTGTCCGGGGTCTACCAGTTCGGCGCCGGTTGGGCTGGCGTCGGCCAGAAACTCACCGAAAAGTCCGGTCCCGCCGGCGATTTCTTCACCGGCGCATTGGCCGTCGTCGTGGCCAGTCCGTGTACCGCGCCGCTGATGGGCAACGCCCTGGCCTACGCGTTCACCGCGCCGACAGTCGCTGCGCTGGCCGTGTTCCTTGCCCTCGGGCTCGGACTTTCGCTGCCGTTCCTGGCGATCGGATTCGTGCCGGCACTCGCCTCGCGCCTGCCACGGCCTGGCGCCTGGATGGAAACCTTCAAGCAGGTGCTGGCTTTCCCGATGTACCTGACGTCGGCGTGGCTGGTCTCGGTGCTGGCCACCCAGCGTGGCTCGGACGGTGTGCTCGACGCCCTGGCCGGCGCCGTCGCCCTGGCCTTCGGCCTGTGGCTGTGGGAACGCGGGCGCTATGCCAGGCACCAGCATGCCGTACGGGCGGCAGCGCTGGTGGCGTTCGCGCTGGCGATCATCCCGCTGGTCTCCATCGCACGCCTGCCGGCGCCGGCCGCGCGCACGGCCGAGCAGGGAACGATCAACTATTCCGCAGCCAAACTCGCCGAACTTCGCGCAACAGGTCAGATCGTGTTCGTCGACATCACCGCCGACTGGTGTATCACCTGCAAGGCCAACGAGCGCGCCGTGCTTTCGCGACCGGCGTTCCAGGAAGCGATGCGCAAGGCCAATGCGGTGTACATGGTGGGCGACTACACCAATGTCGACCAGCCGATCACCGACTTCCTTGCCGCCCACCATGCGGTCGGCATCCCGCTGTACGTGGTCTACCCACGCGGCGGTGGCGAAGGCCGCGTGCTGCCGAACATCCTGACCCAGTCGATCGTGGACGACGCCCTCGATCAGGCGACACGATGAAACCGCGCTGGATTGCCGCCACGATCGGCCTCGCCCTGCTGGCCGCAACGGCCGGCCTGATCGCCACGGTCGGCGTCGGCGACGCCGACTTCCTTGCGGGAACCAGCCTCGGGCGCTGGCTGGGCGTGCGCCCGCACGGCACGCAGACGCACGCGAACGAGGTCGCAGCCATCGATGGGCAGTCGATCGGCCCGCTGGCCCTGACCGATCTGGATGGACAGACGCAACCGCTGCCAGCACCCGCCGGCCGACGCGTGCTGGTGAATGTCTGGGCGAGTTGGTGCGTGCCCTGTCGCAGCGAGATGCCGTTGCTGGCGCAGTTCGCCAAGGCGCAGGGGCCGGATGGGGTGGTCGTGGTCGGTATCGCCGAGGACCAGGGCTACTCCGTGCGCGATTTTCTCCTGCACACGCCCGTCGGTTATCCGATCCTGCTCGACGATGCCCAGTGGCGCGCCGGCAGCCGCCTCGGCAACCGCCTGGGGGTGCTGCCCTACACCGCCCTGATCGATCCCGAAGGCCATCTGTTGCGCCACCAGTCCGGCCCGTTCGCGAGTGTCGATGCACTGCGGCAATGGGTGAATGCACCGGACTGAGCATTCGCTCTAGGTGGAACGAAATATCCGTTCAATTTCCGTGAACTTCGCCGATTCAGGGCACAACGCTGGACATGCGCCCCTCGGCACGCGACACTGCGCGTCCCTTGGACCCCTCTCCGGGCTATCGCCCGAACATGTCGAAGATCCTCGTCCTGCACGGCCCCAATCTCAACCTGCTCGGCATGCGCGAGCCGGAGATCTATGGCCGCACGAGCCTGGCGCAGATCGATGCCGAACTGTCGACGCGCGCCCGCGCGGCCGGGCATGCGCTGGAATCGCTGCAATCCAATGCCGAGCACGTCCTGACCGAACGCGTACAGGCTGCCGGCGTCCATGGAACCGAATTCATCCTGATCAACCCGGCCGCCTTCACCCACACGTCGGTGGCGTTGCGCGACGCGCTGGCCGCCGTCCACATCCCCTTCATCGAAGTGCACCTGTCCAACCCGCACGCACGCGAGCCTTTCCGCCGGCAGTCCTATTTCAGCGACCTGGCGGTGGGCGTGGTGTCCGGCTTCGGCGCGGACAGCTACCGCTACGCGCTGGAGGCGGCGATCCAGCGGCTCGACGCCAAGACCGGCGTTCCGCACTGAGCATTCCCCATCCGCCCTCCCGCGACCGCGGGAAGGCGAAACGAACGAGGCCTGAAGCATGGACCTTCGCAAGATCAAGAAACTCATCGACCTGCTCGACGAGTCCAACCTCGCCGAAATCGAGATCAAGGAGGGCGAGGAATCTGTCCGCCTCTCGCGCATGCCCAAGGGCGGCATCGCCATGCCCCAGGTCCACTATGCCGCGCCGCCCCCAGCCGCCGCGCACGCGGAAGCGCCACGTCCAGCCGCCGCCCCGGCGGCATCGCCCGACCTGGCCCACATCGGCAAGGGCGGCCGCGAGTTGCCCGAGGGCCACGTCCTGCGCTCGCCGATGGTCGGCACCTTCTATGCCTCGCCCAATCCCGAATCGCCGCCGTTCGTGAAGGTCGGTCAGGTCGTGAAAGCCGGCGACACCCTGGCGATCATCGAAGCGATGAAGATGTTCAACCCGATCGAGGCCGACGTCTCCGGCACAGTGACCGCGGTCCTCGCCAGCAGCGGCCAGCCGATCGAATTCGACGAACCGCTGTTCGTGATCTCCTGACGCCATGACGACGCTCGACAAGGTCGTCATCGCCAACCGCGGCGAGATCGCGCTGCGCATCCTGCGCGCCTGCCACGCACTCGGTATCCGCACCGTCGCGGTGCATTCGACCGTGGACCGCAACCTCAAGCACGTGGCGATGGCCGACGAATCGGTCTGCATCGGACCGGCGCCTTCGTCCGAGAGCTACCTCAACATCCCGGCGCTGATCGCCGCGGCCGAAGTGACCGACGCACAGGCGATCCACCCGGGCTACGGTTTCCTCTCGGAAAACGCCGACTTCGCCGAGCGCGTGGAGCAATCGGGCTTCATCTTCATCGGCCCGCGCGCCGACACCATCCGCATGATGGGCGACAAGGTCGAGGCGATCCGGGCGATGAAGGCCGCGGGCGTGCCCTGCGTGCCCGGTTCCGACGGCCCGGTGCCCGAAGACCATGCCGAATGCCTGGCGATGGCGAAGAAGATCGGCTACCCGGTGATCGTCAAGGCCGCCGGCGGCGGCGGCGGCCGCGGCATGCGCGTCGTCCACACCGAGGCCGCGCTGCTCAATTCGATCGCGACCACCCAGGCCGAGGCCAAGGCCGCGTTCGGCAACCCGCAGGTCTACATGGAGAAGTTCCTGGAAAATCCACGCCACGTGGAGATCCAGGTGCTCGCCGATGGCCAGGGCCATGCCATCCACCTCGGCGAGCGCGACTGCTCGATGCAGCGTCGCCACCAGAAAGTCGTCGAGGAGGCGCCCGCGCCTGGCGTGACCGCCCAGCAGCGCGCCGACATCGGCCGCGTCTGCGTCGAGGCCTGCATCCGCATCGGCTACCGCGGCGCCGGCACCTTCGAGTTCCTCTACGAGGACGGCCGCTTCTACTTCATCGAGATGAACACCCGCATCCAGGTCGAGCACCCGGTGACCGAGCTGATCACCGGCATCGACCTGGTGCGCGAGCAGTTGCTGATCGCCGCCGGCCGCCCACTGTCGATCAGGCAGGAAGACGTCCGCATCCACGGCCACGCGATCGAATGCCGCATCAATGCGGAGGATCCCGACACCTTCATGCCCTGCCCCGGCCCGATCCACCACTTCCATGCCCCGGGCGGCCCGGGCGTGCGCGTGGACAGCCACATCTACGAGGGCTACCGCGTACCGCCGAACTACGACTCGATGATCGGCAAGCTGATCGTGCACGGCAACGACCGCGACCAGGCGATAGCGCGGATGCGCGTGGCGCTCAGCGAGATGGTCGTCGATGGCATCAAGACCAACATCCCGCTGCAGCAGCGGATCATGGCCGACCCGAACTTCCAGATCGGCGGGCAGAACATCCACTACCTCGAGAAGCGGCTGGCGGAGCGGAAGGACAAGGGGATCGGGCTGGGGTGAGTGTCTGCGAACCGGCGCGCGTTCCCGGTTGATGAACCCGACGAAGGCACGCATGGGCGCGCAAACACTGTCTTCCGGCCGACGCTGCGAACTGGTCCGCATCCGGCGCGACCTGATCCCGAACTACTACGTGCTTGTCTTTCCGCTTGCGCAGGGCCAACCATCCGCCGAGGATGTCCGCGAGATGCTCACGATCGGCCTCGTCGAAGCGCAGCGGCTCGCGGCTGAACACACCGGCGACGAGCAGGCTTACTCGATCCTCTACAGCGGGTACAGCGCGCGCCGCGAAAAGGGCTGGCACGTACACATCGTGCTGCTCGGCAACCGCTGGAAAAAGGCGTGGCTCTACTTCGTGCTGGCGGGCAAGAACCTGCTGCAGGGACTCGGCCTGCGCAAGGACGACGCGCCAAGGTCGCTGCGATGAACCTCGGACGCTGGCAGGCCCTCCTGCATTCGCTCGACCTGCGCGAAGACGCGGCGACCTTCCACGCGCTGGAAACGGCCTATCGCGAACCGCACCGCCACTATCACTGCGAGCGCCATATCGATGACTGCCTCGAACAGCTCGATGCCCTGCGTGCGCAAGCCGGGCAGCCCGGCGCGATCGAACTCGCGCTCTGGTTCCACGACGCCGTCTACCAGCCGTACCGTTCCGGCAACGAGGAGCGCAGCGCGGGCTGGGCCTCGCGTTTCCTCGCCGAATCAGGCGCCGACGGAGCCTTGAGCGCGCGGGTGCGCGAGCTGATCCTCGCAACGCGCCATGAAGCGATCGCCACCGATCCGGATACCGCGATCCTGATCGACGTCGACCTGTCCATCCTCGGCGCCGGGCGCGAACGCTACGATGCCTTCGAGAGCGACGTGCGCGCCGAGTACCGCTGGGTACCGCGCCCACTGTACCGTCGCGAACGACGCCGGATCCTGGAATCGTTCCTGCATCGCGAGCGGATCTTCCTGACCGACGACTTCCATGAACGCTACGAATCGTCCGCCCGCGACAACCTCAAGCGCGCGATCGGCGCGTTGGCGTGAGTGAAGCTCCCCGTGCGCAACCGGCCTCCACATGTGGAGCGGCGATCGCGGGGATGCCCACGGTATCGTCCCGGGCCACCCGGGCCAGAATGGTTGACAGCCCCGCGCCGGAACATGGGACCATCGCTGCGGCCAAGAGGATTCACCAGCGCGATGCCCATGCCCCGGCAACCCCACTTCACGATGATCCGCGGCTTCCACCTCGCCGACTGGTTCACGATCGCCAATGCCGCCTGCGGGATGGGCGCGGTGCTGGCGTTGATGGGCCGGCTCGCCGGCCGGAATCCCGACGGCCTCTTCCACGCCGCCGTGCTGATCCCGCTCGCGCTGGTGTTCGACGTGCTCGACGGCCGCGTCGCGCGCTGGCGCCAGCAGCAGTCCGCGCTCGGGCGCGAGCTCGATTCGCTCGCCGATGCGATTTCCTTCGGCGTCGCGCCGGCGGCGATGGGTTATGCCTGCGGCCTCGACGGGCGCTGGGATTGCGCGATCCTGATCTACTTCGTCGCCTGCGGCGTGAGCCGGCTGGCGCGTTACAACATCACCGCCGATGCGCTCGCGGCCAACGATTCGGGCAAGGTGAAGTTCTTCGAGGGCACGCCGATCCCGAGCAGCGTGCTGCTGGTCATGCTGCTCGCCTTCGCGGCCTGGCAGGGCCATGTCGACGCCGCGATCTGGCTCGGCCACGTCGACCTCGGCCCGTGGCAGCTCCATCCGCTCGCGCTGCTGTACGCCCTGTCGGGATCGCTGATGATCAGCAAGACGATCCACATCCCCAAGCTCTGATGCCCTTCCTCGAACTCACCCTGCGCTGCAGCCAGCGCGAACACCCGCGCATCGAGGCGGCGCTGGAGGAACTGGGCGCGCTGTCGGTCACCTTCATGGACGCCGACGCGGAAACGCCCGACGAGCGCGCGATCCTGGAGCCGGGCGTCGGCGCGATGCCGCTCTGGAAGACGCTGGTCCTCACCGCGCTGTTCGATGCCGATGCCGATCGCGACGGCTTGCTGCACGCGCTCGAAGCCCTGGCGCCGGAGGCCGACCTTGCCACCGCGCAATTCCGCGAGGTCGCCGACCAGGACTGGGTGCGCGCGTGGATGGACGACTATCCGCCGCTGCGCTTCGGCGATTCGCTGTGGATCGTGCCGTGGAATGCCGACCTGCCCGCCGAGGCGAGCGCGATGGGCGATGCGGCGACGATCGTGCGGCTCGATCCGGGCCTGGCCTTCGGCTCGGGCACGCACGCGACGACTGCACTTTGCCTGGAATGGCTCGAAGGCCTCGCGCGCGGCAGCCGCCTGAGTGGCCGCAGCGTGCTCGACGTCGGTTGCGGCTCGGGCATCCTCGCCATCGCCGCGCTCAAGCTCGGCGCGGCGCATGCCGACGGCGTCGACAACGACCCGCAGGCGCTGGCCGCGAGCGTCGACAACGCGCAACGCAACGACGTCGTCGCGCGGCTGTCGGTGTTCATGCCCGAGGCAGCGCCCGCAGCGCGCTACGACGTGGTGGTCGCCAACATCCTCGCCTCCGCGCTGGACGAGCTGGCCGAATCCATCGCCGCGCGCGTCCGGCCCGGCGGCCTGCTGGCGCTGTCGGGCATCCTCGACGGCCAGCAGGACGAACTGCTCGCGCGCTACGGCGCCTGGTTCGACGCGCTGCGCGTGAGCCGCCGCGAGGACTGGCTGCGCATCGACGGGGTGCGTCGCGATTGAGAAAAAGGGGCCAGAGTGAATTTTTCGCCTGCCGCGTGCGTGCCGTGCCGGGCCGGTGTCGAAGCACTTCACTCTGGCCCCTTTTTCTCGATCCCGTAAACTGCCCCCATGCAGACCCGCTGCCCCCAGTGCCAGACCGTCTCCGCGCTCGAGGCCGATCGTCCCGACGACAAGGCCGGGCAGTTCGCCTGCCCGGCCTGCGGCACCCTGTTCGATGCCTACGCGCACATCACCGATGCGGCGCCCGACGACGCAGCGAAGGCCGGCCCGGGCGTGGACCGCGACCAGGGCGACCTGTTCGCCACCCGCGCGCGTCCGGTAGTGCCTTCCTCGGTGCCGCGCTTCGCACGCGAGCGCGTGCGCATCAGCAAGCCGGCGCAATGGCGCTGGTGGCTGGCGGGTTTGTTCCTGCTGGCGCTGCTGCTGGCGATCGTGCCGATCGCCGACCGCGACGAACTGGCGCGCGATCCCGACTGGCGCCCGCGCGTGGAAGCGCTGTGCAACGTGGTCGGCTGCAGGCTTGCGCCGTGGAGCGAGCCGACCGCCTTCGAGGTCACCGCGCGCGAGTTCAATCCGCACCCGACGGTGAAGGGCGCGCGCCTGATCACGGTGAGTTTCCGCAACAACGCGCGCTTCGCGCAGACCTGGCCATTGCTGGAACTGACCGCATCCGATCTCAACGGCCGCGTGGTCGGCCTGCGCCGCTTCCGCGCCCAGGAATACCTCGGCGGCGCGCCGGAGGCGACGCTGCTGCAACCGGGCCAGTCGGCGAGCGCCACGCTCGAGGTCGTCGATCCCGATGCGGTGTCCTGGGACATCGAGTTCCGCTGAACGCGACCCTGCAAGAAACGTGACGCGCAGCACGGCATCGCGCGCAGAGCGATCGGCCGCGCCTGCGGTGACGGAACCGTCGTCGGCATCGCGATTTCCGGAATGCGTGTCAAGCAAAATATTTTCGCGCGATCGCTTGCATCCGCGCCGGAGTGCGGGAGTAAACTCGTTCCCCCGTCGCGCGTTTCGCCCTGTTCCCCGCGACGGATTCAGCATGGAAGCTGGCAGAGCCCCCGGAGTGCGATCACACGTGAATGCCGTCCATGCATTGCGCGAAAGCGGCCAGTCCGCTTCCGCCTCGGTCCAGTCTTCGTTGCGCGATTGCGTGGCGCATGTCGTGCGCCGCTATCTGCGCGACCTTGGCGGCCATCCGGCCGAGGACTTGCACGCCCTCGTCCTCCATGAAGTCGAGGCGCCGCTGTTCGCCGAAGTGATGCAGCACTGCGACGGCAACCAGAGCCGCGCCGCCGCCGCGCTCGGCATCAACCGCAGCACCCTGCGCAAGAAGCTGCGCCAGTACAACCTCGCCTGATCGGGGCGGCCATGCGCCGCCCGTCCGCTATAATCCGCGCCTCGCTTCAGCACGGTGCCCTGGCGCCGCGCTGATGCGATCCATGGATGGATCGCACGCGGGTCGAATGCGCAAGCGTTCGATTCGCGGGAGCCGAGTTCGGGTCGACCGGACTCGGGTCCTTGAAAAAAGGCAGGACGGCCTTTTTTCAACCCTGTGCCGAAGGTTGCCGATGTCGCCTGCTGATGCCTTCCTCGCGCCGCGCCATGCCGTGCGCCGCGCCCTGCTTTCCGTTTCCGACAAGACCGGCGTGGTCGAACTCGCGCGGGCGCTCGCCGCGCGCGGCATCGAGCTGCTGTCCACCGGCGGCACCGCCAGGGCGCTGCGCGATGCCGGCATCGCGGTGCGCGATGTCAGCGAAGTCACCGGCTTCCCGGAGATCATGGACGGCCGCGTCAAGACCCTGCATCCATCCATCCACGGCGGCCTGCTCGGTCGCGAGGACGTCGACGCGGCAGTGATGGCGCAGCATGGCATCGCGCCGATCGACCTGCTTGTCGTGAACCTGTATCCGTTCGAGGCGACCGTCGCCAAGGACGGCTGCAGCTACGAGGACGCGGTCGAGAACATCGACATCGGCGGCCCTGCGATGCTGCGCGCGGCGGCGAAGAACCACGCGCGCGTTGCGGTCGTGGTCGATCCTTTCGACTACGACGGCCTGCTCGCGGCGATCTCTGCCGGCGGCACCACCGACGCCCAGCGCCGCGGCTTCGCCGCCAAGGCCTACGCGCACACCGCGCACTACGACGGCCGCATCGCGCAGTGGCTGTCGCCGCGCGCGGAGAACGTCGACGCACCGGAAGCGTGGCCACGCAGCTTCCATCTTTCGCTCGAGCTTGCCTCGGCGCTGCGCTACGGCGAGAACCCGCACCAGTCGGGCGCGCTTTATGTCGAGAAGAATGCGCCACGCGGCATCGTCGCCACCGCGCGCTTCCTGCAAGGGAAGGAGCTTTCGTACAACAACCTCGCCGATGCCGATGCGGCGCTGGAATGCGTCAAGGCCTTCGACGCGCCGGCATGCGTGATCGTCAAGCACGCCAATCCCTGCGGCGTCGCCGTCGCGGCGAACCTGTTCGACGCCTATGACCGCGCCTACGCCACCGACCCGACCTCGGCCTTCGGCGGCATCATCGCCTTCAACCGCGCGCTCGACGCGGCCACCGCGAAGGAAATCGTCAAGCGCCAGTTCGTCGAGGTGGTGATCGCGCCTGAGATCGAAGCCGATGCGCTCGCCGCGTTCGCGAAGAAGGCCAACGTGCGCGTGCTCGCCTGCGGCGCTTTCCATGATTCCATTCGGGGTGAGCCTGTCGAAAATGCCGTTCGTGGTGAGCCTGCCGGAAGCGCCGTTCGTGGTGAGCCTGTCGAACCACGCTCTTCGCGCCAGGACTTCAAGCGCATCGCCGGCGGCCTGCTGGTGCAGGACGCCGACAGCGACATGCTGGCCATCGCCGACCTGAAGGTGGTGACCAGGCGCGCACCCGATGCGACCGACTTCGCCGACCTGCTGTTCGCCTGGAAGGTCGCGATGCACGTGAAGTCCAACGCGATCGTCTATGCGCGTGACCAGCGCACGATCGGCGTCGGCGCCGGCCAGATGAGCCGCGTGGTCAGCGCGAAGATCGCAGCGATCAAGGCCGAGGAAGCAGGCCTGCCCGTGCCCGGTTCGGCGATGGCGAGCGATGCCTTCTTCCCGTTCCGCGACGGCATCGATGCGGCGGCGAAGGCTGGCATCCGCAGCGTGATCCAGCCGGGCGGCTCGATGCGAGACAATGAGGTCATCGCCGCGGCCGACGAACACGACATCGCCATGGTGTTCACCGGGCGCAGGCATTTCCGGCACTGACGGCGCGACCGTCGGGCCATCATCCACGGGAGGCCGCCACATGAAACTCCGTGTCGTACGCATCGCCGCCCTCGCGGCGCTCGCCGTGGCGCTCGGCGCCTGCCGGCAACCCGTCGATCCCGAGCACGTGGCCGCGAAGATCAACCAGGGCGTGCCCAAGCCCTACGTCGACGGCCTGGTGATCCAGCATGCACACGTCGACGGCAAACGCCTGGTCGTGGACATCCGCATTCCGTTCGCGACGGTGGCGAAGCTCGACCCGAAGAAACTGCCGTTCATGCGAACCCAGGAACAGGGCGATCTCAACATCGCGGCGTGCAAGGACGACGACCTCCATGAGCTGATGAAGAAGAGCTACGAGGTCTCGCGCCGCTTCCTCGACAAGGATGGCAAGCTCGTCTTCGAGATCGTCGCGATGAAGGCGCCCAACTGCAAGCTGTTCGGTGGATCGACGCCGTGAAGATCCTCGTCATCGGTTCCGGAGGCCGCGAGCACGCGCTCGCGTGGAAGCTCGCGCAGTCGCCGCGCGTTTCGGAAGTGCTCGTCGCGCCCGGCAACGCCGGCACCGCGACCGAGGCGAAGTGCCGCAACGTGGCGGTCAACGCGACCGACTTCGACGGCCTGGTCGCGCTGGTGCGCGCGGAGGGCGTCGCGGTCACGGTCGTGGGCCCCGAGGCGCCGCTGGTCGCCGGCGTGGTCGACCGCTTCCGCGCGCAGGGCCTGCGCATCTTCGGCCCGACCGCCGCGGCCGCGCAGCTCGAAGGCAGCAAAGCGTTCGCGAAGGATTTCCTTGCGCGCCACGGCATTCCCACCGGGCACTACGCGGTGTTCGCCGAACTCGATGCCGCGCTCGCGCACCTGCGCACAGTTGGCGCCCCGATCGTGGTGAAGGCCGACGGCCTCGCCGCCGGCAAGGGCGTCATTGTCGCGATGACGCTGGACGAAGCCGAGGCCGCCGTGCGCGACATGCTCGCCGGCGATGCCTTCGGCGCAGCCGGCTCGCGGGTGGTGATCGAGGAATTCCTCGACGGCGAGGAAGCGAGCTTCATCGCGATGGTCGACGGCGCGCACGCGCTGCCGATGGCGACCTCGCAGGACCACAAGCGCGTCCACGACGGCGACACCGGCCCGAACACCGGCGGCATGGGCGCCTACTCGCCCGCACCGGTGGTCACGCCCGAGGTGCATGCGCGGGTGATGCGCGAGATCGTCGAACCCACCGTGCGCGGCATGATCGCCGACGGCATGCCGTTCACCGGTTTCCTCTATGCGGGGCTGATGATCGACAAGGCCGGCGCGCCGAAAGTGATCGAATTCAACGTCCGCTTCGGCGACCCGGAAACGCAGCCGGTGATGCTGCGATTGCAGAGCGACCTGTGCGACCTCGTCCAGGCCGCGATCGACGGCCGGTTGCAGACCGCCTTCGCGCGCTGGGATGCGCGTCCCTCATTGGGCGTCGTGATGGCAGCGGAAAACTATCCGGACACGCCCAAGACGGGCGATGCGATCCACGGCCTCGACGCGGCGCAACCCTCGGGCAGCAAGGTCTTCCATGCCGGCACGAAGCTCGCCGCGAGCGGCGAAGTCGTCACCGCCGGCGGCCGCGTGCTGTGCGCCTGCGCGCTCGGCGAGTCCGTCGCGGACGCACAGCATCGCGCCTACGAGGCGGCAGCGAAGATTTCCTGGGACGGCGAGTTTCACCGTTCCGATATCGGCTGGCGTGCGATCGCACGCGAAAACGGCGAAGCCTAGGCTGCCGCGCTTTCCTCCGGCGGCGGCTGCAACGTCACCGCCAGCGCTTCGAGCTCCTCGATTTCCGCTTCCAGCGCGTCGTGCAATTCGGCCTGGCGCGTCATCAGGTTCTCGATCGCATCGGCCCGCTTGAGCGACTTCAACTCGCCGTCGAACAGCAGCCACTGCGCGGTGAGATGTTCGACGTTGTGTTTCGAGTAGTGCCGCATCTCCTTGAGCTGCTTGAGCGCGTCGTTCACGCTTTCGAGCTGGGTCTTGGGTTGCACGGACATGGTGACCTCCTTTTCACGAAATGCCTGGCGAAGGGTAGCCGGGCAAGGCTGGCTCGCAGCCGAACCGCCTGACATCGGCCCTTGCCGGGCCCCGAGGCGACGTATAACATTCGTTATAACTTCGCCCATCCGACCCATCAGCCATGAAATTGAAGATCACCGCCATCGGCAATTCCGCCGGCATCATCCTGCCCAAGGAACTGCTCGCCCTCCTGCGCGTGGACAAGGGCGACGAGCTCTACGCGATCGAGACGCCCGACGGCATCCGCCTGACTGCCTACGACCCGAAGCTCGCGGCGCAGATGGAGGTGGCCGAGCAGGTCATGCGCGAAGACCGCGCGGTGCTGCGCAAGCTTGCGCAGTAGAGAAGCGGCCATGATCGTCTGGATCGACCGCACGCTCGCCCTGGCCATCCACGAGAGGCAACTCGCCGAACATGGGGGCGGCAGCGGCGTGCGCGACGAGGCCTTGCTGGACTCGGCGCTGGCGCGACCGCACCAGCTTCATGCCTACGGCGATCCGCCGCCTGATCTGGCCGGCCTCGCCGCCAGCCTCGCCTTCGGCCTGGCACGCAACCATGCCTTCGTGGACGGCAACAAACGCACCGCGCACGTCTGCTATCGCGTCTTCCTTGCGCTCAACGATGCTCGCATGGAAGCCAGCGAGGAAGACAAGTACACCCGCATGATCGCCCTCGCCGAGGACTCGCTGTCCGAGGCCGACTTCGCCGCGTGGCTGCGCCCGCGGCTGCGGCTGGAATCGGGCGATGCCGTGCATGAGCCCAAGGCGCGCTATCGCCGCAAGCGGTGATTTCCGCCTGAGCTATTTCGTCGGCGGCTAGCTCAGGTCGGTGACCAACTCTCCACAAGTTCGCACCGCTGGAGCAGCAACGCCAGGGAAGCCTCGATCACCTGCCACGCGCGCGCGCCGCGCACCTTGCGCTGCGGCAATCTTACGCAGCCGCTTCGCGAACTGCATCCTCGATCAGGCGCGCATCAACACCGCGCTTTCTCAGCGCCTGGGCGAGCCGTTCAGCCTGGTTGTAGGCCTGCAAGGCCTCGTCTCGACGAAGTCCTTCGCTGATGTAGGACTTGAGCAGGGCCTGGTAGCCGCTCATTCCCTTGTGCGGCGCAATCGCCTTCAACGATTCGACGACATCGACCGGCATGCGCACCGTGATCGAGGTCATCAGCCGTTCCTTGACGAGTCGCTTCTTGAGTTTCTCAGGAATCATAGAGTTCTCTCTCGGCCGGCGTTGCGGGCCATGCGGAAACAATGCGGATGGCGTCCGCTTCCAGAACGATGTGCACCACGGCCAGCAACCGGTTGAGCGCGTCGTAGCCGATCAGCTTGTCGCGCGCTTCGTCGTTGCGGCTTGCATCGACCACGCGCAGGAACGGATCGAAGAACGCCTCGGTCGCCTGCTCGAAGTCCAGCCCATGCTTCTGCCGGTTGACCTGCGCCTTGCGTGCGTTCCAGACGAAGTCGACTCCGTGGACGATGACGTGTACGTCGCTCACGCAGTCAGTTTGCGGCCATGTATGTACTTAGTCAATACAAACAGACCGCGGAAAGTCAGGGCTTGCCGGCAAGGCTCGTTCCGCCCAATGCCGCGATCACTTCACGCACCAATTTGCGATGAGAGGCCGGTAGCGCCAGAAACGCATGCATCGTGGCGCTGTCCTGCTTTCCCATGCGTGGCAAGCCCGGTTCCTTGACGTGATATCGGGAACTGCCTTTTCGAAGAAGCCTCGCATCGACCCGTAGCCATTCGGCGAGCCCATCCATGTGCTCTTCACCGGGCATGTGGGCGCCGCGCAACCATGCCCTCGCTGTCTGCGCTGTGATCGGCGCGTCGGGACGATGGTCGTTGTAACCGCGCTCGACGACAGCAGCCGTCGCCTTGAGACCCTGGTTGGCCAAGGCCTCCTTGAGGCGGCTCACGAACTCCATCTTCGCGTTCATCGCGCGAAGGTAGCCGCACGCGGCACGAAAGGTTGAAAGTATGCTTTCGTTTGTAGGAAAGTATGCTTTCCTTCGTTCCGGCAGCCGCCATGCCCACGTTGCTGGAGCAGTTGCCGGAGATCGTCGCCGAGCTTCCGTGCAAAACCGCAATCTGGCAGTTCGTACGCGCGCTCCCATGACGAGCTTGCGCGACATCCTGCAGAAGTTCCGTGATGCGTCGGCTTCCGAGCGCGAGAAAGGCACCTACTTCGAACGGCTGGTATTGACCTACCTGCTGAACGAGCCGTATTACCGCGACCTCTACGCCGGTCACGTCTGGCTGTGGGAAGAATGGCGCAACGAAGCGGCCAAACGCGGCATGGGCGATGTGGGCGCGGATGCCGGCATCGACCTTGTTGCGGAAACCACTACCGGCGAGTTGCACGCCATCCAGGCCAAGTTCTACGACGAGGATGCCCAGCTCACGCTGCGCGACCTGTCGACCTTCCTGACGGCTGCCGGGCGCAAGGTCTTCGCGCACTGCCTGATCTTCCTCACGGCCACCCGAAGCACGGGCCACCTGCGCACCGCGCTGCAAGGCCAGAAGACTCCGGTCAGTCTGGTCACGCTGCACGACCTTGAAGCCAGCCAGATCGACTGGTCCAAATATCAGCCCGGTGCCAAGCCGGTTCTGAAACCGCAAAAGCAGTTGCGCCCGCACCAGCAACACGCTCTGGCCGCGGTGAAGGTAGGCCTCTCCAAGGCCGACCGTGGCAAGCTCATCATGGCTTGCGGCACCGGCAAGACCTTTGTCGCGCTCAAGATCGCGGAAGAACTCGCTGGCAAGGGCGGCCGGGTATTGTTCCTGATGCCGAGCCTCGCGCTGCTCTCGCAGGCGTTGACCGAGTGGACCCAGGAAAGCGCCATTCCGCTGCACAGCTATGCCGTGTGCTCCGACAGCGACGTAGGCAAGAAGCGTGGCGACGATGACTTCGAGATGCTCAGCCACGAACTCCAATATCCGGCCACCACGGAGGCCAAGCACCTCGCCGCCGAAATGGCCGAGCGTCACGATGCCAGCCACATGGATGTGGTGTTCAGCACGTACCATTCCATCGACGTCGTCAGCGACGCCCAGAAGAAATACGACCTGGCCGACTTCGACCTCATCATCTGCGACGAGGCCCACCGCACCACGGGCGCCACGTTCGAGGGCGAGGACGAAAGCCATTTCGTGAAGGTGCACGATGCCGACTTCATCAAGTCGGCCAAGCGGCTGTACATGACGGCCACGCCGCGCATCTACAGCGAGCACGCCAAGGCCAGCGCCGAGCAGGACAAGGTGGTGCTGGCCTCGATGGACAACGAGGCGCAATACGGCAAGCCGCTGTACACGCTGAGCTTCTCCGAAGCCGTCAAGCGCGGCCTGCTCTCCGACTACAAGGTCATCGTGCTGGCGATCGAGGAAACCGCCATCAACCGGCGCCTGCAAAAGCTGCTGGCCAACGGCGACAACGACCTCAAGATGGACGACGCCGCCCGCATCGTCGGTTGCTGGAAGGCCTTGTCCAAGCAGGGTCTGACCAACGACCTTGCCGACGATGGCCACCCCATGCAGCGCGCCGTGGCGTTCTGCCACGTCATCGAGGCCAAACAGGGAGCCAGGACCCACAAGGTGGGATCGAAGAACATTGCGCGCATGTTCCAGGCCGTGGTGGAGGAATACCAGAGAACCGCCGACACCGACGAGGAAATCGCGGCCACGCTGACCTGCAAGGCCGAGCACGTCGACGGTGGCATGAACGCAGGCGAGAAGGAAGCCAAGCTCGACTGGTTGAAGGCGCAGTCGCCTGAAAACACCTGCCGCATCCTGTCCAACGTGCGTTGCCTGTCCGAAGGCGTGGACGTGCCCGCGTTGGACGCAGTGCTGTTCCTCACCCCGCGCAACTCGCAGGTGGACGTGGTGCAGGCCGTTGGCCGGGTGATGCGCAAGGCACCTGGCAAGCAACGCGGTTACATCATCCTGCCGGTGGTGATCCCTGCCGGCAAGGAACCGCACGAAGCGCTCAACGACAACGCCACTTACAAAGTGGTGTGGCAGGTCTTGCAAGCCCTGCGGTCACATGACGATCGCTTCGATGCGATGGTCAACAAGCTCGACTTGATCGGCCGCGACACCAGCAAGATGGAAGTGGTGGCCGTCACCGACAAGGTGCAGAGAAAGGCTGCCCAGCTTCGTGCCACCACCAGCCAGAAGCATGCCGCCAAGGCACGCGGCGGGAGTTCCATCGGCAACGCGGCGGCTGAAAAATCCCCCGAGCAGACCAGTCTCGAATTCGAGATCGGCGAGATCGAGAAGGCCATCTACGCCAGGCTGGTGCAGAAAGTCGGCAACCGCCACCACTGGGAAGAGTGGGCCAACGACATCGCGCGGATCGCCAACACCCACATCGACCGCATCAAGGCCATCCTCGAAAACCCGGAACACGTGAAGGAGCGCGAGGCGTTCGCCGCCTTCGCCGCCGAGCTGCGCGACGACCTCAACGATGCGATCACCGACGCCGAGATCATCGAGATGCTGGCCCAGCACATGGTCACCCAGCCGGTGTTCGAGGCCCTGTTCGACCAGTACAGCTTCGCCCGCCACAACCCCATGTCGCAGGCGATGCAGAAGGTGCTGGACACGTTGCACGAGCATCGCCTGGAGAAGGAGGCCGACACCCTCCAGCAGTTCTACGACAGCGTGAAGCTGCGTGCCGAAGGCATCACCAGTGCCGAAGGCAAGCAGAAGATCATCAAGGAGCTGTACGACAAGTTCTTCAACGGCGCATTCCCCGAGTTGTCCAAGCGCCTGGGCATCGTCTACACGCCGGTGGAGGTGGTGGACTTCATCATCAAGAGCGTGCAGGACGTGCTGCGCGACGAGTTCGGCACCTCGCTCAGCAACCGCGACGTGCACATCCTCGATCCCTTCACTGGCACCGGCACCTTCATTACCCGCCTGCTGCAATCGGGCTTCATTTCCAAAGCCGACCTGCCGTACAAATACCAGAACGAAATTCACGCCAACGAACTGGTGTTGCTGGCCTACTACATCGCCAGCATCAACATCGAAACCGCCTACCACGACCTGATGCACCCGCCGGGCGAGACGGAGGACACGGACGAGGGCGAATACACCCCCTTCCCAGGCATCTGCCTCACCGATTCCTTCCAGATGGGTGAAAAGGGCGACCTTGTGGATGCGCTGCTGGTTGACAACAGCGCACGCCGCAAGCGACAAATGGAACTGGATATTCGAGTGATCTTCGGCAACCCGCCGTACTCCATCGGGCAGGAAAGCGCGAACGACAATAATCAGAATGTAGCGTACCCGCACCTCGACCGCCGCATCGAAGAAACGTATGCCGCGCGTTCCAAGATGACGTCTCTGAAAAGTCTCTACGACAGTTACATCAGGGCGATCCGTTGGGCTAGCGACCGCATCAAAAATCGTGGCGTGATCAGATTCGTCACCAATGCAGCATTTCTAGAAAGCAATTCCGCTGACGGCCTGCGCCAGTGTCTTGTGGAGGAGTTCTCCAACATCTACGTGTTTCACCTTCGCGGAAACGCCCGCACCAATGGCGAGCAGCGGCGCAAGGAGAAAGACAATGTGTTCGGAGTAGGTAGCCGCGCGCCGATTGCTATCTCGTTGCTGGTGAAGAATTCGGGCGCCCATGGGCGTGGCCGCATCTTCTTTCAGGATATAGGCGACTATCTCAACCGCGAGGAAAAGCTGTCCAAGATTGCAACATTCGGCAGCATTGTTGGCATAGGCGAGGGGAACGCATGGCAGACCATCGCACCCGATACACACGGCGACTGGTTGCGCCAGCGCGACAGCACCTTTGACCAGTTCATCGTATTGGGCGACAAGAAGGGCGGTGGCCATGCCGTATTCAACAACTACTCGCAGGGTGTCCTGACGGCTCGCGATGCGTGGTGTTACAACGCGAGTAATGCGGCTGTCGAAGCCAATATGCGGCGGATGATAGCGTTCTACAACGACGAAGTAGCTCGCTTCGACAAGGCTTGTGCCGGGTTAGATCGCAAGGCGCGCGAAGCCAAAGTGGCTAGCTTCATAGATACGGCGGCAACAAAAATCAGCTGGACTCGCGCGCTGAAGCATGAACTGGTCAAGGGACGAACGTTCCAGTTTTCAAGTCAGGCGTTGACGACAGCGAGCTATCGCCCCTTCACGAAGCAGTGGATGTATTTCAACCGCCGGTTCAATGAAACTGTGTATCAGTTTCCGAGAATCTTTCCTGACGCGGCCACCACGAACACGGTCATTGTTGTGACGGGGACTGGAGAGGCCAATGCTTTTTCCGTACTAGTTGCGGATTCTATTCCAGACTTCAAACAGCACTACAACAGTCAGTGCTTCCCGCTGTACCTCTACGATGAAGCCCCGAACGCCGACGATGTTTCCGCACCGGGACTGTTCGACAGGCCCAACGGCAAGGCCAACACACCCGGTCGCCGCGACGCCATCACCGACGCTGGCCTCGCACACTTCGCGTCTGCCTACCCCGGCGAGACCCTAAGCAAAGAAGAACTGTTCTATTACATCTACGGCCTGTTGCATTCGTCCGATTATCGCGAGCGCTACGCCGACAACCTGGCTAAGGAACTGCCGCGCATCCCGCGGGTGAAGTCGGCTGCCGATTTCTGGTCCTTCAGCAAGGCCGGTCGCGCGCTGGCCGAGGTGCACCTCAACTACGAAACCGTGCCGATGTACGCCGGCGCCAAGGTCGACACTGGCGGCAAGAAGCTCGCCGACGCCGACTACCGCGTCGAAAAGATGAAGGTGCCCAAGTCCGGCAAGGACAAGGACCTCACCACGCTGATCTACAACAGCAGGCTCACCGTCACCGGCATCCCGCTGGAGGCTTACGACTACGTCGTCAACGGCAAGCCCGCGCTGGACTGGGTGGTCGAGCGCCAGTGCGTGAAGACCGACAAGGACAGCGGCATCGTCAACGACGCCAACGACTGGGCGACCGAGACGATGCACAACCCGCGCTACCCGCTGGAACTCTTCCTGCGCGTGATCACGGTCAGCCTGGAGACGATGAAGATCGTGCGTGCGCTGCCGCCGCTGGTGATCGGCGAGAACGGCTAGCGGCTCGTTTCCTCAGAGGAGCGATCCCCGCCTCGCGGGGATGAGAAGCAGGAGAAGCGAAAGGTGATCCACCCAGACAGGCGATCTCCGTTGCGTTTGCGTCGTATATCCGAATGAGTATAATCGCTCCATGAAGCCCATCCGCTTCCTCGGCGACTCGCTCAAATGCCTGCGCGATTTTCCCGAGGATGCCCGGCACGACGCTGGGTACCAGCTCGATCTCTTGCAGCGCGGCAAGCAGCCCGGCGACTTCAAACCAATGCCGACGATCGGCAAGGGCGTCGAGGAGATCCGGGTGCGCGACGAGGCTGGAACGTATCGGGTGATCTACACCGCGCGTCTGGTCGATGCTGTCTATGTGCTGCATGCGTTCCAGAAGAAAACGCAGGCGACTTCGAAGCGTGACATCGACATCGCACGGCAGCGTCATTCCGAACTGATGCGGGGGCGACCATGAGCAAGAACACGACCGAAAGCTACGCCAGCGTGTGGGATGCGATCGCGGACACGCCCGAAGCAGCTACGAACCTGCGCCTGCGTTCCGAATTGATCGAACAAATCGTCGCCATCGTGAAGGCCGGCGGATGGAAGCAGGTGGAAGCGGCCGCGCATTGTGGCGTGACCCAGCCGCGCATCAATGACCTGCTGCGCGGACGCATCTCGCGCTTTTCGCTCGATGCGCTGGTGAACATCGCCGCGGCGCTCGGCCTACAGGTTCACATCGAACTCAAGGCGGCCTGAGCACATGGCCGAACACGACCGCACGCGGGACCAGGGCATTTCTCGTGCATAGAGGATAGTCCCGTCGATACCTTGCGCCGGGTGGCGCGAAGCGCTACCGGCCGCATCACTCCAATCCACGCCGCCGGCCGTCGGCGCGCAGCCTGCCTCCCCCGCTACACTGCGCCCGACTCCAGGGGATTGCCCTCATGTCCGGCCACAACCAGTTCGAGCTGCTGCGCCAGCGGCGCTTCCTGCCGTTCTTCCTGACCCAGTCGCTGGGGGCGTTCAACGACAATGTGTTCCGGCAGGCGACGGTGGTGCTGATCACCTCGCTGATGGGGCTCACGCTCGAGCAGCAGTCGCTCTACACCAACCTCGCGCCGGCGCTGTTCATCCTGCCGTTCTTCTTCCTCTCGGCGACCGCCGGGCAGATCGCGGAGAAGCTCGAGAAGACGCGGATCATCCGCGCGGTGAAGGTGTTCGAGATCGTGGTGATGGCGATCGCCGCGTACGGTTTCTACGCGCACCACGCGGTGTTGCTGCTCGTGGTGCTGTTCCTGATGGGCGTGCACTCCACCGTGTTCGGGCCGATCAAGTATTCGATACTGCCGCAGATGCTGCACCCTCAGGAGCTGGTCGGCGGCAACGGCCTGGTCGAGACCGGCACGGCGATGGCGATCCTGTTCGGGATGATGCTCGGCGGCGGGCTGATGCTGGTGCCGGGAACCGGGCCGATGCTCGCTTCGCTGGCGGTGATCGCGATCGCGCTCGCCGGCTACGCGGCCTCGCGCGCGATCCCGCCGGCGCCGCCGACCGCGCCCGGGCTGAAGCTGGAATGGAATCCGTTCGTCGAAAGCTGGCGCTGCCTGCAGTTGTGCAGGAAGCAGCGCGCGGTGTTCAACTCGGTGCTCGGCATCTCGTGGTTCTGGTTCTTCGGCACCGCGTTGACCGCGCAGCTCGAGGTCTACGCCAAGACCAACCTCGGCGGCAGCGGCGCGCTCTACCTGCTGGCGCTGGGCATGTTCTCGGTCGGCACCGGCATCGGTTCGCTGCTGTGCGAGAAGCTGTCGGGGCGCACGGTCGAGATCGGACTGGTGCCACTGGGTGCGTTCGGCCTGAGCGCGGCGACCATCGACCTGTACTTCGCGCGGCCGGGCGTCGCGCCGCGGACGGGGCTGGACATCGCCGGCTTCCTGCAGGCGCCGGGCAGTATCCACGTCCTGCTCGACCTGACGATGATCGGCGTGTTCGGCGGTTTTTTCCTGGTGCCGCTGTTCGCGCTGGTGCAGAGCCGCACGCAACGCGCCGAGCTGTCGCGGGTGATCGCCGGCAACAACATCCTCAACGCGGTCTTCATCGTGGTTGCCGCGGTCTGCGGCATCCTCGCCAACAGCGTGCTGCACTGGGGCATCCCGCGCTTCTTCCTCGCGCTCGCGCTGCTCAATGCCGCGGTGGCGGTCTACATCTTCACCCTGGTGCCTGAATTCCTGATGCGCTTCGCGTGCTGGGCGCTGATGAAGGCGTTGTACCGGGTGCGCGTGTCGGGGATCGAGCGCATTCCCGATGAAGGACCGGCGCTGCTGGTGTGCAACCACGTCAGTTATCTCGACGCGTTGCTGATCGGCGGCGCGGTGCCGCGGCCGGCGCGCTTCGTCATGTACTACCGGATTTTCCACACGCCCGGCGCGGCGTGGATGTTCAAGGCCGCCAAGGCGATCCCGATCGCCGGCGCGAAGGAGGATCCGGCGATGATGGAGCGCGCGTTCGCCGCGGTCGACGCGGCGCTGGCGGCGGGTGAGCTTGTCTGCATCTTCCCGGAGGGCGCGCTGACGAAGGACGGGCAGATCGCGTCGTTCAAGGCTGGCGTCGAACGCATCCTCGCCAAACGCCCGGTGCCGGTGGTGCCGCTGGCGCTGCGCGGAATGTGGAGCAGCATGTGGAGCAAGCGCGATTCCAGGATGCGGCGGCTGCGCATGCCGCGACGCTTCCGCGCGCAGGTCGAGCTGCTCGCCGGCGAGCCCGTCGACGGCACGCAGGCGAACGCGGCGATGCTGGAAACGCGGGTGCGAGAACTGCGCGGCGACATGGCCTGAGCGCGACCCTCACCGACAACAGGCCGGCCTCCGCAACGCCCTGCTAAACTCTCGCAACACGATCGATCGAGGTGGGCATGTTCTCCAAGGTCGTGGTCGGTCGCTGCCTGCTCGCCTTGTTCGTCCTCTCGGGCTTCGCCGGACTCGTCTACCAGTCGGTCTGGTCGCACTACCTCGGGCTGGTCCTTGGCCATGCGGCCTACGCGCAGGCGCTGGTGCTGGCCATCTTCATGGGCGGGATGGCGCTGGGCGCATGGCTGACCAGCCGCTATGGCGTGCGCTGGCGGCGATTGATCCTCGCCTATGCCGGCGTCGAGGGCGTGATCGGCGTGATGGGCCTGGTGTTCCATCCCGTCTTCCTGTCCTACACGGCTTTCTCGCAGGACAAGGTGTTGCCGGGGATCGACGGCCAATGGCTCGCGACGACGTGGCAATGGCTTTCGGCGGCATCGCTGATCGCGCCGCAGAGCATCCTGCTCGGCATGACCTTCCCGCTGATGAGCGGCGCCTACCTGCGGATGGCGCCGAACGAGGACGGGCGCATCCTCGGCGGGTTGTATTTCAGCAACAGCATCGGCGCGGCGGCTGGCGCGCTGGTATGCACGTTCGTGCTGCTGCCGGCGATCGGCATGCCCGGTGCCGTGCGGCTGGCCGGATCGATCAACCTGCTGGTGGCCTTGCTGGCCGTGGCGATCTTCGCGACCGTCGGATCCACCGATGCGCCGCCGCAGGCGATCGAGCCTGTCGCGCCGGCCGCGGACGAGGGACGCGACGCCCGCTTCCAGTCATGGATGCTGGCCGCCGCGGGAGTGACAGGAGCGACGTCGTTCGTGTACGAAGTGGGCTGGGTGAGGTTGCTCAACCAGGCGCTCGGGACCACCGTCCATTCCTTCGAGCTGATGCTCGCCACCTTCATCGCCGGCCTGGCCTTCGGCGGATTGCGGGTGCGCCAGCGCGCAACGCAAACCACGAACCCGGTCGCCGCCACCGGCACGGCGCAGGTCTTCATGGGCGTGGCGGCACTGCTGTCGGTGCCGTTGTTCACCCTGTCCTTCCACTGGGTCGAATGGATGATGGGCGCGCTGGCGCGCAACGACACGGGGTACGTGTTGTTCAGTCTCGGCAGCGCCGCGATCGCGATGGCGATCATGTTCCCGGCCGCCTTCTTCGCCGGCATGACGCTGCCACTGATGACCGTGGCGCTGCTTCGGCGCGGTCACGGCGAATCGAGCATCGGCAGGGTCTATGCCGCCAACACCCTGGGCGCGATTGTCGGCGTCTTCGCCACCATGCACCTGCTCATCCCGGGCATCGGCGTGGCGTTGTCGGTCACGCTGGCGGCATTCGCCGACCTGCTGCTGGGACTGGCCCTGCTGCGATTCTCCGCGCCGCGGGAAAGCCGTCGATGGATGCTCGCCGGCGCCTGCGGGGCGGCTGCGACCCTGGCGAGCCTGCATTGGGGTCGCATCGATCCCGGCGAGCAGGTGGGCGGTGTCTACCGCAGCGGCCAGGCCGGCATTCCAGCCCACTACGTGAAGTTCCTGCGCGACGGCAAGACCGCGACCGTGGGCGTGTTCGCGCAAGGCAACGGCGTGGCGGTCATCGCCACCAATGGCAAGCCCGACGCCGGCATCCAGGTCGTCCCCGGTCAGCCGGCTTCCTACGACGAATTGACGATGCGCATGGAAGCGGCGCTGCCGCTGGCCATGCACCCGAATCCGCGCCAGGTGGCATTGATCGGCTGGGGTTCGGGCATGTGCACGGCGACCTTCCTCGGCAGCCCGATACCGGTCAGCGTCGACACGATCGAGATCGAGCGCTCCATGTACGACGGCGCCCGCCTGTTCGGGCCGGCGGTGGAACGCGCCTACACCGACCCGCGTTCGCATCCGCAATTCGATGACGCGCGCACGTGGTTCTCCACCGGCCACCGGCAATTCGACGTCATCGCCTCGGAGCCGTCCAATCCCTGGGTCAGCGGCGTGGCGAGCCTGTTCACCAGCCAGTTCTATGGCCTGGTCCACAGGCACCTGCGCGCCGGCGGGATCATGTCGCAGTGGATCCAGTCCTACGAACTGGACGACCGCCTGCTCGCCACGATGGTCGCCGCGCTGATCGGCGAGTTTGCGCACGTGGATGTCTATGTGACCAATGCCAGCGACCTGATGTTCGTCGCCAGCGACAAGCCACTGCCGCCGCTCGACCTGAGCCACCTGCAAACCGAACCACTGCGTTCGGAGCTCGCGTACACCGGCCTGCGGACGCGCGGCGACTACGCGATACGGCGGATCGGATCGGAACGGATGCTGCGCGCGTTCGTCGCCTACGCCAGGGCCACGCCGCACTCGGATTTCTATCCCACCGTTTCGCTCGAGGGACCGCGGGCGCGGTTCGCGAACCGTTCGTCGGTGCTCCTCCAGACACTGGTGTCGAACGGCATGCCGGTGCTGGACGTGCTCGACCAGCGGACGCCTCCGGGGGCGGACGATGTCACCGATTCCATGCACAGCTCGCTCGTGCAGATCCACCTGGTGGCGCGCGACATCGTCATGGCCCTGCGCAGTGGTGCAGTCGGCGCGCACCTGCAGCAACTCGATCCGGACCTCGCCGATCACCTGCGTGCCCTGCTCGCCTTGCGACGACCGCTCGGCCCCAGCGACTTGCAAGGCTGGTATTCGGACGTTTCCCAGGTCGCGGGCGCGACGATCGGTGCACTACCGGCCAGCGATCTGCAGGGCATCTGGATCGACCCGACCTGGTTCGACCATTCGACGCCGCTGCCGGCGCCGGCCGCCGCCGTGATGGCCGCCTTCGACGCAGCGGCGCGGCGCGACGTCGCCCGCTTGCGCCCGACGGCGCTCGCGGCACTGGAGCAACTGCGGAACGAACTCGCGCCGGACATGTTGCGCGAACAGATGCTGGTGCTCGCGATGCTCGGTTCGATCGGCGAAGGCCAGCCCGGCCAGGTCGGCGAGCTGGATCGCACATGGGGGCGCGTCGTCCCGCCCTCGGACCAGTACGGCGCGATTCGCGGTTACCTGCTGGCGTGGGCAGGCACGATGCCCGCGAAGCGGCGCTGACGTCCCTGCTCGACCCGCGGTCCGATCCGCGCGTCAGACCTTCGCGTCAGATCAGGCGGGCGATCACGAAGATCGCGATCACCGCCAGCCACAACAGCAGCATGCGCCAGACCAGGCTCATCGCGTCGCGCAATTCCAGCAGGGCGGGCGTGGCGGCGATCGCGTCGCCGTCGGGCAGGTCGGTGTCGTCGCTGGCGATCTCGATGTCCACGCTGGCGCGCGCGGCGGCGGCGAGGAATCCGGTATCGAGGCGTGCGCCGCCGGCATGCCATTCGCGCCATGCCGTGAACACCGCGTCGAAGTTCGCCGCCAGCGCCAGCGCGACGGTCATCAGTTGCGCCACCGGCCAGTCGAGCACGGCCAGCAGCCAGCGCGCATCCTCGCGCTGCGCGGCCGGAGCCTCGGCATGCGCGGCATCGTCGCCGAGCAGCGCGATCATGCGGTAGAACAGCACGCCGGCCGGACCGAGCAGCAGGAACCACAGCAGCGGGCCGAACCAGCGTCGCAGCGCGCCGTTGAACACCGCCTCGACCAGGGCGTGGCCATCGAGCGCGGCCGGCGCTTCGTTGTGCAGCAGGCTTGCGGCGGCATCGCGCTTGTGCTCGCTGTCGGGCGCATCGACGACCGCATCGACATCGAGGTCGAGATCGCGCGGTCCCCAGCAATAGAACAGCAGCAGGGTCGCGAACACGAAGCCCGGCAGTCCCCACAACGAGTCGCGCAGGGCCAGTTGCAGCAGGCCGACCAGCAGCACCGGCAGGCCGACCACCAGCGCCAGCCCGAAGCGGCCGGCGAGCGCGCCGTCGGGCGCGGACACGCCTTCGATGTAGCGCCGCCACTCCACCAGCCAGTCGAAGCGGCGCAGCGCCGTGAGCGAACTCGCCACATGCCCCGCAAGCAGGACGATGACGACGGCGATCAGGGCTGCGGACATGGAAGCGCTCGATGCATGACGTGGCGATTCTATCAGTGTTGAAAATGGCCTTTCCTGTCCATTTTCAACTCGCCAAGTCCGGCACATGCCCGGACTCGGCTCCGCGAATCAATCGTCCAACAAGTTGATTCGCGAGCGATCCATCCCTGGATCGCAGCAGCGGTGTTTCCAGCACACCGATGCGCGCGCCGACGCCACGTTCATCGCGTCGCGACCGGCCTGCCCTGGCGCGCCAGCCAGCGCCGGATCAGCCAGCTCGAAATCGACAGGCGCGGCGACAGCAGCAGTTCGCCGGCGGCGACCGCGGCGTGGATCTGTTCGGCGCTGAACCAGCGCGCGTCCTCGAGCTCGCCGCCGAAACGCGGCTCGTCCGCATCCGCCTCGGCTTCGAAGCCGACCATCAGGTTGGCGGGAAATGGCCAGGGCTGCGAGCCGGCGTAGCGGCAGGCGCGCACGCGCAGGCCGGTTTCCTCGAACACCTCGCGCACCACGGCGTCCTCGAGGCGTTCGCCGGGTTCGAGGAATCCGGCGATTACCGAGTAACGCTTCGCCGGCCAGCTGGCCTGGCGGCCGAGCAGCAGGCGCTGCCCATCGCTGATCGAGACGATGATCGCGGTGTCGGTGCGCGGATAGTGTTCGCTGCCGCAGCCGGTGCAGCGCGCGGCGTGACCAGCGCGGATCGGCTGCAGCGGGCCACCGCAGCGTCCGCAGAAGCGGTGCGTCGCCCGCCAGTGCAGCAGCGCGCGTGCGTGCGCATGCAGGCCCGCGTCGAATGCGGGCAGCCGCATCGCCGCGGCGCGCAGGTCGATCCGCGGCGCGCCATCCGCACCCTCGTGCGCGGCGTCGAGCGGCAACGCGAACCAGCCGCGGCCTTCGTGCAGGGCGAGGAACACGGCTTCGTCCGGCAACTGCGGCGCGAGATCGATGCCGCGCACCGGCGCATGGCGCTCGCCACCATCGCGCGCCAGCGCGTGGCCTTCGACGTCGAGCAGCAGCACGCCGGCTTCGGGCCACAGCGCGCGCAGGGCGTGGGCATCGTCGCGCAGGTGGTCGGCACGATCCGGCGGCGGGTTCGCGAAGGCGTAGTCGGCGGGCAGGTCGCTCACGCGGCGGACGGCTCGCGGCGGTCAGGCCGAGAACGAGCTGCCGCAGCCGCAGGTCGTCTTGGCGTTGGGGTTGCGGATGGTGAACTGCGCGCCGTGCAGGCTCTCGCTGTAGTCGACCTCGGCGCCGAGCAGGTATTGCAGGCTCAGCGGATCGACCAGCAGGGTCACGCCGTCCTTCTCGACGGCGAGGTCGTCCTCGGCCTGCTCCTCGTCGAAGGAGAAGCCGTACTGGAAACCCGAGCAGCCGCCGCCGCTGATGTAGACGCGCAGCTTGAGCGCGGCGTTGCCTTCCTCGCGGATCAGCTCGGCGACCTTGCGCGCGGCCGCGCTGGTGAACGCCAGCGGCGCGTCGAGCTGCTGGTAATTCGGACTTGAGCTGCCGGGATGCATGGCAAGGACATCGGTCATGCGATCAGGATGGGGGGCGCGGGGCCGATGTTCAAGCATCGGCCTGCCCGGCCGTCGGGCGAACCTCGCTGCCGCCCTTCCCGCCACAGGAGCAAAGTCCGGCAACGGTGGAGATGCTCCGCCCTGCTATTGGCCCTTGCCCGACCCCGGCGCCGCCGGTTCACCGCTGAGCGCGTCGGCCCATGGGAAGGCCTGCTGGATCGTGCTGCCTTCCGAATTCAGCGACACCGTCACCTTGTGCGGGGTGAAGCCCGCCGGCAGCATCACGCTGCCCTCGATCTTCTGGAAGTAGCGGAACTGGAACGGTTGCGCCGGCGCGGCGGGCTTCTGCAGCAGGTCGGTCCATTGCAGGGTCTGCAGCTTGCCGGCCTTCGCGCCTTCGATCTGCATCGTCATCGCACCCTGGCTGATCTTGCCGCGGTTGAGGTTCTGGGTCAGGGTGGTGGCGTAATGCCAGCTGCCATTGGCGTCCTGGTCCATCTTCACGCTGTGCACCGACAGGCCGCGACGCTGGCTGCCCGCGCCGACAAGGCGCTCGTAGAAGGCGACGTCGGCGCGCAGCGCGGACACTTCCTCGTCGCGCTCGGACAGGCTGGTCTGCAATTCCTGGTTGGCGGCGCGGCTGACGGTGTCGGAACTCTTCAGGGTCGCGATCTGCTGCTGCAGGCCATCGACCTGGCCGAGCTGCTCGCGCAGGTTCGCGTTCTCGCGACCGAGCGCGACCAGGCGCGGTGAGGACCAGTGCACCGCGCCCCAGCCGGCGAGGGCGAGGCTGGCGATCCACAGCGTCACCAGCAGGGCGATCCAGCGCCGCAGTTTTCCGGATCGGGCAGCGGTCGCGGGCGCTGGGTGGTCGGGGGCGGGTTCGTCCATCCCCCGGGTATAGCTTCCCGCTCGCGCGAGCGTCAAGCGACCGCCGCTATACTCCGCAGTCCCGGTTCACCGGATCGTCGACATGCACGACCCGTCCGTCCTTGCACTTGGCGTCGCCCTGGCCTGGCTGGCCGGCGTGCGGGTGTACCTGACCGTCCTGTTCCTCGGGCTGGCGGGGACGTTCGGCTGGATCGCGCTGCCGGAGGTCCTGCAAGGCATCGCCTCGCCGTGGCTGATCGGCCTGTGCGCGTTGCTCGCCCTGGTCGAATTCGTGGTCGACAAGATCCCGGGCATGGACGGCGGCTGGGACCTGCTGCACACCCTGGTCCGAATCCCCGCCGGAGCCTTCCTTGGCGCGGCCTTCATCGGTCGCGACCACCGCCTGGGCGGCCAGGCCCTGCTGGCTGGCGGCGCGGTCGCGCTCTGCAGCCACCTGGTCAAGGGCCTGACGCGCAGGCTGATCAACACCTCGCCCGAACCATTGAGCAACTGGAGCGCGTCGCTCGCCGAGGATGCCCTGTGCCTGGCCGCGCTCGCCCTGCTCGCCGCGCATCCGCTGCAGGGAATGTCGATCGCCATCGGCGGATCGCTGCTGGTGGCGCTCGCAGCCGCATGGTCGTTCCGCGCCACGCTCCGGCGCGGCGTGCGGCGGACGGAGGCGACGGCCTGATGTCCCTCGCCGAAGCCACGCCCTGGATCAAGGCCTTCCACATCGTCTTCGTGGTGACCTGGTTCGCGGGACTGTTCTACCTGCCGCGCCTGTTCATCTACCATCGCGAAGCGACCGACATGGTGTCGCGCGCGCGCTTCGTGACGATGGAGCGACGCCTGCTCGCGATCACCCATATCGGCGGCGCGCTCGCGCTGGGCTTCGGCATCGCGCTGCTGCTGCAGATGCCGGGGTTCATGCAGCAGGGCTGGCTGCATGCCAAGCTCGGCCTGGTCGTGCTGCTGGTCGGCTACCACGGCTGGTGCATCAAGCTCACGTCCGACTTCCGCCACGGCCGGCCGGTACCGGGTTCGCGCTGGCTGCGCTGGTTCAACGAGGTTCCGGCGCTGCTGCTGATCGGCATCGTCTGCCTCGTGGTCGTGAAGCCCTTCTGAAATACGATGCTGTGAACACCATTGCCGGACCCACGCAGCGCGCCCACGGGGCATAATGGGTCACGGGGAGAACGCCAGATGAACAAGACGACCTCGTCCCAACAAGACGAATACCGCCAGGCATTCCTGCGCCATTTGCCCAAGCGCATCGAGGCGGTCGAGCAGCGCATTCAGCGCTACCGCCGCGACGGCTGGGAAGCCGGTGGCATGGCCCTGCTCAACGACGACGTCCAGCGCCTGGCCGGGGCGAGCGGTCGCTACGACCTGATCGAACCCAGCCAGCACCTGCTCACGCTCGAACACATGCTCGGCGAGCACATCGTCCGCCGCAGCCTGCCCGACCCGCAGCAGAGCGATCGCATGCTGGCACTGACCGCTGCCGTCACCGCCTCGCTCGCGGCGCGCCCCGGCGCCGCCCAGGCGCCGCCCCCGGCGCATTGCGAGATTCCGCCCGAAGCCTACTGGCACCGCTGGGGCGTCGCCGACGCGCAAGACGTCGCCACGATGCAGGCCCACGTCGCCGCGAACGACGCACCCAAGCCGGCGGCATCGGGCATCGCGCGTCGCATCTACCAGCTCAGCGACGGCAACGCGTTCGCCTACGAACTGGCGCAGCACCTGGAAGGCGAAGGCTTCGAGGTCGAGCCGGTCGAGACCGTCGACGAGCTGTCCGAACTGCTGATGAGCCTGTCGCCGCACCTGGTGCTGGTCGACGCCTCGCGCATGACCGACCTCACCGCCGTCGGCACCGCCCGCCGCGACGCCCAGCAGCGCGGCAGCGGGCAACGCATCCAGCTCGTGGCGATGGCCGCGCAGGACAACCTGCAGTCGCGCCTGGACGGACGCCGCGCCGGAGCCGACGCGCTGCTGCTGCCGCCGTTCAACGTGCCCGACGTGATGCACCAGCTCCAGACCCTGCTCGCGCCGGCCTCGGAGGAGAAGCTGCGCGTGCTGATCGTCGAGGACGACCGCGCCCAGGGCCTGTTCGCGCAGAGCGTGCTCACCAACGCCGGCATGCAGGCGGTGGTCGAGCAGGATCCGCTGCATGTGCTCGAAGCGCTCGAAGCCCTGCACCCGGACCTGGTGCTGATGGACCTGCACATGCCGCACGCCAACGGCGTCGAGCTGACCGCGCTGATCCGCGAGCACCCGAACTTCAAGACCACGCCGATCGTGTTCCTGTCCGGCGAGAGCGACCCGGACGCACGCTTCGACGCGATCAACGCCGGCGGCGACGACTTCCTCAGCAAGCCGATCCGCCCCAAGCACCTGATCACCTCGGTGCAGAACCGGGTGCGCCGCACCCGCACCCTGCAGCAGCAGCAACAGGGCACCACCCTGGGTGCGCGCGACGAGGCGACCGGGCTGCACCGCCGCGCCTACGTGCTCGACCGCGTCAACGAATCGCTCGGCACCAGTTCCGAACATCCCGCCACCGGCGGCGCGCTGTTCATCGAGATCGACGGCGCGGTGACCCTGCGCGAGCGCCTCGGCCTGGCCGCGCTGGAACACCTGCTGACCTCGGCCGGACGCGTCATCCACGACGAACTGTTCGACCTGCATGCCGCCGCACGCATCAACGACAACGCTTTCCTCGTGCTCGCGCTCGGGCTCGACGACGAGGCGCTCGATGCGCTGGCCAAGCGCCTGCGCGACGCGATCATGCAGCATGCCTTCGAGGCGACCGGCAAGCCGATGCGGCTGCGCGCCTCGATCGGCATTTGCCCGCTGCGCTACGGCTTCGGCGACGCCAGCGCCCTGCTCAACACCGCCGAGCGCGCCTGCCGCGACGCGCGCACCAGCGAGCAGGGCATCAGGCGCTACGAAGCGCCCAACGCGGCCGAGGTCGACGAGGAAGCCGCGCTGATCGAGCAGTTGCGCGAGGCGATCGGCAATGATGGATTCGGCCTGATCTACCAGCCGATCGTCGCCGTGCAGGGCAGCCAGGATGCGCAGTACCAGACCCTGCTGCGGATGCGCGATGCCAGCGGCAAGCTGCGTTCGGCGGCCGAGATCCTGCCGCTGGCCGAGCGCGGCAAGATGATGATCGACATCGACCGCTGGGTGCTGACCCGGGCGATGAGCGTGCTCGTCCAGCAGCGCGAAGGCGGACGGAAGGCGCGCCTGTTCGTTCCGCAGGCGATGACGACGTTCTCGGCGCGCGAACAGGCCGGCTGGCTCAAGGGCGAACTGGCCGCGCAGGAACTGGCCGGATCCTCGCTGGTGCTCGAATGCCGCCTCGAGGACGCCCTGCTCAATCCGCCGGCCCTGACCACGTTCGCCAGCGCGATGCGCGGCGACGGCGTTTCGCTGTGCATCGGCCAGTACGAACACTCGGCGGAAGCCAACCGCCTGCTCGACCAGGCGCCACTGGGCTTCATCAAGCTGGCGTCGAAATACGTGGCGGCGAACACGGCTCCCGAGGTCCGCGAGGAACTGCGCGCGCTGATCGATCGCGCCCACCAGCTCGGCATCCAGGTGATCGGCCACCGCGTCGAGGATCCGCAGACCGCGGCAGCGCTCTGGATGGGCGGCATCGATTTCATCCAGGGCAATCTCGTGCAAGGCGCCACCGGAGGACTCGACTTCGATTTCAATGCCGCCGTGATCTGATCGACCCATGCCCAAATCCTCGCCGCTGCTCACCACGCTGCGCTGGATCACGCTGGCCACCATCGCCGGCACCGTCGTCGCCCTCGGCATCGACCTGGGCCGCGGCGTGCGCGGGCCCTGGCTGGTGGTGGCGCTCACCCTGGGCGTGCTGTCCTTCGTCTGCTGCGCGACCGCCCTGCACCTGCTGAACATCGCCATCCAGCAGGCTTCCGCGAGCGCGCGCAAGGCGACCAACCAGGCCGCGGAGGCGAACCACCAGGTCGACGAGCAGTCGGCGCAGTTCGACTCGATGCGCAGCCAGCTCGAGGAATACCGCCGCCTGCAGGAAGAGCTCACCCAGGCCAAGCAGGCCGCCGAGCAGGCCACCCTCGCCAAGAGCGAGTTCCTCGCCACCATGAGCCACGAGGTGCGCACGCCGCTCAACGGCATCATCCCGATGCTCGACCTGCTGCAATCGTCCAAGCTCGCCCTCGACCAGCGCGAGATCCTCAACACCGCCCTGCAGTCGGCGCGCCAGTTGCTGCGCATCGTCGACGACATCCTCGACTACTCCAAGCTCGAGGCGAACAAGCTGCAGCTCGAGAGCGTCAGCCTGAACCTGCGCGACACGCTCGACTCGGTGATCCGCCTGCTCGAACGCCAGGCGCAGGCGAAAGGCCTGCGCCTGACCCTGCACATCGAAACCGATGTACGCCGGGCCTTCCGCGGCGACCCGGTGCGGATCCGCCAGGTCATCAGCAACCTGGTCAGCAACGCGCTCAAGTTCACCGAGCGTGGCTCGATCACCGTGCACGTGGCCCGGCTCAAGGAAACCCGTACCCACCACCAGTTGCGCCTCGAAGTGCGCGACACCGGCGTGGGCATCTCGCCGGAAGCGGCGAGCAAGCTGTTCAGCGCGTTCTCGCAGGCCGATGCCTCGACCACCCGCGTCTATGGCGGCACCGGCCTGGGCCTGGCGATCTGCAAGCGCATCGTCGACCTGATGGGTGGGCGCATCGGCGTGGAATCCGAACTCGGCCGCGGCTCGACGTTCTGGTTCGAGATCCCGATGCTCAAGGCGTCGAGCGAGATCGAAGGCCCGCGCACCGGCCTGCAGGGCGCGCGCCTGCTGGTGCTGACCTCGGAAGGAAACCTGCAGAAGCGGATCGGCGCCAGCCTCGATCACACCGGGGCGCACCTCACCTTCGCGGAGAACACCCAGGAGGCGCTCAACCAGTTGCGCGCGTTCGCCGCGTCGGCCGCGCGCGGCTTCGACGTGCTGATCGTCGACCTCAGCTCGATCAAGCACACCATCGTCGCCCTCTATCGCAACCTGGCGAGCATGGACGGCGTCGAGCGGCTGCGCATCCTGTTCCTCGAATCCAGCGACCCGGTGCCGGACGACGCGCGCGCGCTGCCGAATGCGGTGGTGGTGCAGCGCACGGTCGCCGAGGCCGACCTGCGGCCGAAGCTGGCCGAACTGATGGCGGGCGAAGCGATCAGCACCGCCGGGCGCGACACCCGCGCGGCCGTCAGCCTCGCGCCCGCTTCCGAACAGGGCGCCGAAAGCGAAGGCGGCGGCCTGCCCAGGCCGCTCGACGAACCGATCCGCGAGCTCGCCCCGATCAAGGGCAAGCTGCTGCTGGTCGAGGACAATCCGGTCAACCTGCTGGTCGCGCAGCGGCTGATCTCGCTGATCGGCACCCAGTGCGAAACCGCCGAGAACGGCGAGCAGGCGCTCGAGAAGATGACGCGCGGCCACTACGACATCGTGCTGATGGACTGCCAGATGCCGGTGATGGACGGCTACACCGCCACCCGCACCTGGCGGGTGTACGAGGCGGAGAACCAGCTGCGGCCACTGCCGATCATCGCGATGACCGCCAACGCCATGGCCGGCGACCGCCAGAAATGCCTCGACGCGGGCATGGACGATTACCTTTCCAAGCCGGTCGCGCGCGACCAGCTCGAAGCGATGCTGCGACGCTGGATCGACACGCCGTCGCGGCTGCGGCGCCAGCCGCCGGCACCCGCAGCGTGGTCGACATCGGCGACGCCGGCGCAGAACAAGATCATCGCCCTCACGCCAGCCGAGATCGCCGAGGCCGGGATGAAGCACGAGGAAGCCACCGCCCTGTTCGTGGCGGAGGTGGCTTCGACGGGCTCGGGTTCCACGGCCGCGGTGGCTATCGCCGCTCCGGCGATGGCGGTTCCGGCGTCCGCCCGCAGCGCACCCGATTTCGCCGTGGTGTCTCCTGCTCCGCCATCTGTGCAACCGCATGTGCAGCCGCCGGCACCCCCACCGGAGCCGGCTCCTGCTGCAGTCACCACTGCCGCAGTCGCCACTGCCGCGGTCGCCACTCCGGCACCGGCTCCCGAAGAGCCCGTCGCGGCGGCGCCGGCAAACCAGCCCGCTACGCCGGCGCTCGACTCGGAGATCATCGAGGACCTGTGGAGCGCCATGGGCGATGCCTTCACCGAGCTCGTCAACGTCTTCCTCGAGGACGCGCCCAACCACCTGACCAAGCTCGATGCGGCTTCGGCGAGCGGCAACATGGCCGGACTGGTCGGTCCCGCGCATGCGCTCAAGTCCTCGAGCGCGAACCTCGGCGCAATGCAGCTTTCAGCAATAGCCCGACAGATCGAACACGGCGCCCGCGACAAGAGCCTGGTCGATCCGGTCGCGACCGTAAAGCAACTGCGTGACGAATTCCTGCGCGCCGAAGCCGAACTTCGCACCCTGTTGCACTGAACGTCGGCAGCCCCGTCACGAGCGCGAATTCGCTTTGCGCGTTGCCTTTCCGCTCTTGCGCCGTAAAGCGAGCCGAGCACCGCAGGAAAGAGGGGGAGCAAGGCGCGACTGTCTGAGGGCCATGGATGGCCCGAGTACGCGCCGCCCCCCCCCCTTTCCGAGGAGCGCAGGGTACCGGGACGGCTTCATCGTCCCGGCTCGTGTCCGGGTTACTTTCTCCCGACAGATCGCAGGAGCGATCTGAACCGCGCAGCGCCTTCGCGCAGCGAAGGTGAGGCCCATGGATGGGCTGAAGGTCAAGAGAAAGTAACCCGCGCGTCAGCGCGGAACGCTTTGCTTTCGGGAATGGAAGGCACTCAGCCCCAGCCGATGCGCCGGCGCGTGCGTTCGTCGCGTTCGGGCGGCAGCGCCGGCTGCTCGCCGAGCGCGCCGGTGGCCTTCGCCTGCGCCTGCGGCGCCAGGTGCCCCAGCGCACGCGCGTAGACGCGCCGCTTGAAGGTGACCACGTGCTCGACCGGATACCAGAAATCGACCCAGCGCCAGCGGTCGAACTCGGGCTTTTCGGTGAGGTCCAGGCGCACATCGTCGTCGCCTGCCAGCAGGCGCAGCAGGAACCAGACCTGCTTCTGGCCGATGCACACCGGCTTGTCGTCGCGACGCGTGCTGCGATACGGCAACCGGTAGCGCAACCAGCCCGGCGTCGCGCCGAGCACCTCGACGTGTTGGGGCAGCAGGCCGGTTTCCTCGCGCAGCTCGCGGAACATCGCCTCGAGCGGCGTCTCGTCGGTGTTCATCCCGCCCTGCGGGAACTGCCAGCCGTCGCGATGCACGCGCCGGGCCCAGAAAACCTGCCCGTCCTCGCGCATCAGCACGATGCCCACGTTGGGGCGGTAACCGTCCGGATCGATCACGGCACGGACTCCGAATGCTTCAATGGCCCGACTCTGCCATAGCCGAACGTCCCGCCACAAGCCGCGGGCCATGCGGTTCGCACCCGGTCGTCGGAAAGTCCATCTTCGCGAAGGCATGAAAAAGCCGGCGATCGCTCGCCGGCTTTTTCGTCACGCGAACTCCGCTCGGATCAGAACTTCCAGTTCACCTCGGCGTAGACGAAGCGGAACGGCAGATCGTAGGTACCGGCGTCGTAGCCGTTCAGGGTGCAGGTCACGCAGACCGGGGGATTGCGTGCGAACACGTTGTTCGCGCCCAGGTCCAGCTTCAGGCCCTTGGCGCCGAACGCGTTGTCCCACGCCAGTTGCACGTCGCTGTAGGTGGTCGAGCCGAGGTGGTGGGTGCCGATGTTGTTGCCTTGCACATCGTGCGCGCAGTAGTCGTTGGTGGACTGGACGATCGAGCAGTCTTCCGTGACCGAGTCGATGTAGCGCAGGTTCCACGACGCGCTCCAGTCTCCCATCGCCCAGCCGAACTGCACATTGGCCGCCCACGACGGGATCGCGCCGTTGTCGGTTTCCACGCCGACCGTGCGCGAGGTCGCCAGGTCGAATTCGTCGAGCGCCTGGTAGCTGATCGTGTGGGTGGCCTGCATCGTGATGCTGGGCGTGCCCCAGGACATCTGCGGACCAGTCCAGTTGGCCTTCAGGTCGATGCCGTTGGTCTTGATCGAACCGAAGTTGGCGAGCGTGTCCTGGATGGGACCCAGGTTGCCGCCGCCGGCCGGCGGACGGACGAAGATGGCGCAAGCCGCACCGGTGATATCGCCCGTGGCGCAACCGTTGATCCGGGCCTGGATGTCGGGAGCCTGGATCGCGTTGCTGACCTTGTAGTGGAAGTAGTCCGCCTCGAAATCCAGCTTCTTCGACCACGACAGGTTGTCGGCCCAGGACGGGCTCCACACCGCACCGAGATTGAAGTTCTTGGACTTCTCGGGTTTCAGGTTCGGATTGCCGCCGGTGATCGACACGACCTGGGTGTTGGCCTGCTGGAAGCCGACCGGCACGCCCTGCCCGTGGCAGTAGTCGTACACGGCTGAGCCCGCGACGAGGTTGTTGCAGGGATCGAACAGGGTGGGGCCGAACTGGGTCAGCCCGAACAGTTCGCCGATGCTCGGCGCGCGGAAGCCCTGCGAATAGGTGCCGCGCAACACGAAGTCCTCGATCGGCTGCCAGCGGAAACCAGCCTTGCCCGTGGTCGCGCCGCCGAACGTGGAATAGTTCGAATAGCGCACCGCGAAGTCGGTGCTGAACTCCTTGAGCCAGGGCGTCTGAAGCTCGGCGTAGCCTTCATCGACGCTGTAGCTGGCCGAAACCGGCTCGGCCTGCGAGTCCTGCGAATCGCCGTTCTGGCGCAACGGATCGGGGTTGAAATCGCCGCCGTAGCGACGATGCTCGTAACCGATCGCGAAGCCGGCATAGCGGTTGTCGCCCATGCTCCACAGGTCGCCGGTCAGGTTGGCCGTGACCAGGTCGAGCGTCTGCTTGGTCGAGTCGTGCTGGGTCGCGGTGACGAAGGCGAGCATGGCCGGCGTGATCGGACGGGTCTGGCCGCCGAACAGGTCCAGCGGCACGCAGCCGGGCGTCGCGTTGCACACGTTGACGTCGCCCAGCGAGAGCTTGAGGTTCGCGAGGTTGAATCCGCCGGTGAACACCTGGTCCGCGCTGTTTTCCGAATGCACGTAGTCGATGTTCCAGTCCGCCCCGCGCGGACCCCAGTTGAGCGAACCGGTCAGGCCCAGGTTGGCATACCAGGTATTGACGTCCTGGTTGAAGATGCGCGGCCCGAGCTCGAGCGGGCGCTTGGTGAACCACCCGAGGACGCCGTATCCGGGAAGCGGATCGCCGTTCGCGTCGGTCGGCGGGGCACCGCTCAGGGTGAGGCACGTCGATACGACGCCCGGCGTCGTGCAGGTCGGGTTGTACGGATTGTTCGCGGCGATGTCGATGGTGTCGGCCAAGCCGCCTGAGCCGGTGAACGGGCCGGCGAAGATCGGCTCCGGCGCCGCCTCGTTGGACGATGTGCGGTTGTTGTAGAGGAACTTGCCGTGCAACTGGACCGAATCGCTGATGTCGTAGGTCCCGCTGCCGAACACCGACTTGCGCTCGTTCGGCGTGAGCAGCAGGTTGTACGGCGCATAGTTGAAGCGGTCGGCCCCGCTCCAGTTGTGGTACGTACCGGGTCCGTCGGTGGGATCGCCGCCGTTGTAGTTCGGGGTCGCGCCGTCGTTGAGCGTGATGTCGAACCAGTTGTCTCCATCGGCGCAAAAACCGACGCCGCCGAGGCGCGGATCGCAGAACGTCGCCCGCCCCTGCGGCGTGGCGGAACTGCCCGAACCGACGCCACCGCCCGGCACCGCCGCGCCCGCGGCCTGCGCCCAGACCGCCGAGCTGATGCCGTCCTGCTTGACGTAGCTGGCGTTGAACACGCCGCTGAAGCGGTCGCTGTGGCCGCCGAAGGTGACGTCGGCCTCCTCGTCGTTGCCGCCGTGGCCGTAGCTGCCGTACTTCTCGTGCACGAGCGCGCCGTCGAAGTTTTTCTTGGTGATGATGTTGACCACGCCGGCGATCGCATCGGAGCCGTAGATCGCCGAGGCGCCGTCCTCCAGCACCTCGATGCGGTCGACGATCGCCAGCGGGATGGTGTTGAGGTCGGCGCTGTTGCTCACGCCCGAACCCGAGGATTCATTGACCCAGCGGATGCCGTCTACCAGCACCAGCACGCGGTTGGAGCCGAGGTTGCGCAGGTCGACCTGCGCCGAGCCGGCGCCGATGCCGCCGCCGTCGGGCGGATAGCCGAAGTTGCCCGATGAGTTGAACTTGGCGTTGAGCGCCTTGCCGCTGGCGGTCAATTCCTGCAGGAAGTCGCCGACCGAGGTCGCGCCGCTCTTGTCGAGGACATCGCGGGTGATGATCGCGACCGGCGCGTCGGTCACCTTGTTGGTCTGCTTGATGCGCGAGCCGGTGACGGTGATGCGATCGAGCACCTTGGCCTTGCTGGTGTCGGTGGCAGGAGCGGTGGTGCCGGCATCCTGCGCCATGGCAGGCAGCGTGGCTGGCAGCAGTGCGGCCAGGACGGCCGCGCACAGGCGGCTACGACGGATCGCGGTCATCAATGTCTCCCCAGGGTCGGTGGCGCGCCGGTCGGCCCGGTGCGTCCTGCGTTTGTAAACAAAGTGTGAAGCCGATGCAAGCCTTGTGCGGGATGACCGATGGCAGGGGGACCTGCCCGTTCCCGCCGGTCGTGCGTCCACCTGCCCTGTTGGCGCGACCCCGATCGAAGGGAACCGGCCGGGCGGGCGGCCGCGCAACGCGCTTGGGCTACACTCGGCCTCCATGCGAACGATCCTTTTCCTGGCCTGCTGCCTGCTGCTCGATGCGGGCCTCGCCGGGTCTGCCCGTGCACGCGCCGCCAGCGGCGATGCCGACACGTATGCGCCGGTGCGCGACGCCCTTTCGCTGGCCGAACTGGGCCAGCTCGACAGCGCCACCGCGAGCCGCCTCGCCAGCGATCCGCTGGTGCCGTGGATCGACTACGCGACCCTGCATCGCGTGATCGACAGCGTGGACGCCGCCACGGTGCGCGCCTATCTCGATCGCAATCCCGGGCAGGTCGCCGCGAACCTGCTGCGCGACGAGTGGCTTGCCGAACTCGCCCGTCGCCGCGACTGGAAGGACTTCCGCGCCTTCCACGCGGCCGACAGCAGCCCGAAGCTGCGCTGCGCCGACCTCGCAGCGCGCCTGGATGCGGGCGAGCCCGACGCGCACTGGTACGACGACGCGCTCGCGCTGTGGCTGAGCGGCGACGCGCAGCCCTCCGACTGCGACATCGCCTTCGCCACCCTCGACGCGCGCGGCCGGCTCACGCCGGAGCTGCGCTGGAAGCGTATCGATGCCGCCGCCGAAGACGCCGACACCGGCGTGATGCGCAGCGCGGCGCACGGCCTGCCCGCCGAGCAGGAAACGCTGGCGCAGACCTATGCGCGATTCATCGACGCGCCGAACGAGACCGCCGCGAGCTGGCCGCACAGCGACCGCAGCCGCCGCATGCTCGCGATCGGCCTGGCGCGCAGCGCACGCCACGATCCCGACGGCGCCGAGGCGCGGCTAGCGCGGCTGATGCCGTCGATGCAGTTGAACGAAGCCGACCGCGGCCGCGTGCAGTACGCGATCGCGCTGTGGACGGTCGCCTCGTACGCGCCCGGTTCCGCGCATCGCCTCGCCGCGGTGCCCGCGTCCGCCTACGACGCCAAGCTGCACGAATGGCAGGTGCGCGAGGCAATGGCGCGCGGCGACGATACGGCCGCGCTCAAGGCGATCGTCGCGATGGACCCGGCGCAGCGCGGCGATCCGCGCTGGCAGTATTTCGAAGCGCGCCTGCGCGAACGCGCCGGCGATGCGAAGGCCGCGAACGCGCTTTACCAGCAGGCCGCGCGCACCGCGACCTACCATGGCTTCCTCGCCGCCGACCGGCTGCACCAGGCGTATGACCTCTGTCCGCTGGAGCTGGGTGCCAGCGATGGCGAACGCGCGAAGGTCGCGGCCACGCCTGCCCTCGTGCGCGCCTTCGAGCTGTTCCGGATCGAGCGCATCGGCTGGGCCGAGAAGGAATGGAAGCAGGCGCTGTCCGGTTTCGACGACCACCAGCGCCAGATCGCGGTCGCGCTCGCGCAGGACATCGGCTGGTACGACCGCGCCACCTTCGCGCTCGGCACCGATGCGGCCGGCAAGCCGGCGCCCGACGAACTGCGCATGTACAGCCTGCGCTTCCCGCTCAACGAGGGCGACGACGTGCGCCGGCAGGCGCGCGTCAACGCCATCGATCCTTCCTGGGTCGCCGCCGAGATCCGCGCCGAGAGTTCATGGATGCCGTACGCGCGTTCCGGCGCCGACGCGCGCGGGCTGATGCAGTTGCTGCCTTCGGTCGGCGCACGCCTGGCGCACGCACTGGGCGTGGCCTGGGGCGGCGGCGATGCGCTCTACGATCCGCATACCAGCCTCGTCCTCGGCAGCGCCTTCCTGCGCCAGATGCTCGACCGCTACGACGGCCGCACCTACCTCGCGATCGGCGCCTACAACGCCGGCGCGACCCCGGTCTCGCGCTGGCTCGCGCAGCGCGCGTCGCTCGATCCGGATTTCTGGATCGAGACCGTGGACTACAAGGAGACGCGCGACTACATCATGCGCGTGCTCGCCTTCTCGGTGATCTACGACTGGCGTTTCGACGGCAAGGCCACGCCGCTGAGCGAACGCATGCTCGGCCGCATCGTGCCCGACGCGAAAAAGCAGCACTTCGTCTGCGCGCCGCCGCCGAAGGCCGCACAACCGCCGGCAAGCGAGCCGGTGCGATGAACGATGCGCGCGCGATCGCGATCCTCGGCGGCACCGGCTTCGTCGGCCGCGCCCTCGTCGAACGCCTGCTCGGCGACGGCCACGCGGTCACCGTGGTCAGCCGCAACCGCGCGCGCCATGCCGATCGCCTGCTCGCGCCTGGCGCGGCGGTACGCGAATGCGACGAGTACGACGCGGCCGCGCTCGCCGCCGCACTGCGCGGCCACGACGTCGCGATCAACCTGGTCGGCATCCTCAACGATCCCGGCTTCGGCGATTCCGACCGCGGTTTCGTGCGCGCGCACGTCGAGCTCACCCGCACCCTGGTCGCCGCCTGCAAGGAAACCGGCATCGCACGCCTGCTGCAGATGAGCGCGCTCAACGCCGGGCGTGGCCGCAGCCACTACCTGCGCACACGCGGCGCGGCCGAGGAACTGGTCAAGGCCTCCGGGCTGGACTGGACGATCTTCCAGCCCTCGGTGATCTTCGGTCCCGGCGATGGCCTGTTCTGCCGCTTCGCGACGCTGCTTCCGTTCGCGCCCGTGCTTCCGCTCGCGCGCGCGTCGGCGAAGTTCGCGCCGGTATACGTCGGCGACGTGGTCGAGGCCTTCGCCCGCGCGCTGCGCGACGAAAGCGCATCGCACCAGAGCTACGAGCTCTACGGCCCGGACGTGGTGACGCTCGCCGCGATCGTGCGCACGACCGCCCGCCAGATGGGCTTGCGTCGTCTCGTCGTGCCGCTGCCCGATGCGCTTGCTCGTTTGCAGGCTTTCGCGATGGACTTCGTGCCGGGCAAGCCGTTCTCCAGCGACAACTACCGCTCGCTGTCGACCGATTCGGTGGGCGGCATCGACGGATTGCACCGCCTCGGCATCGCGCCGACGCGCATCGAGGCGATCCTGCCGGAGATTCTCGGCCATGCCGAAAGCAGGCAGGCGCGCCTGGATCGCTACCGCTCGCGTTACTGAATCTGCGGCTTGCCCTCCATCATTTGAAAGCACAGCGTTCCGCGCTTTCGCGCGGGTTACTTTCTCCCGACAGATTGCAGGAGCGATCTGAACCGCGAAGCGCCCTCGCGCAGCGAGGGTGAGGCCCATGGATGGGCCGAAGGTCAAGAGAAAGTAGCTCGCGCGTCAGCGCGAAACGCCCTTGATCCTGATTTCAACCCGGACACCAAACCAGTCCAGAATGGAGCCCGGCCTGCTCCGGGATGACGGCATGGAAAGCCCAGGGAAGATGCGATGAAGACCTACCTCGTCGGCGGCGCCGTCCGCGATACCCTGCTCGGCCGCGCCCCCGGCGATCGCGACTTCGTCGTGGTCGGCGCCACGCCAGAGCAGATGATCGCCGACGGCTACCGGCCCGTCGGCCGCGACTTCCCGGTGTTCCTGCATCCGCAAACGCAGGAGGAGTACGCGCTCGCTCGCACCGAGCGCAAATCCGCGCGCGGCTATCGCGGCTTCGTGGTCGATGCCGATCCGGCGGTGACGCTGGAGCAGGACCTTGCGCGCCGCGACTTCACCATCAATGCCATCGCACAGGACGAGGACGGTTCCCTGATCGACCCCTTCGACGGCGTCGCCGACCTGCAGGCGCGCGTGCTGCGCCACGTGTCGCCCGCCTTCGCCGAGGACCCGGTGCGCGTTCTGCGCGCGGGCCGCTTCATGGCGCGCTTCGCATCGCTGGGCTTTGTGGTCGCGCCGGAAACACTGGAGCTGATGCGCGCGATGGTCGCCGACGGCGAAGTCGACCACCTCGTCCCCGAGCGCGTCTGGCAGGAACTGTCGCGCGCGCTGGCCGAGCCACGGCCTTCGGCCTTCCTCGCCACCCTGCGCGCCTGCGGCGCGCTCGCGCGCGTGCTGCCGGAAATCGATGCCCTGTACGGCGTGCCGCAGCGCGCCGAGTTCCATCCCGAGATCGACACCGGCACGCACCAGCAGATGGTCAGCGACATGGCGGCGACGCTCGCGCCGGGCGATGTCGCGATCGGTTTCGCCGCGTTGACGCACGATCTCGGCAAGGCGCTCACGCCGGCCGACGTGTTGCCGCGGCACATCGGCCACGAACAGGCCGGACTGGCGCCGTTGACCGCATTGTGCGAGCGACTGAAGGTACCGTCGGCGCAGCGCGAGCTTGCTGTCGCCGTCTGCCGCGAACACCTCAACGTGCACCGCATCGACGAACTGCGCGACGCCACCGTGCACGACCTGGTCGCGCGCTGCGACGGCTTCCGCAAGCCCGTGCTGATCGACCGGCTCGCGACCGTCTGCGAGGCCGACAAGCGCGGACGGCTCGGCCAGCAGGACAGCGCCTATCCGCAGGCGGCGACGTTGCGCGCCCTGCACCGCGCCGCGCTGGCGGTGGACGCGCGCGCGATCGTGGCGGCGGGCGCGACCGGCACGGACGTCGGTGTGCGCCTGCGCGAGGCCCGGATCGCGGCAATCGCGACCGCTCGCGCGGAAGCGTTGCGGAATGCCGGCGGCGCTTCCCTTCTCCCCAACCCCTCCCCCGCAAGGGGGGAGGGGCCTTAGCGCAGGCGCGCGTCGAGTTTCTGCAGCCAGGCGACGCCCGGCATGCGCGCCGTCGCCAGCCCGATCACGACGCCGACACAGTCGATCGCGCCGTCGTAAGCGGACATGTCGCGGTAATCGGTGAGGAAACCCTGCGCGTACTCGAGCGCGATCCCCAGCGTGCCCAGCAGCAGCGCCGAGGCGATCCACTCGAAGCGCCCGGCGTACAGCTGCACCGCCATCGTCGCCAGGCAGAAATAGGCGAAACCGTGGTCGAACTTGGCGATCACCAGCCAGTCCGGGATCGGCGGGCCCTGCATCAGCGACAGCGCGATCACGCCGAGGATCATCGCGATCCACGCGCCGGTCCACCATCGCGGTCGGCGGAACGAACGCAGCATCAAAGCGATCCGCTGAGATCGCCGAACGCGAAGGCCGGCTCGAAATCCACGCCGCGCGCGAAGCCCATCGCCTGGAAACGCTCGCCCATCGCGTCCGGCAGGGTCAGCCACTTGGCTTCCTGCACGATCCGCAGCCGTTCGATTTCCGGCAGCTCCTGCGCCGCTTCCAGCGCCTCGCCCAGGCCGTTGCCGAGCAGGAACTGCGCCTGCGCGCAGTAACCCGAGAGCTCGAAGCCGATCCGCGTGCCGGCCTCGGCCAGCGCGGTGAAATCGACCGAAGCGGTGATGTCCTGCAGGCCGGGCCAGAGGAAGGGATCGGCGTGCGCGCGATGGCGGTAGTGGCACATCAACGTGCCGTCGCGGCGCTCGGGCGTGTAATACGCGCGGCGCGGATGGCCGTAGTCGACGAACAGCAGCGCGCCGCGGCGCAGGGTTCCGGCGACCGCGTCGATCCAGTATGGAAGCTGTGGCAGCACCTCGGAGCGATAGCCTTCGTCCATGCGCGCATCGAGGCCGCGCTCGATGTGGCGCAGCGCCTGCGCCAGCAACGCATCGGCCGGTCGCGTCGTCCATGCGAACGCGCCCTGCGCGTCGAGGCCGACGCATTGTTCGAGCGCCTTTCCGTCCTCGATCACGAAGCGCGTCGCCGGCAGCGCGTCGATCACCTCGTTGGCGAACAGCACGCCCTGCCAGTCCTCGTGCGGCGGTCCGTCGAGCCATTCGACGCGCGCTGCGAGGTCCGCTGGCAGGTTCGCCTGCAGGCGCTCGCGCTGGCGTTCGCGCAGGTCGGCCGAGGGTTCGAGGATGGCGTACCGCGTCGGCACGACGCCTTGCGTGGCCAGGCGCGAAAGGGCCTGCTCTGCGAAAGCGCCGCTGCCCGCGCCGAGCTCGAGGAAGACCGCGTCCGCACCGATCTCGCGCAGCACCGGCGCGACCGCATCGGCGACGCAGCGCGCGAACAGGCCGCCGCGCTCGGGCGCGGTGATGAAATCGCCGTCGATCCCGAACTTGCGCGCGCCGGCGCTGTAGTAACCCAGGCCCGGCGCGTACAGCGCCAGCTCCATGTAGCGCCAGAACGGCAGCGCGCCGCCGGCCTGCGCGATCGCTTCGCGGATCAGCGCGGACAGCCGCGCGCTGTGTTCGCGCGCGTCGGTGTCGGGTTGCGGCAGTGCGGCGGCTCGCGGCATGGCGATCGGAGGGTTCGGGGAGCGCATTGAATCACGCCGGAGCCGCCCGCCGGGAGGGCCGTCCGTTCGTGACGCAATCCCGCGCAGGCGCTGGCGGAAGCGTTACTATCGCCGCGACGGTTCCCACCACAGCCAGGAGACGTTCCATGCGCAAGATCCTGTTGATCGCCGCCACCGGCCTGCTCGGCCTGCTGCCCTGCGCCGTGCTGGCAGAGGACATGAACTCCCCGGTCGGCGTCTGGAAGACCATCGACGACAAGACCGGCAGGGCCAAGTCGCTGGTGAAGATCTTCGAGGTCAACGGCAAGCTGTCCGGCCAGGTGGTCGAGGTGTATCCGGAGCCCGGCAAGGATCCCGATCCGATCTGCGACAAGTGCACCGGAAGCCTGCACAACCACAAGATCAAGGGGCTGGTGATCATGTGGGGCTTCAGCAGGGACGACGACCAGTGGACTGGCGGGCGCATCTTCGATCCCGAGAAACCCGGCAACAACGAAGATCCCTACAAGGCCAAGATGACGTTGCAGAACGGCGGCCAGGATCTCAACGTGCGCGGCTACCTCGGATTCTCCTGGATCGGCCGCACCCAGACCTGGCATCGCGTCGCCGAGAAGAAGTAGTCCGTCGCGGAGTCCGCGCACGCTGCGGCGTGCGCGGAGGCGATCCGTCAGCGGCCGCCGATCGGGCGCAGGGGAGCTGCCGACGATCCGTTTCGTTCGCAGCGCGGTTTCACGAGGAGAGCGTCGATGCCAACGCAACGTCCCGTCGCACTGATCACCGGCGCCTCGCGCCGCATCGGCGCGGCGATCGCACGCAGGCTGCACGAGGCCGGCTACGACCTCGCCCTGCACCATCGCCGCGATGACGACCGCATGGAGGCGCTCGTTTCCGAACTCGAATCCGATCGTGCCGGCAGCACCCTGGAGCTGCGCGCCGAGCTGGCCGAACTGGACGACCTGCCGCTGATGATCGCCGACGTGGTGATGCGCTTCGAACGCATCGACGCGCTGGTCAACAACGCCTCGGCCTTCATCCCCACCCCGATCGGCGAAACCACGCCGCAGCAGTGGGACACCATCTTCGCCGCCAACGCGCGCGCACCGTTCTTCCTCGCCCAGGCCGCCGCGCCGCACCTGCGCGCGACCAGCGGCACGATCGTCAACCTCGTCGATGTCTACGCCGAGCGCCCGCTCAAGGACTACGCCCTGTACTGCATGGCCAAGGCCGCGCTGGTGATGCTGACCAAGTCGCTGGCGAAGGAACTCGGCCCGCAGGTGCGGGTGAACGCGATCGCGCCCGGCGCGGTGCTGTGGCCCGAAGCTGGATTGGACAGCGAGCTCCAGGAGAAACTGCTCGCGAAAACCGCGCTCAAGCGCGCCGGCGACCCGGCCGACGTCGCCGACGCGGCGCTCTACCTGATCCGCGACGCGCGCTACACCACCGGCGAAATCCTGCGCGTGGACGGCGGAAGGACGCTGGCGATCTGAAGGCTGGCGATCGAGGCCGCCGCGCAACGGCGGCTTCACCCCGTGCTGCTATGCTGCGGATCATGAAGTCGTCCGGCGACATTCCGAGCGCTCCGATCCATCTCCCCGCGCGCAAGCGCGACAGCCGCACGGTTTCCGAGCGGATCGGCGAACTGATCGTGCAACTGCTCTCGCAACTGCCCGAGACCGGCGAGGGCGCGAGCATGACCCCCGCGGCGCGCGCGCAGGCGATTGCCGACACGGCCGCGCGCAAGGCGGGAATCGTCGCCGGCTCGCTGGCGTTGCCGCCGGGACCGATCGGCTGGCTGACGGTGCTGCCCGAGCTGTATGCGATCTGGAAGATCCAGGCGCAGATGGTCGCCGACATTGCCGGCGCGTACGGCCGCCGCTGGCAGCTCACGCGCGAGCAGATGCTGTTCTGCCTGTTCCGCCACACCGCCGCGCAGGCGTTCCGCGATATCGCCGTGCAGGTCGGCGAGCGCTGGCTGGTGCGCGCGGCGAGCTCGGCCTCGATGCGCGCGGTCTCGCGCAAGATCGGCGTGAGCATGGCCGAGCGCGGCGCCGGCCGCGGCCTCGCGCGCTGGCTGCCGGTGATCGGCGCGATGGGCGTGGGCGCCTACGCCTGGTACGACACCCGCCACGTGGCGCGCACCGCGATCAACCTGTTCGCGATCGAGTCGGCCGCCGGCCACGGTTTCGATTTCGACGAAGGCTCGCTGTACGACTGAAAAGGGGTCAGAGCGAATTTTTCGCTGATGGTTTCCGATCAGGCGGTGCCCTTCGTCGAAAAACTTCGCTCTGACCCCTTTTTGCTTTTCGCTTCAGGCCTTGACGCGGAACGCTTCCTGCAATGCGCCGCCGTCGAAGCCGGCCGGCACCTGGCCGGTGCTGGCGTAGCGGTAGAGTGCGGCCGAATAGATACCCGCCAGCGCCGCCTGCACCAGTGCGACGCCCAGCACCGCGACCACCGTGATGCCCCCGAACACGATCGCCAGCGGTGCCATGCCGTTCGCGCCGCTGAGAATCGTCAGGGTGATGCCGACTGCCATCACCGCGAACATGATCAGTCCGAACACCACGCCGATGCCGCCGTTGCCGATCAGGTTCTCGCCCCAGTTGCGGCGCAGCAGCTCGACGCTCTGCTTGATCGCGTCGACCGGGCCGACGTCCTGGGTGACCAGCACCGGCACCACCATCGCGGTCGCCACCGTCCACGCCGCGCCGACCAGGCCGATCACGATCCGGCCGATGAAGCCGGAGCGCTCGGCGATCATCCGCAGCACCAGGCCGACGGTCGCTGCGATCACCGCGTAGCCGAGGATCGGCACGATCTTGCTGCGGGCGATGCGCAGGCCGTCGGCCACGGTCGGATCGCCGCCGTCGAGGCGGATCATCGCCGCGCCGACCAGGGCGGTGTTGAAGAAGAAGATCACCACGTATTGCACGACGTAGAAGGCGAACAGCCAGACGTAGTACAGCGGCGGCATCGGCCCGTGGCGATCGACCTGCACGAAGCCGCCGGAGAAGACCATCGGCAGGACGAAGGTCAGCGCCACCAGCGTGGTGGCGATCGCCGACACCAGCGGGAATACCATCAGTTCCTTGTCGGAACGCAGCACCGTGGCGCTCGCCTTCACCAGCTCCCAGCTGCGCGCGAATTTTCCGGCCATGAGCAATCCCCCTGAATGGACGCGCCGATCATAGCGCGCCGCGATGCGGTCGTGGCCGCTCAATCCAGCCGCATGGCTTCCGGCAGCGGTGCGCCATGTTGAGGATGCGCAGCCCAGAGCTGCGCGAGGGTGCGGCCGTCGAGCGGCACGACGAAACCAGGTGCGATCTGCGCCAGCGGCTGCAGCACGAAGGCATGCCGCAACTCGGGTCGCGGGATCTGCAGGTGCGAGTCCGGCGTGGCTGCGATCACGAGGTCGTCGTAGAACACGATGTCCACGTCCAGCGTGCGCGAGGCGAAACGCGGCGCGCTGCGATCGCGGCCCTGCGCGGCTTCCAGCGCATGCAGCCAGGCATCGAGCGCCAGCGGGTCGAGGTCGGTGCGCACGATCGCGGCGGCATTGAGGAAATCCGGCCCGTCGAAACCGACCGCCGGCGTGCGCAGAACCGAGGAAAACACGACATTGCCGAAGCGCTCGCGCAGGGCCGCAGCGGCGGCGCGCAGGTGGCGCTCGGGATCGATGTTGCTGCCCAGGCTCAGGTAGGCCGAAAAAGGAAAAGGGGTCAGAGTAAAGTTTCCCGGTTCGGTGTTTTCTCTCATCGGCATTCCATCAGCGGGAAATTTACTCTGACCCCTTTTCCTTTTTCCGCTCGACGACCACGCCCACCGCGCGCGCTCCGCGCACCGCGCCGGGCTTGCTCAGCTTCAGGCGCAGCCACACGACCGGGAATTCGGCGAGGATGATCTCCGCGCAGCGTTCGGCCAGCGTCTCCACCAGCCCGAAGCCCGATTCCGACACGAAGGCGATCAGGCGCTTGCTCACCGCCTTGTAGTCGAGCGTATCGACGATGTCGTCGCTCGCCGCCGGCACGCGGTTGTCGAAGCCCATCTCGAGGTCGAACACCAGCGGCTGGCGGATCTTGCGTTCCCAGTCGTAGATGCCGATGACGGTCTCGATCTCCAGGCCCTCGATGAACACCTTGTCCATGGTCATCCTCAGGCGAGTGCAGGCAGCGTCGCCATGTCCCAGCGTGGCCGCACGTCGACCGTTGCGCCATCGTGCAAACCGGCCGCGAGGCGCAGCGCGCCGGCGTAGGCGATCATCGCGCCGTTGTCGGTGCAGAACGCCAGGCGCGGGAAGCTGACGCGGCCGCCGCGCCGCTGCGCCCGCTCGGCCAGCTTCTCGCGCAGGCGCAGGTTGGCGCCGACGCCGCCGGCGACGATCAGGGTGTCGCAACCGGCCGCCTCCAGCGCGCGCTCGCACTTGATCGTCAGGGTGTCGACGACCGCGTCCTCGAAACCGCGGGCGATGTCGGCGCGGGTCGTGTCGGAGCGGTCGGATTTCTGCCAGGCCATCAGGACCTGGGTCTTCAGGCCCGAGAAGCTGAAGTCGAGCCCGGGCCGGTCGGTCATCGGCCGCGAGAACTTGAAGGCGCCGGACCTGCCAGTCGTGGCCAGCTTCGCCAGCTGCGGACCGCCCGGATACGGCAGGCCCATCAGCTTGGCGGTCTTGTCGAAGGCCTCGCCGGCGGCGTCGTCGAGGGTCTCGCCGAGCAGCTCGTAGTCGCCGATCGCGCGCACCGCGATCAACTGGGTGTGGCCGCCCGAGACCAGCAGGGCGACGAAGGGCGGCTTGAGCTCCGGGTCTTCCATCAGCGGCGCCAGCAGGTGGCCCTCCATGTGGTGGACGCCGATCGCCGGCACGTCCAGCGCCCAGGCCAGGGCGCGGCCGACGCCGGCGCCGACCAGGAGGGCGCCGATCAGGCCCGGGCCGGCGGTGTAGGCCACGCCGCCGAGGTCGCGGACGCCCATGCCGGCCTCGGCCAGGGTCTGGCGGATCAGCGGCAGCAGCTTGCGGACGTGGTCGCGGCTGGCCAGTTCCGGCACCACCCCGCCGTACTCGGCGTGCAGGGCGACCTGGCTGTACAGGGCATGCGCGCGCAGGCCCGAGGCGAGGTCGTAGACGGCCACCCCGGTTTCGTCGCAGGACGTCTCAATCCCGAGCACCGGCATGCTTGCGGAAGGCGGTTTCATGCCGGTATCATACGCGGCTCGCCCGTCCTGCTGGACGGTTTACTGTTACCGGAGTCTTCATGCCGTCCGTCAAAGTCCGCGAAAACGAACCCTTCGAGTTTGCGCTGCGCCGCTTCAAGCGCACCTGCGAGAAGGCCGGCATCCTCGCCGAAACCCGCAAGCGCGAGTTCTACGAGAAGCCGACGCAGGAGCGCAAGCGCAAGGCCGCCGCGGCGGTGAAGCGCCAGCTGCGCCGTTCGTCGCGCGACGTCACCAAGCGCCAGCGCCTGTACTGAGCGACGGTGTTCCCGCGAAAGCCGGCCACGCGCTCGCGTCGCCGGCTTTTCGTGTTTCTGGAATCCGATTTTCTGTCATTCCCTGTTTTTTGCCGTTCGTGGTGAGCCTGTCGAATTGCCGTTCGTGGTGAGCCTGTCGAACCACGCGCCTTGACCAGCCTCCGTTGGAGAAGCTCATGTCCCTGAAAGCCCAGCTCACCGAAGACATGAAGGCCGCGATGAAGTCCGGCGAGAAGGACCGCCTCGGCGTCATCCGCTTGATCAAGGCCGACATCCAGCGTCGCGAAGTCGACGAGCGCATCGTGCTCGACGACGCCCAGACCCTGGCCGTGCTCGAGAAAATGCTCAAGCAGCGCAAGGATTCGGTCTCCCAGTACGAAGCGGCTGGCCGTGAAGACCTGGCCGCGGTCGAGCGCGCGGAAATCGCGATCATCCAGGCCTACCTGCCGCAGCAGATGTCGGCCGACGAACTCGCCTCCGAGATCGCCGCGGCGATCGCCGCCTCCGGCGCCGCCGGCCCGCAGGACATGGGCAAGGTGATGGCCGTCCTCAAGCCGCGCATCGCCGGCCGCGCGGACATGGGGCAGGCTTCTGCGATGGTGAAGCAGAAGCTGATCGGCTGAAGACGAAACGTGTTCCTGCGGTTCGTCGCAGCGGATCGCGATCAGCGAACTGGCCAGCCGACCGGCCTGCTCACGATTGCCTATGAACTGCTTCGGTCCGATGACCTCATCGCCGCGGAGGCGGACGAACTGCGGGGCCATCTGACATGGCTTGAAGTGCACGTTCCAGTGCCCACCCGCTTCGCTCGCAAGCGCAATGTCTCCCACAAGGAAACCCACGGGCTGTCATGGGTGAAAACCTGTGCGACCGAGGTCGTGGGCCGGCTCTACGCACTCTCGGAGATTGCCCGGCGACATGGCCATTCCATCGACATATTGCAGACGGCGAGACCATGCTATGTCGTGTACGAGGACAAATGGCAGATCGTCGCCGAGCCTTTCCACGGCGAACAACGCTGACCCCTTCGCCATGGCAAGCTAGCCCGATGGCCCGCATCCCCGACGCCTTCATCGACGACCTGCTGGCCCGGACGGACATCGTCGAGCTGATCGGATCGCGCGTGCCGCTCAAGCGCCAGGGTCGCGAGTACTCGGCGCGCTGCCCGTTCCACGACGAGCGCTCGCCCTCGTTCACGGTCTCGCCGACCAAGCAGTTCTACCACTGCTTTGGTTGCGGCGCGCACGGCACCGCGATCTCGTTCCTGATGAACTACGACCGCATGGAGTTCCTCGACTCTGTCGAGGAACTCGCCAAGCGCGCCGGCGTGGAGGTGCCCAAGGAGACGCGCCAGCGCAACGCCAGCGGCGAGGCGATCGACCTGTATGCAGCGCTCGACGCGGCCGCGCAATTCTTCCGCCGCCAGGTCGACACGAACCCGAAGGCGCAGGATTACCTGAAGGCGCGCAACGTCGATGCCGAGACGCGCCAGCGCTTCGGCATCGGCTACGCGCCCGACGCCTGGGATGCATTGAAGAACGCGCTCGGCACCGACGAGCGCCGCCTGCGCCTGCTCGAATCGGCGGGCCTGTTCTCGAAGGGCGATTCCGGCCGCGTCTACGACAAGTTCCGCAAGCGGATCATGTTCCCGATCCACGACCGCCGCGGGCGCGTGATCGCTTTCGGAGGCCGCGTCACCGACAAAATTGAAAAGTCGGGCGATGGATCGCCGGCTCCTGATTCTGGCGCGCAGGACGCGCGCAAAAATGAAAACACGCCGAAATACCTCAACTCGCCCGAGACCGCGCTCTTCCACAAGGGCCGCGAGCTCTACGGCCTGTGGCAGGTGCGCCAGGCGCATTCGAAGATCGAGCGGCTGATCGTGGTCGAGGGCTACATGGACGTGGTCGCGCTGTTCCAGTACGGCGTGACCCAGGCTGTGGCCACGCTCGGCACCGCGACCACGCCCGACCACGCCGAGCTGCTGTTCCGCAACGCGCCTGACGTGGTGTTCTGCTTCGACGGCGACAAGGCCGGGCGCGGCGCGGCGTGGAAGGCGCTCGAGTCGGCGTTGCCGCGCATGCGCGACGGCCGCCAGGCGTTCTTCCTGTTCCTGCCCGAAGGCGAAGATCCCGATTCGATCGTGCGCAAGGACGGCGCGGCCGGTTTCGAGTCGCGGTTGCGGCAGGCGACGCCCCTGTCGGAATTCCTGTTCGCCGAACTCGGCAAGGACGTGAAGCTCGCGACGCTCGACGGCAAGGCGCGCCTGGCCGAACGCGCGCGTCCGCTACTCGCGCAGATTCCCGACGGCGCGTTCCGCGACCTGATGCACGCGCGCCTGACCGAGATCACCGGCGCGAACCTCGCGAAGGCGCAGGCGGACGCAGCGCGCGCGCGGGCGCCGTCGCGCCCGGGCGCGCCCGCGCGGCGCAGCCTCGTGCGCAGCGCGATCGCGTTGCTGCTGCAGGAGCCCGCGCTGGCGCAGGACACGCCCTGGCCGCCGCTGTTCTCGGCGCTGCGCCAGCCCGGCGTGAACCTGCTGGTCGAACTGGTCTCGCTCGTGCGCGAGCGCCCGCAGATCACCACCGGCGCCGTGCTCGAACACATGGCCGGTCGCGACGAGGAAACCGCGCTGCAAAAACTCGCATTGCAGGCACTGCCTGGCGACAGCGCCACGTGGCGCACGGAGTGGCGCGACGTCCTCGCCCAGCTCGACCAGCAGACCTTGCAGCAGCGTGTCGAGGAACTGAAGGCGCAGCAGGCGAATGTCGGCCTGTCCGACGAGGAGAAAGACGAGTTGCGCGCGCTGATGCGGCTGTTTGCGCGGCGCTGACGCGTCATGTCGCACGACACGCGCCTGTCCCGAGATCGAAAGCGCGAAACGCTCTTGATCCTGCTTGGCAGGACCGAAGACTTGTCACCATGGTGGATCCCCGCCTTCGCGGGGATGACGATCAAGAGCAGGTGCGTGGCGCGCAAGGAAGGGACAAGAAGAAGCGATCAACCGATCCGCTGCCTTGATCGGCGACTAGCCGATCCTCTGCCACGACATCGCCGAGACGCCCGCCTGCGGCAGCAGCCAGTGATCGACCAGCAGGAACGCGAACAGCGCCATCAGGTAGACGATCGAGTAGCGGAACATCTGCATCGCGAACAGCTCGCCCGGCGGGTTGAGCATGCGCACCGCGTAGTAGAGGAACACCGCGTCCAGCACCAGCGCGCCGCCGAGGTAGAACGCGCCGCTCATGCCGGTCGCCCACGGCAGCACGGTCACCACGGTCAGCAGGATCGTGTAGAACAGGATCTGCCAGCGGGTGAACTCGACGCCATGCGTGACCGGCAGCATCGGCACCATCGCGCGCGCGTAGTCGTCGCGGCGGAAGATCGCCAGCGCCCAGAAATGCGGCGGCGTCCAAACGAAGATGATCAACACCAGCAGCAGCGCGTGCGGATGCAACTGCCCGGTGATCGCGACCCAGCCCAGCGCCGGCGGCGCCGCGCCGGCGAGGCCGCCGATCACGATGTTCTGCGGCGTGGCGCGCTTGAGCCAGACCGTGTAGATCACCGCGTAGCCGATCATCGAGGCGAAGGTCAGCACGGCGGTCAGCCAGTTCACCCACAGCGCGAGCACGAGCATCGAGGCGGTCGCGAGCGACAGCGCGAACGCCAGCGCCCTGCCCGGCGTGATCTGCCCGACCACGATCGGCCGCCAGGAGGTGCGTGTCATCTTGGCGTCGATGCGCGCGTCGAGCAGTTGGTTGATCGCCGCCGCGGACGCCGCGGCGAGCCAGATGCCGAGGAAGCCCAGCAGCGCGGTGCGCCATGGCGGCAACTGCGGCGGCGCGATCGGCGTGCCAGGCGGCGCATCGACGTGGGCGAGCAGCATGCCCACGAAGGCGGTGAACACGATCAGCGCCACCACGCGCGGCTTCGTGAGTTGCCAGTACTGGCGCATCGTCGCGGCGCTCATGCGGGCGTGCTCATTCGGAACCGGCCGCGACATCGTCGGGCGTGCGCAGGCGCGCGAGCAGGCTCACCAGCACGAACAGCAGCAGGGCCGCGCCGGCGTTGTGCGCGACCGCGATCGGCAGCGGCAATGCGAACACCACGTTGCTGATGCCGAGCGCGATCTGCGCCACCAGCAGCACCAGCAGGCCGACGCCCCAGGAACGCATCCCCGGCGTACGGATCAATCTCGCGCCGACCGCGCACAGGTGGCCGAACACGAGGAAGGCCACGACGCGATGGCTCATCTGGATCGCGACCCGCGCGGCGTTGTCGAGTACGCCGCCGGAATAGTCCACGCCGAAGCCGCGCCAGAGCACGAAAGCCTGGCGGAAGTCGGCCTGCGGCCACCATGCGTCGAGGCATTTCGGGAACTGCGCGCCGCAGGCCCAGGCCGCGTAGTTCGAACTGGTCCAGCCGCCGAGCGCGATCTGCAGGACGAGCAAGCCGAAGCCGACCCACAGCAGGCGGCGCAGTTTCGGCGCGCCCGCCAGCGTCAGCCACGCACCCGGCGTCGCGCGCCAAGCAATAGCAGTCAACAGGGCCAATATCGCCAGGCCACCAAGCAGGTGGCCCATCACCACGATCGGCATCAACAGCCAGGTCACCGTCCACTGCCCGAGCAATGCCTGAAATACCAGCATTGCCAACGTGAGCGCACCTAGTCGTGCAAAGTCGTCCGGCGTTCCGGCCGGCAGGCGTGCGTTCGACCATGCGATCGCTGCCGCTATTAGAATGGCCTCGCCGAGCGCGGCGATCGCTCCGGAGACAGCGTGTTCGCCGCGTATATAGAACGGAATCGAAATCGCGACCAGCGCGCTGGCCATGACCACCACGGCAACGCCGCGCGATCGCTTGCGCACTGCGATGATGACGAGCGTGAAGACGAGCGCACCCAGCACGCCAACTAGGATGCGATGCACCTGCTCACGCCAGTCCTTGTCCACTTCGACCGGACGATTGGGAAATGCCTGATTCGCGTGTGCGACATCCTGGGCCTGCGTCGGCCAAGTAGCGTGGCCGTAGCAGGTCGGCCAGTCGGGGCAGCTCAGTCCGGCCTGCGAAAGCCGCACGAAGGCGCCGAACACGATCACGCACAGCGCGAACGCGGCAGCGAGCCAGGCGAGGCGATGGAAATGGCGATGCGAACTCATGCCCGCCATTTTACCGGCAGGGGCACGGATATCCCGCGCGACGCGAAGCAGCTCACATGCCGCCCTGCTGGGTGAGCTGCTGCAGGTCGCGGCGCAGCTTGCCCGGATCGAAGCCGGGCTGGTAGCGCATGAACAGGTAGCCGCTCGGATCGACCAGGTAGACCGGGATCGCATCGGGCGTGGCCGCATCGGGCAGGCGCGGAGCGAGACTGGCGTCGGCGTCGACCACGATCAGGTTGCGGAAGTCCTGTTTCGGCGCCGCGCCGACCCAGAGCACCTGGACGTTGTCGGCGTTGTTGCCCAGACCGGTCCAGATCCTCCGCAACGCGTCCTCGAGCCGGTCGCAGGAAACGCCGCACGGGGCCGGCGGCGCGACCAACAGGCGCCACACATGGTCTTCGTGGTGCCATTCGAAGGCCTTGCCGCCGGCGCGGGTGAAGCGCACCGCGCGCAGGTCGCGCACCGGGTGGAGCATCTGCCCGTAGTTCTTCGTGCGCTGCGGCTGCCAGTCGTTGTAGTACAGGTACAGGGCCGCGCCGAACGGCGCGAGGAACATCGCCACGATCAGCAGCAGGACCGCGCGCGAACGAGCGCGGCTGGGCGGGGGCATGGACATCAGGCGGCGCTCTCTTCGTCCGGGGGCCGACGCGGCTTGCGGCGGGCGACCACAATGGTGACCACCAGCAGCGCGATCGCCATCCCGAACCATTGCACCGCATACCCGCGATGCTGTTCCGGCGGCAGGGTGCCGCTGAGCACGTTGAGGTCGCGCTTGTAGCCGAAGCGCAGCAGCGGATCGAGCCGCAGCACCCGCGCCGACAATCCGTTCTTCAGTTTCAGCGCCTGCGCGACCTTGTCCGGATCGAGCCACACCAGCAGCAGCGAGCCGTCGGGCTGGCGCTGGACCGCGGCGGCGCCGAGATGGAGTCCGGCAACCGGCGGCGGCGAGAGCAGGCCGCGCAACTGCGTCACCTCCGGCGGCGTGGGCTCCGGCGGGATGTCCTGGTGCGAAGGCAACGGCCGCCAGCCGAGTTCCACCAGGATCGCGCGGCGCGCGCCGGTGGGCTGGAACACGCGGTACACGCGGATGCCCGGGACGCTGTTGCGCACCTGGTTGTCGAGCCGGATCACCGGCAGCGGCAGGAAATGCCCGGCGCCGGCGGCCCATTCGTAGGCGTCGGCCTCGCTCGCCGGCGCGGGGGCGTCGGTGGCCGCGGCAAGCATGTCGGGCTTGCGTTCCTCGAGGACGTGGCGGCTGTGCGCGAGCAGGTCTTCCTTGTAGTCGGCGCGCGCGAGCTGCCAGATCCCGAGGCGCACGAAGCCGGCGATCACCGCGATCGACAGCAGCAACAGCAGGATGCGCCGTCTCACGCGGGCATCTCCCACCGCTTCGCCGCGCCGGCGCATCCGCGCGATAATGGGCGCATCGCGACTGTCAACGGAATCCCGCCATGGTGCAGAAATTCGTGATCATCGGCTTCCTCGTGGTGATCCTCTACAACCTCGGCAGCGGCCTGTACTACATGATGGTCGACAAGGGCGAGAGCGACCGCATGGTCAAGGCCCTGACCTGGCGCATCGCGCTGTCGATCGCCCTGATCGCGATCATCGGCATCGGCATCTGGACCGGATGGATCCAGCCGCACGACGTCGGCCGCTGATCCGCCACGCCCTTCCGAAAGCCAAAGGGCCGGCAATGCCGGCCCTTCGTTTCTCGCCGTCCGCCTCGCCTTAGAGCACGTAGACGAACACGAACAGGCCCAGCCACACCACGTCGACGAAGTGCCAGTACCAGGCCACGGCTTCGAACGCGAAATGGTGTTCCTTGTTGAAGTGCCCGCGCAGGCAGCGCAGCCAGATCACTGAGAGCATGATCGCGCCCAGGGTCACGTGCATGCCGTGGAAGCCGGTGAGCATGAAGAAGGTAGAACCGTACACGCCCGATGTCAGCATCAGGTGCTTCTGGGTGTAGGCCTCGATGTACTCGTGGGCCTGGAAACCGAGGAAGGTCGCGCCCAGCAGGATCGTCGCGCCGAGCCAGAACAGGAGCTGGCCGCGACGGCCGGCGCGCAGCATGTGGTGGGCGATGGTGATGGTCATGCCCGAGGTGAGCAGGATCAGGGTGTTGAGCAGCGGGATGCCCCACGCGGCCATCGTCTCGAAGTGGCCGCCGACCATGCCCGGGCCATTGGTCGGCCACGCCGCGTCGTAGCCGCTCCAGAGGAAGTTGTTGGTGGCGATGCCCTTGCCTTCGCCGCCCAGCCACGGCACCGAGAGGTTGCGTGCGTAGAACAGCGCGCCGAAGAACGCCGCGAAGAACATCACCTCGGAGAAGATGAACCACAGCATCCCCATCCGGAACGAGATGTCGACCTGGTTGTTGTAGTACTTGCTCAGGCTCTCGCGGATGACATCGCGGAACCACATGAACAGGGTCGCGACCATCATCGCGATGCCGAAGAAGAAGACCTTCTTGCCCCACTCCTCGTCGTTGAGCCAGTTGGCCACGCCGAACATGGTCACGAACATCGACACCGAGCCGAAGATCGGCCAGCGGCTGCCGTGCGGCACGAAGTAAACGTTGTCGTCGTGGGTCTGCGTCTGCGCCATGGCGTGTTCCTGGTTATTCGGTGGAGCGGCCGTCGGAAGGAGAGGACGCGCGGGCGGCGACGGGATGTCCCTGCCTGGCCAGTTCCGCGGTCGCGATGTCGTTATTGTAGAACGTGTACGACAGGGTGAGGGTGTTCACGTCGGCCGGCAGGGCCGGATCGACGATGAAGCGCACCGGCATCAGCTTGGATTCGCCCGACTGCAGGGCCTGCTGGGTGAAGCAGAAGCACTCGGTCTTGCTGAAGTAGCGCGAGGCGGTGTCCGGGGTGATCGACGGCGAGGCGTTGCCGACGATCGCATGGTCGGAGTCGTTCTTCGCCCAGTAGGTCGCCTGATAAAGCTCGCCGGGATGCACCTTCATGCTCAGCTTGCTGGGGTGGAATTCCCACAGCAGGTCGGAGTGGACGTTGCCGTCGAACTCCACGGTCACCCAGCGGCTCTCGTCGGCGTGCATCCCGATCACGCGGCTTTGTCCGGCGGGACCTTCGGCCAGCTTGATGCCCAGCACTTTCTCGCAGGCGATCCGGTACAGCGGCACCAGCGAGAAGCTGAACGTGAAGCCGCCGACCAGCACCAGGGCGAGGAGCTTGACCAGCCTGGCGGTGTCGCCCGCACGCGACTTCACCGGCGCAACGGGCGCATCCGCACCCTGACCGGCAACCTCGCCTTCGCGCTGGTCGTCGTTTCCGCTCACCGGCTCAGCATCGCATGCAGCACGAAGGCCACGTAGATCGTCGTCGCCACGAACGCCAGCACGATCACCGTGCGCTTCGCTCGCGCGCGCTGCTGGTTGGAATCGGTGCTGGCGGGAGAGTCGGGCATGCGAAGAACGTCGTCAGATTCCAGAAACGAAGCGCCCGAAATCCGACGCTTTCATTGAAAGTCCGGCCATGGATGGCCGGTCGTTGCGTTCATCCGGGTGCAAAGCCCCGGTTGCCACATTCATGGGGGATCGAGGCGATCACGGACGATCGCACCCACCTCAATGGGTGACGTCGCCATGCGCCAGGTCGCCATCCTTGATCACCGGGGGCGTGGTGAAGCTGTGGTGCGGCGGCGGCGAGGACAGGGTCCACTCCAGTCCGCGCGCGCCTTCCCACGAACGCGCCTCGGCCTTCTTGCCGCCGCGTGCGCAGCTCCACACGATGTAGACGAACAGCAACTGGCTCAGGCCGAACGCAAAGCCGCCGATCGACGAGATCATGTTGAAGTCGGCGAAGGCGACGTTGTAGTCGGGGATGCGGCGCGGCATGCCGGCCAGGCCGAGGAAGTGCTGCGGGAAAAAGAGCACGTTCACGAAGATCGTGCTCAGCCAGAAGTGCCACTTGCCGAGCGTCTCGTTGTACATGTGGCCGGTCCACTTCGGCAGCCAGTAGTACGTGGCCGCCATGATCGCGAAGATCGCGCCGGTCACCAGCACGTAGTGGAAGTGGGCGACGACGAAGTAGGTGTCCTGGTACTGGAAGTCGGCCGGCACCATCGCCAGCATCAGGCCGGAGAAGCCGCCGATCGTGAACAGGATGACGAAGGCGATCGCGAACAGCATCGGGGTCTCGAAGGTCATCGAGCCCTTCCACATCGTCGACACCCAGTTGAACACCTTCACGCCGGTCGGGATCGCGATCAGCATCGTCGAGTACATGAAGAACAGCTCGCCGCCGAACGGCATGCCGACCGTGAACATGTGGTGCGCCCACACGATGAAGCTCAGGAAGGCGATCGAGGCGATCGCGTAGACCATCGCCTGGTAGCCGAACAGCGGCTTGCGGGCGAAGGTCGGGATGATCTCCGACACGATCCCGAACGCCGGCAGGATCATGATGTAGACCTCGGGGTGCCCGAAGAACCAGAAGATGTGCTGGAACATCACCGGGTCGCCGCCGCCGGCCGCGTTGAAGAAGCTCGTGCCGAAGTACTTGTCGGTGAGCAGCATGGTGACCGCGCCGGCCAGCACCGGCATCACCGCGATCAGCAGGAAGGCGGTGATCAGCCAGCTCCATACGAACACCGGCATCTTCAGCAGGTCCACGCCGGGGGCGCGCATGTTGAGGATGGTGGCGATGATGTTGATCGCGCCCATGATCGAGCTGATGCCCATCATGTGGATCGCGAACACCATGAAGGCGACGTTGTTGCCGCCCTGGATCGACAGCGGCGGGTACATCGTCCAGCCGCCGGCCGGGCCGCCGCCGCCGATGCCGAACATGCCGAGCACGAACGGCAGCAGCAGCATGGTGAAGGCGAACGGGAGGATCCAGAACGACCAGTTGTTCATCCGCGGCAGCGCCATGTCCGGCGCGCCGATCATCATCGGCACCATCCAGTTGGCGAGGCCGACGAAGGCCGGCATCACCGCGCCGAAGATCATCACCAGCGCATGCATGGTGGTGAGCTGGTTGAAGAACTCGGGCTGCATGAACTGCAGGCCGGGCTTGAAGAGCTCCGCGCGGATGCCCATCGCCATGCTGCCGCCGATCAAGAACATCACCAGCGAGAAGATCAGGTAGAGCGTGCCGATGTCCTTGTGGTTCGTGGACATGAACCAGCGGTGGAAGAAACCTTCCTTGTGGCCGTGGTCGTCGTGGTGCTCTGCGGTCTGGGTTGCCATGATCGGTGCCTCGAAGGGTTTTCAGCGAAAGCCTGGTTCGGCGAGAGCCGGCGCTGCGTGCGGCCTTAGTGCGTGGCGGCGGCCGCGGGTGCGGCGGCGACGGCGTTGTTGCCCGTCGGCGCGGCGGCGTTGTCCGTTGCAGCAGGAGCCGCCGGGGCAGCTTCGGCAGTATTGGCAGCGGCGTTGGCGGCCTTCTGGTCGGCCAGCCAGGTCTTGAACTCCGCCTTGGAGACCGCCTTCACCACGATCGGCATGAAGCCGTGGTCGCGCCCGCACAGCTCGGTGCACTGGCCACGATAGATGCCGGGCTTGTTGATGCGCGTCCAGTTCTCGTTGACGATGCCCGGGATCGCGTCCTGCTTCCAGCCGAACTGCGGCACCCACCAGGAGTGGATCACGTCGTCGCCGGTCACCACGAAACGGATCTTGGTGTCCACCGGCAGCACCAGTGGATGGTCGACGTTGAGCAGGTAGACATTCTCGCCGTTCGCATCGACGACCTTGGCCGGATCCAGGCCCGAGCCGAGCGCGCGGGTACGGTCGGACTCGCGATCGAGGCGGCTGAGGAACTGCACGCCCTCGCCCACGTACTCATAGCGCCACATCCACTGGATGCCGTTGACCTTCACGGTCATCTCGGACTGGCTGGTGTCGTACATCGAGAACAGGGTCTTGGTCGCCGGGACCGCCATGACGATCAGGATCACGATCGGCACGATCGTCCAGATGACCTCGGCCGTGGTGTTGTGGCTGAACTGCGCGGCGACCGCGCCCTTCGACTTGCGGTGATGGATCATCGACCAGAACATCGCGCCGAACACGAGGATGCCGATCACGATGCACAGGCCCATGGTGAGGTTGTGCAGGTTGTAGATGCTCTCGGACGTGGGCGTCACGCCCGGCGTCAAGTTGAGCTGCCAGCGCACGGGGTTGGCCTGCGCCAGTCCGGCCACGATCGCGGCGGACAGCGCCATGGCGGCGCGAGGCAGGATGCCGAGCACGCGCGCCTTGCGCGGCGAAGCCGAGTATGGGCCGCGACCGGACTCGGCGTGCTCTGGGCAGTCCTGGATGGACTGATCCAGAGCCTGGGAATTCATGCTGCGAGCTGGTTTCATTCGGACCGTTCCTGAGACATGACATCTGACATGACGTCGTTCGACTTCACCGCCACGCGGCCCGAGGCCGCCAGCAGCGCATCCTGCAACCTGTCGGCGAGCACCTTGCGCTCGTCCGGCGCGAGAAAACCGCCCACTTCCACCTGCAACCCCCGCGAATCCAGCACCACGTGCGGCTCGCGCCCGGCTTGCCCGACCGACAACCGCACCCAGCACGGATGCGCTTCGAAGACCGGCACATCACCGGCCGGCGCCGGACCTGCCTGCCTGCGCACGCACACCGTCGTCCCGTCGACGTCGATCTGCTCGCGCCGCTCCCCGAGCCGCCACATCCAGCGCAGCGCCGAGGCCACGATCAGGCTGTCGAGCAGCGCGAACGGCGGGGCATACACATTGCCCTGCACCGCGCTCAGCAACGCGACGACCCACATCGTGCCGGTCAGCACGGCGAACAGCGCCCCCATCTGACGACCGCTCAGCGCACGCGGTGGCCGCAGGACGAGCCGCGTCCGCGGACATCCCGGAACCGCCGGGTGCAGCTCGATCATTGGTAGCGCCTCCGCCGTCAGCGGAAACAAGGCGGGATTGTACCGGGCCGCGACAAAGCCGGGCAAGCCGGAAGCCTTGCGCGGCGCGCCGGGCCAAGCCGTCTCCGGCGCATGCAGGCCCACTTTGCCGCTCCGCCAGCCTGCTAAACTCGCGCCTCTTCCGCGCCCTATCGGCGAAGCCGCCCTTCCGGGACTGCCCGTGACCGACATCCTGCGACCCGAGCTGCCGCCGACCGGCGATCCGCTGCGCGAGCGCATCACCGCGGCGTGGCTGCGCGACGAGGACGAGCACGTCGGCGAGCTGCTGGCCGCCGCGCGCTTCAGCCCGCAGGACAGCTCGATCATCGAGCGCACCGCCGCAGGCCTGGTCGAGCGCGTGCGCACGCGCGCGCAGAGCCAGGGCGTGATCGAAGCCTTCATGCGCGAGTACGACCTGTCCTCCGAGGAAGGCGTACTGCTGATGTGCGTGGCCGAAGCGCTGCTGCGCATCCCCGACCAGGCCACCGCCGACCGGCTGATCCGCGACAAGCTCGGCGACGCCGACTGGGAAGCGCACCTGGGCAAGAGCGCGTCGCTGCTGGTGAACGCGTCGAGCTGGGGCCTGATGTTGACCGGGCGCATGGTCGGACTGGCGGGCGAGACCCGCGGCAATGCGATCGGCGCGCTGCGCCGACTGGTCGGGCGCGCCGGTGAGCCGGTGATCCGGCTGGCGGTGCGCCAGGCCATGAAGATCATGGGCTTCCAGTTCGTGATGGGCAGGACGATCGAGGAAGCGCTCGCGCGCGCGAAGAAGGCGGACGCGACCTGCTACCGGCATTCGTTCGACATGCTGGGCGAGGGCGCGCTGACCACGGCCGACGGCGCCCGCTACCACGAGGCCTACCGCAAGGCGATCCTCGCGATCGGCGCGAGCGGCCCCGGCGGGAGCTGGCGCGGCCAGGACGTGTTCGCCGCGCCGTCGATCTCGGTCAAGCTCTCGGCCCTGCATCCGCGCTACGAGCACGGCAACCGCGCGCGGGTGATGTCCGAACTGCTGCCTGGCGTGATCGAACTCGCCCAGCTCGCCAAGGCGCAGGGGATCGGGTTCACGATCGATGCCGAGGAAGCCGACCGGCTGGAACTGTCGCTGGACGTGATCGTCGGCGCGTTCGAGCATCCCTCGCTGGCCGGCTGGAATGGCTACGGCCTGGCCGTGCAGGCCTACCAGAAGCGCGCGCCGTTCGTGCTCGACTACCTGATCGCCGCCGCGCGCCGCGCCGGCCGGCGAATGCCGGTGCGGCTGGTGAAGGGCGCGTACTGGGATTCGGAGATCAAGCGCTCGCAGGTGGACGGACTCGCCGGCTACCCGGTGCTGACCCGCAAGCCGAACACCGACGTCAGCTACCTCGCCTGCGCGCGCAAGATGCTCGGCGCGACCGACGCGCTCTATCCGATGTTCGCGACCCACAACGCGCACACGCTCGCGGCGATCAACCACATCGCCAGGCAACTGCACGGGGACTGGAAGACGAACGGGCGTCCTGCGCCCTACGAGTACCAGAAACTGCACGGCATGGGCGACGACCTGTACCGCGAGATTGTCGGCAAGGACCAGCTCGACGTGAGCTGCCGGGTCTATGCCCCGGTCGGTTCGCACGAGGACCTGCTGCCCTACCTGGTGCGGCGCCTGCTCGAGAACGGCGCGAACTCCAGCTTCGTCAACCGCATCACCGACTCCAATGTTTCGGCGCAGTCGCTGGTCACCGATCCGACCGTCGTCGTCGCCGGCTTCGCCACCAAGGCCCACCCCCATATTCCGCTGCCCCGCGCGCTGTACGGCCCCGGGAGGATCAATTCGATGGGCGTCAATTTCGCCAATGACCAGGACATGCGTGCGCTGGCCGCGCGCATCGAAGCCGCCAGGGGTCCGTGGACCGCCGCTCCGCTGGTGCCGGGCGCGAACAACTCCGGCACCCAGATCACCACGACCAGCCCGGTCGACCGCCGCAAGATGGTCGGCCACTGGATGACCAGCGACGCCGCCACCGTCGAACGCGCGATCGCCAATGCGGTCGCCGCGCAGGCCGATTGGGATGCGACGCCGGCCTCGGGCCGCGCCGGGATCCTCGAACACGCCGCCGACCTGCTGGAAGCGCGCAATGCCGACTTCATCGCGATGTGCATGCGCGAAGCCGGCAAGACGATGGGCGATGCCGTCGCGGAGGTGCGCGAGGCGGTGGACTTCCTGCGCTACTACGCGCAGCAGGCGCGCGCGACCCTCGCCGATCCGCTGAACCTGCCCGGCCCGACCGGCGAATCCAACGCAATGACCTTGCACGGGCGAGGTGTGTTCGTCTGTATCAGCCCATGGAACTTCCCGCTCGCGATCTTCGTCGGCCAGGTCGCAGCTGCGCTGGTGACCGGCAATGCCGTCATCGCCAAGCCCGCCGAACAGACCAACCTGATCGGCTACGCGGCGACCCGGCTGCTGCACGAAGCCGGCGTGCCGGCGGCGGTCCTGCAATTCCTGCCCGGCGACGGCGCCAGCGTCGGCGCGGCACTGACCCGCGACGCGCGGGTATCCGGCGTCGCCTTCACCGGCTCGACCGCGACCGCGCGTGCGATCAATCGTGCGCTCGCCGGCCGCGACGGCCCGATCGCGGCGCTGATCGCCGAGACCGGCGGCCAGAACGCGATGATCGCCGACTCCTCGGCCCTGCCCGAACAGCTCGTCAAGGACGTGGTCGCCTCGGCGTTCGGCTCCGCCGGCCAGCGCTGCTCGGCCGCGCGCGTGCTGCTCGTGCAGGAAGACATCGCCGACAAGGTGATCGCGATGCTCGCAGGCGCGATGGACACCCTGGTGGTCGGCGACCCCTCGCAGCCGGGCGTCGACATCGGCCCGGTGATCGACGCCGATGCCCTGAAGGCCCTCGAGGAACACGCGGCGCGGATGGATCGCGAGGCGAAACTGATCCGCAAGGTGGCGCTGTCCGACAGCGCGGCGAACGGCACCTTCTTCGCGCCGCGCGCCTACGAGCTCGCTTCGCTCGACCCGTTGCGCGGCGAGGTGTTCGGCCCGGTGCTGCACGTGGTCCGCTACGCCGCCGCCGACCTCGACAAGGTCATCGACGCGATCAACGCGACCGGCTACGGGCTCACGCTCGGCATCCACTCGCGCATCGACGCCACCGTCGAGCGGATCAGCTCGCGGGTGAAGGCCGGCAACTGCTACGTCAACCGCAACATGATCGGCGCGGTCGTGGGTGTGCAGCCGTTCGGCGGCGAGGGCCTTTCAGGCACCGGTCCGAAAGCTGGCGGCCCGCACTACCTCACACGCTTCGTCACCGAGCGCACGCTGACGGTCAACACCACGGCTGCGGGCGGCAACGCATCGCTGCTCACCCTCGGCGAATAGCCGGCCCCGAAGGCAGCGGACAAAAAGAAACCCCGCCGAAGCGGGGTTTCTCGTTTCCCGGTGCGACTGATCCGCTTAGAAGTGGAACGTCGCCGAAACGCCGTACAGGTTCGCATCGGCATTCGTGTAGGTACCGGCGAGCACCGAACCGTTGTTCAGGTTGATGTTGAAGATGCTCGGCTTGTCGATCGCGATGTGGCTGAAGCCGATGTTCCATTCGACGTTGTCGTTCGGCATCCAGCCCAGGCCCAGCGAGTACAGGTTGCGGTTGTTGTCGGGCAGGCGCGGGTCGCGGGTGGCGTTGCTGGTCGGGGTCTCGTCGTGCGCGTAACCGGCGCGGAGCACCCAGTGCGGATCGAACTGCCAGTCGGCGCCGATCGCGAACTCGGTGGAATCCTTCCAGTCGAAGACTTCGACCGACGGCGGCTGGGCGGGGTTGTCGAAATTCACCACCAGGTTCTTCAGCACGCCCCAGTTGGTGCGCTCGATGTCGGCCGAGATGGTGAAGGTGCTGCTGAGCTTCTGCGACAGGCTCAAGGTCACCACGCTGGGCGTGCTGATGCTGGCATTGGCGCCGGTGTTCTGGAACAGGCTGGCCGTTGCCGGGTTCAGCGCCAGGACTGCCTGCACGTTCGAGGGCACGTCGAAATCGGCGTGGCCGTTGATGTCGTGGTCGATCTTCGAACGGTAGTTCAGGCCGATGTTGGTGTTCGGGGTCGGGCGGAACAGGAAGCCCACGTCCCAGCCCCAGCTCGTGTCGTTGCCCTTGATGCGCGCGAAACCGTCAGCCGACTGCGGGGTGAAGCCCAGCGGGCCGCCGCCGTTGACGTACAGCAGGGTGCCGAAGTCGACCGCGTTGCTCAGCTCGGCATCGGCGCGCTGGGAAATGATGCTCAGGCCCGCCGAGAACATGTCGTTGAACTTGTACGAGCCGGCGAAGGTGAGGTCGACGGTCTTCAGTTCCGACTTGATCGCCTCGTAGCGGCCGATCCAGTCCGGGTCGTACTGGGTCTTCAGGCCGAACGGTGCGGTGACCGAAGCGCCCAGGGTGAAGCCGTTGCCGAACGGGAAGATGACGTCGAAGGCCGGGACCGGCGTGGTGTCGCCCAGGTCGCCGCCATTGCCGCCGGTCAGCGGGTTGCCCAGCAGGTCCTCGCCGGCGCCGCTGAACTGCCCGTGCAGGTCGATCGCGGTCAGGTCGGTCTGGAAGGTGTTCTTGTCGAACAGCGACATGGCGGCCGGGTTGTTGGCGACCACCGCGGCATCGCCCCAGTCGGACGCGGAGCCAGCATGCGAGCGGCTCATCGCATCGATGCTGTCCTCGCGGATCTGGAAGCCGGAGGCCATCGCCTGGCCGCAGGCCAGCGCGGCCACGACCGCAACCGCCAAGGAGGAAATCGTCACGGAGTTGGATTTGCGCATGTCTGTCTCTCGTTGGAATGATCGAATCCGGAAGGGTTGAACCCGCTGTACGGGGTCGCGTTCACAAGGCCCTGCGGTCGGGATTCGCGACCGCGCAACATACCGCACCGTACATCCACGCCGCGGCATTATGCCTTAACCAATATCTAACATGGAAGGGGCGTTGCGCAAGCTACCCTTTCGACCCGACCGCGCGCTCCGGCCCTTGCCGGCAACCATGTACCTGGATCACTACGGCCTGCGGGAGCCGCCGTTCTCGATCACCCCCGACCCGCGCTTCGTCTTCCTGTCCGAACGCCACCGCGATGCGCTGGCGCACCTGCTCTATGGCATTGGCCAGGGCGGGGGCAGCGGTTTCGTGCAGCTCACCGGCGAGGTCGGGACCGGCAAGACCACGCTCAGCCGCCTGCTGCTCGAACAGCTACCGGCGAACGTACGGGTGGCGCTGGTGCTCAACCCGCTGCTCTCGCCGGTGGAACTGCTGGAGGCGATCTGCGAGGAGCTGCACCTGGACCTCGATGGCCGGCGCGGCAACCTCAAGGCGCTGGTCGACGCGCTCAATGCGCACCTGCTCGCGGCGCACGCGGGCGGGCTGCGGGTGGTTCTGATCATCGACGAGGCGCAGAACCTGTCGGCAGCCGCCCTGGAACAGGTACGCCTGCTGACCAACCTCGAGACGGCGACGCAGAAGCTGCTGCAGATCATCCTGCTCGGCCAGCCCGAACTGCGCGACATGCTGGCGCGACCCGACCTGCGCCAGCTCGCACAGCGCATCACCGCGCGCTACCACCTCGACCCGCTCGACGCCGACGAGAGCGAGGCCTACCTGCGCCACCGCTGGGCGGTGGCTGGCGGCGGCGCTTTCCCGTTCGCGCGCGGCGCGGCGCGACGCCTGCATCGGCACGCGGGCGGCATTCCCCGCCTGCTCAACGTCATCGCCGAACGTGCCCTTCTGGCCGGCTACGCGCGCGGCGAACGCACGATCGGCGAGGGCCTGCTCGACCAGGCCGCGAAGGAAGTGATGGCTCCGCGCGTGCGGGTGCGCGGATGGCTGCCGGCCGGCGTGGCGGCGCTGGCCATCGCTGTACTGGTCGCGGTCGGCATCGGCATGGCGAATCGCTGGCGGCCAAAACCGGGTGCGTCCGCCCGACCGACCGCAACCACGGCTGCAGCAGTCCGCGCTCCGCGAACGCCCTCCGTGGCAAAGGCCGTACAGGCCGTCACCCATGGTGCGGCAGGCGCGGAAGCCGCGGGCGCGCACCCGGACGGCACGGCGACGGTCGCGACACCCGCCTCGCTCGATGCATCAGCCTTCGCCCGACGTCTGGACGCGAGCCACGGCGACATCAATGCTGCGTGGAGTTCGCTGCTGGCGCTGTGGTCGATCCGCCCCGACGAGATCGCCGACGCGACCGCATCGCCCTGTCCCACGCCGAAGACACCCGGTCTGTTCTGCGCCAGCGGCAAGCAGCGACTGAGCCTGCTCGCGCAGTTCGATCGCCCGCTGCTGCTGCGGCTGCACGCGGGCACGCGCCCGGCGTGGGCCGTGCTGCTCGGCCTGGGCTCGACCCAGGTCCTGCTGCAGCTCGACGGCGACAGCTTCGTGGCGCCTCGTGCCGCTCTCGAGAACACAATCGATGGCTACGCGATGATCGCTCGCGGGCCCTCCGGGTTGGTTTTGCCGATCAAGCGTGGCGACACCGGTGCGGGTGTCGATTGGTTGCGCCAGCGCCTGTCGATGCCGGGCGCTTCGGCCGCTTCATCGCCGAAAGCAGGGCCCTACGATGATGCCCTGGTCGCCGCGGTACGCGAAAAGCAGCGCGCCTTCGGACTGCATCCCGACGGCGTGGTCGGACCCGAGACGCTGTTCGCCCTGCTCGCGGCCGATCGCGACGGCCCGCACCTGCGCAAGCTGGCGGAGTAGCCTGACGCCATGTCGCTGATCCTCGAAGCGCTGCGCAAGTCCGAGGCCGAACGCCGGCTCGGCCAGGCTCCGGACGTGCTGGCGTCGATGCCGGTGATGCATGCGCCATCCGCACCTTCGAGGCGATCCACGGGCGCGATCGTCGGCGTCGTCCTGGCGCTTTCCGCGCTCGCACTGGCGGGATGGTGGGTGCTGGGACGATCGCATGCGCCGGTCGCCGCCGCCGTCGCGCCAGCGGCATTGCCGGCAAAGGCCGCGAAACCGGTGGCCGCGGCACCCACGCCGCATGACGAAGCCTCGCCCGCTCCCGCCACGGCAAAGCCTGCGACATCCGCTCCGGCCGCCACCACGATCGCGACCGCCGTTCCCCCGATCGCCATGAACGCGCATGGCATCGCCGCGCCGGATGCATCCCCCACAGCGATTGCGCCGCGCACCTCACCGCCACCCGGGATGGCGAAAGCGCGCGATGCCTCCGCGGCTGCGCTCACAACCGCCGCGAAGCAGGCCGCGTCGCTGCCCTCGTTCGCCGGATCGCCTCCCGCGCCCGCCGTCGCGCCTTCCGTCGCATCAACGTCGCCAGCCGCCAATGAGCCGGGCCTGCTGCCAGTCTCCAACCTGGCCGCATCCGAACGTGCCGGGCTGCCCGCGCTCAAGGTCACGATGCACGTCTACGCCGACGACCCGGCGCAACGCTTCATGATCGTCGACGGCCAGCGCGTGGGCGAAGGCGCGCGCCTGGGCGAGGGCATCGTGCTCGTGCGCATCCGCCGCGATGGCGCGGAAATCGACGCGCACGGCCGCCGCCTGCTGCTGCCCAATCCCTGAGCGACGCGCCCGTCGTTCGTCGACGACCGCTCCTTGCGTACACTCACCGCCATGTCGACCCGCAAGCTCTACAAGATCAGCTTCCTCAGCGCCGGCCGCATCTACGAGCTGTACGCGCGCAAGGTCGCGAGCAGCGAGCTGTGGGGATTCACCGAAGTGTCGGAGCTGGTCTTCGACGTCGGCGAAGGCGTGGTCGTCGATCCGACCGAGGAACGCCTGCGCGACGAATTCGGCGCGACGAAGAAGCTGCACCTGCCGATGCAGTCGATCCTGCGCGTGGAGGAAGTCGAGCGCCGCGGCGCCGCCCGCATCCGCGACGCCGCCAGCGGCAAAGCGGTGGTCACGCCGTTTCCGATGCCGTCGAAGACGCGGTGAACCCAAACTCCAAGGACAGCCCATGCGTAAATTTCTGCCAGCCGTCATAGCCGTGACAGTCCTTTCATCCGTTTCGTACGCGGGCGAAGAAATCACCAAGGATCTCCCGTCCGGGACTCTCCAAAAGGGAAGCCTTGCAAATGCTCAATTGATTCAGGACACCATGATGGGAGTCGTGAGCAAGGCAGCGACTCTTGGCTGCAGAAAGTTCGATTCCTACAAGCCCTACGTGGTCGCTCTACCGGAGGGAACACCGGGATCGCGGGTCTGGCGGGAAAAATGGATCGTCCTGTGCCAGGGCCAGGAATATCCGATCGACATCAGATTCAATGAATCGGGCATGGGCGCGGCGGACTACCAGATTTCTTCCGGAGCAAGTCGGCCCGCCGCTGGCGCCAGGATTGATGGCTCCACGGATGAAACCACCACTTCCTCCCTGCAAGCCATTCGGCATGGCCTTTCAAATCGCGAAAATTGCCTGTTGTCATCCGCCCTGATGCGCATACAAATTGCCGATCAGCGAAAACGGGCGCAAGAGTCGGGCAACAAGGACGCCGTGGCTGGCCCGATTGGCCCAAGAATCACGGGCATGACCTACGAACAAATAATCGCCTATTCGGAAACTTTTCCGGCAAGCATCACGGCGCTCTGCCGGAACTGAGCCGGCGCCGTCTGCGAGGATGGTTCCCTGGCCGGTCTCACCGAGGCGCAGCAGGTGTTCGCCGGATTCGAGCCGGTCGGGATCTACGCGAGAACGCTTGTTGTCCGCGAGCCTGGCAGACCGGCCAGCGCAGCTTTTCGGCGCCGTCAATGCACGCTCGCGTCCGTCGCCGCCTTCGCCATCGTCGCGCGCGGCAGGCGCTTGAGCGCCTTCAGGCCTTCGGCGATCGCGTAGTTGTCGGCGAACACGACCGCGTCGCCGCCTTCGTCCTCGTCGCCGGCGTCGCTGCTGCTGGCGAGGTGGCCGGGCAGGTCGCGCTCGCGGGTGTTGTCGCCGCCGGTGGCGTCGAGCTCGCTCTTCGCGCTCGGATTGAGCACGAGGTCGGGATGGATGCCGCGCGCCTGGATCGACTTGCCGCTGGGCGTGTAGTAGCGCGCGGTGGTGAGCTTGATCGAGTCGCCGTTGTCGAGCGGGATGACGGTCTGCACCGAGCCCTTGCCGAAGGTGCGGCTACCGACGACTTCGGCGCGGTGGTTGTCCTGCAAGGCGCCGGTCAGCACTTCCGAGGCGCTGGCGGTGCCGCCGTCGACCAGCACGACGATCGGCGCGCCGTGCAGCACGTCGCCGGGGCTGGCGGTGAAGGTGGCGTTCGAATAGCTCAGGCGGCCCTTGGTGGAGACGATCGTGCCGCTGTCGAGAAAAGCATCCGCCGCCTCGACCGCGGCGTTGAGCAGGCCGCCGGGATTGCTGCGCAGGTCGAGCACGAGTCCATGCAGCGGACCATGGTTCTGGGTCACAAGGTCGGCGACCTGCGCGGTCATCGCGGTGGCGGTGTCGGCCTGGAATTCGCTCAGGCGCACATAGCCGTAGCCGGGTTCGAGCAGGCGCGAGGTCACGCTCTGGATCTTCACGGTGCCGCGCTTGACGAAGATCGTCATCGGTCCGTTGACGCCGTCGCGCGCCACGCTGAGCTTGACCGTGCTGCCCGGAGGTCCGCGCAGGCCGAGGGTCGCGCCGTCGGCGTTGTCGGCTTCGATCGGTTTTCCGTCGATCTCGATGATGATGTCGCCGGCCAGCAGGCCTGCGCGCGCGGCGGGCGAGCCGGGAATCGGCGCGATCACGCGCAGGCTGCGGTCGGGCAACTGCATCACCTCGATGCCGATGCCCTGGTAGGCGCCGTTGGTGTCCTCGTCGAGCTGCTGCGACTCCTGCTTGTCGAGGTAGGCGCTGTGCGGATCGAGGTTGGTGAGCAGGCCGCGCACCGAGGCCTGCATCAGGCGGCGATCGGTGATCTTGTCGACGTAGGCTTCCTTGACGGCGCGGTAGACGGCGACGTAGCGCTGGATCTCCTCGAGCGGCACGTTGCCATCGCGATCGGCCAGGCCGGCCTGGGTCGCGGCGGCCTTGGCCTGCTGGATTTCGTCGGCGCTCGGCGCGGCCGGTTGCGCTGCGCCTGCAGGCGCGACGCCCTGTGCCAAGGCCATGGGCGCCGCCAGCAGCAAGGCCAGCAGGGACGAGCGCAAGGTCGTTCGGATTGCGAAATTCATGTCGCCATCATCGCATTGCCGGAAGGGAAATCCATCGTACGTTCGACCCGGTAAAGGGATGTTTCGTTCCGTCCCCTCGCGGGCATTCAGCGTGGCCGCAACCAGGCGCGCGGGTCGACCGCCTTGCCGTTCTGGCGGATCTCGAAATACAGGGCGTTGCGGCCCTGCCCGCCGGAACTGCCGACGGTGGCGAGCGCCTCGCCCGCCTGGACGGTGTCGCCGGCGTTCTTCAGCAGGGCGTCGTTGTTGGCGTACAGGCTCATCACGCCATGCCCGTGGTCGACGATGACCAGCAGGCCGTAGCCCTTGAGCCAGTTCGCGAAAGCGACGCGGCCATCGGCCACGGCGTGGACTTCCTCGCCCGCCGAGCCGGCAATCAGCAGGCCGCTGCTGTCGCCACCGAAGCTTGAGAGCATGCGACCTTCGATCGGCCACGCGAAATGGCCGGGCGTGCCATTGAAGGGCACGACGACCGGCGGCGGGTGGCTCGGCGTCACCATGGCCACGGCCTGCTGCTGATGGTGCGGCGTGGCGACGATGATGTGCGTCGGCGGAGGCGGGAGCGGTGGTGGCGGTGGCGTGCGCGCCATCACCACCGTGAGCTTTTTCACCAGGTTCTCGAGCGAATCGGCGTCGCGGCCGAGCGCCTGCATGCGCGCGGCGCGATCGTGGTAGCCGGCATCGAGCGAGGCGACCAGCTTGCCGCGCTGCGCGCGCTGCGATTGCACGGCGGCGAGCTTCGCGGCCTGCTCCTGCCGCGACGCCGCCAGTTCGGCGCGCTGCGCATCGACCTGCTTCGAGAGGTCGGCGAGGATGCGCAGCTGGTCGGTGAGCGCGTGGATGCGGCGCAGGCGATCGGCTTCGAGGTAGTGGTGGTACTGGAGTGCCCGTGCGAGGTCGACGACGCGATCCTGCGCGAGCAGCAGTTTGAGCTGTTCGTCGCCACCGAGCGCATAGGCCGAGCGCACCAGCGCCGCGAGTTCGGCGCGTTGCCCGGAGAGTTTCTTCTTCAGGACTCCCTGCTGCGCTTCCAGGTCGGCGAGCTTCGACTGCTGCGCGGCAATTGCCGCCTCGGTGTCGTGCAGTGCGCGCGTCGCCGTGCCGACGCCGGTGTCGGCGGTGCGCAAGGCCTTGCTGGCGTCGCTGCGTTCACCTTCGATCTCGTGCTGTTGTTGCGCCAGCGCATCAAGCTGAGCGCGCAGGTCCTGCAACTGGTTCTCGGCCGTGGCCTTGCCGGCGGCAGCTTCGGCCTTGGCCTTCGTGTCCGCCTCGCGGGCGGCTTCGTATTTCGCTTTCGCGGCTGCCTGCTCGGCGGTTTCGTGTCTTGTTTTCGCGGCCGCCTGTTCGGCGGTTTCGTGTCTTGTTTTCGCGGCCGCCTGTTCGGCGGCCACGGTGTCATTGCGACGGGATGGCGCGGCGGCGATGGTCGCGCAGGCCAGGACCAGCGACATCGCCGCCAGCGATCGCCATCGCTTCACGCCAGGCGCACCAGCGACTGCCCGGTCATCGCCGCAGGCTGCGGCAGGCCAAGCAGCTGCAGCAGGGTCGGCGCAAGGTCGCGTAGCGCACCGCCTTCGCGCAGGCTGGCCTTGCGGCCGAAATAGACGCAATCGACCGGGCCGACGGTGTGCGCGGTGTGCGGTTGTCCGCTGACGGGATCGCACATCTGTTCGAGGTTGCCGTGGTCGGCGGTGACGATCATCTCGCCACCCACGTCTTCAAGCGCGGCGCGGATCGCGCCGAGCGCGACGTCCACCGCCTCGGCGGCCTGGATCGCCGCTTCGAGGATGCCGGTATGGCCGACCATGTCGGGGTTGGCGATGTTGCAGACGATAGCATCGAAGCGGCGCGAACGGATCGCGTCGCACAGCTTCGCCGTCAACTCGGGCAGGCTCATCTGCGGCTGCAGGTCGTAGGTAGCGACCTTCGGCGAGGGAACCATGATGCGCTCCTCGCCTGCGGCCGGCGCCTCGACGCCACCGTTGAAGAAGAAGGTGACGTGCGCGTACTTCTCGGTCTCGGCGATGCGCAGCTGCGTCATTCCATGCGCGGCGAGCACCTCGCCGAAGGTGTCGCGCAGGTCCTCGGGCAGGTACGCGACCGGCGCAGCCAGGCTGGCGTCGTACTCGGTCAGGCAGACGTAGCGCGACAATGCGATCGGGCGCGGACGGACGAAACCCTTGAAGTCCTCGCGCACGAAGCAGGCGCTGATCTCGCGGGCGCGATCGGCGCGGAAGTTCATGAACACCACGGCGTCGCCGTCGCGCATCGGCGCACTGCCGGCGATCACGGTGGGCTTGACGAACTCGTCGTTCTCGCCGCGTGCATAAGCCTCCGCGAGTGCGTGCCGCGCATCGGGCGCGGTGAATTCGGCGCTGGCCTCGGCGATCGCCGACCAGGCCTTCTCGACGCGATCCCAGCGCTGGTCGCGGTCCATCGCGTAATAGCGACCGCTGACGCTGGCGATGCGCGCGTTGCCGAGCTTCGCGCATACGTCTTCCAGCGCACGCAGGCTCGGCTCGGCCGAGCGCGGCGGGGTGTCGCGGCCGTCGAGGAAGGCGTGCACGGCGACGCGCGACACCCCGCGGCGCTTCGCGAGATCGAGCATCGCGAAGATGTGCGCCTCGTGGCTGTGCACGCCGCCGGGCGAGAGCAGGCCGAACACGTGCAGCGTGCCGTCGTTCGATTTCGCCGCGTCGCAGGCCGCGCACAACTCGGTGTTGGCGAAGAACGAACCGTCCTCGATCGCCGCATCGATCCGGGTGAGATCCTGGTAGACGATGCGACCGGCGCCGATGTTCATGTGCCCGACTTCGGAATTGCCCATCTGGCCGTCGGGGAGACCGACGAACCGGCCTTCGGTGTGCACCAGCGCGTGCGGACATTCGGCAAGCAACCGTCGCCAGTTCGGCGCCCGCGCCTGTGCGATCGCATCGTCGGGCGCATTCGCCTGTTCGCGATGGCCCCAGCCGTCGAGGATCAACAGCAGGACCGGTTTCGGTCGGTGACTTTCGGCACTCACGGGAGAACTCGTCGGCAGCGCAAGGTGGTCGCGTGGATAGTGTAACGGAGCATCGCTAAACCCTTGGCCGCGCTCCGGCATCGAACGTCTGGAAAGCGGATTCTTCCTGCGTTCCGGACCTTACCCGCCCCATCACCGAATCGAGGAATCGCCATGCGTATCGCAGCGCCGCTGTCCGCCATCGCCCTGAGCCTGTTGCTCATCACCGGTTGCGACGCCGGCAATGGACTCGACAAGGTCAACGGCAGCGTCGATGTGCAGGCTGGTTCGCACGTCGGCAACGCGAGCACGGTCAACGGCAGCATCGAAATCGGTCACGACGCGACCGTGGCCAGCGCGGAAACCGTCAATGGCGAAATCGACCTCGGGCCGCATGCGCACGCGAACTCGCTGGAGACCGTCAACGGAGGGATCCAGATCGAGTCCGCGGCGGAGGTAGTGCGCAGCGCGGCCACGGTCAACGGCAGCCTGGAACTGGCGTCCGGAAGCCATGTCGGCGGCAGGCTGGAGAACGTCAACGGCACGATCAAGCTCGACCATGCCAACGTCGACGGCGGCATCGACACTGTCGATGGCGATGTGACCATCGGCAGCGGCTCCATCGTGCGCACGGGTCTGCACGTCGAAAAGCCGCACGGCTTCTTCGTCCACGTTTCGCGCAAGCCCCGCATCGTGATCGCGTCGGGCGCGACGGTGGACGGCACGCTCCAGTTCGATCGCGACGTGGACCTGCTGGTCGCGTCCGACGCCAAGATCGGCAAGGTGGTCGGCGCTAAGCCGCAGCCCTACAACGGCAAGTGAGCGAAGGATCGCGGCACGTACGGCGGCGCCAGTTGGTGGCTGACGCGGACCGATAGCGAGTCGCAGAGCACTCGCAAGTTGCGCGGCCCGTCGGAGCCGTCCAACACCGTTGGAAGAATCGGCAGCCGTTAACCGGGCCGTTGATGGGCAAAGCAAAAGGCCGGTCCCTTTCGAGGCCGGCTTTTTGCTTTCGCACAAACCAGGCGATGACCTGTTGCAGCCACCTGCGGTGGCTACAAAGACAAACGCCACCCTCGGTTGGAGGTGGCGTTTGCTTTTTCAAAAAGACCCTGGCGATGACCTGTTGCAGCCACCTGCGGTGGCTACAAAGACAAACGCCACCCCCGGGTGGAGGTGGCGTTTGCTTTTCAAAAAGACCCTGGCGATGACCTACTCTTGCATGGCTTGAGCCACACTACCATTGGCGCGCCTGCGTTTCACTGCCGAGTTCGGGATGGGATCGGGTGGTGCCACAGGGCTATGGTCGCCAGGGAGAGGGTGGAGGGTCGCGG
>DASXKN010000009.1:0-251829 GCA_036496805.1 Lysobacteraceae bacterium
CCGCACAAGTTTCCTGCGCACACTGTCAAAGATCGCAGGCCTGTCGACCTGTCCCGCTTCCCCCTCGGGGTAAGCAGATGCTGAGCCTTTCGCGTCAGCGAGCCGCACATCATACAGCCCAATTCAAGAACGTCAACACCCCGCATTGCAACATGACGGAAAGGGCCGATCCGCCAGCGTTGGCGAGGTTCAGGACGACGCGTTGCGAAGGTGCACGCGCGCGAAGCTGCGCCTGCCGATCTGCAGCACGCCTTCGAAGCCCGGAGCGAACACGCGCTGCGCATCCTCGAACACCTCGCCATCGATGCGCACCGCGCGCTCCCTGAGCTTGCGCATTGCCTCGCCATTGCTCGGCGCCAGCCCCGCGGCGACCAGCAGCGGTGCGATGCGCAGCCCTTCACCAGGCACTGCGATCTCGTGCAGCGGCAGCAACGAGGTGTCGCCTTCGCCGCGCACCACCGCATGCCATCCTGCGACCGCCTGTTCCGCCGCCGCCTCGTCGTGGAAGCGCGCCGCCAGCTCGCGCGCCAAACGCAGCTTCGCGTCGCGCGGATTGAGCTGGCCCGACGCGACGTCCGCGCGCATGCGCGCCAGCTCGGCCATCGACACCTCGAAGCTGAGCAGCTCGAACCATCGCCACATCAGCTCGTCGCCGATCTTCATCGTCTTGGTGACGATGTCGATCGCCGGCTCGTTGATGCCGATGTAGTTGCCGAGCGACTTGCTCATCTTCTGCACGCCGTCGAGGCCTTCGAGCAACGGCATCGTCAGCACGATCTGCGGCGGCTTGCCGGCCTGCTCCTGCAGGGCGCGACCCATCAGCAGGTTGAAGCGCTGGTCGGTGCCGCCGAGTTCGACGTCGGCCTCGAGCGCGACCGAGTCGTAACCCTGCACGAGCGGATACAGGAACTCGTGGATCGCGATGGGTTGCTGCGATGCATAGCGCTTGGCGAAATCGTCACGCTCGAGCATGCGTGCGACGGTATGCGACGCCGCGAGCCGGATCATGTCCGCCGCGCTCATCGCGTCGAACCACTCGGAATTGAAGCGCAACTCGGTCTTCTGGCGATCGAGCACCTTGAACACCTGTTCGGCATAGGTGCGCGCATTCGCTTCCACGTCGGCGCGCGTGAGCGGCTTGCGGGTGACGTTCTTGCCGGTCGGATCGCCGATCATTCCGGTGAAGTCGCCGATCAGGAAGATCACGGTGTGACCGAGGTCCTGGAACTGGCGCATCTTGTTGAGCAAGACTGTGTGGCCGATGTGCAGGTCCGGCGCCGTGGGATCGAATCCGGCCTTCACCCGCAGCGGCCTCCCGAGTTTCAACCGCGCTTCCAGCTCCTCGCGCTTGAGGATGTCGGATGCGCCGCGCGCAATCAGGTCGAGGCTTGATTGAAAGTCGCTCATCGTCGTCCTGTTTTTGTTGCTAAACCCTGTATACGCACGCCATTGGGCGATGGAAGCGCAATGTTACGTTAAAGTGAAGTTAATTGTTGCAGAGCAAAAAAGCCAATTGCAACAAGCACTTGACGTACTTCTTTCATGCAATTTATGGTGCGCGCAATTTGAGAAGAGCCCCGGAGGGCCCCGAATGGAACACGATCTCCAGTCGCGCGTCGACGCGACCCCGCACGATAGCGCAGTCTCCATCCGCCCCGCCAAGAAATCCTGGTTCAAGCGCCTGGACGCCGCGGGCAGCGAGGACTTTCGCGGTCGCTGGTCGCGCGAACACTGGATGCTCGCCAGCATGTTCGCCACCATGGGCGCGCTGGTCGTCGGCATCGTTCCCGGATTCAGCAACGCGCTGCACGCGCCCAAGGCGACGCGCGCGACCTTCACCCTCAACCTTCCGGCGCTGCCGAAATCGCAGCCTCCCGCAGCGATCGACAACTGGCAGCTCGTGCGGGTGCGCAAGGGCCAGAACCTCGATTCGCTGTTTGCCGACTTCAACCTCCCGGCCGCCACCAGGCAGCGCGTGTTGGCGCAACCCGGCGCGAAGGCAGTGCTCGCGCACCTGCACGACGGCGACCAGCTCGCGTTCGACATTCCCACGCCCGGCACGCTGCGCGGCCTGCGCTACGACAAGGACGACTCCACGCGCGTCGAGCTGCAACTGAAAGACGACACGATCCGCAGCAGCACGATCCATCGTCCGCTCGAGCGTCGCCTCGAATCCACCAGCGGCGTGATCGCCGGCTCGCTGTTCAGCGCCGGCGAGAAGGCGGGTCTGAGCGATGCCTCGGTCATCCAGATGGCGAAGATCTTTTCCTACGACATCGACATGGCGCAGGACCTGCAGCCGGGCGACAGCTTCCAGGTCGTGTACGAGGACTACTGGCGCGATGGCCAGCGCGTGCGCACCGGCGACATCGTCGCCGCCAGTTTCGACAACAACGGCAAGCGCTACTTCGCCTATCGCTACACCCACCCCAACGGCAAGGCGGAATACGTCGACCAGGATGGCACGCCGCTGAAGAAGAGCTTCATGCGCACGCCGGTCGAGTTCACCCGCATCTCCTCGGGCTTCACCCTCGTCGGTCGCATGCATCCGATCCTCGGCTACATGCGCGCGCACACCGGCGTCGACTACGCAGCGCCCTCGGGCACGCCGATCGTTGCTTCGGGCGACGCCAAGCTGATCTTCGAAGGCTGGAAGGGCGGCTACGGCAACTGCATCATCCTCGACCACGGCCGCGGCTACACCACGCTGTACGGCCACATGTCGCGCTTCGGCCATTACCACGTCGGCCAGCACGTCGACCAGGGCACGACGATCGGCTACGTCGGCATGACCGGCATGGCCACCGGCCCGCACCTGCACTACGAGTTCCGCATCGACGGCGTCTACCACAACCCGCTGTCGGTCACGATGCCCAAGCCGCAGCCGTTGGCCGGCGCGGAGCTCGCCAGCTTCCACACCCAGAACTCGACCGCGCTGGCGCAGCTCAACCGCATGCAATTCCTCACCCACGAGACCGTCGCGCAGAACGTGATCAACGCGCCGGCTTCGGTGAAGAAGGCCATGAAGCGGCAGATGCTGGCCTCGGCGCACAAGATGCATCGGTCGCGTGGCTGAGGAAGCGCTTTATCTCGGACTGATTTCTGGCACGAGCGCGGATGGCATCGATGCGGTGATCTGCTGGTTTGCCGACGCGGCTCCCGCGGGGGAAAGTTCAGCAAGCTCCATTCGGGTCGTTGCGGCAAGGACGTATCCGTATCCGGCGGACCTGCGCGAGCGCGTCGTCGCACTCGCGCGCAGCCGCGCATCGATCCTGCTCGACGACTATGGTCGTCTCGACGTCGAGATCGGCGAATGCTTCGCGAAAGCCGCGCTGCAGTTGCTGCAGGAAGCCGGCATCGACCGATCCGCGATCGCCGCGATCGGCTCGCATGGCCAGACCGTCTGCCATCGCCCGAACGGCGCCTTCCCCTTCACCCTGCAGATCGGCGATCCGAGCGTGATCGCCGAGCGTACCGGCATAGCCACCGTCGCCGATTTCCGGCGTGCCGATGTCGCCGCCGGCGGCCAGGGCGCGCCGCTGCTGCCGGCGCTGCACGCAGCCGTGCTGGCCGATCCGGGAATCCCGCGCGCGATCCTCAACCTCGGCGGCATCGGCAACCTCACCCTGCTGATTCCCGGCCGCGAAGTGCTCGGCTTCGACACCGGCCCGGCGAACTGCCTGCTCGATGCGTGGGCGCTGTGCCAGCACGGTGCCGCTCGCGACGAGGGCGGCGCCTGGGCACGCAGCGGAACGGTCGATCACGACCTGCTGGCACGCTGTCTCGACGATCCCTACTTCACCGCCGCGCCGCCAAAGAGCACCGGCCGCGAAGTGTTCAACCTCGACTGGCTGGACGCGCGCATGCCGGCCGGCATCGCCTCCGCCGACGTGCAGGCGACCCTGCTCGCGCTCTCCGCCCACACGATCGCCGACGCGCTGCGCGCGAACGCATCGGAAACGCGCGAGCTCTACGCCTGCGGCGGCGGCGTGCACAACACCGCGTTGATGGAGGCGCTGCGCGCACAGCTCCCGGACGTGCGCGTCGATACGACCGCTGCGCTCGGACTCGATCCGGACTTCGTCGAAGCCGCGGGTTTTGCGTGGCTCGCACGCGCGCGCCTGCACGACGCACCCGGCAACCTGCCCTCGGTAACCGGCGCGCGCGGACCGCGCGTGCTCGGCGCGATCTATCCGGCGCCGCGCTGAGCGGGATCGCGCGCGACCGGATCGCGCATCAACCAAAGCAGCAGCAACAGCGCCGGCAGGCCCACGAGGGCGGTGTAGACGAAAAACGCCGGATAGCCGATCGCATCCACGATCCGCCCCCACTGGCTGGCCAGGCTCTTCGCGGGAAGGCTCCAGAGCGTGCCGAACAGTGCGTACTGGGTCGCCGTGTACCGCTTGCTGGTGAGCGAGGACATCCACGCGATGAAGGCCGTGCCGGCGATGCCGTTGGCGACGTTGTCGAGGCCGACCGCCGAGGCGAGCCACCCGATGGCGGGCGCCGATTTCGCGCCGAAGCCGGCGATGTAGCCGTAGAACAGGTTCGCGGCTCCGAGCAGGACCAGTCCCAGCAGCATCGTCTGCAGGAAGCCCATGCGCTTGACCAGCCAGCCGGCCAGCACCGCGCCGCCAAGCGTGAGCGCGACGCCGAAGAACTTCGACACGTAGGCGATCTGGTCCAGCGTGTAGCCAAGGTCGAGGTAGAACGTGTTCGCGGCCACGCCCATCGTCATGTAGTTGAGGCGGTAGAGGACGATCAGCAGCAGCATCGGAATCGCCAGGCGCTTGCCGAAGCGGTCGAAGAAGTCGACGAGCGGCAGCACGACCGAAGCCGTCAGCTTTTCCAGCGCAGGCCGAAACAGTGCGATCCGCAACATCGCAAACAGCACGATCTCCACTAGCAGGATCGCACCGAAGCTCACATCGATCACAAGGGTCGAGTCCTTCGCAGGCAGCGCGAAGCGCAACCCCGCGCCGACCGCCGCCGTCGCGACGATCGCCATGAGCAGCGTGGCAGGCCGCATACGTTCGATGGTGGCCCGCACCAGCGCCGGGTCCACGCCGTCGCCGCGATCGATTCTGCGCGTCGGTTCGGAGATGAGCAGCGAGGTGACGGGTGCGACCAGCATCAGTCCGGTCATCAGCAAGTACGCCGACGTCCAGCCGAAATGGCTCGCCGCCAGCAGGGCGACCGCGCCGCTGCAGATCGTCGCCAACTGATAGCCGACCTGGTAAGCCGCGGATGTCGCGCCCTGCAGCGAGGCGTCCGCCGACTCGATGCGGTAGGCGTCCACCGCGATGTCCTGGGTGGCGCCGCAGAACGCCGTCAGCGTCGCCAGCAGCGCCATCTGCTGCGCGCCATGCGCCGGATCGCACAGCGCCATCGCGACCAGGCCGGCGATCACGCCGCACTGCGCGAGCAGCATCCAGCTACGGCGTTGCCCGAGCGCTCCGATCAGCGGCAGGCGGCAGCGGTCCACGACCGGCGACCAGAAGAACTTCAGCGAATACGCCAGCCCGACGAGGACGAACAGACCGATCGTCGAGCGGTCGATGCCGGCCTGGCGCAGGCGCGCCGACAGCGTCGTGATCACCAGCGGGAAAGGCAATCCCGACCCGTAGCCCAGGAAGAGCATCCTCAGCACGGCCGGATGGGTGTAGCCGACCGTCGGCGCGGGCCGGTCGATCGGGACTTCATTCACAGCGCGTAGTCCACGACATAGGGCGCGTGGTCCGAGAAGCGCGGTTCGGGATGGATCGCGCAGGCCTTCAGTTTCTTCAGCAGGCCCGGGGTGGCGAACTGGTAATCGATCCGCCAGCCGACGTTGTTCGCGCGCGCCGCTCCGCGTTGCGACCACCACGAGTACTCGACCGCTTCAGGTTTCAGCGCGCGGAAGGTGTCGATCCAGCCGGTCTTGGGCGCGGGCGTGCCGTCGCCGCATGCGTCCGCAACCATGCCGTTGAGCCACGCGCGCTCGATCGGCAGGCAGCCCGAGTTTTTCTGGTTCGAGGCCCAGTTCCTGATGTCGTTCTTCGCGCGCACGATGTTCCAGTCGCCGCAGAGGACATAGTCGCGCCCGCTGGCGAGGAAGCCGTCGAGTATCGGCTTGAGCCACTCCATGATCCGGAGCTTGAACTGCTGGCGTTCTTCGCCCGACGAACCCGAAGGCACGTAGATCGAGACCACGCTGAGGTTGCCGAAGCGCGCCTCGATGTAGCGGCCTTCCTCGTCGAAATCGGCGCGACCGAGGCCGGTGATCACCTCGTCGGGCTCGCGTTTGGCGTAGATCGCCACGCCGCTGTAGCCCTTCTTCGTGCTCGCGTCGCGGAAATACGCGTGGTAGCCCTTGGGCCGGAAGGCCGGCGCGTCGAGCTGGTGTTCCTGGGCCTTGGTCTCCTGCACGCACAGCGCGTCGATCTTCTGCGCCGCGAACCAGTCGAAGAAACCCTTGCTCGCCGCCGAGCGCAGGCCGTTGGCGTTGAACGTCACGATCCGCATGGGTCGCCACCGTGGGGAGTCGCGCCATCATACGAAGGAACACGCGAGGCGTGGCCGGATTTTCGATCCACGCAACGCATCGCAGGCAGGGCAGCCCCGGCCGTGGTAGCGTTCGCGCCATCGAAACTCGGCCCAGGAGGCCCGGATGCCCAGCAGGATTCCCGAAGGCGGCCAGCGCGGCTGGATCATTCCGATCGGCGGCGCGGAAGACAAGGAAAGCCGGCGCAGGATCCTCAGGCGATTCGTGGAGTTGTGCGGTGGCGAGAACGCCGACATCGTGGTGATCCCCACCGCGAGCCGCAAACCCGACACCGGCAGCCGCTACGAGGACCTGTTCGACCGCCTCGACGCCGGCAAGGTGACCTCGATCGACTTCGCCGCGCGCGAAGACGGCGCCCGCGACGACTACCTGCGCCGGCTCGAGAAAGCCAACGGCGTGTTCTTCACCGGCGGCAACCAGTTGCGCATCTCGACCATCCTCGGCGGCACGCCCGCAGCGAAGATGATCCGCGAGCGCAACGCCCACGGCGTGCACGTGGCCGGCACCAGCGCCGGCGCGAGCATCCTGTCCGAGCACATGATCGCGTTCGGCAAGGAAGGCTCATCGCCGCGCGCAGGCAGCGTGCGCCTCGCGCCGGGCCTGGGCCTGACCAATCGTTTCATCATCGACCAGCACTTCCGCCAGCGCGACCGCCTCGGCCGCCTCGTGGCAGCGCTCGCGTACAACCCGTTCGCGATCGGCATCGGACTGGACGAGGACACCGCCGCCTTCATCAACCCGGACAACGTGATCGAGGTCGAGGGCAGCGGCGCGGTGACGATCGTCGACGCCGACGGCATGTCGTTCTCCTCGATGGCCGACGCCGGCCTGACCCAGCCGGTATGCCTGCTGGGGCTGAAGGTGCATATCCTGGTCGAGGGCGCGACGTTCAACCTGCATACGCGGGAGGCGTCGGCGGGGGCGCTGGGCAACGCGCGATAACTTCGTGCCAGAGCCGGAAGCTCCGGCGGCAATCGTCGAGAACACGATCTCGCCGCGGTGTCGAGCGTGGGGCGAAGCTATCCGCTGCTACGACATGACGCTACTGCCCTAAGGGCGATGCATCATCTTGCGGCAGTTTCGATCTGCGCGGCCGATGACTGTTTTGACATGGGAATTTGCGAACTGCTGGCGGCCGAGCGTTACAGGATGGACAGACCAATTTCCGCGCTCATGCTGAACCGTCAATCCACCAATTAGCTCGGCCATTTTGATGTTGTCGGCAAATCCTGCTCGCAGCACGCGTCGAAAACCTGACACCAGCAAATCCACGATCTGAACTCCCGGTTCTGAGTGCGAAGACACGAAAGCCTTGTCTTCATTCAAGAGCTTCCCGAGATTCAAACCGCCTTCGATTTTTCGTCCGACCGCTTCTTGCAAGTACTGCGGAAAGGTTCCTGGTTCGTACTCAAATCGCTGGAAGTGCGAGTAGTCAAAACCCTCGACCATTGCGATAGGGTCTTTGAGCGATTTTGACTGAAGCAAAGGCGGGGCAAAGTAAGTAAGAACCTCCTCAAAGCTAGGTCGCTGCGGATTCTTTTCGTCAATCCTCCAGCGAAACCGACTCAAAGTTGCCGCTCTTCTTTGGGAGAAGTAGAGCGTCGTGCCGCGGAGTACTTGGCTCAAAATATCGAGATGCGCTACCAACTGGACATATAGCTGAGGAGATAGCTTCCTAACTCGATTGGCAAGGTCGTCTATCAACAATCGCCCTTCTTCAAATTTCATCTTGGACCGATTTTCAGCTATTCGAGCGACCTGATTACTCTGATGTTCTTCTATCTCAGCCAAGTCAAATCCACCCGAATCAAGCACTGTGAGGAACAGGATGCATTCAGTGCTTTGGAGCTTGCGCACGAATGTTGCAAATTGCTCCTCGTCAAAGTCTTTGAGCTTGATTTCGTCGAGAGTCTTCTTCCTCATGGACAGCTTTGTAGCTTTCAGTATGTCGAACAGCGCGCGCTTACCTTGTTCGGATGCCGCTAGCGCTCCCACAACATTCCAGCTCCCGCTTGGCGCAGGTGTTACAAAGCTTCCCGATTCGTCGATGTAAACAAACACGTGCTCACCTGCTTGGGTCTCTCAGAACCATTGTGCCGTGCGACTCCGCAACCCCGCAGTAGGGGTCAAGTGGTTGGACACTGACCGCATCTGCATCACGGGGCTTCAATCGCCGACTCCGTAGCCCCATCTTGCGCAAATCGCGCCGTCGGAGTAAGCGTTGCATCCTCGGCCCGCAGCATCGTGGGGATGGGCCTTCTTTCGGCGACTTTCCAGGGGACTCGCATGCGCATTCTCGACCGCTCCATCTACCAGGGCCCGTCGCTGTACGCCCATTTCCCCGTGATCCGGCTGGAGCTGGACCTCGGCGAGCTGGAGAACTGGCCCACCGGCAAGCTCGGCCCGGCCTTCGTCGACGGCCTGCTCGCGGCGCTGCCGGGGTTGCGCGAGCACGGCTGCTCGTACCGCGAGCCGGGCGGCTTCGAGCGGCGCATGCGCGAGGGCGAGGGCACCTGGCTCGGCCACGTGCTCGAGCACACCGCGATCGAGCTGCAGAACGTCGCCGGCGAGAACGTCACCTTCGGCAAGACCCGCAGCGTCGCCGACAACCGCCCCGGCGTGTATTCGGTCGTCTACGAATACGCGCAGCGCGAGGAAGGCGTGGCCGCGGGCGAGCTGGCGATCAAGCTGCTCTGCTCGCTGCTGCCGGAGGCGCTGCAGCCGGAAGGCAGCGTGCCGGAGGACTGGGACTGGGCGCAGGCGCGCGACGCCTTCATCCGCTACGCGCAGCGGCGCGCGTTGGGCCCTTCGACGAGCTCGCTGGTGAAGGCCGCCGAGCAGCGCGGGATTCCGTGGCTGCGCATGAACGACCAGTCGCTGGTGCAGCTCGGCCACGGCAAGTACCAGCAGCGCATCCAGGCCACGGTGACCGGCAAGACGCCGCACATCGCGGTCGAGCTGGCCAGCGACAAGGAAGAGACCAACAAGATCCTCGGCGCGCTCGGCCTGCCGGTGCCGCGGCAGGACCTGGTGCAGTCCGAGGAAAGCGCAGTGCGTGCCGCACGCCGGCTCGGCGGGCTGGTGGTGACCAAGCCGTACAACGGCAACCACGGCCGCGGCATCACCATCGGCATCAGCGGCGACGAAGCGGTGCGCGAGGGCTTCCGCGCCGCGCACGAACATTCGCGCTCGGTGATCGTGGAGACCTACGTCGCCGGCGACGACCACCGCCTGCTCGTGGTCAACGGTGAACTGGTCGCGGCCACGCGGCGCACGCCGGGCCACGTGATCGGCGATGGCCTGCGCACGATCGCCCAGCTCGTCGAGATCGTGAACCAGGATCCGCGCCGCGGTGTCGGCCACGAGAAGGTGCTGACGAGGCTCGTGCTCGATGCGCAGGCGCAGATGATGATGGACCGAGTCGGCTACACCGCCGACTCGGTGCCCAAGCCCGACGAGGTCGTGTACCTGCGCTCGACCGCGAACCTTTCCACCGGCGGCACCGCGACCGACGTCACCGACATCATCCATCCCGACAACCGCGACATGGCGGTGCGCGCCATCAAGGCGATCGGCCTCGACGTCGGCGGCGTGGACTTCCTTTCGACGAACATCGCCGAAAGCTACAAGACGATTGGTGGTGGCATCTGCGAGGTCAACGCCGCGCCCGGCTTCCGCATGCACGTCGCGCCCAGCGAAGGCACGCCGCGCGACGCCGCCGGTCCGGTCGTCGACATGCTGTTCCCGCCGGGCGCGCCGTTCCGGGTTCCGATCGCCGCGATCACCGGCACCAATGGCAAGACCACCACCGCGCGCATGCTCGCCCACATCACCAAGATGGCCGGCTACACGCCGGGCCTGACCACCACCGACGGCGTCTACATCGACGGCCAGCGCACGGTCGAGGGCGACATGACCGGGCCGGTGTCGGCACGCATGGTGCTGGCCGATCCGCACATCGACATCGCGGTGCTGGAAACCGCGCGCGGCGGCCTGCTGCGCGCCGGCATGGCGGTGCGCCACGTCGACGTCGGCGCGGTGCTCAACGTGCAGTCCGACCACCTCGGCATGAAGGGGATCGACACCCTCGAACAGCTCGCCGAGGTCAAGCGCATCGTCGTCGAGGTCGCGACCGAATGCGCGGTGCTCAACGCCGACGATCCGAACGTGCTGAAGATGTCCGGCTACACCGACGCCAAGACGATCTGCTACGTGACCATGAACCCCGCGCACGCGCTGGTGCGCGAGCACATCCGCGCCGGCGGTCGCGCCTGCGCGCTCGAGGCCGGCGTCAACGGCCAGATGATCACCTTCTACGACAAGGGCAGCCACATTCCCTTGCTATGGACGCACCTGATACCGGCGACGCTCGAAGGCCGCGCCCTCCACAACGTGCACAATGCGATGACGGCCGCGTCGGTGGCGTTCTCGCTGGGCATCAAGCTCGACGCGATCCGCCAGGGCCTGCGCACGTTCGACACCACGTTCTTCCAGGCGCCCGGGCGCATGAACGTGTTCAACGAGCATCCGTTCAAGGTGCTGTTCGACTATGGCCACAACGCGCACGCGGTCGGGGTAATGGCCGACCTCGCGCAGCGGCTCGACGTCAACGGCCGGCGCATCGTCGTGATCGCCGGCCCCGGCGATCGCCGCGACGAGGACCTGCGCGAGATCGCGCGCGCGGTCGCAGGCCGGTTCGACCACTACTTCGTGCGCCGCGACGACTCGCTGCGCGGACGCGAGCCGGGCGACGTGGTGCGGATCATTTCCACCGAATTGCTTTCGCATGGCGTGAGCGAGGAGCAGATCACGCGCATCGAGGACGAGCAGGAAGCGATCGACGCGGCGCTGAGGATGGGACGCCCGGGCGACCTGGTGCTGGTATTCGCCGACACCCTGGTGCGTTCGTGGAAACAGATCATCAAGTTCCGCCCCGAGGGCACGCCGGAAGCGCCATCGCGTCCGGCGCGCGACGTCGTCGCCGAAGCGCGGGTGATCGAGCCGGCCGCCGAGGAGGCGATCCACGCAGCGATGGAGGGCATGGTCCGCGACGAACGCGGCATCAGCATCGCGCGCGAAGGCGACGACTAGTCCGAATGCAAACGATGAAACATCCGTACGCATCGGGCCGCCTCCGTGGAGGTTGACCCGACCCCCACATCGTTCACCGATTCGCGCCGCCTGTTCGGCGCGAATCCGTATTTCGCCGGCACCGGAGCAGCGCTCGAAGCGCTGCACGAGACCGTGGACGCGGCGATGCTGGATGCCTGGCGCGAACGCGTCGTGCAGGCGCGCAAGGTCCTCGACTGGCTTGAACGGGAAACCTTCGCCCACGCCCATCCCGGCGGCGCGACCCTCGCCCTCGCCGCCCGGCTCGACTGCGTGCTCACTGCCACCGAAGTCAACGAATGGGCCTGGGAGGCCACGCTTCTTTCCTTCTCCCTCCGGGAGAAGGTGCCCGAAGGGCGGATGAGGGCAGATTCCGCGCTCTCCGAAGTCCCCGCCCGAAAGAAACTGCCTTTCGACGAGGAAACCCGCGCCTTCATCCGCACCCTGCGCCATGAATCCACCAATGCGGAACACCTGATCTGGTCGTTCGTTCGCGACCGCCGTCTGGATGGGAAAAAGTTCCGCCGCCAGCATCCTCTCGGACCCTACGTGCTCGACTTCTACTGTCATGAAGCCGGATTGGCCGTGGAACTTGATGGTGGTCAACACAACGAAGCCGACCGTGCGGCACGCGACGAAAGGCGCGACGCCTTTGTTGCGGCGCAGGGCATCCACACCCTGCGCTTCTGGAATGACGATGTGTTGGCACGGACGGAAGACGTCCTGGCCGAGATTTGGCGTGCAGTTCATTTCGAGAATCGCAACGACGAAGGCACGGGCCAGCACTCTCCCTCATCCGCCCTTCGGGCACCTTCTCCCGGCGGGAGAAGGGAATGCATGCATGCGGATATGGCCTGGCTCCATGCCCCGGGACATCCAGCGGCATGGGACGAAGACGCGGCGATGGTGACGCTGCGCCTGTTCGCCGCCGAGGAAGCGAACCCCGCCCTGCTCGCGCTCGAGACGGCCGCGCACGAGCATCGCGTCGCCTTCCTGCTCGACGACGAACGCTTGTCGCTCGGCGAAGGCAACGGGTCGCGCACGGTCCCGCTCGACCCGCTGCCCCCGCCCGAGCGCATCCGCTGGTCCTCGCTGCACGACGTGCCGGTCGCGCTGGTGACCGGCACCAATGGCAAGACCACGACCGTGCGCCTGCTCGCCGCGATGGCGCGCGCGCACGGCTGGAGCACGGGCCATTCGTGCACCGACGGCCTGTTCGTCGATGGCCGCCAGATCGCGTCCGGCGACTACTCCGGCCCGGCCGGCGCACGCGAAGTGCTGCGCCAGCCCGACGTGCAATGCGCCGTCCTCGAAACCGCGCGCGGCGGCATCCTGCGCCGCGGCCTGGCGACGCAGCGTGCGCAGGCGGCCGTGATCACCAACATCACGGCCGACCACTACGGCGCCTACGGCGTGTACGGCCTCGACGACCTCGCGCGGGTGAAGCTCACCGTCGCGCGCGTGCTCGACCGCAGCGGACTGCTCGTCCTCAACGCCGACGATGCGACCCTGCGCGCGCATGCCGCGGACGTCGAGACAGCGATCGCCTGGTTCGCGCTCGACGACGATCACCCGCTGCTGGTCGCGCATCGCGCCAGCGGAGGCGCGACCTGCGGCATGCGCGACGGCCGCGTCGTGCTGAGCATCGGCGGCACCGCGCAGGATCTCGGCAACATCGCGGACATGCCGCTGACCGTCGGCGGCACGGCGGGCTACAACATCGCCAACATCCTCGCCGCATCGCTGGCAGCGACCGCGCTCGGCGTGCCCGCCGCGACGATTGCCGAAGTACTTGCGCGCTTCGGTTCCGCGCACGCTGACAACCCGGGCCGGCTGCAGCGCTGGTCGCTGGCCGGCATCGAGGCCTGGCTCGACTACGCGCACAACCCCGATGGCCTGCGTGGCCTGCTCGAGGTCACCGGCGTCGCCACCCGCGAAGCCCGCTTCGGCCTGCTGCTTGGCCAGGCCGGCGACCGCAACGACGAGGACATCCGCGATCTCGCACGCGTCGCCGCGCGCTACCGCCCCGACCGCGTCGTGCTCAAGGACCTGCCCGCCTTCATGCGCGGTCGCGCGCCGGGCGAAGTCGCCGCGGTCCTGCGCGGCGCACTGGAGCAGGCCGGCGTCGCCGGCGAAGCGATGGAATACGCCGACGAGGAGGAACGCGGCGCGCGCGCCCTGCTCGCCTGGGCGCAAGCGGGCGACACACTCGTACTGCCGGTGCACGGCAAGGCCGCACGCGCGCAGGTCTCGATCCTGCTCGACCGCATGGCGGCGATGCTGTGGACACCGGGACAGCCGCTGCCCTGACGGTTCGCTTATCGACGATGGAAGGTCGCCGCTGGACCGTCCATCGCGTCTGCGCCACCATCGCGCCTTTCCGGAGCCATCGCCGCCATGCACGACCACCAGCGCCAGTTCCTCGAAGCCGCCCTTGCCCGCGATGCCCTGCGCTTCGGCGAGTTCACCCTCAAATCCGGGCGGATCAGCCCCTACTTCTTCAACGCCGGCCGCTTCGACAGCGGCGGGGCGATGGCCGCGCTCGGGCAGGCTTACGCGCGCACCCTGCTCGCGGCGAACCTCGACTTCGACGTGCTGTTCGGCCCGGCCTACAAGGGCATTCCGCTCGCCACCGCGGTCGCGGTCGCGCTCGCGGCGCAAGGCCGCGACGTGCCGCTGACCTTCAACCGCAAGGAAGCCAAGGACCACGGCGAGGGCGGCACCCTGATCGGTGCGCCCTTGAAGGACCGGCGCGTGCTGATCGTCGACGACGTGATCACCGCCGGCACCGCGATCCGCGAATCGATCGACATCATCCGCGCCGCCGGCGGCATGCCCTGCGGCGTGCTGATAGCGCTCGATCGCCAGGAGCGCGCCGGCGAGAGCGAGCAGTCGGCGACCGACGCCGTGCGCGCCGAGTTCGGCATCCCGGTGCTGGCGATCGCCGGCCTCGGAGAACTGCTGCAGCTGGCCGAAGGCCGCGCCGAGCTGGCCGCGCACCACGAGGCGCTTTTGGCGTATCGTCGGCGCTACGGAACCGGAGCCTGATCCGGACGCCCCGGAGTTCGCCATGCATTTGTCGCGCAAGCCGATCTTCATCGCCCTGCTGGCCATCTCGGTCGTTGCCGTGGGCGCGGTCGCCGCCCCGCCACCGCCAAAAGCAGCACCGAGGACGGCCACCACGGCCGTGCCCGGATCCAAGCTGTACCGCTGGTTGGACAAGGACGGCAAGGTCCATTACAGCGACGACCTGCCGCCCGAAGCGCTCACCGAGGCGCGCGAGGAACTGAGCAAGTCCAACGGCATGACCCTCAAGACGGTCGATCGCGCGCTGACCGCGGAAGAGCGCGCCACAGCGCAGGCCAAGGTCGAGGCCGACACCAAGGTCGCCGCGGCGCTGGCGAAGATCAAGCAGAGCGACCAGATGCTGCTCAACTCCTATCCGACCGAAGGCGAGCTCAAGCGCGCCTTCGAGGAACGCATCTCGATGCAGGTCGAGGGACTCAAGGCGACCCGGATGGGGCTCGAAAACCAGCAGCGGAGCCTGTCGTCGTTCCTCTACTCCGCGTCCACCCTGGAGTTGTCGGACAAGCCGGTCGGCAAGTACCTCGTGGCCTCGATCCGGAAGCTGCGCACGCAGATCGTCTCGCAGCAACAATCGGAAACGCAGATCGAAGCGCAGATCACCAACCTGCGCCAGGAAAGCGCCTCGACGATGGCGCATTACCACGAGCTGCGCTCCGGGGCGATGGCGGAGCATTCAGGCGCAACGCCGCCTCCAGCGGCCTCGGCGGCCTCCTCGCCCAAGGGCTGAGCGAGGCGACGGGAAGGCAAACCGCGCCGCCGGCATCGCGCCAGCGGCATTCGAGGGCGGCGGACGCCTGCGGCTAGAACGGCAGTTCGAGGTCGGGTTTCAACGCCAGCAGTTGCTCGCGGAAAGCGTCCTGGATGCGCTTGAGCGCTTCGGGCGTGTCGGCGTCGAAACGCATCACCAGCACCGGCGTGGTGTTCGAGGAACGAACCAGTCCCCAGCCGTCCGGCCAGTCGGCACGCACGCCGTCGATCGTCGCCACCCGCGCGCCCTCGAACTTCGCCTTCTCCCTGAACCTGTCGATGAAGGCATGGGTCTCGCCCTCGGCCATCGGCGCCTTGAGTTCGGGCGTCGAGAAACCCTTGGGCAGTTCGGCGAACACCGCATCGGCGTCCTCGTCGCGGGCGGCGAGGATCTCCAGCAGGCGCGCGGCGGAGTAGATGGCGTCGTCGAAACCGTACCAGCGCTCCTTGAAGAAGAAGTGGCCGCTCATCTCGCCGGCCAGCTCGGCGCCGGTTTCCTTCATCTTCGCCTTGATCAGCGAATGCCCGGTCTTCCACATCAGCGGGCTGCCGCCGTGGCGCAGGATGTGCCCGGCGAGGTGGCCGGTGCACTTGACGTCGTAGACGATGCAGGCGCCGGGATTGCGGCTGAGCACGTCGGCGGCGAACAGCATCAGCAGGCGATCCGGGAAGATGATCTCGCCGGCGCGGGTGACCACGCCGAGTCGGTCGCCGTCGCCATCGAATGCCAGGCCGATGTCGGCGTCGAGGCGCTGCACCATCTGGATCGCGTCGGCCAGGTTCTTCGGCTCGCTCGGGTCCGGATGGTGGTTGGGGAAGGTGCCATCGACCTCGCAGAAGATCGGCAGCACCTCGGCGCCGATCGCCTGCAGCACCTCCGGCGCCAGCATGCCGGCCACGCCGTTGCCGGCGTCGACCACGACCTTCAGCTTGCGCTCGAGCTGGATGTCCTCGGCGACGCGGTTGGTGTAGTCCAGCGCGACCTCGCGCTGCTGCACGCTGCCGGGCACATTCGCCTTGTACAGGCGGTCCTCGGCGATGCGCTCGTAGAGGTTCTGGATCGTGTCGCCCGACAGGGTCTCGCCGCCGAGCACGATCTTGAAACCATTGTAGTCGGGCGGGTTGTGGCTGCCGGTGACCGAAACGCACGAACCGGTGCGCAACTGGAAGGCGCCGAAATAGGTCAGCGGCGTCGGCGCCACGCCGATGTCGATCACCTCGCGGCCGGCGGCACGCAGGCCCTCGATCAAGGCGTTGGACATCTCCGGGCCGGAGACGCGGCCGTCGCGGCCGACCACGATGTCGCGCAGGCCCTGCTCCTGCATCGCGCTGCCGATCGCGTGGCCGATCAGCCTGGCCACGCCGGCGTCCAGGCTCTGGCCGACCACGCCGCGGATGTCGTAGGCGCGGAAGATGTCGCGTGCGATCGCCACCGCCGCGCGCTTGGCCGGGTCCTTCACCTCGATCTTGCGCTCGGGCTGGGGTTCGGCCGTGAGCATCTCGGCCAGGGTCGCCCCGGCGGGTGCTTCGGCTCCGGAACCGGCCGCCCCCTCCAGCGCCTTGCCGAAGCGGAACAGCGCGCCCCCGGCGATCGCGACCAGCGCCGCGAGGATGTAACCGAACACCGCCGACACGCCGAAGAAGCTCGCGGCTTTTTGCGGACTGGCCGTCTCCACCACGAATCCGCTGTCGAGCAGGGGCAGCTCGCTGGACTTGCCAAGCAGCGCCACGTGCGCGTCGCCATTGCTCGCCACGTCGTAACCATGGAATTTCAGCGCGATGTAGCCATTGCCCGGACTGGCGGACTGGATCGGCCCGCTCAGGGCGTCGACCGGCAGCGTCACCAGCGCCAGCGCCTTGACCTCGCTGCCGTCCTTGATCGCGCCGGCCATGGCCAGCGTCGGTTTGCCGTCGATCCGCGCAACCGCGAACCGCGTCACCCCGTCCTGCAGGGTGGCATTGAGCACGGCCAGTCTCCCGTATCCGAATTTCTCCGGATCGGCAAAGGCGGTTTCGAGGCCGGGCGCGATGAAACGCACTCCCTTGCCTTCAGCCCAGCGCGTCTGGAACGCGTTCGCGGCCTGGGCATCGTCTCCTTCGGCGATGGCCTTGACCACCTCCGGCGCGGCGCTGGCGTGTTCGAACTGGGTCGTCAGGTCGGAAAGGACACCCTTCTCGGCGCCCTGCAAACGCGCGCCCTCGGACGTCACCGTGCTGTCGGCGCGCGCTGCGGAGCCCTGGCGCCAGGCATCCCAGCCAAGGCCCAGCGCGAGCAGGAACATCATGCCGGCGATAGGCAATCGCAGGCGCCCGATCGCGGCCTTGATGTTGTCGCTCTTGCTCGGCCCGTCGTTCTTTTCGTCCATCCGCTTCCCCCCGGTTCAGATGGCGCTGGCCGTCCGGCCATGCAGCGCGGTCCGCCCGCGTATCAACGCACACCAGTATGGCCGAAACCGCCGCTGCCACGCGCGCTGTCGGCAAATTCGCTTACCACCTGCAAGGCGACCCGCGCGATCGGCAGGAACACCAGTTGCGCAATGCGGTCGCCGGGAGCGATGGTAAAGGCTGCGCTGCCGCGATTCCATCCACTGACCATCAGCGGCCCCTGGTAGTCGGCGTCGATCAGGCCGACCAGGTTGCCGAGCACGAAGCCGTGTTTGTGGCCCAGGCCCGAGCGCGGCAGGATCACCGCGCACAGCTGCGGGTCGCCGATATGGATGGAGATGCCCGACGGTATGAGCGAGGTCTGGCCCGGCTCCAGCGTCAGCGGGGCATCTATCATCGCGCGCAGGTCCATGCCGGCCGAGGCGGCGGTGGCGTAGTCCGGCAGCGGGAAATCGCGGCCCAGGCGCGGATCGAGCACGCGCATCTGCACGTCGCGGACCATCGGCGCGATCATGGAAGCGTTCATGCCGGCGATCCGGCGCGCGCGGCCGGCAGGCGATCGAGCAGGAGGTTGAGCAGGTCGCGGGCGATCTTCTGCTTCGTCGAAGGCCCGAGCTCGGCCTCGCCGATGCCGCCGTCGGCTTTTCGCCAGTAGACCGTCAACGCGTTGTCGTCGCAGTCGAAGCCGCTGCCGGCGACGCCGACGCGGTTGGCAGCGATCGCGTCCACCCGCTTGCGCTCAAGCTTGCCGAGCGCGGACTCGGCCAGACCGGTGGTCTCGGCGGCGAAGCCGACCACCAGCCGCGGCCGCTGCGGGTGCGCGACGATCTGCGCGAGGATGTCGGGCGTGCGCACGAGTTCGACGACCAGGCCCGCATCGGCCGGGTCGCTGCCTTCATCGAGCACGCGCTTCTTGATCTTGTCCGGCGCGAAGCGCTTCGGCATGTAGTCGGCCACCGCCGCCGCGCCGATGTAGAAGTCCTGCGGCAGCGCGCCGACGGCGGCGTCGCGCATCGCGACCGCACCGCGCACGTCGATCCGGCGCACGCCGGCGGGCGTCGGCAGCGAGACCGGGCCGGCGAGCAGGGTCACCTCGGCGCCGAGTTCGGCCGCTGCGGCAGCGAGCGCGAAGCCCATCTTCCCGGAGCTGCGATTGCCCAGGTAACGCACCGGGTCGAGATCCTCGTAGGTCGGCCCGGCGCTCACCAGCACGCGCTGGCCAGCCAGGGGTCCGCTGCCGGCAGGCGCGCGCGCGGCGACCAGCGCGGCCACGATCGCATTCGGCTCGCTCATCCGGCCCGGCCCGAATTCGCCGCAGGCCTGGGCGCCGTCGTCGGGACCGATCGCCAGCACGCCACGCGCCCTCATCGCGGCGAGGTTCGCCTGCGTAGCCGGATGCAGCCACATGCGGTTGTTCATCGCCGGCGCGATCGCCAGCGGCGCGGTCGTCGCCAGGCACATCGTCGCCAGCAGGTCGTTCGCATGGCCGTGCGCAAGCCGCGCGATCACGTCCGCGCTCGCCGGTGCGATGACCACGCGGGTGGCCCAGCGTGCCAGCTCGATGTGGCCCATCGCCGCCTCGGCGCTCGGGTCCCAGAGCGAGCCGCGCACCGGGTATCCCGACAATGCCTGGAAGGTCGCCGCGCCGACGAAATGCTCGGCCGCCTCGGTCAGCACCACGCGCACTTCGGCGCCGGCCTCGCGCAGCCTGCGCACGAGCTCGGCCGACTTGTAGGCGGCGATGCCGCCGCTGACACCGAGCAGGATGCGCTCGCCGGCCAGGCCCCGCTTCGCATCGAACTCGGGCACGTCGGAAAAATCCTACGGATGAACAGGCGCCTAGCTTACCCGGCAACCGCCCGCGACGGACAGACGCCGCCGTACGGCCCCGGCAATCTGCTTATGCCAACCGGTGCTTTGGCACCCATCCAGACCCATCCGCGCATCCCTCGCGTTTCGAGTTTCCGTCTACGACCACGACTTCCATGAAGATCAGCGACTGGCCCTCCGACGAACGACCCCGCGAACGCCTGCTGGCGCACGGCCCGCAGCGCCTGTCCGACGCCGAGCTGCTGGCGATCTTCCTCGGCTCGGGCCTGCGCGGCATGGATGCGGTGGCCTGGGCCCGGAAACTGCTCACGCGCTTCGGCTCGCTGCGCCAGGTGCTCGAGAAGCCGAACGCCGAACTGGTGGAGGAACCGGGGCTCGGGCCGGCGCGAGTCTGCGCACTCAAGGCGGCACTCGAACTGGGCAGCCGGTATCTCGCCGCCGGCCTGGCGCGCGGCGAGGCGCTGAGCGACCCGGCGCGCGCCGGCGAGTATTTCGCGCGCCGCCTGCGCGGCCTGCCGCATGAGGTGTTCGCCGGACTGTTCCTCGACAACCGCCACCGCGCGATCGCGTTCGAGGAACTGTTCCGCGGCACCATCGACGGCGCCGAGGTTTATCCGCGCGAAGTGCTCAAGCGCTGCCTCGCCCACAACGCCGCAGCAATCATCGTCGGCCACAACCATCCTTCCGGGAGTAGCGAACCAAGCGCCGCCGACCGCGCCGTGACCCTGCGCCTGCGCGATGCGCTGGCGATGGTCGAGGTCCGCCTGCTCGACCATTTCGTGATCGGCGACGGGCCGCCCTGCTCGCTCGCGGCGCGCGGCTGGGTCTGAGGCGCGGGGCGCGGCGCCGACGTTGCAGCAACCTGCGTCGGCGCGCATATACTGCGGCCGCGGCACTGCGCCGCGCGCCTGGAATGCCGTATCCGTCCGCCGTGATCCTCGGCTACTCCAAGCTGTTCCCGCCGGACGACACCGAGCACGCCCTGCCCGATGCCGCGAGCGCACGCGCGCTGGTCGCGGGCAAGCGGCCGGAAGTCCTCGAATTCATGCAGCGGCGACGGCAACTGCTGCTCGACCACTTCGGCGCCGGCAACGAAACCGCGCTCGACCGCGCCGGCGATGCCTTCCTGCTCGGCATCGCCCGCCTCGGCCTGCGCCACGGCACCTTCGGCACCGACTTCCACGACTACCACAACGAGGGCCACGTGATGGAACTGGCCCGCCGTCGCCTCAACGCCTACGAGCGCCAGCTCGGGCTCGACGCGCGGCCGCTGGCGGACTGGCTGGCGCTGGCCCTGTTCGCCGCCTGCCACGACCTGCGCCAGCGCGAGCCGCGCGACGTGCCCGGCCCGATCGGCGGCAACGAGGCAGCGAGCATCGCCGAGGCGCTGCGCATCCTCGACGCCTGCGGCTACGACCGCGAGCACGACCGCCAGCTCTACGTGTCGATGGAGATGATGATCGCCGGCAGCACCTTCGGCCTGTTCGCCCGTCCCATCGAGAATTCCGCCGAGGCCGCGGTCGGCGGCGGCGCGCTGGCGCGCTACCTGTCGGGCGTCATGGACCAGATGCATCCGGAATGGCGCCATGACCCGATGGTCGAGAAAGCCCTGATCCTGGCGCGGATCGCCGCCGACCTCGACACCGCCAACGCCGGCGAGGACTTCGCCGAACTGGCCGACAGCGCGATCCGCCTGTGCCGCGAGCGCGAGATGCGCGAACACCGCGACGTCGCCTCGCCGGCCTCGGCGCAGTCCTGCCTGAACTTCCTGACCAATGGCCAGGAGCGCTACTTCTTCGAACTGCACCATTTCTGCTCGCGCGAGGGCGAGCGCGTGTTCGGCGCCGGCAAGGCCGCCAACGCCCCGCGCGTGCGCGCGGTGAGCGCGGCGATGCGCGCGCGTTTCGCCGGCGAGCCGCCGGCCAGCGGCGAGGCCGCGATCGCGGCCTACCGGCAACTTTCGGGTTGCTGACCGGGTCTCTCCCGCGCTTCGTCGCTATCCGCCGAGCCTTTGCCGTTCGCCCTGAGCCTGTCGAAGGGCATGCCAGAGCTCGCAGCGACTCCCGTCCATGGATCGACGGGCTCACCACGAACGGATATCCGGGGAGGCTGACCACGAAAGGAACCTCGACAACCCCACCACGGATAAAGGCCTCGACCGGCGCGCGACGGAACATCAGAGAAACCCCTTGACGCTTGCGAGCCGTTAAACTATCGGCTGGATACACCCGCTGGACTTCCGAGTGAAAGACACCCTTCGCGCGCTGTTCGAGACCGCGATCGCATCCCTGCGCGCATCCGGCGCACTGCCGGCCGACCTTGCCGTTCCCGCGATCACCATCGATCGCACGAAGACGCGCGAGCACGGCGACTTCGCGACCAACATCGCGATGGCATTGGCGAAGCCTGCGAAAAGCAATCCGCGCGCGCTCGCGCAGCAGATCGTCGCCGCGATTCCGGGCAACGACGACGTCGCGAAAATCGAGATCGCCGGCCCCGGTTTCATCAACGTCTTCCTGACCGACGCGGCCTGGCAGCGCGAAGTCGCGCAGGTGCTCGCGAGCGGCCGCGACTACGGTCGCAGCAAGACGGGCAAGGGCGTGCGCGCCGGCGTCGAATACGTTTCCGCCAATCCCACCGGCCCGCTCCACGTCGGCCACGGCCGCGCGGCGGCGATCGGCGACACCCTCGCGCGCCTGCTCGATGCGACCGGCTGGGACGTGATGCGCGAGTTCTACTACAACGACGCCGGCGCGCAGATCGACAACCTCGCCAGGTCGGTGCAGGCGCGCTGCAAGGGCGTGTTCCCGGGCGATCCGGGCTGGCCCGAGGATGGGTATCGCGGCGACTACATCCTCGACATCGCCCGCAACTACCTGCTTGGCAAAACGGACAATGGACTGGTGTCGCCCACCCACGATCCCAACGACCTCGATGCGATCCGCCGCTACGCGGTCGCGGTGCTGCGCGCCGAGCAGAACGCCGACCTCGCCGCGTTCGGCGTGGGCTTCGACGTGTTCTTCCTCGAGTCCTCGCTGTACGCCGACAACAAGGTCGAGGAAACCGTGGCCACGCTCAAGGCCGGCGGCCACACCTACGAGCAGGACGGCGCACTGTGGCTGCGCAGCACCGAGTTCGGCGACGACAAGGACCGGGTGATGCGCAAGTCCGACGGCACGTACACCTACTTCGTGCCCGACATCGCCTACCACTTCAGCAAGTGGCAGCGCGGTTACGTGCGCGCGATCACCGAGCTGGGCGCCGACCACCACGGCACCCTGGCGCGGGTGAAGGCCGGCCTGCAGGCGCTCGAGAAAGGCGTTCCGAAGAACTGGCCCGAGTACGTGCTGCACCAGATGGTGACGGTGATGCGCGGCGGCGAGGAAGTGAAGCTGTCCAAGCGCGCCGGCAGCTACCTGACGCTGCGCGACCTGATCGAGGAAGCCGGCCGCGACGCGACGCGCTGGTTCCTGGTCGCGCGCAAGTCCGATTCGCAACTCACCTTCGACATCGACCTCGCGCGTTCGCAGAGTAATGATAATCCGGTCTACTACGTGCAGTACGCGCATGCGCGCGTGTGCAGTCTGCTGCGCCAAGCCGGCGAGAAAGGCTTCGCCTACGACCAGGCCAACGGCATCGCGAACCTCGTGCGCCTCAGCGATCCGCACGAAGTGGCGCTGATGATCGAGATCTCGCGTTATCCCGAAGTCGTCGAGGCGGCCGCCGCGCAGCTCGAACCGCAGGCGCTCGCGCAATACCTGCGCGAACTGGCGAATGCCTTCCACACCTTCTACCACGCGCAACCGGTGCTGGTGGCCGACGACGCGGCGCTGCGCGACGCGCGCCTTGCGCTCGCGGTGGCCACTCGCCAGGCGCTCGCGAACGGACTGGACCTGATGGGCGTCGGCGCCCCCGAGGCGATGTGAGATGGCGGTAAAAAAAGGCAAGAAGCAGGCGCGACGCAAGGACGAACCGGCGATCCCCGGCTACGTCTGGCTGTTCGCCGGACTGCTGATCGGCGGCGCGGCCGCGGTGACGCTGTGGGTGAAGATGCCGCACACCGTGAACGACCTGCTGCCGCACCCGAACTCCACCGCCACGCCGACGACCGCGAGCGCATCGCCCGCCGTGCCCGAGGGCAATCCGCCGGAAGCCGCGCCGAAGAAGCGCAAGTACGACTTCTACGAAGTGCTGCCCGAGCGCGAGGTCGTCATCCAGGACGAGGAGCTGAGCGCGCAGGTGAAGGCGGAAGCCGCCGCGAACCTCGCCGCCAAGCAGCAGGCGGCGCTCGCATCGGGCGCCGCTTCCACCGCCGCATCGACGAGTACTGCGCCGGGAGCCGCGCCGACGGCCGCGAACACGGCGACGAACACCGCCGGCACGACGGCCAACACATCGACTGGCACGACGAAACCGGCGACCGCAAGCGCTTCCACTTCTTCGCCCGCGACGACCGCCACCGCGAGTACGGATGCGACGGCCACCGCCTCGGCGACCGAACCGAAGAGCGGCCAGTACCTGCTGCAGGCCGGCGCCTTCAAGAACAACGAACAGGCCGACGACCTCAAGGCGCGCATTGCGATGCTCGGCCTGATCGGCCACGTCGAAACCGTGCAGACCCCGGCCGGCGAGATGCACCGCGTGCGCCTGGGCCCCTACGCAACCGCCAGCGAACTCGAGGCGGCCAAGCAGAAGCTCGGCGCCGGCGGATTGCAGGCGCTTGCGGTGCGGGTGAAGTAGCGCGCAGCGACTCGCTGCCTGCGCCAGGTGAAATGCGCACGATCGTGACGATCCGGCCTGCGGGAACCACGACGCAAGCGGCAACGCCCATCAGTACCGATCGAGATCCTTCGCCACCACGATCCCGCCCTCGAAGCCCTGCGCGCGGATGGTGGCGACCAGCGCCTCGTCGTCCTGGTCGTGGCGCACGATGTGGTGGAGCACCAGCAGTTTCGGTTTCGCCTGCGCCACGAGTGCGCCCAGCTCGACGTCCGAGGTGTGGAACTCGCGCATGTAGCTCGGCCAGGCATCGCCGCCGACGCGGACTTCCGGCGCGACCTGCGCGGCCGGATAGACCTCGTGCACCAGCACGTCCACGCCGCGCGCGGCTTCGAGGATGGCCTTCGTCGGCACGGTGTCGCCGGAGATCACGACCGATCGATCCGGCGTGTCGATTCGGAATCCGAACGCCTGCTTCCAGCAGCCGTGGATCACCGGGATCGCGGTGACGCTCACGCCGTCCTTCTCGTACACCACGCCACCCTGGTCGGCGACGTCGAATTCGCGCACCGCGACCTTGTAGCCCGTGGTCGTCTGCCGCTCCAGCCCTTCGATGCGCACGTGGATGTCCTCGTCCCATGCGGCGAGGATGTGCTTCGTCATCTTCTTCAGGCCGATCGGACCGCAAGCCTGCAGCGGCGTGCGCCGACCCATCACCCACGTGGTGAGGATCAGGTCCGGGTAGCCGAGCGTGTGGTCGCTGTGCAGGTGGGTGATGAACACCGCCTCCGGGCCGCGGATCGACAGACCGGCGGCGGCCATCCGTCGCATCACACCGGCGCCCGCATCGAACAGGAACGTGCGGCCGTCGCAGACCACCGCGGTGGCCGGACCGAAACATTCCGGGTCGGGACGCGGCATGCCGGTGCCGAGCATCACCACCGTGGTGTCCGAAGGCTTGCGGCGCGCGGCGCTGCGCAACGCGGCGTTGCGCGCGGCGGCCGCGGGACTGGATGAAGCACGCTCGGCTTTCCGCATGGGTGCCTGATCTGCCGACGTCGATGCGGGCACGATGCACCAGATCGCGGGCGATGGCCATCGTGGTCGTGCGATGCCGTGGCGCGCGTTTACACTTGCCATCCCGCTCCCGTCGCTTCCCTGCACCGGATCAACGCGATGACAAGAACTGCATGGATCACCGGCGCGACCTCAGGCTTTGGCCGCGCGGCGGCAAAACGCTTCGTCGAAGGCGGCTGGAACGTCATCGCCAGCGGCCGCCGCGTCGAGCGCCTCGAAGCATTGCGCACCGAACTCGGCGGCGAGCGTGTGCATGCCTGCGCCTTCGACATCCGCGACGCCGACACGATGCAGGTCGCGATCGATACGCTGCCCGAGGGCTTCCGCGCCATCGACCTGCTGCTCAACAACGCCGGCCTCGCCCAGGGCACGGCGCCCGCGCAGTCGGCGGACCTCGACGACTGGCGGCGGATGATCGACACCAACGTCACCGCGCTGGTGACGCTCACGCGCGCGCTGCTGCCGGCGTTGATCGCGCGTCGCGGCGCGATCGTCAACATCAGCTCCACCGCCGCGCACTATCCCTACAGCGGCGGCAATGTCTATGCCGGCACCAAGGCCTTCGTCAGCCAGTTCTCGCTCAACCTGCGCGCCGACCTGCACGGCACCGGCGTGCGCGTGACCACGCTCGAACCGGGCATGGCGGAAACCGAATTCACCCTCGTGCGCACCCACGGCGACCAGGGCGCGTCGGACAAGCTCTACGCCGGCATGCAGGCGATGACGGCCGACGACATCGCGCAGACGATCTGGTGGATCGCCAACCTGCCACCGCACCTCAACGTCAACCGGCTCGAGATGATGCCGACGAGCCAATCGTTCGCCGGATTCCAGATCCACCGCGATCCGTAACCCGGATGCAGCGAAGCGGAGGCGCTTCATCCTGGCTATGTCATCCCGGTTCCGCGACTGCAGCGGGGAGTCGTGGCGACGGCAAGCGATCGCGCAGGCGCAGGAACGGCTTCTCCACCGCATGGTGCAGCAGCGCGCCCGCCGCGATGGCCGCCAGTCCATACATGCAGAACGCGATGAAACCGTGGCCGGAAAGCCGGTCGCCCCAGTGCGCCTGCACCACGTGGTAGATCGCCTTGTGCACCAGGTAGAGACTGTAGGAAATCGCCGCCAGCCAGCCGGCTCCGGGCAGGCTCCGGCGTCCGATCGCGCTGTCGCGACCGGCGCCGGCGAATACCAGCAGCCCCAACGCCGCCGACAGCACCGGCCAGCCAATCGAGTTGCCGAGCAGTCCGACGCGATCGCGGAACAGCCAGAGCGCGAGCGCCATCGCCGCAAGGCCCGCGAGCAGGAACAGGTTCGCGTGGCGCCGCGCGCGCTCCCAGGCCTGCGGGCGAAAGACCTTCCACGCCGCCAGCGCGACGCCGACAAGCAGGCCGTCGAGCCGGTTCCGGGTCGGGTAGTAGATGTCCTCGACGAACCAGTTGCGCGCGAAACCCGGATCGACCGCGGTGTCGTGCAGCCACGTCGCCGTGCGCAAACCGATCCCGGCCACCACCAGGACGCCGCACAGCGCAGCGAATTTCCAGGCGGCCGGTCGCCGCAGCAGCCACCACGCCAGCGGCGGGAACAACAGGTAGAAATGCTCCTCGACGCACAGCGACCAGGCGTGCGAGAACGCCGCGCCGTGGCTGTAGTCGATGTCCAGGTTCAGCACGAAAGTGATGAACTTCCACCACGGCTCCATGCCCGGCGCTTCGCGGAAGCCCGGCCAGGCCAGATACAGCAGCAGTACCGTCCAGTAGGCTGGCAGGATGCGCAACGCGCGGCGCAGGTAGAACTCGCGGAACGAGCCGCGTTTCCCGAGCGCGACCGGCTTGAATACCTGGGTACCGATCAGGAAACCGCTGAGCACGAAGAACAGGTCCACGCCCATCCAGCCGTAGCGCGAAAGCCATTCCCACTGCGGGCCAAGGCCGCCGACCACGAAGGAATGGAACAGCATCACCCAGGCGATGGCGATGCTCCGCAGCAGGTCCAGGCCCGGCAGTCGGGCCTCTTCGTTTGACGTCACAGGGATTCGTCGCTGAGGTAGGTGTAGGCAACCAGCCCTGCTTCGAGGGCAGCACTCAATCGCGCGCCTTCATCGGCGGACAGCCCGGCGGCCGCGATCTTGGCGCCGTATTCGCGGCGCAGTTCGGACAGGTCATAGCCGACGTAGTCGAGCATCACGTCCGATGTGTCGCCACGGCGCGTGCGCTCGAACGTGTAGCCGTCGCCGGCCAGCCGCACGTTCACCGCGTCGGTATCGCCGAACAGGTTGTGGATGTCACCGAGGGTGTCCTGGTAGGCGCCGACCATGAAGAAGCCCAGGCGGTAGCTCTCGCCCTCGCGCAGCGCGTGCAGCGGCAGCGAACTGTCGAGCGCGCCGTCGTCGACGTACTGGTCGATGCGGCCGTCGGAGTCGCAGGTCAGGTCGGCGATCACGCCGCGGCGCGCGGGCTCCTCGTGCAGGCGCGCGATCGGCGCGATCGGGAACACCTGGTCGATCGCCCACACGTCGGGCACCGACTCGAACACGCTGAAGTTGACGAAGTACTTGTCCACCAGGCGCTCGTCGAGCTCGTCGAGCACCGCGCGGTGGCTCTTCTCCTCGTAGCTCAGGCGCGCGCGCACCGCGTGCGCGATCGCGTAGAACAGGTCGTCGCAGCGCGCGCGTTCGGCCAGGCCGATCTGGCCGAGCGCGTACAGCGCGGTGCCTTCGGCGTGGTGGTGCTGGGCTTCCTGGAAGACTTCGAGCGCGGAGCGCTCCGGCAACTCGGCGTGCAGTTCGCGCAGGTGGCGGATGACGTTCGATTCATCGTTGTCCTCCGCCGGCACCGAGCCTTCCGGCGCGCGCTCGACCTCGGACACGTTCGCGACCAGCACCGCGTGGTGCGCGGTCAGCGCGCGCCCCGACTCGGTGAGCACCATCGGCGGCGCGAGGCCGTGCTCGGCGCAGGCCTCGCCCAGCGGCTGCACGATGTTCGCCGCGTACTGGTCGAGCCCGTAGTTGATCGAGCAGAAGCTGCGCGAGCGCGTGCCCTCGTAGTCCACGCCGAGGCCGCCGCCGACGTCCATGTAGCGGATCGGGCAGCCGAGCGCGCTGACCTCGACGAAGTAGCGCGTCGCCTCGCGCATGCCGCTGGCGATGTCGCGCACATTGGAGATCTGCGAGCCCATGTGGAAGTGCAGCAGTTGCAGGCTCTGCATCAACCCGGCGGCACGCAGTTGCTCTATGAGATCGGTGAGCTGGCGCGGCGAGAGCCCGAACTTGGCCTTGTCGCCGCCGGAGTTCTGCCACTTGCCCGCGCCCAGCGACGCCAGGCGCATGCGCACGCCCAGGCCTGGCACGACGTCCAGCGCCTTCGACTCGGCGATCACGTGCGCCAGCTCCGAGGGCTTCTCGATCACGATGAAGGTCTGCAGGCCGAGCTTGCGGCCGATCAATGCGAGGCGGATGTATTCGCGGTCCTTGTAGCCGTTGCAGACCACGAGGCTGCCAGGCTTGGCGAGCGCCAGTACCGCCATCAGCTCGGGCTTGGAGCCGGCCTCGAGGCCGAAACCTTCGCCGCCCTGGCGCGCCAGCTCGCCGGCGACGCCGTAGTGCTGGTTGACCTTGATCGGATAGATCGCGGTATAGCCGCCGGGATATTCGAAATCCGCCATCGCGCGCGCGAACGCACCCTGCAGGCGCCGCAGGCGGTCGCCGAGGATGTCGGAGAAGCGCAGCAGCAGCGGCAGTTGCAGGCCGCCGGCGAGCGCGCGGTCGACCGCTTCGGACAGGGGAATGCCGACGCCTTCCTCGCGATGCGGCCTGACGACGACCTGGCCGTCGCCGCCGACGTCGAAATAACCCTCTCCCCAGTGCGCGATGGAATAGGTGCGGCGGGCGCGGTCGATGTTCCACTCTGACATGCTGCATTCCTCTGAAGCGAAATCCAATCACCGCTCATGGTGAGCAGGCCCGGACGAGAACGAAGTTCGAGCCGATCCCGCGAACCACCCGCACATCCTCGAGCGGGCGCGCATTGTAACGCCCCCGTCCCGCAGCGGCGGGAACGGCGCTGTCACGATCCGGAGAACCGCATCCTTTACAATGCACGCCCCCAGCTTGCCGGTTGCCTGCATTCCATGAACTCGTCCACTTCGACCTGGTTCCGCGAGGACTTCGAGCACACCGGCTCGTCGATCGGCTTCCGCACCGTGCGCAAGCTCGACGAGGTGCAGTCGCCGTTCCAGAAGATCGAGATCTACGAGACCACCGACTGGGGCAATCTCATGGTGATCGACGGCGCGACCATGGTCACCACCCGCGACAACTTCTTCTACCACGAGATGATGGCGCACGCGCCGCTGTTCACCCATCCCGATCCGAAGGACGTGGTCATCATCGGCGGCGGCGACTGCGGCACCCTGCGCGAGGTGCTCAAGCACGGCGGCGTGCGCACGGCGGTGCAGTGCGACATCGACGAGCAGGTCACGCGGATGGCCGAGAAGTGGTTCCCCGAGCTGTGCGAGTCCAACGCCGATCCGCGCGCGACGGTCATGTTCGACGACGGCATCGCGTACATGGCCCATGCCATGCCGGAGTCGATCGATGTGATCGTGGTCGATTCCACCGATCCGGTCGGTCCCGCGGAGGGCCTGTTCAACCGCGCCTTCTATGCCAACTGCCTGAAGGCGCTGCGCCCCGACGGCCTGCTCGTGCAGCAGAGCGAAAGCCCGCTGGCGCTGATGCACCTGATCCTCGACATGCGCAACGCGATGCGCGATGCCGGCTTCGTCGACTTCGTGGTGCTGCCGTTCCCGCAGCCCTGCTATCCGACCGGCTGGTGGAGCTGCATGATCGCCAGCAAGCAGGCGCGCGACCTGTCGGCGTTCCGCAAGATCGATGCCGCCGCGAAACCGTTCGCGACGAAGTACTACACCGCCGGCATCCACGAGGGCGCGCTGGCGACGCCGCCGTTCGTGGCGGACGCGCTGCGCGGCTGAGGCCGCGCGACCGGGCGCGTAGCGCAGGCTCAGCGCAGCCGCGAGAACAGCGCCATCGTGTAGACCGCGAACCCGAGCAGGCCGACGATCGACACGGCCTTGTGATAGCCCTCGCGGCGCGTGCACAACGCGCCCAGCGCGCCCGCCAGGAACGCCATGTGGAAGGCGACATTCGAACTCTCCGGCAGGCGCCCGTCGATCACCAGGTCCTTGGACAGGCTCGTCGCGAACAGGGCGATCAACAGGCTGAAGAACCAGCCGGTGTGGCCGTAGTAGTGCTCGCGCAGGTCGGTGGGCTCGTCTCCGAAGAAATCCGGGAACACCAGCGCGGCGAGCATGTACTGGATGGTCGTCTGCAGCAGTACGACCGCGAATTCCGGGAAGGTCCAGTGCGCGATCCAGCGCAGGCCGAAGCTGGCCCACCAGCTCTGCACGTCGATCGCGAGCAGCAGCACGGCCCAGACCACGACCGGCCAGTACATCACCACGCGCCGGCGCGCGAGCACGATGCCGCGGAAGCCCTTGAGCACCTGGGTGATCGCCAGGCCGATGATGATCGACAGGAGCACCGACAGGTAGCTGAACTGGTCCATGCACGCATTTCCCGCAGAAGTGCGGGGATTGTAGTCGGCACCGGGCGGCCCGGGTTGTGGCGTCGCCGGACGTGTCGTCGTCAGGAATCCGCCGCGGACTCAGTCGTGGTCGCGCAACCGCCGCATCGCCAGGCGCAGGCTGGCGAACTGCCGGGAGACGTTGCGGCAGAAACTGCACAGCGCCAGGTGCAGCCTGAGCTTCATCGCGTCGATGCGGCCAAGTTTTTCGTCCTCGCGCTTCGACAGCAACACCGATGCCTGCCGGCAGGTGATCATCACCGCGCCGTCATCTTTCTTCTTCGCGGGCGCGCTCATGCGGAGGCGCCTTCGGGCGCGAAACCACTCTTTTCGAGGCACATCCGCAGCATGACCCTCGCCCTGTAAAGCTGCACCCAGACGTTGGACGCGGTCAGGCCCAGATCCTTACAGAGTTCCTTCGTGTCGCTGCCGAATACCTCGCGCAGCACGAACACCTGGGCGATGCGCTGAGGCAGCTTCTCCACGCACATCCGCACCGCGCCGAGGAAGGCGTCCTGCGCGCACAGTTGCTCGGGATTGGGCGTCTGCGACGGCGCCTGCGCCCAGTGCCCGGCCGCGTCGAACAGCGGTTCGAAGCCCTCGCCGTCGTCGTCGACGGCCAGTTCCAGCGGCTGCTCGCGCCACTGCTTGCGCAGGAAGTCGACGATGCGGTTCTTGAGGATCGTGGTCAGCCAGGTGCGCAACGAGCTGTCACCGCGGAACGAGTCGCGACGTTCGTAGGCCTGGGTGAGCACGTCCGAGACCATGTCCTCGGCGAGGTGCTCGTCGCGCAGCTCCAGCCGCGCGATCTTCATCAGGTAGGCGCGCTGCTCGGCCAGTTGCGTGAAGTCGGGCGGCGCGGTCGCCGTCGCCTTGGCCATGGAGCATCCCCGGAACGTTGCGCGGGCGGCGAGGGCCGACCTGTCGTCGGTCCGATGATAGCCAATCGCCCCGCGACCTTCACACCGCAGGCCAGACCGCGAGATCGAGCGGCTCGGCGACGCCTCCGACCTCGCGCGCGCGGCGCAGCTCGAAACCGCGCGGCTCCAGCGCGGCTTCCTGCGACCGCGCCAGCGCGATCAGGCTCGCCGGCGCGCAGGCCGATGCCGCCTCGGCCTTGTTGTGCTTCTCCAACTTGGCGGCGAGGTTCACGGTCTCGCCGATCACCGTGTATTCGAGCCGGTTCTCGACACCGATCACGCCGAACACCAGCGGCCCGTGGGCTACGCCGATGCCGATGGCGAGCGCGGGCAGGCCGCGCGCGCTGCGCTCGTCGGACCAGGCGTGCGCAGCGGACTGGATCGCGCCGAGGCAGCGCAGCGCGTCGGCCGCGTAGGTTTGCGAAGCGCGCACCGCGCCGAAGCTGGCGAGGATGCCGTCGCCCATGAACTTGTCGATGTTGCCGCCGTGGGCGCGCACCACCGGCACGACCACGTTCTGGTATTCGCCGATCAGGGCGATCAATTCGGCCGAACCGAGCGTCGCCGACGCCTTGGTGAAGCCGCGCAGGTCGGTGAACATGATCGCGGCGTCGCGCTCGATGCTCTGGCCCGCCATCGGCGGCAGATCGGTGCCGGTGATGTGGTCGGCGACCTCGCTGTCGAAGAAGCGCGCGAGCGCGTCGGCCGACTGGGTCGCCTGCACCGCGCTGGCGAGCGTGCCGCGCGCGCGTGCCAGCGCCACCGCGAGCACGGCGGTGACGGCGAGGATCGCGACCACGCGGATCGCCTCGTCGCCGGCGTGGATGCGCCCGCTGCTGGCCGCGGTGACCGCGTCCCAGGTGCGTCCGCCGGGGCCGGCGCCGATCCACGCCGCGATCGCCAGCGCAGTCCATCCCGTCGCCGCCGTGAGGCCGGACAGCCACACCCAGACCGGTTCGAAACGCAATGCACGCAGGGCGATCAGCACGAACACGCCGGCGTAGAGCGAGTTCTTCAGCGCGACCGGAAGCGTGGTCTCGTACTGCGAGGCGAAACCCCAGAGGATGCCGAGCAACACCGTCATCTCGGCGATCACCGAGGCGGCCAGGACGGGACGCGTGAGCTGGTCGCTGCGCGCGAACCACACGCGCAGGGCGAGCAGCAGTGCCATTGCCGCCAGCCCGAGCGGCAGGGCGGCAATCGGCGCGTCCGGGCTGAAGCCGCGCGGTGCGACCGCGTAGGCGAAGGCGGCAACCGCTATCACGATCGCCTGCGCGGCCGCGACCCAGGTCTCCGATTCGCGCTGGCTGCGCGCGATCGCCTCCTGCACGCGCGCCGGCGCGCGCGGCGGTGCGGCGGTCGCGTTCACGACCCGTGCTCGTCGAGCCGGCCGGCGGCGATGCGCAGGCAGGTGCCCCTGGGCACGTAGACCCATTCGCGCATGTCGGACCCGGTCGTCGACTGGCGTGCACAGGAATGCACGGCGTTCGCGCAGTCGTTGGCCCCGGCTCGCGAGATGCCGTAGCAGCGTTCGCGTTCGATCTGTTCGGTCGGGCCGTGGCGCAGGCTCATCGCCACCGCGCCGAGCATGCCGCCGGCCACCGCGAGGATCACGCCGGCGTTCACTGCATCGCGGGTCTTCATGCGTGCTCCATGTACGGTGTCGACGGGACTTTACGCCAGCCACACCAAGCATCGGCGCGTTCGGGATGGACGCACGAAGCCGGAATTCCTTACATGCCCCGGTAACATCGCCCGCGTTCAGGGCTGCAAGGTTCGGAGGCTGTAAGGATCCGGCGGCCCGTGCGTCCAACACGCGCTCGCCGGAGAATCGTCGACGCAGTCAGCGCAACGCGACCGGGCGAGACTTGTTGCACCATCTTTCGATCATCCAACCAGGGAGTCATCCATGAACGCTCGCAATGCCCTCATCCTCGCCGCTGCCGCCAGCCTGTTCGCCGTCTCGAGCTCGGCCTTCGCCGCCGACCAGGACCATTCCAGCCAGGACAAGTGCTTCGGCATTTCCAAGGCCGGCCAGAACGACTGCGCCTCGACGACCGGCACCCACGCCTGCGCCGGCCAGTCGAAGAAGGACAACGACCCGACCGACTTCAAGTACGTCGCCAAGGGCACCTGCAAGACCATGGGCGGCATGATGTCCATGCCGAAGAAGAAGTAAGGTGGCGGCGGGCTCCGCGACGCGAGGCGCCTTCCACGGCCTGCGTCGCGGAGCGAGGCTCTTGTGTTTCAAGACGGAACGGCCGCGCTGCATGCCGCGGCCGTACCCATCATGGATCGTCCGACGGATGCGCCGATGAATCCTGCCAGCACGCGATCGCCGCATCCGGGCGCCGGCATTGGCCTGCGCACGCCGCACTACCGCGAGCTGATGGCGCGCGAATCCTGCACGGGCTGGCTGGAAGCGCATACCGAAAACTACTTCGGCGACGGCGGTTACGACCTGCACGCGATCGACACGCTGCGTGAGCGCTACCCGATCAGCCTGCACGGCGTGGGCCTCGGGCTCGGCTCCGTGCACGGCTTCTCGCCCGAACACCTGGATCGCATCGCCGCGCTGGTGAGGCGGATCGATCCGTTCCTCGTTTCCGAACACCTCTGCTGGGGCGCGGTCGCCGATCGCGCGCTCAACGACCTGCTGCCGCTGCCGCTGACCGACGCGTCGCTGGAGCTGATGTGCGCACGCGTGACGCGCATGCAGGACGCACTGCAACGGCAGGTGCTGGTCGAGAACATCTCGACCTACCTGCGCTTCGCCGACGAACAGCACGGCGAGGCCTTCTTCCTCAACGAGCTGGCGCGCCGCACCGGCTGCGGCATCCTGCTCGACGTCAACAACCTCTACGTCAACCAGTGCAACCATGGCAGCAATGCGGCGGCGATCATCGACGCGATCGAACCGCGCCACGTCGGCGAGATCCACCTCGCCGGCCACCTCGCCACCGGGCTGGCGGTGATCGACCACCACGGCGATCGCGTCTGCGATGCCGTGTGGGATCTCTACCGACACGCGCTGCGCCACTGCGGCGACGTGCCGACCCTGATCGAATGGGACACCGACGTGCCGGCACTGGACGTGCTGCTCGACGAAGCCGCGCGTGCCGATGCCTGTCGCGCCACCGAGCTGGCGGAGGCCGCGCATGCCGCTTGAAGCCCTGCAGCAGTCTTTCGCCGACGCGCTCTTGGAACAGGCGCGCGTATCCGCGCTGCTGCCCGCGCTCGCCGATCCCGACGGCCGCGCGACCGAGCGCCTCGCGCTGTACCGCGGCAACCTCGTCGCCGCGTGGCAGAAGGCGCTCGCGAGCACCTATCCGGTGGTGCGCGCGATCGTCGGCGAGGAATTCTTCGACGCGCTCGCGCGCGAGTACGGTCGCGCGCATCCGAGCGCGAGCGGCGACCTCAACCGTTTCGGCGAACGCTTCGCGGCGTTCGTGGCTGCATTCGAACACACGCAGTCCCTGCCCTACCTTCCCGATGTCGCCGCGCTGGAATGGCTGGTGCACCGTGCGCACTACGCGGCCGACGCCGCGTCAGTCGTGCGCACCCGTATCGCCGCGCTGCTGCCGCACGAGTTGCTCGCGCTGCGCTTCGATCTGCACCCGGCCTGCGCCTGGACCGATTCGCATTACCCGGTCGCGACGATCTGGCGCGCGCACCAGCCCGAGGCCGATTGCGCGCTGCCCGACGCACCCGTCGCCGGCGAGATCGCGCTGGTGGTACGACCGCGATGGAAGGTCGAGGTCGTTGCCTCGAGTCCCGGCGAAATCGCCGCGCTGCAGACCCTGCGCGAGGACCAGCCATTGCAGGCCGCGATCGAGGTCGCGCTCGACGCCGAGCCGGCATTCGACCTCGCGCGGATGCTGGTGCGCTGGCTGGACCTGGGCGTGCTGGTGCGGATGCGGACTTCGCTCGATACCTGAAGTGTCGCGCTCATTGGCACATGAGCGAGTAAGGATTCGCGCGCTGCCACGTCCGATCGCTGGAGTACGGGAACAAGCCGATCACACCGGCGCGACGCGCACACCAGTTCACTTCGAGGAATCCACCATGGCCGTCTTCCGTTCCCTCCACCAATGGCTCACGTTCTCGCGCTTCGACGAGGGCGTGCGCGCCTGGGCCGGATCGGCCTTGCTGCTGTTCCTGCGCCTGTACGTGGGCTGGCAGTTCTTCAACGCCGGGCTGGTGAAGATCCACGACTGGAACGCGACCCTCGCCCTGTTCCACGAGGAATACTCGGTGCCGCTACTGCCCCCGACGCTCGCGGCCTACATCGGCGCCTTCGGCGAGCTGACCTTCCCGACCCTGCTGTTCATCGGCTTCTGCTCGCGCGCGGCAGCGCTGGGCCTGTTCGCGGTGAACGCGATGGCGGTGATCTCCTACCCGATCCTGTTCAAGCTCGACTGCCCGGCGGCGATCAACGACCACAAGTACTGGGCGATCTGCATCGCCATGATCTTCTGCTTCGGTCCGGGGCGCGTCTCGCTCGACCACCTTCTCGGCCGCCGGAATGCCACGCCGGCGATCGCGTCGGCCTGAAACCGCCGGCCGCCGTCAGCGGCATTTCGCGGCCTCGCTGCCGACCTTCTTCACGTCTTCCTCGTCGGTCGGCGGAAGCCCGCCCTCCTTCACGACGACCTTCCACATCGCATCGCTGGCCAGCCACTGGCGGCAGGCCTCGGCATGGTCGGGGATGATCGCCGCCATGTCGCCGGTGGCTTGCGCCACGTCGCGCTGCAAGGCCGCCGTATTCGGACTGCCGTCGACCAGCGCCTGGCGGACGGCGATGGTCTGCTTGAACGCCGCGATGGCGGCGGCGGTTTCGTTCTTGCTGCCGTGCAGGCCGGCGATGCCGTACCAGGTGTTGCCCATGTCCTGGCGCACGGTCTGGTTGTGCGGATCGCGCGCGGCGACGTCCTGCTCCTCCTGCAGGGCCGTCGTGTACATCTTCATCGCCTCGTCGTAGCGCTTCAGGTCGACCAGGGCATCGCCGCTTTCCTGCTCGCTGAGCGCGAGCATCTGCTTGGCGCGCATGTCCGCCGGATCGAGCGCGACTTCCTTCGCCAGGATCGTGCGTGCGTTGCTGCAATACGACAGGATCAGGGCCTTGTCCGGCACGTCGTAGCTGTTCTCGGCCAGCTTCATCCAGGTCATGCCGATCGCGTGCATCACGGTGACGTCGTCGGGGTTGGTCTTCTGCAACGCGAGCAGCCGGTCCAGGCCGAGGTGGACCGCGGCGCGCGCCTGTTCGCTGCGACCGAGCCAGTCGAGCACTTCGCCGCGGCGGGTGTCGCTGCCGGCGATGAACAGCCCGTAGTGCAGGGGCGAGTCTCCCGGACCGTTCGCCTTCATGTCGGCTTCGGCGCGCGTGAACGCGTCGAGCGCCTGCTCGCGCTGGTTGCGCCAGAAGTAGACCTTGCCCGTGCCGTTCTCGGCCTCGGCCAGGCCACCGCCTGCGCCGGGGACGCCATCGCGGCGCAAGGGCGTCCACAGTGCGATGTCCCTGCGATAGGCGGCATCGGCTTCCACCAGCGCATTGGTCTCGAACAGGACGTCGGCGCGATGCAGCAGCACCCTCGCCCGCAGCGACAGCGCGTCGCGATCGGATGGCAGGACGCGCAGGATCGCGTCGACATAACCCTGCGCCTGCGTGTAGCTCGCCAGTGCGCCGCGCGAGTCTCCGAGGTTCGAACTGCCGGGCTCGCCCTGCACGTCGCCTACGCGCAGCCAGGCTTCGGCAAGCTCGCGGCGCAACGGAATGGACGCGTCGTTCTCGCCGCCCAGGCGCTGCAGGTAGGTCAGCGCCTGCTTGATCAGCAGCGAGCGCGCGGTGGTCGAGCCGGGCAGCTTCACCAGCGCGTCGTTGAGGTCGAAGATCATCGCGTGGGCGAGGCTGCGCACGTCCTCGAAGCGCTGCTCGGCGAGCGCGCGCTGCTGGTTGGCGATGTGCGCCTGCCACAGGCTCGCCAGAAGGCCGCCGATCAGCGCCAGTGTCACCGCGATCGTCGCCGCGACCGCGATCGCGTTGCGACGCAGGAACTTGCCGGCGCGGTAGCCGAGCGAGTCCGGTCGCGCCCGGATCGGCTCGTTGGCCAGGTGATGGCGGATGTCGTCGGCGAAGGCGTCCACGCTCGCATAGCGGCGCTCGGGCTGGCGTTTCAATGCGGCGCCAACAATGGTGTCGAGGTCGCCGGCGATCTGGCGCGAGCGTTTGCGGCGGACTCCTGCGACCTGGGTCGCCTCGTCGAGCAGTACCCGGCTCGGCGCCACCACGCTGTCGGCATCCAGCGCGCGCACCAGCGAAGCGATGTCGGTGGCGACCTCGGCGTGCGGCGAGACGCCGGTCAGCAACCGGTACAGCAGCGCGCCGAGCGAGTAGACGTCGCTGGCCACGCCGATCGGCTGGCCGAGCACCTGCTCCGGGCTCGCGTACTCGGGCGTGTAGGCGCGCTCGACCGTGTGCGAAATCTCGGCGCCCTCGGCGGACTGCAGCAGCTTGGCGATACCGAAATCGAGCAGCCTGGCGTTGCCCGCACGATCCACGAGGATGTTGCTGGGCTTGATGTCGCGGTGCAGGACGAGCTGGCGGTGCGCATAGGCGACCGCGTCGCAGACGTCGAGGAACACGCGCAATATCCGGTCGACGTCGCGATCGGCGAGGTGCATGTCGATGGGCGAACCGTCGACGTATTCCATCACCAGGTAGGGCCAGCCACGCTCGCTCTCGCCGGCGTCGATCAGGCGCGCGATGTGCGGGTGCTCCAGCCGTGCCAGCGCCTGCTTCTCGGCCTCGACGCGCGCCTGCGCGCCGGGCGTCATCACGCCCTGCACAAGCTTGAGCGCGACCTGCTTGTCGAAACTCGCGTCGGCGCGCTCGGCCAGATACACCTCGCCCATGCCGCCGCGCCCGAGCAGGCGCACCACGCGCCACGCGCCGACGCGCGCGCCGGCGGGCAGCTCCCTGGCTACCGAAGGCTGGCTGCCCATGGCGTTGGTGGATGGGTTCAAGCGTATCTCCGCAAACGCAAGCTACTGGCCGTCGCGTGAAGCGGCCCTCACAGCGCATCCCCGTCCAGCTCGCCGGTGCGGATGCGCACCACGCGGTCGAGGTCGTAGACGAAGATCTTGCCGTCGCCGATCTTGCCGGTGCCGGCGGCCTGCATGATCGCCTCGACCACGCGCTCGGCCTGGTCGTCGGCGACCGCGACCTCGAGCTTGATCTTGGGCAGGAAGTCGACCACGTACTCCGCGCCGCGATACAACTCCGTATGGCCTTTCTGGCGGCCGAAGCCCTTGACCTCGGTCGCGGTGATGCCGTTGACGCCGGCCTCGGACAGCGCCTCGCGCACGTCGTCGAGCTTGAAGGGCTTGATGATGGCCATGACCATTTTCATGCGGGGAACTCCGCTGCAACCGTCCGACCGGCAGTGTAGCGGCTGCGCACCGCAACGGAACGCCCGCGCGAAGCGGCCACGCCGTCAACGGGCAGGCGACATGCGACGTTCATCGGCATGTAGGAAAATCCCTACCCGTCGTCGCGAGGTTCTCCGACGGCGCCCCCGCTGCGGCGGGACGAGACTGGCAACATGGCAATCACCGGGGAAGACAGCATGCTCGACATCAAGTCCATCGACGAACTCGCCCGCCGCGTGCAGGAGGCGATCCCGCCCGGCGTGCGCGACGCGACCGGCGACCTGCACAAGCACATCCGCGCGACCCTGCAGACCGGGCTGGGCAAGCTCGACCTGGTCACCCGCGAGGAGTTCGACGTGCAGCGCGCGGTCCTGCTGCGCACCCGCGAGAAGCTCGAAATGCTCGAGCGCATGGTCGAGCTGCTCGAGACGCGGCTGGAAGCCTTTACCGGCCCGAACCACTGATCCCTCACGCAGCAGCGGTTCCGAGGGCGTGATACGCACTCGGACCGGCGCCCGTGCTTCCGATCGGATGAAGCGAACCGGGCCAGCACGCAGTTCCTCGCGCCGCGAGCCTTCACCCAACTGAAGAATGTTCCCATGAGCCTGGCGCTGGTCCACAGCCGCGCCCGCGAGGGCGTGCGCGCGCCCGCGGTGCGGGTCGAGGTGCACCTCTCGGGCGGGCTGCCGAACACGACGATCGTGGGCCTGCCCGAGGCGGCGGTGCGCGAGAGCAAGGACCGCGTGCGCGCGGCGATCCAGAACGCGCAGTTCGAATACCCGGCGCGCAGGATCACGGTCAACCTGGCGCCGGCCGACCTTCCCAAGGACGGCGCGCGCTTCGACCTGCCGATCGCGCTCGGCATCCTCGCCGCGACCGGGCAGATCCCGCTCGAAGCGCTGGCGCACTGCGAATTCATCGGCGAACTGGCCTTGACCGGCGAGCTGCGCGCGGTCGACGGCGTCCTGCCTGCGGCGATCGCCGCGAAGGCCGACGGCCGCACCTTGTTCCTGCCGCAGGCCAACGGCGCCGAAGCCGCACTGGTTGCCGGCGTCGATGCGCGCACCGCGCGGACCCTGCTGGAAATCTGCGCGCACCTCCATGGCGCGAAGACCCTGCCCGAAGCGGTTGCCGAACCGCTGCTCGCATCCGTCGACGGACTCGACCTCGCCGATGTGCGCGGCCAGGCGCATGCGCGGCGCGCACTCGAAATCGCCGCGGCCGGCGCGCATCACCTGCTGCTGATCGGGCCGCCGGGCTGCGGCAAGACCCTGCTCGCGACGCGACTGCCCGGCATCCTGCCGCCGATGCTGGAAGCCGAGGCGCTGGAGACGGCGGCGATCGGTTCGGTCAGCGGCCGCGGCGTCGATCTTGCGCGCTGGAAGCAGCGTCCGTATCGCTCCCCGCACCACACCGCCAGTGCGGTCGCACTCGTCGGTGGCGGGGCCGATCCGCGCCCGGGCGAAATCTCGCTCGCTCATCATGGTGTCCTCTTCCTGGATGAATTGGCGGAGTGGGATCGGCACACGCTCGATGTGCTGCGCGAGCCGATGGAATCGGGCCGCGTGAGCATCTCGCGCGCGGCGCGCCAGGCGGAATTCCCGGCGCGCTTCCAGTTGGTGGCCGCGATGAATCCCTGCCCCTGCGGATGGGCCGGCGATGCGTCGGGACGCTGCCGCTGCACCGGCGAGCAGATTGCACGCTACCGCGCCAGGCTGTCTGGCCCGTTGCTCGATCGCATCGACCTGCACGTGAGCGTGCCGCGCCTGTCGCATGGTGAATTGCGGCCGGACGCGCCGCAGGGCGAATCGTCGGCGGTCGTGCGCGAACGCGTGATCCGTGCGCACGCCATCCAGTTGCAGCGCTCGGGAAAATCGAATGCGCGCCTCGGCCAGCGCGAGACCGAACGCGTCTGCAAGCTCACCTCGTCGGACCAGTCGCTGCTCGAGCGCGCGATCGATGCCTTGCAACTGTCCGCGCGCGGCACCCACCGCATCCTGCGCATGGCTCGCACCATCGCCGACCTCGCAGGCAGCGAAGCCATCGTGACCGCGCACCTCACCGAAGCGATCGGCTACCGGCAGATGGACCGGCGCGCGCAGCTCGCGGTGGCCTGAGAAGGAAACCACGACCGTCTCCGGCGGACGTCCGCCGCTGTCCGTTTGCGCGCAGCCGGACAGGCCTGCCCGCCCTGCATCGCAGGCGACAGGCCGCGGGCTCGCCATGCGACGGAAGAATGTCGTCTGGCACGGGCCTTGCTGGGATCACGCGCGTACCATTCCGCCGACCTTCCTCGCAGGAGCTGCCGATGCCGAGTGCCGTCCTGATCGCCTCGTTGATGCTTGCGGCATCCGCGGCCTCCGTCGCGCTTCCCGCCGAACCCGCTTCTCCACGCATCGAGGCCGACGTGCGCGCGGTGCTGCATCGCGACCATGTTCCCGGCGCGGCGATCGCGATCCTCCGCGACGGCCATCCCGTCTACATGAAAGCCTTCGGCTTGCGCGACATCGACAGCCATCGCGCGGTGACCTTCGACACCCATTTCGAGATCGGCTCGATCACCAAGCAGTTCACCGCGGCCGCGATCCTGCAACTGAAAGAGGCGGGCAAGCTCGACCTCGACGCGAAGCTGGCGACCTACCTGCCCGACGCGCCGCATGCCGGCGAGGTCACCCTGCGGCAACTGCTGTCGCATACCAGTGGCCTGCCCGAATACCTCGGCGATCCGGACAGCGACGCCAGCATCACCAGGCCTGCCACTTACGCCCAGCTCATGGCGCGCATCGCAGGCAAGCCGCTCGAGTTCCCGCCCGGCAGCCACTGGTCGTACTGCAATACCGGCTACATCCTGCTCGGACGCGTGGTCGAGGTCGTTTCCGGCGAGTCCTATCGCCACTACCTGCAATCGCACTTCTTCGATCCGATGGGCATGAAGCAGACGTTTACCGTCGCCGACGAAGGCCGGCTTCCGGACATGGCCGTCGGTTACCGGACCGAAGCCGGCAAGATGCGCCGTGCTCCGACGATCGCCGATTCGGTCGGCTGGTCGGCGGGCAACATCGTCTCGACGGTCGCTGACCTCGCACGCTGGAGCGAGGCGGTGGCCGCTGGCAAGATCGTCGACGCAGGGGACTACATCGCCATGTCGACGTCGATCGCCACGACGAAGGGCGAGGACACCGGCTACGGTTTCGGCCTGTTCGTCGACACGATCGAGGACCAGCCGCGCGTCGGCCATACCGGCGGCTCGCTGGGCTTCACCACCGCCGACGAATACTTCCCGAAACAGAAGACGCGGATCATCGCTTTCACCAACAGCGGCGATTCGCCCGAAGCGGGCGAGATCCTGTCGAACGCCGTGTTCGACGACCTGTTTCCGGACGTCGCCGCCGCCGCGCTCGCGCCCGCCGCGGGCGAGGACCCAGCTCGCACCACCGATGCGCGCGCGATGTTCGGGCAGATCCAGCGCGGCGACGAGGATCCGAGTCGCCTGGGCGCGCACCTGGCGGCGAAGTTCAAGGATGGCCTGGGCAAACGCCTGGCTGGTGCGTATGCCGCCTATGGCGCGCCCACCGCCTTCATCTACAGAGGCCATCGCTCGGCCGATGGCCTGGCGTGGTACGACTACGTCGTGCGTTTTGGTCCCGGCAGCGTTCTCAAGTTCGGCATCGGCCTGGACGATGCCGGGAAGATCGCGTCGCTCTCGTTTGGATAGGGCGCGGAGCCCCGAGGCGTATCCGGCCCCGAGCCTGACGAAGAGTGCTGACCGAGGTCCCGGCGTGTGCCATTCGTGGTTCGACAGGCTCACCACGAACGGAATCTGCTGAAAGAAACTGTTGCAACGGAATTCGTTCGTGAGCGTGACCGCTTGGGTCCGCACCACGCCCGCACCGTTGCCGGTGTGGGCGTGATCGGGTATCGATGCCGTTATGCCACCGCCGCTTCCTGCTCGCGGTCGTGGAACTGCTCTTCCTCGGTCGAGCCCTTGAGCGCGACGGTCGAAGAATGCGCGCCCTGGATCGTCTGGGTGACCGTGTCGAAGTAGCCGGTGCCGACCTCGCGCTGGTGCTTGACCGCGGTGAAGCCGCGGTCGGCGGCGGCGAATTCGGCTTCCTGGAGCTCGACGAAGGCGCTCATCTGGTTGCGCGCGTAGCCGTGCGCAAGGTTGAACATCGAGTAGTTCAGCGCGTGGAAGCCGGCCAGGGTGATGAACTGGAACTTGTAGCCCATCGCCGCGAGCTGCTTCTGGAACGTCGCGATGGTCGCGTCGTCGAGGTTCTTCTTCCAGTTGAAGCTCGGCGAGCAGTTGTAGGCCAGCAGCTTGCCCGGGTACCTGGCATGGATCGCGGCGGCGAACTTGCGCGCGAACTCGAGGTCGGGCTTGCCGGTCTCGCACCACACCAGGTCGGCGTAGGGCGCGTACGCGAGGCCACGCGAAATCGCCTGGTCGATGCCGTTCTTCGTCTTGAAGAAACCTTCGGGCGTGCGCTCACCGGTGATGAAGGGCTTGTCGTTGTCGTCGACGTCGGAGGTCAGCAGGTCGGCGGCCTCGGCGTCGGTGCGCGCGACGATCAGGGTCGGCACGCCGCAGACGTCGGCGGCCAGGCGTGCGGCGACCAGCTTCTCGACCGCTTCGCGGGTCGGCACCAGCACCTTGCCGCCCATGTGGCCGCACTTCTTGACCGAGGCGAGCTGGTCCTCGAAATGCACGGCGGCGGCGCCGGCCTCGATCATCGCCTTCATCAGCTCGAAGGCGTTGAGCACGCCGCCGAAGCCGGCCTCGGCGTCGGCGACGATCGGCTGCAGCCAGTCGACGTCGTCCTTGCCTTCGGCATGGTTGAGCTGGTCGGCGCGCAGCAGGCAGTTGTTGATGCGCTTGACGACCTGCGGCACCGAGTTGGCGGGGTACAGCGACTGGTCGGGATACATCTCGCCGGCGAGGTTGGCGTCGGCCGCGACCTGCCAGCCGGAGAGGTAGATGGCCTTGAGGCCGGCCTTGACCTGCTGCATCGCCTGGTTGCCGGTCAGCGCGCCGAGCGCGTTGACGAACTCGGAGGTGTTGAGCGACTTCCACAGCTTCTCGGCGCCGAGCCTGGCCAGCGAGTGCTCGACCGGCACCGTGCCGCGCAGGCGGGCGACGTCCTCGGCCGAGTAGGTCCGGGTGACGCCTTTCCAGCGCGCGTTGTTGGTCCAGTCGAGCTTGAGCTGTTCGGCGGAGGGAAGGGTCTTCATGGCGTGGCTCCTTGGAGAGGCTGTGATGTGGAAGGTAGCGGCGATGTTTTCTTGCCCGTCATTCCCGCGAAGGCGGGAATCCACAAAATCCTTCGCTGGGTGGATCCCCGCCTTCGCGGGGATGACGTGCCGTAAGCGGTGGATCGAAACTCCGGGCTGCGGCGAATCAGGGCAGGCGCTGGTAGGCCGGCACGGTGAGGAAGGGCGCGAGCACCTGCGCGTCGGTGAGCTGGTCGAGCAGCGCGATCGCCTCGGGAATGCGCGCGGCGCCGGGCAGCGGGCCCTGCGCGGCAAGCCGGCTCGGCAGCGAGAGCATCACGCGGTCGAACAGGGTGAAATCGACCGGCGTGCCGTCGTCGAGGTGCAGCGGATTGGTGCCGGACGCGGAAGCATGCAGCCACTGCCAGAGCTGGGCGCGGGCGATCTCGGCGGTCGCGGCGTCCTCCATCAGGTGATGGATCGGCACGCAGCCGTTGCCGTCGAGCCACGCAGCCAGGTAGCGCACGCATACTTCGACGTTGCCTTCGAATCCGCGCAGCGAGATCGAGCCGACGCAGGGGCGGATCACGTCGTCGCGCGTGACCTGCACGTCTTCGCGGGTGACGTGGTGCTGGTTCGGTCCCGGCATGTGCGCGTCGAAGATCTCGCGCGCGACCGGGATCAGTGCCGGGTGTGCGACCCAGGTGCCGTCGTGTCCGGCGCTGACCTCGCGCAGCTTGTCGGCGCGCACGCGCGCCAGCGCGGCCTCGTTCGCCTGCGCATCGCCGGAAATCGGGATCTGCGCCGCCATGCCGCCCATCGCGTGCGCGCCGCGGTGGTGGCAGGTCCTGATCAGCAGCTCGCTGTAGGCCTTGAGGAAAGGCTGGGTCATGGTGACCTGGCCGCGTTCGGGCAGCACCTTGTCGCGGTGGCGGCGGAACTTCTTGAGATAGGAAAAGATGTAGTCCCAGCGGCCGCAGTTCAGTCCGACGATGCGCTCGCGCAGGGCGTGCAGGATCTCGTCCATCTCGAACGCGGCCGGCAGGGTCTCGACCAGCACGGTCGCCTTCATCGTGCCGTGCGGCAGGCCGAGCGCGGACTCGATGTGCGAGAGCGCGGTTTCCCACAGCGCCGCCTCCTCCATGCATTCCATCTTCGGCAGGTAGAAGTACGGGCCGCGATCCTTCGCATGCAGCGCGTTCGCGTTGTGGAAGGCGAACAGGCCGAGGTCGAAGAGGCTGGCGGACATCGGCGCGTCGTCGACCAGCACGTGCTTTTCGTCGAGGTGCCAGCCGCGCGGCCGGACCATCAGCACGGCGCGCTCTGCCTCGGGCTTGAGCGCGTAGCGCTTGCCCAGCTCGGAGGTGAATTCGAGGGTCCCGGCGACGGCTTCGCGCAGCGCCTGCTGGCCGGCGACCAGGTTGGCCCAGGTCGGCGCGGTCGAGTCCTCGAAGTCGGCCATGAAGCAGTTCGCGCCGGAGTTGAGCGCGTTGATGACCATCTTCGGATCGACCGGGCCGGTGATCTCGACGCGGCGGTCCTGCAGGGCGGCCGGGATCGGCGCGACGCGCCAGTCGCCGGCGCGGATCGCGGCGGTATCGGCGCGGAAGTCCGGCAATTCCCTGGCGTCGAAGCGCGCCTGGCGGGCGCGGCGGTCGGCGAGGCGGGCCTGGCGGGTGGTTTCGAAGCGGCGGTGCAGGTCGGCCAGGAAGGCCAGCGCGTCCGCGGTCAGGATCCCGCCCTGCGCCGGGACGCGTTCGGCCTCGACACGGATGCCGGCCGGGGAAAGATCGATTTCGGCCGGCTCGGCATTGGTTTCAGGCTGGCGCTGGGTCGAATCGGTCATGGCAGGCACCTCGTTACCGGGGCTCCGACCTTAGATGCACTGCAACATGGTTGACAAACGATATGATTGAATGATTAGTATTGACTAAGTTAATAAATGTCTGTCCTGTGACCGAGTCTGCATCGCGTTTCTACTACAAGGGCGAGCGGCTCAAGCCCCTGCGGGCCTTCTGCCAGGTGGCCCGCCTCGGCTCGGTCTCGCGCGCGGCGGAAGCGTTGTTCCTCAGCCAGCCGGCGGTGAGCCTGCAATTGCAGGCGCTGGAACGCGACATGGGCACGCGGCTGTTCGAGCGCAGCGGCAAGCGCTTCGGCCTGACCCGCGCCGGCGAGGCGCTGTACGAACTGGCGCGGCCGCTGGTGGAAGGCCTCGACGGCATCGAATCGGACTTCCGCGCCAAGCTCAAGGGCATGACCGCCGGCGCCCTGCACGTCGCCGCCGGCACGTCGACCATCCTCTACCTGCTGCCGGCGCTGGTGCAGGCCTACAAGGAACGCCATCCGGAAGTGCAACTGGTGCTGCACAACGTCACCGGCCAGGATGGCCTGGGCCTGCTGCGCTCGGACGGCGTGGACCTGGCGGTCGGCTCGATGCTCGACGTCCCCAGCGACCTCGATTACGCCCCTACCCACAGCTTCGACCCGATGCTGATCGTCCCGCGCGGCCACCCGCTGGCCACCCGCGAGCCACTGCAGCTGGAAGATCTTTCACCCTATGGCCTGATCCTGCCGCCACGGCGGCTGACCACCTGGCGGCTGGTCGACCTGGTCTTCCAGCAGCGTCGCGTGCCCTACAGCGTGGCGCTGGAAGTCGGCGGCTGGGAGGTCATCAAGCAGTACGTGGCGATGGGGCTGGGCATCTCGATCGTCACCGGCATCTGCCTCACCGACGCCGACCGCGAGCGGCTGGCGGTGCGCAACCTGCGCGAATACTTCCCGCCGCGCAGCTACGGCGTGGTGATCCGCAAGGGCCGCTTCCTGAGCCCGCATGCGCGCGCGTTCGTGAACCTGGTCAAGCCGGGACTGTTCGCGCGCGGCGACTACTTCGACGTCGGGCACTCGGAGCGGTGAGACGATTCCCGCGCGCCGAGCGGCGAAGGCTGCGGGAGCGAGTCCGCCTTTCCAGCATCCATTCACCAGGGTCGATCGCGGATGGGCACGAACCGGGTCGGTACCAGCGCATGTGACCCGCGGCGATCGGCGCGCGTGCGGCGGCTTGTTCCGATTCGGGAGGCACGTCACGAAGTCGAAGCCGCCTCCCTGTTTCGTGACTGATATCATCTCGCTCCTGCTGGGGCGCCATGGTCGCGCCTCGCTTTTCTTCCCCGGAGAGTTTCCAGATGATTCGACGCCCCCACCTGGCCGTTGGGCTGATCGCCCTTGCGTTCGGCGCCACCACCGCCTCCGCTTCCGCCCCCGAATTGCCGGTTCCGCTGGGGCAGGACCTGCCGGTCGAGATCGTGATGAACCAGCAGGAACTGGAAGTCGATGTCTCGCAGACCGCCGCCGCCGTGGGCGTGCAGTTCGGACTGCTCGGCGCGCTGGTCGGATCGGCGATCCAGAACGAGCAGCAGAAAGCCGGCGAACAAAGGGTCGTGCCCCTGCGCGACATGCTGATCCACTACTCGTTCAACGACCGCCTCGAACAGGCCCTGCGAGCGAAGCTGCCGTCCGACGGGATATCCGCCAACCCGCATTTCATCGTCATGAAGACCGCGTGGGACGCCGTCGACGCACAGAACTCGAAGAACGTCCCGCTGCATGCGATGGTGATCACCCCGCGCTATTCGGTGGACTCCGACCTGGGCCGGCTCAATGTCCAGCTCACCGTCGCGATCGTCGATCGCGAGATCCGCGATGACGGCAAGGTCAAGAGCCGCTACCAGTTCAGCCGCCTCTACGGCATGCATTTTCCGCTCGTGAAGGAGAAGAGCGTCGAGAACCTCGCGCGCTGGCAGGCGATGGGCGCCGGGCGCCTGCAGGCCATGCTCGACGAGGGTATCGCGCAGGTGGCCGATGTCCTCGTGCACGACATGTCGGCCGACGGCCGCAAGGAGTGGGCCATGGACGGCGATGCCGAAGACGTCGCGGTCAAGGGCGAGACCCTGCATGGCCACGTGATCCGCCAGACCACCGACCTGGCCTGGGTGCGCTCCGGCTGGCGGCGTGCGCAAACGGTACAGGGCATCGAGCCGGTCAGCGAACTCGATGCAACGATGGGTGCGACGACCGGTGCGGCGACCGCGAACACGGCGACGGGAATGGCGGCGCCGACTGCCGCGCCGATCGCGCAACCGGCAGCCCAGGCCGTGCCGGCCACGAATTCGACCACCCCGAATTCGACCACCACGGCGGCGCCAGCGGCTGGCGTCGCTCCGGCAGCCGTCGTTGTTGCCGCGTCGTCGATCAAGCCCCTGCCGGCGGCGGCGACGCCGGCGGCCGGTACCGACGCGCCTGCCGTTCCGCAGCCCGCGACGATGAATGCGACGCCCGCGACGGCGCCCGGAGGCAACGCGAGCCCGGCCGCGGAAGATCCGCATGCGCATTGAATCCGTGCGCAACGTTGCGGCGGCCGCGGGTCTCATGCTCGCCTTCGCTGGCTGCACGCCGCACATCGAAAGGATTTCGCTGGATACCGGTCGCCTGGTGGCGTCGGCCAACGCGCAGGGCGTCGCCCACGTCGCCTGCCCGGTCCACTTGCGCACGCTCGTGGATGAACGCGGCGCGGACAACCGGCTCGGCGGCATCAGCGACCGGCTGTTCCAGCTCGACGACGTGCCTGGCCTGGTGCGCAAGCAGTTGCTGGCGATGGGGTTGAGCGGCGACGACGCACCCGGACGGCTCCAGGTCGACGTGCACATCCTCAAGTTCTACCTGACCGGCGCGGGCATCACCAAGCTTCCCGTCGTCGTCTACGAAGGTCGCATCAACGACCAGCCGTCGTTCCTGATCCGCTCGCAGCAGATGTCAATGAATTGGGCGGGCACCGACAGTGAGGCTTACGCCGCCCTGGCCCGATCGTTCCAGGACGCCAACATGCAACTGGTCGCGCGACTGCAGGAGCAGTGCGGGCATCCGGGTTGAGGACAGGCCGGGCTCAGACCGTCCCGCGGTTCTTGCCGACCCACGGCCGGTAATACTCGCGCACCCGCCTCATGTCGGCCTTCAGGTCGCCGGTCATGTGCATCACCGGGCCGATGCCGATGGTCTTGGTCGGGTAGTGGAAATACGCGCACAGCACCGGCACGTTGGCATCGCGCGCGACGTGCCAGAAACCGGTCTTCCAGCGCTCGACGCGCTTGCGCGTGCCTTCGGGCGCGAGCACGAACCACATCATGTCGGACTGCTCGAAGCGCCCGACGACCTCGTCGACCACGCCATGCGCCTTCGCGCGGTCCACCGGAACCGCGCCGAACCGCCGCAGCAGCCAGCCCAGCGGCCCGCGGAACAGCTCCTGCTTGCCGATGACGACGATGCGGATGCCCATCGCCACCTTCGCCGCCAGGCCCCACACCGCGTCCCAGGCCGACGAATGCGGCGCGGCAAGGATCACCAGCTTGCGCTCGTCCGGGAAATCGCCCTCCATCGTCCAGCCGCCGAGGCGAAGCACGGTGCGGCCGAACCAGCGTGAAAACGCATTCCCGGTGCGGGGCATCCAGGCCGGAACGGACGCGAGCCGGAAACTCATGCGTCGATGTCCGCACCGCGCGAGCCACGACCGCGCTTGATCCGCGCGCGCTGCTTCTTGCCGTCCAGGCGCCGCAGTTTCGATGCGTGCGTCGGTTTCGTGGCGACCCGCTTTTTCGGCACATGCGTGGCAGCCACTATCAGGGCCGCGAGCCGTTCGCGCGCATCGGCGCGGTTGCGTTCCTGGGTGCGGAAGCGCTGCGCGCTGATCACCAGCACGCCCTCGTCGGTCAATCGCCGATCGCGCCTTGCGAGCAGGCGCGCGCGCACCGCTTCGGGCAGCGAGGGCGAATGGGCCACGTCGAAGCGCAGCTCGACCGCGGTGGCGACCTTGTTGACGTTCTGCCCGCCCGGCCCGGCCGAACGCACGAAGCGCTCGACCAGCTCGTCGTCGGGAATGGCGATGTGGTCGGCGATCTGGAGCATGCGGAGGGCATCCTGCAACCGCGCGCATGGTAACCCGGCCGGACGCGGCCCCGCCGGCACGCTAAGCTGCGCCGACCTTTCCCGGAGTTCGCCCATGACCCACCTGCCCGACCTGGTCGCGATCGACACCCTGCTCGCGGTCGCGGTGTTCTTTGGCTGCATGGCCGCCGTGGGACGCGGACGCGGCAAGTACAGGATCGCCGCGCCGGCGACCAGCGGACACCCGGACTTCGAGCGCCTGTTCCGCGTGCAGATGAATACCCTCGAGGCGCTGGCGATGTTCCTGCCCTCGCTCTGGATCGCCGCGCGCCATGCCGATCCCGTGCTGGTCGGCGGCATCGGCCTGGTCTGGGTCGTCGCGCGCATCTGGTACGCGGTCGCCTATGCCGGCGATGCGAAGAAGCGCGGGCTGGGCTTCGGACTCGGCATGCTGGCCACGGGGGCGCTGTGGGTCATCGCGGCGTGGAGCCTGCTGGCGGCGTGGTTCGTGCGCTGAGGCGCGCGACCGCGGATCGAGGCGCGCCAGCTCGCGGTCGCGCAGACGATTCCTGTTCACTGGCGCGGGATCATCCTGCGGACGACGACACGGAACGCCGTCGATACGACGCAAGGAGGCGCCATGAAATACGCCCTGATCCTGTTGGGAATCGCCGCCCTTGGCGGGCTGGCAATGGCCGGCATGCGTTTCGCCGGCAATCCGCGGCCGCCGAGCTGGTTGGCCATGCTGCACGGCCTGCTCGCCGCGGCGGGCCTGACCCTGCTGATCGAAGCCGCCTTGACGACGGGCCTTCCTTCGCCGGGCGGCGTCGGCTTGGGCCTGCTCCTGATCGCCGCGGTCGGCGGCGCCGCGATCAACCTGCTCTACCACGATCGCCAGCTTCCGCTGCCGAAGTCCTGGATCGTCGGACACGCGCTGCTCGCGGTCGCCGGCTACGGCCTGCTGCTGGCGACGCTGTTCTGAAGCATCGTTGACGCGGCGCCTGGTAGCCAGTCGAACAAGGCCAGGGCCCGCTCGAATGGTGCATCGAGCGGCGCGGTCGCGACCACGCGCGCGCCGTCGCAGGGGTGGGTGAACGCCAGCGTGTGCGCATGCAGCAGCATCCGCTGCACGCCGCGCCTGCGGAAAATGCGGTTGTGGTGGCCATCGCCGTGGCTGGTGTCGCCGATGAGATGGTGGAAGACGTGCTTGAGGTGGCGGCGGATCTGTCGCCAGCGACCGGTCTCCGGCGCGCATTCGAGCAACGCATAGCGCGAGGTCGCGAAACCGCCGCTGGGTTCGGGCAACTCGCCGGTCGCCAGCCGGCGGAAGGCGGTGACCGCCGGTTTTTTCAGCGGCTTGCCCGGCCCGCCGTCGAGCGGATGGTCGATCACCCCTTCCGCATCGGGCCAGCCGCGACAGATCGCGAGGTAGGTCTTGTCTACGCTGCGATCCATGAACTGCGCACCGAGCGCGGCGGCGGTGTCGCGGTCGAAGGCAACCAGCACGCAACCGCTGGTCGCGCGATCGAGCCGGTGCACGAGCACCACGTCGCGACCGAACTGCACGCGCAGGCGATCGATCAGGAAATCGTCCTCCTCGCGCGCCATCGGGCTAGCATGCGCCATCAGGCCGGCGGGCTTGGCGACCACGGCAAGCGTGTCGTCGGCATGGACAACCGGCAGTGCGTGGTCGCTCATCGGTCAAACGCATACGCGGCGGCGTCCGCGGATCGCGTATTCTCGGCCACGCGAAACGGGGCCGATAGTGCCGTCGCCGATTCGGAGGTGCGTCGTGACGTACGAACGTGGATTGCTGCTGCTCGCGGTGGGCGTTGCCGGCATCGCAGGGTGGTTTGGCCTGCACGCGTACGACAACGCGCATGCATCCGTAGCGGCGCCATCCGTAGCGACACCGCCGTTCTTCACCCGCGGCGAAATCGGCACGTTCCTCGCAGCGGCGAGCAGCGCGGAGGCCATCGCGGATCCCCTGAAGCGCTGCCTCGCGTTTCCCGATCCGCCCGGCAGCCATTGGTCGCCTTCGGTCGTGGAAGCCTATTGCCGGTACCACAGCCAGGCCTTCGTCACCCTTGCCGAGGCGCAGGACTTGATCGGCAGGGGGAATGCCGCCGGGCTCGACCACCGCCTGGCCGCTGCCGAGCACGCGCAGCTTGCGCAGGAAGGTTCGGCCGGCCTCCTCGACCATACCTATCACCAGGATTTCGGAGGCAGCTCGCCCGAGCTGCGAGCGAGCCTCGACGCGTGGAAGCTGCAGTCGCCGCAGAGCGCGTTCGCCTATGCCGCCAGCGGCGTGGTCTATGTCAATGCCGCAAGAGAGGCGCGCGGCGGAGCCTGGATCCAGGACACGCCGAAGGAAAAGATCGCCGCGATGGAAGACCTGCTCGCCAAGGCGCGCAGCGATCTCGACAAGGCGGTCTCGCTCGATCCGGGCGTCACTCCCGCTTACTCGTCCATGCTGGATGTTGCGCAACTGGAAGGAGACGAGGGCTATGCCGCCTCCGCGACCAGGCAAGGCCTGAAGGCGGACCCGGCCAACTACTCGCTGTACGCGATGCTCATGCAGGGAGCGGAGCCGAAGTGGGGAGGCTCCCTGCCGACGATGGTGTCGCTGGCATCGGCAGCCCGGGCGCAATCGTCGAAGAATCCGCTGCTCCTCCTGATCCAGCCGGAAGTGCCGGCGATGGAGGCAGGTCTCGACAATTGCGGATGCCATGCGCCGGAAGACATCGGAGCCTACCGGAGGGTGCTCGATCAGGTCGCATCGATCTCCCTGCTGAACGGAGCGGGAGAGGATGCCATCAAGGGTGACCTGCCGGCCCAGTTCGCCGTGGTTTACCTGTCGGAAGCGCTGCGCTTCGACCCGGTGGTTTCGTCGGCCCGGAAAACCCTCATCGAGCAGCTCCTGGTCTTGTCCGAACAGCCCGGCTTCAAGGCGGCAGCGGTCCACCTCGCATTGATCCACGCCGATCGCTGGGTGGACCTCGCCGCGCACGACAGCGCTTCCTACGGGGCCCGTGGCTCGGTCCGCATGGCGATGAACGACTACGCGCATGCCGAGGCGGACTATTCGAACGCCTTCGCGCTGGCGCCGGACGATGCGTGGGCGGGAACGCAACTCGGCCAGTTCTATGCCGAGTCGACCCACGAGTGGGACAAGGCCTGGAACGTGGCCGAAAAGATGATCAAGACCCATCCGGAAGTCCCGAACGGATGGATCCTGCGCGCAAGCATCCAGTCGCAGCAGCCGCGACCGGGCCTGCGCGATACCGATGCCTACATCGTCGCCCACTTCGCCAACAGTCCGGACGTCGAAGACGCCGTGGCGCAGGCTCGACGGGATCTGGCGAGCGATGCGTCGGGACGCTGACCCACCGGATCAGCGAGAGGGCAAACCTGCTCCCGGAATCGCGGCGCGCCGCGGAACCGCAATCATGCCCGCCGCGGCCACGCCGCGATGAATGCAGCCAGCGCGCCGCCACTGGCGATCCATACCGCCAGCGGCACGCCCAGCCATTCGCGTCCGCCGATGTGGAAGGCGTAGAGCAGGACGCCGCAGACAGCGAGCGCGGCGCCCAGCAGCGCGAGCACGGTCTGCCGCTGGGCGGCGCGCGAGCTTTCGGCGAGCGCCGCGAGATCCTCTGATTTCATGCGCAGCTCGACCTCGCCGGCCACTGCCTTGCGCAGGTAGTCGTGCAGCAACTGCGGCATTTCCGGCGCGCCCAGCAGCCAGCCCGGCAGCTTCTCGCGCAGGCGCTCCATGATCGCGCGCGGGCTGCGTTCGCGTTGCAGGATCTCGGCGAGCACGGGTTGGGCGACCACCCAGATGTCGAGCTTCGGATCGAGCGTGCGGCCGATGCCCTCGATGTTGAGCAGGGTCTTCTGCAGCAGGATCAGTTGCGGCTGGATGGTGAGCTGGTTCGCGCGCGCGAGCTTGAACAGCTTGAACAGCACTTCGCCGAGCGCAATCTCCGCCAGCGGCCGGGTGAAGTACGGCTCGCAGATCGTGCGCACGTCGGCTTCGAGCGCGTCCAGGCGCAGCGTCGCCGGCATCCAGCCAGCCTCGATATGGAGCTCGGCGATGCGCCGGTAGTTGCGCTCGAAGATCGCGGTGAAGTTCTCGGCGAGGAAGTAGCGGTCGATCTCAGGCAGCGAACCGACGATGCCGAAATCGAGCGCGATGAAACGCGGTCGCTGCGGGTTCGACAGGTCGATCCACAGATTGCCCGGATGCGCATCGGCGTGGAAGAAGTTGTCGCGGAACACCTGGGTGTAGAACAGGCGCACGCCGGTGGCCGCAAGCTTCGAACGATCGGCCCCCGCCGCGTCGAGCGCGGCGATGTCGTCGGCGCGCACGCCGTTGACGCGCTCCAGGGTGAGCACGCGTTCGGAGCTGTGCGTCCAGAACACCTCGGGCACGTACAGGTCGGGCGAGTCGGCGAAGTTGCGCCGCATCAGGCTGGCGTTCGCGCCTTCGCGCTGCAGGTCGAGTTCGCCGCGCAGCGAGCGCTCCAGCTCGGCGACGATTTCCTGCGGCCGCGTCATCTCCGGATCGGGACCGATCCTCTCGGCCAGTCGCGCAAAGCTGCGCAGCAGCGACAGGTCCTGCTCGATGCGCCGCTCGACGCCGGGCCGGAGCACCTTGACGACGACCGCGCGACCGTTCGGCAGTTCCGCCGCGTGCACCTGCGCGACCGAGGCCGAAGCGAGCGGCGTGCGTTCGAAGGTCCGATACAGTTCGGTCAGCGGCCGTCCCAGCGCGTCGGCGACGATCGCTTCGGCCTGCTCGCCCGGAAACGGCGCGACGCGATCCTGCAATTGCGCGAGCGTGTCGGCGATGTCCGGCGGCAGCAGGTCGCGACGGGTGGAGAGCACCTGCCCGAACTTCACGAACAGCGGGCCGAGTTCCTGCAGGGCCAGCCGCAGGCGCTCGCCGCGCGGCAGGTTCGCCACGTCGCCACGCACCGGCACGAACGGCCGCAGCAGCTTCAGCCGGCGCGCGAGCCGCGTTTCGTCGAGCAGGGTATCGAGGCGATACCGCAATACGACGCGCAGGATTTGCAGGATGCGCGTGCCGCCCTTCACGCTTTCGCCCCGGTCCTGGCGGATGCATCGCCGCCGGAAGCGTCGCCGCCGAGCCGGCGATGCAGGTGCTGCATGCGCGCGTGCAGGCGTTCGATGCGGTCGCGCAGCGCATCGACGTCGTCCAGGTGCGCTTCGAGTTCGGCGCGACCGACCAGATCGCGCGATTCCTCGGTCAGGAATTCGGCCGCGTCGCGCGCCAGTCGCGCGGCGCCGTCACGGCCCGCGCGGAAAGCCGCGCGCACCGCGGAGGCGATCTGCACGCCGGGTACATCGCCGAAGACGTGCGTGAAGGGCAGGTTCCAGTCCGGGTCATAGCCCACGGCGAGTTTCTGCAACTGGCGCGCGAGCTCGGCATCGCCGGCGATCTTCACCTTGCCGACGCTCGCGCCGGAGGCTGGGCGCAGGAAGGGCAACTGCGAGAGCAAGCCGCCGAGGGTTCCGCGCACCGCCAGGTCGGGCTCGTTCGGTGCATCATGCCTCGATGCAGAATCGTCCGGCGCAGGCACGGGGCCGACGGCAAGCCGGCCTTCGCGCACGCTCACCTCGAGCGCGAGCGCTTCCATCACCAGCTGGACGCGTCGTCCTTCCAGGGCAGCAACGGCGACCTGCGTTTCCGGATCGAGCGCGAGCAGGCGGTTGAGCGCCGCCTCGAGCGCGCGGCCGGCGACGGGTTTGAGCGCATCGAACAGGGTAGGCGAGGCGGTGGCCATGCCTCATTGTAGCCGGCCCGCCGCACGCGACGGGCCGGTACGCCATCGGATCCCGTACGACAGACGCTATGCGGAGCGCCGCAGCAAGCTGAGCACGGCGAGGATCAGGAAGACGATGAAGCAGATCTTGGCGATCCACGCAGCAGTGCCGGCGATGACGCCGAAGCCGAGCACGGCGGCGATGATGGCGACGATGAAGAACACCACGGCGTAGTGCAGCATGACTGATTCCTTGTCGAAGTCTGCCGTCATTGGCGATCCGACTATGTCGGGGTCAAGCTGAACGACGCGTTTCCCAATCCTGTTTCAGCCGGCGCAGTCCTTCCTCGAAACTTACGCGCGGTTCATAGCCCAGATCGCGGCGTGCGGCCGAGATGTCGTACCAGTGTGTGGTCGAGAGCTGCTCGGCGAGGAAGCGCGTCATCGGCGGCTCGCCTTTCAGCGGCAACGTGCGCCACACCGCTTCGAGCACGGCGCCCGCGCCGAAGGCCAGCCCGAACGGGATCGTGCCCCGCACCTGTGGCGCGCCGACGGCGGCGAGCAGGGCATTGACCGTTTCGCGCGCGCTGCGCGGATCGCCGTTGGAAATGAAGTACGGCTTGCCCGCGCAGGCCGCGCCGATCGCGAGGCGGTCGAAGGCGTCGAGGTGGGCCTGCGCGGCGTTGTCGATATAGGTGCTGTCGATCAGGTTGCCACCGTCGCCGACGAAGCGCAGCCGGCCTGCACGCGCGCGTTCGACCAGGCGCGGCAGCAACTGGTTGTCGCCCGGGCCCCAGATCAGGCGCGGGCGCAGCGCGACCGTTGCCAGCGCACCGTCGTTTGCCGCGAGCACGGCTTTCTCGGCGATCGTCTTGGTGATCGGGTAGGCGGCCTTGAAGTGTTCGCCATAAGGAGTGTCGTGTTCGCTGCCGCCCTCGACCGGATGGCTGGCGCGATGGGTGACGCTGGGCGTGGAGGTGTAGACAAGCTTGCCGATGGCGTGCGCGCGGCAGGCGGCAAGCACGTTGTCGGTGCCGACCACGTTGGCGAGCCGGTAGCTCTCATAGCTGCCCCAGGCGCCCGCTTTCGCGGCATTGTGGAAGATCGCATCCATGCCGCGCGCGGCATCGCGCACCGCATCGGCGTCGGCGAGATCGCCGCGGATCTGGCGCACGCCGATCGCGTCGAGTCCGGGATAGATGCCGCGGTTGAAACTCGCCACCGTACAGCCGCGCGCGACCAGCAGCCGGCAGATCGCCTGCCCCAAGAATCCGCCACCACCGGTAACAAGGATTTTCATCGACACGGCTCCGAACCCTCCATGGTGGCGCAATCCGGCCGCGCATCCTTGCGCGGCGCGCGCGACGACGCGAGAGTCCCCCGGACTCCCGCAAGCGTCGTCGTTCGCCCACCGCCGCCGGTAACGAGCACTTTCATCGCGCGATTCCCTGCTTAAAGGCCCACGCCGCGAGCTTCTCGCGACCGATCTTGGCATTGTGGCGGATGTCGACCGGGAACTTCGGGTGGAATGCGAAGCGCTCGATGCGGGTGGTGTGCGGATGACGCGCGCCGATGACGCGCAGCTCGGCAAGGATGCGCGCATGCTGCGCCGCCGCGATGCCGGGGTTCGCTTCCACGCACAGCACGGGTGTCTGGCGGCCGCGTTCGCCGATCCCGACGAGTGCCGTGCGGCGCACGTCGGGATGGGTGTTGAACACCGGCTCGACCTGCTCGGTGTACAGCGGACCGGCGGCGGTCTCGACCCGATGCGACTTGCGCCCGCAGAACCACAGCCGCCCTTCCGCGTCGAAGTAACCGACATCGCCCATCCGGTGGACGACACGCTCGTTGCCTTCAGGTAGTGGCTCGACGATCTTCGCCAGGCGCGTGGCTTCCGGACGCTCGAAATAGGCGTCGGTCGCGGTTGGTCCGGCAACGGTGATCTCGCCGACCTCGCCCTGCGGCAGCAGCAGGTCGTCGGACCATCGCCCGATCGCCTCGTCGCTGATGCGGACGATGCGTACCGCGTTCGGAGGGACTGGCCGACCGACGCAGGTGCCGGCCCCCGTTTCGGTGGCGGTACGGGTGGATTGCAGCTCGCGGCCCTCGATCACCGCGACCGGCAGGCATTCGGTCGCGCCGTAAGGCGTCCACAACTGCGCGTCGTCCGGCAGCAGTTCGCGCATCTTCGCGACCACCTCCGGCGGCACCGGCGCGCCGGCGGACGTCACGCGGCGGATCGTCGGCAGCTTCGCGCCGAAGCGCGCGAGCACGTCGACCAGGGCGGGCGAGCCGAACAACTGGGTCACGCCGAAGCGCGCGATCGCGTCGTGGAGCTTGCGCGGATCGGCGCGCGCCGGCCGCGTCGGGTCCATGTCGGGGATGATCGAGGTGAGCCCGAGCGCCGGATCGAACAGCGCGAACGGCGGGAAGGTCGGCAGGTCGACACCGCCCGCCTCGATGCCGAAGGCATCGCGCAGCATCGCGATCTGCGCGACGAAATGGCGATGGCGGTACACGACGCCCTTGGGCACGCCGGTCGATCCGCTGGTGAACAGGATCGCGGCAACCTCGTCGGGTTGCGTGTCGGCGAGTTGCGCGCCGGCGTTCGTGCCCATCGCTTCGATCCGTTCCAGCGTCGCGCCCCGCCAGAACCAGCGCCGGCCGACGGTGACGCGGATGCGCGCGCTGCGGGCCCAGCCCAGCGCGATCCGCGCCGCGTGCGCGAGCGGGATGCCGATGAAGGCCTGCGGCTGTGCCTCGTCGAGGCATTGCCTGAGCGCGCGCCGGTCGATGCCCGGGTCGACCAGCACCGGCACGGCGCCGAGCTTGAACAGCGCGAACATCAGCAGGAAGAACTCCGGCGACGGCCGCACCATCAGCACGGTGCGCACGCCACGGACGATGCCGTTCTTCGCCAGCCCGGCGGCGATCGCGTCGCTGCGCGCATCGAGCTGGGCGTAGGTCAGCTCGACGTCGTAGGCCGCGAACCCGTCGCGGCCGCGCGCCCCCGGACAGCGCATCGCGACCTGGTCGCCGCGCTCGGCGGCCATGCGCGGCAAGGTCGCGGCGATGTTGCAGGGTGAACAGGAGTGTTCGCGACCAGTCCGTGGCCGGTCGCATTCCGGCGAACGCCCGAGGGCTGCGCCCGGGGGCCGGTTGGGGGACGGATCGCCAGTCATCCCGCGATTATCACCGCGAATCAGCGCAACGGATGCGCGTCCAGGAAGGCGCGGATCGCCGGCACCAGCACGTCGCGCTTGTCCTCGAGCACGTAGTGGCTCGCGTCCTCGAACGCGCGCACTTCCGCCTCGGGCAACGCGCGGGTGAAGCCGGCGAGGAAGTGCCAGTCGAACACGAAATCGCGCAAGCCCCAGCCGATGAAGGTCGGTCGATCCGCGAATTCGCCCAGCCGTTTTCCGGCCTGCTCGACCAGGTCCCAGGAGCGATCGCCCGGCGCGAGCGGGATGTCCTGCACGAAGCGCAGGGTGGCGATCCGGTTGGCCCAGGAGTCGTAGGGCGCGAGGTAGGCGCGGCGCACGTCGCGCGCGATCGGCGTTTCCACGCCCTGCTTGGCGGCGCCGGCGGCGAAGGCGTTGAAACCACGGATCAGTCCGGCGCCCACCGCCGAATCGCGACCGAGCCTGAGCTGCCACGGCATCGGCTTGTCTTCCGGCAGCGGGAACGCGGAGGTGTTGAGGACCACCAGCCGCTTCACCCGCGCCGCATGCCTGAGCGCCCAGCCGAACCCGATCATGCCGCCCCAGTCGTGCACGGCCAGGGTGATGCGGTCGCCGACGTCGAGTTCCGCCAGCAGCGTGTCGAGGTCGTCGATGCGCGACTGCAGCGTATAGGGATAACGGTCGTCCCCGGGCTTGTCCGACAGCCCCATGCCGATGTGGTCGGGCACGATGCAGCGGTAGCGATCGCGCAGCCCCAGCACGAGATGCCGCCAGTAATAGCTCCACGACGGATTGCCGTGCAGCATGACGACGACTTCGCCGTCGCGGGGGCCTTCGTCCAGGTACGACATCGCGATGCCGGGCCGCACGTCGAAACGCTGCGGGGCGAACGGGTAGTCGGGGAAGGAAACCTTCGCGAGAAGGCGCGCCTGTTCGGCGCTCGTCTGCCGCATCGGTTGGTTTACCAGACGACTTCGGCCATCGAGCAGTTCAGGCCCGAACCGATGCCCAGCAGGGCGACGCGCGCGCCCTTCTTGAGGCGGCCCATTTCCTTGAGCTTGGACAGCACGATCGGCACCGACGCCGGGCCGATGTTGCCGTGCTCGGCGAAGATGGTCAGCACCTTCTGCGGGTCGATGCCGAACGCCTTGATGAAGGCCTGGGTATGGACCTGGCTGACCTGGTGGATCACGAACTCGTCGAGCTCCTCGACCACCCAGCCGAGCGCGAGCTTGGCGGCGACGAAGGTCTTGTGGGCGAGCTTGAGGCCTTCGATCAGCAGGGTCTTGGTATCGGTGACCATGCGGTCGAGGTTGCCGCGGCAAAGCTTGTTCCACTCGGTCGCCGCGCGGGTGACGCCGCCCTTGTAGCGCGGTGCGTCGGGGGTGAGTTCGGTGCGCGAGAGCACCATCGCGGCCGCGCCGCAGCCCAGGGTCAGCGACGCCAGCTCGTTGCGGAACTGGTCCTCGGTGACGTCCGGCGCGCACAGGCGATCGAGGGTCTTCTCGTAGACCAGGTTCGCGGTCTCGCCGTCGACCACGAGGGCGTATTCGATCTCGCCGCGTTCGATCATCCGGCTGGCGATGTCCATGCCGTTGAGGAAGGCCAGGCAGGCGTTGGCGACGTCGAAGTTCTGGCAGTTCTCGCCGAGGCGCAGGTTGCCGGAAATGATGCTGGCGGTGGACGGCTCGAGGTAGTCGCGGCTGACCGAGGTGTTGACCAGCAGGCCGATCTTCTCGCGCGGCACGCCCGAGTCGAGGAGCGCCTTTTCGGCGGCCAGGGTGGCGGCGTCGGAGGCTTCGATCCCGATGCCCCACATCCGGCGCGCATGGATGCCGGCGATGTCGCGCAGCACGTCGGTCTTGATGCCGAGCCGTTGCATGGTCGGCTGCAGGCGCTCGTTGATCGCGTCCGAGCTCAGGCGCTCGGGCGCATCGATATGCGCCAGTCCGGCGATGGAGACGTGTTCGAAAAGCATGGGCGCAACCGGTAATCGTAACCGGGCTACGCTACAAGGTTAGCCGCCCCACCGCAACTTCCGGGCTGCCCGGCGGCGGCCGGCATGGCCTCAATGCGCGCGGGCGTCGCAACGGTAGGCCCGCCACGACTGGCGGCCATTGGCGGGCTCGGCGATCGGCTGGACGCTGTCGGCGTGGAGGCCGATGGCCTCGTTGCGGGCGAGGGTTTCGAGCTCGTCGCGCACCGCCAGGCGGTTGCGCTCGTAGGGACCGACCTGGGCGGCGACCGAGGTGGCGAGCTCGCCGAGGTAGGTGCAGGCGCCCATCGGCTGCCCCAGCGGAACCACGCGGACCTGGGTCGCGCCCGGCTGCATCTGCACCCAGGCGCAGCCGGAAAGCAGAACCGTTGCGACGCCGAGCCATGGCTTGCGCATGAGGAATCCGTGCAGGAACCGACGCGCCCATTGTGGCGAGGCGATCGTTCCCGCGCAAAGCGGTCGTGCGCTCGCGCCATCTGCAGTCGGGCGCGCGATCACTTCCGGGCGGCAGCCGCCGGGGCAGATCGAACCGGCTTGCCGTCGGCATCGATCACCGTGACCTCGCCGAGTTTCAGCGCCCGCACCGGCGCCTCGATCTGCGCGAGATCACCGATCACGACCCACGTCAGGCTGTCGGGATGGATGTCGTGCGCGGCCGCACGCAGGGCTTCCAGCGAGACGCCTTCGATCAATCCCGGCTTGATCTCCACGTAGTTGTCGGGGCGCTGGTACGTGATCATGCCGCTGATCTGCCCGAGCACGCTGCTTCCGGTTTCGTAGCCCCCGGGCAGGCTGCGGGTTTCGTTGGCCTTGACCTTGGCCAGCTCCCCGGCCGTCGCCGGCGAGCTGCCGGCGACGTAGTCCGCGATCACCTTGTGCATCTCGGCCAGCGCGTCGGCGGCCTTGTCGATCTGCACCGGCGCGATCGCGATCCACGGCTGCTGGCCCACTGCGCCCTCGGCGAAGCTGAAGGCGCCATAGGCCCAGTGCTTGTCCTCGCGCAGGTCGGTGTTCAGCCGCGACGAGAACTGGCCGCCCAGGACATCGTTGGCGAGCAGGAAATCCCAGACGTGCAGGCCGAGCGTCGAGCGCACGACCTGGCCGGTGAGGATGGTCGCCTGCACGGCGCCAGGCTGGTCGACGAGGTACACGCGCGGCTTCGGCGGCAGCGGCACGTTCGGGATGGCGACAACCGGCAGCGGTTCGGCCGGCGCCTTCCAGTCGCCGAAGCGCTGCTCCAGCAGCGGCACGATCTGCGCGAGCGTGGTGTCGCCGACGACGATCAGGGTGGCGGCATCGGGTCGCAGCCAGCGACGGTCGTAGCCGAGCAGGTCGTCGCGCGTGAGCGCGGTGATCGAGCTTTCGGTGCCGGTGCCGCTGAGCGGAATCGCATAGGGATGGCCTGCACCGTAGAGGAGCGGCGGCAGCAGGCGCACCGCGATGGCGGTCGGCTCGGTCTTCTCGCGCGCGATGCCGGCGATCCAGCTCTTGCGCACGCGTTCGATCTCGCTGGCCTCGTAGCGCGGTCGCCGCACCACGTCGGCGAACAGGTCCAGCGAAGGATCGAGCCTGTCCTTGAGCGCCGACAGGGAGACCGTGCTGCCGTCGAGGCTGGCGCCCGCACCGATCGCGGCGCCGAGTTCCTCCTCGCGATCGCCGAGGGCGAGCGCGTCGTAGCCGCCGGCGCCTTCGTCGTGCATGCCCATCGCGAAGTTCGACAGGCCGGGCTTGTCGACCGGATCGGTCGCGAACCCGCCCTTGAACTCCAGGTCCATCTGCACGACCGGGATCTCGTGGCGCTCGGCCAGCACGACCTTGATGCCGTTCGACAGCACGGCGCGCTGCAGCGCCGGGAATTTCAGAGCGGGAAAGGCGGTGACCTCGGGCACGCCCTTGTGGCGGTCGACGTCGGAGGCCAGGGTCGTGAACTTCGGGTCGATCGCAGGAACCACGCGGTCCCTGGTCGCGTACGGCTCGCCCTTGGTCGAGTCGTCCTTCAGCAGCGGCGGTGCGGTGCCGGTTGCGACCGGCGTCACCACGAGGTCGTAGTCGTTGCGTCCGAGCCAGTGCACGCCGGCCGCTGTGACCTGCGCCGGCGTCGCCGATGCGTAGACCTCCAGGTGCTTGCGGAAGCAGCCCGGATCGCCGGTGAACACGGCGCAGCGCGCGAGCACATCGGCCTTGCCACCGAAACCGCCGATGCGTTCGATCCCGCGGATGAAGCCGGCCCGGAACACCGTGCGTGCGCGCGCTGTTTCCGCCGCCGTCGGACCATCCTTGAGCAGCCGGCGAACTTCCTCGTCGACGATCGCCTCGACCTTCGCCGGATCCACGCCGCGCTTCACGTCCACGGTGATCTCGAACTGGCTGCCGAGTTCGGACGGATCCACCGAAGCGGCGACGTGGTCGGCAAGCTTGTCGTGGTGCACCAGGCGCACGTCCAGCCGCGACGAGCGGCTGCCGCCCAGCACCTGCGCCAGCAGTTGCAGCCGTTCGAAGTCGTCGGCTCCGTACTCCGGCACGTTCCAGACCCGGTAGATGCGCGGCTGGGCGATGTGGTCGAGCATCGTCGCGTGGATCGGCGCGGCCAGCGGCGCGATCCAGGGCTGCGATTCCGGAATCGTCGGCGAGGCGGGAATGTCGCCGAAGTAACGCGTCACCTTCTGCTTCGCGGTCGCCAGGTCGATGTCGCCGGCGAGCACGAGTACGCAATTGTTGGGGCCGTACCAGTCGCGGAACCAGGTCTTCACGTCCGCCAGCGAGGCGGCGTCGAGGTCGGCCTTCGAGCCGATCGTGGTGTGGTGGTAGGGATGCGCCAGCGGATACATCGCCGCGTGCAGGGCATCGTCGACGTGGCCGAAGGGCTGGTTCTCGTCCTGGCGCTTCTCGTTCTCGACCACGCCACGCTGCTGGTCGACCTGGGCCTGGCCGATGCCCCCGAGGAGGTGGCCCATGCGATCGGATTCCATCCACAACGCCATGTCGAGCGCGGTGGTGGGCACGTTCTCGAAGAAGTTGGTGCGGTCCTCGTTGGTGGTGCCGTTCTGGTCGGTCGCGCCGACTTTCTCGAACGGTTCGAAGAAGCCCGACTTGTGGTTCTCCGAGCCTTCGAACATCAGGTGTTCGTACAGGTGCGCGAAGCCGGTCTTGCCCGGCTGTTCGTCCTTGGAGCCGACGTGGTACCAGAGGTTGACCGCGACGATCGGCGCCTTGTGGTCTTCGTGCACGATTATCCGCAAGCCATTGGGCAGGGTGAATTCGGCGTACGGGATGTCGACGTCCGCAGCCGACGCCGGGGCCGCCAATGCCGCGTAGAGGCCGAAGGCGAGCAGGCCGGCGCGCAGCCGGAAAGCGTTAGAAAGCATGCGTGCGGATCCTCGCGATGATGATGGACGCGGGTGCGTCCGGGACACGGAACGCACGGGCATTCTAGACAGTCGGCGTTCGACCTACACTGTGGCCTGCACTATGGCCTGATTTGCGGAGCGCGCATGCGTCGAGTCCTCGTCACCGGAAGCAACCGCGGCCTTGGCCTGGAATTCGTGCGGCAATTGCTGGCGCGCGGCGACCGCGTGCTCGCGGCTTGCCGGAGTCCGGCGGAGGCGGCCGAGCTGAACGCGCTCGTTGCCGCGCATCCCGGACGTGCGCACGTGCACGCGGTGGAGATGGCGAACGCCGATTCGGTCGGCGCGCTCGCCAGCGAAGCCGCGCGCGTCTTCGACGGGCTCGACCTGCTCGTCAACAATGCCGGCATGACCTTGCGCGGCGAGCGCTTCGGCACGGTCTCCGGCGAGGACATGGGCCGCGCCCTGCGCACCAATGCGATCGGTCCCTTCCTGCTGGCGCAGGCGCTGGCGCCCCTGCTGGCGAAAGGCCGCACGCCGGTGGTCGCGAACATTTCCTCGCAGCTCGGTTCGATCGCCCGCACGACGAATTTCTATTCGATCAGCTACGCGGTCAGCAAGGCTGCCCTGAACATGGCCAGCGTGCTGCTCGCGCGCGGCGTGGCGGCGCAAGGCATATGCGTGGTCGCCTTCCATCCTGGCTGGGTGAAGACCGACATGGGCGGCGCCGGCGCGCCGCTGGCGGCGGCCGACTCCGTCGCCGGACTGCTCGGCGTCATCGGACGGTTGAAACCCGAGGACAGCGGCCGCTTCCTCGACCACCTCGGCCAGCCGATGCCGTGGTGAAGGCGTGCACGTCATCCTCTACCAGCCCGAGATTCCTCCCAACACGGGCAATGTGATCCGCCTGTGCGCCAACACCGGCACGCAACTGCACCTGGTCGAACCGCTGGGTTTCGCGCTCGACGACGCGCGCCTGCGCCGTGCCGGGCTGGATTACCACGAGTACGCGCGGCTGCATGTCCATCCTGACCTGTCTGCGTGCCTGGCGGCGATCGCGGGAGCACGCGTGTTCGCGCTGTCCACGCGCGGCATGGTGCGCTACGACCTGCCGCGTTATACCGGCGACGATGCCTTCCTGTTCGGCCCGGAAACACGCGGACTGCCGGTCGACGTGCTCGCGCAGATTCCCGAGGACCAGCGACTGCGTCTGCCGATGCGGCCAGGCAATCGCAGCGTCAACCTCTCCAATGCGGTTGCGGTGACCGTGTTCGAAGCCTGGCGACAACTCGGATTCCACTGAGCAACGCATCGCTCCCCGGCACTTCCGAAAGCCGGCATGCGGCGTGCGTGTCAACCATGTCGCACGCGACCGCGGATAAGTTCCGCTGAACGCGCCATTCATTTAGAGCAGGCTAAGTGCTTGCCTCGTAAGGTCTTTTGGCCGCGCTCCGACGGCCAGACGATCCAGTCGAGGTACTACATGAAACGTCTTTTGTTGGCCGCTTTGGCCACCGCGATCCTCCCCCTTGCCGCACAGGCCGGCGACCTGAGCTACAGCTACCTGCAGGCCGACTACGGCTATTCCCACAATGACAACAACGGCGGCAATGGCCATTCCTGGAACGGAACCGCATCGGCGGCCATCGGCCAGAATTTCCAGCTCTTCGGTGGCGGCAGCGTCAGCGAACGCGACGCGTCGTCCAACTCCGGGCAGGGCTGGAACATCGGCGGTGGTTTCCACACCCCGATCAGCAGCCAGACGGACTTCGTCGGCACGCTCGACTACCGCCACGCGAACATCGACGGCGTGAGCGGCGACGTCAAGGCCTATACGGGCGCTGTCGGCGTGCGCAGTGGGCTGACGCCGCATGTCGAAGGCTGGGTGATGGCCGGCTATTCGGACAACCACAACGATCTCGGCGACATCTCCCGCGATTCGAAGGGCCGGGCGTTCGGCGAACTGGGCGGACAGTACAAGTTCAACAAGAACTGGGGACTGGTTGCCACGGGCCGACTCTCGAGCGACGACCACAGTTTCACCGTCGGCCCGCGCTTCAGCTTCTGATCGCTGCCTGCCCCATCCATCGCAAGCCCGGCTCCGGCCGGGCTTTTCGTTGGCGACATCGGCCGTTCAATACTCCGGCTTCTGCTGCCGCGCCAGCAGATGACGCAAGCCATCGGCCGGGGTGATCTCCTCGTGCAGCACGCGCTGCACGAGCGCAGAGATCGGCAGTTCGATGCCGAGGCGGTTCGCCTGGCGCATGACTTCGTCGGCGGTGTCCACCGATTCGACGACCTGGCCGATTTCCGCCACCGCCTCGGCGATCGAACGCCCGCGCCCGAGCGCAAGGCCCAGCCGGCGGTTGCGCGACAGGTCGCCGGTGCAGGTCAGCACCAGGTCGCCAAGGCCGGCCAGTCCCATCAGGGTCTCGGCGCGGCCACCCAGCGCCGCATTGAGCCGCAGCATCTCGTTCAATCCACGCGTGATCAGGCCCGCGCGCGCGTTGAGCCCGAGGTTCATGCCATCGGCGACGCCGGTCGCCACCGCGAGCACGTTCTTCATCGCGCCGCCAAGTTCGGCGCCGCGCACGTCGCTGCCGGTGTAGGCGCGGAAGGTCGGTCCATGGAGCACCTGCGCGACATCCTGCGCGAAGGCGGCATCGTCCGAATGCACAGTCACCGCAGTTGGAAGGCCTTGCGCAACTTCGCGTGCGAACGAGGGGCCGGTGACGATCGCCAGCGGAACGTTCGATCCGAGAATCTCCGCGGCGACTTCGTGCAGGAAGCGTCCGGAACCCGGTTCGAAACCCTTGGTGGCCCACGCCAGGCCGGCATCAGCCGGTCGATGCGGCGCGATCGCCTGCAGGGTCGCGTTGAAGGCGTGGCTGGGGACGACCACCAGCACCAGTTGCGCGTCCGCCAATGCGACGCGCAGGTCGGCCGTGGCGCGCAGTGCGTCCGGCAGTTCGACGCCAGGCAGGTAACGATGGTTGCGGTGTTCGCGGTCGATCGCCGCGACTTGCTCGTGGTCGCGGCCCCACAACACCGTGGGCACGCCGTTGCGCGCCGCCAGGGCCGCGAGCGCGGTGCCCCATGAACCCGCGCCGACGACGGTCAGCCGTGGCGGCGCGGCGATCACGTCGGCCTCAGGCGTTGCCGACTGCCGGCTGCTGCGCCTGCTCCATGCGGCGGCGCACCTGCTCGGCGTACAACGCCTCGAAGTTCAGCGGCTGCAGCAGGAAGGGCGGGAAGCCGCCGTGCGCGATCAGGTCGCCCAGCGCCTGGCGCGCGTACGGGAACAGCACGTTCGGGCAATGCGTGCCGAGCATCATGTCGACGCCGGCCTGGTCGAATCCGGCCAGCCCGAAGATGCCGGCCTGCTCGACTTCGGCGAGGTAGGCGGTCTTCTCGTTGATCGTGCAGGTCAGGGTGATGCTGAGCGCGACCTCGTACGTATCGGTCTCGAAACGCGCGACCTTCTGGTTGAGGTTGAGCGAGAGCTGCGGCATCGCCTGTTCCTGGAATACCGCCGGTGCACCCGGGGCTTCGTAGGAAACATTCTTCAGGTACACCTTGTGCACCATGAACTGGGCGCCGGTGGCTGCGGTTTCGGCGCTGGCGGCGCCGTTGTTGGCTTCATCGGCCATGGATCAGGACTCCGGGAAAGGACAGCGAGGGGATTCGGGATTATCCCACGCGCAGTGGGTGGGACCAAATGCTGATTTGCTCAGGACCTGCCGCGAGCCAGCGGCAGGTCTGCCGACTGCCAGGCGGCAACGCCGCCATCGAGCCAGTAGACGTTCTTGAACCCGGCCTTGACCAGGCGCTTGGCCGCCGCCGCCGACGTCATGCCGTTGCGACAGACCATGGCGACGGGAAGCTCGCGGACCTTGGCGAGATCCTTGTTCTCGGGATCGAACTGGCTCATCACCACGTTGCGCGAGCCGATCACGTGGCCTTTTTCGAAGTCGCCCGACGCGCTCACGTCGACCACCAGCGCGTTCTCGCGATTGATCAGGCCGGTCAACTGCGCCGGGCCGATGGCCTTGTAGCCGCGCGTGAACCGCGACAACTCGTTGCCGATGAGCGCGACGGTCACGCCCACCAGGCCGAGGCAGAGGAGGGCGTGGTTGGCGAAGAAGGCTTGCAGCTGATCGATGGGCACGGAGGTCGGGCTTCGGCGGCGGGACGGCGATTATATGCGCTCGGGCGCCATCGCTCCCCGGGCCGCGACGGCATCACTGCCCGGCGGTGATGTCCGGCAGTCCGGTGGTCAGCAGCCAGTGCTTCGCGAGCTCGTCGTAACGCCAGTGCTCGTGATAGGTCATGGAACGCGGGATCTGGGTGTTGCGGTTGATCAGCTCCAGGCGTATCTGCTGATCGACCGTGCCCGGTCCCTGCTCCTTCGAGAGCACCTGGTAGGTCGACACCTCGATTTGCTTGTAGCGCTCGCGGTCGATGTCGGTCATCGGGTGTTCGGTCTTGCTCGCGGGATCGACGAAGGCGTAGGCGGCCTCGAAATCGCTCCAGCGGATATCGCTCGAGAATTCGTAGAGCGTCTTGTCCAGCACTGTCCCTTCCTTCATCCGCTCCGATCCGCACGCGCCAAGGGCGCACAGCATCAGGGCGGTGGCCAGCGGAAGGACGGTAAAGCGCAGCTTCGTTCGGTACATGCCTGCACTCCGCATGCCGGGTGGGAGTGCAAGGTTAGCGCATCGGACGGATCGCGACGAAACGTCCGGCCAGGACCGCCGCTTCGCCGCCGGCCGGCATCGGGATGCGCGCCTGCATGGCGATGCGCGCCTTGCCGTAACGGTCGAGCGTTTCCAGGAACGGCTCCCAGGACTCGACGCTGCCCGGCATCGCCTCGGCGACCAGGTCCTCGTACAGCGGCGCGATGTACTTCACCTGGCTGTCGGCGACGTACACCTCGGCTTGCAGGCCCTCCAGTTGCAGGCGCAGGGTGACCCAGCCCCAGGCCGACAGCGTCATCAGCCCGCACAGGCTGCCGCCGAAGGCGCAACCCTTGTCGTTGACGTTGGCCGACAAAGGCGCGCCCATGCGCAGGATCCTGCCGTCGTAGCTCAGCGGCCGTGCGGCCAGCGCAGCGACCGGCGGCATCTTCCGGCAATGCGCGGCCAGGTGCGCGAGCGCGCCCTCGACCGGATCGGCGTGGTGATGGACGGACTCTGGATGCGGGTGGCGCGCCGGCGTCGCGTGCGGCTGCGTTGTGCGAAGCTGTTCGAATGCGCTCGTCGATGCCACCGTCGTTCCTGCCTTTGTCGGGTTGGTATGTGGTGTCGCTGCGACCGGTCGGGCAGCACCGTCGTCTCTTGCAGGCGGCGCAGGCACGAGGGGCGCAGGGTCTGGCCCTGCCCGGGCTGCGGCTGGCGGCGCGTGAGGATACGCTGACTCGCATGGCATTGGACACCGCCCTGTGTCGTCGGTTCGTGATCTTCACCAGCCCCGCGGCCGTGCGTTTCGCCGTACGCCTGCGCACGTTGAAACCGCCACGGTTGCGCAACGGACAACGCGTCTTCGCGCTGGGCACGGCCACGGCCGCGGCTCTGCGCCGTGCCGGCGTGGTCGACACGACCCTGCCCGCGCAGGCGAACAGCGAGGGACTGCTCGAACTGGCCGAGCTGCAATCGTTGCGCGGACAGGGCGTCGGCCTCGTCACCGCCCCCGGTGGGCGCGCGCTGCTGGCGCAGCAATTGCGCGAACGCGGCGCGGAACTGGCGATCGCCGAGGTCTATGCACGCGCGCCGGCGCGCCTGGACCGCTCGCACGCCAGCCGCCTGCTGGAAGCGCGCGGGCGCGGCGCGGTCTGCGTGACCAGCGCCGAGGCCCTGGGCAACGTGATCGACGCCCTGCCCGCCGATGCGCTGGCCGTGCTCAGGCGCTGCGTCGCCGTGGTCAGCAGCCCGCGACTGGAAGCCATCGCGCGCGAGGCGGGCTTCGCCGCCACGATCCGCGCGCCCGCACCGACGCCGGGCAGCCTGATCGACGCGCTGTGCGCGCATGCCGGCGCCCGGGCGCATCCCTGAACACCCTGTGGAGGCGACTCGAGGATCGACCACGGACGATCGGCCACGCGAGCCGGCTATCCGCGAAATCGCGTGCGAGTAGCGACGGTCCCGCCATGCACAATCACGACAACATCCTCGCCGGCTTCCGGTAGCATCCCGTTTCGTCCCGCACGCGCGTCCCACATGGCCAGCAACGACCCCGCCGCACCCGCCGCCACCGCATCGCCGCGCCGTGCGCGCGGGCGCGGATTGCTGTGGCTGATCGTGCTCGCCGTGCTCGCCCTCGGCGGCTGGAAGGCGTACGCGTGGTGGCAGGCGCGCAATCCCGCGCCGGCCGCCGCGCTTGCCGGGTCGGCGTCGAATCCGGCGACCGATGCGGCCGAACCCGTCGGCGACCCGCTCGCGGCCATCAACGCGCTGCGCCGCGAGCAGCACGAGCTGGCACAACGGATGAGCGACGCCACCTCGAGCCAGCAGGTGCTGCGCGACGAGGTGCTCGGCGTCGGCGAACGCGCCGCGCTGCTGGAGCAATCGGTCCAGCGCATCGCCAGCCCGCGCGCCCAGGGCGAACAGGCGTTGCGGCTGGACGAAGCCGAACTGCTGCTGACGATCGGACAGCAGCAGATCGAGTTGTCCTCCGATGTCGGTGGAGCGCTGCACGCCTACGAGCTGGCCGACGGCACCCTGACCGGTTCGAGCGATCCTTCGGTGTTGAACCTGCGCCAGTCGCTCGCGCAGGAAGTCGCGGCGATGCGCGCCCTGCCACCTGATCCACGCGCGACGCTGGCCGGTCGGATCGATGCCTTCGAGTCCACGCTGGACGCTTCGCCCTTCGCCGGCAGCGCACCGGCACAACCAGCGCGCTCGTCGGTGCTCGATCGCGTCGTCGGCAGCATGGTGGAAGTACACCGCTCGCAGGCGCAGGACCTGCTCGATCCGGCCAGCCGCGAAGCCGCACTGACCGCGGCGCGGCTGGAACTCACCCTCGCGCGGCTGGCGCTGGAGCGTCGCGATGCGAGCGCCTTCCGCGGCTCGCTCGCACGCGTCGAGCGCTGGCTGCCGCGGCTGTACGCACCCGAGACCGTGGCGCACCAGCGCGAGCTGCTCGCCGACCTGCAACGCGCGCCATTGCGCATCGACCTGCCCATCCTCGGCGGCACCCTTGCCGAGCTGCGTCGCCTGCGCCAGGAGCAGCCGGCGCCGGCGGCCGCGGCGAACGCGGTCGCCTTGCCTGCAGCGCCTGCCGGTCCCGCTGCCCCGGCATCCGCTCGCGTCGCTTCCCCGGCGGACGCACGGCATCCATGAAACTCTTCCGCACCCTGCTGTTCTGCCTTGTCTTCGCGGTCGTCGGCGCGCTGCTGTGGCAGCAGTTCGCCAGCGACCAGGGCCAGGTGATCGTCAGCCTGCACGGCACGACCTATGTCACGACCGTGACCAAGGCGCTGCTGATCCTGGTACTGGCGGTAGCCGCGCTATGGGCCATCGTCCTGCTCCTGCGCCTGCCGTTCCGGCTGTGGCAGCGGCGGCGGCGCAAGCAGGCGCTCGCGCGCATGACCGGCGGTCTGCTGGCCCTCCACGAAGGCCGCTGGATGCGCGCCGAGAAGATGCTGGCGCAGGCGTCCAACCATCCGCCTTTCCGCACGACCGCGCGCCTGGCTGCGGCGCAGGCGGCGCAGGCGCGTGGAGATGACGCGGCGTTCGAGCAGCACCTCGCCGCCGCTGGCGACGACGCCGGCGATCCTGCGGCCGCGCTGGCGCGCGCGCAGGCACAGCTCACCGACGGCCGCGCGCAGGATGCGATCGCGACCCTCGATGCCGCCGCGCAGAAAGCCCCGCCGCCGCCGCGCGCCCTGCTGCTGCGCGCGCGCGCGCTGCTCGCCAGCCGCCGCGCCGGCGAGGCCTACGGGATGCTCGGCGCGCTCAAGAGCGCGCAAGCGCTTTCGCCCGCCGACCACGGCGCGTTCGAGGCCGAGCTCGCCGCGCAGTCCCTGCGCGAAGCCGAGGACGCCAATGCGCTCGCCGACCGCTGGGACCGCCTGCTCGCGCCGCTGCGCGCGCGCGGCGACGTCGTATCCGCCTACGCGCAGCGCGCGGCCGAGATCGGCATGGAAGACGCCGCCGCGAGCGCGATCGAGAACACCCTGAAGAACCGCTGGGACGAATCGCTGGTGCTGCAGTTCGGCCGCATCCCGCCGGGTCGCAATACGCCGCCGACGGCGCGCCTGCAGGCGGCCGAGGCCTGGCTGCGCGCGCATTCGGACAGCCCCGCGCTCGCGGTGACGCTCGGCCATCTGAGCGGCGAGCTGCGGCAATGGGGCAAGGCCCAGGATTACCTGCATCGCGCGATCGCGCAGGGCGCCGGTCCGGAAGCCTGGGAGGAACTCGGCCACGTCCATGCCGCGCTCAACGACGACGCCAGCGCGAAGCAGTGCTACGCGAATGCCCTGCGCGCCGGGCGCGGCGAGGCGGTCGTGCCGCTGTCCGGCCGCGGCCTGCGCGAGCAGATCTTCGACGCCTCGGTGATCGAGGAACGCAGCGAGCACGGCGTACCGCGGTTGCCCGGATGAAGGCTGCAACCAGCCCTTCCATCGGCGCACGCCTGCGATCGGTCCTGCTTTGGGTGTCGCTCGCAGTGCTCTGGACCGCCGCCTGGCTGGCCGGCACGTTCCTGCTGGCGACTTCGCACGACGCGTCGGCGCAGGGCGCAGGCCAGATGTTCCAGGACACGATCGCACGCAGCTTCGGCTTGCGCGGACTGCCGCCCACGCTGATGGCGCCGTGGTTCGCGAACATCCTGGCGATCGTGGCGCTGGTGACGCTCGCTGTCGTGGCCGTGGCGACGTTGCTCGACCGCGCCGGCCACGCCCCGCGCGCACTGCGCTGGAGCCTGCGAACCCTGCCCTGCCTCGCGGCGTGGATCGCGGTTCTCGTCGCCTGCGCCTGGCTGACGAGCTTCACGCCATTGGCGGAGTACGCGGGCGCCTTCCTCCTCGTCGCCTGGATCGTGTTCCCCTTCGTGTTCCTGCGGCCGGACGTGATCGCCGCGGATCGTCCGCCGCTGCTCTGGTGGCCGGCATGGCCCGGGCTGCCGGCGATCGCCGCCACGCTGTTAGCCCTCGCGGCCTTCTGCGGCATCCACTACCTGCTGATGCAACTCGTGGACCATGCCCTTCCGCCGCATCCGTCGTGGGCGTTGCAGATGCCCGTCGGACTGGTCGAATGGGCCGCAGAACTGGCCCTGACCGTTTTCGCCCTGTCCACCTGGCAGAACCGCTGGAACTGGGTGGAGTTGGGCAAGGGCATGCCAGTGGCGAATCTCGGGACCGGCATGCGCGTGCTGCTGGCGTTCGAGCTGCGATGGTTCTGGCTGACGCTGCTGTTGTTCTATCCCGTCGTGCTGGGCCTGCCCGTCGTGATCGACACCGCGAGCACGTACCTGCAGCACGCCCCGGGGTTGCAGGCATCCAGCCCGCCTGACGGACGATCCCTGCTCGGGCTGGCCGTGAAGTTCGCGGACTTCTTCACCGCGTACTGGTGGCTGGCCACCCTTGTCGTCGGCGGCGCATTGCAATACTGGTGGCAGTTCGCGGCCAAGGCCCGCACGCTGTATCTGGCCGAAGCGAAGGAAGACGCCGGCCATGCCTGAGTCGATGCCGCTGCGACCGGGCGATTTCCTCGCGCGCCTGCCGCTGCCGGCCACCGAACGCTGGCCCGATGGCGTGCGTTTCGTCGACGCATTCGCGCGCGGCGGCCTGGAGCTGGAGCTGTACGCGCCGCGTGGCGACGACCCGCAGGGTCCGCATTCGCGCGACGAGATCTACATCGTGGTCGCCGGCAACGCCGCGCTCGACATCGACGGCGTCGAACACGACTGCACCTTCGGCGACGCGCTGTTCGTACCCGCGCGCGTGCCGCACCATTTCGTCCGCATCAGCGACGACTTCGCGACCTGGGTGGTGTTCTGGGGCTGAGCTGACGCGCTGGCGAGCCACTGGCTCGCGCGTCAGCGAACGCCCGGCCACGGAGGGTCGGGCAAGACGGTCCGAAGCCAAGGAGTGACGCCACGGATGGCAACCACGCCCGAGCCGAAACCGAGAACCGTGACAATGTGTTTTCGCCAGCCATTCAGCTATTGAAAGCCAACGACTGGCGGCTCGGCGGGACCGCTTCAGCGCTCCAGGATCGCCACCACGCCCATCCCGCCGGCCGTGCAGATCGAGATCAGGGCGCGGCCCGAGCCTTTTTCCTTGAGCAGCTTGGCGGCGGTGGCGACGATGCGGGCGCCGGTGGCAGCAAACGGATGCCCCACCGCGAGCGAGGAACCGACGACATTCATCTTCGCCGGATCGATGCTGCCGAGCGCGCCGCGGCCGAGCTTCGCGCGGCAATAGTCCTCCGACTCCCAGGCGCGCAGCGTGCACAGCACCTGCGCGGCGAAGGCCTCGTGGATCTCGTAGAAATCGAAGTCCTGAAGGGTCAGGCCGTTGCGCTCGAGCATGCGCGGCACCGCGATCGTCGGCGCCATCAGCAGGCCATCGCCGTGCACGAAATCCACCGCGGCGACTTCGGCGTCGCGCAGGAAGGCGAGCGGTTCGTGGCCGTGCGCCTTCGCCCACTCCTCGCTCGCGAGCAGGCATGCCGCGGCGCCGTCGGTGAGCGGCGTGGAATTGCCGGCGGTCAGCGTGCCCTGCCCCGAGGCCTTGTCGAAGGCGGGTTTCAGAGCGGCGAGTTTTTCCAGCGAGGCGTCTGCGCGCAGGTTGTTGTCGCGTTCGACGCCACGGAAGCTGGCGATCAGGTCGTTGAAGAATCCACGCTCGTAGGCCGCCGCCGCCTTGCGGTGCGAGGCGAGCGCGAGCTCGTCCTGCGATTCGCGCGAGATGTGCCACTCCCTGGCCATCATCTCGCAGTGATCGCCCATCGACTTGCCGGTGCGCGGCTCGGCGACGCCGGGCGCTTCGGGTTTGAGTTCGCCCGGACGGAATCCGCGGAACGCCTTGATGCGTTCGCCGACGCTGCGCGCGCGGCCGAGCGCGATCAGGCGCGCGCGCATCTTCGCGCCAAACACGATCGGCGCGTCCGAGGTGGTGTCCGAGCCGCCGCCGATGCCGACCTCGATCTGCCCGAGCGCGATCTTGTTGGCGACGGTCACGACCGTATCCAGCCCGGTGCCGCAGGCGCGCTGCAGGGTGATGCCCGGCGTGTACGGCGACAATCCCGAGGACAGCGCCGCCTCGCGGCCGAGGTTCCAGTCCGACGAGTGCTTGATCACCGCGCCCATCGCGACTTCGCCGAGCACCTGCCCGTGCAGGCCGAAGCGCTCCACCAGCGCGCCGAGCGTGCGGATCGACATGCCGAGGTTGCCGACATCCGAATACGCGGTGTTGCTGCGGCAGAAGGGAATGCGCACGCCGCCGAGCACGGCGACGGGACGCGCGGTCGAGTGTCTTGCGGCGAGGCTCATGCGAAGGTCTCCGTTCGCGACATCCTGCGGCTGGCGTATAGAGTAAGCCCACTATCGCCGCAAACAGGGAAGTCGATGACGAATTCGTCCACCGCCTGCCTCGGAGTACTCGCGCTGGAACTCAAGCCCGGCGCCCACGCCGCGCGCGTCGCGCTGGAGCCCGCCGCGGCCGCGCAGCTCGCCCAGGGCATCGCGCGCGACCTGGCGATCCTGGCGCCAGAAGCGGCGGCGCTCGACCTGGTCGTGCTCGCGGCGCACTACGATCCGGTCGAACTGTTGCGTCCTGCGTGGCCGTTGTACGCGGCGCTCGACACGCTGGCCGCGCGCGCGCCGGAAGCCGTCAATCGCGTGGAGGACGCCGGCCGCATCCTCGCCTTCGGCGCGCGCGACGGCGGATTGCCGGAAGCCGTGCCCGCTCCCGAGGCCGACCACGCGCAGGGCGTACTGCGGCTGCTGCCCTTCCTGCTGCGCGGCGGCGCGGATGCAGCCGCACGGATCGCCGACGTGGCGCACGCGCTCGAGGACATCCTGATCGACCGCGGCATGGCCGGCGCCGCGACCGCGCTGTGCGCGCAGCAGTCCTTCGGCGCGCCGATCGAACACGCCCGCTACCTCACGATCCACGATCTCGCCGCCCTGATGGCGATGCAGTACGAACACGCCGGCCTCGCCCCGCTGTGGCCGCTGATCGAGACCGCGCTGCTGTCGCCGCAATCGGAGGCGTGGCTCGACACACCGCCCGAGCCGCTCGCGCGCTACGCCGACGCCGGCGTCCAGATCGCGCTGCTGGATTCCGAAGCCTGGCGCAACGGCGGCTTCGCGCCGGCATCCGCAGGCGAGGACGCGGACAAGCTCGAACGCGCGTTCGAGCACTTCGAGGCAAGGCAGCGGCAGATGGCAGCCGTGCTCACCGCGCACGGGATCGCGGTGACGTTCGATCATTGCCCTGCGGGACGCGATCCGCGGGAGATTCTTTCGACGTGAGGTCGCGTTGACCGGGTGCGAGAGCGCAGCGCACGATAAGAACCGCCACCCCAAATGTCGGGTCTATTAGCAGTTCGGCATCGCACAAACACAATGACTATTTCGATCATTTCCCTAATTGTTGCTGTTCTCGCGGTCTTCTTCGGACCTCTCATCTCTTTGCGCATCGCAAAGCGACAGATTGCCGCATCAAGTGATCTTGCCAATGCGCAGATCGAAGCAGCACTAGTTACCTCGAACAAACAGATCATTGCGCCAATGAGACAGACATGGATCAACAATCTCCGCGATCTGCTTGCCGAGCTTACAAGTAGCACCCTGCACTACTACTTGGCTGGCTTCGAAGATCGAACAGATCAGGAATATCAGCGTCTTACTCTTCTGGAATCGAAGATTCAGATGATGCTGAATGCTAACGAGTCGGATCATCAACGGCTAGAACAGCAAATTCGAGCTCTTATTTCGTCGCTTCAGCAATCACGCAAGTCTGTTGATGATTTTCCAGACCTCCATGGCGCAGTCGTTTCTCTCTCGCGAGAGATTCTTAAACGCGAGTGGGACCGCGTTAAGAAGCCCATTTCAGCTTCGGCGGCAGGCAATGATGCCTAGACTTATTCAAGGGCACATGCCCTCGGCACACCACTTGATTCAGATGTTGCACGCGCAGAACGACGCCCTCGGCTCGGGCTCTTGCGCGCGCTGCGCGTGGAAGTCTTGCCGTCGCCTGATTTTCAGACAGCTCGGCTCATGGTTCGACAGGCTCACCACGAACGGAAGCGCACCACGAACGGAACCGTCGGCAAGTCCGCGATCAATCCCGCGCGAACTTCAATCCCGCGCGAACTCGTCCTCGAACATCGCATACCCCGCATCGACCATGCCGAGCGATGCGTAGGTCCGCTGCGCATTCGCATTGTCGCGCTCGACATAAAGCCTTATGCCGCAAACGTCCGGCGTAGCGGCCGCGAGCGCCCGCACATGCCCGTGCAGGGCGCGGTAGACGCCATGGCGGCGGTGCGCGGGATCGACGTAGACGCTCTGGATCCACCACCAGTCGCCGCAGCGCCAGTCGCTCCATTCGCGGGTCAGCATCAGGCAGCCGGCTGGCGCGGTGCCATCGCTGGTTGCGCGCTCGGCGATGAAGTAGCGACCGCGCGCGGGCTGCTCGAACACCGCGCGCACGCCGGACGCGATGATGTCCGGATCGAGCCGCTTGTGTTCGGTCTCCCACGCCATCGCGATCATCCAGCGCGCGATCAGCGGCGCGTCGTCGGGCCGCGCGTCGCGGACGCTCATCGACGCAGGCACTGCGTCCATCGCAACCGCGCCACTCAATTCGTCTTCTTGAGGATCACGCCGCAGGCGATGGCCGGGCCGGAGTTGCCGGAGGGCTGCGTGCTGTAGTCGTCGGTATCGTGGTCGAGCACGACGGCGCGCCCGAGCACGTCGTCGCTGGTGCCGTTCGCGAGCGAGACGCCATGCAAGGTCACATCCATGTTGATCGTGCCCTGGGCGTCGGCGACCTGGTTGGCGATATCGCCGGCGTGGTGGACCAGCCCCACCGGATCGCCGTGCTCGACTCCGGTGGGATTGAAATGCCCGCCGACGCTGCCCGAATCCGCGCCGGTGCAGTCACCGTGCTCGTGGATGTGGATGCCGTGCATGCTGTCGGGAACCAGGCCGGTGATCTGGCCCTGGATGCGCACGCCTCCAGGCACCTCGGTGATCTCGAGGGTGCCGGCGACCTTGCCCTCGCCGACCGGCGCGAGCACGGCCTCGATCGGATGCCTCGGCAACTTGGCCGGCTTGGTGTCCGAATGGGACGCGCAGCCGCTCAGGGCCAGGGCGAAAACGCAGGTCGAAACGATGGCGGGGCGCAGCATGCGGGACTCCAGGGAGAGGCGAAAAGACAATGCTACCGCGATGGCGTGATGCGATGCTGGATCCGCTCAGTCCGCCGCCGGATCGTGCTTGCGGCCGAGCTTGCGGGTGAGCGTGTTGCGGCCGAGCCCGAGCAGCTCGGCGGCCTGCTGGCGATGACCGCCGGTGTGCTCGAGCGCGGCGGTGAACAGCGCCTGTTCGAGCCGCCCCTTGGCGCGACCGTGCACGTCGCCCTGGCCATCGCCAAGTGCGGCGCGGGCCCAGGCGATCAGGGGCAGGGTCCAGTCCTCGTGGCCACCGGCATCGCCCGCGCGTGGCGCGGCGCGCAGGCAGGCGCGCACGTCGGCCGCGCGGATGCCCTGGCCGGGAGCGAGCGCGGCCAGCCGCCAGCACAGGTTCTCCAGTTCGCGCACGTTGCCGGGCCACGCATGCGCCTCGAGCAGGCGCAGCGCTTCGGCGGAAAGCTTCTTCGCGGGTGCGTTGAAACTCGCGGCGGCTTTGCCGAGGAAACGCGCGGCGAGCGTGCCGATGTCGCCGCTGCGTTCGCGCAGCGGGGGCAGGTGCAGGCGCACGACATCGAGCCGGTGCAGCAGGTCGGCGCGGAAGCGTCCGCTCGCGACCAGCGCTTCCAGGTCCTGGTGGGTGGCCGCGATCACGCGCACATCGACGCGGATCAGCTCGCGTCCGCCGACGCGGAAGAATTCGCCCTCGGCAAGCACGCGCAGCAGCCGCGTCTGCAACGGCGCGGGCATGTCGCCGATCTCGTCGAGGAACAGGCTGCCGCCGTCGGCCTGCTCGAAGCGGCCGGTGTGGCGTCGGTTCGCTCCCGTGAAGGCGCCGGCCTCGTGGCCGAACAGTTCCGACTCGAGCAGTTCGGCCGGGATCGCGGCGGTGTTGAGCGCGACGAAGGGTTTGCGCGCGCGCGGCGATTCGCGATGCAGCGCGCGCGCGACGAGCTCCTTGCCGGTGCCGGTCTCGCCCGTGACCAGCACCGACAGCGGCGCCTGCGCGAGCCGGCCGATCGCGCGGAACAATTCGCGCATCGCCGGCGCGTCGCCGAGCAACGCATGGTCGTCGATACGCGCGGGCGCGCCTTCGCGCGCTGCCTGCACGACCTCGTCATGCTGCGCCGGGGCCGGCAACGCGCGGCGCGCCAGCGCGACCGCCTCGTCGAGGTCGAAGGGCTTGGACAGGAATTCGTGCGCGCCGCCGCGGAAGGCGCCGGCGGTCGAGGCGATGTCGGTCCACGCCGACATCACGATCACCGGCAGCTCGGGATCGCGCGCCTTCAGCGCATCGAGGAAGCCGAGTCCGTCCATCCCCGGCATGCGGATGTCGGTGAACACCAGCGCCGGTCGCGCTTCGTAGGCGAGCGCTGCCAGCGCCGCCTGCGCGCCATCGAACGACTGCACGGCGAAGCCCGCCTCGCGCAGCGCCTCGGCGAGCACGAAGCGCACGCTGCGGTCGTCGTCGACCACCCACACCCGCGTGCGCGCAGGCTCATGCGCCATCGTCGACCTCCGGCACCGGGATCATCAGGGTGAACACCGTATGCCCCGCCCGCGAACGGTAGCTGAGCGCGCCGCCGTGTTCGCGCGCGATCTGCTGCGCCAGCGGCAGGCCGAGGCCGGAGCCTTCGGCGCGGCCCGATACCAGCGGCAGGAAGATGCGCTCGGCGAGGTCCTCGGGCACGCCGCGGCCGTTGTCGGCGATCTCCACGCGCAGCGCGAGCCGGTGCGCGAGATCGCCGATCAGCACGCCATGTTCGGCGCGGGTGCGCAGGGTGACCGTGCTCGCGCCGGACTCGAGCGCGTTGCGCAGCAGGTTCCACAGCGCCTGCACGAGGCGGTCGGCGTCGCCGGAAACCGGCGGCAGGCTGGGGTCGTAGTCGCGCTCGATCTTCACCGCCCATCCGGCGTCGGCGTCGGCGAGCACGCGCACCCGTTCGAGCACGGCGTGGATGTTGACCGGCTCGAACGCCCGCGGCGGCGCCGGGTTCACCAGCCGATCGAGGAGCGCGGCCAGGCGCTCGACTTCCTCGCCGATCACCGCGATCAGCTCGCCTTCGTCGTTGTCGTGTCGCGCCGCTGCGCGCCGCGCCAGCAGTTGCGCCGCGCCCTTGAGTCCGGCGAGCGGATTGCGGATTTCGTGGGCGAGCCCCTTGAGCGCCGCGTGCAACGCAGCCGGCAGTGTGCTGGCCGGATCGGCGCCGGGAAATTCCTCGGCCGGATAGGCTTCGATGCGCAGGCCGTCCGGATCGCGGACCAGCACGAGATCGGCGAAACGCTCCGTGCCCCCGGGAGCGCAGAGCCGGCAGCGGCGCAGGCGCACGGGTTCCCCGGCGACACCCAGCCGCGCGATCAGCGTCGCCAGCCGGTCTTCCTCGGCATCGAGCGCCGACAGCGCCAGCATGTCGAGCCTGCGCGCACTGACACCGAGCCAGCGCGCGAAAGCCGTGTTGCAGCCGACCAGGCGACCCTCGCCATCGGCCCAGGCCAGCGGCGTGACCAGGGCATCGATGGAAGGCGCGGCGGACATTGCACCATTCTAGTGCATGGCCGGCATGCCGCATGTCATCGGTTCCCGCCTACTGCCCCCGCGTCGCCGCCATCCCCTGCGTCGCTGCCCATTGGTTGATGTCGTCCTTGCGGATCGCCGCCGCCATCAGGCCGGGGAAGGCATCGGGGGTGCAGGCGAACGACGGCACGCCGAGCGCCGCGAGCTTCGCTGCGAGCGCCCTGTCGTAGCTGGGCCGGCCTTCGTCGCTGAGCGCGAGCAGGGCGATGAATTGCACGCCGGCGGCGACCAGTTGCTGGGCGCGCGCGAGCAGCTTGTTCTCGACCCCGCCTTCGTAGAGGTCCGAGATCAGCACGAGGATGGTGTTGCGCGGTTCGCGGATCAGTTCCTGGCAGTAGCCGACCGCGCGGTTGATGTCGGTGCCGCCGCCAAGCTGGACGCCGAACAGCAGCTCGACCGGGTCGTCGAGCTTGTCGGTCATGTCGACGACGCTGGTGTCGAACACGACGAGCTGGGTCGCCACGGCCGGCAACGAGGCCATCACGGCGCCGAAGATGCTCGAGTACACGACCGAGGCGGCCATCGAGCCGCTCTGGTCGATGCACAGGATCACCTCGCGCTGCGGGCGGCGCGACTTGCGGCCGAAGCCGACCAGTTCCTGCGGGATGATCGTGCGATGGCTTTCCTGCCAGTGGCGCAGGTTGGCGCGGATGGTGCGGTTCCAGTCGATCTCGGCATGCCGCGGCCGGCGCGTGCGGCGCGCGCGATCGAGGGCGCCGCTGACCGCCGAGCGCAGCGGCTCCTCGAGCTTGCGCATCAGCTCGTCGACGACCCGTTTGACGACCATCCGCGCGGTGTCCTTGGTGCCGGCCGGGATCACGCTCGACAGCGCGACGAGGTTGGCGACCATGTGCACGTCGGGCTGCACGCCTTCGAGCATTTCCTTTTCGAGCAGGAGCTGGCGCATGTCGAGGCGTTCGAGCGCGTCGCGCTGCATCACCTGCACGACCGAGGACGGGAAATACTTGCGGATGTCGCCGAGCCAGCGCGCGACGTTGGGCTGGGAACCGCCGCGGCCGCCGCGGCGCTTGAGGCCGTTCGCGCCGTCGGGTTCGTAGAGCGCCGCCAGTGCGGCGTCCATTTCCTTCAGGCCGCCGCCGAGCGGACACACGTCCTGCGCTTCGCTGCCGAGGACCAGGCGCCAGCGTTCGGCGCGCGTCGTGGGCGCCTTGCCTTCAGCGGACGATTCAGCGGTCATCGGCGATCCCCAGCAGTTCGCGCAGCATCGGCAGGGCGCGTTTCGCACGCGCTTCGTCCCAGGCCATGACCTCGGCAGCCCTGCTTCCGGAATTCGCGGGCCGCTTCACGCGCGCGCCGAGGTCGCGGCGGTCGGCCGCCTCGAATTGCGCGAAGGTGCGCCGCACCAGCGGCAGCACGCGCACGAAATGGTCGTCGTGCAATCCACCGAGCCAGTCGTCGATCAGCGCCCACACCGCGTCGCCATGAAGCAGCACGGTGGCGTTGCGGTTGAGGAAGCCGTCGAGCCATTGCGCGGCGTCGAGCGGTTCCACGCCCTGCGAGAGGTTGAGGCCGAGCTGGTCGCGCACCTCATCGCCCGACAGCGCCGAGGCATCGAGCAGCAGGCGCGTGCACAGGCCGCGCAGCAGCGGCGTGCTGCTTTCGGCGATGGCGACGATGCGCAGTGCGCGCTGCCATGCGGCGGTCTGTTCCTCGCCCTGGCGCAGGCCGACCGCGCGATCGGCGCCGAGCACGACCTTGCGCGCCTGCTCGGCGGCTTCGACGACCAGGCCGGACAGTGCGAGCTGCAGTCCCAGCGATCCGCGCAGGAGCATGCCGTCGAACAGGTGCGCGACCTGCGCGCTGTCGGTGTTGCGCACGTTGCCGTAGCGCAGGATGTTGGCGAGCGCGGGCAACGCGGCGAGCAGGGCCAGCGGATCGGAGTCGGTGCTGGCGCGCGCATCGAGCTCGGCGGCGACGACCTCGATCGCATCGGGCAGGTTCGCGAGCAGCACGCGTTCGACCAGAGCTGCGAGATTGGAGAGCGTCGTCGCCTGCCGCGCCTGTTCGATCGCGCGCGCGGTCGCGGCAAGTTCCAGCGTGTGTCCGTAGCGGCTGGCGATGATCAGGTCGACTTCGAAGCGCGGCTCCCAGGCCAGGTCCCAGATTTCGTGGAAGGTGCCTTTGCTGGAGCGGCCCGCTGCGGAGATCGTGCCCCAGCCAATCTCGATCAGGCCCAGGCGGTGCAGCAGGTGGCTGCGTTGCAGGTCGGTGTCGCCGCGCAGGTCCAGGTCGAGCTTGCGCGAGAGCGCTTCGGGTTTCAGGCGCAGGCGTTTCTGCTGCGCTTCGAGGTCGCGTTGCAGCGGTACCGTCGGCACGTCGGAAGGGACACTGCCGAGCGCGTCGCCCAGCATCAGGCGCTCGGCGATCAGCAGCATCGGCGCTTCGTCGCCGCCGCAGATCGCGCTGCGGATCGCCTCGTTGAGTTCGGGTAGGCCCGGTGCGGGACGGTTGCGCAGCGAGGCGAGCGTGTCGGCGAGGCGACAGGCTTCGATCAGGTGCGCCGACGAGCAATCGAGTTCGTTCTCGCGCAGCAGGCGCGCGACGCGTGCGAACCATCCGACGGCGCGCAGGTCGGGACTCGCGCTTCGCCAGAGGTGGTCGTACCAGCCCGGCGACGCGATGCCGGCGCCGTAGCCGCTGCGCGCGCTCAGGTGGCGGTAGGTCCATGGCACCCAGGTGGTCTGCGACTTGAGTTTTTCCAGGCCCTTGAGCAGGCGCTGGTCGGCCGCGGCCGTGGTCTTCGCGGCGAGAGCGGGCACGTGCCAGGCGCCGCATACGACGGCGATGCGCTGGTGACCCTGCTGGCGGACTTCGCGGATCACGCCGCGCATGTGCGCCTCGCGGACCGCCTCCTGCTTCTCGTCGAGCCGCGTCCTGATCCGGGCGTTGTCGCGCAATTCGGTCATCGCCTGCGCAATCGCCTCGAACAGGTCGGCGCCATCGCCGCGCTCCTCGACCATGTGGTTCCACCAGCTCTCGCCGTCGTCGTAGCCGGCGGCATGGGCGAGCCAGTCGAGGGGATCGCGTGGGTGTTCTTCCGCCGGGGTGGAAGCGCTGGTTCCAGTATCGGCTTCGACGACAGCAACGTCGGCGGCAGCGTCTGCATCCTTCGATGGAGCCGGCGCTTCGACGGACTCGTTGGCGACGACATCCGGACCATCGGGCGCAGCGCTCGGAGGGTCACTCATCGCGTCCGGCGAATCTTCCGACGCCGCATCAGGCGAAGCAGCTTCCATCGCTGCCTGCGCGGCGGCCTTTTCCTGCTTGTCCCAGGCCAGGCTCACGCCCGCCGGAACATCCATGAAGCGCACCGGCACATTCGCCTTCGCTGCCCACGCCATCGCCTGCCATTCCGGCGAGAACTCGGCGTAGGGATGGAACACCGCCAGGCGCGGCTCGTCGACCGCATGCGAGAGCAGCGCGACCGGTGGCTGCAACTTCGGATCGGCGACGTGCGCGAGCAACGACTCGCAGCCGGCCGGCCCTTCGATCACCACGCAGTCCGGCTGGAGCGCATGCAGGGCCTTGAGCAGGCTGCGCGCGCAGCCCGGCCCGTGGTGGCGGATGCCGAACAGGGTGACGGTTTCGGACATCGAAGCGGCTCAGGCGTGTTCGCGCAGGGCGCGGTACAGGTCCTTCCAGTCGTCGCGTTCCTTCACCACGGTCTCGAGGTATTCGTTCCAGACCACGCGATCCTGCACGGGATCCTTGACGATGGCGCCGAGCATGCCCGAGGCCATGTCGCCCGCGCGCAGCACGCCGTCGCCGAAGTGGCCGGCGAGCGCCATGCCGTTGTTGATCACCGAGATCGCCTCGGCGGTGGACAGGGTGGAAGTCGGCGACTTCAGCTTGGCCTTGCCGTCCTCGGTCACGCCGTTGCGCAGCTCGCGGAAGATGCGCACCACGCGCGTGACCTCCTTCAACGCGGGCGGCTCGGCAGGCAGTTCCAGCGCGCGCCCCAGTTCGGCGACGCGCTTGACCACGATTGACACTTCCTCGGCCTCGCTCGCCGGCACCGGCAGGATCACCGTGTTGAAGCGGCGCTTGAGCGCGCTCGAGAGTTCGTTGACGCCCTTGTCGCGGTTGTTCGCGGTCGCGATCACGCTGAAGCCGCGCGTGGCCTGCACCTCGGTGCCCAGCTCGGGCACCGGCAGGGTCTTTTCCGACAGCACCGTGATCAGCGAGTCCTGGACGTCGGCGGGGATGCGGGTGAGTTCCTCGATGCGCGCGATCTTGCCGAGCTTCATCGCGTGCATCAGCGGGCTCGGCACGAGTGCTTTCTGGCTCGGACCGTTGGCGAGCAGCTCGGCGTAGTTCCAGCCGTAGCGGATCTGTTCCTCGCTGGTGCCGGCGGTGCCCTGCACGAGCATCGTCGAGTCGCCGCTGATCGCCGCGGCGAGGTGTTCGGACACCCACGACTTCGCGGTGCCCGGCACGCCGAACAGGAGCAGGCCGCGATCGGTCGCGAGCGTGGCCACCGCGATCTCCATCAGGCGCTGGCTGCCGATGTACTTGGCGCTGACCTCGAAACCGTTGGCCAGGCGTCCGCCCATCAGGTAGGCGACCACCGCCCAGGGCGACATCTGCCAGTTGGTCGGGCGCTGGCGCTCGTCGATTTTCTTCAGCGCGTCGAGTTCCTCGGCAAACTGCTGCTCGGCGTGCTGGCGCAGGACGTTGTCGCTCATGCGTGTCTCCGGAAAGTGCGATCAGGGAGTGTTCGATCAGGGAAGGGGTGCATGCAGGCTGTGGCGGATCGCGATGATGCGTTCGAAGGTGTGGATGCACTCGGACATCGCCGGGGTCTCATCGTCGCGGCGCGCGGCGGCATGCCACGCCACGAGACTGGCCGGATGCAGGATCGTCGCGAGCTCGAGCAGTTGCGGCCGCAGGTTGTAGTCGTTGCGCAGGTGGTCGCCGGCGATGAGTGCGTGCACGTCGAGGAGCAGGGTGCGGGAGAATTCGGTGGACAGGGTTTCGCCAAGCGCGCAGGACGCGGTCGCGTCGCCGAGCGCGCCGGATTTCACGAAATCGGCCAGCGAGCGCGGCCAGTATTTCTCGCGCTCGGAGACGGGCAGCAGCGCCAGCAGCGAGGAGGCGTGGCGACGGAATTCCGGATCGGGCGCGCACAGCATCGCTTCGATCCAGTCGCGGTCGGCGGCTCCGGCGCGTTCGCGCCAGCCGCGGTAGAGCGCATCCTTCCAGTCGGTCTTCGCGGCCCAGGCGATCAGGTCGGTCGCGTTCATGCCGGTGTGCGTCTTCCACCACGACAGCGCGGACTGGCGGGTGAGCTGGTACAGCCACCACGCGCGTTCGCCCAGCGCTTCGTGCTGCGGGCGCGCGGCGTCGATCGCGGCGGTTGCCCACGCGGGGTCGGCGGCCTGCGGCGCATCGCACGACCAGGTCGTCTTGAGCAGGAAGCTGCGCTTCGATGTAACCGCCGCGGCGAGCCACCCTGCGAGCCTGCGCGCGTGCGCGGACGACGGCAGCAGCGCGAGCAGGCGCGCCGCGGCGTCGCGCACGTCGCGGCTGCGGTCCTTCAACAGGAGTTCCAGCAGCGCTTCGTCGTCGGGACCGAGGTGCTGCGCGACCACGCCGACGAGTTCGATGCGCTCCTTTGCCGGCATTTCGCCAAGCTGCGCCTTCAGCAGTTCGCGCGCGGCGCCCGGATCGCGCGCGCGCAGCGCACGCAGGTAGTCGATGCGTTGCACGGTGCCGCCTTCGCTCCACATCTTCGGATCGTCGGCAGCGACGACCGTGGCCGTGCCGCCCTTCGCGAAGCGCCAGTCGTCGTTGAACTGCGCGAGCCAGCGTCCGCGGTGGCCGATGACGGACTGCAACGCCGGCCGCAACGCGGTGCTGCGCCTTCCGGCATCCAGCGCGGCGGGCAGCAAGGACACCGGCACGACCGCGTGCAGCGTTGCGATGCGCAGGCAGGCTTCGTGTTGCAGCCTTTGCGTACCCTCGGCGAAGACCCAGGCCAGCAGGGCCGACCAGGCATGATCGGCCGCCAGGACATTGGCGTCCGCCTGCGCCGGCTCGGGCGGTGGTGCGTCCGGCACGGCGAGCGTCAGTGCGGCCAGATGACACGCGGCCAGCGCGCCCATCGCGCGGCTGAATCCGAGCGCCGGATCATCGCCCTGCGCGCCCACCCGAGCGAGCAGGTCGCCGATCTCGCCACCGAGCACGGGCGGGGCGCGGTCGACGCCGACCAGGGCCTGGTTCAGCCATGCGGCGATCATGCGTCGGCCTCGATCGCGCCCAGGCTCCAGCGATGTCGTGGCTGGGTCGCGTCGAAGGCCGACAGCGGGCGCAGCGCGCGACCGTCCCATTCGCCCATCAGCTGCACCGGCTTGCCACCGCTGTAGGCAAGCAGCGACCATGCGGCGGCGTTCGACAGCAGCAATGGAAACGCCCCGGCCGCGGTGTGGAGGGTCCAGTCCTGTCCATGACGCGCAGGCGTCGCGGCGGACAGCAGCAGTGGCGCCTGCTGCAGCCACGGGTTGTCTGCGAACCTCCGCGAAGCGCGATCCACGGCCTCGGCCGGCGAATCCTGCGGCAGGACATGGGACGACGGCGCGTCCTGTCGGGTCGCGATCGCGCGCAGCGGCATGCTACCCGGGTAGAAAGCCAGCGCTGCGCGATAGCTCGCGCCATCGACCCAGAACCCGGCCCAGTTCCTGCCACCGAACGCGAAGTCGAGCAGCAGCGCGTCGCGACCGCTGGCGAGGCCGCGCAGCCAGACGCGGCGCTCGCTCACGCCCTTGTCGCGGGCCATCACGACCTGCCCGAGCACGATCCAGTCGTCCTCGACCGCATCGCCACCGGCGACGACGTCTTCCTTGTCCTGCGGCCAGCCCACCGCAACGCGCAGGTCGGCCAGGCGCGCGGGCGAGAGTAGCGCGCGCCGTGCGATGCCGGCGTTGGCGAGCTGGATCAGGCCGAGTCGTTCGATCGCTTCTTCGTGCCGGGCCGAACCTGCGGCAAGCGCGGTGAGTGCTTCGAGCAATTGCGCACCCAGCCCCGGCGCCTGCGCGTCGACCATGCGCGCGGCCATCGCGGTCCATTCCTTGCGCTGCTCGTTGCCGAACTGGCCGAGGCCGCGGCGGAACTGGTCGGCGATCCAGCGTTGCAGGTCGCCGCTGCCGGCCTCGATGCGTTTCCAGCGCGTCGCTTCGCGCTTGATGGAAGCGGCATCGGCAGCCGCCTGGTCGGCGGGTGACTTTTCAACCGAGGCCTGTTCCTTCTTCGCGACCTTGTCCTTGCGCGCGGACAGCCATTCGTCGACCCAGGGCGGCCGATCCGATGCGGGAAGCGGCGCGCGCTGCGCGTAGATCAGCAGCAGCGCAAGGCCGTGCTTGCAGGGAAACTTGCGGCTAGGGCACGAGCACTTCGTCGCCAGCGCAGCCAGGTCCACCTGGGTCTGGTAAGGCTTGGCGCCGCTGCCCTTGCACTCGCCCCACACGGCGCCCTCGTCCGCGCCGACCATCACCCAGTGGCTATCGGACACCAGCCCGGTCGCGGCCTTGGCCGAACTGCCGTCTGGCGCGAGCGCCAGCACCTGTTCCCTGGTCAGCGAAACCCCCATGCGTTGCCACGTCCCCGATCGGATGCGCCTGCTCCATGCTTGAGGCCAGTGCCGCGCGCCCCGAGGGAAACCCAGAGGTTTCCGGGCAAAGTCTGTCCGAGAGGGACGGGCGAGGGCAACTCTTGTCGTGCGATTCGCGGATGCCGTCCTGCCCACGGGCGCGGTCGGGCCAGGATCGACCCGCCCGATGCGCCAGTCGCGCAATGCACTTGCGGCATTGCGCGACTCTCAGCAGACCGCTTGTTTCAGCCACCCGGCCCGACGAGCGCCTTGCCGGTGACGGCGCCGCCGATCGTCGAACTCGCGCTGGCGGGGAAACCGAGGCTGATCACGCCGCCGATGTCGGAGGTGACGCTTCCGCCCGGGGTCACCGTCACCGTCGTGGTGCCGCCGCTGGTCGAGGTCTGGATGGTGTAGGCGGCCTTGGCTTTCAGGCCAGCGATCATGTGCCGGGTGACCGTGTCGGGCACCTGGTAGCTCATGGTGGTGAGGGCCGGGTTGAGGTTGACCGGGAACATCACCGCGGTGTTGCCGACCCAGGCGCCCTGGAAGGGCGTGCCGGTCGAGGTGACGCTGGTCGCCGTGGCCGCAGTGATGCCCGAGTCGGTGCCCTGGAGGACGGTGAGGAAGCGCTCGCTCTTCGGGTTCGCCGGATCCTGGATGACGAGGCGGTCGTAGGCGGTGTCCAGCGCCGCGGTCGCGTCGACTTCCTGCGAGGGCGACGTCGTCCAGAACTTCTGCTCGGCCAGGGTCGCGGTCGCGGGCAGCAGGGACTGGATGGTCAGCGCCTGGTGCTTGCCCGCGTAGCCGAAGCCCGCGCCGGTGACGGTCGCCGTGCGGCCGCTGATCACCGGCGTGTTCATCACCACGAAGTTCTGGTTCTTGAACAGGTGCGCGGCCGAGGTGTTCGCGCGGTCGTAGATCACGATCGTGTCGGGCGCCAGCCAGACGATGGAACGGCTCGCGCCGGTGACGGCCACGGCAGCGTTGGCGGAAGTCCACCAGTCCGGATGGTTGTAGAGGTTGGCCATGTTGCTCTGCGCGTACGACCAGTTGTCGTTGACGCTGAGCGTCGTGCTCGGGTCGCCCTTGTTGCCGCCGTTGTTCCACTGGCCGCCGTAGAGCTTCGTGGTGTAGTACTCGTCGTTGTTCGGATCGGTCCCCACCAGGGTGTTCTGCAGGCTCAGGGTGTTGTGGTACAGCGGCGTGTAGCCCATCCAGTCCATCGCGTAGGTGGACCATTCCTTGACCAGCCACTGGCCCTTGCGCGAGAACGTGAACTGCCCGCAGTCGCCGCTCTGGTGGTTGATCGTCTCCCAGCCGCAGCGGTAGGTGAACCAGCTGGGCGTGGCGCCCCAGTCGGTGCGCGCGAGGATGCTGCCGATTTCCGGCGCGACCATCTGCTTCGGGATGGCCGGGCGCGGGTCGGTCGGCTCGGCGGCCGCGGGGTCGAAGAGCATGAAGTACTCGATCGCGAAGCTCGCGTACGAGTTGCCCCAGATCTGGCCGCTGGCATTGTCGTAGAGCCTGGCCTTGCCGCCGGTGATCGTGTTCTCCGCGATCCAGCGGTCGGCGTTGAGGCGGGTCTGGTTGTTGGTGCTCTGGTCGTAGATGCCGAGGATGCCGACCACGTTGAGCTCGTCTGGCTCGACGTAGGTCTGGAGCACGTCGCCGTAGGTGGCCACCGACCAGGTCAGGCCCTGCCAGTTGAAGCCGGTCGACTGCGGCGGCGTGTAGGGCGCTGGCGTCAGCAGGTGGAGGAAGCCGTTGACGGCCTGATCCCAGTAGGCGTCCTTGAGGAAACCGACCTGCGGGCCCCAGGTCGTCGTGTTGGTGTAGCCGGCGGTCTGCATCGCCAGCAGCGTCTGCGCGAGGAAGCCCTGCGATTCGCCGTAGAGCGAGCCTTCCACCGGCAGGCCGCCGGCGGCCAGGCCCAGGCTGATCGTCGACGACGACAGCTTGAGCTTGGACTGGGCCGTGCCCGGCGGCTCGAAGATCGCGTAGATCTGGTACAGCCACCAGCCGATGCCGTCGTTGACGAAGCTGCCCAGGCTGTTGCCGACCTGAGTGTAGGGCTTGCTGGAATCGACCACCGGATCGTCGGCCGGGTCGATCGCCATCGCCATCAGCATCAGGGTGCGCGCCTGACCGAGGAAGTAGTTGTTCGCGGCCCAGCGCGCGTTGAGCTGGTCGGCCTGGCGGTTGAAGGCCGACTTGCCCGGTTCGACGCCGAGCGAGCGCGGGTCGTTGAGCGAACCCGGATACAGCGGACTCTGGCCGCTGCGGTTGGGCACGTGGAGCAGGATGTTGGCCCAGCCGAGGTAGACCTTGCGGATCGTGGCCTTGTCCTGCGCGGTCAGGGTCGGGTAGATCCAGTCGACCGTCAGGCCCCAGGCTTCGCCCCAGTAGTTCATGCGGTTGCCGGTGATGAAGCCCGCATCGCAGAACGGTCCGCTCGCCGAGGCGCAATTCGCGGCCTGGTTGACCGCCCACATCAGCATCGTCCGCGACTTCGACGCCCACTTGGCGCGGTTGCTCGCGTTGGGATCGACCAGCGACATGAAGGCGTAGAACTGGGCGTAGGCCTCGGTGTCCTCGCCGACCCAGTCGTCCGAACCGTCGTCCTTCCAGGTGGCGTTCGGCTGGCCGGTCGTCCAGTTCCACTTGGCGTTGACGTTGGCTTCGGCGAGGTTGAGGGTCGCGTGCAGTCCCTTCTGCCACATCGGATTGGTCGAGACGGCCCAGGACTGCAGGCGCGGCAGGTCGGCCGAGGTCAACCACAGGCGCGGGTGCGTCTTCAGCACTGCGTTCGGGGTCGCGGCCGGCTGCCAGGGCAACCTGTCCATCGACGGATCGCTGGCGAAGGTCGGCATGGCTCCATGCCAGGCGTTGGGCTGCGGCGCGACGCCGTCGGGCGTCATCACCCCATGGCTACGGGCGGGCGAAGCGACGAAAAGCGGCAGGGCCGCCAGGCAGGCGACGGCCAGCTTTGACAGTGAACGCATCGGAGATTCCCCTTGCGGATTCTTGACGGAGTGAAAGGTGCTGAGAGCCGCCGAGCCGTGATCCTCGGATGCCGAGTCGTGTTCTGGTTGTCCCCTGGCGACGGATGGGGGATCCGCGCCATGAAGCGATTTGGACTTCATAGACTGGAACGCATTAGTCGCTGCCCGAAGGACAGACGTGCCAGCACGGACTTCGTGCCGACTTGCCGGCTGCAGACCAAGCTACAGCCCTCTACCCCGTTCGCAGGGCCCGTGCGTTCGACGGCATTTCCCGGGTCATGAACACGCTGTGCGTGTCTTCGACGTAACCGGCGAACGGGCCGCAGGTAGCGAAGCCGAAGCGTTCGTAAAGTCGGTGCGCAGGTGCGAACTCGCGCGCCGATCCGGTTTCCAGACTCAGGCGACGATAGCCACGACGAGTGGCTTCATCGAGGATGCGCTGCAACAGCGCTGCAGCGACGCCCTTGCGCAGGTGCGCGCGTGCAGTGCGCATGGACTTGATCTCGGCATGCGCAGGGTCGAGGTGCTTGAGTGCGCCGAAACCGAGCAATGCCCCATCTTCCCAGGCGGACCAGAAGGCGACGTCGCGATCGCGCAGGGCATCGAAGCCGAGTGCATGCATGCTTTCGGGCGGCGACAGTTGCGCGAATTCGCCGAGGTGCGCGCGCAGCAGGACGACGACATCGGGATGATCGAGGCCGCCTTCGCGGATTTCCATCGTCGATGCGCCTCCGCGGACTATCCGGAAACAACGCGAGCGGCCCGAAGGCCGCGCGCGCAGCGCGTCGTCAGATCGCGTAGTACAACTGGAACTCGAGCGGGCGAGCCGGGAATTGTCGGAATGCGTTGAAGCGCATTCCGACCCGGCGAGCGCCCGGCCGCAAGGCCGGGCCGGGCATCCGCCGTTCCGAAGCTCGCGTCGCCCGCATGTGCCTACTCTCTTAGATCGCGTAGTACAGCTGGTATTCCAGCGGATGCGTTGAGGCGCGGAACTTGGTGACCTCGCCCATCTTCAGCTCGATGTAGCTGTCGATGAAGTCGTCGGTGAACACGCCGCCGGCCTTGAGGAAGTCGCGGTCGGCGTCGAGGTGCTCGAGCGCCTGGTCGAGCGAGTGGCAGACCTTGGGGATGTTCTTCTCTTCCTCCGGCGGCAGGTCGTACAGGTCCTTGTCCATCGGCGCGCCCGGGTCGATCTGGTTGCGGATGCCGTCCAGGCCGGCCATCAGCAGCGCGGCGAAGGTGAGGTAGCCGGAGTTCACCGGATCGGGGAAGCGCACTTCGATGCGACGCGCCTTCGGGTTGGCCACGAACGGGATGCGGCAGCTCGCCGAGCGGTTGCGCGCCGAGTAGGCCAGCATCACCGGCGCCTCGTAGCCCGGCACCAGGCGCTTGTACGAGTTCGTCGAGGAATTGGCGAAGGCGTTGATCGCGCGGGCGTGCTTGAAGATGCCGCCGATGTACCACAGCGCCATCTGCGACAGGCCGCCGTAGCCGTCGCCGGTGAACAGGTTGGTGCCACCCTTGGCCAGCGACTGGTGCACGTGCATGCCGCTGCCGTTGTCGCCGACGATCGGCTTGGGCATGAAGGTCGCGGTCTTGCCGTTGCGGAAGGCGACGTTCTTGATGATGTACTTCATCGTCAGCAGCTCGTCGGCCTTCTTGACCAGCGAGTTGAACCGGGTACCGATCTCGCACTGGCCGGCGTTGGCCACTTCGTGGTGGTGCACCTCGACCTCGATGCCGGCGGCGGTCAGCGCCTTGCACATCTCGGCGCGGATGTCGTGCAGCGAGTCGGTCGGCGCGACCGGGAAGTAGCCGCCCTTCAGGCCTGGGCGATAGCCGCTGTTGCCGCCCTCGTACTTCTTCTTGGAATTCCAGTGCGCTTCCTCGGACTCGATCTCGAAGAAGGTGTGGCCCATCTCGTTGGCCCAGCGCACGGAGTCGAAGATGAAGAATTCGGGCTCGGGGCCGAAGAAGGCCTGGTCGGCGATGCCGCTGGCCTTGACGAAGGCCTCGGCGCGCTTGGCGAGCGAGCGCGGGCAGCGCGAATAAGCCTGCATGGTGACCGGGTCGAGGACGTCGCAGACCAGGATCAGGGTCGGGTCGGCGACGAAGGGATCGACCACCGCCGAATCGGCGTCGGGCAGCAGCACCATGTCGGACTCGTTGATGCCGCGCCAGCCGGAGATCGACGAGCCGTCGAACATGCGGCCGTCCTCGAACAGGCCCGGCTCGACGATGCTGACCGGGAAGGTGACGTGGTGCTGCACGCCGCGCATGTCGGCAAAGCGCAGGTCCACCCATTCGATGGCGTGGTCCTTGATGAGTTTCTGGACGTTCTCGTACGACATGGGAAGCTCCGGTGGGGTTGGGATGTCCCACCGGAGCAAGTGCCGTGCCAAGGCGCAATCAGCATCAAAACAACAAGATAGCCGATACCCGCGCTCCGATAATCGCTATTGAAGTGCAATTTTCAAGCGCATTGCTCTATTTTGGTGCGTAGTCCCTGCCAACCGCCCGCTTGCTGCGCCGGCTCAGGCGCAGCGCGCTGCGGTGTTGAAGAAACCGCGCCAACGCGTGACCCGACCGTCCTTCACCGTGAACACGTGGGTCCACTCGCTCTGGAAGCGCTTGCCGGTGTCGACCGCGGTGCTGTCTTCCCAGCCGAGCACGGTCAGGTGTTCGCCGGCCTCGATGAACTCGCGCGGCTCGAACGCATGGATGGTGTCCGACTTGGGGATGTCGGCGAAGAACTGCAGCGCCTGCTCACGGGTAGTGCGGCGGCCGGCGTAGGCCAGCTTCGCATCGCCGACAAATTCCCAGTCGACGTTCTCGGCGATCAGCTCGCCCATCGCCGCCATGTCGTTCCTGCCGAATGCCTCGTAAGCCTGCTGCACGATTTCTGTCGCGGTTGCCATGGTTCGTCTCCGGATCGGGTGGGGAAGCGCCCGCGTGACGCAGGGCTGCGGCACGTCGATGCTGAGCGGACGATGCCGCGACGCCGATCAAGGACACGTGAAGCATGGCGAAGCGCGGTGATGGGTTGCGGGGGTCTCCCTGATCGGGATACTCATCCCGGCCGATGCCCGGCCCGGGAGATGTTCGCTGGCGCCGCGTGCGCGATCGCGGTGTTCAGGTCGGGCCGCTGCCCGAGGTTGCCTCGGCCGTAGGCCTCCGCGTTGACATCGGCGAAGCCGAGCATCGCCAGCATCCGCCGGTCGGCGCCGCCCTCGAAACCGCAGCGGCCGCGGTATTCGGGCGGGTTGCGAAATGTGCCGAACAGCAGGTCCCAGAGCGGGAAGTCGCCGTAGTTGTACGAATGCGCACCGAGGCGATGGTGCACGCAATGCGATTCGGGGCGCTGGATGACGTAGCCGAGCCAGCGCGGCGTGCGCACGTTCCAGTGCTGGAACATGCCGTAGAACGCGCCGACGTAGCCGACCAGCGCGGCCGCGAGCGGATCGAGCCCGAGCACGATCACGGTGACGAACAGTTGCAGGAGCACCTGCACGATCATTTCCAGGGGATGGAACAGCACCGAGCCGGGGATGTCGATCCGTGTCGGGCTGTGGTGGAGCTGGTGCAGTCCTCGCCAGAGCAGCGGCACCGCATGTTCGGTGCGGTGCCATGCGTAGGTGAGCGCGGTGAGCACGAGGTAGCCGATGACGGTGCCCCCGGCCACGCCCAGGCGTGTGCCGTCGAGCCAGCGATGCGTGGCTAGCCAGTCGACCGGCAGCAGCAAGGGAACCACCGTCGACACCGTGCCGATCAGCAGCAGGAAGCCGACGCCGGTCCACTGCCAGCCCTTGCGCGGCGGGAACTCGCGCGCGGGCCAGAGCTTCTCGCCCGCCAGCAGGATGAAGTAGGTGGCCGGCACGAGCAGGCCGACGAGGTCTTCGGCTTTCATGGCATCCTCCCCGGACTTACGCTGTAAGGGTGTTGTCGGACTATACACTTACACTGTAAGATCGCAAGCATGAAAACCGGGTCGGGACACAGGACGGGCAGGAAGGCTCCACGGGACGCAACGCCGGCCGCGCGAGCCAGGCCGGACAAGGCCTCCGGAACGAGCCGAAAGACGCCCGCCAGGGACGCAACCGCGCGGGCGCGCAAGGGTGGCGAAGCGCTCAGCCCCGCCCGGATCGTGGAAACGGCGCTCGCACTCGTCGAGGCCGAGGGTTTCGCGGCGTTTTCCACGCGCCGCCTCGGCGAGGTGCTCGGCTGCGAGGCGATGAGCATCTACCACTACTTCCCGGGAAAGCAGCACCTGCTCGACGCGATGGTCGACGAGGTGATCGCACGGATGGAATGGCCGCACGACGGAGTCGAACCGGTCGCGCGCCTGCGCGCGATCGCGCACGCCTATCGCTCGCTCGCACACCGCCATGCGCGCTTCTTCCCCTACGCCGCCGTGCATCGTCTGAATACCCCGACCGGCGTGCGCTTCATCGAGCGAGTGCTGGCGGCGTTCGGCGCCGTCGCCCCCGACCGCGAGCGCGCCGCGCGGGGCTTCCGGGCGATCGGCTACTACCTGGTCGGCGCCGTGATCGACGAAACCGCAGGGTACGCCGCGGGCCCGTCGGCCGCACAGCCGGTCGACGACGCCTACATCGTCGAACACTGCCCCAACCTGCGCGCGGCCGCGCCATATTTCGCAAGCGGTCAATGGGACCGGACCTTCGAGATGGGGCTCGACGCACTGGTCGACGCGCTGAAGAAGCCCGACTGAGGCCCTTGCTCCGAAGCGACGGCGAATCGGGTCGATTGATCGGCATTCGCGGCGCGCCTACCAGCGAGTCCGCGTACACTTGCCGCGTTTTGGCCTGAGTCCCCTCCATGCACGACCTGCTCAACGTCATCCTCCTCGGCATCGTCGAGGGCATCACCGAATTCCTGCCCGTCTCCTCCACCGGACACCTGCTGATCGCCGAGAAGCTCGGCCTCGGCGCGCGCTCGGACCTGTTCAACGTCGGCATCCAGGCCGGCGCGATCCTCGCGGTCACGCTGATCTACTGGAAGCGCATCTGGGAGCTGCTCACGCAGTGGCGCGAGCCGGGCAATCGCGACTACCTGTTCAAGCTCGCGGTCGCCTTCGGCATCACCGCCGTACTCGGGCTGATCGCCACCAAGCTCGGCTTCAAGCTCGACGACACCAAGGTGTCGGTGATCGCCTGGGCGCTGCTGATCGGCGGCGTGTGGATGATCGCGGCGGAAACGGCGGCGGCAAAGCTCAAGGACCGCAGCGAAATAACCTGGCCGGTGGCAATTGGCGTCGGCCTGGCGCAGATCATCGCCGGCATCTTTCCCGGCACTTCGCGCTCGGCGGCGTCGATCTTCACCGCGATGCTCGTCGGCACCAGCAACCGCGCGGCCGCGACCGAATTCTCTTTCCTCGTGGGCATCCCGACCATGTATGCCGCCACCGGCTACCTGTTGCTGAAGACCATCAAGGCCGGCGGCGTCGCGCATGAGGACTGGACGGCGCTTGCGGTCGGTTTCGTGGTCTCGGCGATCGTCGCCTTCGTCGCGGTGAAATGGCTTCTGGGTTACATCCGCAGCCACCGCTTCACACCCTTTGCGATCTACCGCATCGTGCTCGGCATCGCCTTGCTCGTCTGGATGCCTGCGTGACGTTGGCGGCGGCGACCTGAAGTCGCCGCTGACGCGACGCGCGCCGTCAACGCCCGAGAAAGTAAGGAATCGCCATCAATGCGACGCCGATGGCGATCATCGCCCACGCATTGCCGACGAGATACGGATAGAGCATCAGCAACAGGCCGCAAACGAGCGGCAGGATGCGGCCCTGCTTCCGGCCATAGATGAAATAGCCCGCGCCGATCGAACTGAACACCAGTCCCCAGAACAGCAAGGTGGTGTTCACGCCTGCTCGATCGGGTGCAGCGAATACGTCCCGTACGTCAGCGCCTCGGCGAGCACGTGGGCCTGCATTGCGCGCTGGACATCGCCGGCGGAGAAACGCCCGGGAAGGTCGAGGGCCGCCACGTCGAGGGCGAACAGGCGGAAGAAATAGCGATGCAGGCGCAGGTCGTTGGACGGCGGGAACGGGCCGTCGTAGCCGCGGTAGTCGCCACCCATCGTGGCATCGCCCGCGAACCACATCGTGTAGCCGTTGAGTCCATGCCGCGCGGTGTGCGGGCCGTGCGGCTCGCGCTTGCCGCCGACGGTCACGCCGTCCGACCACGCGCCTTCGGCGAAGCCGCGCACCGCGGCGGGAATGTCGGCCATCGCCCAGTGGATAAAGTCGCAGCGCGGCTGGTCGATGGGGATCTCGATGCCGGGCTTGCCGACCATCGCAGCGACCGTGGGCGCGTCCGGATCGACGCACAGCAGGACGAATGACTTCGTGCCTTCGGGTACGTCCGACCACGCCAGGTGCGGACTGCGGTTGTCCGAGAACGTGTCGGCGGCGCCGTCCTTGCATCCCATCGCGAACGCCGCGGGAATGCGGGCGCCGTGCGCGAAACTGTCGCTGTGCAGTCTCATCGATTCCCCCGGAACGCAGCCGTCATGGATGGAGCATTCTCGTGCAGTGGCGGATGCCGCGCATCAACCCGCGGCGACGTCGCCGGTTGCCGGGCGCGGCTGCCGCAGCTGCCGCGGGCCCACGACGCAGTTGCGCCCGCTGCGCTTGGCGACGTACATCGCCGAATCGGCGCGACGCAGCATCGTGACCAGGTCGTCGTCCGCTTCCAGCAGGGAAATGCCGACCGAGACCCGCAGCGGCACCGGTTCGCGCTGGATCGTGAACTCGGTCGCGGCCACCGCGTTGCGCAGGCGCTCGGCGGCATGGAAGGCGCCGGCCTCGTCGCTCTCCGGCAGCACCACGACGAACTCCTCGCCGCCCAGCCGCCCGAGCAGGTCGCCGGGTCGCAGCGATGCCTGGAGGGTGGCGACCAGGGCCTGCAGGGCTGCGTCGCCGGCGCCGTGGCCGTAGCGGTCGTTGATCTGCTTGAAGTGGTCGGCGTCCACCAGCAGCACCGCCAGGCCGCGGCCGTGCCGCCTTGCGACCGCGATCGCGTCGGCTGCCGATTCGTCGAGCGCACGCCGGTTGCTGATGCCGGTGAGCGGATCGAGCATCGCCTGGCGCACCAGCTCCTGGTTGAGCCGGTCGTTGCACATCGAGACGAAGCCGAGCGTGGCCACGATCGGCAGGAAGGCGGCCATGCCGAACACCGCCGCCTGCATCGGCGTGACCGTGAAGGGCGATGTCAGGGCATCGTGGCGCAGGCCTTCGTAGATGGTGCGGATCACCAGCACGAAGGCCGGGATCAGCAGCGAGATCGCGGTCAGCAGGTTGCTGCGCCGGCGCGGCCCGCCTCCGCGCAGCAGCGCGGCGACCGAAAGGAAGAACGAGAACGCGATCAGCATCGATACCGTGACCAGGCGCATGCGCGCGCTCGGATACACGAAGGTGAACAGGTACTCCGCGGCGGCCACCAGCGGCACCGGCGCATAGACCAGCGCCAGCCTCTCCGCGCGGCCGGTGAAGCTGCGCACCGACTGCGATTGCAGCGCATACGACAGGCTCAGCACCGCGTTGGAAACCACCATCGCGTACATGTCGGGAATCTGTCCGCGCAAGCCGTAGAGCACCCACGCCAGCGGCTGCAGTCCCATGGAAGCGATCCACAGGCGCAGGCTCCGCCGCTGCGAGGCCGGGTAGTCGTGCAGGGTGAACGACAGGCTCAGCGCCATCATCAGCGACACCACGGCGGAGATCGTGATCGTGCTGCGGATGTCCAGTCCCATCGCGCGCGCCCTCGCCGATGCGGTTGGCTCCGGCAGCCTCCGCTCGTGCGGACCAGTGTAGACCCGCCCGCGCGCCGCGACGAACGCTAGCGCCGGCCGCCCGACCAGGCGATGCGGTAGATCGCGCCGAGGAAATCGTCGGACACCAGCAGCGCGCCGTCCGGCGCCTGGATCACCGCATCGGGCCGGCCCAGCGTGGTCTGGCCGTCGAGGAAGCCGGTCAGGAAGGGGGTGACGTCCACCACCTTGTCGCCATCGATCGCCACCCGCACGACGCGGTAGCCGCTCTTGCTCGAACGGTTCCACGAGCCATGCTCGGCGATGAAGGCATTGCCGCGCCAGGCGGCCGGGAACATCGTGCCGGTGTAGAAGGCGATGCCGAGCGAGGCCACGTGCGCGCCAAGTTTCGCGGCAGGCGGCACATAGTCGTGGCAGGACTTGCCCTTGCCGAACTCGGGGTCGAGGACATCACCGGCGTGGCAGTACGGGAAACCGAAATGCTGTCTCGGCTTCGTGACGACGTTGAGCTCGTCGTCCGGCACGTCGTCGCCCATCAGGTCGCGGCCGTTGTCGGTGAACCACAGGTGTCCGCTGCGCGGGCTCCATGCGAAGCCGACGGTGTTGCGGATGCCGTAGGCGACGTCCTCGCGCCCGCTGCCGTCGGGGTTCATCCGCGTCAGCTTGCCGTAGCCGGGCCGGTCGCAGACGTTGCAGGGCTCGCCGATCGGCACGTACAGCTTGCCGTCCGGCCCGAAGGCGAGATAGCGCCAGCCGTGGTGCGCCTCTCCCGGAAGATCGCCGACCACGACCACCGGCTGCGGCGGCGCATCCAGGTGCGATTCGATGCGGTCGTAGCGCAGGATGCGATCGACCGCGCTCACGTACAGCGCACCATCGCGGAAGGCCACGCCGACCGGCGTGCGCAGGCCGCCGGCGATCACCTGCACGCTGTCGGCGCGGCCATCGTGGTTCGCGTCGCGCAACGCGTAGACCTTGCCGGCATCCGACGATCCCACGAACAGGGTGCCGTGGTCGCCCCAGGCCATCTCGCGCGCGTTCGGCACGTTGTCGGCGAACAGGCTCACGCTGAATCCGGGCGGCACGTGCAGGCGCGCGGCCAGTTGCGCCGCCGTCGGCGCGGCGAACGCCGGCAGCCATGCAACCAGGGCCAACACGATGGACAGTCGCCGGCGCATGCGCTCCTTCCTCGACGGCAAGCAGCGCGATCCTAGCGCGTACCGCGCGGCTTTACGCGCGCGGATAACCCAGCCGCTCCACGAGCGGGGCGAGCACTTCGAAGGCTTCCGCGAGCGGCTGCCGGTAAGCGCGCCAACGGCCCACCGGCAGGCGCGTCGGCAGGCGCCAACTGTCCGTCAGCATCTGCATGGCAGGCCGCGACTCGGGCGGGGAAGACAACGCGGCAAATTCCGCGACGTCCTTCATCGCCTCGTCGGGTCCGGCCTCGAACTGATCCATGTCCACGATCAGCACCGGCAGCCCGAGCTCGTCGCGGCTGACGAGCAGGTGTTCGAGCTGGCCGGCGAGCCAGCGGGCCGCTGCAACCGGGTCGACGAACATCAGCATTGCCGGCGATCCGCATGCGAGCCAGTTCAGCAGCATGTCGCGCGGATCGCGAAGCACCGCGATCAACCGCGTGCCCGGCAGTGCGTGACGCAGCGCGGGTGTCATGCGCGCGTCCCACTGCGCCAGCCAGTCGAACACGCCCTGCTGTCCCTGCGCGAGGTGCGGTGCAAGCATCTTTGCGTAAACCGGACGGATCTCGTCCACCACGCCAGGCAAGCCAGCCGGATCAGCCGCGAGCGCAACGAAGCGCTCGGGATATTGCGGCATGCGCGGCGCGTTGTTGGTTGCCTGCAGCAAGGGCCGGCCGGCCGCCGAGCGCAGGTTGAAGGCGATGCGTTCCGAGCCACTGCCCGGCGGTCCCCACAGCATCACCACCGGGGTTCCGGACGCGGGCGGCAGATCGGCAACGAGGGCCTTCGCCACGTCCGCCGGCAAGGCCGGAGCGATCGGATGCAGGCCGAAGGCCGACCGGCCCTGGCGCCAGTCCGCGAAGGCCTGCTCCGGCTGATTCATCCGGTCGTGCGCGAGACCACGCAGGCCGCGGACGAACGCCGCCTGCGGAGGCAAAGCCTGCGCGAGCAGCGCGTCGAGCCGCGTGACCGCTTCGGCGGGGTCACGATGCAGGGCGATGACGGCCTTGCCCAGCAAGGCCTCGTAGTACGTCGGCAAGCGCGCGAGCAGGGCGTCGTAGCCGGCTTCGGCTTCGCCGTCGCGTCCCTGGTAACCGTGCCTGCGCGCCTGATGCAGGAGCGCAGCCGTGCTGGTAGGAAGCGCCTCGCTCCAGCGCCGCAGCACCTCGTCGTAGTCGCGGTCGTCGGCGCTGACGGACAGGCGCGTCATCCAGATCTGGTCCAGTCCGGGCTCGTCCTGCAGCACGCCTTCCCATGCACCGCGCGCGAGCGCGGGATCGGCGATCGCGAGGAGCGCATCCTGCAGGCCGGCGAGCACGCGCGGCTCGCGCGGCGACTGCTTGAGCACGGCGCGGAAATCGGCAAGCGCGGCCGCCGGGTTGCCGGCCCGCAAGCGCATTTCACCCTGCAGCACGAGGCCGCCGAGTTCCTGCGGATGGTGCCGGCGATAGGTCGCCAGCTCGGCCTCGGCCTCTTCATTCCGGTTCTGGCTGACCAGGGTTTCGACCAGCAGGCGACGCCAGCGGGTCTGGCCGGGATCGAGTTCGAGCGCCCGCCGCAAGGACTGCTCGGCGAACGCGGAATGACCCTGCTGCTGGTAGGCCGAACCCAGGGTGGCGAGCATTTGCGCATTGCGCGGTTGCTCGGCCACCGCCGCGTTCAGCAGCTTCACCGCGCGATCGCCTTCGCCTTTCAGCAGCGCGACCTGGCCGGCGAGGTAGATCAGCTCGGAATTCTCCCGGTCCGCTTTCTCGGCCATTTCGATCTGGCGCTCGGCCTCGGCGAAATCGCCCAGGGCGATCGCGAGCTGGATGCGCAACAGGTACGCGTCGAACAGGTTCGGGTCGAGCGCGATCGAACGGGCGCTGGCACGGTCCACCAGGGACAGGTCTCCCTCGGTGCGCGCGAGCATGGCGCGGCTCAGGTGGTAGACCGCCTCGTCGGGCGCCAACTCGATCGCCTTGTCGAAACTGGCGCGGGCGCCTTCGAGATCGCCCTGGTAGCGCCGCGCGATTCCCAGCAGGTGATGGGTTTCGGCATTCGCCGGCGTGGCGTCGACTTCGGCCTGCGCCAGGGCGACCGCGTCGGGAGATTGCCGGCGCAGCGCCTCGATCACGTCTTGCAGCATGCTTCGGACCCTTCGGGTAAAGACGTGCATTGTAACGCGGCGGCCCGGAAGGCCCCGGCCGCGGTCTTCAGCCTTCGCCGGCCTGCGTCGCCAGTGGCTGGCCGGCGAGTGCATCGAGCAGGCGCGCGCGCACCCATTTCTCGGCGAAACCCTGCAGGTTGATGCCCTCGAGGAAGCCGCAATGGCCGCCGTAGGGCGCGATCTCCAGGCGCGAATGCGCAGGCAACTGCAGCCTGCGGAAATCCTCCACCGGGATGACCGGATCGTCTTCGGCGGTGAGGATGCTCACCGGTACCTGCAGGCCTGCCAGGCGCTGGCCCGACAACGCATACCCATCGAGGTACTTCTCGAGCAGACCCATGTCGGTGTAACGCTCGACCATCCACGCCGTGAGGTCGCGCATCCGCCAGCGCAGGACCGAATCGTCGAAATCGTGTCGCTTCGGGAACAACGCGCGCTTGCGCCGCAGCGAATCGCGCCACTTGCGCATGAAGTACCAGTGGTACAGCGGCATGCCGCGTTCGAGCGCCATCAGGCCGGCGTCCGGATCGAGCACCGGGCAGACCGCCGCGGCATGGGTCAGCGGGATGTCCGCGAGCGCCGCATGGAGCGCGATCCGCAGCGCGAAATTGCCGCCCAGCGAATACCCGGCGGCCATGAACGGACGTACCGGGATCAGGCGTGCGACGGCGCGCGCGGCGTTGAGCACTTCGCTCAGGCGGCAGGAATGGAACAGGTCCTCGTTGAGATGGTGGGTGTCGCCGTGGTCGCGGAAATTCAGCCGGAACACGTCGAAACCGGCATCGAGCAGGCTCGCGGCGGTGTGCAGCATGTAGCCCGATTCGGCGCTGCCCTCCCAGCCGTGCAGCAGCAGCACCAGTCCGCGCGGATCGCGCGGCAGGGTGGAATGGAAACCCTGCAGGCGCACGCCGTCGCCGGCGTCGAGCACCCGTTCCTCGGTGATGGCGCCGAGCCGGCGCAGGGCGCGTGCGCCGCGACGACGACGCATGGGGCTGGACGAGAGCACCGACTGCACGTGCGGACCGCGCAGCCAGGTCGGCGGTGCGTAGTCGCTGGCGTCGATCATGGCGCGCCGAGCGCCTGTGCGATCTGTGCGCGCGCGTTCTCGGCCATGCCACGACGGCCTCCGGACACCGGCGCGATCGGTTCGAGGAAATGCACCTGTGCCTCGCGCCCACGATCGCCGAGCAGGCGCAGGAAGTTGTGCATGAAAGCCTCGCCTTGCGCGAAGGCGACCTGCGCCTGGGCCGCGGCGCGCTCGCCGTAGCACAGCGCCACCGGCTGCACCGGCACGCCGGCGTCCACCGCGGTCTGCAGGATGCGTGCGTGGAACACGCGCAGCGCCTGGCCGTCGCCGGTGCCGCCCTCCGGGAACACGCCGATCGCGCGGCCGGCGCGCAGGCTCGCGACCATCTGTTCCATCACCCCGCGCAGCGAGTGTTCGCTGCCGCGGTGGTGGTAGATGGTGCCGGCGCGGCCCGCCAGCCATCCCACGAGCGGCCAGCGCTCGATCTCGGACTTGGCGACGAAGCCGACCGCGTGCTGGCTGTGGAGCAGGGTGATGTCGATCCAGCTCACGTGGTTGGCGACGAACAGGGCGGCGCCCGGCAGCGGCGTTCCGCTGCGGCGCGAACGGAAACCGAAGATGCGCAGCAGGCCGGACTGCCAGGCGCGGATCGTGCGATGGTCGAGGCGCTCGCCGCTGCGCAGGCGCCAGCCGGCGGTCGGCAGGCCGATCAGCAGCAGCGCGAGCGGCAGCGACAACAGCAGGTGCAGCAGCAGCAGCGGCACGCGCCACAAGTAGCGCAATGGCCGCAGCCAGTCGCGGCGCACGGGAATGGAGTCGTTCGTCGGCATCCGTCCGATTGTGCCCGCGACACCTAGAGTCCGCACTCCGGCTGCACCGGCAACCGGTGCCGCCGGATCATCGCGAACCTGCTCGCGGCGCCGCCGCGGAAAACCACGCCATCAGGTCGTGCGGAACAGGCTCGGGCGCCAGCCGCCGCTGGTGTAGCTGCGTTCGCTCTTGTAGCCGCTGCTGTCGCCATAGCCTTCGCCGTAGTCGCGGCTGCGCCAGCGACGCATGCGGTCGTGCAGCTCGGTACGGCGTTCGGCCAGCCATTCGGCGCGGCCGACCTTGGCCGGATCCAGCCCGCGCTGCTCGGCCTCGGTCTGGCGGAAGGTGCAGAATTCGTCGTAGGCCGTCAGCTCGGGGGCCAGTTCCACCGCGCAGATCTCGACCATGATCGCGTCGTCGAGGAAACCCAGCACCGGGGTGTTGTCGGCGATGATGTCGTTGGGATCGACGAAATAGGCCAGCGCGGACAGCACCCGCTGGGTGTCGTCGGCTTCCATCGCCCAGCCTTCGTCGCGGACCATCGCGATCATCTGGTCGAGCTTGCGCAGGCGCTCGACGATGAACCCCGGCACGTGGCCTTGCTCGGCATCCTCGATGAGCTTGGACGCGGCCGTGGTGACCGCCTCGATCGAGGTCTTGTCGGCGGCCTGGGTGGACGCCTTGACGAGCTGGCTGAGGCGTTCGACGTCCTGGTCGGACAGCTCGATATTGAACGAAATCGACATGGCGTCACCCCCGGAAAGGAGCAAGCAGACTAGGCCCTGACGGGCCGCCGGTCAATCGATCGGGAGCGGCCACCATCGCGGCCGGGGACCGGTCCGGACGCGCCATTTTCGCGTCCCTGCGCGCCCCCGTTACAGGATCGGCGCCAGCCCCGCGCCGAAGGCGGTCAGCACCCGCGCCGCGATCGCGCGGAAGGAAATCTCCACGTCCGGGAAGTCGCCCACCGGGGTCCAGCAGGCGTTGAAGCGCGGGTCGCCGGGCGGAACCGGCTGGCAGCCCGGCACGAGGTCGTAATTGGTCGAATAGCGGAATGGCCAGACGTCGAACAGCGGCAGGTTCTCGAACAACTCATCCATCTTGCTGCTGAAGTGCGAGACCGGCGTATGCGGGCGGCGCGCGAGCAGCCAGGAGTTCTGCGGCGCCATGTCGTTCTCGATCGCATCCTGCAGGCGCTGCGCCAGCACCGGATCGCTGAATACCAGCACGCCCTCGGTGTTGTAGTTGTCCGAGCGCGGATCGAAGTTGTGCGAACCGACCATGCCGATTTTTCCGTCGACCACCATCGACTTCGCATGCAGGCTGATCCGCAGGCCCGATTCGCGCAGCGGCGCCGGGCTCGATGCGCTGCCGAGGCCGGGGAATCGCACCGATTCGCTGGGCACCTGCAGGCGCGGGCTCTTCGCGCCGTCGGTCGCGGGCGCGACAACCGCCGCGTCGCCGTCGACGCCGGTGGCGGCGACATCGACCGGCAAGCCGGGCGCGAAAGGCTTGAGCTCGAAGATGCGCAGTCCCAGCTCGTGCAGGTAGCGGCGGCTGTACTTGTACGATAGCGAGAACGCCGGAATCGCGTCGGTCGATGCCAGCGAGTTGGTCGAGATCGTCACCAGCGGCGGCGTGGCGCGCTTGTGCATGCCGCGGAACATCTCGCGCGCGCCTTCCGTCAGCAACAGGTAAGGCGTCTGCAGCACCACCGAGGACTGCGCCGATTCGATCAACTGGCGAAGGTCGCGGGTGGCGCGTCCGCCTTCCTCGGGCAGGTGGTCGTGCTTGCCCGGGCCGTCGGCGATGAACTGCTCGGACTCGACCTGGCGTGCGCTGGCGACCAGCTTCGCGGCGACGTCGTCCTGGTCGGAGGCGGCCGCCGACATCGCCAGCACGCGCGGCGTTCGATGCTGCTGCTCCAGCGGCGTCTGCGATGGCGGGCCCTGGTGGGCAAGCAGGGTGGCGGCGACATCCTTCAGCCGCGCGACCGGCACGCTGCGCTCGCTGTCCCAGTACTGCCCGAACACGCGCTCCATCTCGGCCACGCCCGGGCCGGCGAGGATTGCGTCGCGGTCGCGGAAGGCGATGTCGGGGTTCCAGTCGTAGTAGCGGTCGTCGATGTTGCGGCCGCCGGTGATGCCGATACGTCCGTCCACGATCATCTGCTTGATGTGCATGCGCTGGTTGAAGCGCCGGAAGCAGCATGCGATCGCCGCCGCGTAGCCCAGCGGCGAGGTGCGCGCGCGATCGAAGGTGGGGTTGTACAAGCGCATCTGGAAGTCGGCATGCGCGGCCGCCAGCGCGGCGAGCAGGTCCGGGTCGGACGGCCCGAACAACTGGTCGACCAGCAGGCGCACGCGCACGCCGCGACGCGCGGCCTTCACCAGTTCGTTGAAGAACAGGTAGCCGGTGTCGTCGTGGCTGAAGATGAAGGTCTGCAAGTCGATCGTGCTGCGCGCGCTCCGGATCAGGTTGAGCCGGCCCTGGAGCGAGTCCTGCCCGGACTCGACGATCTGCACGTAGTTGACCGGCTTGTCCGGCGTCGATTCGGCCATTGCGCGATCGCCGAGCGCGTGCAGCGGCGAGGCTTCCGCGCAGGCGTCGGCGCGGTCGCAGTCGAGCGCGGTCGGGCGGGCGACGGCGGCCAGGGTCTCGGCGTGGTCGAGGTCGCGCGGGCGAAGGCCCGCGCAACTACTGAGCAGCAGGCACAGCAGCAGTAAAAAAGGGGTCAGAGGCAGAAAAGGGGTCAGAGTGAATTTCGCGCCCAGAGTCTTCGTCCGGCTGAAAGTCCGCCACCGCGAAACTTCACTCTGACCCCTTTTCTGCTGCCTTTCTTGCCTCACGGCATCCAGAACGCCGCGAGCTGGGCCACGCCCGGTTCGATCGCCGCGTCCACCGGCAGGCGCAGCACCGCGATGCCGGCGGCGGGCATGCCGCGGAAATCGCCGGACTGGCCGGTGCTCATCAGCGCGGCCAGGTGCTCGAAGCCGGGGTTGTGGCCGACCATCAGCAGCCGCGCCACGTCGCGGTTCGCATCGGCGAGCGCGATCAGGGCGCCGGGCGTGGCCTCGTAGATCGCTTCCACGCGCTCGGTCTCGCCGTGGCCGATCGCGTCCTGGGCGAGGTCGAGGGTCTCGCGCGCGCGCCGGGCGGTCGAGCACAGCACGCGATCGGGCAGGTAGCCGTGTTCGCGCAGCCACGAGCCCGCGGCGGCGGCCTCGGAGCGCCCGCGGGCGGACAGCGCGCGGTCGTGGTCGTCCTGTCCGGGCATCGCGTTTTCCGCATGGGCGTGTCGCAGCAGGATCAGCTCTCGCATGTCAGCTCACCTTCTTGATCCACTTGAACAACGGTTCCCAGTCCGCCTGATGGTTGCGGACCAGCTCTGAATGATAGTCGTAGAGTCCGCGGCCGAGACCGGCCAGCAGCACATAGGCCTGGGTATCGCGCAACTGTGCCACGACCGGGCAAGGCCAGGCCTTGAACGCGTCGAGCGCGCTGCGCGAGGCATTGGTCCACGGCTTCATGCGGTTGGCGACGAGGGCGACCTTGAGCTTGCCCTTGTGCACGCGCGGATTGCCGGCGAGCGAATCGAGGAAGCGCGCGGTCGCTTCCATGTCGATGCCCGAGGGCAGCACCGGCACCAGCACCGCGTCGGCGTGTTCGAGGAAGGGCTCCAGATCGCCGGCCATCGCACCGGCCGGCGCATCGACGATCACCCGCTGGGCGTCGTCGGGCACCTTCTTCGCCCAGTCGCGACGGGTGCCGTCGATCGGCAGCACCGCGCTGTCCATGCCGGCGCGCTTCTCGCACCAGCGCATCGACGAGCCCTGGCGGTCGGCGTCCACCAGTACCGTGCGCTTGCCCTTGACCGCCTCGTGCGCGGCGAGGTTGGTCGCAACCGTCGTCTTGCCGACGCCGCCCTTGGAACTGGCGATCAGGATCGTGCGCATGGGAAGTCCTCCACTACCGCTCGCGTCCAGCTTAGCACCGCGCTCCGGGGCGATGGTTGCGGTACGAACGATCCGACGCCACGTCCATCTCAGTGCGGCGACTGCCAGCCGGCCGGCGGATCGAGCGGCACGTGGGCGTCCTCCAGCGTGCGTTCGATCAACTGCATCTCGGTCCGGATCGCGGGATCGGCGAGCAGTGCGTGGTGGCTGTCGAGTGCGCGCCGAGGCTGGGTCTCCGCCAACACGCCCTCCTTCTGCAGCTGCCATTGTGCGCGGCGCTTCGCGGCCTGCAGCGCCGCCAACGCGCGGGGGTCGGTCGTCGTGCGCTCGAGGATGTCGATGCCGATCTGGCGGGCGACCCAGGTGTCGGATGCGTCGGCCATCACGTGCCCGAGCGCGTCGCAGTCGGCACGCCGGGTCGGGGTCAGCGACAAGGCCGCACCCTTGCACGCCTGGACGATGGGAGTGAATTCCGGGATGACGGTGGCGGCCATCGCCTGGGCTTCCGACTCGGCCACCTCTTCCAGCGGGAAGCGCTGGCCGTCCTGCTCGAGGTCCTGCGAATCGACCAGTTGCGGGTAGCGTTCGACGGCCGCCGCGATCCAGCGCACCAGTTCCAGCCAGTGGAGGTCGAAACGGTTCCTGGAACGCACGGCGGCAAGCACGGTTTCCGCCGCGTCGTCGGAGAAGAACAAGGGCGCCAGGTTGTCGGGCTCAGCAGCGGCCCAGCGCTTCGCCGCCGCGCGCTGACCCTGGGGATCCCTCGCTTCGTCGGCGAGGCCAGCCAGGACTTCGTCCGCAAGCACGTCGCTGCCGGCGTGCGCCTCGGCGGTCTTGCGCCAGGCCAGGAGCTGCGGGTCGCCGTGGGCATCGGAGTTTGTCGCGGACGTGGCGTTGGCTGCCGCATCGCCCCAGAACCCTGTTTCCCACAGCAGCGCCGCCAGCGCGAAGCTGCGCGGCTGGTTCTCCGCCGAGAGTGCCTGGGCGAGGCCGCGATGGTAGTCGGCCGACCTGCGCATGCTGGCGATCTCGTCCGGGGGCCCGGCCGCCGCATCGCGATCGGTTTCGGCGGTCGACGCAACGGCCGGTGGCGGTGGCGCCGCGGCGACCACGCCTGCTGCCAGCCCCGACGCCAACAGGATTCCCGTGATGAAGCCGCGCATGCCCATTCCTTTTTCCATCGCCTGCACTTTACCCGCAGGAGCGGCCGGCCCGGGAGCTCTGCTATCGTGCGCGCTTTCACCGGACGTCCCATCGCGATGGCGGAACTGCAGGATCTCGCCGCGCTGCTGCGCGCGAACACGCCGCTGATCGTCATCGAGACGCCCGACGAAGGCCGCGTGGTGGAACTGTTCCGGCGCGTCCTGGTCGACGTGTTCCGGGCGCTGTACCGCTGGTCGATCACCCGCGGCATGAGCCGGCTCGACATGGACCGCGAGGACCCGCCCGAGGGCCCGCCCGACGCCACCAGCGTGCTGCGCGCGATCCAGCAGGCCGAGCAGCGCGGCATCTACCTGCTGCTCGACTTCACGCCCTACCTCGGCTACGCCGGCACCCAGCGGCAGTTGCGCGAGATCGCGCAGCGGCGCCAGTGCGAGGCGCACACGATCGTGCTGGTCGGATCGAAGATCGAGCTGCCGCCGGGGCTGGACGAACTGGCGGTGCGCTTCGAGCTGCACCTGCCCGACGCCAACGCGCTGCTGAAGATGGTGCGCGAGGTCGCGGTCGACTACGCGAAGGAGAACGGCGGCAAGCGCGTGACGGTCGATCCCGAGGCGGTGAAGACGATCGTGCGCAACCTCACCGGCCTGTCGATGACCGACGCGCAACGCATCGCGCGCCAGTTGATCTTCGACGACGGCGCGCTCGACGCCAACGACATCCCGCGCCTGGCCAAGCTCAAGTTCGAGCTGCTCAACCGCTCAGGCCACCTGCATTTCGAGTACGACACCGCGAAGTTCGCCGACATCGCCGGCGCGAAGCGGCTCAAGCAGTGGGTCGAGCAGCGCCGCGAGCTGTTCGTGATGGATCCGGCGTCGGCGTCCGCCGCTTCGCCCACCGACTACCCGCTCGATCCACCCAAGGGCATCCTCCTGCTCGGCGTGCAGGGCTGCGGCAAGTCGCTGGCCGCCAAGTCGATCGCCGGCGGTTTCGGCGTGCCGCTGGTGCGGCTGGATTTCGGCACGTTGTACGACAAGTACCACGGCGAAACCGAGAAGAACCTGCGCCAGGCGCTCGCCTCGGCCGAACAGATCGCGCCCTGCGTGTTGTGGATGGACGAGATCGAGAAAGGCCTGGCAAGCGGATCGAGCGATGCCGATGGCGGCGTGTCGCGGCGCGTGCTCGGCTACCTGCTGACGTGGATGGCCGAACGCACCTCGCGCGTCTTCCTCGTCGCCACCGCCAACCAGGTCCAGGACCTGCCGCCCGAACTGCTGCGCAAGGGCCGCTTCGACGAAACCTTCTTCGTCGACCTGCCCGACGCGACCACGCGCGAGGATGTCTTCAAGCTCCATCTCGCCAAGCGCAGGGTCGACACCACCGCGCTCGACCTGCACGCGCTCGCCGCCGCCAGCGCCGGTTTCTCCGGCGCCGAGATCGAACAGGCGATCGTCTCCGCGCTGTACGCCGCGCGCGCCGCGCGCGGCCCGCTCACCCAGGACGAACTGCTCGCCGAACTGCGCAACACAAAGCCGCTGTCGGTGCTGATGGCCGAGCAGGTGCAGGCGCTGCGAGCGTGGGCGCGCGACCGGACGGTGCCAGCGGATTGAGGCGGCGCGCGCGTCTACTTACGCGCCGGCAGGCGGCCGTAAAGGATCAGCTCGCGATCGTGATCGCTATCGGGCAACCAGCCAGCGGGCGGATCGACAGCGATACCATGCGTACGAAGGGCAGAGCGCATCTGCGCCATTTCGCCATCGTGCAGGATCGTGTCGATGTCGAGGCTATCCATCCCCTTGTCATGCTGGGCGAGCAGCAAAGCCAGGTAATTATTCTCGACCCAGCGCAATTGCCGGAATTGCTCGCGCCAACCGGCACCTTCCGCGTCGCCAAAAGTCAGCCTGGATAGAGCCGACAGCGCAATCGCCTGATTGAGCATCGTCTCGCTGTCAGCCGCCATGAGTCGAAAGACCCTGACGCAATCCTCATGCAGCAATTTGTCGGGCGTTGGCACCGCGTTCGGCAGGCATTGCTTCACGGGGACCTGCATGGGCGGAAGCACATACGCGGCCGCAATCGCGTATGCATGCGCGTCGCGCTGATCTTCCAGGTTCGTGTCCACGTGTTCGCCGGACTTGGCAAATCGTTGCAGATCGGCTTCGGTGATCGTCGGCGGTGACCAGTCCTGCAGAGCGGAATGCAGGAGGGCGAGCACGTCGAAGTAATGCGTCCGGTACTGGCTGGCCTGCGCTGCCAACGCGATCTGTGCGCGCCCGACGACGTCATCCTTGTTCTCGTACGCCGTCGATGCCGCCAGCAGATGGGCCGCCGCGTTGTCCGGTTCGAGTTGGAGCAGATGGCTGACGGCCGCACTCTTGTCGCAGGACTTCGAGAAGTAGGTGCATTGGTTCGCATCGATCCACGCCATCGTCGCATCGTCCTGCCCTGATCGGCGCGCCGCATCGAACCACGTCCTCGCCTCGGCATCCACGGGCGTTCCGTACACGTTGGTCTTGAGAGGAAATGGGTTCGGATAGATCAGCGTGGCCGCGAGCAACGAACGGGCGTCGCCGCGTCGGGCCAGGGTGCGTGCGTGATCGCGCAAACTGTTCTCCCGCGCTTCCTCGGACGCCCTCTCTTCCGGCGTCAGTGGCAGATCGTCCGGATCGCCCTGCTTCGCGGAATTTTCAGCTTGCGGGTGCGAAGTCGGCGTGGCCGGCGCGTGTTGGGCAACGGGTGAGGCCGCGGAGCCAGCCGCGAGCAGGAGATTCAGGGCGAGGATCTGCAGGGACATGAGGCTTCTTCGAACTCCGCGTGGCGTCGGCGCAGGATATGCCCGATATCACGGGCAACACCATCGTTGTGGCAGCCGGTATCGAGAAAGGGCCATTCAAGGCTGACCCGGGCGACTCGAACCCGGAATGGCGCAAATCAGGCCTGGTAGGCTGCGCGCAGCCCACGACCGCTCACCCGGGACGAATTGCTCGCCGGACTGCGCAATACGAAGCCATTGTCGGTGCTGATGGTCGAGCAGGTGCAGGGCCTGCGCGCGTGGGCGCGGGATCGGACCGTGCCGGCAGATTGATTGCCGCACGATCGCGAGCCGACGGCTCACCGAGTCTTTGGTGCCGCGTGGTCGGCATCCTCGCCCAGCGGATTGTATGGGCCCCTGCCGGAGTGCGGCCACCATCCCCTGGGCGGGACCAGGGCAATGCCGGCACGCGTGAGCTCGATCCGCATGACCTCGATTTCGTTGTCGGCGTGGCCCCAGTCATCCGCGATGGCGTTCACCTCCTCCGGGTCCTCGAGCATGCCCAGCCTGGGCTGGAACCAGTTGTCTATCTGCCATCGATAGATCCGGGCCATCTCGATATCCGCCGGAGTGGCCTGACCGGAGATCCGCAGCAAGTCGCGCCCGAACATGTAGCCGAGCAACGAGCCCGAATGGGCGAGGATCGTGCGGCCGATCTGTGCACAGTCGCGGAAGCGTTGCGGCGACGCCGCGGGGTTACGCCTGCGGTCGCAGTCGGTGTTGATGCCGCCAAAGCTCGGGTGCGCGAACGAAGCGCTCGTGTCCTTCGTCAGGTCGTTGGCTACCTCGTAAACGGTGGCGAGCGGCGTGTATTTCGCCGCCTCTGCCGTCCGGGGCGCGGGCAGCGGGTAGCGCGCGAAAGCATCCATCCACGCCTTCTGCGCATCGCCCAGATGGTCGTCATAGGTGGTGGCCTGCGCCATCCGCGCGAGCGCCGCATCGGTGGCCGCTTCGTCCTTGGCGTCTTCCACGGCCGGAAGCCACGCCAACGCGTTGTCGGGCTCCGCGTGGATGAGTGCCTTGCTGCGATCCGGACAGGGGGTGCGGGAATTGCAACCGCTGTACTCCGGCTTGTCCGCCATCCAGAGCGACTGGACATATCCATCACCGGGAGCAGCCTCTGCAGCAGCGCGAAGCACGGCGCCATTGGCCATGCGCTCGGCCGATGTCGATGGCCGGCTTTCAATGAGGTAGGCGGATCCGATGTACGCCACGAGCGCCCGGTCGCGCGGACTGGCGCTGTTGCGCAGGCCAACGCCCAGTGCACGCATCGCGGCATCGTAAGCGGCCCGGGCGTCCTGCTGTTGCGATGATGGCCGCTCCACCGTTGCGTTCGTCGTCGACGCGGTCGACTGGCCGCCCACCGAGTGGGCCTGGTTTGCAGGCTGGGGTGTGGATGCAGAAGCCGACATGACAAGCAGGCCTGCGAAAATCAGGGGCATGTACAGCGCTCCAGTGATACCGCGAGGATCACGCGTCCGCTCAGCATAGGAACCGCGCGGATCGGTTCAACGCCTGCCGGTCCCCGCCTTAGAGCAAGGTACAGGTTGGCGCCGGACGCGACCATCGGACAGGTTCCGTCTGCGCTTGCTCAGTAACCGGCCGCCTGCCCATCCTTGCGCGATTCGCTGGCGCCGATCCAGCCGCCGTTCGGATTGGCTTCGATCGCCTGGTAACCGCCATAAGGCCCATCGGAATAGCGAACGCTGTGGCCCATGCGCATCAGTGCGCGCACGGTCTCCCACGAGAAACCGGTTTCAAGATCGACTTCGCCGCCGTCGTCCATCGGCGTGTTCTGGCCGGTCGGCTCGGTGGCGCCGTCGTGCTGGATGCGCGGGGCGTCGCCGGCTTCCTGCAGGTTCATGCCGTAGTCGATCAGGTTCATCAGGATCTGGACGTGGCCCTGCGGCTGCATCGCGCCGCCCATCACGCCGAAGCTCAGCCAGGGCTTGCCGTCCTTCGTCACGAAGGCGGGAATGATGGTGTGAAAGGGTCTTTTGCCGGGCTCGAAGGAATTGGGATGGCCCGGCTTGAGCACGAACATCTCGCCGCGGTCCTGGAGGATGAATCCGAGTCCCGGCGGCGTCATGCCGCTGCCCATGCCGCGGTAGTTGGACTGGATCAGCGAGACCATCATGCCGCTGGAATCGGCGGTGGTCATGTACACGGTGTCACCGGCGTCGAGTTGCGGCGGCGTGCCGGGCGCGACCACGCGTGCGGCCTTGTCCATCGAGATCAGCTTGCGGCGTTCGTTCGCGTAGTCCTTCGAGATCAATCCTTTCACCGGCGTCTTCGCGAAATCGGGATCGGCGTAGAAGCGCGCGCGATCCGCGAAGGCGAGCTTCTTGGCTTCGACGAACAGGTGCACGTGCTGCGCGCTGTCGAACGGAATCTTCGAGAAATCGTAGCCTTCGAGCAGGTTGAGGATCTGCAGCGTCGCGATGCCCTGCCCGTTCGGCGGCAGCTCCCAGACGTCGTAGCCGCGGTAGTTGGCGCTGACCGGCTCGACCCATTCGCCGTGGTGCGCGGCCATGTCCTCGTAGGAGAGGAAGCCGCCCTGCGCCTTCATGTAGTCGCCGATGACGTGCGCGATCGGACCCTTGTAGAAGGCGTCGCGGCCGCCATCGCTGATCTTCTGCAAGGTGTCGGCGAGCGTCGGTCGCGTCCACATTTCGCCGGTGCGCGGGCCGCGGCCGTCGCGGGTGAACTGCTCCTTGAAGCCCGGGAACTTCGACAGCCGTGGCACCGAGATGTCCCAGTAGTACGCGATCACCTCGCTGACCGGGAAACCTTCGCGCGCGTAGCGGATCGTCGGCGCGAGGTCATTCTTCATCGCCAGCTCGCCGAAGCGGTCGTGCAGGGCGAACCAGCCATCCACGCAGCCGGGCACCGACACCGGCAGCGGACCGATCGGCGGGATGTCCTTGAGGCCGCGTTTCTCGAACTCGGCCAGGCTCAGCGATTTCGGCGAACGGCCCGAGCCGTTGTAGCCGTAGAGCTTGTGCGTCTTCGGATCCCACACGATCGCGAACAGGTCTCCGCCCATGCCGGCGCCGGTCGGTTCCATCAGGCCGAGCGCGGCGTCCGCGGCAATCGCCGCATCGACCGCGCTGCCACCCTGCTTCATCACGTCGAGCGCGATCTGCGTGGCCAGCGGCTGCGAGGTCGCGGCCATCGCATGCGGCGCGTAGACCTCCGAGCGCGTCGCGAAGGCGCGGCCGGTGACGCGGTCGGCGGCATGCGCGGACAGGCACAGCAGGGGCAGCAATGCGAGCGCGTGGCGGCGCGGCGAGCGCAACGGGTAATCTGTGGGCTTCATCGAGACCTCCGTCGGCCGACCCATGTCCCAGATCCGTGCCATGTTCGCCTCGCCGTTCGTGTTTTGCCAGCACCCCGAGCCGGCAGCGATGAACGCGGCCCTGCGCGAGCTGTTCTTCGCCCGCGAATCGGAAGGCCCGAAGTATGCGAACGACCACCCCTACACCGAGCGCAACAGCACCCTGTTCGAGAGCCGCTTCGACCTGTTCGCGTGGCCCGACGCGCCGATCGTGCAGCTCCGCGATTTCTGCCTGGCGAACGTGATGCAGACGGTGGCCCAGCTCAACGGCTACGACGAGAAGACGATGGCCACGCTGGGCGTGAAGACCGACGCCTGGTTCCACGTCACCCGCCGCGGCGGCTACTTCGGCGTGCACAACCATCCGCTGGCGTCGTGGTCGGGCGTGTACTGCGTGGCGCCGGGCACGAACGACGCCAGCGAACCCGACAGCGGCAAGCTCACCTTCGTCACGCCGCTGCACGCGAGCGGCATGTACGTCGATGCCGGATCGGAATTCCTCAAGCCGCCCTTCGGCATCCAGAATTTCGGATTGATGTTGCAGGCCGGTCAACTGGTGCTGTTTCCCTCGTACCTGCTGCACCAGGTGTTGCCCTTCCAGGGCGAAGGCGAACGCATCACGGTGGCCTTCAACTGCGCGTTCCGGCATCGCCCGGGCTAAACACTGCGGGCCGCTGGGTTCGTCAGAACTTCTGCGCGACATGCAGCCGCAGGCGTTCGGCGGCGGTGTCCACGTCGGCTGACAGCGGCAGGATCTGCGGCCAGTCGGTCCGCTTGGCGGCCTCCTCCAGCGCGAGTGCGGCCGTGGCCAGTTGCCCGGCGCCGACCAGCAGCGCAGCGCCCTTGATTTTGTGCGCCTCGCGCGCGAGCAGCGTGCAGTCGCCGTTCTCGCGCGCACGGCGCGCGGCCGCGAGGTCGGTTTCGGTGGCGCCGAGGTAGTCCTGCAGCACCAGCCGCATCTGCTCGCGATCGCCGCCGGTGAGGGCGGCGAGCACGCTTGCGTCCAGCGGCGACGGCGCACCCTGGGTCTGCGGCAGCGGTGCGGTGGGTTGCGCCGCGGTCCTCGGCGGCATCGCGTCGCGCGTGTGCGGCAGCCAGCGCGCGAGGCATTCGGCGAGCTGTGGAATGCTCACCGGCTTGGACAGGTAGTCGTCCATGCCGGCGGCAAGACAGCGTTCGGCCTCGCCCTTGAGCGCCGCCGCGGTCAACGCCACGACCGGCGTCCGCGCGCGCGCCTCGCGTGCTTCTTCTTCGCGGATGGCCTGAGTCAGTTGATACCCGTCCATGCGCGGCATGTGGATGTCCGACAGCACCAGGGCGTAGCGTCCGCTGCGCCAGCGTTCGAGTCCCTCGATGCCGTCGCTGCCGGTCTCGCAGGCATAGCCGGCCAAGGCGAGCTGGCGGGCGACCACCAGGCGGTTGGTCGGATGATCGTCCACCAGCAGGATCAGGCTGCGCTCGGCCTCGGCCTGCTGCAGGCTCGGCAGGGCGCGCGGCTGGAATTGCGAAGGCGGCGGCGCGTCGTCCTCGTGAATCTCGACGTCGGCTTCATCGCCGCGCGGCAGGGTCACGAGCAGGCGCATCGAGGTGCCGGCGCCGGGCGTGCTCTCCATCGTGACGTCGCCGTCCATCAGCTCGGCCAGGCGCCGGCAGATCACCAGGCCCAGTCCGGTGCCCCCGAAGCGCCGCGTGGTGCTGCCCTCGGCCTGGCTGAAGGGCTGGAACAAACGCTCCTGCTGCTCCGGGGTGACGCCGATGCCGGTGTCGGTGACGCGGATGCAGAGGCGATCCGCATCCACTTCGGCACCCTGGCGTTCGAGCGCGACCAGCACGAAACCTTCCTCGGTGAACTTGATCGCGTTCGACAGGAAGTTCGAGAGGATCTGGCGCAGCCGCAACGGATCGGCGACGTAGGCGGGCGCGACGCGCGGGTCGATCTTGAGTTCGAGCACCAGGCCCTTGCTCGAGGCCGAGCCGGTGAAGTTGGCAATCGTCGAGCGCAGCAGCTGCTGCAGGCTGAGCGTGACCGGCGACAGCTCCAGCCGCCCGGCCTCGACCTTCGAGAAGTCGAGGATGTCGCCGATGATCTGCAGCAGCGAGGCCGCCGACTGCTGGATGATCGACACGGTGCGCCGCTGGTCGGGATCGAGCTGGCCGTGCGAGAGCACTTCGAGCATGCCGGTGACGCCGATCATCGGCGTGCGGATCTCGTGGCTCATCGCCGCGAGGAAATCGCCCTTGGCCTTGTTGGCGCCACGTTCGGCCAGCTCGCTCGCGCGCAGGGCTTCCTCGAGCTGCTTGATCCGGGTCAGGTCGGTGGCGATGCACAGGTGGCCGATGACGCCGCCGATCTCGTCGCGCATCGCCGAGATCGCCAGCAGCACCGGCACCGGGCTGCCGTCCTTGCGCACCAGGGTCCATTCCTGCGCCTGCACGCCCAGCTCCAGCAGCAGCGGCAGCATGCGCACGTTCGCCGGCACGTTGCGGCCGAGCGCGGCGCTGAGCCGCTCGGCGACTTCCTGCGCTTCCTCGACCAGGAGCACGCGGTCGATGTGGCGATGGCCGATCATTTCCGCCGCGTCGTAGCCGGTGAGCTTCTCGGCATAGGGGTTGAAGCTGCTGAAGCGGCCGTCGAGGTCGAACGACATCACCGCCACCTGCGCGGCGGCGAACAGCGAGCGCTGGAATTCCTCGCTGCGCGCCAGGGTGGCGCGGACCTGCTCGTTGCGCAGCGTCAGCTCGGCCTGTTCGATCTCCGAGTCGCGCACCTCGTCGCGCAGGGCGAGGAAGCCGTCGAGCACTTCGCCCAGTTCGCCCTCGGGACGGAACCGCGGCTGGCTGGCGTAGTCGTGCCGGCGCATCTGGCCGGTGATCGCGACCATCGCCTCGACGCCGCGGTAGATGTTGCGGAGCAGGCGGCTGCCGAACCATGCGGCCAGCAGCAAGGCGAGCAGGGTGACGCCGACGCGGATCTCGCCGTTGCGCCGCGCGACATCGTTCTCGGTACGCACGCGTTCCTGGCCGTGCGCGATCACCAGCGTGCCCAGTTGTTGCAGGCGCGAGGTGACCGGGTCCATCGCCGGGAACAGTTCGGTGTCGGCGAAGCGTCCCAGCGCCTTGATGTCCTTGCCCAGCAGGATCGCGTGCAGGCGCGCGGCGGCGTCATCGGCGCGCACGCGTGCCGCGCCAATGTCGGCGAGCAGGACATCCTCGTCGGGCTCGTGCGGAAGCTTCGACAGCGCGACCCAGTCGCTGTCGATGCGCGCGCGCGCGCGCGCACTGGCCCTGACGCCGTCGTCCCAGCTCATCAGGCCGTTGCGCACGCGGAACACGGTGCCGATGTCGTCCAGGCCGTAGCCGTCGGACACCGACTGGATCAGGCGCAGGCTCACGAGGGTCTGCCTGGCCAGCTCGTCCAGCGATTGCGCGTGCGCACGCCGCTCGTACTCGTCGAGCGCCAGCACGCTCGCTCCGGCCAGGATCAGCAGGCCGAACAGGCCCAGCAGCTGCAAGCGGAGCGCCGACTTGCCGTGCCAGCCGATCACGTCAGTGCCTGGTCTTGCGCCAGTTCCCGATGGCTTCCAGCAGGCGATCGCCCGGCACCGCCTGCGAGATCAGGTAGCCCTGGGCGTAGTCGCAGCCGAGCTGCGCGAGCAACTGCCACTCCTCCATCGTCTCGATGCCTTCGGCGACGACTTTCAGATTGAGCTTGCGGGCGAGGTCCAGGCTGGTCTCGATCATCGCCAGCTTGCGCGGCTGCTCGGGCGCGCGGTGGACGAAGCCGCGGTCGATCTTCAATTCGGTGAAAGGAATCTGCGAGAGCTGGGCGAGCGAGGAATAGCCGGTGCCGAAGTCGTCCACCGACAGGCCGAAACCTTTCAGCCGCAACCTCGCGAGCATCGCCAGCCCGCGCGCGGTATCGCTCATCACCGAGCTCTCGGTGATCTCCAGCACGAGGTCTTCAGGGCGCATGCCGTGGTCGCGGACGACCTGCTCGTAGCGATCGGCCACTTCGGGTCCGATCAGGTTCTGCGCCGACACGTTGACCGACACGCGGATGCGCAGGCCGTCGGCGACCCAGCGTTTCCGCCACGCGCAGCTTTCGATCAGCATGCGCGTGGTGAGCTCCTCGATCATGCCGTTGTTCTCGACTAGGGGCATGAAGTTGGTCGGATACAGCACCTGTCCGTTCGGCTGCACCCAGCGCGCCAGCGCCTCGACGCTGACGATCTTGCCGTTGCCGAACTCGGCCTGCGGCTGGAAGTAGGGAACGATATGGCCGTTGTCGAGCGCCTCGCGGATCTGCTCGATGCTGACCTTGACGTCCTCGGCGTCCGGCTGGGCCACGCCCGCCGAACTGCCGAACAGGGTCAGCACCTGCTGCAGCTTCTCGGTCGTCAGGGGCTTCTCGACGCTGCCGAGCACGCGCAGCCCCGAGGCCTGCGCCATCACCTGCACGCTGTGAAGCAGGGCTGCGTCCATCGCGCTCACTACCGCGATGGCAGGGGCGAGCTTGTGTTGCGCAATCAGGCCGATGAACTCGACCCCGTCCATGCCCGGCATGTCCAGGTCCACGAGCACGATGTCGGGTGGAGCTTCGAGACCGCGCAGCAGTTCCAGCGCCTCGAATCCCTCGGCCGCCTCGAGCAGCTTGCCGACCCCCAGTTCGGAAAGCAGGCGCAGGCCCAGACGGCGCTGGAAGCCGTGGTCCTCGACCAGCAGCACGCTCAGGCTCGAATACTGCATCGGACTCCCCCACAGGTACGCGCGACTGTACGCCGCCGCGCAGCGCCCCGACAAGCGCGGCCGTGGCTTCGCCGCGCACTGCTATCATTTCCGCACGATGCCGTGGATCGCTGCGCTGCACGCGGCGACGGCTTCCTGCAGGGGAATTTCGATGTCCGCGATGCCTGATCCTGGAAAGCGCGATCCCGCGATCGACCGTGACTACACGCTCGAGACCAAGTACACCCGCGAGCGCGGACGGATCTTCCTGTCCGGCGTGCAGGCGCTGGTGCGGCTGCCGATCATGCAGCAGATGCGCGACCGCGCCGCGGGCATCAACACCGCCGGTTTCATCTCCGGCTACCGCGGCTCGCCGCTGGGCGGCTTCGACCTCGAACTGTGGAAGGCGAAGAAGCACCTGAAGGCTTCGTCGATCGAATTCACCCCCGGCTTGAACGAGGACCTCGGCGCGACGATGGTCTGGGGCACGCAGCAGACCGGCCTGTTCCCGGGCGCGAAGTACGACGGCGTGTTCGCGATGTGGTACGGCAAGGGCCCGGGCGTGGACCGCTGCGGCGACGTGTTCAAGCACGGCAACGCCGCCGGCACCTCGAAATTCGGCGGCGTGCTCGCGCTCGCAGCCGACGACCACGCCTGCCGCAGCTCGACGCTGCCGCACGGCAGCGAACTCGAATTCGTCAGCGCGATGATGCCCGTCCTCAATCCGGCCGGCGTGCAGGACATCCTCGACATGGGCCTGATGGGCTGGGCGATGTCGCGCTTCACCGGACGCTGGGTCGGCTTCAAGACGATCGCCGAAACGGTGGAATCGTCGGCCTCGGTGATCGTCGATCCACACCAGCTCGACATCATCATCCCGTCGGATTTCGAAATGCCGGCCGGCGGCCTCAACATCCGCTGGCCGGATCCACCGCTCAATCAGGAAATGCGCCTGCACCAGTACGGCGTGCATGCGGCCGAAGCGTTCGCACGCGCCAATCGCATCGACCGCATCGTGCTCGATTCGCCGAAGGCGCGGCTGGGCATCGTAACGACGGGCAAGAGCTACCTCGACGTGCTGCAGGCGCTGGAATACCTCGGCATCGACCGCCGCGCGGCCGAGGATATCGGCATCCGCGTCTACAAGATCGGCATGACCTGGCCGCTGGAGCCGGTCGGCATCCGAGCGTTCGCGGCCGGCCTCGAGGACATCGTGATCGTCGAGGAGAAGCGCAGCTTCATCGAGTCGCAGATGAAGGAACACATGTACAACTGGCCGCATGCCACGCGGCCGAGCGTGGTCGGCAAGTACGATGAGGGCGGCGAATGGATCCTGCCGTCGACGAACGAACTCACGCCTGCACGCATCGCACGCGTGATCGCCAGGCGCCTGGCGCGCTTCTTCACCAGCCCGATGATCGAGGAACGGCTGAAGTGGATCGCCGCGAAGGAAGCCGAGCTCGCCCTGCCGCGCGCGAACTTCCCGCGCGTGCCGCACTACTGCGCCGGCTGCCCGCACAACACGTCCACGAAGGTGCCCGATGGCTCGCGCGCGCTCGCCGGCATCGGCTGCCACTACATGGTCACGTGGATGGACCGCGACACCGACACCTTCACCCAGATGGGCGGCGAAGGCGTCACCTGGTGCGGGCAGGCGCCGTTCACCGAGACGCAGCACGTGTTTCAGAACCTCGGCGACGGAACCTATTTCCATTCCGGCTCGCTCGCGATCCGGCAGGCGGTCGCGGCCAAGGTCAACATCACCTACAAGATCCTCTACAACGACGCGGTCGCGATGACTGGCGGCCAGCCGGTCGACGGCACGCTCACCCCGCCCGACATCGCCCACCAGGTGCGCAGCGAGGGCGTCGACACGATCGTCGTGCTGAGCGACGACATCCGCAAGTGGAAGAACTGCCGCGAGAAGTTCCCGCACGGCACCGAGTTCCTCGACCGCGACCTGCTCGACGAAACCCAGAAGCGCCTGCGCGAGGTCAAGGGCGTGTCGGTGCTGATCTACGAGCAGACCTGCGCGACCGAGAAACGCCGTCGCCGCAAGCGCGGCAAGATCCCCGATCCGAGCAAACGCGCGGTCATCAACTCGCTCGTCTGCGAAGGCTGCGGCGACTGCGGCGAGAAATCGTTCTGCGTCGCGGTGCTGCCTAAGGAAACCGAGTTCGGGCGCAAGCGCGAGATCGACCAGAGCGCGTGCAACAAGGATTTCTCCTGCGTGAAAGGCTTCTGCCCGAGCTTCGTCACCGTCGAAGGCGGGGCGCTGCGCAAGGGTTCGGGCGCGAGTTCGTCGAAGGACGCGGTCGCCGCACGACTGAACGAGCTGCCGCTGCCGACCTTCAAGTCCAGCCTCGACACGCCCTGGAACATCCTGATCACCGGCGTCGGCGGCACCGGCGTGGTCACGATCGGCGCCCTGCTCGGCATGGCCGGACACCTGGAGAACAAGGGCGCGAGCGTGCTCGACCAGACCGGCCTGGCGCAGAAAGGCGGCGCGGTCACGACCCACGTGCGCATCGCGCGCACGCCCGACGACATCCACGCCGTGCGCATCGCCGCCGGTGAGGCCGACCTCGTGCTCGGCTGCGACATGGTCGTGGTCAACGACTACTGGGCGCTGTCGAAGATCCGCGCCGGCCGCAGCACGGTCGTGCTCAACACCTACGAGGCGATGCCCGGCACGTTCACGATGCACCCGGACATGCAGTTCCCGGCCGACGGCATCGTCGCTGCCGTGCGCACCGCGCTCGATGGCGGCCAACCCATGCGGATCGAGGCGACCGAGCTGGCGACCGCATTGTTCGGCGATGCGATCGCGACCAACTCCTTCATCCTCGGCGTCGCCTGGCAGCAAGGCCTGGTGCCGGTCTCGCTGGATGCATTGCTGCGCGCGATCGAGCTCAATGGCGCCGCGGTGAAGATGAACAAGGAAGCCTTCGCCTGGGGACGGCTGGCCGCGATCGACCCGGACGCCGTGCGCACCGCGGCGGGCATGAAGACCACCTCGTCGGCCGACACCGTCGTGCTGGGCGATCCGGCGCCGCGCACCGCGAGCGTTTCCGACTTGCCGCTCGATGATGCACGCCTTTCGCGCAACATCGACGAGTCGATCGCGCGCCGCGAAGCCTTCCTCGCCGACTACCAGGATGCCGCTTACGCGAAGCGCTATCGCGCGCTGGTGGACCAGGTCCGCTCCGCCGAAAGCGCGAAGGCGCCCGGCTCGACCGCACTCGCGTCGGCGGTCGCGCGCTACGCGTTCAAGCTGATGGCCTACAAGGACGAGTACGAAGTCGCGCGCCTGTACACGAACGGCGAATTCCAGCGCCGCATCGCCCAGCAATTCGAGGGCGACTACAAGCTGAATTTCCATCTCGCGCCGCCGCTGTTCGCCAGGCGCGATGCCGAGGGCCACCTGGTCAAGCAGCAGTTCGGCCCGTGGATGATGAAGGCCTTCGGCGTGCTGGCGAAGCTGAAATTCCTGCGCGGCGGCGCGCTCGACATCTTCGGCCGCACCGAGGAGCGCCGCATCGAGCGCCAGTTGATCGCCGACTACTTCCGCGACATCGGCGCGATCCTGCCGACGCTCTCGCCGGACAACATCGCGCAGGCGGTGGAGATCGCCAGCCTGCCCGAGCGCATCCGCGGCTACGGCCACGTGAAGGAAAAGCACCTCGCCGACGTCCTGCCGCGGTGGAAGGCGGCGATGGACCGCTGGCGCGAGCCGGCATCGCGCAGGCAGGCGGCCTGAGACGACCCGCGGGGCTTGTCCCCGCGGACCGCGTAGCGAAGAATGGGGGAACCCAAGCGGCATCCTCTCCCGCGAGCCATGTCCGATTCCGATCTGCGCAACCTGCTGCTCGACTGCCGCTCCGCGCTGCGCCGCCATCACCGGCGCTTCGAGGACGATCCGCTGCGCGAGAAGATCGACGCGGCCATCGGCGAGCTCGGCAAGGACGACGACGAACTGGCCGAGCCGGAGACGCGCACCGCGCAGCAGGTGGCCTACGCCTGGCAGATCGCGGTGCGCAACGTGAAGCTCACCCATCCCGACCTGTACGCGAAGCTGTCCAAGCGCGTACACGACATGCTCGATGCCGAAGTGCTGGACGATCCGGCGACCGAGATCATCGAGCTCGAACAGAAGATGCAGGTCGCAGCCGTCGCCCAGGAGGGCGCGGAAAAGGAACTGGCCGACCTGCGCCAGGCGCTCGCCGACGCGATGCCGCTGTCGGGCCGCGACGCCGTCGGCAACGAGACTGAGTGCGCTCGGCGGCGCATCGAGATGCTGCTGAAGGCGGCCGCGACGGGCGTCGGCGTGCCCAAGCCGGTGCCCGACGATCCGCTCGACATGACCCACACCCGCGACGAGCTGCAGGCGGTGGCCGCGGGCAAGCGCCAGCTCAGCCGCTGGGAGCGTTCGTGGTGCGTCGCCGAAGCGCTGGTGATGACCGACATGGACACCGATGCGCTCAACCAGCTCAAGGACATCGAGCTGGTGAAGCTGGTCCTGGGCGGCGCAGCTCCGACGGCGACCGCTCCGCAAAGCCCGCCATCGAAAGCGAAGAAGTAACCGGTCGCGGCGCGAGCTTCGCGCCTGTCCTCACGACGGAAAAATCTCCGCGCGCGCCGCGGATCGCTTTACTGCGCGTGCAGGCGCGTGGTCGTGCGGCGGGCGATGATCGCCGCCATCAATACCAGCATGCCGGCCATCCAGAAGGTGGCTCCGACCCACGGGTTGCCGGGGCGCGTGGCCGTGATCGCCGCGAACACATGGGTGAACGCGAATGGCGCGAAGATGCCGGCGATGCTGGTCAGGCTGCTGATCGCGCCCTGCAACCGTCCCTGCTCGTTCGGGCTGACGTGGTGGGTCATGATCGCCTGCGCCGATGGCGCCGAGATGCCCCACAACGCGGCGATCGGCATCGCCGCCCAGAACCAGTAGCCGTTCGGCGCCAGTCCGTACAGGGTGAAGCCGAGCGTGCCGCAGGCCAGTCCGATCATCAGCGTGCGCCGTTCGCCGAAGCGTGCGATGAAGCGCTTGATCAGGCCGCCCTGCACGATCGCGGCGAGCACGCCGACGAAAGCCAGCGTGTAGCCGACCATTCCCGAGTTCCAGTGGAAGCGGTAGTCGGCGTAGAGCACGAACGTGCTCGGATAGACGAAGTGCGCGAACTGCATCAGCAGCAGCACGGTCGCCAGCCCGAACAATTCGTGATGGCTGCGCAGCAGGCGCAGCGAAGCCAGCGGGTTCGCCTTCGACCAGCGGAACGGCGCGCGCCGGTCCAGCGGCAGCGATTCGGGCAGCACGAAGAAGCCGTAGCAGAAATTGGCCAGGCTCAGGCAGGCCGCGATCCAGAACGGCAACCGCGGATGCACCTCGCCGAGCACGCCGCCGATCGCCGGCGCGACCACGAAGCCGATGCCGAAGGCCATCCCGATCATGCCGAACGCCTGCGCGCGTTTCTGCGGCGGGGTGACGTCGGCGATGTACGCGCCGGCGGTGCTGAAGCTGGCCGAGGTGATGCCCGAGACGAGCCGGCCGATGAACAGCAGCGGCAAGGTGCTGACCAGGGCCATGAACAGGAAGTCCACGCCGAGTCCGAAGTTCGACAGCAGGATCACCTTGCGACGGCCGAAGCGGTCCGACAGCGCGCCCTGGATCGGCGAGAAGACGAACTGCATCAGGTTGAAGAAGGCCGAAAAGCTGCCGTACCACAGCGCCGCCTTCGACACGTTGCCGCCGAGGAAGCTGGCGATCAGGTGCGGCAGCACCGGGATGATCATCCCGAACGCGAGGATGTCCAGCAGTACGGTGATGAAGATGAAGGCGACCGCGGCCTTGCGCACCTGCACGCCGGTCGCCGGTGCGTCCATCGCCTCGGCGATCGGCGGCAGGTCGCTGACCGGCGGATCGGGCAGTGCGGCCCGCGCGGCCGCGCGGTCATCGGATTCGTTGGAATGGGTCACGGCGGACGACCAGCCTTCGCTGTTGAGATGCGTTTCCGGCGCCGGCGCGTGCCGGTGGACGGCGCAGTCTAGCGCAGCGGACTTTCAGCGCGCCGCATGGGATCGGGCGGTATCGCCGGGTTACCTGCCCGGGCCGACGTCGATGAACCGCAGGAACTCCGCGCGCGTGCGCGCGTCCTCGCGAAAGCTGCCGAGCATCTTCGAGGTGACCATGCTCACGCCGCGCTTGTGGATGCCACGCGTGGTCATGCACTCGTGCGCGCCCTCGATCACCACGCCGACGCCGCGCGGCTTGAGCACCTCGTCGATGCAGTTGGCGATCTGCGAGGTCATCTTCTCCTGCACCTGGAAACGCCGTGCGTAGGTCTCGACCACGCGCGCGAGCTTGCTGATGCCCACGACCTTGCCGTCGGGCAGGTAACCGACGTGCGCCTTGCCGATGATCGGCGCCATGTGGTGCTCGCAGTGCGACTCGAACTCGATGTCGCGCAGCACGATCAGCTCGTCGTAGCCGCAGACTTCCTCGAAGGTGCGCGCGAGGTAGTCGTGCGGATCCTCGCCGTAGCCGGAGAACCAGTCGCGGTAGGCCTTGACCACGCGTCGCGGCGTGTCGAGCAGGCCTTCGCGCTGCGGGTTTTCGCCGGCCCAGCGCAGCAGGGTGCGCACGGCGTCCTCGGCCTGCTCGCGGCTGATTTCGGTCTGGTCGGAAGGAGGCTCTGGGACCGACATGCGGATTCTCCGGTTGGGACGGGGCATGCTACGCCTGCGCGCAGGACGGTATCGTAAAACCTGTGCAAAGCCGGCGGGATGGATCGTTCCGGCTGCACGTCGGTTTGCGATCGACCGCCTGCATCCGGTCACGTCGCGGAGTCGCGTGGACTTGAATCAATTGTCAGGCAACACGCTACAGAACCGCCGGAACAAGTGCTTTTGTATGCTGTCGATAGACTTGGTAAGCCGCTCCAAACCGTTGCGTGAGCCAAGCCTCTTCCTGCTTGAGCTTGCGCCAGAACGATACGAACACCATTGCTACTGCCAGAACGCCGCGCCCCTCCCCGACCATGAGCGCGTTGCCGGTGAACAGAAGCAACAGGCCGCTGTATATGGGATGTCGCACGAACCGGTAGGGACCGGATTGGATGAGCTCGTGCCCTTGCTTCACCTGGACACTGAGACTCCAGTTTTTTCCGAGCAGGTGACGCGACCAGATGGCGAGCGCTGCGCCAGGAAGGCAGAGGGTCAGCCCGACGGCGCAGACAGGCACGGTGTGCGGGACAAGACTCTCACCCAGGAGGCCATGGCCAAACCAGTCGTCCGGTCCGAGCAGGAGCATCGCGACGAGGAGCGGGAGCCAGTAGGCAACCAGGCGCTTGAACAGCGGCTCCATCCTTTCAGGCGCCTTGACCCGGCGAGCGCTCCAGAGCCAGTAGAGCAATACGCTGTACCACGCCAGCTTGAGTCCGATGTTGAATGACGGTGGCACAAATCTCTCCTGTGTTGCCTGGCGTGGAACCCGGCTCGGGTCGCCGGCCAGGCCGTGGTGACAGTCTCGAGGCAAGGACGCCATCGCCGATCGCAAGCCGGCATCAGTCCCGGCGTCGGCGTTTCGGCGCGCCGGCCTCGGGGCGGCGCGCTGGCCGAGCATCGAGTGGCGCCAGCAGCCAGTGGAAGGCGATGAGCTGGCCGCCACCAGCCGGCCGCGTGGACAGCAAGAGGTCGGCGAGTCGATGGAGCAGGCGGTTGATCTCGACCAGTTCGTCGGGATCGACCCAGCCGCGCAGGCGTCCTGCCCAGAGTTCGCGCTCGGGACCTTCGACGACGGTCTCGGGGCGCGCCAGCGCACGCTGGAAATCGCGCTGCGCAAGCCGCGACATGCTGGTGGCGACCTTCGCAACCGAACGCGCGTTCGCGGTGGCGCCGGGCTTGTAGCGCAGGCGCAGCGATTCGCCTTCGGGAATCGTCAACTGGTAACTGCGACCGTTCGCGCCTTCGCGCTCGCGCAGCAGGCCGCCACGCACCAGTGCGCGCAGGTGGTAGTAGAGGCCGTCGGCCGGCCGGCCGAGCTGCACCGCCAGTTCGGCGACCGTCGCGCTGCCGCCCAGGGCCTGGATCGCGGTCACCAGCTCGACGCGCACCGGCGTGGCGAACAGCGCGATCTTCTTCGGATCCTCGACCAGGCCGGCGGCATCGTGCCGGTCCTGCGCCGTTTTCCTCGGTGCCGTTTTTCTCGGTGCCGTTTTTTTCTGTGCCATCGGTTGGGTTGTCTTTGTTGAAAATCGTGCATATTCTTCAACACAACGGCGGCCACTGCAATCGCTGCAGCGATGCCGACAACACGCCCAAGGAGCCGATCATGCTGCGCCGCACCCTCACGCTGTCGCTGTTGTCGCTCGCCATCGCCTCGACCTGCCAAGCCGGCGACGCGATCGGCATCTTCACCCTCGCCAAGACCGCCAGCGGCGGTGCGCGCTGGGACACCGTCAAGGGCTGGCACGCCGACGGAACCGCCAGCGCCGGCGGCATGAGCGGCGCGTTCCATGTCACCGTGGACGCGCGCAACGGCCGCTCCGCCGACGCGTACGCACTAGGTCCGGTCGAAGGCGCCGACGGATTCGACGGCACCCAGTCGTGGGCACGCGATCCGGGCGGCGAAGTCGCCGCGCTCGACGCGCCCGCCGCGATCCGGCGCGCCCACAACGACGCCTGGGTCAATGCGCACGGCTACTGGTATCCGAAGGCCATGCCTGCCGCCTGGGGCGAGGTGACTTCAAAGGTTGTCGACGGTCATCGCTACGACGTCGTCGTCGCCACGCCGCAGGGCGGCGATCCGGTCACGCTATGGTTTGCCGCCGACACCCACCTGCTCGCTCGCGTGCAGGAACCGCAGGGTTCGAGCGTGGCCACCACCGTCTACGACGACTACCGCCTGGTCGATGGCCTGCGCATGCCGTTTCGCGCAACAGTGGACGTGACCGATGCCGCCGGCCGCACCGATCCGCGCGACCACAGCGAAGTACGCTTCGACAAGGTCGCGCTCAACGTCGCCATCGCCGATGCCGATTTCGCGATGCCGAAGATGACGCCGACCGCGCGCATCGACGATCAAGCCGGCACGACGACGATCCCGTTCGACCTCGTCAACAACCACATCTACGTGGACGGAAAGATCGACGGCAAGCCGGCACGCTTCCTGGTCGACACCGGCGGCACCAACCTGCTCACGCCGGCGGCCGCGAAGAAGTTCGGCCTCGTCGGAGAAGGCAAGCTCGCCGGCCGCGGCGTGGGCGACGAGGCGGTCGATCTCTCGCTCGCGCATGCGAAACAGGTGCGCGTCGGCAATGCCGTGCTCGCCAAGCCGGTGTTCTACGTCATCGACCTCGGCGACCTGCCGAAGGTCGAAGGCGTGCAGGCCGACGGCCTCGTCGGCTATGAGATGTTCCGCCGCTTCGGCGTCGAGATCGACTATGCGAACCATCGCCTGGTGATGAGCGACCCCGCGAAGTTCGTTCCACCCGCGGGCGCGACCGCGATCCCGTTCCAGCTCGACGAGCGCATCCCGATCGTGACCGGCACCCTCGACGGCCTGCCGATGCGGATCAGCGTCGACACCGGCTCGCGCTCGTCGCTGACCCTGCACGCGCCCTTCGTGCGCGACAACCACCTGGTCGAGAAATACCACGCGGCGCCCGAAGCGGTGATGGGCTGGGGCGTCGGCGGTGCATCGCGCGCGCGCCCCGCTCGCTTCGGCACGCTGACCCTCGGTGCGATACGCATCGACGGCGTTGCCGGCGACATGTACCTCGGCGACAAGGGCTCGTTCACCGATCCCAACCTCACCGGCAACCTCGGCGGTGGCGTGCTGAAGCGCTTCGATGTCGGCTTCGACTACGCGAAGAAGATCATGTACCTCAAGCCGAACGCGGATGCCGGAAAGCCCGACGACTTCGACCGCAGCGGCTTGTGGCTGCTCGGCGACGGCGATGCGTTCAAGGTAGTGGATGTCGCGGCCGACAGCGCGGCGCTGAAGGCGGGCATGCGATTGAACGATCGCATCCTCGCGATCGGCGGCGAAGCGGTCGGCGCGCGCAGCCTCAGCGAGTGGCGCGAACGTTTGCGCACGACGCCGGCGGGCACGCACCTTGCGATCCGACTGCAGCGCGGCGGCAAGGAGGAGACGATCGATCTCGTACTGGCGGATCGCATTTCATTCGCCGCGCAGCCCTGATCGAAGTCGGCTGCTCATCGGCTCTTGATCGTCGTCCCCGCGAAGGCGGGGACCCACCCTGACCGGAAAACGTTGCGATGAAGGCTCGTCATCCCGGCGAAAGCCGGGATCCATCTTGACCCTCATCAATGCAAATGGATTCCGGCCTTCGCCGGAATGACGACTGAAACGCAGCGTCACCCAGTTGATCGCCAACGGGTATCAGGTCATCAGCGCACGCCGCCGCCCGCCAGCAACTGTTCGCCTGTCAGCCACTGCGAATCGTTCGACGCCAGGAACACGGCGATCGAAGCAATGTCATCGGGTTGGCCGATGCGGCCCAACGGCGTCTGCGCGACAGCGTTGGCTTCGAACGCCGAACCGATGAAGCCGGCCGTGTGCGTGCCCTCGGTTTCGACCATGCCCGGGCTCAGTGTATTGACGCGGATCTTGCGCGCGCCCAGTTCCCGCGACAGCACGCCGGTGATCGCGTCCACCGCGCCCTTGGTGCCGGTGTAGACCGCGCTGCCCGGCGGGGTGATGCGGGTGACGACCGAGCCGATGTTGATGATGCTCGAGCCTTCGCCGAGGTGCTTCGCCGCCGCTTGCGTGGTCAGCAGCAGGCCGAGCACGTTGACGTTGAAGTGACGGTGGAAGTCGTCCTCGGTGATCGCCTCGATCGGCGAGAACCCGTACACGCCCGAGTTGTTGACGAGCACGTCGAGGCGACCGTAGTTCGCGATGGCCGCGTCGACGAGCGCCTGCGCGTCGGCGGACTTCGAGACGTCGCCGTGCACCGCGACGGCCGTGCCGCCAGCCGCGGCGATGTCGGCGACGACCGCGTCGGCGCCGTCCTTGCTGGATGCGTAATTGACCACGACCGACGCGCCTTCGGCGGCCAGCGACCTGGCGATCGCGGCGCCGATTCCCTTGGACGCGCCGGTGACGATCGCGACCTTGCCCTTGAGCTTGTTCATGACGACTCCTGGTGGCGGGCTGCCGCAACCTTGCAGCAGTCCCGTAGTTCATAACTTATGAACTATTGAACTGATTGTCAAGGGGCGGTACGATGCGTTCCATGAGGCCGCTCCTGCATCCAGCGATCGAGGACATCACCGTCGAGGGCATCCTGCATGCCCTGTCCGATCCCGTGCGCGTGGCGATCTACGCCGAACTGGCCGGCTCCGGCTGCGCCGCCACCTGCTCGAACTTCCTCCAGGTCAGCGACCGCGACATCCCCAAGTCCACCCTCTCCCTGCACTTCCGCGCCCTGCGCGAAGCCGGCCTCGTCCGCAGCGAACGCCGCGGCGTGGAGATGCACAACACCAGCCGCTGCAAGGAAATCGAACAGCGCTTCCCGGGGTTGTTGCCGGCGATCCTGCATGCGCATAACGTCCAGGCGGCGGGACGGGCGCGTGGGGTGAAGCGGAAGGCGGGTGGCCGCAAAGCAAAAGTTGCTCACTAACCTGATGCGCTGGTTAACACCAGCGTTATGTTCGGCATGGGCAATGTCTGATTTCGGCCAGGAGCTACCGGTCGGTCAAGACAATTGCCTCCCGAAAAGCGATCGTTCCGCTTCCGCAACCTTTTCGCCTGCTGGATCTATCCCCCACTCGCTGCGTCACTCGCATCTTGCACGGATGGTTTCAAACCCCTAAACAAGAGCCAAAAGCCCGTTGCCATTTCAAAGAGAGCCATGGGCGCATCGAACCAGTTGGGGTCAATTGTTTGGTTGAAGACGGGGAAAACTATGAACGCGAAAGCGCACATCGCGCACCATGCCGATGCGATCACCCCGAAGGCAGCCAGTGCCCTCGGGATGTACGCGGACTTGAACCACAAATAGCTGCAGAGCGTGGATGCCAAAGTCCAGAACGGGAGGCCAACGTAATAGGCGTCCCAGTTGCCGTTGAGGCGCACCCTCGCCAATGCCTGCAGGCGATCCGCTTCGAAGACCTGCAAGTAAGGGGCGTAGCCGAGGAGCCTGAGCGAGCCAAGCATGTCGAGCGCGATGACAAGCCAGACCAAGGCGTATGTCAGCCTGCAGAAGGCGGCAACCAAGGCAAGTCCTTGGCTCACCGGCTTGAGGATCACATAGAGCGCTGAGGTCAGCACTGCACTGTTGACGACGTAGAGCAGATTGAAGGCGACGTGGAGACGGAATCTTGTTTCGTGCGTGAGGATGTTCTTGGCGGTCTGTGCTGCGTCGCCAGGCACGTACAGATCGGCAGAAAGGTAATACGTACCAAACATCACGATCGCCATCGCGAACAGCAGAGTGAATCCCGCCACTCTGGCCGCTTTTCGCTGCGCATCGTCGATAGCGGTGAGCATCATGTTGATTCCTGGCAGCAATGCAAACTTGCAAACGGTTGAAGCATTTTGCAGTTGAGTGACAGGGCTGTCGCTGGAGCCGGTTGCGGGAGATCGAACGTGCTGCACCGTCGCGCCCACCGGCACTCCGACAGCGTGGCGACGTACGCTACGCGGCTACGATCGGCCCTGTCCATCCACCGAGCCGCCAGAGATCCTTTCCGGCATCGTCCAGTTCTCAGGTAATGGAGGCCCTCGACTTGAACAATGTCCAAGGCCGCACGAACCGCGAAACTGACACAACAACAGCGCGCTGCAAAGCGGCTTGCGACGGACGACCAAAGATCGTAGTCCAGTTGCAGTACGTGATGACGAACGGCGAACCGTTGCCATCCCACAGGTCCCTTCCCAGGAGCGGACAGTCGCGAACTTCCGGTAGGGGTCGGGAGGAGCCGGCTAGTCTCCGGAATCGCGATGTATCAATCGTTAGCAGACGTCTCGCGCATTCATCTCGCTCCGCCTCAATCCACCCTGCAGAACGCCGCCTTCAGATACCGGCTCTCCGGCACCTGCGCCATGAACGGATGGTCCGCGCCAGCGCCGGACACCTTGAGCACTTGCAAGCTACGGCCTGCGTAGAACGCGGCGCGCCGCAACATGTCGAGGAACTGCTCCTCGCTCACCAGGCCGGTGCACGAGCAGCTCAGGTAGAAGCCGCCGGGCTTCACCACCGACATCGCGAGCTTGTTCATGTCGAGGTATTTCTTCAGCGCGGGGATGATCTGTTCGCGGTCGCGGGTCATCTTCGCCGGGTCGAGGATCACCGCGTCGAACTGCTCGCCGCTGGCCGCAGCATCGCGCAGCCAAGGGAACAGGTCGGCCTGCACGAACTTCACCTTCGTATCGTTGAGCTGGGCGTTCTTCTTCGCGATCGCGAGGATTTCCTCGTCGAGGTCGAGGCCGATCACTTCCTCGGCGCCACGCGTCTTCGCATAGATGCCGAAGCCGCCGGAGTTGCAGCACAGGTCGAGCACGCGCGCGCCGGCGACGTGGCGGGCGAACCATTCGCGGTTGTCGCGCTGGTCGGCGAAGAAGCCGGTCTTGTGGCCGCTGCCGGGGCTGGCGCGGAACTTCACGCCGTATTCGCTGATGATCGCCGGCGGTGGAGCATCGGCTGCGCGGAAGTCGAAGCTTTCCTGTTTCTGCACGTGGTCTTCGGAAAACGCGTAGAAGCGGCAGCCGGGGAACTGCTCGCGCAGCGCTTCGTAGATCCACTCGCGGTGGCGGAACATGCCGGCGGAGAAGAACTCGACGACCAGCAGGTCGGCATAGCGGTCGACCACGAGGCCCGAGAGGCCATCGCCTTCGGCATGCACGACGCGCCAGGCATCGCTGACCTCGTCGAGCTTGAGCACGTCGCGACGCAGCGACACCGCGCGCGCGATGCGGCGGCGGAACCAGTCGGCGTCGATCGCTTCTTCCGCGTCGTTCGTCAGCACCCGCAGGGTGATCCGCGAATGGCCGTTGTAGAAACCGCGCCCGATCCAGCCACCGCTGTTGTCGTGGATCTCGACCACGCTGCCGGGCTTGGGTCGCGACACCGGCTTCTCCACCATCTTCTGGTAGATCCACGGATGCTGGGCGTTGGGGTGGCTCGCGGGGCGGGCGGTCTTGAGCTGGATCACGGGGTTCGACGGAGTATTCATGCGCGCATGATATCGGTCGCGCCGCTTCGCAGCCCGATCCGCGGTTCGATCCGAGGCGGATTCCGGGTTGCGTCCCCTTCGATCGCCCCCACCTGACGACGATGGACCTGCCCCTGCCCGATCCCCAATCCGTCCGTGCACAGGCGCGTCCGATGGCCCGGCAATTCCGGCGCGCGGCCTGGGTCAGCTTCGCCTTCGTCGTCCTGCTCGCCTGGATCAAGCTGTTCGAACACTGGACCGGCGTCCCCTTCGACGGGCTCGCGCTGCGACCGCACGATCCATCCGGCCTGATCGGCATCCTGACCGCACCGTTGCTGCACGGTTCGCTCGAGCACCTGGCCTCGAACACCTTGCCCTTGCTGATCCTGGGCACGCTGGCGGGCGCCCTGTATCCGCGCGCGACCGTGCGCGCGCTGCCGCTGATCTGGATCGGATCGGGCATCGGCACCTGGTTCATCGGCACGCCGGGCACCGCGCACATCGGCGCCAGCGGGATAGCGCACGGGCTGATGTTCCTGGTGTTCTTCCTCGGCCTGCTGCGCCGCGACCGGCAGGCGATCGCCGCCGGGATGCTGGCCTTCTTCCTCTACGGCAGCATGCTGGTGACGATCTTCCCCCGCGAACTCAACATCTCGTGGGAATCGCACCTGTCGGGTGCGATCTGCGGCGTCATCGCGGCGTTTGTCTGGCGCAGGCGCGACCCGGCGCTGCCGCGCAAGCGCTATAGCTGGGAAGACGAGGAGGAATCCGGGTCCGACCCGGAAGTGGTCGAACCGCCGCCCTGAGCGACGACCCTGCGATCAGCCGCCGCCTTGCGGAGCCGGTGCAGGCTGCGGAGCGGAATTCCCTGGTTGCCCTTGTCCACCCGACCTTTGTGCGCGCATCGCGCGTTTCTGCGCCCACGCGGCCCGCATCTCGTCGAGGGTGACGTAGCCGTCGTGGTTGGCATCGATGGCGTCGAACTGCTTGGCCACGAAAGGCATCGCCTGCGCCTCGTTGCGGCTGAGGCGTCCGTCGTGGTCGGTGTCGGCCTGCTCGAATCGCTCGCGCGGGGTGCGCTTCGGCACCGAGGTGCCGCCGTCGGAACCAGCCGGCGCGGGCGCCGTATCGGTTTGCGCCATCGCGGGCAGGGCCAGCAGCAGCAGGGGGACCAGCAGGATCGTTTTCATGCGACATCCAGTCGGCGGGGATCCCTGTGGCAACGCGCGTCCGCCCCGGCGGTTGACCCCGCGTCCAGCTAGCGGCGGCGACGGCCCTGTCCGCGCCGGCCCGGGTCCTCGGAATCCGCCCGGCGCAGGCGTCGCGGCGGCTCCGCAAGATGGCCCAGCGGCAGGGCGCGCTCCTGCTTGACCGTGCGCAGCACGAAGCTGGAGTTGACGTCGGCCACGCCGGAATCGTTGAGCAGGTGGTCGAGCAGGAAGCGCGAGAAGTGCTCGAGGTCCTCGACCACGATGTGCATCAGGTAGTCCATGTCGCCGGTCAGCGCGTGGCAGGCCACCACGTCGTCCCAGGCGCCCACGCGCTCGACGAAGGTCTGGACGGACACCGCATCGTGGCTGCGCAATTGCACGCGGACGAAAGCCTGCAGCCCCAGTCCGACGGCGGCCGGCGAAATCCTTGCCGCGTAGCCATCGACCACGCCATCGGCTTCGAGCCGCTGCACGCGGCGCAGGCAGGCGGAGGCCGAGAGGTTCACCCGCTCGGCGAGCTCGGCATTGGTCAGCCGCCCCTCCTGCTGGAGCACCGCAAGGATCGCCAAGTCGATGCGGTCGAATGCATGCTGTACGTTATTCATTGTGCTTTTTTGCCATTTATTGCAAGAAACTTGTGTAGTTAGCTCCTGTCTCCGCACGAAAGCAAACAGGTTGCGCGTTCGACGATCTACACTCCATCGGGGAAAACAGCACGGGGGTGCCATGGGCACAACGCCGCAACGCGTGGAGCACCAGGTCACCGACAAGGGCTATGTGCCGGTCTATACGACCGCGGTCGTCGAGCAGCCGTGGGCGAGCTATTCGGCGGTCGACCACTCGACCTGGACGACCTTGTTCGCACGCCAGCGGACCCTGTTGCCCCGGCGCGCGTCGCAGACCTTCCTCGACAACCTCGTGCGCATGGACATGCGCGCCGACGCGATCCCGAAGTTCGACGACCTCAACCCCGTGTTGCGCAAGGCCACAGGCTGGGAACTGGTAGGCGTCGAAGGCCTGCTGCCGGAGCTGACCTTCTTCGACCACCTCGCCAACCGTCGTTTCCCGGTGACCTGGTGGATCCGCAAGCCCGAGCAGCTCGACTACCTGTCCGAACCCGACCTGTTCCACGACCTGTTCGGCCATGTGCCCCTGCTGATGGAGCCGGTTTTCGCCGAGTACATGGAGGCTTACGGCCAGGGCGGCGTCAAGGCGCACGCGATCGGCCCGGAGGCGCTGGCCCAGTTGACGCGGCTGTACTGGTACACGGTGGAGTTCGGCCTGATCCGGGAGGCGGCCGGGTTGCGCATCTATGGCTCCGGCATCGTGTCCTCCAAGGGCGAGTCCATTTATTGCCTGGATTCGTCCGCCCCGAACCGGATCGGCTTCGACCTGCAACGGATCATGCGCACGCGCTACCGCATCGATACCTATCAGAAGACCTATTTCGTGATCGACAGCTATGCCCAGCTAATGGACGCAACCAAGGTTGATTTCGCGCCCATCTACGCCGAAATAGCAGCAGCAGAGACCATTCCTGCAGGTAACGTACTTGCTGCGGACCGGGTCTACAACCGCGGCACCGGGGAAGGCTGGCTGGCCGACGGCGACGTCTGACGGGTATGGCCTGCTCGTTCCTTGAAGCGGCCCTGAACAGTCGTTTAACGGAAATTTGACAATGTTTGTCGGATCCGTAATATGCGCACGCCTGACATTGGGCTGACCTATTTTTGAGTGAGTACATGAACAAGACGATTCTCGTTGCTTCGCTGCTGGCGCTGGCCGGCATGTCCTCGGTCGCCGCAGCTGCGGATGACAACTGGTTCATCCGTGGTGAACTCGGCAGCGGCAAGCTGCACGTCAACGACCTCGGTTCGACCGATTCCGACACCGCCGGCCAGATCGCGGGCGGCTACTACTTCAACCCGAATTTCGCGGTCGAAGGCTTCTATGAGAACTACGGCAAGCACGGCGACGGCGTCGGCGACAGCGTCGAGATGGACGGTTGGGGCCTGGGCGTGGTTGCCAAGAAGGACTTCGGTCCGAACAACACCGGCTTCTTCATCGACGGTCGCCTCGGCCTTGCCTTCAACAACATGAAGTTCACCGCGGCCGGCCTCGGCAGCGCCTCGGACAACTCGACCAAGGCCTATTTCGGCGTGGGTCTGGGTTACGACTTCAACCGCAACTTCGGCCTGAGCCTGAACTACGACTACACGTCGGCCAGCGCTTTCGGCGTGAGCGGTCATGCCAACACCTGGACCGGCGGTCTCGAAGTCCGCTTCTGATCCCTGGTTTCAAGGCAGTACCCGAACGGCCACCTCACGGTGGCCGTTCTTTTTTGGGGACGGCGCCTCACCCCTTACAATGCGACGCCCTTGCCATCGAGCCCGCCATGAATCGCATCTCCCTGACCCGCTACCTGATCGAGGAACAGCAGGCCGGCCGCATCTGCGCCGACCTGCGCCTGCTGATCGAAGTCGTCGCCCGCGCCTGCAAGACCATCTCGATCGCGGTGGGCAAGGGCGACCTCGGCGGCGTACTCGGCGATGCCGGCACGCCCGGCTCGGCCAGCATGAACATCCAGGGCGAGGCGCAGAAGAAGCTCGACGTGCTTTCCAACGAGATCCTGCTCGAGACCAACGCCTGGGGCGGACATCTCGCCGCCTGCGCGTCCGAGGAGATGGATCACAGCCAGCCGATCCCGGACAGGTATCCGAAGGGCAACTACCTGCTGGTGTTCGATCCGCTCGACGGCAGCTCGAACATCGACGTCAACGTCACCGTCGGCACGATCTTCTCGGTGCTGCGCTGCCCGGACGGCGTGACCGCACCGGGCGACGAGCACTTCCTGCAGCCCGGTACCGCACAGGTGGCTGCCGGTTACGCGGCCTATGGATCGAGCACGATGCTGGTGCTGACCATCGGCCATGGCACCCACGCGTTCACGCTTGATCGCGAGATCGGCAGCTTCGTGATGACCCGTCGTGACATCCGCATCCCCGAGGAGACGAAGGAGTTCGCGGCCAACGTCTCCAACCAGCGCCACTGGGAAGCGCCGATGCAGCGCTATGTCGCCGAAATGCTCGCCGGCAGGGAAGGCACGCGCGGCAAGGACTTCAACATGCGCTGGGTCGCCAGCATGGTCGCCGATGTGCATCGCATCCTCAGCCGTGGCGGCGTCTTCATCTATCCGCTCGACTCGAAGAATCAGGCCCAGGGCGGCAAGTTGCGCCTGCTGTACGAGGCCAATCCCATGGCCCTGCTGGTCGAGCAGGCCGGTGGCGCCGCGAGCACCGGGCGCGAGCGCATGCTCGATGTGCAGCCGGCAAAACTGCACCAGCGCGTGCCGGTATTCCTGGGATCGAAGCACGAGGTCGAGCACGCCGTCGCGATCCATCGTGCGCACGATGCCGGCGGCTGAGAATCTGCCTGCCACCCGTCCCGGGATCGGCTAGACTGCACCCCGGTCACCACGCCCAAGACTAGCCATGGCCTGGATCCTGCTGCTGCTCGCGGTCGGCTGCTTCGTCTTCACCTTCTTCACGACCTCAATCGGGCTCGGTGTCACCTGCGTCCTGCTCTCGCTGCTGCTGGTGGTGGTATCGATCCTGATGCTGTTGTCCTCGCGCGTGGGTAGCGCCTCGCGCGACGCGATACCGATGTCGCCGGAGGAATGGCGCAGCATGCGCGACCAGGCCGAGGCAAGACGCGCGGCGAAGGCCACGTCGGGCTCCCCGGACGCGGCGTCTCCAGCCCAGGGCGATACCCCGCCTCCGCCAGCGTCGCCGACCGTCTGAATCCGGGACGTCGTTTTCACCGGTCGAGGGCCGGTCGTATGTTCTGGCAGCCGGTAGCTTTGCGGAACCTGGCGGACAAGCAGCCTCTTGCGCCGCATTCGCTCGACGTCTGGTGGTGGCCGGAGCGGACGATGCCCGCAATAGCAAGCCGCCGGCAACGCGTTGACGCCATCCTGCGAACCGTACTGGCGCGCTACCTGCCGCTGGATGCCGATGCCTTGCGGTTCGGTCGCGAATCCAAGGGGAGACCTTTCCTCCGGCACGACGGGGTTCCGGACTTCAATCTCAGCGATACCGGCGGCGGCACCGTGATCGCGGTAGCGGGACGCGGGCGCGCCGGCATCGACATCGAGCGCAGCGATCGCGAGCCGCCAGTGACTCGTCTGGCCGCACGCTGGTTTGCCATCGATGAAGCCCAGGCCTTGCAACAAATGGAGCCGGAGAGCGCCAGGCGCGCCTTTCTGCGCCTGTGGACCGCCAAGGAGGCCGCGTGCAAGGCCACCGGAACCGGCATCTTCGGTTACCTGTCCAGGTGGCGCTTCGGAATCGAAGGCGAGGCCGCGTCCCCGGAACTGCTGGAGCCACCGGCCGACGCCGGCGAACACTCCCGCTGGCGATTCCACCGGCTGGCCCCGACGCCGGAGCACACCGTCGTCCTCGCCTGCCGCGACAACACCGAGGCGCCACGCGGATTTCTCGTCGAGGGTTGAGCCGCGGCGCGTTCAATGAACAGAGCCGGTCCCCGCGAAGGCGGAGAGTCCATGGTTCAACGACGTGCTACGGATTGGCCGCCGCTTCGACCCGGTTGCGCCCGCGCCGCTTTGCTTCGTAGAGCAGCTGGTCGGCCGTGCGCAACAGCGCCTGCGGACTGTCGTCCTCGCGCGGCACGCGCGCGGCCACGCCGATGCTCACCGTGACCAGCGAACCGTCGACCTCGAAGGACTTCCGCAGCTTTTCCGCGCGCTGCTGGGCGATGTCCAGCGCGATGCCCGGCAGCAGCAAACAGAATTCCTCGCCGCCGTAACGCGCCAGCAATTCGCGTTGCGGCTCCAGGCCTGTCGAAAGCCGCTCGGCAACGCTCTTGAGCACGAGGTCTCCGGCCTGGTGGCCATGACGGTCGTTGTATTGCTTGAAATGGTCGACGTCGATCATCAGCAGGCTGATCGGTGCGCGCCGGTCGAGGCATCGCTGCCATTCGCGTTGCAGTCCCGTCTCCAGCGCACGCCGGTTGGCGACGCCGGTCAGGCTGTCCTCGGTCGCCAGCTCGGCGAGCTTGCGGTTGACGGTCTCCAGTTCGGCCGTGCGTTCGGCGATCCTGGCCTCGAGGAATTGCTGGCGCTCGACATAGCGGCGCGCCTGGCGGCGTTCGCGCCAGCGCACGAGCACGAGCAGGGCGACCAGGATTCCGAGCGCGACCAGCAATCGCACCACGGTGATCTGGTACCAGCGCGGGGTGACGCTGAAGCTGTAGAGGGTCGGCTGCACAGGGCGCCCGCTGGGCGTGCGCGCCTGCACTTCGATCGCATAGTCCCCCGGCTGGTCCAGTCCGCTCAGGCCCAGTGCCGGCTGTTCACGCCAGTCGGTGTATCCGGCCGTGAGCCCCTGTATCCGGTAGCGATACTCGACGCCAGGTTCGGCGCTGAACACGGTGAACTGCAGGTTGAGCGACTGGTCCTGGTCGAACGAGTCGTGCTCCCGCGCCTGGATCGGCAGGCTTTCCACCCTGCCGTTGGGCCTCACCCGGTGGACCGCCGTCAACCGCACCGACAGCGGCGGCAACGGCGGCGGCGGCTTGTCGTCGGGCCGGTACTGCAGCAGGGCACGCCACACGCTCAGTCGCAGGACGCCGTCGCTGCCGTACCGCAGCACGCTTTGCGAGGCGACCGGTTGGGCGCCGAAGTCCTCGCGTTTCCAGAGCCCATCGCGCCCCCGCCGGTACAGGCGGTTGCCGGTATAGGCGAACGCCCCGACCGGGCTCTGCAGCAACTGGAAGGAGTTGGGATTCTGCATCAGCGAAAACGGCTCGCCCTGGTACGGCTTGAAGGCTCGGCCGTCGAAGCGGAACGCTTGCGTCCCGATGCCGACATACATGTCCTTCCCCAGCGCATAAACCTGCGCGGACTGATTGGGATCGCGCTTGAATCCGGGCGCATCGACGGTGAAACGTTCGCGCTTGAGCAGGCGCGCATGGACGGGATCGATCTGCCAGCGTTCCGGCAGGCCACGCGTGTTGTTGACCCAGAGGACTCCGGGCGCCGTCTCGATCAGCGACTGCGTGGCCAGCTCCGGCGCCGGCAGCAGGGCCGCGAGCGCCCACTGGTGGCTGGACCGGCGCAGCACATAGACGCCTTCGTCGCCTGGCGCGTAAGCCAGGTCATGGTCGTAGCGCGAGAGGACGATGGCGTAGGCCGGCTGGTCGCGGTGCATGAGCGGCGTCACGCTGTCGTCGGCGGCGATGACATCGATGCCGCCATCGCGCGCGACCAGCAGCCCGTCCTCGGTGCTGGCCAGGCCGAAGATCTGGTTCCTGTTCTCGGCGGCGATCCAGTCGGTCTGGATGCTGCCATTGCTGTCGGTCATCCGCGCCAGCCCGCGTGCGCCCACGGCCAGCCAGAGCGCGCCGCGGTGCATCTCGCAATCCGCGATCACGCCACCGAGGTCGCTGACGTCGATGCGCGACCATGGCGACGGCACCTGCAGACGGACCAGTTCGTCGTCGCTGCTGGCCCACAGGCCGTTTTCGGTGTCGGTTTCCAGTCCGGAAATGCCGGCGCGCGCGATCTTGTGGCGCGACAGCAGATGCGCGCCGGCATCGTATTCGAGCAGGATCCCGCCTGCGGTACTGACCACGAAGTCGCCGCCACGCAACGCCATCACGGTCGAGAAGATACCGGCGTCGGCCGGTATCGGCGGAACATCGAGCGCGGTCACCCCGTGGTCGTCCAGGCGGTAAAAGCCGCCTACCGAAACCACCAGCGCCCAGTCGCCGCGGTCGACGATTTCGATGCCGCGGTGGCCGCGCATCGACTCGCCACCGCTGACGAGTTCCAGTTTCCCGTTGTCGAAACGCTGCAGGCCGACGTCCTTGTCGAGGGTGTACAGGTTCTCGTGCCAGACGCTGAAGCCGCTGTTGTCTTCCGCCATCGGCCACTGCCGGTGGCGCCCGCCGAAACCGTAGAAAAGCAGCTTGTGCTGCGCGCGAAAATAAACGCCGTCCGCGACCGGGACCACCTGCCCCATCCAGCCGAGCGCCCGGTCGGCCCCCTTCAGTCCGAAAGCGTCGCGCAGGTCGTGGTAGATCGCGCGGCCATCGGCGGCGGTATCGATCACTCCGAAACTGTCGTACCCCGCCAGATAGACCCGACCGTCACTGCCCCTGGCCAACGACCCGGCGGCCATGCCTCCTGGCAACGGTATCGTTTCCCACTCACGCCCTTGCATGCGCAACACGCCGTCGGCGTTGCCGACGTACAGCCGCCCCTCGGCATCGCGGACCACGCCGTACAGGTAAGGTGTCGCCTTGAAATCCGCCGGCGTGAAGCGCTGCAGCAGCGGCTCGCCCGGAAACGCCCACGCGCCTGCGCACCAGCAGCACGCCGCAAGTGCAAGGCAACGCGTGATTGCGCGGATCGACCGGCTCATCGGTTCAGTATGCTGTCCGCAGCCCTCCAATTGAAGGTCGCAGGTCGCAGATGCGTCGTGCTCGCACGCAGTGAGTATGCGCCTTGTGACCGCTGTCACGGATGCCGGCGTGCTGTCCTGCGTGATGGGCCGGTCGCGTGCGCGATGGCGGGCCGTGGCGACCTGCTACGCTTGGCGCATGCGCCCGGCAACCACCCTGCTCAGCGTCAACCTCAACAAGATCGCGGTGCTGCGCAACTCGCGCGGCGGCGCGCGTCCCGACCTGCGCAGCGCGGCCGAAGCGGTGATCGCCGCCGGCTGCGGGGGCATCACCGTGCATCCGCGTCCCGACCAGCGCCATATCCGTCCCGACGATGTGCTGCTGCTGGCCGGCATCTGCCGCGGCCGCGTCGAATTCAACATCGAAGGCAATCCCTTCGCGCCAGCGCGGGGCGACTACCCGGGCTTGCTGGCGCTCGCCGGGCAAACCTCGCCTACCCAAATCACCCTGGTACCGGACGGGGACGGGCAACTGACCTCGGATCACGGCTTCGACCTGGATCGCGATGGCTCACGGCTGGAACCGCTGGTGCGCGCCTTCGCCGGCCTGGGTTGCCGGGTTTCGCTGTTCATGGATTGCGATGCACCGGCGCTGGAACGCGCCGCCGATATCGGCGCCTCACGCATCGAGCTGTACACCGGACCGTATGCGCAGGCCCAGGCCGCCGGCAACGCAATGAAGGAAATCGCGGCCTGCGCGGAGGCCGCTCGTCGCGCCGCCGCCGCCGGCCTGGGCGTCAATGCAGGTCACGACCTGGACCAGTCCAATCTCGGCCCATTGTTGCGCGCCGCGCCAGCCATCGCGGAAGTTTCGATCGGGCACGCACTGATCGACGAGGCTCTTTACGCCGGGCTGCACGCCACGGTCGAAGCCTACCTGCGCGTCATCCGCGCCACGCGCGGCTGATCGCTTTCAGCGCGCGTCGTCGTCGACGAAGCCGATCCTGACCCAGCCGGCATTCCTGGCCGCGGCCAGCACTTCGGCCAGCGTCCCGTAACTGGCTTCCCTGTCGGTGTCGATCCGGATCACCGGCTCGTCCTTGGGGTCGGCGTAGCGGCCGGCTTCGACCTTGATCGCCGATTCGAGCGCACCCAAGGGCAACTGGCTGCCGTTCCACATCACCTGGCCATTCGCATCGATCTTCAGCGTGATCGGTTGCGGAGGCGGCTGCGGATGTGATTTCACGTCGGGTTGTGCCAGGTCGATGCCGATGCCGTAAGTGCGCAGCGGCATCGTGACCATGAAGATGATGAGCAATACGAGCATCACGTCCACCAGGGGCGTGATGTTCATGTCGACGATCTGGCTGTTGCGGGCTGCGAGTGCGAAGGCCATGGCGATTCTCCCGGCGGGTTCGATTCCACCCTACGCCTGCGTACGCGACATGGGAAGAGCCGATGCCGGAAAAGCGAACGCCGCCCGATGGGCGGCGTCCTCGAACCTCGTGCGGGATCGGCCTTGCTGGTTACTGGTCGACGAAACCGATCTTGATCAGTCCGGCATTCTTCGCCGCGGCCAGCACCTTGGCCAAGGTGTCGTACTCGGCATCCTTGTCGGTCGCGATCTGGATCACCGGCTGGTCCATCTTGTCCGAGTAGCGGTCGGCCTCCACCTGCATCATGTCGCGCAGGCCGGCCAGCGGGACCGCGCTGCCGTTCCAGGTGATCGCACCGTTGGCGTCGATCTTCAGGTCGATCGGACTCGCCTTCGCCGGCGGTGGCGGATGGGTCGAGGGAATCGGCAGGTCGACGCCGATCGGATAGGTCAAGGGCGGCATCGTCACCATGAAGATGATCAGGAGCACGAGCATCACGTCCACGAGGGGCGTGACGTTCATGTCCACCATCGGGCCGCCGCTGTTGCTTGTACTGAATGCCATGGGCTAGTCCTCGGGGCGTCCGCTAGTGTTCCTGGCCGTGCGGGGCGGAAATGAAGCCGACCTTCTGCATGCCGTTGTTCTTCGCGGTCTTCACCACGTTCCAGATGATCCCGTAGTGCGTGTTCTTGTCGGCGCGCACGTCGAGTTCGGGTTGCGGCACGAGCTGCGCGGTCGTCGCCAGGCGGCTGTCGAGCAGGGTCGGATCGACCGGATCGTCGTTCCAGTAGACGCTGCCGTCGGCCTTGATCGTCAGGGTGATCGGCGGATGCGTGAGCGCTTCGGGCTTCTTGTGCAGGACCGCGTTCGGCAGCTTCACCGCAATCTTGTGCCGCATCAACGGCGTGGTGATCATGAAGATGATCAGCAGCACCAGCATCACGTCCACGAGGGGCGTGACGTTGATCGAGGCCATCGGGCCACCGCTGTCGTTGCTGCTGAAGGCCATTGCCGGACTCCCTCGCTTCTACTGCGCGCTGTCTTTCCGTGCGGGGGCGCTTACGCGCCCACGCGCGAACCGGTCGCGAAGAAGTCGTGCAGGTCGTGCGCGAAGGCATCGAACTGCGAATTGGTGATGCGGTTCATGCGCACGAAGAAGTTGTAGCCGAGCACCGCGGGAATCGCGACGAACAGGCCGAGCGCGGTCATGATCAGCGCCTCGCCGACCGGGCCGGCGACTGCCTCGATCGAGGACTGGCCGGACGCGGCGATGCCAGTCAGGGCGTGATAGATGCCCCACACGGTGCCGAGCAGGCCGACGAAAGGCGCGGTCGAACCGACGGTGGCGAGCACGGTCAGGCCGTTCTCGAGGTTCTCGCTCTCGCGGGCCACGGCCTGGCGCAGCGAACGGTCGATGAACTCCGAGCGGTTCAGGGCGCCGGTCAGGCGGCCACCCTCGTTGCGCTGGTGGTGCGCTGCGGCCTCGGCGCAGTCGAGCGCGATCTTCGAGAACGGCTCGCTCTTGGCCTGCTGCTCCATGAACTGGATCGCGTCCTGCGCATTCTGGGTTTCCCAGAAGGTGGCGACCACCTTGTCGCTGCGCGTACGGATGCGCACGTTACGGAAGATGTTGACGATCATGTAGAACAGCGAGAGGAACGAGAAAAGGCACAGGGTGAGGAACACGATCAGGCCGACCATGTTGTCGCCGGAGATGAACGTCCCCCACATGTGGCCGAAGCCGATGTCGCTCAAGCCGGAGGAGCCGGCGGCCGGAGCCGCAGAGGAGGCGGCCGAGGCGGCCGTGGAAGTCGGATCTTGCAGCATGGCCTAGCCCTTTTTTGATGTGCTGTTGGGTTGCTGTTACAGGTTGAATGTCACGGGAACGAGAACCACGCCTTCGACGCGCTTGCCGTTTTCTTCCTTCGGATTGAACTTCCACTTCTGTGCAGCCTCTATCGCGGCCCGATCCAGGCTGCGGTCACGGCTGGACTTCTGGACTTCCACCTTGGTCGGCTCGCCGTCCGCGCTTACCGTGACCCGCAGGATCACGGTTCCGGTGATGCCGTTGGCCAGCGCTTCACGGGGGTATTCGGGGGGATGCATCGACTTGAACGAGTTGTCGACGCTCGCTTCCATCGTGACCGCGGGCGCGGGCGGCGCGGGCGGACTCGGCGGCGGCGGCGCAACCGACATCGGAGTCGGGTTGTCGGTGATGACCGGCGGCGGAAGCGGCGGCGGCGGCGCGTTGATGTGCTGCGGCGGCGGCGGGACTTCCTTCGGAATGATCTTCGGGATTTCCTTGGGCGGGGTCGGCGGCGGCGGCGGCGGCGGTGGCGGCGGTTCGATGATGGTCGCCGCGTGCACTTCGTTCTCGTCCTTCGACGTGTCCTGCAAGGACGGGGGCACCAGAAGCATCATGAACAGCGATGCCTGCACGGTCACCGCGAATGCGATGCCGCAGACACGGCCCCAGTTGAGCGTATCCGGACCCGAGCGGGAATAGTAGGTCGAGGTCATGCGCTTGGCGGCTTGAATGAACCTGCGTGGGACACCGGAAACGATCCGCATCGGCACGAATGACGAGGCGGAAACCTTTAGCTTATAGCAAACGCGAGGCCGGTCAAACAACGTTCCCGGCGTTCTGCCCAGTCTGTCACTATTTCTTCCCGGGTTTCTTGCCCTTGGCTCCGCCAGCAGCATTGAGGATCACGCGCAGGTCTTCCGGGTGCTTCACGCCCTTCTGCATGGCGCGCTGGGCCATGGCTTTCGCTTCCGCCGCCTGCCTCTGGTTGTTGTAGATCGCGGCCAGCTTCGCGGCGGGCTCGCCGTCGGTCGCCGCCGCATCGGCCTTCTTGTAGGCATCGATCGCCTGCGGCGTCCGGTCGGTGAAGTAATAGTCGTCGCCAAGCAGCAGGTAGACCTCCTCGCCGGGCTGCAGGAGACCCTTCTGCAGCCCATCGTTGATGACCGCGATGCTGTCGTTCTCGTGGCCCTTGATCTGCGAGTAGAGGACGTAGAGCGTGCGGTAACCGTCGGCATCGTCGAGCAGGCCGCGCTTGCGGGCATCGTCGAGCAGTGCGATCGCCTTGTCGGCGTGACCGGCGTTCTGGTACACGGTGACCAGGTTGCTGATCGCAGCCTTGTCGGACGGATTGGCATGGAGTATGCCCTCGCCGATCTTCTCGGCGCGGTCGTCCTGCTTGAGTTCCACGTAGCTCGACATCAGCCTCTGCTGGAGGGCCACGTCCGGCTTCGGCGACGCGTCGACCGCCTTCTGGAGCGACTTGGCTGCGTTGGCATAGTCTTTCTTCGTGTAATAGGCCTCGCCGCGAATACCGTCGTACTCGGGCTTGTCCTGCTTGGTCTCGGAAACCACGCGGGCCAGCGTCGCCAGGCCGGCGTCGGTCTGGTTCGCCCTGATCTGGACCTTGGCGAGCAGGAGCATTTCCTGGTACTGGTCGTTGTTCGACATCGCGTCTTCGCCCAGGCTCTTCTGCAGGCTCTCGATGGCCTTGGCGTCGTCACCCTTGTTGATGTAGGCGTAACCCATGGCCTCGTAGATGTAGGCCAGGTCGACCGGCTTCGCGTCGTGTCCGCCCGCGAGCTTGGTGCCGGTGGCGATCACGTCGTCTTCCCGGCCATGCTGGTTGACTTCCCCGAGCAGATCGTTGACCGGCTTGAAGAGGGACTCCGACAGTCCGTTCTCGGGGTCGGTACGCGTCGCATTCGGAAACTGGGAAGCCGCCGTGTCCTTCGCATGCTTCTTGTCGGACTTGGACGTGTCGCGGGTGTGGAAGTCCGACTGCGCCACCGCGAGGGGAGAAACAAAAGCCATGACGGCGAGCGCGAGTGCCGCTTTCTTGAATGTCTGGGAAACGAACATGGGATGCCTCTTGCCTTGAGCGCCGCCGCACGGGCTGGGCCGCACAGACTAATCGGAATTGGTGCTTTTGCTCAAGTGGAACCCGCGGAGAACTTGCGGCCGCAGGGAGCGCAGGGAATTTCCCTGCGCGACGGGGTCGGCCCGCCTGTGGATTCAGACGTCGAGGTTGCTTACCCGCAGCGCATTGTCCTCGATGAAATCGCGGCGCGGCTCGACGACATCCCCCATGAGGGTCGAGAAGATCTGGTCAGCCGCGACGGCGTCCTCGATGCGCACCTTCAACAGTCGCCTGGTTTCGGGGTTCACTGTGGTTTCCCAGAGCTGCTCGGGATTCATCTCGCCCAGACCCTTGAACCGCTGGATGGTGCGTCCTTTTTTCGCCTCGTCCAGCAACCACGCCTGGGCTTCGGCGAAACTCGAGATCGACTGGCTCTTGCCGCCACGGATGATGCTGGCGCCTTCCTGCAACAACCCCTCCAGCGAACGGGCCACGTCGGAGACCGGGCGCAGTTCGCCCGCCTCGAACAGGCTCAACGGCAACACCTGGCTGGTCGTCAACCCATGCTGCCTGCGCTCCACGATCAGGGCCGGCGGATGCGTTTCACTGCCGGCCGCGACGCGCAGCGAATACTGCGCCTGCCCCAGACCGGTCTTGCCGAGCCGATGGCGCAACCGCTCCTGCCATTCGTCGCGCCAGCCCTCGTCGGAAAACGCGGATGCCGACAGCGGTGGCAGATCCAGCATCGCGTTCAACACGATGCCATCGAAACGCCAGGCGTTGCGCGCGATCGCATCCTGCGCCGCCACCAGGTCCAGCATCAGCCGCTCCAGCGCGATGCCGGTGATCGGCGGTATGCCACCGCCCGGATGGAGTTCGGCGCCCTCGACGGCGTTGTTGATCAGGTACTGGTTCAGCGCCGCGTCGTCCTTCAGGTACAGCTCGGTCTTGCCCTGCTTGATCTTGTACAGCGGCGGCAGGCCGATGTAGATGTGGCCGCGCTCGATCAACTCGGGCATCTGCCGGTAGAAGAAGGTCAGCAGCAGGGTGCGGATGTGCGAACCGTCGACGTCGGCGTCGGTCATCAGGATGATGCGGTGGTAGCGCAGCTTGTCGGGGTTGTACTCGTCCTTGCCGATGCCGCAGCCGAGCGCCGTGATCAGGGTGCCGACTTCGGCCGAACCAAGCATCTTGTCGAAGCGCGCGCGCTCGACATTGAGGATCTTGCCCTTGAGCGGAAGGATCGCCTGGGTCTTGCGGTTGCGACCCTGCTTGGCCGAGCCACCGGCCGAGTCGCCCTCGACGATGAACAGCTCGGACAAGGCGGGATCCTTCTCCTGGCAATCGGCGAGCTTGCCAGGCAGGCCGGCGATGTCGAGCGCGCCCTTGCGGCGGGTCAGCTCGCGCGCCTTGCGCGCGGCCTCGCGGGCGCGGGCGGCATCGACCACCTTCTCGGCAATCGATCGCGCCTCTGAGGGATGTTCCTGCAGGAAGTTACCTAGTTTTTCGGCGACGATCGCTTCAACTACCGGCTTGACCTCAGAAGATACGAGTTTTTCCTTGGTTTGCGACGAGAAGCTCGGATCCGGTACCTTGACCGACAGTACCGCGATCATGCCCTCGCGCATGTCGTCGCCGGCGAGCGCGATCTTGGCCTGCTTGGCGATTCCGGACTGCTCGATGTAGGCATTGAGCGTGCGCGTCAGCGCCGCGCGGTAGCCGGCGAGGTGGGTGCCGCCATCCTTCTGCGGAATGTTGTTGGTGAAGCAGAACATCGTTTCCTGGTAGGCATCGGTCCATTGCAGGGCGATGTCGACCGTGATCCCGCTCAGCTCGCCGGTGGCGGAGATGACCGAGGGATGCAGCGGCGTCTTCAGTTGGGCCAGATGCTCGACGAAACTGCGGATGCCGCCCTCGTACTCGAAGACATCGCGGCGACCCTCGCCGCGCTCGTCGGCCAGTTCGATGCGCACACCGGAGTTCAGGAACGACAGCTCGCGTAGCCGCTTGGCGAGGATGTCGTAGTGGAATTCGGTGTCGGTAAAGATGCTGCCTGCGGGCTTGAAGCGGATCTGGGTGCCGCGTCGATTGGAGGTACCCACTTCCTTCAGGGCATACAGCGGTTCGCCCAGCGCGTATTCCTGCTGGTGGTGCGCCCCGTCGCGCCAGATATCCATCCACAGGTGCTCGGACAGGGCATTCACGACCGAAACACCCACGCCGTGCAGGCCACCGGATACCTTGTAGCTGTTGTCGTCGAATTTGCCGCCGGCATGCAGCACCGTCATGATGACCTCGGCCGCCGACACCCCCTCTTCCTTGTGGATGTCCGTCGGAATGCCGCGGCCGTTGTCGGCCACCGAAACCGAGCCATCGGTGTGCAGTACGACTTCGACCCGGTCGCAATAGCCCGCCAGGGCCTCGTCGATGGCGTTGTCGACGACCTCGAACACCATGTGGTGCAGGCCCGTGCCGTCGTGGACATCGCCGATGTACATGCCGGGCCGCTTGCGGACGGCCTCGAGACCGCGCAAGACGGTGATGCGGGAAGAATCGTAGGTGTTGCTGTTCCGGCTTTCGTCGGATGACTTTTCGTCGGTCATGCGGATCCTGGGCGTGGCGCGCCAATGCCGTTGCGGCATCGAATTGCTGATTATATCAGCGCGCGAACTTGGCCTTGTTCCACGTGGAACCGGACCACGTCGGCCCCCATCCGGGCAAGTGCAGGCAATGGCTCTGTCGACGTAAGCAGTATCTGTGCCTCGCACGCGACCAGATCCCCGATCACGCGTTCCTGATGGACGCGATCGAGTTCGGAAGCCAAGTCGTCGAGCGCGATGACCGGCCACTCGAGGCAGGCCGCCGCATAGGCATGGCCCTGGGCCAGGATGCAACACAACGCGACCAGCTTCTCCTGCCCGCGGGACAACGCGCTGCGCCCCGGTAACATCTCGAACCCGATACGCCAGTCCGCGCGATGCGGGCCCGTCGTACTGTGACCGAGCAACAGGTCGCGGTCGCGCGATCGCTCCAGGGCCTCGGCGAGGGCGTACTCGTCTCGTCGCCATCCCGGCAGAAATTCCAGTTTCAACATCCCCAGTTCGGACAGATAACGCGCGGCAATCCTGACCAGCAAGGGTTCGAGCTTTTTCAAGTGCAGGGCTCGCCACCGCGTGAGGGGTTCGCCGGCATCGACCAGTTCGCAATCCCATGGCTGAAGCGAGGTCGGATCAGGCCGACTCTTCAGCAACGCATTGCGTTGCTTGAGCGCACGCGCATATCGCCTCCACACAGGCAGGAACTCCGGTTCCACGTGGAACAAGCCCCAATCGATGAATTGGCGACGCTGTTCGGAGCCGCCGGCGATCAGGCTGTGCGTGCCGGGTTCGACAGTGAGTACGGCCAAGGCGGAGCAAAGCTCGGCGAGACTTCCCGCCGGTCGGGCATCCAGGCGTGCTTCCCATTCGCGCCCGGAATGGCGCAGACCGGCGCACCTCAGGCGGCCACTGCGCTCCCGCCACTCGGCGAATACTTCCAGGTCATCCTGACCGTGCCGGATCAGGCCATCGCGAACACGGCCACGAAATGAACGGCCGTTCGCCAACAAATGCACGGCCTCGAGCAAGGTCGTTTTGCCGGCGCCGTTGTCGCCGACAACCAGATTGATGCCGGACCCGGGATACCATTCGACGGCTTCGAAACTTCGGAATCTGGCCAGACTCAGCCGCTCGAGCCGCATGGATCGCTGTATTCGCCGGGATGAATCGATCGGGGCGGCGTCAGAGACGCAGCGGCATCACCACGTGACGACAGCGGTCGTTCGATGCCTCCCGCAGCAGGGCGCTGGAATTGGCGTCGCGCAATGCGATCGACACGGTTTCCTCGCGCAAGGCACTGAGGGCATCGAGCAGGTAGGTGACGTTGAAACCCACGGCAAGGCCGTCCACTCGCGTATCGGCTTCGACTTCTTCCTGGGCTTCTTCCTGTTCGGGGTTGTGCGCGACCAGGCGGATCTGACCCGGACTGACCTCGATCTTCACCCCGCGATATTTCTCGTTCGAGAGGATCGCGGCGCGCTGCAGCGAAGCTCGCAGGAGCTCGCGATCGACCCTCACTTCCTTGTCGGCTCCGATCGGAATCACCGCTTCGTAATCCGGGAAACGGCCGTCGATCAACTTGGAAGTGAAGGTCAGGTCTTCGCGTCGCAGGCGCAGATGGTTGCGCCCGATCTCCAGTTCGATTTCCCGATCGGCGCTCTCGAGCAGGCGCTGCAGTTCGAGCACGCCTTTGCGCGGCAGGATGATCTGCTTGCGTGTCTGCACACCGGTAGGTAATGGCGCTTCGCATAATGCGAGACGATGCCCATCCGTGGCGACGCAGCGCAGGGCGTTTTCACGCAGGTCCAGCAGCAGGCCGTTGAGGTAGTAACGAACGTCCTGCTGCGCCATGGCGAACGCCGTGCGCTCGATCAGGTCCTTCAGCGAAGCCTCGGGGATACGGATCCGTTCCAGCAGCTCGATGTCCTCGATCGCCGGGAACTCGTTCGGAGCCAGGGTGACGAGGGTGAAACGGCTCCGACCGGCCTGAAGGGTGATTTTTTCGTCGGTGTGGGTCAGGGTGACCCGGCTGCCATCCGGCAGCGCGCGCACGATCTCGAACAATTTGCGCGCCGGAATGGTGGTCTCGCCGTCGCGTGCATCCTCCACGAGGGTGCGCGCGATCATCTCGACTTCCAGATCGGTGGCTGTCAGGGACAGGTAACCGTTCTTCACCACGGCCAACAGGTTGGCCAAGACAGGCAAGGTGTGCCTGCGTTCGACCACGTTGACCACTTGCTGCAGAGGCTTGAGCAGAACTTCGCGCTGAAGGCTGAAACGCATGTGCGGCCCCGGATCCCTTGGCTTTTGTTGTTTATATAAAGAGAAAGATAGTGATGATGGTGTCGGCTTTTTCGCTTGATTCAATACGCAACTGCTTGTTTACACTTGCTTTGTTCGCCTGACAGGTCTGTGGGAAAGTCCCACCGGAAGTTGTAGCTTGCTGTGGATAACTTTTTTCCCTGCTCGTGTTCCACAACTTGTCCACAGGTTTACTCGGTCAACTTGCGGATCAGCTTCTCCCAGTCTTCCCGCAGTTTGGCGTCGGCATCCATCAGCTTGCGGATCTGCTTGCAGGCGTGCAGCACGGTCGTGTGGTCGCGGCCACCGAACGCATCGCCGATCTCGGGCAGGCTGTGCTCGGTGAGCTCCTTGGCCAGGGCCATCGCCACCTGCCGTGGCCTGGCCTGCGACCGGGTGCGCCGCTTCGAATTCAGATCCGCCAGTCGCAACTGGTAGTAGTCTGCCACGGTCTTCTGGATGTTGCCGATGGAGATCGCCTGCTGTTGGGCCCGGAGCAGGTCGCGCAAGGTTTCCTGCGCGAATTCGACGGTGATCGAGCGCCCGGTGAAGTTCGCGCGGGCAGCAAGGGTGTTCAAGGCCCCTTCCAGGTCGCGGACGTTGGAACGCATTTTTTTCGCAATCAGGAAAGCGACGTCCTCGGGGATCGTCGTCCCGCGCTCGCGAGCCTTGGAAAGCACGATCGCGGCGCGCGTCTCGAAATCCGGCGGCTCGATCGCAACGGACAGGCCCCAAGCGAGGCGCGATTTCAGTCGCGGTTCGAGGTTCTCGACTTCGCGCGGATAGCGGTCGCAACTGAGGATGATCTGCTGCTTGCCTTCGAACAGGGCGTTGAAGGTGTGGAAGAACTCCTCCTGGGTGCGTTCCTTGCCGGCGAAGAACTGGATGTCATCGATCAGCAGGGCGGCGACCGATCGGAACTGCGCCTTGAACTGGTCCATCGCCTTGTCCTGCAAGGCTCTCATCATCGCGCTGAAGAACTGCTCCGAGCGCAGGTACATGACCCTGCAGGTCGGATCCTGGGCGCGCATCAGGTTGCCGGCGGCGAACATCAGGTGGGTCTTGCCCAACCCGGTCCCGCCGTACAGCAACAGGGGGTTGTGGGCGCGCTCGCCGGGGCGCCGGGCGGCCTCGAGTGCCGCTGCGCGGCCAAGCTGGTTGGAACGGCCTTCGACGAAATTGTCGAAGGTATAGAGCGGGTCCAGGGAGGAGGGCTGGCTTGGTTCGATCAACCTCGCCACGCCCGCCGGTGCCGCGACCGTGAGCGGGATGCGTGCGATCGCGCCCACTTCGACGTGGACCACCATTGGCCGGCTGGCGTAGTGATCGACCAGCTGCCGGATGCGCGGCAGATGGCGCGCGCGCAGCTCGTCGACGACGTAGGGGTTGGGCGCATACAGGGTCAGGCGGTCTTCCCGCTCGTCGGCCTGCAGGGGCTTGAGCCACGTGTGCACGTCCTCGGCCGGCAATTCGGCCTCCAGGCGTTCCAGACAGCGGGGCCAGACGGATAGCATCGGAACGAAAAGACTCGTTTCGCGACGCGAACGCCGCAGACGTGGACATCGGGATTATCCGCAGTCTAACCGCGAGCTGGTCGCAGTGCCAAGCGCGCGCGCCTTGCGCACAAGCGGTCGGTCAGCTATAGTCGATGGTCTTGACTTCGCAAAGCCGAGCGCCACGCCATGGCCACCAAGCGCACCTACCAGCCCAGCAACCTCAAGCGCAAGCGCGACCACGGATTCCGTGCGCGCATGAAGACCGCAGACGGCCGCAAGGTGCTGGCCCGCCGCCGCGCCAAGGGCCGCGCCCGCCTCGCGGTCTGACGCCGTTCGCGCTGCCTGACGCAGCGCCACCGGAAGCATGTCGTGCCCGCGGACTCACCAGCAGGCAGCGGATTTCCGCACGCAGCGCGACTGAAGAAACCCCACGAGTTCCAGAGCGTCTTCCAGCAAGGGCGCCGCATCAACGCGGCCGTTTTTCGCCTGCACGTGCGGCGGGACGACGCAGCAGAGACCGCAACGGGTAGCGACGACATCCATCAGGCGCGGTTGGGCATCTCCGTTCCCAAGCGTGTGGCGCCACGCTCGGTCGACCGCAACCGTATCCGTCGCATCGTCCGCGAGAATTTCCGCAAGCTTCGTCCGTGGCTGTTGCCAGGAGACTATGTCCTGGTGGCACAGCGGGACGTCGTCGCCGTTCCGGCGAACGCGTTGCGTGAAGTGCTCGATTCGCTGTGGCGACGCGCTGGCGCGTTGAAGCCGGAAGGTTCAGCCCCCACAATGCCCATCCGCGCGCCGAAACCGGCGGCTCCCGACCCGCCGCCTCCGCGCGACCCGACACAATGATCCCATGCAGGCGCCCGGCCGGGTCCGTTACCCGGCCCGAGCAGTGCCCGGAAGAATCCAACCGATGAACCAGACCCGTACCTTCCTGCTGTTCGCGTGGTTGACGCTGGCCTTCCTGTGCTGGCAAGCCTGGGAACAGGACCATGCGCCGCCACCGCAGGCTGAAAGCCCGATTGCGAGCCAGTCCGCCAGTCCATCTGGCGTCGCAGCACCCTTGCCGCCGACACCGACGCCGCCGATAGCGTCGACCTCTGCGGTGGCCGGTACGGTCGCGCCGGCAGCACCGCCTTCCGCAAGCGCAGCGCCACCAGTCGATCTGAGCAACGACGTGCTGCGACTGCGCCTCGATCCGCTCGGCGCGAGCCTGGTTGGCGCGGAACTGCTGGCCTACGGGCAGACCGGCGACCATGCCAGCCGCCCGATCAAGCTGCTCGATTCGGAGCCTTCGGATTTCTTCGTCGCCGAATCCGGCCTGGTCAGCGCCAGCGGGCATGCCCCGGCCTACACCTCCGCCTATCAGGTCGAAGGCCGCGGCGGGAACCAGCTCGCCAGCGGCAGCGACAGCGTCTCGCAGTCCTTCCTCTGGACGGATGCGAGCGGATTGCAGGTCAGGAAAACCTACACCCTGCATCGCGGCAGTTACGTCATCGACCTGCACGAGGAAATCCGCAACGCCGGCACGGTTGCATGGTCCGGTAATGATTACCGCTGGCTGCGCCGGGTCCCGCCGATCATCAAGAACGCCGGCGGCGGCATGACCAATCCCGAGTCCTACGCCTTCGTCGGCGCAGCCTGGTACAGCCCCGAGGACAAGTACGAAACGCTCAAGCTGTCTTCGTACGCCCCGTCGCCGGACAAGACCGTCACCGGCGGCTGGATGGCGATGGTGCAGCACTATTTCCTAGCCGCCTGGATCCCCGATCCGAAGGAAGCCACCAAGCTGTCGACCGAGTCGAAGACGGTCAACGGCGCCACCTACTACAGCATCGCCGCGCTCGGCCCGGCGATCGTGGTGCCGGCCGGCGGCAGCCATGCCAGCGATTCGCGCCTGTACGTCGGTCCGTCGCTGCAGGACGTGCTGCCCAAGGTCGCGCCGGGCCTGGAGTTGACCGTCGACTACGGCTGGTTCAAGACCTTCGCGTTGCCCATCTACTGGCTGCTCTCGAAGATCCACTGGTTGATCGGCAACTGGGGCTGGTCGATCGTCCTGCTCGTGCTGCTGATCAAGCTGGTGATGTACAAGCTGTCCGACGCGCAGTTCCGCAGCATGGCCAAGATGCGCGCCATGCAGCCGCGGCTGGAGGCGCTCAAGGAGCGCTACGGCGACGACAAGCAGCAGTACAACATGGCGATGATGGAGTTGTACAAGAAGGAGAAGATCAATCCGGCCGGCGGTTGCCTGCCGCTGCTGGTCCAGATCCCGGTGTTCCTCGCCCTTTACCGCGTGCTGCTCTACAGCGTCGAGCTGCGGCATGCGCCGTGGATGGGATGGATCCACAGCCTGAGCGATCCCGACCCGTACTTCGTCCTGCCCGCCCTGTACCTGATCGTGATGTTCGCGACCCAGCGGCTGACGCCAACGCCGGGAATGGATCCCATGCAGCGGAAGATGATGCAGGCGATGCCGCTGGTATTCGGCGTGATGTTCGCCTTCTTCCCCGCCGGCCTGGTGCTCTACTGGGTCACCAACGGCTCGTTGGGCCTGCTCCAGCAGTGGTGGCTGATGCGCAAGCACGGCACGCCGGCGGCCGGAAACAGGAAGGGTTGATCGCGGCGCGGAATCCGCCGCGCGCCGCGCGCCCATGCCGTCGACCGATACCATTGCCGCGATCGCCACGGCCGCTGGCGCGGGCGGCATCGGGGTGGTGCGGTTGTCCGGTCCAAGCGCGCTCACTATCGGGCAGGCGATCTGCGGCCGCAGGCTGCGGCAGCGCCACGCGCACCACGTAAAATTCCGCGCGGCCGACGGCGAGGTCATCGACGACGGCATCGCGCTGGGCTTCCCGGCGCCGCGCTCCTACACCGGCGAAGACGTCGTCGAGCTGCAGGCACACGGCAGCCCGGTCGTGCTGCGCCAGCTATTGTCCCGCTGCCTCGAGCTGGGCGCGCGAACAGCCCGTCCGGGTGAGTTCACCGAACGCGCCTTCCGCAACCATCGCCTCGACCTTGCCCAGGCGGAAGCCGTCGCCGATCTGATTGCCGCCGGCAGCGAAGCGGCGGCACGCGCGGCCCGGCGTTCGCTCGATGGCGTGTTCTCGCAGCGCGTGCAGGCGCTGTTGATAGCGTTGACCGCGCTGCGCGTGCACATCGAGGCGGCGATCGATTTCCCCGAGGAGGAGATCGACTTTCTCGCCGACGCCGCCCTGCGCGATCGCCTCGCCGCGGTGCGCTCGCTGCACGCGGCCCTGCTCGCCGAAGCCGAGCGCGGGCAGCGATTGCGCGACGGCCTGCACGTGGTGATCGTCGGTCCGCCGAACGCCGGCAAATCCTGCCTGCTCAACGCGCTGGCCGGAAGCGATCGCGCCATCGTGACCGCCCAGCCCGGTACGACCCGGGACGTGCTGCGCGAGACGGTGCAGGTCGATGGCATCGTCCTGACCCTGGTGGACACCGCCGGACTGCGCGATTCCGCGGACGTGGTCGAACGCGAGGGCATGCGCCGCGCCCGCGGCGAACTCGGGCTCGCCGACCTGGTCCTGGCCGTCGTCGATGCCACCGACCCCGGGCCGGGCCGGGCCCTGCTCGCGGCCGAACTGGCCTCGGGAGTGCCAGCCGTCCTGTGGCTCCACAACAAGATCGACCTGCTGGAACAGCCCCCGCCCGGGCCGCGCGACGACGCACTGTGGATCTCGGCCCGCAACGGTGACGGACTCGAAGCCCTGCGCGCGCGCCTGAAAGCGGCGGCGGGCGTGGCCGGCGAGGGTCCGGAAGGCGCCTTCAGCGCGCGCGCCCGCCATGTGGATGCCCTGCGCCGGATCGGCGTGCACCTGGACCTGGCGGCTCACCGCCTGCAACACGATCGCGCCGGCGAACTGGCCGCCGAGGAACTGCGGCTCGCCCAGGAGGTCCTGGGGGAGATGACCGGCGCGACCGGCAGCGACGACCTGCTCGGCGCGATCTTTTCCAGCTTCTGCATTGGCAAGTGACCGAGCGCACACCACAGCCGAAAAATTTGGTTAAACTCGGAACATCGGGTTCATTCGCGAGGTGGTCCATGAAGCAGCAAACGATGGGAGCAGGCTGGCGGAACGCGGCATTGGCTGTCGCGATCGTTGCCGCATTGGGCATTGCCGGTTGCGGCAAGAAGACCGCTCCGCCTGCCGCCACGCCGGCAGCAAGTACGGCCGAGGCATCGCCCGGCTCCGAAGCGGCGACTCCGGCCGCCGCGCACGTCGACACCGACGCGGACCTGCTGACCAAGGCCAAGACCGCCGAAAACGAGAAGCGCCTGTATGCGCCGGCGGGCGACAACGCGATCGAATACTACATGCAGCTTCGCGCGCGCAATCCCAACGACGAAAGCGTGAAGTCGGCACTGACCGACCTGTTCCCCTACGCGATGATCGCGACCGAGCAGAACCTCAAGAAGGGCGACGAGCCGGGCCGCCAGGAAGCCGCACGCATCTTCGCCCTGCTCGAACGCGTCGATGCGAATGCGCCTTCGCTGCCGCGCCTGCGCACGATGATGCAGAAGGAAGCGGCCGACGAACTCAAGCAGCAGCAGGACGCCGCCAAGAAGGCGCAGGCCGATCTCGAGAAGAAAGCCGAAGCCGACAAGGCTGCGGCGGCGGCCAAAGCCGCGGCCTCGCCGGCGGCTGCCTCGCAGGCCGCCGCACAGGCGCCGCCAGCGGCGACGCACACCGCGCCTTCCGCGCCAGCCCATGCCGCGACGCCGCCACCGCAACCGGTTGCCGCAGCGCCCTCGCCAGCAGTCGAAACGCCGCCACCGCCGCCGAAGCCGACGCGCGCCGCCGGCGCGTTGCCCGCGGTGATCAGCAGCGTGCAGCCGACCTATCCGCGCGATGCGCTGCGCGATGGCGTTTCCGGCGAGGTCACCGTGTCCTTCACGGTCGATGCCGACGGCAGCGTCAGCAGCGCTTCGGTGGTCAGCAGCAACCCGCGGCGCGTGTTCGATGCGGCGGCGGTCGAGGCGATCCGCAAGTGGAGGTTCGAGGCACCGGGCGAGTCGGTTTCCGGACGCCGGACGTTCCAGTTCAACCCGGGCAACTGATCGCGCAACGGTCGCCCTCATGTGGAACACGAAGCCGGCATTGAGCCGGCTTCGTCGTTTCCGGGATCTCGTGCGCGCCGCGCGCGACGAACCTCAGGCCGAGATCGCCAGCCTCTCGCGGTGGTAGAGCCGTGCCGCGATCGCCCACAGCACGACGCCCAGGCCGAAGCCCGCCAACAGGTAGACGCCCCATTCAGATGGACTCACCGCTTCGGCGCGCAGCAGCTTCATGATGAGCTGGTTCTGCGAAAGGAAGGGCACCGCGAATTGCCAGAGCTGGTTCTTGATCGGGTTGACCATCAGCGCCAGGGTCGGGATCAGCGGCAGCAGCATCAGCACGCTCATGTAGCCTTGCGCTTCCTTCACGCTCTTGGCCGAGGCGGCGATCAGGGTCAGCAGGGTCGTGCCCAGCAGCACGACCGGCACCAGCACCAGCAGCAGCTTGGACATCGTCATCAGGGTGACGTCGAACTTCAGCCCGGTGGTCGGCCCGTAGGTGAAAGCGAGCTTGAACATGATCAGGGTCAGCACGAGGCTGAGCATGCCGAACAGGCAGGCCGCGCCGATCTTGCCGCTCATGATCGCCGCGCGCGGCGAGGGCGTGGCGAGCAGCGGTTCGAGCGATTGCCGCTCGCGCTCGCCGGCGGTCGCGTCGATCACCAGGTTCGCGCCGCCGAGGAAGCCGCTGAGGATCAGCAGGTAGGGCAGGAAGGAGAGGGCGAGGCCGCGCCGGCTCTCGGGCGTGGACAGGTCGCGGTGGGCGATCCGGATCGGCGCGGTCACCGCCGGGCTCACGCCGCGCGCGACCAGGCGCAGCGAGGCCATCGTCGAGCCATAGGCACGCAGGAGGTTCTCCAGGCGTTGCACCGGGATCTCCGAATCCTGCCGGGTCGAATCGTGGATGATCTCCAGTTTTGCCGGCATCCCCGCACGCCAGTCCTTCGCGTAGTCCTTGCCGATCGACAGGATCACGTCGCTGTCCTGGTCGCGGATCGCCGCATCGGCATCGGCCGGCGGCGGCAGCACGTCGACGTTCTGTCCTTCCAGCCAGGCGACCAGGTTGGGCGCGTTCTGCGCGCCGATCACGGGCAGCTCCAGCGGCGTCTGCGTCTGGCTGCTCACGCGCTTCTCGGTCAGCGAGATGATGCCGAGCATCAGCAGCGGCGTGAAGATCGGCCCCATCAGCAGGGCGATGCGCACGGTGCGCTTGTCGCGGAACAGGTCGCGCAGTTCCTTGCAAAGCACGACGATCATCGCGGCGACGGAATTGGCGTTCATGCGTGCAGTCCCTCGTCCGAGCCGATCGCCTTGACGAAGGCGTCCTCGAGATTGTCCTGCCCGGTCTGCGTGCGCAGCTCGTCGGCGCTGCCCTGCGCGACCACGCGACCGTGCGCGATCACCACGATGCGGTCGCAGAGCGCGGCGACCTCCTGCATGATGTGGCTGGAGAAGATCACGCAGCGGCCCTCGTCGCGAAGATGTCGCAGGAAGTCGCGCAGGCCGCGCGTGGTCATCACGTCCAGGCCGTTCGTCGGCTCGTCGAGGATGACGTTCATCGGGTCGTGCACCAGCGCGCGCGCGATCGCGGTCTTGGTGCGCTGGCCCTGCGAGAAGCCCTCGGTCTGGCGATCCATGAAGTCGTCCATCTCCAACGCCTTCGACAGCAGCGCGGTGCGCTGCGCGATCTCGGCCTCGCGCATCTGGTGGAGGCGGCCGAAGTAGGCGATGTTCTCGCGCGCGGTCAGGCGCTTGTACACGCCGCGGGCGTCCGGCAGCACGCCCAGGCGCCGGCGCACGGCTTCGGCGTCGCGTACCGAATCGAAGCCGTCCACGCTCACGCTTCCCGGCTCGGGCTTCATCAGCGTGTAGAGCATGCGCAACGTCGTGGTCTTGCCGGCGCCATTGGGTCCGAGCAGTCCGGTGATCTGGCCGTCGTGCGCGGTGAAGCTCACGTCGTCGACGGCGACCACCTTGCCGGTCTTGCTGGCGAAGGCCTTGTGGAGGTTTCTGGCTTCGATCATGGCGTATGGCCGGAATGCGGGAATCGGGAAACGGGGTTCGTGCAGGACGTGCGCCGTTGCGTGAAGAACACCGTCCACGCGCCCATGCCCAGCAGCGGGATCAGCGATCCGTCGTGCCCCGGTTCGCGCTGCAGGGCGAGGCAACCGGCGAACACGAAGGCAATCGCCAGAATCTCCGCGGCCGGCGAAGGTCGCGCGGGCATCCGGCGCATCCGCAGCGACAGCGCATCGGCGCACAACAGCGAGAACGCCAGCACCGATGTGCCCGCAGCGTCGTTCAACGCCGACTGCGCGGCCTGTCCCGCGACGATGCCCAGCGCGAGCACGGCGCTTGGTGCGAGGTCGTGCCAGAACGTTCTTTTCATGGTTCCCATCCGTTGTAGCTGGTGAACGGCGGCGTGTAAGGCAGCTTGGCCAGGCAGCGGTCGTCGAGGGCCTTCGCATTGGCGGTGTCGAGGAAGCGCGCCATCAGCCGCGGCATGCAGCCGACGCCGATCACGTTGTGGCCCTGGCCGCGCAGCACCAGCAGGCGGCCGTTCTTCAGGTTCTTCACCACCTGCTCTCCGTAGCGCGGCGGCGTCACCGGATCGAATTCGCCTTCGAGCACGAGGATCGGCAGGTCGCTGACGAGCGGATCGTGGAAATCCGCCGGACGCTGGCCGCGTGGCCAGATCGCGCATTGCTCCTTGAGGATTTCGAGCATCTGGTTTCCGAGCACGCTGTCCGCGAGCGCCGGGTCGACCTTGCGACCGTCCGCGTCCTCGGCGCAGATCACCGAGAGCTGCATGCCGGCCATCATCGAATCGCCGAGGTCGCCGCTGACCAGCTTCGACTGCGCCTTGAGCGATTCGTAATGGCCTTTCATCGCTTCGGAGAGCGAGAGCGGCAGGGTCGCCAGCGCGATCGGCTCGTAGGCGTACAGGCGCGCCACCAGCGCCACGTCGCCGCGCGTGAGCGTTCCCGGCGTGTATTCGCCGGTCAGGGGATCGCGATATTCCACCGGCTGCGGATGCGCCTTGAGCTGCGCCAGCAGGCTGTCGAGCTGCGCCTTCGGATCGCCCATGCGCTGCGCGCAGGCGGGTACCCCGGCGCAGCGCTTGAACTCCAGCGCCAGCGCGTCGTCAAGGTTGCGCGCGAAGTCGTTGCCGAAGATCAGCTCGTTCGGCGCGACGCTGTCGAGCACGACCGCGCGTGTGTGCGCGGCATAGGTGCGTGCGTATTGCTGCGCGACGCGGGTGCCGTAGGAGATGCCGACCATGTCGATCTTCTCCGCGCCGATCGCCGCGCGCACCGCGTCGAGGTCGCGCAGCGCATCGGTGGTCGTGTACAGGCGCAGGTCGGCCTTTTTCGCGAGCGTGTCGCGGCACTCCTCGGTGAGCTTGCGGATGGCGGCTGGATCGTTCTCGGCCGCCTGCTGCTCTTCCTCGCTCATCTTCTTGCCCTGCTTGTTCTCGCAGGCGAGGGGATTGGAGTGGCCGGTGCCGCGCTGGTCGACGAGGATCACGCTGCGCTTCTTGAGCGTCTCGTCGAAGGCGGAAGCGACGGACGGGTAGGAATCCAGCGCCGACTGGCCCGGACCGCCGGCGATCATGAACACCGGATCGGGCGCATCCGCGCTGCGCGCCGGCACCCACGCGATCGCGAGATCGATCCGGCGCCCTTGCGGCTGATCCCAATCCTCCGGCACCTGCATCTTCGTGCACTGCGCCTCGATCGTGCCGATCCCGAGCTTCGAGGCCAGGGTGCAGGGCTGGAAGGCCAGCTTGCCGAGGGTGCGTGGTGCGGACACTGGCGCAGCCGCGTTCGCTGTCGCCGAGGCCTGCGCGTTCGGCGCGTGTCCGACCGGCATGAAACGCGCCCGGGCGACGTAGCCGAGGGCGGCGACAGCCAGCGTGATACGGAAGAGGTTGCGCATGGTCACGGCTACAGGTCCTTTCCCGGCGTGAAGATCGATTCGATCGATGAACGGAACAGTCTCGCGATGCGGAAAGCGAGCGGCAGGCTCGGGTCGTACTTGCCGGTCTCGATGGCGTTGACGGTCTGCCGCGAGACTTCGAGTCGCTCCGCGAGCTCACCCTGCGACCAAGCCTGCCTCTCGCGCAGCTCGCGGACGAGGTTTTTCATTCCTCGCAGCCCGAGCCGCCGTAGCGACGCGCGAGCAGCACGCGCGACAGGCCATAGGTCATGCACAGGGCCGGAAATACCCAGATCAGGATGTCGCCATCGACGCTGATCACGTGCACCGAATGAAGGAATCCGCCGATCAGGCTGGCCACCGCCACGACACCCGTGGCCACGCTCAGCGCCATCAGGTGCAAGCGCTGTTCGAGTTCGTCGCTGTGCCAGATCCGCGCCGCCATCAGCCAGACCACCGCGATCACCGGCGACACGCAGAGCATGGCGTAAACCGTTTTCAACACGTTGCCATCCGCATGCCGCGCCAGCGGGAACACCAGCAGCATCAGCGCGACGTAGACCGACATCAGCATCCAGAGATTGCGCCGGTAATTCTTGAGGATCGGATGCGGCATTCGGGTTTCCATGGCCTGTCAAGCACGCTTGACAGGACGCAACGTAGGCCTGCCTTCTGAACTTGTCAAGCGTCCTTTACAGAGGCCCTCAGGCCGAGGCTGGATCAGAAGCGTTTCGCGCTGACGCGCGCGTCCCTTTCTGCCGCCGCCGAAAGAGAAGGTAACCCGCGCGTCAGCGCGGAACGCTTTGCTCCTGCGAATGCAGCCAGCTGCCGAGTTACAGATTGCCGTACAACGATGTGCTGTCCGGAATGGGCGCATCCACGCTCATTTACTACTGACGTATTTCTCGCGGCGGATGTGCGGCACCGGCAACCCGCAGCCCTTCAGTGCCTCGAAGCAGGCGTCCACCATCAGCGGATTTCCGCAAAGGTAGGCGATGTCGCCTTCGCCATTCGGCGCGAACTCGGCGAGGGCTTCCTGCACATAGCCCTTGCGCACATCTGGATGCGGATTCTCCGGCAATTCGCGCGAGAAACAGGGCACGAAGCGGAAGCGCGGATGTTTCGCCGCGAAAGCCTGGAAATCGTCGGCGTACAGCAGCTCCTCCGGCCGGCGCGCGCCGAACAGCAGCACGACCTCGATGCCGCGCTGTTCGATCGCCTGCGCCAGCATCGGCAGCATCGCCCGGTACGGCGTCACGCCGGTGCCGGTGCCGATCAGCAGGTAACGCCGGTTCGCGTCGGCCGGCATCAGGCAGAAGCGCCCGAAGGGCCCGCTGGCCTCGATGTGGCCGCCCTGCCGCAGAGCCTCGAACATCTTCGTCGCCGCGCCGCCCTGGACGTAGCTCACCGCGATCTCCACCGCCTCGCCCGGCCCGATCGCGTGGTCGTGGATGGTCGCGAGCGAATAACTGCGCTTGGTCGGCGTGCCGTCCTCGTAGTGGAAATGCACCTGGACGAACTGGCCGGGAATGAAATCGAGCGGCTGGCCGTCATCGCGCACGAAGGCGAGATGGCGCACGGTCGGCGCGACCATGCGGCTCGATACCAGCTTCATCGGGAAATGGACGGGCACAAATCCTCAACACTGCGTTGCCGCGATGGCCGCGGCCGGCCCGATATACTAACGGCCCTGCGCGCTCCTTGCTTGGCCCGCGCGTCCTGGATCGCCATGACAGACCGTTCCGAAAGCAACACGTCAGTCGAAACCGTGCCCGCGCTGGAAGTCGCCGACCTGCGCAAGGTTTATTCCAACGGCGTGGAGGCGCTCAAGGGCATCTGCCTGCGCGTCGAGCCCGGCGACTTTTTCGCCCTGCTCGGCCCCAACGGCGCCGGCAAGTCCACCCTGATCGGGATCGTCAGCTCGCTGGTCAACAAGACCTCGGGCGACGTGCGCGTGTTCGGCACCGACCTGACCGCGCACCGCAGCCAGTGCATGCGCGAGATCGGGCTGGTGCCGCAGGAAATCAACTTCAACATGTTCGAGAAGCCGCACGACATCCTCGTGAACTACGCCGGCTTCTATGGCGTGCCGCGCGCGGAAGCGATCGTGCGCGCGGAGGAGGAGCTGGCGCGCGCGCAACTGACGAACAAGGCGCAGACGATGTCGCGCACGCTCTCGGGCGGCATGAAGCGGCGCCTGATGATCGCGCGCGCGATGATGACGCGGCCGCGCCTGCTGATCCTCGACGAGCCCACGGCCGGCGTCGACATCGAGATCCGCCGCGGCATGTGGAAGACCCTCAGGGAGGTCAACGCCGCCGGCACCACGGTGATCCTCACCACGCACTACCTCGAGGAAGCCGAGAACCTCTGCCGCAACCTGGCGATCATCAACCATGGCCAGATCATCGAGAACGGCACGGTCAAGTCGCTGCTCGCCAAGCTCGACGTCGAGGGCTTCCTGTTCGACATCGACGGAAAGTTGCCTGCCACGCTGCCGCATATCGACGGCATCGTCCTGCACGCGACCGACGACCACACGGTCGACCTCGACATGCCGCGCGCGATGGACCTCAACCGCGTGTTCGCCGCGTTCAACGACGCCGGCATCCGCGTGCGCTCGATGCGCACCAAGTCCAACCGGCTGGAGGAACTCTTCGTGCGCCTGACCGGCGAGGACAACGCCGCTGCCGGCAAGGGAGCCGGTGCATGAACATCGTGATGATCGCCACGCAGTTCCGGCCTTCGATGCGCTCGATGCGCACGGCATGTCCGATCCGGCTGGAGGAACTCTTCGTGCGCCTGACCGGCGAGGACAACGCCGCCGCCGGCAAGGGAGTGAACGCATGAGTCCGACCACGCTTCCACTACCGTCGGATACGCCGGTCGCGCCGATGCAGGCCAACCTCACCGCGATCGCCACCATCGCGCGCCGCGAAGTCACCCGCATCCTGCGGATCTGGGCGCAGACCCTGGTGCCGCCGGCGATCACGATGACCCTGTACTTCCTGATCTTCGGGCGGCTGGTCGGCAGCCGGATCGGCACGATGGGCGGCATCACCTACATGCAGTTCATCGTCCCCGGCCTGGTGATGATGGCGGTGATCCAGAACGCCTACGGCAACATCAGTTCGAGTTTCTTCGGCGCCAAGTTCGGTCGCCACGTCGAGGAGCTGCTGGTCAGCCCGATGCCGAACTGGGTGATCCTCGGCGGCTACGTCGCCGGCGGCGTGCTGCGCGGAATGATGGTCGGCGTCATCGTGCTGGCGATCGCCTGGTGCTTCACGCCGCTCAGCGTGCCGCACCCACTGGTGATGTTCGCCACGGTCCTGCTCGGCGCGACGATCTTCTCGCTGGCCGGTTTCGTCAACGCCGTGTACGCGAAGAAGTTCGACGACATCGCGATCGTGCCGACCTTCATCCTCACCCCGCTGACGTACCTGGGCGGCGTGTTCTATTCGGTGAAGCTGCTGCCGCCGTGGGCGGAGGCGGCCACCCACCTGAACCCGATCTTCTACATGGTCAACGCCTTCCGCTACAGCCTGCTCGACGTGAGCGACATCCCGCTGTGGGTCGCTTTCGCGCTGATGCTCGGCTTCACCGTGGCGCTGGCGATGCTCGGACTGTGGCTGCTCAAGCGAGGCGTGGGCCTGCGTTCCTGAAACCTCGACGATCCGTGGCGCGGTCGGCTTGCGCGCGACCGCCGTCTCGCTCAGCATGGTGGCGGGGACCCATCGGACGAGCCACCATGCGCAAGACCTTCCTCGCCGCGGCCACCGCGGCGCTGCTGACCGCCACCGCCACGTTGCACGCGCAGGACGCAGCCTCGCCCGCGGGTGACGACGACCTTCATGCGCGCGTGCAGGCGTTCGAGTCGTCGCTGCACTACCAGCAGGGCGAGGTCGCCCTGCCCGGCAGCGATGCGCAGTTCCACCTCGGCAACGATTTCCGCGTGCTCGGCCGCGAGGACGCCGACAAGGTCGTCGAGCAACTGTGGGGCAACCCTCACAGCGACAAGATCATCGGCATGGTGATGCCGGCCGGCGTCGCGCTCGACGATCCAAATCGGTGGGCGGTCGTGATTGTCCGCTCCGACGACGGCCACGTCGCGGACGACGATGCGGCGAAGATCGACTACGCCGAACTGCTGCAGAAGATGAAGGACTCGGACGGACCGGAGAACGTGGAGCGCCGCAAGGCGCACCTGCCCGAGATCAACCTCGTTGGTTGGGCCGAACCACCGCGCTACGACGCGGTCGCCAAGAAACTGGTCTGGGCGCGCGAGCTATCCTCCCCGAGCATTCCCCAGCACACGCTCAACTACGACATCCGCGTACTCGGGCGCAGCGGCTACCTGAGCCTGAATGCGGTAGCGCCCATCAGCAACCTATCGACCGTGCGTGATGGCATGAATCGCCTGCTGCCGCTGGTCGCGTTCGAACCCGGCAAGCGCTACGCCGACTTCAATCCGAGTACCGATCACATGGCTGCCTACGGCGTCGCCGCGCTGGTCGCCGGCGGCATCGCCGCGAAGGCAGGGCTGTTCGCGAAGATCGGCGTGATCCTGCTGGCCTTGAAGAAGTTCGTGATCATCATCTTCGCGGCCATCGCCGCGGGCATCAGGAAGCTGTTCGGCATCAAGGGCAAGGACAAGAACAAGCCGGGACCGACCGTGCGGTAGTACACGCACATCGGAGGCGCCATGGACAACACGACGATGGAAAACACCTCGGGCCAGGGCGACACCGCCGTCGTCCCGCCCGAGCTGCGTGGCTGGAACTGGGGCGCCTTCCTGCTGACCTGGATCTGGGGCATCGGCAACAACGTGCTGCTGGCGCTGCTGACGCTCGTGCCGATCGTAGGTCTGGTGATGTGGTTCGTGCTCGGCGTGAAGGGCAACGAATGGGCGTGGCGGCACAAGCGCTGGGACAGCGTCGAACACTTCCGCCGCGTGCAGCGAAGCTGGGCCAAGTGGGGGGTGATCGTGCTGCTGGCGACGCTCGTGCTGACCTTCGCGCTGGTGAGCGTGATCTTCTTCGCCGTGCATGCCCTGATGCAGGGCAGCGATCCCTACCGCACGGCGGTCGCGCGCCTGCGCACGGACCCCGCGGCGACGAAGGTCCTGGGCGAACCGGTGAACACCGGCTGGCCAAGCGGTTCGATGCACACGTACGACGGCGAATCGGACGCGAACCTGGACATCCCGGTGACAGGCTCGATCCATTCGGGCGTGCTCCACGTGGAAGGCACGGGCCGCGCCGGTCGCTGGCACTACCAGAGCCTCGACCTGCGCGTGGATGGACGCGACATCGACCTGCGCCGGCCCGACGAGATCGCTTCTCCGGATCAGGACTGAGGCCGGTCGATCCGGAAAAAATCGGCTGCCGTCGCCGTGGTGGCAGCAGCCGCTGCCGCGACCTCCTCGCCGCGGTCGCGCGCGAGCTCCGCGACGATGTGCGCCAGGTACATCGGCTCATTGCGCCGGTGCGAAGGCGCGGGCTTGACCGTGCGCGGCAGCAGGTAGGGCGCATCGGTCTCGATCATCAGCCGGTTCGCGGGGATGTGCTTCACCAGCTCGCGCAGGTGCAGGCCGCGGCGCTCGTCGCAGAGCCAGCCGGTGATGCCGATGTGCCAGTCGTGGTCGAGGCAGTCGAACAGTTCCTCGCGCGTGCCGGTGAAGCAGTGCACGACCGCGGGACCGATGCGGCCTCCGAAGTTCTTCATCATCGCGACGAAATCGGCGTGCGCGTCGCGCTGGTGCAGGAACAGTGGCTTGCCGGTGTCGACGGCGACCTGCAACTGGCGCTCGAACGCGCGCCGCTGCGCCGGGCGTGGCGAGAAATCGCGGAAGTAGTCGAGGCCGCATTCGCCGACTGCGACAACCTCGGGGTGGGTGTGCAAGGCGCGCATTTGCGCGTCGCATTCGTCGGTGTATTCGGTCGCGTGGTGCGGATGCACGCCGGCGGTCGCGTACAGGACGCCCGGATGCGCGCGGGCAAGCTCCAGCGCCTTCGGCGAATGCTCGCGGCTCGCGCCGGTGACGATCATGCGCGCCACGCCGGCCGCGCGCGCGCGCGCCAGCACCGCGTCGCGATCGTGGTCGAAGCTGTCGTGGGTGAGGTTGGCGCCGATGTCGATCAGGTGCATCGCGACAGTTTATCCGAGCGCGCCGATTAGACTGTCACGGTGGATCGCTCCGACTTCCCCATCGCCGCCCTGCTGCCCGCGATCGAACGATCGCTGGCAGCGCACCCGCGCCTGGTGCTGGAAGCGCCGCCGGGCGCGGGCAAGACCACCCAGGTGCCGCTGGCGCTGCTCGATGCGCCGTGGCTGGAAGGCCGGAAGATCGTGGTGCTCGAACCGCGTCGCGTCGCCGCGCGCGCGGCGGCGACGTTCATGGCGAGGCAGCTCGGCGAAGAGGTCGGCGGCATCGTCGGTTATCGCATCCGTTTCGAGAACAAGGTCTCGGCGCGTACGCGCATCGAGGTCGTCACCGAAGGCATCCTCACCCGCATGCTGCAGGACGATCCCGAACTGGGCGGAAGCGGGCTCGAAGGCATCGGTGCGCTGCTGTTCGACGAATTCCACGAACGCCATCTGGCTTCCGACCTCGGCCTGGCGCTCGCGCTCGACGTGCAGGCGCAGTTGCGCGCGGACCTGCGCATCGTCGCGATGTCGGCCACGCTCGACGGCGAGCGCCTGGCGGCCTTCCTCGATGCGCCGCGGCTGAGCTCGGAAGGGCGCGCGTTCCCGGTGGCGATCGCGCATTTCCCGGCGCGGCGCGTCCTTCGACAGGCTCAGGACGATCGGACGGAACCGCTGGCCGCGCATGTGCGCCGCGCAGTCGAGCACGCGCTCGCGCAGCACGAGGGCGATGTGCTGGTCTTCCTGCCGGGCCAGCGCGAGATCGCGCAGGTGCAGAAGATCCTCGTGGATGTGCCCGCCCTTGCAGGCATCGCGGTGATGCCGCTGCACGGCGAGCTGCCGATCGAGGCGCAGTCGGCCGTGCTCGCACCGCACGATCCCGGCGAGCGCCGCGTCGTGCTCGCCACCAACGTCGCCGAATCGTCGGTCACCCTGCCGGGCGTGCGCGTGGTGATCGACAGCGGCCTGGCGCGCGAACCGCGCTTCGATCCCAACTCGGGCTTCTCGCGCCTGCAGACCGTGACGATCTCGCAGGCCTCTGCCGACCAGCGCGCTGGCCGCGCCGGGCGCGTCGCGGCGGGTCATGCCTTCCGCCTGTGGCCGGAATCGCAGCGGCTCGAACTGCAGCGGCGCGCCGAAATCGCGCAGGTCGATCTGTCCGGCCTCGCGCTCGAGCTCGCCGCCTGGGGCGAGGCGAACCTGCGCTTCCTCGATCCACCGCCGCCCGGCACGCTCGCCGCCGCGCGCGACCTGCTGGTGCGACTGGGCGCGCTCCTTCGACAGGCCCGGGACGATCGGCAGGCGATGTCGATCACGCCGCTCGGCCGGCGCATGCTCGCGCTCGGCACGCATCCACGCCTCGCCGCCATGCTGCTGGCACCCACCAGCGAGGCCGAACGCGCGCTGGCCTGCGACCTCGCGGCCCTCGTCGAGGCGCGCGATCCGCTGCGTTCGCGCTCGGACGCGCTGGCCGAGCGCTGGCAGGCGCTCGCGCAGTACCGCAGCGGCCGCATCGGGCCCGACGCATCGCGTTCGGCGCTGGCCGCGATCGACCAGGCCGCGAAGCAATGGCGCCGCCGCCTGCGTTGCGAAGCCGCGCCGCCGCGCGACGCCCCGGCCCATCTGCTTGGCGATGTCCTGCTGCATGCCTTCCCCGACCGTATCGCAAGGCAATCGGGCAACGACCCGCATCGCTACCAGCTCGCTTTCGGCCGCAGCGCGCGCCTGTTCCCCGACAGCGCGCTGTACGGCGAGCCGTGGATCGTCATTTCCGAACTGCGCGACGACGGCGCAGCCGCAGCGGGCGGCAGGATGCCGCGCGAGGCGCAGGTCCTGCGCGCCGCGCCACTGGACGAGGTGCGCCTCGAGCGCGAATTCCCGGAGCGCTTCGCGGAAACCGACGTCGTCCGCTGGGATGCGGCGGCGCGCGCGCTGGTCTCGCGCCGCGAAAAGCGCTTCGACGCCATCGTGCTCGCCTCGAAACCGGCCGGCCGGATCGATCCGCAGCAGGCCGCGCAGGCGCTGTGCGACGCCATCGGCGAACTCGGCCTGGGCGCGCTGCCGTGGACGGAAGCCCTCGCGCAATGGCGCGCACGCGTGCGCTGCCTGCGCGCATGGATGCCCGAACTCGGCCTTCCGGACCTGTCCGATCCAGCCCTGCTCGCTTCCCGCAGGCAATGGCTGTTGCCGGCCCTCGCCGGCAAGACCCGGCTCGACGCGCTCGACGAGCAGGCCCTGTCCGAGGCGTTCAAGTCGCCGCTGGCCTGGAGCCTGCGCACGCGCATCGACACCCTCGCGCCGGTCCGCATCGAAGTGCCGTCCGGTCAGCAGCGCGCGATCGACTATGGCTACGACGACCACGCCGGCGCACCCATCGCCCCGGTGCTCGCGGTCAAGCTGCAGGAACTGTTCGGCCTTGCCGACACCCCGCGCATCGCCGACGGCCGCGTGCCGCTGACCCTGCACCTGCTCTCGCCCGGCGGCAAGCCGCTGCAGGTCACGCAGGACCTGCGCGGTTTCTGGGACCGCACCTATCCCGAGGTGAAAAAGGAAATGAAGGGCCGTTACCCGCGGCATCCGTGGCCCGACGACCCGTGGACGGCCGTCGCGACCCACCGCGCCAAGCCGCGCGGGACCTGAGGTGGCCACGGCTGCCGCCGGCAACATCGGTTCGGCATCCTTGCCTCCCCGTGTTGCTCCGGCCCTGCGCATTCCATGCTCCGGGCGTTCGCGTCCGCGCCGATGTCCGCCGGACATCGGCCAACCCGGCCGCTCACCCGTGGCCCGACGAGCCGTGGACCGCGACCGCGACCCACCGCGCCAAGCCGCGCAGCACCTGATGTCCGGTTTCCTCGCTCGAATCCGTTGCGCCGGCCAATCTCGTTAAGAAATCCTCTTTGAACAATTTTCTTCATATTCCGACACTTGCAGCGGATCGGGGGATGGGAGGATAGTGTGTGCGCGTTAATCGCCCACGGGGCCCTTGGGGGGGCGGGGGGCGATGCGCGCGAACAATCCATATTCGATCACCGCGCCGCTCAAGCAGCAGCAGGCAGAGCCTGTGCTCCATGCGGCGCGTAACGCACCGTCAAGGGGACATCGCAATGAACACCGTCAAAGGCCGCCAGCTCGCGCTGCTTTCGCTTTCCATCCTGTTCGCGATCGACACCGTGGGCCTGATCGCGCCGATGCCGGCGCAGGCGGGCATCACCTCCTGCGCGGGCGCCGGCAGCTCGGCCAGCGGAAGCAAGGCGACCGCCTGCGGTTACAACGACATCGCCTCGGGCGCTAAGAGCAACGCCTTCGGGTACGGCAATACCGCCTCGGCGACCGCCAGTACCGCCGTCGGCTACATCAACTACGCCAAGGGCACCAACAGCACGGCCGTCGGCTTCATCAACTACGCGCACAACAAGGGCGACGCGGCGGTCGGCTACGAGAACATCACCTACGGCTTCAATTCGACGGCGGTCGGCTCCAAGAACCTCGCGAACGGCCTCGAAAACAGCGCCTTCGGTTACGCCAACACGGTCCTGGGCAGCCAGGCGACCGCCCTGGGCATGGAAAACCAGGCGGACGCGAAAGTCGGCGCGGTCGTTTCCACCGGATCCAGCGCGGTCGGCAACTACAACTACGCCAAGGGCAACGACAGCACGGCGCTCGGCAACGGCAACGTGGCCGGAAGATATGCTGTCGGCTTCACCTCCAACGACAGCGCGGTGGGCGTGAACAACAACGCCTACGGCGGCGACAGCAGCGCCTTCGGCTACCGCAATGTCGCCACCGGCAACAAGAGCAGCGCCTTCGGCTACAAGAACACCGCTTCGAGCATCCAGACCAGTGCCTTCGGCTACCTGAACACGGCCAGCGGATCCAAGGCCACGGCGGTCGGCTTCAAGAACACGGCGGACGGCAAGTACGCCACCGCGGTGGGCTTCAAGAACTACGCTGATGGCAGTTACAGCCTGACGGCCGGGTACAAGAACACCGTCTACGGCAACGCGCACGACGGCGTCGCCGTGGGCAGCCACAACCAGGTCGGCAACGGTGCACCGCATTCCTACTTCTACGGGACCGCTGTCGGCAACAACAACGTCGTGGTGGGCGAATACGCCAGCGGCCTGGGCGCAAACAACAATGCCTACGGCGATCGCGCCAGCGCGTTGGGCTTCGGCAATTCCACCTCGGCCGCGAACGCCAGTGCCCTTGGCTACGTCAACGCGGCCCACGGCAAGGGCGGCACGGCGGTCGGCTACAAGAATTACGCCGATGCAGCAGGCGTGTCGATCGGCTACAAGAACGGGACCTACGCCAAGCAGGCCAGCGCCGTGGGCGCGAACAACTACGCCGACGGGAGCAAGGGCAGCGCCCTCGGATACCAGAACAGCGCCCATGGCGCGACCAGCAGCGCCGTGGGCGCGAAGAACATCACCTACGGGGACAGCAGCAGCGCGGTCGGTTACCAGAACAGCAGTCACGGCAGCACCAGCAGCGCCGTGGGCGCGAACAATTACACCAGCGGCGACCAGAGCAGTGCGATCGGTTACCTGAACACCGCGTCGGGCCAGCGCAGCAGCGCGGTGGGCGCGTACAACACCGCCGGTGGCGACGACAGCAGCGCGCTCGGCTACCACAACAACGCCCAGGGCACGGCCAGCAACGCCGTGGGCAGCAACAACTACGCCGGCGGCAGTAACAGCAGCGCGGTGGGCAACAACAACTATGCCGGCACCGGCTACGACAGCGCCGTGGGCGCGAAGAACACGGCCAAGGGCGGCAGCAGCAGCGCGCTCGGCTACCAGAACAACGCCCTGGGCTACGCAAGCAACGCCATCGGCAGCAACAACTACACCGCGGCCAGCGCCAGCAACGGCAGTGCGGTGGGTGCGAAGAACAGAGCCTACGGCAACAGCAGCAGCGCGCTCGGATACCAGAACACTGCGCAGGGCGACTCGAGCAGCGCGGTGGGCAGCAACAACTACACAGCCGCCAACGCCAACAATGGCAGCGCGATCGGTGCGAAGAACAGAGCCTACGGCAACAGCAGCAGCGCGCTCGGATACCAGAACAACGCCCAGGGCGACTCGAGCAGCGCCGTGGGCAGCAACAACTACACCTCGTCCAGCGCCGGCAACAGCAGCGCGATCGGTGCGAAGAACAGCGCCACCGGCAGCAGCAGCAGCGCCGTGGGCTACTACAACACGGCAGGCGGTGGCGGCAGCAGCGCGGTGGGCTACAAGAACAGCGCCTCGGGCACCAACAGCAGCGCGCTCGGTTTCACCAACGCCGCCAATGGCAGCAACAGCAGCGCGCTTGGCTACAAGAACACCGCCAACGGCGACAACAGCAGCGCGGTGGGCAACAACAACTACGCCGGCGCCGGCTACGACAGCGCCGTGGGTGCGAAGAACACCGCCAACGGCGGCAACAGCAGCGCGATTGGATACCAAAACACGGCGTCCGGCAGCAGCAGCGCGGTCGGATACAAGAACACTGCGCAGGGCACGCAGAGCAGCGCCCTGGGCGCCGGCAACTACGCCGGAGGCAGCAGCAGCAGCGCGCTGGGCGTCAACAACCAGGCCCAGAGCAACTACAGCAGTGCGATCGGCTACCGGAACACGGCATCGAACACCTACAGCAGCGCGATCGGCTACTACAACGCGGCCAGCGGCGCCAACAGCAGCGCGGTGGGTTTCAAGAACAACGCCTCCGGCGACAACAGCAGCGCGCTCGGCTTCAACAACACCGCCAGCAACACGAGCAGCAGCGCGGTGGGCCACTACAACCAGGCCAGCGGCGCCGGCAGCAACGCCTTCGGCTGGGGCAACCAGACCCAGGCCGACTACAGCAGCGCCTTCGGCGGCGCCAACTACATCGGCGCGGGCGGAACGAACAGCCTCGCGGTCGGCTACGAGAACAGCGCGAACGGTGCGGGTTCGGCGGCGATCGGCCTGGCCAATTCGGCCTCGGGCACGAACAGCCTCGCCGTCGGCGCCAACAACAGCGCCAGCGGCTATTACTCCGCCGCCGTCGGCAGGAACAACATCGCCGCCGGCAAGGGCAGCAGCGCGTTCGGCATGGGCAACTACGCGGGAGGCGACTACTCGACGGCGATCGGCGCCGGCAGCTCGGCATCGGGCAGGAACAGCGTCGCCGTCGGCGGCTGGCTGTACAACACGACCACGAGCAGCAGGATGTACACGTCGGCTGGCGGCAACTACGCCTCGGCATTCGGCATCGCTTCCGTCGCCAACGGCAACTACAGCACAGCGCTCGGCACCTACAACACGGCCGGCGGGAACTACAGCGCCGCGGTGGGCGTGGCGAACCGGGCCTATGGAAACTACAGCGCCGCAGTCGGCGTGGGCAACGTCGCGCTGGGCAACTACAGCGCGGCGGTCGGCTCCGGCAATGCGGCGAGCGGCAACTACAGCGCCGCCCTCGGCCTCCAGAACGTCGCGACGGCCGACTACAGCGTCGCGATCGGCGGCGGCAACCGCGCGTACGGCTACGGCAGCAATGCGATCGGCGGCGGCAACTACACCACCGGCAAGGGTGCCTCGGCGATCGGCAACTTCAACAATGCCTTCGGCGATTACAGCAATGCCGTCGGCTATGCCAACACCGCCTATGCGAGCGCCAGCAACAGCAACGCGATCGGCAACAACAACACGGTCGGAACCAGCGGCGGCGCGGCAGGGGCCTACACGAACGCCAACGCGATCGGCAGCTACAACACCGCGTCGAACACCAACGCGAGCGCGATCGGCTACAAGAACACCGCCTCGGGCAGCGGCAGCTCGGCGATCGGCAACCAGAACACGGCGGCCGGCGCATCGAGCACTGCGGTCGGATTCAGGAATGGCGCCACCAACAACAAGAGCACGTCGGTCGGTTACGCCAACCAGGCGACAGCCGCCGGCAGTTCCGCGGTGGGTTACGGGAACGAGGCCTATGCGACTGGCTCGGCCGCCTTCGGGTTCAGCAACCAGGCACTCGGCACGAACAGCAGTGCACTGGGCGTCGACAACATCACCCACGGCGCGAACTCCAGCGCGATCGGCTATCTGAACATCACGACCTACACCGGTTCGAGCGCGATCGGCACCGGCAACCACGCTTACAACACCGATGCCAGCGCGATCGGCTACAGGAACAGCGCCACGGGCGTCGGCAGCGCTGCGCTCGGCGACTTCAACACGGCGGGCGCCCAGGGCGCGGACGCGGTCGGATACAACAACACCGCCTCCGCCTTCCAGACCAGCGCGGTGGGCAACAACAATACCGCCAGCTACAACAAGGCCAGCGCCTTCGGCTACGGCAACACGGCCAGCGGCAACCACAGCAGCGCCTTCGGCTACAAGAACACCGCGTCGTACGTTGCCGACAGCGCGTTCGGCTACGAGAACACGGCCAGCGGACACTTCAGCAGCGCGTTCGGCTACAAGAACACCTCGTCGGGCAGGAACAGCGCCGCGGTCGGCTACCGCAACACCTCGTCCGGCGGCAACAGCAGCGCCTTCGGCGGCAAGAACACCGCCGGCTACACCAAGAGCAGCGCGTTCGGCTACCAGAACACCGCCTCCTACGTCGAGGACAGCGCGTTCGGCTACGACAACACCGCGGACGGACGCTTCAGCAGCGCGTTCGGCTACAGGAACACGGCGTCGGGCGAGAACAGCGCCGCGTTCGGCTACCGGAACACCTCGTCGGGCAGCAACAGCACCGCCTTCGGCAACCGGAATACCGCCAGCTACGCCGACAGCAACGCGATCGGCGACCGCAACAGCGCGTCGGGTTACGACAGCAGCGCCATCGGCTCCAGGAACACGGCTTCCTCCACCCGGGCGGTGGCCGTGGGCTACTACAACACGACGTCCAACAGCTTCAGCGCCGCGATGGGTGTTTCCAACACCACCACCGGCAGCCTGAGCAGCGCGATTGGCGTCGCCAACGAGGCCGGAGCCAACTTCTACCACTACAACACCACGACCTCGACCGGCCAGACCTACCAGGCCGGAAACTCCAGCGCGATCGGCCGCCACAACAAGGCCGATGGCATCGGCGCGAGCGCCTTCGGCAAGGACAACGTCGCCGGCAAGGCCGTCGTCGACACCAACAGCTTCGTGCACTTCACCTACAACGACAGCGCGTTCGGCGTGTACAACATCGCCAACGGCGGCGACAGCAGCGCCTTCGGCCGGCGCAACCACGCCTACGGGCGTTACAGCAACGCGATCGGCGACTACAACCATTCGATCGGCGTCGCGAGCAGCGCGATCGGCACCAGCAACACCAGCAACGGCGACGACAGCAGCGCGATCGGCCACAACAACACCAGCAATGGCGGGAACAGCAGTGCGTTCGGCGCCAACAACACCGCCAACGGCGACAACACCGCGGCGATGGGTCGCGGCAACGTCACGGCCGCCGGGATCACGTACAGCAGTGCGGTCGGCGTGGACAACACCGCGCAAGGTGGCGGCGTCAGCGCGATCGGCAAGGACAACAAGGCCGGCGCGTCGTACACGTACAACAGCGTCACCACGACCTCCGGCGGCGGCAGCGCGATCGGCCAGGGCAACTACGCCAAGGGCAACGGCAGCAGCGCGATCGGCCACAACAACACGGCCGGCGGGACCTTCAACAACGGCACGACCGGCTATTTCACCAACAACGATTCGGCGGTCGGCTACAACAACCAGGCGACCGGCGGAAACTCGGTGGCCTTCGGTCTCGGCAACAAGGCGACCTACAACTTCTCCGACGCGTTCGGCCTGAACAACACCGCCAGCGCGCTCGGGGCGAACGCGGTCGGCGATTCCAACACTGCCTCGGCCAATCGCGCGAGCGCGTTCGGCAGCTTCAATACCGCCAGCGGCACCTACAGCAGCGCGGTCGGCCGCAACAACACGGCCAGCGGCAGCGGCAGCAGCGCGATCGGCAACAGCACCACGGCCACGGGCAACACGGCCGCGGACCTGGGCACGGGTGGCACGGCGAGCGGCGACTTCAGCATCGCGGTCGGCCGCAACAACACGTCCTCGGGCAACTACAGCTCGGCGATGGGCCAGGGCAACACGTCCGCGGGCACCGGCAGCAATGCGGTGGGCAGCAACAACGACAGCAAGGGCAGCGGCAGCAGCGCGTTCGGTACCGGCAACTACACGTCGGCCACCGCCACGGCCAGCTCGGCGATCGGCTTCGGCAACAAGACCTACGCGAGCTACAGCAGCGCGATCGGCCGCAGCAACAAGACGTACGGCCTCGATTCGGCCGCGTTCGGCCGCTTCAACACCACGTACGGAACCAGCTCGATCGCGTTCGGCAGCGGCAACGTCAGCAGCGGCGTCCAGAGTTCGGCGGTCGGCGAGGGCAACACCAGCGGTGGCACGAATTCGAGCTCGTTCGGCTACCGCAACACCACGACGAACGGTAACGACGTCGCCTTCGGCTATCGCAACAACGCCGGCGGCAGCTACTCTGACAACAGCACGTACTATCATGCGATCAACGCGGTCGCGGTCGGACGCGGCAATCTGGCCAACGGCAACTTCAGCGCGGCGATCGGCCAGAACAACATCGCCGGCAAGGGTTTCGATACCGGCAGCGGCGCCCAGTTCACCAGCGGCGACAGCTCGCTCGGCAACAGCAACAAGTCCTACGGCGGCAACAGCAGCGCGGTCGGCTACGCCAACAAGACCACCGGCGACACCTCCAGCGCGTTCGGCAGCGCGAACTATGCGTCCGGTCAGGACAGCAGCGCGATCGGTCGCGCGAACACCGCATCGGGCAAGAACTCCGATGCGCTCGGTCGCCAGAACACCGCGTCGAACACCTACGCAAACGCGGTCGGCGGATTCAACACCGCGAGCGGTTTCGCGTCGACCGCGGTGGGCGACTACAACAAGGCGATCGGCTACGAGGCCAACGCCTTCGGCCGTCAGAACACCGCGAATGGCTACCACAGCTCGGCGATGGGCACGCGCAACTACACCGGCCCGAACGCCCTCCGCAGCAGCGCGATCGGCGGCTACAACAGCGTGTACGGCGGCGACAGCGACGCGATCGGACAGGGCAACGTGGTCAAGGCCTACCGCGCCAGCGGCGTGGGCATGAACAACACCGTGCTTGGCTACCGCGGCAGCGCGTTCGGCTACCGCAACAACGCCGGCGGCACCTACACCTTGAACAGCACCGACTACCACGCCAGCGGCGCGGTGGCGATGGGCCGCTACAACACCGCACAGGGCAACAGCAGCTCGGCGATCGGTCAGGGCAACACCGCCGGCCAGGGCTTCGCCTACAACAGCAAGGCCTACTTCACCAACAACGACAGCGCGATCGGTTCCGGCAACACCGCCAACGGCGGCAACAGCAGCGCCGTGGGCTACCGCAACACGGCGTCGGGCAACGCGAGCAGCGCGTTCGGCCTCGGCAACAACGCCAAGGGCGCCGACAGCGGCGCGATCGGCTGGGGCAACTACACCTCGGCGGCCGGTACTTACGCCGAGGCAGTCGGACTCGGCAACAGCGCCACGGGCGACCGCACCAGCGCCTTCGGCCGCGACAACACCGCCTCGGGCCAGTTCAGCAGCGCCTTCGGCGACTTCAACAGTTCGAGCGGCAAGGACAGTTCCGCGGTCGGCCAGGGCAACACATCGTCCGGCTATCGCAGCAGCGCGTTCGGACACGGCAACTTGGCTCGCGGCGCCAGCAGCAGCGCGTTCGGCTTCAGCAACGACGCCGGCGGGGCCTTCCACTTCGGCAGCAGCTACTACCAGGGCAGCAACGATACCGCGGTCGGCCGCTACAACCACGCGAATGGCAAGGACAGCAGCGCGTTCGGCGTGAACAACACGGCTGGCATGGGTTTCGACAACGGCGGCGACGCAGGCTTCACCGACAACGACTCCGCGTTCGGCGTGAACAACACAGCCGTCGGCGGCGGCAGCACCGCGGTCGGCCTCGGCAACAACGCCCAGGGCGCCAACAGCAGCGCGATCGGTTGGGGCAGCTCCACCTCGGCCGCCGGCACGTACTCCAGCGCGATCGGCCTGGGCGACCAGGCCAACGGCGACCGCACCAGCGCGTTCGGCCGCGACAACATCGCCTCGGGCCAGTTCAGCAGCGCGTTCGGCGACTACAACCGCTCGCCTGGCAAGGACAGCTCCGCGGTCGGCCAGAGCAACACCTCGGCCGGATACCGCAGCAGCTCGTTCGGCCGCGCCAACAATGCCCAGGGCGACAACAGCAGCCTGTTCGGATGGGGCAACTACTCGTCGGCCGCGGGCACGTACTCCAGCGCGATCGGCCTGGGCAACCGCGCCCTCGGCGACCGCACCAGCGCGGTGGGCCGCGACAACACGGCGTCCGGCCAGTTCAGCAGCGCGTTCGGCGACTACAACTCCTCGGCCGGCTTCGACAGCGCGGCGATCGGCCAGGGCAACAGCTCGTCGGGCAGCCATGGCAACACCTTCGGTACCAGCAACGCCGCGACCGGGTACAAGGACAGCGCCTTCGGCTACCGCAACGACGCCGGCGGCGATTTCTACGCCCACCACAAGCACTACCACGCCAGCGACGCTGTCGCTTTCGGCCGCTACAACAACGCCAACGGCAACAATGCCGACGCGATCGGCCAGAGCAACACCGCCGGCCAGATGTACCTGCACTTCGGCACGGTCCACTACACCAGCAACGACAGCGCGGTCGGCTTCGGTAACTCGGCCATCGGCGGCGACAGCAGCGCCTTCGGCTTCGCCAACTCCGCGACCGGCTACAAGAGCGCGGCCTTCGGCCGCAGCAACACGGCCAGCGGCGATTACAGCAATGCGTTCGGCGACTTCGATACCGCCTCGGGCTACAACAGCTCCGCCTTCGGCGTGGGCGACACCTCCAGCGGCAAGGACAGCAACGCGATCGGCCGCGGCAATACCAGCAGCGGTCTCTACAGCAGCGCCGTCGGCTTCGCCAACACCGCTTCGGGCAAGCGCGCCGATGCCTTCGGCCGCCAGAACACGGCCGACGGCAACTACAGCAACGCGTTCGGCGACTTCAACCACTCGCGGGGCTACAACAGCGACGCGTTCGGCGTGAACAACTACGCCAAGGGACGCCAGAGCAACGCCTTCGGTTACTCGAGCCGCGCCACCAAGGCGTACGCCAGCGCCTTCGGCTTCGTCGACCACGCCTACGGCAAGGGCAGCACCGCGATCGGCTACCGGAACACCGCCAGCGGCACCTACGCCAGCGCCTTCGGCAACGGCACGACGGTATCGGGCAACAGCAGCGTCGGACTGGGCCGCTACGACAGCGTCAGTGGCAACAAGGCCGATGCGCTTGGCTACCACAACAACGTCACCGGCAACCATGCCAGCGCGGTTGGCGTGGACAACACGGCTTCGGGCGTGGGCAGCAGCGCCTTCGGCGCCGAAAACAACGCCTCGGGCATGAACTCGATCGCCTTCGGCTACCACGACACGTCTTCCGGCGGCGGCAGCATCGCGATGGGACGCTACGACGTCTCCGGCGGCTACCGCAGCATCGCCCTGGGCTACGACAACCATTCCAACGGCGCGCGCAGCGTGGCGCTGGGTTACCAGAACACCACGAACGCCGTCGATGCGACGGCGCTGGGCTTCAACAACCGCGTCGACCAGAACGGCGGCGTGGCGATCGGCTACGGCAACGACGCCAACGGGATCCACTCCAGCGCGATCGGCCGCAACAGCAGGACGAACGGCAAGAACGCGAGCGCCTTCGGCTACGGCGACACCGCGAACGGCCTGAACTCCAGCGCCGTCGGCCGGAGCGACTACGCCAGCGGCATCGATGCCAGCGCCTTCGGTTACGCCAACAGCGTCCGCGGCGACAACAGCTCGGCCTTCGGCAGCCAGGACAACGTCAAGGGCGTGCAGAGCGTGGCGGTCGGCCGCAACGACACGGTCGACGGCAACAATGCCGGTGCGTTCGGCTACCACGACAGCGCCGCCGGCAACCGCAGCGTCGCAGTCGGCGCCTACGACGTCGCCACCGGCACCAACAGCAGCGCCTTCGGCGACCGCAGCCACGCCTACGGCGACAACAGCTCGGCGTTCGGCTTCCACGACAGCGCCACCGGCGGCAACAGCCTCGCGATCGGCAGCAGCGAAACGGCCAGCGGCCACCTCAGCAGCGCACTAGGCGCCTACAGCACCGCCAGCGGCACGCGGGCCATCGCCGTGGGTGTCGGCGTCCAGAGCTACGGTTATGAAACTACCGCTGTCGGCAATCGTGATGGCGCCTCGGGCGCGCGCAGCAGTGCGATCGGTAACGGCAACTACAGCTTCGGTGTCGCCAGCAATGCGTTCGGCAACGACAACACGGCCTTCGCCGGGCAGTCGTCCGCCATCGGCACCGGGAATACCACCAATGGTTACCAGAGCAGCGCCGTCGGTTCTTTCAATAGTGCCGAAGGCAAGAACGGCTCGGCCTTCGGATACCGCAGCTTCTCCGATTCCAACGGCAGCGCGTTCGGCTGGGTGAATGTGTCGGTCGGCAATAACAGCAGCGCGTTCGGCGCCGCCAATCTGGCTCAGGGCAAAGGCAGCAGCGCGTTCGGTTACTACAACGTGGCCAGCGTCCTGGACAGCAGCGCCTTCGGCCAGGGCAATACGGCCTCGGGCAGCTATAGCAGCGCGTTCGGTTCCGGCAATGCCGCCACCGGCAAGGACAGCAGTGCGTTCGGTTACTCGAACACGGCCAACGCCCTGTACAGCAGCGCCTTCGGCCAGGACAACGTCGCCGCGGCGAGCCAGGCCAGCGCGTTCGGTTCCAACAACAAGGCGACCAAGAACCAGAGCAGCGCGTTCGGCTACGGGAACACCGCTGCAGGCGCCTACAGCAGCGCGTTCGGCGCGGGCAACACCGCGGCGGACGTCGACGCCAGCGCCATGGGTACGGGCAACCACGCCACCGGCAAGCAGTCCACCGCCATCGGCTACGGCAACACGGCCGCCGGCCAGGGCAGCATCGCCGCCGGTGCGAAGGCGACCGCCAGCAGCAAGGGCAGCGTCGCGGTCGGCGGCTGGTTCGATGCCAACAACAACGGCACGGTCGATCCGGGCGAAGCGACCACCGCCAGCGGCCAGGACGCCGTCGCCGTGGGCAGCGGCGCCAGCGCCACCGGCTCGCACGACGCGGCCTTCGGCGCCGGCGCCACCACCAGCGGCTTCAACAGCACCGCCCTGGGCGAGGGCTCCAGCGCGACCGCCAACAACTCGGTGGCGCTGGGCTCGGGTTCGATCGCCGACCAGGTCAACACGGTCTCGGTCGGCAGCGTGGGCAACGAGCGCCGCATCACCAACGTCGCAGCGGGCGTCAACGCGACCGACGCGGTGAACCTGGGCCAGTTGCAGTCCGCGACGTCGATCGCCACGAGCCAGGCGACCGCCGCGATGGCGACCGCCAGCAGCGCCTTGGTCACGGCGAACAACGCCCTGTCCGAGAGCAATGCCCAGGTCAGCGCACTGGCCGGCACGAACGGCTCGGCCGCGATGAGCTCGGGCGATGCCGCCGCGCTGGTCGCTGCCAACGCGCACGCGGATGCGGGCGATGCCAGCACGCTGGCGGCTGCCAACGCGCACACCGACGCGAGTGCGGCGGCGACCCTGCAGAGCGCCAACAGCTACACCGACTCGCGCTTCGCCTCGCTGGACACGTCGGTCACCGACCTGCAGAACCAGCTCAACGACGACTTCAGCCAAGCCAACAAGCGCATCAACACGGTCGGCGCGCTGGCATCGGCGATGAGCATGATCGGTCCGGACGGCCGCGTGCAGGGCGACAACCAGTTCAGCTTCGGCGCCGGCACCTTCCACAGCCAGTCGGCGTTCTCGATCGGGTTCAGCAAGCTCATCTCGCAGCACGCCTCGTTCCGCCTCGGCGCGGCGTTCGCCAATGGCGAGAACACCGCCGGCGTGGGCTTCAACGTCGGCTGGTGATGGATCAGGGTGCGGCCGTCGGCGACGACGGCCGCGCCTGCATCGCGAAGGGCGGACTAGGTGCGGCCAGCGTGCACGGTCAGCGGCCAGCTGACTGTGCGGATCTGCGCCAGATCGCCCCAGGCCTCGCGCAGCTCGCGATCGATCAGGTCCAGCGCATCCTTCCCGGTCGCGCGCGCATAGCGCTGGCAGGCCGACCAGCTACGCAGATAGGCGGTGAACTGCGCGTAGTTCCAGTCGCAGCGCATGGCAAAAGCGGGTACCCCGGCGATGCGTTCGAATGCGAACGGCAGGTTCGCGTAACCGTTGAGTGCATCCAGGCGGCCGTCGGGCCACCAGTCTTCCAGCAGCTCATCGTGGAGGCGGCCGAACGGCAGGTCCACTTCGGGCGTCACCGTCGACTTCGCGTAGGTCCAGGCCGCGAACACGCCGCCCGGCCTCAGGATACGCCGTGCCTGCGCCTGGAAGACCGGCACGTCGAACCAGTGCATCGCCTGCGCGACCGTGACCAGGTCGGTGCAGGCATCGGGCAACGAGCAGCGTTCGGCCGCTTCGACCGCGTAGCGGATATTGTGCAGGCGCCGGGCGGCGGCGACCTGTTCGGCGCTCGGGTCGCTCGCATACACCTGCGCGTAGCGCGCGGCCAGCTCGCAGGAGGCCTGGCCGTTGCCGCAGCCGGCGTCCCAGGCCTGCTCGCGGCCGGGCGACTGGGCGGCGAGCCAGTCGTACAGGGCCGCCGGATAAAGCGGCCGCGAGCTGGCGTAATCGGCCGCATGGCCCGAGAAGTGATCCCTGAAACCGTTCGCGCTTGTTGCCATGGTTTCTTCCTGAATGGATCGGATGGCGCGGGGTTCATTTTCGGTCTGCTAGCGTATCCCCACGAACCGACCCCGTGTTCGCTGACACAAGGACGATGTCATGAGCCAGCTTCTCAATGGAACCCGATCCACGGCGTTGCAGCTTGCGGGGCACGCCGCTTCCAACGTCAGGAACGGCATCGGCAAGGCCGCCAGGGTGATCGGCAGCGTCGATCTGCCCGCATTGCAAAATGGCAGTCGCCAGGTGCTCAAGGCGGCTCGCCGCAATCCGGCCACCACGATTGCTGCGGTTACGGCCGCGATGGGAGCCGGGATCGCGCTCTGGCTCCTGCGTCGTCGTGGGCAGGAAGCGACGGCCGGACACCGTCGGCCGGTCGAGATCGAGCCGGTCCGCATGCAAGCCAAATCGCGCAGACCGGCTTCCCGCCGGCCCGCTGCGAAGCCCCACGGCGCACGCTAGCGCGGCGATCGCGGAGCCGCCCGGACAGCGCCCTCTTCGCGCCATTGTCCGGGCGCGAGACCATCGAGGACATGCGCGCCGATCGCGATGCGCACCAGGCGCAAGGTCGGCAAGCCCACGGCGGCGGTCATGCGCCGCACCTGGCGATTGCGGCCTTCGCGGATCGTCAGTTCGATCCACGCGTCGGGCACGGTCTTGCGGAAGCGCACCGGCGGATCGCGCGGCCACAGCCACGACGGCGGGCCGTCCAGGGCGCGTGATTGCGCAGGCCGGGTCGGGCCGTCTTTCAGCGCGACACCCTTGCGCAGGGCTTCGAGTTGCTCCGCTGCCGGCGCACCTTCGACCTGCACGAGGTAGGTCTTGGCGGTCGCGTGGCGCGGTTCGGTCAGGCGCGTCGCGAGCGCTCCTTCATCGGTGAGCAGCAGCAGGCCTTCGGAATCGGAATCCAGCCGGCCCGCCGCGTACACATCCGGCGGCAAGCCGAAATCCGCCAGCGTGCGACGGGGCGGCTCGGACGCATCGGTGAACTGGCACAAGACCCCGTAGGGCTTGTTGAACGCAATCAGCATCGGGGCGACGCGGCGATGCGCATGACCAACCCTACTTCTTCGGCTTCACGAACCGCAGCGTCATCCGGTCCGACTCGCCGATCGCGAGGTATTTGTCCTTGCCCACCTCGCCCAGCGTCAGCGTCGGCGGCAGGGTCCACACGCCTTTCGGCCAGTCCTTGGTGTCCTTCGGGTTGGCGTTGATCTCGCTGCGGCCGTCGAGCACGAAGCCCGCTGCGGTCGCGTAATCGATCACCTGCTGCTCGGTGAGATAACCCTTCTTGCCGTCGGTGGCCGCGCCCGGATTGGCGCGATGGTCGGTCAGGCCGAGTACGCCGCCGGGCTTGAGCGCGGTGAAGATCGCCTTGAACATCGCCGCCTGGCGGCCATCCATCACCCAGTTGTGCACGTTGCGGAAGGTCAGCACCAGGTCGGCCGAGTTCGCCGGGCCGAGCACGGGTGCCGCAGGATCGATCTCGCGGACCTGGGTGAGCACATACAGGTCAGGGCGCAGTGCGAGTTTGGCTTCGAACTGGTTGTTGCGGTCCCCGGTCTCCGCGCGCGCATCGGCTTTCACACTCGCCGGGTCTTCGAGGATGCCGAAATAATGGCCGTGGTCGTGCAGCATCGGCGCGAGGATCTCGGTGTACCAGCCCGTGCCCGGGGTGATCTCGATGACGCTCTGGTTGGGGCGCACGCCGAAGAACTGCAGGGTCTCCCTGGGATGCCGGTACTTGTCGCGTGCGGTGTTCTTCGGGTTGCGCCAGCTGCCGGCGATCGCGGCGTCGAGCGCGCTGCTGTCGGCGGGCATGGTTGCCGCGGGTGGCGTTGAGGCGGCGGTTGTTGCGGCGGCAGGGCATGGCGCCGGGATGCAGGCGATGGCTGCGGCCAGCACGAGGGTCAAGCGAAGCGGGTGGCGGATCATCATCGGGTCCTTCTGGGTCCGCGAAAGCTGGGTCCGCGAAAGCTAGCATCCCGCGCCGCGCGATGCACCCGCGAGCGGTGCGTCGTTCAGAACAGGCTTCCCTGCGGGGAAGCCGGCACGGGCGGCACGAACAGGTCGCAGCGCAGTGGCGGCAGCCTCCCGTACCCAAGCCGCGCATGGGCGAGATTGAATCGCTTCTGCAGCAACTGTGCGAACACGCCTTCGCCGCGCATGCGCTTGCCGAAGCGGGAGTCGTAATCCTTGCCGCCGCGCATCTGCCCGATCAGGCTCATCACGTGTGCGGCGCGATCCGGGAAGCGCTGCGCCAGCCAGTCGCGGAAAATTTCCTTGAGCTCGTGCGGCAGCCGCACCAGCACGTAGCCGGCCGCGCCGGCGCCGGCTTCGCGCGCGGCTTCGAGGATGGATTCCATCTCCGGATCGGTGATCGCCGGAATCACCGGCGCCACCATCACGCCCACCGGCACGCCGGCTTCGCGCAGCGCGCGCATCGCCCGCAGCTTCGCGTGCGGCGCGCTGGCGCGCGGCTCCATCTTCGCCGCGAGGTGGTTGTCGAGCGTGGTGATCGAGAAGAACACGCTGACCAGGCCCTCGCGCGCCATCGGCACGAGCAGGTCAAGGTCGCGTTCGACCAGCGCGTTCTTGGTGATCAGTCCGACCGGATGGCGCGCCTGCGCCAGCACCTCGAGGATGCCGCGGGTGATCCGGTAGCGACGCTCGATCGGCTGGTAGGCATCGGTGTTGATGCCCAGCGCGATCGGCAGGACGCGGTGGCCCGGTTTCGCCAGCTCCACGCGCAGCAACTCGGCGGCATTGGTCTTGGCGTACAGCTTCGTCTCGAAGTCCAGGCCGGGTGAAAGGTCAAGATAGGCGTGGGTCGGCCGCGCGAAACAGTAGACACAGCCGTGCTCGCAGCCGCGATACGGATTGATCGACTGCTCGAAGCCGACGTCCGGCGAGTCGTTGCGGCTGATGATGCTGCGCGCGCGTTCCTCGGTGACGTGGGTTTCCGGATGGGCTGGCGCCTGGCCATCCTCGTCGAACCACGTAGGCCGGCCAGGCTGGTCACCCCAGGGCGCGCCCCCGTCGGCCGATGGGCTTCCCCAGCCGTCGTCGACAGCCTCCACCACCGCTTTCGCGTAGCGGTTCGCCGGCTGCGCGGTGGTGCCGCGGCCCTTGATCGCGGTCGGGGTTTCGGGACGTCGCATGCGTGAAGTCTGCGCGCGTCCCGTCTCATCCGCGGCGACGCGAAGTCTTCTGGCGCGATGCGGCCTTCGGTTTCGGTTTCGGCGCAATCGCGGCGTTCTCTGCCTCGACGTAGCGCTGCGCTTCGTCGACCACCCAGTCGCGGAACAAGGCCAGGCCTGCATGCCCGGCAGAGCGCGAGGGATGCACGAGGTAGTGCGCGAACTCCGCCGGCAGGCGTTCGTCGAACAGCCGCAGCAGGCGGCCGGCGTCGATCGTGGGCCGCAGCAGGCTCATGCGACCCAGGCCGATGCCGAGGCCTTCGGCGGCGGCACGATGCAGGGTTTCGGAATCGTCGAACGTCGCCACGTAGCGGCGCGGCGCGTGTCCGCCGAAATGCTCGAACCACTGGCTCCAGCGCCCACCGGGTGCGCCGAGCAGGGGAAAGTCGCCGAGCGTCTTCAGCGTCGGCCGACCGAGTCGCTCGACCAGGGCGGGGCTCGCCACCGGCGTCACCCAGTCGTCGAACAGGTGCACCGCGTTGAGGCCGGGCCAGCGCCCGGGCCCATAGCGCAGGCCCGCATCCACCGTGCGATCGCGCTCGAAATCGACCAGGCCGACGCCGGTCTGCATGTTGATCTCGATCTGCGGATGCGCGCTCACGAACTGCGGCAGGCGCGGCAGCAGCCAACTGGTCGCGAACGAGGGCATCAGGGTGATCGTCAGCACGTCGTCGCGGCGCGCGCGGTACGGGCGCAGCGCGTCCTCGATCGCCGCCAGGTGCGGCGCGATGTGCTGGAACAGTTGTTCGCCGTCGGGCGTGAGCACCACACCCCGCGCCTTGCGCACGAACAGCGGCGTGCCCACGCGCTCCTCGAGTCCGCGGATCTGGTGGCTGAGCGCGCTCACCGTCAGGTGCAGCGATTCGGCGGTGCGCGAAAGATTGCCGCTGCGCGCGGCGGCGACGAAGCCCTGGAGGGCGTGCAGCGGCGGCCTGCTCATGGCATGACCTCGCGGTGGGTGATTTCGTGGCTCTGATATGAATTGAATTCAAGAAACAGTTGCAAAACCATCGCTTTTTCCAGCATCAGCATGCGCCTATCTTGTGAATCGTTCAACAAACAAGGGTTCCGCGAAGACGGATTCCCCGCCTGCCCCGAACCCTTCCAGGGAGATAGTCATGAACATTTACCACGGCCTGTTGTTCCAGAGCGGCCATATCACCGACCCGCAGCTCGCACTCCGTCTGGGCCGCGCGCGTGAAACCGTCGAACCGGTCGCAGCGCCTCCGGAGTCCGCCGGTCATCGGCGCATGTCGCGCCTGCGCTGGCTGCTGGAAGAGCTGGTCCTGCTCGGTGGCAGGCCGGTGTCGAAGCACCACAACGACGACCTCGAAGAACCCTTCCCGACCCTGCATCCGTGCCAGTGACTGCGAAAGCCTCGCGCCGACTGTCGCGCACGCGACCGCAACGGAGATCGCCATGAGCCTGTTCAAGAGCCAGATGTTCATCGAGGACGCATCGTTCGCCGGCCCGGACTTCGACCGCGACGGCGATGCTTTCGGCCCGAGTTACGGCAACCGCCTCGCGAGCCGGCGGCAGTTCCGCGAGCCTTGGCAGTCGTTGTCGCGCGAGTTGCCGGCACCGGTCGCTGACGACGGTTCCGATTCCACGGACGCCTGAAAGCAGAAGCCGCCCCGAAGGGCGGCTTCCGTGACTCACAACTTCGATTGCGGTTGCGGAGCGGAGTCTTACCAGCTCCACTTCAGGCCGATGTTGAAGCTGTCCACGCGCTCGTTCGAATCGCCGAAGTGGCCGCTGTAGGCGGCAAAGCCGCTGAAGTTGCCACCGATCTCCGCAGCCAGGCCGAGCTGGCCGGTCCAGTAGCTGGAATCGGGCTGGTAGCCGGGCATGCTGAAGGTGCCGTTCATGCCGACCAGGCCAGCCGAGACCAGGCGCGGATCGGCGTCGGACTCGTGGTCGTAGGCCACGCGCGCGAACGGATGGATGTCGCCGAACATCTTGCTGTCGCCGCTGAGCTCCCAGCCCACTTCCGAAAGCGTCGAATCGCGGTCCTGGCGACCGAACACCATCGCGGTGCTGTCGTTGCCCCACTCCTCGAAGCCGCTCACGCGCACGCGCTGGTGCGAGATGCTCGCGAACGGACCGGTCTTCACGTCGCCGAAGTGGAACCAGTAGCCGCCGGCCAGTTGCGCGCCCAGGTGCGAACCACCGGTGCTCGCGGTTTCGGTGCGAAGCGCGGTGCCGAGCTGGATGTCGCGGTCGATGCCGTTGAAGTTGAGCTGGCCGATCGAGCCGAGCACCGAGACGTAGAAGTCCTGCGAGTGCCACATCATCCACGCGGCGCCCATCGGCTCGTTGTTCTCGAAGCTGCCGCCGCCTCCGAAGTTGGCATCCTGGTGGCTGAAGGTCGTGGACAGGCCGAACGACAGCGCGCCGTTGACCTTGTAGTCGGCGCCCATCACCAGGGTGTCGTCGCGGGAGGTCATCTCCGGCGAGGTCGCCGTCATGTCGTAGCGCTGGTGGCTGTAGTCGACGCTGGCGAAGCTGCGCAGGCTGCCGTCGGGACGGTCACCGCCCATGTCGGCCTGCATCTGGTCGTGGAGCGCGCGGTTCTGCGTCTCGAACACCTGCAATGGGGTTTCGGCGAGCATCGAGGCATACGCGGGCGCGGCGATTTCTGCGAGCACGTACTCCGCGAGCAGGGCGTGGCCGGCGCCGGTCGGGTGCACGCCATCGGCGAAGAAGTAGCTCTGGTCGGTGCCGGCGGCGTACGTCCACGGCAGGAGTCCGGCGTAGGTGGCAGCGTCGCCGCAGGCCACGGAGCTCGGCGTGCCGCCGATGCCGGGGCCGGTGCTGCAGGCCATGCCGGTGACGTTGGAGAAGCCATACGCGGCTGGATTGGCGAACACTTCGTTCACCAGGCCAAAGACGTTCACCGGGATGATGCCGGTCTTGCCCGCCATGCCTTGGTTGAGGACGTTGTTGTAGATGATCGAGAGGTCCGCCAGACCCGTGAGGAGGCCTTGGGCATCTGCCTGCGCCTGCGCCGGGCTGATGCCGGCAGCGACCTCGCCATTGAAGAGGGCGGTGGCTTGTCCAGCGGCTTCTGGGGTGAGCGCGACGTTGGGCAAATTGAATACGATGATGTTGCGTGCGCCCGCGGTTTGCAGCGCGCCAATCAATCCGACTTCCGTGGCTGCAGAGAACGCCACTCCCTCACCGGCCTCGGTCGGCGTAATCAAGGGATGCGCAACGGGATCACCCTCGCCACCGCCGCCGCTGCTTCCGATCTCGCTGGCGTAGGTGAAAATGTCGTTGGCGCCGCCCCACATGGTGTACAGCGCGTTCTTGTCCACGCCTCCGGCGATATATCCGGCGACCTGGTTCGTGATCGACAGACTGTCGTTCGGGGTCGGATCGTTGACGCAATCGAAGCTGGCGCTGGCTGCCTGTACGCACGCGCCGCCGAACGCGAAGTCGGTGCCGCCAGCGAGCGAATTGGTCATGTCGAAACCAAAGGCGGCCGCGATGATTTTCACGGAGACCGGATCGGGATTCGTGGTGAAGCTGAAGCCAGGTGGCAACTGGGCGCCTTCGGAGTCCTCGATGGCAGCGATGTTGCCGTCGTCGCTGAGGCTGTCGCCGAAGCTGACGAAGCCGGTGAACTGCTGCGCCTGCGCGGCGGTGATGGAGCAGATCGCCAATGCGAGCGAGCTGGCAAGCAGACGGATGCGAGGCATGGTTGGCTCCTGGTCTCTCTGGATTCCGGATGGTGTTGGACGGCAAGCCGACTCACCGGCGCGCCCGCCAGCGTCCGCTGGCGTAACGCGACCTTAACACAAGGTCTTCAGGACCGCACTAGGCCGTATGGCGCTTCCCGCGGGAGGCGCTTCGTCCGCGTTCCAGGTGCACCAGCAGCAGCGAAATCGCCGCTGGCGTCACGCCGGGGATGCGCTGGGCCTGGCCCACGGTCTGCGGGCGGACCTTCGAGAACTTCGCCGTCACTTCCGCCGACAGGCCGCGAACGGCGGCGTAGTCGAAGCCTTCGGGAATCGCGGTGTCCTCGTTGCGGCGCTGGCGGGCGATGTCGTCGGCCTGGCGTTGCAGGTAGCCGGCGTACTTCACGCCGATCTCGACCTGCTCGGCCACCGCCGGATCGGCGCAGGCGGGGCCGATGCCTTCGACGCCGGCGAGTGCGGCGTAGCCGACCTCGGGACGCTTGAGCAGGTCGAGCGCCGAGGCTTCGTGGCCCAGTGCGAGGCCGAGCGCGCTTTCCAGCGCGCGCCCGAGCGCATTGCCGGGCGCGGCGTGGATTGCCGCCAGCCGCGCGGTCTCGAGCGCGATCGACTCGCGCTTGCGGTCGAAGGCTTCCCAGCGTGCGTCATCGACCACGCCGAAGCGGTGGCCGGTTTCGGTCAGGCGCAGGTCGGCGTTGTCCTCGCGCAGTTGCAGCCGGTATTCGGCGCGCGAGGTGAACATGCGGTAGGGCTCGGTGGTGCCGTGGGTGATCAGGTCGTCGATCAGCACGCCGATGTAGGCCTCGTCGCGGCGCGGCGTCCACGGTTCGCGGTCCTGCGATCGCAGTGCGGCGTTGAGGCCGGCGACCAGGCCCTGCGCGGCGGCTTCCTCGTAGCCGGTGGTGCCGTTGATCTGGCCGGCGAAGTACAGGCCTTCGACCGTCTTGGTCTCCAGCGAGGCCTTCAGGCCGCGCGGGTCGAAGTAGTCGTACTCGATCGCGTATCCGGGCCGGGTGATGTGCGCGTGCTCGAAGCCGCGGATGCTGCGCACCAGCTCGACCTGGGCGTCGAACGGCAGCGAGGTCGAGATGCCGTTCGGGTAGATCTCGTTCGTTTCCAGGCCTTCGGGTTCGACGAAGATCTGGTGCGAGGTCTTGTCCGCGAAGCGCACCACCTTGTCCTCGATCGACGGGCAGTAGCGTGGGCCGATGCCCTCGATCGCGCCGGTGTACAGCGGCGATCGATCGAGCGCGCCACGGATGACCGCGTGCGTGCGCTCGGACGTGTGGGTGATCCAGCACGAGACCTGGCGCGGGTGCTCGGCGCGCGAGCCCATGAAGGAAAACACCGGCGCGGGATCGTCGCCGGGTTGTTCCTCCATCACGGAGTAGTCGATGCTGCGGCCGTCGATGCGCGGTGGCGTGCCGGTCTTGAGCCGGTCGACGACGAAGCGGCCTTCGCGCAGGCGCTGCGCGAGTGCGGTCGATGGCGGCTCGCCGGCGCGGCCGCCGGAATAGTTGACCTGGCCGACGTGGATCTTGCCGGCGAGGAAGGTGCCGGCGGTCAGCACCACGCAGGTCGCGTCAAAACGCAGGCCGGTCTGGGTGATCACGCCGGTGATGCGCTCGTTGCCGCCCGCACCCGGTTGAATCAACAAATCATCGACGGACTGCTGGAACAGTTCGAGGTTGGGCTGGTTCTCGACGGTGCGGCGGATCGCGGCGCGGTAGAGCGCACGGTCGGCCTGGCAGCGCGTCGCGCGTACGGCTGGTCCCTTGCTGGCATTGAGCCGGCGCCACTGGATGCCGGCGCGGTCGGCGCAGCGCGCCATCGCCCCGCCCATCGCATCGACCTCGCGTACGAGGTGGCCCTTGCCGATGCCGCCGATCGCCGGGTTGCAGCTCATCGCGCCCACGGTCTCGATCGCGTGCGTGAGCAGCAGCGTGCGCGCACCGGCGCGCGCGGAGGCGAGCGCGGCCTCGGTGCCGGCATGGCCGCCGCCGACCACGATCACGTCATATGTTTGGGCATGTGTGTTCATTGGCCTGGCGCGCATTTTATCCCGGGTCTTCGGGAATGACGCGTTGGTGATTCAATAGTCTGGACGCAAGGTTTTCGCGTCTTGTGGGCGCGAAAATCTAGTTAGGAGCAGAAGTGAAGCGTTTCGCGCTGTGCTCTTGATCTGCGCAACGGCGCCGAAATTCACGTTGGCACGCTTCCTGCTTGATTACACCCTGCACCCGCGGCTTCATGCCGCACGCGCGGCCGGCAACAGGAACAGGGACGGCCGCTGTGTCGACGGGGCGTGGCCGGGAGTCTCGGGGGAGGCTCCCGGCCAAATTTTTTTGGTGACCCTGTTCGCGGATTGCGGCGATCGAAGCGCCGAAATCCGGCTGGGGCGTCGGAGAAAAGCCGACGCCCGGCGGGTCTTCAGGAACAGGGGGGATCCTTCGTAACCGCGTGCCGGGCGTCGGGCAGTTGTGGCGCGTGCCGCGCCTTGTCACTCACGTCGCAATGCGACGTTCCATGTCAGTTTCGCGCATCGTCCTCTTCGCCTCCCCGCCGTGCAAGCGCGACCGGGCCATCGTGGCCATTAATGTTGGAATCCGTGATGGGGCGCACGAATCGGGGCCGGGTGCGGATGCGGGCCCGGCGCGACCGGGCCATGAGAACCGGGCGGACCAGCGACCCAGGGATGGTGCCAGCCGTGATGGTGCCAGCCCCACCATGGCGGCGGCCCGAACCAGGGGCCGTAACCGAATCCCCAGGGCGAGAAACCGAAACCGAAGGACGCGTAGCCGCCGCCGTACCAGGGATCGTCGGCATACTCGATCCGCGGCTGGCCGTAGTAGTAGTCGCCGCGTCCGTCCTGGGGCGCCACGTAATAGCCGCCGGCGTAGGCGACCGCGTGGTCGCCGCCGCGGTCGCCCGGATCGGTGGTCGCGCAGCCGGCCAGCGCGAAAGCCAGCAAGCCGACAGCGACGCTGCGAAAGTTCATGGAATGGCCCCTGTGACGAGCCGAGTCTTGGCCCGTCGCGGTGAATCCGTGCTTAATCCGGCCCGACCCGGCGGTCAATGCGCCGCGGCTTGCAGCAGCCGGTTCAACAGGTCGTTGGCATCACGCGAAGCGAGCCGGCCGCGCAAGGTTTCGAGGTGCCTCTGGGCGAGCGCGTCGCGGCCGCCGGACCAGCGCCGCCAGCTTTCGAAACCGGCGAGCAGGCGCGCGGCGACTTGCGGATTGATGCCGTCGAGCAGGGGCAATTGCTCGATCAGCAATGCGTAACCGGCGCCGTCGGCGCGGTGGAACGCGGTCGGGTTCATCCGCGAGAAGCTGGCGAGGATCGCGCGCACGCGGTTGGGGTTGGTCGGCGTCCACCAGGGCGAATCGAGCAGGGCGCGCACGCGCTCGACCGCATCGGGGTGCGGACGCGTGCTCGCGACCGCGAGCCATTTGTCGGTGGACAGCGGATCTTCGCGATGGCGTTCGGCGAATGCGTATTCGGCGCGTTCGGCTGCGGGAGCCGAAGCGTGGACGAGGCAGCGCAGCGCGCCGAGACGATCGGTCATGCGCGTGGCGGCGTCGAACTGCGCACCCGCGAGGCTGCCGCGCGGATCGATCTCGGTGAGCCACGCCAGGCAGGTGTTGCGCAGGCGTCGCGCGCCCATGGCAGCGCCATCGAGGCCGCGGGCCGCGAGCGGCGCGAGCGCCTCGTAGCGGCGGCGAAGGCGCGGCACGTGCGTCTGCGCGAGCTTGTGCAGGAGTGCCTTGCGTGCTTCGAGCAGGCCGTCGATGTCAATCCGCTGCTGGGCATCGGCGAGGGTGTCGAAATCGGGCAGGGCCATGCACTCGGCGACGAAGGCCGGGTCGGCGCCCGCTTCGTCGAGCAGTTCGCCGATCGCCGCCGACAGCGCGGTGATCGCCTCGGCCTGCGTTTCGAAGCGGCGCAGCAGCACGCCGGTTGCAAGCCGCTGCAGCATTTCCCAGCGGCCCAGGCCGTCGCGCTCGCTGCGGGCCAGGCGCGCCAGGTCGGCGGGCGCATAGTCGTAGTTCACCTTGACCGGCGCGCTCAGGCCCTGGTTGAACGACGGCAATGGGCGTGCGTCCAGCCCCTCGAACACGAGGGTGTGCGAAGGTGCGGTCAGTTCGATCAGGTCGTCGCGAACCTGCGCGTCACCGGTCGATGGCGCGGCGTGGATCGTGTCGCCGTCCGCGCCGTGCAGGGCGAATCGCAGCGGGAGGTGCAGCGGCGCCTCACGCGTGGCCTGCTCGTCGCTTTGGCGCTGGGCGATACGCAGGGTGTAGCGGCCATCCGCGAAATCGTCCTCGACGACGATCGAAGGCGTTCCTACCTGCGAGTACCAGCGCGCGAACTGTGACAGGTCGCGTCCGGAAGCGCTCTCGTGCGCGGCGATGAAATCCTCGATCGTCGCCGCGCGGCCGTCGTTGTCGGCGAAGTAGCGATCCATGCCGGCGCGGAACGTGGCCTCGCCGAGCAGGGTATGGAGCATGCGCACGATCTCGGCGCCTTTCTCGTATACGGTCAGCGTGTAGAAGTTGTTGATCTCGCGATAGCGCACCGGCCGCACCGGGTGCGCAAGTGCACCGGCGTCCTCGGCGAACTGGCGCGAGCGCAGCAGGCGCACGTCCTCGATCCGCTTGACCTGGCGCGATTGCAGGTCGGAGACGAATTCCTGGTCGCGGAAGACGGTCAGGCCTTCCTTGAGCGCGAGCTGGAACCAGTCGCGCAGGGTCACGCGGTTGCCCGACCAGTTGTGGAAGTACTCGTGGCCGATCACCGACTCGATGCCCTGGTAGTCGGCGTCGGTCGCGGTCTGTTCGTCGGCGAGGATGTAGCGGGCGTTGAAGATGTTCAGGCCCTTGTTTTCCATCGCGCCCATGGTGAAGTCCTGGGCGGCGACGACATTGAATACGGACAGGTCGTAGCAGCGGCCGAAGCGCGACTCGTCCCAGCGCAGCGCGCGCTCGACGGCATCGAGTGCGTAGCCGCAGCGGGCGACGTCGTGAGGCGCGGCCCACACCTGCAGCGCGACCCGGCGGCCGTCGGCGGCGACGATGTCCCTGCGCACGCAGTCGAGCCGGCCAGCGACGAGGGCGAACAGATAGCAAGGCGTCGGGTGCGGGTTCTCCCAGGTCGCCTCATGGCGGCCGCCGGCGAGATCGCCCCGCGCCACCGGGTTGCCGTTCGCCAGCAGCACCGGATGACGCGCCTTGTCGGCGCGCAGGGTGATGCGCCAGGTCGGCATGACGTCGGGGCGGTCGATGAACCAGGTGATGCGGCGGAAACCCTGCGCCTCGCATTGCGTCAGCAGCGATTCGCCGCTGCGGTACAGGCCTTCGAGGCGGGTGTTGCGCGCCGGATGGATGCGGCAGCGGGTCTCGAGCACGCAATCGCCGCTCAAGCCGGTGATGACGAGGTGCTGGCTGTCCAGCTTGTAGCGCGAGGCGTCGAGCGGCTCGCCGTCGAGCACGATTTCCAGCAGTTCGAGTTCCTGTCCGTCCAGCACCAGCGGCGTGCCGGCCTGCTCGGAATCGTTCGGCCGCAGTTGCAGTCGGGCGGATACTTCCGTGGACTCGGCGTCGAGCTCGAAGGCAAGCTCGGCGTGGACGATGCGCCAGGCCGGCGCACGGTAATCGGACAGCAGGGTTTCGGTCTGGCCCGAAGGCCCGGAATCTGTCATCGAGGAAATCCGCACCGGGGATACGCCTCGTTACACTAACATGTCGTTCCTGAGCGCCATTTCGACGCCGGTCGCAAAAATGCTCCCTCCCCACGCCGCGATTCAGGATGCAGCCAGCGTCGCCCCCGCCGCGAGGCCGGATGTCGCGATGCATGACGTCCTCGACGCCGCCGCACGCATCGCGCCGCATGCGCAGGTCACGCCGTTGCTGCGCTCGTCCAGCCTCGATGAACTGGCGGCCTGCGAGCTGGTCTTCAAGTGCGAAAACTTCCAGCGCATCGGCGCGTTCAAGTTCCGCGGCGCCTGCAACGCGGTGTTCTCGCTGGCGGACGATGTCGCCGCGCGCGGCGTGGCCACGCACAGCTCGGGCAACCACGGTGCGGCACTGGCGCTGGCGGCCAGGCTGCGCGGGATTCCGGCGCATGTGGTGGTTCCCGCGAATGCCGCGCGGGTGAAGCGCGAAGCGATCGCGCGCCAAGGCGCCCGGATCGTGGATTGCGCGCCGACCATGGCCGCGCGCGATGCGGCGGTGGCCGAGGTGATCGCTGCGACGGGCGCGACCCTGGTGCATCCTTTTGCCGATCCGCGGGTGATCGCCGGGCAGGGCACCGTCGCGCTCGAGCTGCTGCGGCAGTGCGATGCGCTCGACGTGCTGATCGCGCCGATCGGCGGCGGCGGCCTGCTGTCGGGCTGCGCGATCGCCACGCGCGCGCTGTCGCCCGCCACCGCACTGTGGGGCGCGGAGCCCGAAACCGCAGCCGATGCCCACGATTCCCTGTGCGACGGCCGGCTGATCGACGACCGCGTCCCGCAGACGATCTGCGATGGCCTGCGCGGGCACCTCGCGCCGATCACCTTCGCCATCCTGCGCAGCCATCTCGACGGCATCGCGCTCGCGTCCGAAGGGGAGGTCGTCGCCGCGATGCGCCTGCTGTGGGAGCGGCTGAAGATTCTCGTCGAGCCTTCGTCGGCGGTGGCGCTGGCGGCGCTGCTGCGCGAACGCGGACGCTTCGCCGGCCGGCGCGTAGGCATCGTGCTCAGCGGCGGCAATGTCGATCTCGATGCCTTGCCCTGGACACGATCCGACTGAACCTGCCGCGACATGGCTTTCTGGCACACTGGATGCGCGGCCAAGCGCCCCTGCCACGCTCAAGCGCACGAGGATCCCGTCGATGAACGCCAACACGCCCGTGGACGAGAAGGAAATCTGGAGCGGAACGCCTTCGCAACTGCGCCACCTCGGCCTCTATGCGCTGTGCGCACTGGCGGCGCTGATCCTGTTCGCCGCCGCGGTGAAGCTGCGCGCGAGCATGCCGGCATGGATTCCATTGCTGCTGGTCCTCGTGCCCGTCTTCGTCGCCGGCAAGCGCTACCTGCAGACCGCCTGCGAGCGCATCACCCTCACCGACCAGCGCCTGATCCTGCGTCGCGGCGTGTTCAGCCGCACCACCGACTATGTCGAGCTGTATCGCGTCAAGGATTCCAATTTCACCCAGCCGTTCGTCGAGCGCCTGGTCGGCCTCGGCACGATCCGCTTGCGCACGACCCAGGACAGCGCACCGAGCGTCGAACTGTCGGGCATGACCGCGCCCGAGCAGTTGTGGAACCAGATCCGCGGCCTCGTGGAAGCACGCCGCGATGCGAAGGGCGTGCGCGAGGTCGACATGAATACCGAGGCGGGCGGCTGAAGCCGGAGTGTTCAGCGCTGACGCGCGAAGCAGGCCAGGCCAGGAACAGGAGCAAAGCGATCCGCGCGTCAGGGCGAAACGCTTCGCTTCACCGCCGCATGCAACGCGAAGTGCGTAAAGGCGAGTAAGAGAGACGCTCAACCGTTCCGGCGGCGGATCGGAATCGAAGCAACCGGCACGCGCGCGATCTCGCCCGCATTGCCGCGCAGCGGCTGTCCCGGCGGCGGGGCGAAGGCCTGGGCGTAGACGACGTCCCAGGTGCTCGGCAACGCGCCGTCGCGGCGGAGCGATTCGTAGGCGTCGAACACGCGCTGCATGCGCGCCTTGCCCATCAGGCTGCGACGACGGTCGGCGCGCGCGTTGTGGGCGCCGAGCGCGCGCAGCTCGCGCATCAGGGTGCGCACGTCGGGATAGGTCAGGGTGAAGCGATCGCGGTGCAGGACCGGGTCGCGGAAACCGGCGGACTGCAAGGCATCGCCGATTTGCTGGATGTGCGCGAAGGGCGTCACCGGATCGCCGGCGCCGGCTTGCGCGAAAGCCTCGCGCAGCTCGCGCAGCGTGTCCGGGCCGAAGGTGGAGAACAGCAGCAGGCCGCCCGGTCGCAGCACGCGGCGGAAGCCGGCGAGCGCCGACGGCAAGTCGGCGACCCATTGCAGGCAGAGGCTGGAAAACACCAGGTCGGCTGACTCGTCGACGAAAGGCAGCGCGGCAGCATCGCCGCAGATCGCGTGCAGGCGTTGCGGACCCGGTTTCCACCACGGCTTGCGTGCAGCGGTCCGGCGCAGCATCGGCAGGGCGAAGTCGAGCGCCACTATCTGCGCCTTCGGCCAGCGCTCGTGCATCGCCTGCGCCGCGCGACCGGGGCCGGAGCCGAGGTCGAGGACGCGTTCGGGCTTGCGCTCGGCGAAGGCATCGAGCTGTTCGAGCAGGCGCGATTCGACCTCACGTTGCAGGGTGGCGACGGCTTCGTAGCTGTCTGCGGCGCGCGCGAAGGCGCGCCGCAGACGCGGGGCATCGATCGATGCGCGGGGATCATGCGGGCCGTTCATGGTTCGACAGGCTCACCACGAACGGGACCTTCGACAGGCTCACCACGAACGGAATCCTGGACGGGTTCACCACGATCGACGTTGCCGACCTCGGTGTCCGCCAGGAAGGCGAACACGGCGTCGGCGAGCGCGTCGGCGTGGGTGAGGAAGGGCGCATGACCGGAGTCGAATTGCAGGGCGCGCGCGTTCGGCGCGAGTGCGGCCGCCGCTGTCACTGCGCGAGGATCGACCAGGCGGTCGCGGCGTGCGCCGATCCACAGGCTGGGAACGCGCAGGGTCGGCAGCATCGGGCGCAGGTCGCAGGTTTCGAGCAGGCGCAGTCCGTCGGCGAGCGCGATGGGCGCGGGATCGCCGTGGGCGAAGGCTTCGGCGCGAAGCGTACGCAGGTTCGCCTTCGCCTGTTCGCAGCCGAGCGTTTCCAGCGCGAGGAAACGTTCGACGGTTGCGCGGACGTCTTCCTGCAGGTCGGCCTCGAATCGCCGGAATACCTCGATGTCCATCCCCCTCGGCCAATCGACGCTGCGCACGAAGCACGGCGTCGAGCACAGCATCACCAGCGCATCGATGGATCCGCGCCGCGTCGCCGCCGCATGCAGGGCGAACAGGCCGCCGAGCGACCAGCCGAGCCAGGGCGCCGCAGGCGTCTGCGCGGCGATCGCGGCGACGACCGATTCGAGATCGAGCCTCGCCTCGTCATCGCGGCTGCGACCGTGGCCGGGCAGATCGACCAGGTGCAGCGTGCGCCGTCCAGACAGGCGATCGAGCAACGCGCCGAACAGGCCGGCGTGCATTGCCCAGCCATGGATCATCACCAGCGGCGGACCTTCGCCGCGAACCGTGATCCGCATCAGCAGGCCACGCCGTCGGGTTCGGCCACGCCGTCGCCGTTGTTCGTGCGTTGCGCCAGTTGCTCGGCCAGCGGTTCGAGCGCGTCGAGCAGGGCGTCGATGTCGCGATCCTCGTGCAGCGCGCTCAGGGTGATGCGCAGGCGCGCGCCACCCGGTGGCACGCTGGGTGGGCGGATGGCGCCGACGAGGAAGCCGCGCGCCTGCAAATCGTGTGCTGCCTTCACCGCCAGCGCGTTGTCGCCGAGCGGCAACGGCTGGATGGGCGTGTGCGAGTCGAGCAGGCACAGGCCACGTTCGCGCGCGCCCTGGCGGAATCGTTCGATCAGGCCGGCGAGCTTCACCCGCCGCCATTCCTCCCCGCGTGCCAGCTTGACTGCCGCCAGCGCGGCGACCGCGACCGCCGGCGGCATCGCCGTGGTGTAGATATAGGGACGCGCGGTCTGCATGACGTGTTCGATCGCCCAATCCTCCCCGACGACGACGGCGCCATAGCTCCCCAGCGCCTTGCCGAGCGTGACCAGGACGAGTGGAACCTGGCGGGCATCGAGTCCCGCCGCGGCGACGCTGCCGCGGCCTTCCGGGCCGACCACGCCGACCGCATGCGCCTCGTCCACGTAAAGCAGTCCCTGGTGCGCGTGCGCCACCTCGGCGAGCTCGCGCAGCGGTGCGATGTCGCCATCCATGCTGAACACGCCATCGGTGGCGAGCATCAGCGCACCGTCGGGATGCAGGTCCGCTTGCCGGCGCGCTGCCTGCGCATCGGCGTGCGGGTAACGCACCAGCCGCGACTGCGACAGTCGCGCGCCGTCGATCAGGCTGGCGTGGTTGAACTTGTCCTGCAGGCAGACGTCGCCCGGCTGCATCAGCGCCTGCACGACCGCGAGATTGGCGAGGTAGCCGGAGCCGAACAGCAGCGCGCGCGGATAGCCGAGCCAGTCGGCGATCGCGCGTTCGAGCAGGCTGTGTTCGGTGTGGTGGCCGCAGACCATGTGCGAGGCGCCGGCGCCGACGCCGCAGTTCTGCGCCGCGACCTGCATCGCGCTGACGATCGCCGGATGGTGCGCGAGGCCGAGGTAGTCGTTGCCGCCGAAGTTGATCAGGCGCTGGCCGTCCGACAGCACCCGCGCATCCTTGCACTGGCTGATCTCGCGACGGCGGCGCACGAGGTCGGATTCGACGCGCTGCTCGACGGCTTCCTGCAGGCGCTGACGGAGGTTGATCCTTGGATGGCCCGCCGTGTTCATGACACGTCCGGAACGTTTCCCCTGGGGCGGATTGCCCTGGTCCGATGATTGCGCCGGCGTTCCCCGCGAAAGTGCGACGCGCTGTGCGGTTCGCGATGGCTCGTCGGCCATCGGCAACCGCTCGTCCGATCGGACCTTCGCGGATCGGCTCGCGTTCACGTCACGCGACGGCTTCGGATTCGGCTACCAGCACGTCGGCATGGACCGTCGTGGCGCAGGCGCCGCCCGCGGGGTGCGTGTCCCGCGACGGTTCCATTTCGTTCGCAACCGGCCCCTCGACATGGCTCGGGACAGGCCTCTCGTCAGCGCTCGGGACAGGCATTGGCCGCAGGCCGAGGCGCGCGAACAGGCGCTGGTCGTGTTCGATGTCCGGGTTGCCGGTGGTGAGCAGCTTCTCGCCGTAGAAGATCGAGTTCGCGCCGGCGAGGAAGCACAGCGCCTGGAGTTCGTCGTTCATCGTCTCGCGGCCGGCCGACAGCCGCACCATCGAATGCGGCATCAGGATGCGCGCGACCGCGATCGTGCGCACGAACTCGAAAGGATCGAGCTCGGCGGTCTCCGCCAGCGGCGTGCCGGCGACGCGGACGAGGCGGTTGATCGGCACCGAATCCGGGTGCGCCGGCAGGCTCGCCAGCGCGTGCAGCAGGCCGGCGCGCTGGTCGCGCGATTCGCCCATGCCGACGATGCCGCCGCAGCAGGTCTTCATGCCGGCGGCGCGGACGTGCTCGAGGGTGTCGAGGCGGTCCTGGAACTCGCGGGTGTGGATGATCTCGCCGTAGAACTCCGGCGCGGTATCGATGTTGTGGTTGTAGTAGTCGAGCCCGGCATCCTTGAGGGTGCAGGCCTGTTCGCCGGTCAGCATGCCCAGGGTCGCGCAGGTTTCCAGCCCGAGCGCCTTCACGGCCGCGACCATCTCCGCCACTTTCTCGACGTCGCGATCCTTCGGCGAGCGCCAGGCGGCGCCCATGCAGAAACGGCTGGCGCCGGCGTCCTTCGCGGCGCGCGCTTTCTCCAGCACCGCGTCGGTCGTCATCAGCTTGTGCGCCTTGACGCCGGTCGCGTAACGCGCGGCCTGCGGGCAGTAGGCGCAGTCCTCCGGGCAGCCGCCGGTCTTCACCGACAGCAGGGTGGAGACCTGCACCTGCGCAGGATCGAAGTGCCCGCGGTGCACGGCGGCGGCGCGGAAGACCAGCTCGGTGAAGGGCAGGTCGAACAGGGCCCGCACCTCTTCGCGCGAAGCGGTGGCCGGTTTCTGCGCGGTGGCGTGGCTCACGACAGGCATGACGGACTCGCAAGGAAGCTGGCTGAATGCGAAAGTCTGGGAATGCCACTGCCTCCTGTCAACCAGAACGACGCACCGCGAGTTGACGGCTGGCTTGCGAGGCTGGGCCATGTCCTGCTTCCGCCGCGCTGCCTCGTCTGCGGCGAGGCCGGCAGCGCAGGCCACGACCTGTGCGCCGCATGCCGGGACGCCCTGCCGTGGAACCATGCCTGTTGCGAACGCTGTGGTCTGCCGATGCCCGAGCGCGTCGCGACCTGCGGCCGCTGCCTGCGCAAGCCGCCGCCAATCGATCGCGTGCACGCGGCCTTCCGCTACGGCTTTCCGGTGGACCGCCTGCTGCCGCGCTTCAAGTTCCACCACGACCTGGCCGCGGGACGCGAGCTGGCCGAGGCGATGCGCGCGATGCTCGCCGGCGATCTCGCCGATGCGGCCGCACGCCCCGGGGCCCTGATTCCGGTGCCCCTGCATCCCGCGCGCTTGCGCGAGCGCGGCTACAACCAGGCGCTGGAAGTGGCGCGCCCGCTTGCAAAGGCGTTCTCGATCCCGCTGCAGCACGAAGCCCTGCAGCGCATCCGCCACATCCCGCCGCAGAGCGGCCTGGGCGCGCTCGCGCGCCGGCGCAATCCGCGCGGTGCGTTCGCGGTCAGCATCGAATCCTTGCCAGCGCATGTCGCGCTGGTGGACGACGTGATGACCACCGGCGCGACCCTGCACGAGTGCGCGCGCGTACTCAAGCGCGCCGGCGTGCAGCGCGTGGATGCCTGGGTCGCGGCACGGGTGCCGCTGCGCTAATGGCCGCTAGGGCTTCTGCTCGGGCACGTCGTCCAGCGGCTCGACCGGCTTGCCATTCACCGTCTGCTTCCAGTCGGGCGGTGGCGTGAGGGCCATGCCGAAGATCGTCAGGTCATAGTGGATGGCAGGCATCTCGCTGTCGTTGGACTGGATCAGGTTCATGTAGTTCTGCCGCGCGACCGGGTCGGCTGCGATCGCGGCCGCGAACTTTCCGGCCTGTTCGGCCTGCCAGGTCACGGTGCGCACGCGCTCGACGTCGGCCGGCGTGCCCGTGTGCGAGGCGCGCAGCACGGCGACGCCGAAGCTCCGCCCGACCAGGGTCTGCGAGCGTCCCATCATCACCCGCGCGATCCGGCCGCAATCCTGGAAGCGCTTGGCGCCGGCGTTCGGATGCTTAGCCCGGCTGCAGGCATCGACGAGCGATGCCGCCGACGGGATCGCGGTTTCCACGGCCTCGTCGAAGGCCAGCTCGAGGACGTGGCCGCCCTCGGCGGTCACATTGGCGCCGTCCGGCTTCGGCGGCGGAAAGCGCTGGAGGACATCGCGCCAGGCCGCGATCGCCTCTCCGATGTGTTCGTTGTAGCGACTGCTCTGGGCCAGGCGCGCGATCGCCGCGTCGGTGACGCGGGGATTGCCTGCGCGCCAGGCACGATCGACGGCCGGCAGCCAGGCGATGCCGTTGTCGGGTTCCAGCCGGCTCAGCGCGGACGGATTGCCGCAGGCCATCTTCGCCTTGCAGTGCCCATCGAGCGCGACGTCCGCCCACAGGCCCTGCACCATGCGATCGTCCGGCGCGGCGTGCGCGGCTTTCTGCAGGATCGCCAGGCGCTCGCGCAGGTTCGCGCCGCTGGCCGGACGGGTGTCGAGCAATTGCGCAGACAGCGCCCAGTCGCGCGGCGAATCGCTCTTCTGCAACTGCCGGGCGAGGTCGTGCCGGTAGTCGAGCGGATCCTGCGCCGGCTTGTCCGCGGCTAACGCGGACGCGCAACCGACAACACCCGCGAGTGCGACATGCAACATGCGCCGGGTCGTCGCATGGCGACGGACGCCAAGGTGCCGGTTGTCTCTTGTGGATTCCATAGGTCCTGCTCCCCGTTCCTGTTCGAGCTCCTGCCTCAACGCATCGCCACCCCGAGCACGACGCCTGTGAACACTGTAGCGCCGACCCAGTTGTTGTGCAGGAAGGCCTTGAAACATCCCTCGCGATCGCGCCGCCGCGCGAGCCTGAACTCGACCATGACCAGCGCCGCGGCGATCGCCAGCCCCGCGAAGTACGCCGGGGCCAGCTTCGCCTGCAGGCCGACCAGCAGCAACGTCGCGAGGAACAAGGCGTAGAGCACGCCCTGGGCGATCAGGTCGGCGTCGCCGAACAGGATCGCGGTGGATTTCGCGCCCGCGCGCAGGTCGTCCTCGCGGTCGACCATCGCATACCATGTGTCGTAGGCGGTTGCCCAGACGACGTTGGCGAGGAACAGCAGCCACGCTACCGCCGGCACCGCATCCCGGGTCGCCGCGAACGCCATCGGTATGCCCCAGCCGAAGGCCAGGCCGAGGTAGACCTGCGGCAGGTAGGTGTAGCGCTTGAGGTAGGGATAGCTGGCGGCGAGCAGGACGCCGACCACGCTCAGCTCCACCGTCAGCCGGTTGGTGAGCAGGACGATGGCGAAGGCGATCAGCATGAGCACCGCGAACACCGCCAGCGCTTCGCGGCCACTCACCGCGCCGGTCGCCAGCGGGCGCGCCTTCGTGCGCTCGACCTGGGGGTCGAGCCAGCGGTCGGCGTAGTCGTTGATCACGCAGCCGGCCGAGCGCGTGAGCCAGACGCCGGCGCTGAAGATCGCCCACAGCTTCAGCGTCGGGAAGCCATCGGCCGCCAGCCACAGCGCCCACCAGGTCGGCCAGAGCAGCAGCAGGATGCCGATCGGGCGGTGGCCGCGGATCAGCAGCCAGTACTGGCGCAGGCGATCGCCCACGCCGCCTTTCCCGGGCCGGGAATCCGCGGGCAGATGCGATGGCGCCGTTTCCGGCTTGATCGGTGCGTCGCGTTCGGACATGCGCCCAGCCTAGCAAAGCCGGGCGTTCAGCCGAACCTCATCGGCAGCGCGCCAAGGTGACCCCGCTATCCCGGCACTGTTCCCCGGCAGGAGGCCACGGACATGAGCGCGCCCTCGCACCACTGGAGCTTCTTCAAGCACTCCGACCATTCCTTCGGACTGTTCTATCCCCGCCACTACATCCTGATCGGCCTCGACAACGAAGGACGCGCGCAGGAAGTCGAGCAGATCTTCCTGGCCGCGGGATTCGCATCCGACGACGTGGCTTGCGCCAGCGGCAGTTTCGTCACCGGCAAGCTCGAATCGACCAGGGATCCCGGCCTGATCGAGCGCATCAAGATCGGCATCGCCCACATCGCCGGCACCGAGCAGGGCTACATCGACGACGACCTCAAGCTCGCCCGCCGCGGCGGCGCGTTCGTCTTCGTCCATGCCCCGGACGAAGCGACCGCCACCAGGGCCGCCGCGATCATCAAGCGCATCCACCCGATGTACGCCCGCCACTACCGCGAACTGGCGATCGACCGGATCGTGTACCCGAACCAGTCGACGCTGTAACCGGTTCGCGGCGGTTGCCCGTGCTTTCCGTATCGCCGATTGAGACGCGCACCGGTTAGCCTTGCACCTTCCTGGCGGTGGAGCTGGCGTGGTGGATCAGGCGAGCGACATCCCGGATCGCGGCATCTGGCTGTTCCGCGCGAGCCGGCTCGAAGCCCTGCTCGACCCGCTGCTGGCGCTGCTGGATGCGTGTCCGCCCGCCGCCGTGCTCACGCCGCAGACGGTGATCGTCGGCGATCCGGGCATGCGCCAGTGGCTGCTCGGCGCGCTGGCGCGCAAGCGCGGGACGGCGGGCATCGTCGCCAACCTCGACGTGGCGCTGCCGGGTGCGTGGCTCGACGGCCTCGCGCAGGCGGTGCTCGGCGAGCAGGCGGTCGCGGCGCGACCCTACCGCCGCGAGTGGCTGCGCTGGCGCGTCCACGATGCACTGGCCAGCCTGGACGACGCACGCCTGCAGGCCGGCCTGCGCGGTCCGGACGCGGCGCGCCGGCGTTTCGGGCTCGCCGACCGGCTCGCGCGGATCCTGATCCAGTACCTCGTCTATCGCCCCGACTGGCTCGAAAGCTGGGCCGCGGGCCGCAGCGTGCGCGAGCTCGCGAGCGACGAAGCCTGGCTACTCGCGCCGGTCTGGCGTGCGGTGCGTGCGGCGATCGATGCACCCCACCGCGGCGAGCGGATCGATCGCCTGATCGCGCGACTCGAGCGCGGCCGCGTCGATGGCGACGACACGCCGCTGCACGTGTTCGGCATCAGCCACCTCGCGCCGGCGGACCTGCGGGTGCTGCAGGCGCTCGCGCGCCACCGCCTCGTGGTGGCGCACGTACCCGATCCCTGCCACGCGTGCTGGTCGGGCATGACGTCCGGGTACGCGCTCCTGCGCGACCTTGCGAAGACCAGGCCCGACGACCAGCGCACGGAAGAGGCCTTCCTGCAATCCAACCATCCGTTGCTCGGCGGCTTCGGGCGGATCGGCCAGCACTTCCTGTTGCTGCTCGAAGACGGCGAGGTCGCGGTCGACGAACGCCACTACCTGGATCGCGAGGAAGCGAAGACCGCTCCGCTCAACCTGCTGCAATGGCTGCAGGAGGGCATCCGCCGGGCATCGCCCGGCCTGCCGCCGCCGGCGCGCATCGAACCCGACCCGCGCAAGGACCGCTCCCTGCGCGTCCATGCCTGCCACACGCGCCTGCGCGAACTCGAGGTGCTGCGCGACGCGCTGCTGATGGAACTGCGCGACAACGCCGACCTCAAGCCATCCGACATCCTCGTGATGGCCCCGGACATCCGCGCCTACGCGCCGCTGTTGCCGGCGGTGTTCGGCGCGCCCGGCCGTCGCCATGGCCCGCTCCCCTGGCACCTCGCCGACGTACCGGTCGCCCTCGCACACCCGTTGTTCGACGCTTTCGCGCGCCTGCTCGACCTCCCCTCCTCGCGCCTGACCGCGCCCGAGATCGCCGACCTGGTCGCCATGCCACCGATCGCCGCGCGGCTCGGGCTCGGCGAAGGCGACGTCGCCACCCTCGTCGGCTGGTTGCGCGAGGCGCGCGTCGCCTGGGGTCTCGATGCGTCCTTCCGCGAGCGCTTCGGCGTGCCCGCGATCGCGGCGCAGACCCTCGGCTGGGGCATCGACCGCTTGCTCGCGGGCTACGCGATGGGCGAGGGCGACGAGGCGACCCAGGTCGTCGGCTTGCCCGACGACGAGGCGATCGTCCCGCTGCCGGGCATCGCCGGCGCGCAAGCCGCGCTCGCTGGTGCGCTCGATGTCCTGCTGGTCGAACTCGCGTCGTGGTGCGAAGCCGCGCAGGCCACGCGCAGGGCCGGCGAATGGGCCGACTGGCTCGACGCGCGCTGCGATGCGTTGCTGCGCGTGGATCCCGACGACATCGCCGCACGCGATGTCGAACGCGCCCTGCGCGCGACGATCCGCCGCATCGCGAGCGAACCCGAAGCCTGCGGCCTCGACCCGCCGCTCGCTTTCGCGGTGGTGCGCGACCTGCTGCTGGCCGCGCTTGCCGAAGTCCCGGCGCGCCAGGTCTTCCTCTCGGGCGCGGTCACCTTCTGCGGCATGGTCGCGCAGCGCGCAATCCCTTTCCGCGTCGTGGCCGTGCTTGGCCTGGACGCCGGCGCGCTGCCGCGCGCGGTCGACGACGCCGGCCTCGACCCGATGCGCGACCATCGCCGGATCGGCGACCGCGACGTCCGCAACGACGATCGCTGGCTGTTCCTGCAGACCCTCATGTCGGCGCGCGACGCGCTCCACCTGAGTTACGTCGGCGAAGGCGTGCGCGACGGCAGGCCGCGCAATCCCGCCGCGCCACTCGCCGAGCTGATCGCGCTGCTCGATCCGGATCCAAAAGCCCTGCCCGATGTCGACGACGACAGCGAAGACAATCGCCTGAAGGCGATCGCGCGCCGGCCGTGGTTCGTGCGCCATCCGCTCCAGCCCTTCGATGCGCGCTATTTCGACGGCAAGGATCCGGCGCTGTTCTCGTTCAGCCCCGACTTCGCCGCGCTCGATCCGGATGCGGAGCCTGTTGCAGCATCACCGCAGGATGCGGCGCCGCGTGCTGCCGGCGCGCTCGGCCACGGGATCGTCGGAGAGGTGTCGCTGCGCGAGCTGATCGCATGGTTTCGCGATCCGGCGAAGCACTACCTCATGCAGCGCGTTCGACTGCGCCTCGATGCGCTCGACGACGACCGCCTGCGCGAAAGCGAATCGCTCGACGCCGGCGTCGACCCGCTCGACCGTGTCGCGCGTCGCGTCTTCCTGCAGGCGCTCGCGGACCCGCAACGCGTGCTGCCCGAGGAGCCGCCGCCGTGGCTCGCGCTGACCGGCGCCCTGCCGCCCGGCAGGCCCGGCGCGGTCGCGTGGAAGGACGAACTGAAAAAAGTGAATGCACTGCTGCAGGCTCACGCGCAGCACCCGTTGTTCGCCGCGGGCGTCCCCGCGCGCGAACGCGTCGCGATCGACGTGTCGATCGATGATGCGCGTGTGCGCGGCGAGGCGGGGCGCGTGCACGTCACGGGCGCGACGCGCTGGGTCTTCGACGCGTATCCCGGCAAGAAGGAGGACGCGCTCGACCTCGGTCTGCGCGCCGGACTGTTCCTCGAATGGGCCCTGCTGCGGCTGTCCGATCCCGACGGCAGCCAAGCCGTGCGCATGCTGGCCGCCTGTGCGAAGGGCAACGGTTGGCAGGACGCGATCAATGCCTGGGACGAGGATTACCTGCACGACGCACCGGCGCGCGCGGCGAAGCGCGCCGGGCTCGAAGCGCGCGTGCTCGCGTTGCTGCGACGCTGGTCGGAGGCACAGGAGCGCCCGCCCGCGTACTACCCGAAGACGAGCCTGGTTGCGGTCGAAGATCCCGACGAGATCGAGGCGGAGTGGATCGGATCAAGCTACCGCCGGGGCGAGCGCGACTACGCGCCCGGCTATGCGCACTTGCTCGCAGGCGAGACGCATTTCGCGCCGGGCGATCCCGAACGCGCATCGCTGATCGAGTTCGCCATGGCCCTGAAGAAAGAAATCGACCTGCGCCCAGCCGAAGAGGGAGCCGCGACATGAATGCGCCGTCGTACGATTGGCGCACCCTCCCGCTCGCCGGCGACGGCCGCAGCCTGATCGAGGCCAGCGCCGGCACCGGCAAGACCTGGACGATCGCCGCGCTCTACCAGCGCCTGCTCCTCGAAGATCGCCTGTTGCCGCCGCAGATCGTCGTGACCACCTTCACCAATGCCGCCGCGCAGGAACTGCGCGATCGCCTGCGCGCGCGCCTGGTCACTGCCGCATCCCTCGCCGAGGCGCTCTCGGCCGGCGCGCCCGCGCCGGTCGCGGACCGGGACGACGACGATGGATGGCTCGTCGAGCGCTGGGAAGCAGACCCGGCCTTGCTCGCCGGCGAACGCATCCACCTGCGCCTCGCGCTCGCCGAACTCGACCTCGCGCCGATCACGACCCTGCACGGCCTGTGCGGCCTGCTGCTGTCCGAACACGCGCTCGACACCGGCGCCGGTTTCGCGCCGGGCGCGATGACCAGCGGCAAGACCCTTGACGAGGAACTGCGCGACGACCTCTGGCGTCGCCTCGCGCAGTCGCGCCCGCAGGAACTCGACGCAGGCGATAGCGCCTGGGCCGAGGCGGGTCGCAAGGCGTTCAACGAAGCGCTCAAGAAGGTGTGCGTGCCCGGCGCCGGTGTGCGCCTTGTTGATCTCGCCGCACTGCTGGCGCTCATGACTCGGGACAACGCCGAGTCGATCCGCGATTGGGCGCGGAATGTGCGCTGCCAGCCAAGGAAAACCAAACTCAGGAATCGACTCCTGGAACTAGCCGATTACCTCGAGGCAGCCGATCTGTCCGCACCGCTTCCGACCATCAAGGGCGAGAAAGGTGGTCTGGCCGCGCTGCTTGTTGACCAACTGCCATCCGAAGCATTGGAGATCGCGAGCGATCATGCCGCGATCCACCTCGTGCGCGAGGCCTTGGCACGGATGCCACATTCCGCACAGGCGGCGGACAAGTCCGAAGCGCTCGCGCGCTACCGCGAGTCCTTCCTGCGCGAGCGCGACCTGCGCCTGCGCGAACGCGACCAGCTCAGCTACGACGCGCTGATCTCGCGCTCGCGCGCCGCGCTCGAAGGCCCGAATGGCGATCGTCTCGCCGGGCGCCTTCGGGAGAAGTGGAAGGTCGCGCTGGTCGACGAGTTCCAGGACACCGACATCCAGCAATACACGATCCTCGACCGCATCTGGCGCGATGCCGAGCACGCGCCGCGCGGCCGGCTGGTGATGATCGGCGATCCCAAGCAGGCGATCTACGCGTTTCGTGGCGGCGACATCGACGCCTACCTCGCCGCGCGCGAGGACGCGCACGAAGTGATGCGGCTGGCGATCAACCGGCGCTCCTCGGCCAACTACATCGCCGCCTGCAACGAACTGTTCGCCGACCGGTGCGCGAGCCTGGGCACCGACACGGACACGCCGATCCAGTACGAGCCCGCGCTCCCGGGCCGCGGTCCGAAACGGGGCGCGCTGACCTGCGATGGCGAACCCGTCGCGCGCCCGCTCGCGTTCCATATCCAGTCGCCGCCGGCCGAAGAACCCGAAAGCGGTGGGAAGCGCCTGAAGCCGAAAGCCGGCGATGCGCGTGCAGCCGCGCTCGAAGCCTGCGCCAACCACATCGCCGACCTGCTGCAACGCCGCCGCCATCGCATCGGCGATCGCCTGCTCGTCCCCGGCGATCTGGCCGTGCTGCTGCCGAAGAACGACGACATCGCGCGCCTGCGTGAACTGCTCGCGGCGCGCGGCGTGCCCTGCGTCGGCGCCGGTTCGCAGGCCGTGTTCGATACCGACATCGCGCGCGCGTTGCAGGTGCTGCTGTACGGCATCGCCCACGCGCATGAGCCGACCGCGGTGCGCGCGGCGCTCGCGACGCGCTTCTTCCTCGCCCGCGATTTCGACGCCCTGCGCGCGCTGTCCGACGACAACGCGCGCTGGCAGCGCGAACTGCAGCGCTTCGCCGACTGGCGCAGGCAATGGCAGGAAGAAGGCGTGCAGGCCGTGGTCGGCGCGGTGGTCGCCGCATCCGCCGACCGCTTCGCGGGCCGCGCCGATGCCGAGCGCGTGCTCACCGACCTGCGCCACCTCGGCGAGCTGCTGCAGGCGCGCACGGCGCGCGGCGACGGCCCGGCCGCGCTGCTCGCATGGTTCGCCGACCAGCGCGAGGGCGACGACGCGGCCGACGAGGACGCCGAGGAGGAACGCGAACTGCGCATCGAGTCCGACGCGCGCCGGGTGCGCCTGGCCACCCTGCACAAGAGCAAGGGCCTGCAGTTCCCGATCGTGTTCCTGCCCCTGATGTGGGCGCACGAGGGCAAGTCGGCGACCTTGCCTCTCGCGCGCGATGCGGCGACCGGCGAACGCCTGCTCGATCTCGGCGGTCCCGACTGCGAGGAGGCGAAGCGCGCCGACGAGCAGGCCGCGCAGGATGAGCGCTTCCGCGTGCTCTACGTGGCGCTCACGCGTGCCGAACACGCCTGCCACGTCCTCGTGCCGCACCGCGACGATGCCGCCGATCCGAAGCGCAGCGCGCTCTGCGCGCTGCTCGAACGGCTGCGCGGTCGCCTCGGCGATTGCAGTGTCGAGGAGGCCTGCCCCCACATCGCGTGGTCGCCGGGCTGGAACTGGCCGGAACTGCGCTACGAACCCGAACGCGTTGCGGTCCACGCCGGGCGCAACGTCGAACCGCTGCCCGCGCCGCGCCCGCTCGCCGCGCGCCACAGCTTCACGACGCTCGCGCAACACCGCGATCCGGCAATCGGCGAGGACGCCGCCAGCGACGAAGCCGCCGCGGGACCTGCCGTGGATTCGGCGGTCGATGCGACCGAAGCCGCGGACGCCGAGCCCCATCCCGAACTCGCCGCGCTCGCGGCGTGGCGCGGCACCGCGTTCGGCAATGCGCTCCACGCGGTCTTCGAGCAACGCGCGCTCGCCACGCCGCTGCGCGCGCAGCACGAGCTCGTATTGCGCTGCCTCCACGAAGCCGGCTTCAAGGGAACCGATGCCGAAGCCCTGGTCCGCCGCCTCGCCGCGCGCGCGCAGGCCGTGCTCGACGCCGAACTCGATCTCGGCGGCGGCCGCCATCTGCGCCTGGCCGACCTGCCCGCGCAACGCCTGCGCGCCGAGATGGGCTTCGACTATGCCCTCGATGGCGCCTCGATCCGGCGCTTGCGCGAGGCCTGCACGCGCCACGGCGCGCCCGACCTCGTGCCCGTGCGGGCGCCGCACGTGCTGCGCGGCCTGATGACCGGCGCGATCGACCTCGTGTTCGAACACGCCGGCCGTTTCCATGTGCTCGACTGGAAAAGTAACTTCCTCGGCGAGCACCTGGCAGGTTATGCGCCCACTGCGCTGCGTGCCGCGATGGACGCCCACCACTATCGCTTCCAGGCCCTGCTCTACACGATCGCGCTCGACCGCTACCTGCGCCAGCGCCTGCGCGGTTACCGGCGCGAGGGGCAACTCGGCGAGGCGGTCTACCTGTTCGTGCGTGCGGTCGGCCTTGCGCCGGGCGCGGGCGTGTGGACGCATCGCTTCGACGACGGCCTGATCGCCGCCGTGGACGCCGCGCTCGCGGGCAGCGACGATGCGGAGGCCGCATGAGCGCCTACGCCTTTGTCCGCCATCCACTCGAACTCACGCACGACGCCTGGCGCCCGCTCGACCGCGCCCTGCTGCGCTGGGTGCTAGCGCACGGCGGTTCGTCGCGGCTGGCGACAACCGCCGCCTGGGCGAGCCTGGCCGATGGCGAGGGCGACACCGCGCTGCTCCTGCGCGACGCAGCGGCACCACGCGAAGACTTGCCGGCGTGGAGCGAAGACGACGTCGCCGCGTTGCGCGCGCAAGCGATGGTCGCCGCGGACGACGTGGGCCCGACGCGCCCGTTCGTGCTCGACGACGACGGCCGCTTCTATCTCTGGCGCAACCGCCGCGACGAATCGCGGGTGATCGCCGCGGTGCGCACGCGTCGCGCGACGGCGGTGCGCGTGGCGGTCGCCGACACCGACATCGACTTGCTGTTCGACGGCCGCGCCGACGAGGCCGTCGCACCGCAGCGCGCGGCCGTGCGCCAGGTCGCCGGCCGCCGCCTGTTCGTGCTGACCGGAGGTCCCGGCACCGGCAAGACCACGACCGTGCTGCGCATGCTGCTGATGCTGCAGCGGCTCGCCGCGGCGCCGCTCGCGATCGCCGCCGCCGCGCCGACCGGCAAGGCCGCGCAGCGGCTCGCACAGTCGTTGCGCGAAGGCCGTCGCGACCTGCTCGAACGCGCGTCGCCGCCGCTGCCCGAAGCCTGGCGCGCCCTGCTCGAACACGTGCCCGACGAGGCGCAGACCCTGCATCGTTTGCTCGGCCACCAGCCCTGGAACGGCCGCTTCGCGCGCCACGCCGGCGACCCGCTCGCAGCCGACGTGGTGGTGGTGGACGAAGCCTCGATGATCGACCTGTCGATGCTGCGCGCCCTGCTCGAAGCGCTGCGTCCCGAAGCAACCCTGATCCTCGTCGGCGACGCCGACCAGCTCGCCTCGATCGGCGCCGGCTCGGCGCTGATGGATCTGGTCGCGGTGATGGAGGACGACGGCGCCGGCGATCTCGTGCGCCTGCGCCACAGCTTCCGCGCGCAACGCGCGCTCGCGGCCGTGCACGAAAGCGTGCGCGAGGGCGACGTCGATGCATTCGTTTCCGCGTGGCGCGACGCGGGCGAAGCCGCCATCGCCCGCGAGGTCGCGGACGCGCGTGCGCTCGCGCGCAGCCTGCGCGCATGGAGCGAGGCGCTCGCCGCCGCGGGTCCGCCGCCGACCGCTTGTGCGGACGCCGCCGGGACCGCCGTCGCGCGCGAAGCCCTGCGTTCGCACGCGCGTCGCCAACTGCTGTGCGCGTTGCGCGAAGGTCCCTTCGGATCGCTGTCTGCTGCAGCGACGATCGAGCGTCACCTGCGCGCGAGCTGGCAGGTACCCGATGGCGATGCCTGGTATCCGGGCCGGGCCGTCATGGTTACCCGCAACGACTATGCAGCGGGGTTGTTCAACGGCGACGTCGGTCTGTGCCTGCACGATGCGGTCGGCAATCCGCGGGTGTGGTTCGAATCCGGCGATGACGCGGCCACGCGTTCGCGTGATGTAAGTATCCAGCGCGGTTGGTTCGAATCCGGCGACGACGCGGCTACGCGATCGCGCGATCCAGGTGCCCGGCGCGGTTGGTTCGAGTCCCGCGACGACGCGGCTACTCGATCGCTCGATGTAAGTGTCCAGCGCGGTTGGTTTGAGTCAGGCAATGACGCGGCCACGCGATCGCTCGATGTAAGTATCCAGCGCGGTTGGTTCGAGTCCGGCAATGACGCTGCCACGCGATCGCGTGATCCCGACGCTCGGCTTGGTGGACTCGAGTCCGACGATGGAGCCGGCATGCGCAGCCTTGCGCCCGACGCCCTGCCGCCACACGAGAGCGCCTTCGCGATCACCGTGCACAAGAGCCAGGGTTCCGAATACGACCGCGTGGTGCTCCTGCTGCCACCCGATCCGGACAGCGCGATCCTGTCGCGGCAGTTGCTCTACACCGGCCTGTCGCGTGCGCGCATCGCGGTCGAGTCGTGGGGAACGGATCGCGCGCGCGCCGCGGCGCTAGCGAAGCCCGTCGGTCGGTCGGGAGGACTGGCTGCACGCTTGCGCGGACGGTAGATGGCGCGCTCGGCGGGGCGAGGCCGGGCGATTGCGAGCCATCGGCTCGCGCCTGGACGAACGCCAGTGCGCTGGTCGCACTGGCCGGGAATCGCGCCGAAGCGTCAACAAAGATGGCGCGCTCGGCGGGGTGAGGCCGGGCGATTGCGAGCCATCGGCTCGCGCCTGGACGAACGCCAGTGCGCTGGTCGCACTGGCCGGGAATCACGCCGAAGCGTCAACAAAGATGGCGCGCTCGGCGGGATTCGAACCCACGACCCTTGCCTTCGGAGGGCAATACTCTATCCAGCTGAGCTACGAGCGCGTTTTGGAGGTCTTGCCTGCCGGCGTTGAAAGCGCAGGCGACCACGAGGCGGCATTCTAGCAGCCCGCGCCCGAACCGCGTCCCGGGCGTGGCGCGACGGTTTGAACCCCGGTGCGGCCGGCCTGTCTACAATGCGCCCATCTTTCCCGGCGCATTTCATGGAACAGGTCCCTGCCAGGCTGCGCGTGCTGTTGATCGAGGATCAGCGCGCGATGGCTGAAAACATCTGGGAGTTCCTCGAGCTGCGCGAGCAGGTGATGGACCATGCCGCCGACGGCCAGACCGGGCTGCAACTGGCGCTGGAGAACACCTACGAGGTGATCGTGCTCGACCTCGGCCTGCCCCGGCTCGACGGCATCGAGGTCTGCCGGCGCTACCGCGCGCAAGGCGGCGCCGCGCCGATCCTGATGCTGACCGCGCGCGAACGCCTGGAGGACAAGCTGCTCGGCTTCGAGGCCGGCGCCGACGACTACCTGACCAAGCCCTTCGAGCTGCGCGAGCTGGCCGCGCGCATCCAGGTGCTGCACCGGCGCCAGCAGCGGTCGTCGCCGGCGGTCCTGCGGGTGGGCGACCTCACCCTGGACGTCACCGCCCGCCACGCGACGCGGCAGGAGCAGGCGCTGAACCTGTCGCCGGCCGGCTTCCGCCTGCTCGAGGCGCTGATGCGCAAGTCGCCGCACGTGATGCTGTATGCGGAGCTGGCGCAGGCGCTGTGGGGCGATGCCGAGCACGATCCGGCGCGCCTGCATACCCATGTCTCGCTGCTGCGCACGGCGGTCGATCGCGCCTGGGAGCAGCCCCTGATCCACACCGTCCACGGCTTCGGATACCGCATTGTTCCGCCTGCTGCCCCGTAAGACCACCCTGCGCATGCGGGTGATGCTGTGCTGCGCCGCGCTGGGCGGCGCCATCGGCGTGTGCCTGGCGTTCGTCGCCGACGTGATCTCCGAGCACGACGAATACCTGCTGATCAACGAGGAAATGCAGGCCGAGCTCAGCGTGCAGATCGCCCAGCATGGCGGCGACGCCAACGACGCGCGGCTGCCGCGCAGTCCCTGGAAGAGCGTGTACATCGACCGCCCCGGCCAGCCGCCTACGTCGCCCGCGTGGACGCGCAAAATGCCGGCGGGCATCCACGAGCTGGACAAAAGCGTCGATGGCGCCGGCGACGGCTTCGTCGGCATTCGCCAGTCGGCGGCGGGCCGGGTCACGATGGTGGCCGGCCTGCCGGATTCGCCGGAACGCGAGCGCCGGTTCACCGAGGAACTGATCGCGATGATCGTGCTGGGCATCGTGCTGGGCGCGTGGCTCGGGCGGATGCTTGCCGGCGGGATGCTGGCGCCGGTACTGCGGCTCTCGCACGAAGTCGACCGCGCCGATCCGGCCGCCGAGCTGCTCGGCATCGCCGAGGACCATCGCAGCGACGAGGTCGGCGCGCTCGCCAAGGCCTTCATCCGTTACCACGGCCGCGTGCAGGCGGCGATCGAGCGCGAGGTGCTGTTCTCGGCCGACGCCAGCCACGAGCTGCGCACGCCGCTCACCGTGCTCCAGGGCGCACTCGACCTGCTCGACGCGCAGACCGTGGCGGCGCCGGCGCGACGCAGGATCGATCGCATCCGCCGCGGCGCCGCCGAGATCGGCCTGCTGCTCGATGCCCTGCTGTTGATCGCGCGCTCCGACGAGGCGCAGGACCCGGTGACGGGCACGATCGACATCGGCGCCACGCTCGCCTCGACGATTGCCGAATACCGCGAGGAACTGGAAGCCGCGCAGGTCGCCATCGGCATGCGCTGCACGCCCGGCGCGGTCGTGCAGGCGCCGCCCGAATTGCTGCGCACGGCCCTGCGCCTGCTGTTCCGCGCCATCCCCGGCGGCGCCTGGGGCAACGAGCTGCGGCTCGATGCCGATGCTCAGGGCATCGCCCTGTCGTCGGGCGATGCGCCCGCGGCTGCGAGCCCTGCCGAGGCCACCGCGGCACCGGTCGTGCCGCGCCGTTCCGACGAATCCGGTGGCATCGGCATGCTCAGGCGCCTGTGCGAACGCTATGGCTGGAGGCTGGAGGACATCAACGAGTCCGGTCGGCCGGTCGGGCTGCGGATCCGCATGGAAGCAGTGGGCGCGCGGCCACCGGCGGGCGCGGCGACGTGAACATTTCCACGACACCCGCGCGCGTAAGCTGTATTGCGACACGCCCGCATTCGAAGCTGCCGGCGTCGCCAGCCGGAACCCGCCCGGGGCATGGTCCGGCGCGCCGGGCGCATGCACAATGGCGAGGCCGGCAAGACGCCCGGCCCCGGCGTCCCGCAAGGCCCACCTGCATGCTGATCCACTGTTGCCGCCGTCGATGATGAAGTCCAGCGAATTCCTGCTTCCGGGCGGCCGCGATGGCGTCCTGCTGATCCATGGTCTGACCGGCACGCCCGCCGAGATGCGCTTCGTCGGCAAGGGCCTGCATCGCCAGGGCTACAGCGTGCTGGGCATGCAACTGGCCGGCCACTGCGGCAGCGAGGCAGACCTGCTGGCCACCGGCTGGCGCGACTGGTATCGCAGCGTGACCGAAGCGGCCGACCGACTTGCCGAAAAGGTGGACCGGATGTTCGTCGGCGGCCTGTCGATGGGCGCCATCCTCGCGCTCAAGCTCGCCGCCGACCGCCCCGAGCAGGTTGCCGGCCTGGCCCTGTACGGCACCACCTTCGCCTACGACGGCTGGACCATCCCGCCGATCGCACGGCTGTCCTTCATGCTGCCGCTGGCGATGAAGCTGGGCATCGGCCGCAAGAAGAAGTTCATGGAAAAGCCGCCCTACGGCATCAAGTGCGAGCGCGTGCGCCAGCGCATCGCCGGCAGCATGCTCGCCGGCGACAGTGCGGCCGGCGGCCTGCCGGGCAATCCCTGGCCTTCGCTGGCCGAGTTCTACCGGCTGTCCGCGCGCGTGCGCCGCCAGCTCGGCCACGTGCGTGCGCCCTGCCTGGTCGTGCACTCGGCCAACGACGACGTCGCCAGCGTGCGCAACGCGCGCATCGTCGAGCGGCGCGTGACCGCCGAAGTGGAGACGATGCTGCTGCACGACAGCTACCACATGGTCACGGTGGACCAGGAGCATCGCGAAGTCGTGGCGCGCTCGGCCGATTTCTTCTCGCGCTGCGCCGACGGCCGCTTGCAGACGGCTTGAGCGCCAGCGGCTATCCTGCACCCATACCGCGGTGCATGGATGCACCGCCCCGGGCCTCGACGCAAGTCGTTGCCCGGGAGCACCGAGTACGGACATGTGCCGGACTCGGTGCGTCTGAACAAGGCCAGGATGGACTTGTTCGGACCATTCAACAGCTACCCGCACGGAGCAAGGCATGGAAAACACCCAGGACACGATCTTCGCGATCATCGCCAAGGAAGCGCACATCCCGCTGGAGAAGATCACCCTGCAGTCCACGCTCAAGGACCTGGAAATCGATTCGCTGGACGTCGTGCAGATCATCTTCGAGCTGGAAGACCGCTTCGGCATCACCCTGCCCGACAAGGATCCGGCGATCGACACCGAGAGCGTGAGCGGCCTGGTCGCGGCAGTCGAAAAGCTGCTCGCGGAGAAGAACGCGGCCGCCAGCGGCGCCGCCTGATCGGCTGGCGGGAGCCTGGCATGCGTCGCGTCGCCATCACCGGGATGGGTTCGATCAATGCGCTCGGGCACGATGCGGCCGCGAGCTGGCAGGCGATGCGCGAAGGCCGCGTCGCGATCGGCCCGATCGCCAATATCGCCACCGACCTGCTGAACGTGAAGATCGCCGCGGAAGTGCGCGGCTACGATCCGGCGACGCATTTCGATTCGAAGCGGCTGGTGCTGCTCGACCGCGTCTCGCAGTTCGCGCTGGTCGCCGCGCGCGAAGCGATCGCGCAGTCGGGCCTGGATTTCCGCGCCGACGGCCACGGCGAGCGCACCGCCTGCATCATCGGCACCGGCATCGGCGGCGAGAACACCCACGACGAAACCGCGAAGCGCTTCTACGGCGACAGGAAACCGAACGTGCACCCGTTGACCATCGTGCGGCTGATGGCGAACGCGCCGGCCTGCCACGTGACGATGGAGTTCGGCCTCACCGGACCGTCGTTTGCGGTCGTCAGCGCCTGCGCCTCGGCGAACCACGCGATGGCGCAGGCCTTCGAGATGGTGCGCAGCGGCCGCGTCGATTTCGCGGTCACCGGCGGCAGCGAGGCCTGCATCACCGTGCCCTGCGTGAAAGCCTGGGAGGCCGTGCGGGTGACCGCCGACGACACCTGCCGGCCGTTCTGCAAGCAGCGCCGCGGCATGGTGCTGGGCGAGGGCGCGGGCATCTTCGTGCTGGAAGAATGGGAGCACGCGAAGGCGCGCGGCGCGACCATCCTCGCCGAATTCGCCGGCGCGGGCATGTCGGCCGACGCCGCCGACATCGTGCTGCCATCGGCCGATGGCGCCGCGCGCGCACTCACCGGCGCGCTCGCCGACGCGCGCATGGACGCGTCCGAAGTCGGTTACATCAACGCCCACGGCACCGGCACGCCGGCGAACGATCCCACCGAGACCGCGGCGATCCGCAGGGTGTTCGGCGCGCACGCCGACGCGCTCGCGGTGTCATCGACCAAGTCGATGCACGGCCACGCGCTCGGCGCGGCCGGCGCGATCGAGCTGCTCGCCGCGATCGGCGCGCTGCGCGAGGGCGTGATCGCACCGACCGCGAACTTCATCGATCCCGACCCGGCCTGCGACCTCGACTACGTGCCGAACACGGCGCGCGAGAAACCCGTGCGCGCGGTGCTGTCGAACTCGTTCGCATTCGGCGGCCTCAACGCCGTGCTGGCGCTGCGGCGCGCCTGAGAACGGGGCCGCTCAGCCGCCGGTTTCGGGCCGCGGCGCGCCGGCGGATCCCACGGCGGGTGTCGCGGTCCTCGACGCGGGCTCCTCGACCGTGTAACCCATGGCCCGCAGGCGCGAGAGGTAGGGTTCGGGCTTGAGCAGGCGCTCGATCGGCAGGGTCGCGAACGTGACCTTGTTGTTCTCGAGCGCTTTCGACGCGGCATCCAGCCAGGCCTGGTGCGCATGTGCGCTGATGCCGTCGAGTCCGTGGGGCTGGGTCAGCGGTCCTTGCGAGATCGCGGCCTGGCAGATCGTCATCTGGTCGGTGTAGGAAAGTTTGCGCAGGGCATCGAGGTCGCCGGTGGACCATGCGTTCGCGCGCGCGGTCATCGCCGCGAGGTCGGTGTCGATGCGGTCGAGCGTCTTGCGGAAGCAGTCGGTGTCGTCGAGCGCGGTCGACTTGAATTCCTTGACCGCCGCCCTCGGGCTGTCGACCGTGATGGCGACCCTGGGCCGGGTGATCTTCGCGCCGGCATGCCGGGCGGCCGATTCCACGACCTTCTGCGCGACCAGCTTCCGGGTCAGGCCGGCGTGGTCGATCGCATCGTCATAGAGCTCGAGCGCCGCGAAGATCGGGCGCCATCCTTCGACCTTGCCGCTGGCGCCGATGTATTTCGCCTTGAGCGGCGCCCAGCGCGCGTAGAGGTCGGCCGGCACGACATCCTTGAGTCGCTTGCCATCCGGATTGTTGCGCAGGCCGATCAGCGAGGGCAGCACGGCGAGGTTGGCGAAGAAGTTCGCGTTCGATTTCAGTTCCGCTTCCGGAGGCGTCACGACTTCCTGCGCCGTCGCGATCACCGCTTCCACGTGCTTCGAGTTCCAGGTGATGCCTTTCGGCAGCGGCGAGAGCGTGCCGAGGATCCACAGCACATGGTCGCCCTTGCTGACCTTCCACAGCCCCGGGCCTGGTTGCACGCCGTGCACGACGACCTCATCGAGCAGCCTGGGTTTCGGTGCATCGGGCGGCGAGGTGGCGGGCGCATCCTGCGCGCGCGCGCCGGTGGCGCAGGCGCAGGCCAGCGCGAAGGCCAGTGCGAGTCGTTGCATGGGGAAAACCCGTTCCGTGGGGGCGGGTAGTGTTCCCGATCCGCGCGCATCCGGTGTTAGGTTTTGGTTGCAGCGCGACGACGATGCGCCGCGCTGCGATCGGGTACCGCGCGGGCATCAGCCGGCGCGCTTGGCCTTCGTCAGCAACTGGTCGATCAGCTTCAGGCCGAGGTCGATTTCGTCGGTGCTGATGTGCAGCGACGGCGCCAGGGTTATGACGTTCTTGTAGTAGCCGCCGACGTCGAGCACGAGGCCGGTCTTCCTGCCGTTGTGGTCGAGCTCGCCGGCGAGGCCCATGTCGACCATGCGGTCGAGCAGCTTGCGGTTCGGGGTGAAACCGTCGGCTTCGCAGATCTCGGCGCGCAGGGCGAGGCCGAGGCCGTCGACGTCGCCGATCTCGGGATGGCGCTTCTGCAAATCGCGCAGACCCTCGAGGAAATGCGCGCCCTTCGCCATCACCATCGACTCGTAATCGATCTCGGCGAGCATCTTCATCGTCTCAAGTCCCACCGCGGTGCCGAGCGGGTTGGAGGCGAAGGTCGAATGGGTCGAGCCGGGCGGGAAGACGGTCGGGTTGATCAGTTCCTCGCGAGCCCAGATGCCGGCGAGCGGGTTCAGGCCGTTGGTCAGCGCCTTGCCGAACACGAGCACGTCGGGCTTCACGCCGAAATGCTCGATCGCCCAGAGCTTGCCGGTGCGGAAGAAACCCATCTGGATCTCGTCGACGACCAGCAGGATGCCGTACTGGTCGAGCACCTTCTTCAGGCCGGTGAAGAAGTTCGGCGGCGGAATGACATACCCGCCGGTGCCCTGGATCGGCTCGACGTAGAACGCCGCGTACTCGCATTGCTGCGCCTTCGGGTCCCATACGCCGTTGTATTCGGTCTCGAACAGGCGCGCGAACTTCGCCACGCAATGCTCGCCGTATTCCTCCTTCGTCATGCCCCTGGGGCCACTGCCTTTCGAGGCACGAAAGTGGTACGGGAATTCGATGAACATCGCGCGATCGAAATGGCCGTAGCGGCGGCGATAACGATACGACGAGGTGATCGCCGAAGCGCCCAGGGTGCGGCCGTGGTAGCCGCCCTCGAAGGCGAACACCAGGCTCTTGCCGCCCTTGGCGTTGCGCACGATCTTCAGCGAGTCCTCGACCGACTGCGAGCCGCCGACGTTGAAGTGCACGCGCCCGTCGAGGCCCCACTTCTTCTTCGCGTCCTGCGCGACGACCTTGGCGAGTTCGATCTTGGTCGGATGCAGGTACTGGCTCGCGACCTGCGGCAGGGTGTCGATCTGCTTCTTCAACACCTCGTTGAGGCGCGGGTTCGAGTAGCCGAAATTGACCGCCGAGTACCACATCTGGAGGTCGAGGAAGGGCGTGCCTTCGCCGTCGTACAGATAACTGCCCTCGCAGCGCGCGAAGATCTTCGGCGGCTCGGAGTAATGCACCGTGTCGCCGAAGGAACAGTAGCGGGCCTCGTCGGCCAGCAGGGCGGCATCGCGTTCGGCGGGGGTGAGATTGGTCACGGCGGTATCAGGCATGCGAGGCGGAACCTGGCTGGGGGACGGCATCGTGCGCCGGCGTCACCGGGCAGAGGGTGCCTTCGATCAGGGAAGGCAGCAGGACCAGGGCGTCCTGGAAGCCTGTGATGGGGATGTAGGGCAGGCCGTGGGCGCGGCAATGCTCGATCAGGCGGTGCTTGGCGAACACCAGGTCGACCGCGCCGGCGGCGCAGAAGTCCGAGGCGCCGTCGCCGATCAGCAGCACCTTTTTCTTCTGCTGGCGCGCGAGCGCGACCTGGGCGCATTTGCACATGCCGCTGGCGACCTTGCAGTCGTCGGCCGCGTGCGGGAAGGAGAGCTGCCAGCGGCGCGTTCCATCGGCTTCGAGCTTGTTGGCGGCGATCGCCAGGTGGTCGAGCTGGTGGCGGGCGAGGATCGACTCGATGGCGATGTCGAGGCCGTCGCTGACGATCCGCATCGGTATGCGCGCCGACAGCGCCGCCTCGACGAAGGCGGGAAAACTGCGGTCGATGCGCATCGCGGCAAACAGGGCATCGAGCTGGCGGCGGTCGGCGTCGACCAGGGCGATCTGGCCGGCCATGCAGTCGTGCGATCCGATCGCGCCGGACTTCCAGCGCTCCTCGAGGATCGTCCAGTCGGGGTGCGCGTGGCGTTCGAGCAGGGAGTCGGTGACGTCCTCGATGCTGATCGTGCCGTCGAAATCGCACAGGATGATCCAGTCGGACACGCGGCCTGCCTTGCTTCGGAGGGGTCGGCATGATCGCCGAGGACGGATTAAGTTTCCCTGCCGCCGGTCACGCTCTCCCCAAGCTGTGCCGATGCGGACCGGCGGCAGGATAGCCTGCCGGGCCGGCCGGCCGCGAGTTTTGCCCATCCCGGCGACCGGGGTGGGCCGCGGGCCGCGCTGCCGCTATACTGCCGCGCTGGAATTCGTCGATCGTCCACAGGTGCCGCCGTGCTGCGCAATCACGACCTCGTCTTCATGAAGCATTTCTCGATGGTGATCGGCGCCCTCGTCGGCGTGACCATCATCCTGCTCGCGTTTGCCAGCTACATGTACAGCCTGATGCCGGTCGAGGCCAATCCCGCGAAGGAAGCCAAGATCGCGGCGCGGATCGCGCCGGTGGGATCGGTCTACGCCGGCTCGACCGGCGCGGCGCAGATTGAAATGGTGAAGAAGGCCGCAGCGGCCGAGGCGGCCTCGCACGTGGAATTCGGCGGCGCGCTGGACGGGCAGGCGATCTTCACCAAGATTTGCTCGGCCTGCCACAACACCGGTGCGCAGGGCGCGCCCAAGCTTGAAAAAGCGGCCTGGGCTGCCCGCGTCGCCGAGGGCATCCCGACCCTCGTGCAGCACGCCACCAACGGCTACAAGGGTCCGGATGGCAACCAGATGCCGGCCAAGGGCAACGATCCCGGACTCAGCGACGCCCAGATCGAAGCGACCGTGAAGTGGATGGTGGGCCAGATCAAATGAGTCCGGGCAAGTAACGCCCGCCGTTTTCCGGTTGCGCCGCTTCGTGTCGCCCAACCATGACCCAGCCTATCGTCACGTCGTTCCCGGAAGCCACCGGTAGCCTGCTGCTGCCGGGGCCAGCCGGTGCGCTTGAAGTCTGCGTGGACTATCCCGACCCGGCCGAGGCCTGCGCCGGGATCGCGGTGTTCTGCCACCCGCACCCGCTCGAAGGCGGGACGATGCACAACAAGGTCGTCACCATGGCCACGCGCGCGCTGCGCGAACTCGGGCTGGTCACGGTGCGCTTCAACTTTCGCGGTGTCGGCCTGTCGCTGGGCAGCTACGACAACGGCCGTGGCGAGACCCTCGACCTGCACGCCGTCGCGCAATGGGCGCGCGCCGCGCGGCCGGACTGGCAACTCTGGCTCGGCGGATTCTCGTTCGGCGCCTGGGTGTCCCTGCTCGGCGCGCGCGACCTGCCGGCTTCGCAACTGATCTCGATCGCGCCGCCCGCGGGGCGCTGGGATTTCTCCGCCGTGCTGGCGCCGGCCTGCCCGTGGCTGGTGGTGCAGGGCGAGGCCGACGAGATCGTCTCGCCCAAGGCCGTGTACGACTGGCTGGGCAAGCTCGACGCGCAACCGTCGCTGGTGAAGATGCCCGACACCGGCCACTTCTTCCACCACCGCCTGATGGACCTGCGTGGCGCGATCAAGAACGGCGTGCGCCGCAACCTGCCGCCGCCGCTGCATGGCTGAGTCGCCCGCGCAGACACGACCTTCGGCGCAGTACGCGGCCGGCGTCGCCCGGGGGGAATGGCAGGCCGATCCTGCGCAGCAGGGCGCGCTCGCCGAGCTCGACCGCATCCACGACGGCCTGCTCGCCGATGTCGATGCCGGCGCCTTGAAGAAACTGTTCGCGCGCCTGCGCGCGCCCGTGCCGGTACGTGGGTTGTACCTGTGGGGTGGCGTCGGTCGCGGCAAGACCTTCCTCACCGAACTGCTCTTCGAACACATCCCGATCGCCGGCAAGCGCCGCCTGCATTTCCACCGCTTCATGGCCGACGTGCATGCGCGCCTGCGCGTGCTGCGCGAGGTGCGCGATCCGCTGCGGACCGTCGCGCGCGACATCGCGGCCGAGGCGCGCCTGCTGGTGCTCGACGAATGCATCGTCACCGACATCGGCGACGCGATGCTGCTCGGCCATCTGCTCGAAGGCCTGTTCGCGAACGGCACGACCCTCGTGGTCACTTCCAACATCGCGCCGTCGGACCTGTACAAGGACGGCCTCCAGCGCGCGCAGTTCCTGCCCGCGATCGCGGCGATCGAGCGCAACTGTGCGGTGGTCCACCTCGACGGTTCGCAGGACTACCGTTTGCTCCACCTGCGCCAGGCCGCGCGCTGGTGCGTGCCGCCCGACGACGCCAGCGAGATGCGCCTGCAGGCGAGCTTCGAGAAGCTGGCCATGGGCCTGCCGCGGCTGTCCGAGACCCTGCAGGTCAACGACCGCCCGATCCTCGCGCGATCGCACGCCGACGGCATCGTCTGGTTCGACTTCGCCCAACTCTGCGAAGGTCCGCGCGCGGTCGCCGACTACATCGAGATCGCGAAGGACTACCACACCGTGCTGATCTCCGACGTGCCGGTGTTCGACCGCGAGCACGAGGACGCGGCCAAGCGTTTCATCCTGCTGATCGACGAGCTCTACGACCGCCACGTCAACCTGCTGGCCTCGGCCGCCGCCGCGCCGACCGCGTTGTACCGCGGCCATCGCCACGCCGCCGAGTTCGCCCGCACCGAAAGCCGCTTGATCGACATGCAGTCCGACGACTACCTTGCGCTGGAGCATCGCCCGTGATCCGAGCCGGAAACGCTCGTCCCTTCTCCCGCCGGGAGAAGGTGGCCGAAGGCCGGATGAGGGAAAGAAGCCACGAGTTGCCGCATGGTTCGTACACGAGATGAGCACCGCTGACCATTCCCCGCTGGGCAAGGCCGTGGCGTGGCCGGATCGCTACGATCCTTCGCTGCTGTTTCCGATCGCGCGCGCGGAAGGAAGGGCTGAACTTTGGCTGCGCAGCGAATCATTGCCATTTGTCGGCTACGACCTGTGGACAGCCTATGAGTTGGGTTGGCTCGACGCGCGCGGCAAGCCGCAGGTCGCCATCGCCGAACTGCGCGTGCCGGCCGATTCGCCGAACCTGGTCGAATCCAAGTCGCTCAAGCTGTACCTCAACTCGTTCGCGCAGGCGCGGATGGATTCCGCCGACGCATTGCGCACCGTGCTCGCGCGCGATCTCTCCGCCGCCGGCGGCGGCGAGATCGCCGTGGCCTTGCTGCCGGTCGCCGACGCGATGCCGGTGCGCGAACTCGAAGGCGAGTGCATCGACGACCTCGACCTCGACATCGCCGGTTACGGTCCGCCGGATCCCGATGCCCTGCGCGTGCACGAGGATGCGGTCGACGAAACGCTGCTCTCGCACCTGTTCCGTTCCAACTGCCCGGTGACCGGCCAGCCCGACTGGGCGAGCGTGCAGGTCCGCTATCGCGGCCCGCGCATCGATCGCGAGGGACTGCTGCGCTATCTCGTTTCCTTCCGCAACCACGCGGGATTCCACGAGCAATGCGTCGAACGCATCTTCGTCGACCTGCTGGCGTGCTGCGGTCCCGAAGCGCTGTCGGTCTACGCGCGCTACACCCGCCGCGGCGGCATCGACATCAATCCCTGGCGCGCGACGAAGGGATTCCCGGCGCCGGAAGCGGCGAGGACGTCCCGGCAATAGCGTTCGCTCGTCCGCGCGCATTTTCGCGCGCGCCTGCAACTCCGATAAGCGTTCCGTTCGCGATCACGGCCAGTTCCGCATCACTCGTTTCGGTCTGTTCCCGACCGAAAGCGGCCCCGCGGTCGGGTGAAGGCCCCGCGCCGAATCCCTCGTTGAATCCATTTCGTGCCATCGACGCATCCAAGGCCCAGATGTCGTGAGTGCTGCGAACCAGCAGCCCTTCCGGATCAACCGACCATCCGCCCATGGATGGATGAATCAGACAGCCCTGAGGATGCCACCGATGAACCTTCCGACTCCGCTGCGCGCACTTGCACGCAAACCCCTGGTTTCCGCCCTGCTGGCCATGGGCGCATTCCTTCACTCCGCGCCAGGTGCCGCCGCAGCCGCAGCCGCAGCCGCAGCCGCGCCCGCGACCTTGCCGGCCACGCCCGTGGGCCAGATTGGCGCGCAGTTGATCCAGCACATCAACACCGACAGCTTCACGCAGATCCGGCAGTGGGCTCCCGGCGTCCTGTCGGCGTCGGTCTCGGCCGACGACAAGGCCGATTTCGTCACGAACCTCGGTTCGGCGGCGCGCGACAGCGGCGGCGTCGACCTGTTCGACGTGCGGACCAGTTCGCATCAGCCGGGACTTCTCCAAGTCGTGGTCAAGGCGCGCCGCACCGGGCAACTGGGCCTGTTCTTCATCACCGCCGATCCAGCGCACCCGAGCCAGTTGGCGGACGCGCATCTCGTGCCGATGGAAGATCCGGCGCTGTATGCCGACTGGCCGGAGAAGGCGGTGTCGCACGCCGAGCTGGCGCGACTGATCCACGGCACGCTCGACCGCCTCGTGAGCACCGAGGATTTCTCCGGTTGCGTGACGGTCACCGTTCACGCCCAAACCCTTTTCGACGAATGCCGTGGCCAGGCCGACCGCCGTTTTGCCGTGCCGGTCGATCGCCAGACCACGTTCCATATCGGATCGATCGGCAAGACGTTCACCGCGGTGGCGATCGCCCAGCTCGTCGAAGCGGGCAAGCTGTCCTGGGACTCCACCCTGGCCCAGCTCGTGCCCGAGTACCCGGACCACGAGGCGGCGAAGAAGATCACCGTCTGGCAACTCCTGCACAACACCTCGGGCCTGGGCGACATCATCGTTCCGGAGTACTTCGCGAACCGCGAACGCTTCATCGCTCCGGTCGACTACCTGGACCTCATCGCCCGCCAGCCGAAACTGGGCGAGCCCGGCAAGGATTGGAACTACAGCAATGCGGGCTTCATGCTGCTCGGCCGCATCGTCGAGAACGTCTCCCATGAGGACTACGACGGCTACATCCAGCGCCACGTGTTCGCGCCTGCCGGAATGCAGGCCAGCGGCTTCGACCGTCTCGACGAGATCACGCCGAAGCTGTCCGTCGGCTATTACCACGACGGGATGTTTTCGAGCCTCTGGAAGGCGGACTGGTCGAAGATCCAGTTCAAGGGCGGCCCGGCGGGCGGAGGCTATTCCAACAACGCCGACCTGCTGCGTTTCGCGGACGCCTTGCGCAATGGTCGGCTGGTCAAGCCGGTGACGCTTGCGAAGATGTTCGACGGCGAAGTGCCGGCCGGCCCCGGCGGCGAGGCCGCCGGATTCGGCGATCGCCTCTCGCACGGCAGTCCCATCCGCGGGCATGGTGGCGGTATCGAAGGCACGACCGCGGACCTGCTGATGGTCTGGAACGCCGATGCCGCGGTCTCGCTGACGAGCAACGAAGGACAATCGCAGACCTGGATGCTGGCGGAGAACATCGCCGACCTGCTCGCTGCCGAAGTCGAGAAGCCCCGCAAGCCCTGAGCACATCCGAACCAACCTCTCTTTCTGAAACCCGACTGGAGCACAACGATGGAACCTTTTGAACTGTTCATTCCCCTGATCATGATGAGCGCGCCGGTGCTGATCGTGCTGATGGTCCTGCGCTACCGCCAGCAGCAGACACAGGAGCGTTACCGCACCCTGCTGCAACTGGCCGACAAGGGCGTGGTGCTGCCGACGGAATTGCTGGTCGAGCCGCAGATCGCCTATTCCGAACGCCGTCGCGCACTGGTGCTCATCAGCGGCGGCATCGGGCTGATGCTCACGCTGCTCGCATTGCCGGGCCACATGGACAATGGACACAGCGTCCATGAACTGTGGGGCCTGGGACTGCTCCCGCTGATGACGGGCCTGGGTTACCTCGCCAGCTGGTGGTTGAACCGGCGCGGTGACGTGCGTGGCTGACAGCGCCGCCGAGGCGCGCGTCGACCAGGCCTTGGCAGCGCGGGCACTGCTGGATGATCGCCGCGCGTTCGAGCAACTGGTGCGCCGCCATCAAGGGATGGTGCGCGCACAGTTGTGCCGGCTGCTGCACGGCGACGAAGCCGCGGCGGACGACCTGGCGCAGGAGACGTTCCTGCTCGCATGGCGCAAGCTCGATCAGTTCCGCAGCGAAGCGCGCTTTTCGACCTGGCTTTACCGCATCGCCTACTCCTGCTTCCTGCAGGCATGCCGCAGGAAGTCGTGGGCGGAGCGCCCCGCGGAGGACGACGGCATGGAGGACTTGCCCGCACCCACGCAGGCGATGGATTTGCGGCTGGACCTGGCGCGCGCCATGCAGCATCTGTCGACGGCCGAACAGACCGTCCTGCTGCACTGCGTGCAACTGGGCTTGAGTCATGAGGAAGCGGCATACGTCCTGGCGATGCCGCTGGGCACGGTGAAGACCCACGCGACGCGTGGCAAGGCAAAACTCAAGACATGGCTGTCGGCCTGGCACGAAGCCGCCGGCGAGGAGCGAGTTCCATGAACCCGATGCAAGACGACAACGACTTCGACACCCTGCTTCGACGGTCCTTCGATGGCCCCACACCCGACGCCGGTTTCAGCGATCGCGTGATGCAGCAGATTCCAGCCCGCCGCAGTCGATCGGCGTGGCCGCTCGCGGCGGGTGTTTTCGCCGGGTTTGTCCTGTGCTGGCTGAGCCTGTTCCAGTCGCCATTGTGGCGCACGGCGTGGCATGACTGGTTCGCGGGTGCATGGTCGGCGACGGCCATCATTCCACTGGCCATCATGGCTGGATTGTCGCTGCTCGCGCTCGCGTGGACCCTGGCGGAGGCTGACGATCACTGAGCTGCTTGTCCGCTTCGATCAGGTGTGCGATGGACTGTCGTCTGCAGCCTTGCGATACAGCCCGTCGAAACTCGTCGTCCAGCTCCCGCCGTCGTCGTCGGAGCTTTCCCAGAGCTGGCGCACGCTGCCGTCGGCGTTCGGCGTCCAGGTGATGCGATCGATGCGGATCCTGCCGGTCTGCGGATCGGGCACGGATTGGCGTCCGCTCAGCACCATCCGCCCGTCGACGATGCCGCCGATCAGGTGCAGCGGCGTGCCGCTGCCGTCGACCCAGTACTGTTCCCAGCGCGTCGCCGCGGCGTTCCAGGTGTTCAGGCTCTTGCCTTCGTTGCCCGATGCGCCGCTCCAGTTCTCGAGGATCGCGCAGCCGCCGAGGATGGACTGGATGCGGCTGCGGCCGGCGTGCTTGCCGTCGGCGCTGACTTCCCACTCGCCGATCCAGAAGTCGAACTGCCTCGATTCCGCCGCCGCGCAGGCGAACGCGGGATTCGATGAAAACGCGGTGTCCGCGGTCTGCGCGCTCATCGCGCGCACCGGCGGTCAGGTTCCCGTGGCCATGTTCCCAGCGACATGCGGGGAACTATAGCCTTGCCGTCGCCGCGCGCGCCTCCCGGAAGTCACCTCCGCTGCCGCATCGGGTCCCTGAAGCGAGCCCTTCATTCCCACCCCGCAAACCGCGACAATGGCCACTCATCCCGCCGCGCCCCCGCGCGGCCTTCCCGGAGTTTCCATGACCGCAGCCAACCCTGTGCCGCCCGCTGGCGGCGAGCGCATCACCAAGACGCCGCGCGGCCTCGTCGTTCCCGACCGGCCGGTCATTCCCTTCATCGAGGGCGACGGCACCGGCCCGGACATCTGGCGCGCGTCGGTGCGCGTGCTCGACGCCGCGGTCGCCAAGGCCTACGGCGGCAAGCGCAAGCTGATGTGGATGGAAGTGCTCGCCGGCGAGAAAGCCTTCGAGGCCACCGGCAACTGGCTGCCCGACGAAACCGTCACCGCCTGCCGCGACTTCCTGGTCTCGATCAAGGGCCCGCTGACCACGCCGGTCGGCGGCGGCATCCGCTCGCTCAACGTCGCCCTGCGCCAGATGCTCGACCTCTACGTCTGCCTGCGCCCGGTGCGCTGGTTCGCGGGCGTGCCTTCGCCGGTCACGCATCCGGGCAAGGTCAACATGACGATCTTCCGCGAGAACACCGAGGACATCTACGCAGGCATCGAGTTCGAGCCGGGTTCGGCGGACGCGCAGAAGATCCTCGACTTCATCGCGAAGGAATTCCCGAAGTCGTTCGACAAGATCCGCTTCGGCACCCAGGCCAAGACCGACGCCTGGAACGCCGAACTCGAAGGCATCGGCATGCCGCACCGGCAAAGTGCGGTCCAGGTCGGCGTCGGCATCAAGCCGGTCTCGTACCTGGGTACCGAGCGCCTCGTGCACAGCGCGATCGGCTACGCGATCGCGAACGGGAACAAGTCGGTCACCCTCGTGCACAAGGGCAACATCATGAAGTACACCGAGGGCGCATTCCGCGACTTCGGCTACAAGGTGGCGCGCGATTTCTACGGCGCGGTCGAACTCGATGGCGGCCCCTGGCACGTCATTCCGGAAGGTCGTCCGGGCGCAGGCATCGTCATCAAGGACGCCATCGCCGACGCCTTCCTGCAGCAGATCCTGCTGCGTCCGACCGAGTACGAAGTGGTCGCCACCCTCAACCTCAATGGCGACTACCTGTCCGACGCGCTCGCCGCGCAGGTCGGCGGCATCGGCATCGCGCCCGGCGCGAACATCAACTACGTCACCGGCCACGCCGTGTTCGAGGCGACCCACGGCACCGCGCCGAAGTACGCAGGCCTGGACAAGGTCAACCCGGGTTCGGTGATCCTCTCCGGCGAGATGATGCTGCGCTACATGGGCTGGACCGAGGCGGCCGACGCGATCATCCACGCGATGGACAAGGCGATCGGCGCCAAGCGCGTGACCTACGATTTCGCCCGCCTGATGCCCGGCGCGACCGAGATCAAGTGCAGCGAGTTCGGCGATGCGCTGATCGCGGCGATGTAAGGCCCGTGACTTCGAAGTTGGGCGACGAAGGCCGCCGCGAGGCGGCCTTCGTCTTTTCGCGATGGGCTCAGCCGGTCGCGAGCAGGGCGATCTCCGCCACCGACCCGAAGCGGTCAGCGAGGCGCTTGAGCAAGGCCAGCCGGTTGCCGCGCACACGCACGTCCTCGACGTTGACCATCACGCCGTCGAAGAAGGCGTCGACCTGCGGGCGCAGCATGGCGAGCCGGCGCAGCACCCCGACGTAGTCGCGATCGGCGAGCAGCGGATCGGTGTCGGCGATCGCCGAATCCACCGCTGCGTGCAGGGCGCGCTCGGCGTCGTTGTCGAACAGCGACGCTTCGATCATCGATGGGATCGCGTCGGCCGATTTCTTCAAGATGTTGCGGATGCGCTTGTTGGCGGCCGCAAGCGCGGGCGCCTCGGACAGCGCGGCGAACTCGCCGATGGCCTTGAGGCGGCGGTCGAAGTCGAGCAGCGATGCAGGCTTCAACTCGGTGACTGCGTCGAATTGTGCGGAGACGTAACCCTGGTCGGCGTAATAACCACGCAAACGGTCGAAGACGAAGTCTTGCAACTCGGGTAGTTGTGAGCTTTGGGCCAAGGACTTGAATGCCTCACGCTGAAGCGGCTCATCGGAATACCAGAGGTCGTTCAGTGCTTTCAGTACCGCGTCCTGCTTCTCAATCTGATGGCCGGCATGGATGAAGTTGATTACATCCTGAGATCGGCTTAGCACGACGTTCAGATCGAGATCCAACTGACCTTCGATGATCGTGCGTGCTAGACCCAGAGCATTGCGTCTCAGAGCGAAGGGGTCCTTGTTGCCAGTTGGCTTCAGACCTGCCGCGAAGCCACCAGCCAACGTATCCAGTCGCTCCGCAATCGCCAGCACTTGCCCCAACTTCGACGGCGCAATCTCGTCGCCCGCGAAGCGCGGCATGTAGGCGTGGTCGATCGCATCGGCGATGTCGCCGGTCTCGCCTTCGGCGCTCGCGTAGTAGCGCCCGGCGATGCCCTGCAGCTCGGGGAATTCGTTGACCATGCGCGACTGCAGGTCGGCCTTCGACAGCTCGGCCGCGCGACGCGCATGCGCGGGATCGACGCCGACTTCCTTCGCGATCGCCTCGGCCAGCGCGGCCACGCGCGCGGTCTTGTCGGCATAGCTGCCCAGCTTCTGCTGGTAGGTGACCGAAGCCAGCCCCGCGCGCATCGCGTCCAGGCCCTGCTTCACGTCCTCGTCGTAGAAGAAGCGCGCGTCGGCGAAGCGCGGGCGGATCACGCGCTCGTAGCCCTTGCGGATCTCGGACGGGTCGGCGCTTTCGAGGTTGGCGACGCCGACGAAATGGCCGGTCATGCGGTGCTCGTCGTTGAGCACCGGGAAGAACTTCTGGTTGCTCTCCATCGTCGAGATCAGCGCTTCGTGCGGCACGCGCAGGAACTCGGGATCGAAGCCGCACAGGATCGCGCGCGGCCATTCGACCAGGCAGTTGACCTCGTCGACGAGGCTGTCGGAGGCGCGCGCGGTGCCGTCGGCCTGTGCGGCCGCAGCCGCGACCTCGGAACGCACGCACTCGCGGCGCTCGTCGGGATCGACCAGCACGTGCGCGCCGCGCAGCGCATCGACGTAGTCGCCGGGCTCGCCGATCCAGACCGAACCGGGGTGGTGGAAGCGGTGGCCGCGGCTCATGCGGTCGGCGCGGACACCGAAGACTTCGGCGGCGACCACGTCCTTGCCGTGCAGCATCACCAGCCAGTGCACCGGGCGTGCGAAGCCATAGTCATGGTCGCCCCAACGCATCGGTTTCGGGATCGGCATCGCGGTGATCGCTTCGAGCACGACCTCCTGCAGCAGCGCCGCCGTCTTCGCGCCGGGCTTCACGCTGCGCGCGGCGAAGCGCTCGCCTTTCGCGTCGCTCACACGCACGAGTTGCGCCGGGTCCACGCCGTTTTTCTGCGCGAAGCCGCGCAGCGCCGGCGTGGGCTCGCCGTTCGCGTCGAGGCCGATGTTGAGGTAGGGGCCGAGGACTTCGCTGCGCTGCTCGGGTTGCTCGTCGGCGACCTGCTCCAGCAGCACGGCGAGGCGACGCGGCGAGTACAGCGGCTTGGCGTTCGCGTGCTCGACGGCGATGCCGCGCTTGATGAGGCCCGCGAGAACGCCATCGTGGAAGGCCTGCGCCAGCCCCGGCAACGCCTTGACCGGCAGCTCCTCGGCGCCCAGTTCGATCAGCAACGGTTTCATCGTGTTCATGCGTGCGTGCTCATGCAGACGCGGCCTCTTTCGGCACCGGAGCGTCGAAGGGGATGTAGAGCCTGGCGAAGGTTTCCAGCGCCTCGCAGCGCTGCACGCGCTCGTTCAGCGCGGGATACGCCGACAGGTCGAGCGGCACGGCGTCGCGCAGATAGGTGCAATAGCAGGCGAGGGTGACATCGGCCTGCGAGATCGCGTCGCCGAGCAGCCATGGCGTGTCGCCCACGGATGCACACAAGCGATCGAGTTCGCCCAGGCCGCCGTGGATCTGGGTGCGGCAGCGCTCGATCCACGGACCGTGGCGCTTGTCCTCGGGCTTGAACACGCGTTCGATGACGAGATGGATGCCCTTGTCGACCGTGCCCACCGTCATCGCGATGAAGCATTGCGCGGCGCGGCGCGCCTCGCCCGCGGCCGGCATCAATGCGCGCGACGGACCGGCCTGCTCGTCGAGCCAGTCGAGGATCATCCCCGACTCGATCAACGCTTCGCCCGAGTCGAGCACGAGGGTTGGCACGCGCCCGAGCGGGTTGTATTCGCGGATCCGGTCGAAGTCCTTGCCGACCGACCAGTTGCGGTGCTCGAAGGCGAAGCCGAGCAGGGTCGCGCTCACCGCGACGCGCCTCACGAAGGGCGAATCGAACATGCCGATGAGGATCACCGCCGATCTCCCGTCCGGATGAGCCGGACCGCGACGCGGCGCACGGCGTACGACATTTCGAACATGCCGATGAGGATCATGCCGCGGCTCCTTCGGCCGCCTTGCGCAGGCCCGGGAAGCCGAGCTTCTCGCGCTGCGCGAAATAGGCTTCCGCGCAGGCCTTGGCGAGCGTGCGCACGCGCAGGATGTAGCGCTGGCGTTCGGTCACGCTGATCGCGCGGCGCGCGTCGAGCAGGTTGAAGTTGTGCGACGCCTTGCAGACCTGTTCGTAGGCCGGCAACGGCAGGCCGAGTTCGACCAGTTTCAGCGCCTGCTTCTCGTGCACGTCGAAGGCGTGGAAGAGTTCGGCCACGTCGGCGTGCTCGAAGTTGTAGGCGCTCTGTTCGACTTCGTTCTGGTGGTAGACGTCGCGGTAGTACACCGTGCCCTGCGGGCCATGCGTCCAGACGATGTCGAACACGCTGTCGACGTTCTGCAGGTACATGCACAGGCGCTCGAGGCCGTAGGTGATCTCGCCGAGCACCGGCCTGCACTCCAGTCCGCCAGCTTGCTGGAAGTAGGTGAACTGGGTGACTTCCATGCCGTTCAACCACACTTCCCAGCCCAGGCCCCAGGCGCCGAGGGTGGGCGATTCCCAGTTGTCCTCGACCAACCGGAGATCATGGGTCAGCGGATCGATGCCAAGCTCGCGCAACGATCCGAAATAAAGCTCGACGATGTCGTCCGGGCTCGGCTTCATCGCCACCTGGTACTGGTAGTAGCGCTGCAGGCGATTGGGATTCTCGCCGTAACGTCCGTCGGTCGGGCGCCGGCAGGGCTGCACGTAGGCCGCGTTCCACGGCTCGGGGCCGAGAGAACGCAGGAAGGTCGCCGGATGGAAGGTGCCGGCGCCGACTTCGAGGTCGAGCGGCTGGATCAGCACGCAGCCGCGCTCGCCCCAGTAGGCGTTGAGGCGCTGGATCAACTGCTGGAAGGTCGGTGCCCCGTTCAATGGGGCGAGATTCGATGCGGACGCGGCCATGCCGTGCACTTGCGGGGAAAACGCTAGTATAGCCGCCACCTTCCCGTGCACGGCCCGTTGACTACCTTGGAACAGACGGCCTCTGCTGCTTCGAGCCCTGCCGCTGCGCCGCGCGCCAGGCGCCTGCCGCCGGGCAGGCTTGCGCTCGAACACATCCTCAAGCTGCTGGTGGAGGATGGGATCGTCCTCCCGGCTGACGCCGCGCGCGCCGCCGCCGCCGCGCGCGAGACCCGCAACGTGGTCGACGTGCATCCGCTGATCCTGCTGTCGAACCTCAAGGTTCCCGGCACCCGGCCGCCCGGCGTCGAGCTGAGCCTGGAGCGGCTGACCGAGTGGCTGGCGCAGGAGGTCAACCTGCCTTACGTGCGCATCGATCCGACCAAGATCGACGTGCCCTCGGTGACCGGCATCGTTTCCCAGGCCTATGCGCAGCGCTATCGCTTCCTGCCGCTGGAAGTGAAGCCCGAGGCCGTGCGCATCGCCACCAGCGAGCCGTATTCGCTGGACTGGATGCACGACCTGACCAAGCTGCTGCGCAAGGACATCGAGCTGGTGATGATCAACCCGCTCGAGCTGCATCGCTACACGATGGAGTTCTTCGGCGTCACCCAGTCGGTGCGCGGCGCGCGCGACGCGCGCGATTCGAAGGACGCCAACGCCGGCATCCCGAACTTCGAGCAGCTGGTCGAACTCGGCCGCACCGGCGAGCTCGGCGCCGACGACCGCCACGTGGTGCACATCGTCGACTGGCTGCTGCAGTACGCCTACGAGCAGCGCGCCTCCGACATCCACCTCGAGCCGCGCCGCGACATCAGCCGCATCCGCTTCCGCATCGACGGACTGCTGCACAAGGTGTATGAGCTGCCGACGCCGGTGATGGGCGCGGTGACCGCGCGCATCAAGGTGCTCGGCCGCATGGACCTCGCCGAGCGCCGGCGTCCGCAGGACGGCCGCATCAAGACGCGATCGCCGGGCGGCCGCGAGTTCGAGATGCGCCTGTCGACGATGCCCACCGCGTTTGGCGAAAAGTGCGTGATGCGCATCTTCGATCCCGACACCGCGTTCAAGAACCTCGAGCAGCTCGGCTTCGATCCGAGCGAGGCGTCGGCGTGGAACGCGCTGGTCGAGCGCCCGCACGGCATCGTCCTCGTGACCGGCCCGACCGGTTCGGGCAAGACGACCACGCTGTACTCGGCGATGCGCCGGCTGGCGACGATCGACGTGAACGTGTGCACGGTCGAAGACCCGATCGAGATGATCTCGCCCGAGTTCAACCAGATGCAGGTGCTTCCGCAGATCGACCTGACCTTCGCGTCGGGCGTGCGCACCCTGCTGCGACAGGACCCGGACATCATCATGATCGGCGAGATCCGCGACCTGGAGACCGCGCAGATGGCGGTGCAGGCCGCGCTCACCGGCCACCTCGTGCTGTCGACCCTGCACACCAACGACGCGCCTTCGGCGATCACCCGCCTGCTCGATCTCGGCGTGCCGCACTACCTGATCGCGTCCACCCTCAACGGCATCCTCGCGCAGCGCCTGGTGCGCACGCTCTGCCCGCACTGCAAGCAGCCCATGGCGGTGGAAGAAGCCGGCTGGCAGGCGCTGCACGACCGCCACGACACCCGGCCGATGCCGGTCGACGGCACCTACGGCCCGAACGGCTGCCTCGACTGCCGCCGCACGGGCTTCTTCGGACGCGTGGGCATCTACGAATTGCTGACCCTGACCCCCACCCTGCGCAGCCTGATCCGCGCCGACATGGAACTGGACGCTTTCACCCGCGCCGCCGTCGGCGAAGGCATGCGCTCATTGCGCGCCGCCGGCATGGAGAAGGTCGCGCAGGGCCAGACCACGGTCGAGGAAATCCTCGCAACCTTGCCACCGAAGGAAATGCTGGCCTCATGACGATCCGCGCACCATTCCTCATCGTCGAAACCGGCGACCCGGCCCCCGAGCTGCGGCGCTACGGTACGTTCGCGCACTGGATCCGGGTCGCGGCGGGACTCGATCGCGACCATGCGGTCGTCTGCCGCGTGCTCGACGGGCACGCATTGCCGAGCCGCGAGGGCTATGCCGGCGTGCTGGTCACCGGCTCGGCCTCGATGGTCACCGAGCGCCTGGACTGGAGCGAGCGCAGCGCCGCCTGGCTGAAGGAAGCGGCGCATGCTGGCCTGCCGCTGTTCGGCATCTGCTACGGCCACCAGCTGATCGCGCACGCGCTCGGCGGCGAGGTGGGCTGGAATCCGGTCGGACGCGAGATCGGCACGGTGCGCCTCGATCGCCTCGCCGAAGCCGACGACGATCCGCTGTTCGGAAAGTTGCCGGCGGCGTTCGACGCCCACGCCACCCACATGCAGAGCGTGCTGCGCCTGCCCGAGGGCGCGGTGAAGCTGGCGCGCTCGGAGAAGGACGGCTGCCACGCCTATCGCTGGGGCCGCAGCGCCTGGGGCGTGCAGTTCCATCCCGAATTCAGCACCGCGATGATGCGCGGCTACATCGCCGTGCGGCACGAGAAGCTGCTGCACGAAGGCATCGACCGGTCGGCGATCGAACGCAGCGTCGTCGCCGCACCGCTGGCGCGCACACTGCTGCGCCGCTTCGTGCGCCACGCCCGCTCGCTGATGCACTGACCGACGGGAGCGGCATCACCATGGAGTTCCGTACCGCACCGGGGAGCCGGGGACTGGCCTGGTTCCAGGGTGGCGTGCGCGTGCTCGACCGCAATCCGCGCGGGCTGCTCGCGGTCTCGCTGGGCCTGGTGCTCGTGCACCAGGTGCCGAGCCTGCTGGGCGCGGTTCCCGCGCTTTGGGCCGCGGTCTCGATTGTGTTGCTGCTGCTCGTGCCGGCGCTGCAGGCCGGACTGTTCTTCGCCATCGACGAAGCCTGCGAAGGCCGGCCGGTGGCACCGATGCACCTCTTCGAGGGCTTGCGCAGGCCGGGCGCACGCGCGCAGCTGATCGTGCTCGGCATGGCCGTGCTGGTGGCGTCGGTGCTGGTGGCGCTGGCGGCGAGGAACATCCTCGGCGACGACGGCGTCAGGATCTTCGCCCAGATCATGGACCAGGCGATCAAGCCCGACAGCAAGGCCGCGCAGTCGATCGCGTTGCCGCTGCTGAAGGCGATGGCTTCGGCGATGGCGATCCTGTTCGTGCTGATGTCCGGACTGTTCTTCGCGGTGCCGCGGGTGATGTTCGATGGCCGCAAGGCGCTGCCCGCGCTGGGCGAAAGCATCCTCGCCTGCGCCGCGAACGTGTTGCCGCTGACCTTGTACGGCCTGGTGCTCGGGGCGGTCGGGTTCGTGGCCTTCCTGGGGCTGGGTATCGTGGCCGCAATGCTCGGCCTGTTGGGACAGGTCGGCGCGCTGCTGTTCTACGGGGTCTTCCTGGCGGTGATCGTGGTCTGCCTGCTGGTGAGCACGTCGGGCAACTACCTCGCCTGGCGCGAGGTGTTCGGGCACGCCGGTCGCGATCGCGCAGTTCCGCCACAGGCCGGGATCATCGTCTGAGGCTGCGGCGCGGCACGACGTTCGGATCGGGAATGTTGTCGCCCTGGCTGCGCACGATACCAGCCGCGTTCGATCAAACCTGGTTCGCCGCGTCGATCGTGGCCAGCGTGCCCAGCACCATCGCGGCGACCATCAGCACGAAGGCGATCGCCTGCGCGGCGATCACCAGCCAGCCCCACCACGGCATCCCTGGACGCGCCGGATCGGCGTTCTCGACGCGTGTATCGGCAAGGTAGTCGTGCAGGGCGCGACGGTCGGGCGTCCACGCTGCCAGCGCGTGGCCGATGTTCAAGGTCAGCCACGACAGTCCGGCGGCGAAGAAGCGCCCGAGCGCGCGGCCGCGGCTGATGCGCGCGCCGTCGGCATCGGTGACCTTGATGCCGACCATCCGCTTGCCGGGCGTGGCCTGCCAGCCCGACGCCTCGAACAGCGTGAACCAGGCGCCACCGATCACGACGTAGGCGATCGTCGACCAGAGCGTCAGCTTCGCCAGCAGGTCCAGCGCCTGCGTCACCACGGCGGTCTGGTCCTGCGGTTCGCCCTGCGGATTCTGCATCGAGGCCATCATCGCGCGCAGCTGGTCGAGTTCTCCCGTGCCCACCGCCGGGAAGAACAGCCGGCCGAGCACTTCGAGCGTGATCCAGAGCAGGAAGAGGTCGATGGAATACGCGACGTAGCGCTTCCAGAAACCGGCCGGCGAGCGGGGCGCGGGAACGTTCATTGCGGCTCCACGGCCGTGGGCCTTGCGATCGCCCGGGAGGCGATCAGGCCGACCTCGTAGAGCAGGCACAGCGGGATCGCCAGCATCAGCATCGACACCGCGTCCGGCGGGGTGACGATCGCGGCGATCACCGAGTTGCCGAAGATCGCGTAAGGCCGCGCCTTCGACAGTTGCGCCGGCGTCACCCAGCCGAGCAGGACCAGGATCACCAGCGCCACCGGCAACTCGAAGCTGGCGCCGAAGGCGATGAACATGACGCCGACGAAGTCGAGGTAGTGGCCGATGTCGGTCATCATCGCCACGCCTTCGGGCGTGACCGCGACCAGGAAGCGGAAGGCCATCGGCAGCACGACGAAGTAGGCGAATGCGCAGCCGCCGTAGAACAGCACGGTCGCCGACACCAGCAGCGGCATCGCCAGGCGCTTCTCGTGCCGGTACAGGCCCGGCGCGACGAACGCCCAGAGCTGGTAGATCACCACCGGCATCGCGGCCGTCAGCGCCGCGAAGAAGCACAGCTTCACCGGCACCAGGAACGGCGAGGACACGTCGATCGCGACCAGGTGCGCGCCGGGCGGCAGGCGCGAGAGCAGCGGCGCGGCCAGCCAGTGATACATCTTCTGCGCGAACGGCAGCAGGGCCAGGAAGGCCACGACGATCGCGGCGATCGCGCGCAGCAGGCGCGAGCGCAGTTCCAGCAGGTGCGCCATCAACCCCTGTTCCTGCAGGGCGGCTTCGCTGCGGTCGTCGCGGGCCGCGGCTTCGCCGGGGGCGTCGTGGCTAGCCATCGGAAGGCGTGCGGTCGGCGGGGGGCGCCTTCGCGGGATGCGCGTCTGGATCGAGCAGGCTCAGTTGCGCGGGATCGGTGCGTGTCGTGTACGGCTCGGCGTTCGGTCCGGTGACCGCTTCGGCCGGTGTCGCCTGCGCTTCGGATGCCGCGGCGGGAGCGCCCGTCGCCAGGCGCGTCATCTGCGAAGCCGCGTTGGCGACGTCCTCGTGCAGCCCGCGCAATGGCTGCGCGCCCTGGCGAAATGCTTCGGAGGCTTCGCGCAGGCTGCGCCGCAGGTCCTCGTCGGCGATCTCGTTCTCGAGTTCGGCCTTGACCGTGTTCCACTGCGCGCGCGCTGCGCGCAACCAGCGCCCGAGCAGGCGCGCGGCGATCGGCAACCTCTCGGGACCGAGGACGACGAGGGCGATCACTGCCAGCAGCAGCAGCTCGCCGAACCCGAAATCGAACATGCGGCGCTACCTCGCGCGCGAGGCCTCAGCCCGGCGGGCGCTGGTCGTTGCCGGGCGGGTTCGGCGACGGCGGCCGCTCGACCCGGGTCACGTCGGCCGGTGGCGGCGGCCGCAAAGGGTCGACCGTCGGCTGCACCGGATCGGTCTTTTTCGCCGCTTCCGGGTCGTCGGCCATCGCCTTCTTGAACTCCTTCACCGCGGTGCCGATGTCCTTGGCGCCGCCGGTCAGCCGCTTGGTCCCGAAAATGATCAGGGCGATCAGCAGGATGAGCAGCAAGTGCCAGATGCTGAAACTGCCCATGGGAAACCGCCTCGCTGCCGTGGATGGGGTCTGTCAGGATAGCGCAGGCGACGCTGTCTTGCCCGCTCAGTGCCCGCCAAGGGGCTGGGTCTGGGCCGGTTGCGGCGGCGGGGTTTCGCCGGTCTGCGCGGGTGGCGGCGGGGCGACCGCGTCGCGATCGTGCGGGCGGTAGCGCTTGCTGGCGCTGTATTCCTCGAGGCGGTCGCGGAAGTCCACGATCGGGGTCGGCGGCGGGTTCACGCGGCCCTCGAAGATCGCGCGCGCGGTCGCATCCCTGCCGTAGATGGCCTCGTTGGAATGGTCGTCGATCTGGAGCGCCGCGCCGTCCAGGGCGATGCCCGCGAACAGGCCGCGCGAGCGCGAATACGAATAGATCTCGGCCTTGAGCTTTTCGTCGGTCGACGCTTCCGCCGCGCGACCGACCGGGCCGGCGGCGACCGAAGCGTCCGCGCCGAGGGTGAACTTGCCGTGCACGATCGATTCCACGCCGTGCTGGGTGGTGAACACGAGCACCACGTCGGTGCTCTGCACGCCGGCCTGGAAACCGAAGCTGCCGCCGGTGATGGTGACGAAGCTCGGATTGCTCCACACGCCGTTCGGTCCGCGCACCGAGATCAGGCCGCGGCCGCGGCGTCCGCCGATCATGAAACCGGCCTTGATCATGTGCGGGATGATCGCGATCGCGTGGGCGTTGTCGAGCATCGACTGCGGCACCGACTGTTCGGGGATGCGCATGATCTTGTCCAGCACCGCCTGCGCGTCGCGCGCGCGGTTTTCCTCGGGAGCGCCGGCGAGCGCGGTGGTGGACAGCAGCACGCAGCCCAGCAGCAGGCCGGAGAGGAAGGCGATCGTTCGGCGCATCAGGGAATCTCCAGCGGGGGATGGATGGCGGCAGTATCGCGCGAACCGATGAATCATGGGTGAGCCGGAAAGGCCGCGGACGCTACAATTGGCGCGTCTCCGGAGCCCGCATGCCAGCCATCCAGCCCGACGCCAGCGCGCGCAGCGCCGTGTTGCTGGTCAACCTCGGCACGCCCGAGGCGCCGACTGCGCGTGCGGTGCGCCGCTACCTCGCCGAATTCCTGCACGATCGCCGCGTGGTGGACGTCAGCCGCTGGCTGTGGTGCCCGGCACTGCACGGCGTGATCCTGCCGCTGCGCTCGCCGCGGGTGGCGCGCAACTACGCGAAGATCTGGATCGCGGGCCGCGGCTCGCCGCTGCGCGTGCACAGCGAGGACCTCGCGGCTGCGCTGGCGCGGCGTTTGCCGCAGGTGCGGGTCGCTCTCGCCATGCGCTATGGCCATCCCGGCATCGCCGAAGTCCTGCGTCCCCTGCGCGATGCCGGCCTGCGCCGGCTGCTGGTGTTGCCGCTGTACCCGCAATACTCCGCGACTACCACCGCCAGCGTGTTCGACGCCGTCGACAGGGAACTCGCGCGCTGGGAGGACCGCCCCGAACTGCGCTGCGTGCGCGACTACCACCTCGACGCCGGCTGGCTTGATGCGATGGCCGCGCATATCCGCGCGCAACGCGCGCAGGCGCCGGGCGAGCGCCTGCTGCTGTCCTTCCATGGCATCCCCGAACGCTACGTCCGCCGCGGCGATCCGTATCCGCGCGAATGCAAGGCCAGCGCGAAGGCGATCGCGCAGCGCCTGCGGCTCGACCCGGAGCAATGGCAACTCGGCTACCAGTCGCGCTTCGGCCGCGAACCCTGGCTGGGACCTTCGACGGCCGACATCCTGCGCGACTGGGCGCGCCAGGGCATCGCGCGCGTGGACGTGGCCTGTCCCGGATTCGCCGTCGATTGCCTGGAAACGCTCGACGAGATCGCGATCGAGAACGCCGCAGTGTTCACCGCCAAGGGCGGCGTCGCCCTGCGCTACCTGTCCGCGCTGAACGCCGAGGACCTGCACGTCGAGGCGCTGGCCGGACTGGTGCGCCGGCACGCAGCGGGCTGGGCCGAGTGAACGCTCGACGCGCTTGCGCCAGAGTGTCGTCCTGCACAACGGAAGCGGAGACGGTTTGATGCAGGAATTCTTCATCGACAGCGCGCGTGGCCGCATCGCCGCGTTGCGCGCGGGCAACCGCCAAGGCGCACCGCTGCTGGCGATGCACGGCTGGCTCGACAACGCCGCCAGCTTCGTGCCGTTGATGTCGTATCTGGCGGAGTTCGACCTGGTCTCGCTCGACCTGCCCGGCCACGGCGCCTCCGCACACCGCGCACCCGGCTACGACTACGCCTTCGTGGACTGGATCCATGACGCCCTCGACGCGCTCGACGCGCTCGGCTGGCAGCGCGCGCGCCTGCTCGGCCATTCGATGGGCGCGGCGATCGCGACCATGGTCGCTGCGTCCGCGCCCGAACGCGTGGAGAAGATGGCGCTGATCGAGGCGCTCGGTCCGCTCGCAGGCGCCGCGACCAGCGCGGGCGAGCGCCTGCGCGCGGCGGTCACCGCGCGCCGCACCGCCGCGCAACGGCCGCGCAAAACCATCGAGAGCATCGCGATCGCGGTGAAGGCGCGACTCGCGGTCGGCGACATGCGCGACGACGCGGCGCGCTTGATCGTGGAGCGCAACCTGGAAGTCGTCGAAGGCGGCTGGCGCTGGCGCAGCGACCCGCGCCTGGTGCTGCCCTCGCACCTGCGCATCACCGAGGAAGCCGCGCTGTCGATCGTCGCCGCGGTCGAGGCGCCTACCCTGCTGATCGCCGCCGATCCCGCGCCTCCCTACTTCACGCCGCAGATGCGCGAAGCGCGCGTCGCGCTCCTGCGCGACGGCCGCCAGGTCGTGCTGCCGGGGGGCCATCACCTGCACATGGAACAACCCGAAATCGTCGGCCCGATCCTGCGCGACTTCCTGCGCTGATCGCTACTTCTGCTCGGCGGTGCTCTGCAGGCTGACATCGGCGCCGCCGCCGTCGGATGAGGCGACGATCGACACCACCACGCTGCGCTTGTCCTTCTGGAAGGTCAGCACCGACTCCTTGTCCGAGCTCTGCATCGCCATCGCCTCGGTCCAGCCGCCGGACTTCATGCTGGTGTCGTACTCGGCGTAGAGCGACTGCATCGTGTCCGAGGTGTGCATGTTCAGCGCCGTGGTCGGGCCGATCTGCACCGCGCTCTTGATCGTGTACGAGCCGGGCAGGTGCACGTCGGACGGGAAGTCCTTGGGCAGGGCGACGCCGTTGCCGGAGTTCACCTTCATCACGTTGCCCTTGTCGTCCTTGATCGTCATCTGCTGCTGGTCGCCGGACTGGCTGACCTGCACCTTGCCGCCGGTCGCGGCCGACACCATCGCCTCGGCGGCGCTCTGCGAGGTGGACTTTCCGCAGCCGGACAGCGCGGCCAGCACGGTCGAGGACACGATCGAGGCGAGGAAGAGGGAACGGGTGTTCATGCTGGATCTCCGGTGCGGCGGGCGCGGCAAGGGTGGACGGATGGTAGCGCGCCGGATGCGGGGCGCGCTCGCAGGAGGTGAACGCGGGATGCGGTTGGCGGCGGACACGCGCGCGATGTTTCCAGGTGACGCTAGACCGGTCCGATCAGCCGCCGCAGGCCGGCCTTGAGCGCCGAGCCCTGCGCGTGCAGGTAGTCGCGTTGCGCGCGCCAGTCCTGCCCGCGCGCCTCGACTTCGCGCCAGAACGCCGGGCGGTGGTGGCGATGGATCAGGTGGCACAGCTCGTGCACCAGCACGTATTCGAACGCGGCCGGATCGCCGAGCACGAGGGCCAGGTCGAGCGACAGCGCATCGCGCGCGCTCAGCGAACCCCACAGCGAGGACATCGGGCGGATCCGGATCGCGCTCGGCACGCGCGGGAACGACGGCAGGTAATGTGGCAGCCAGCGGCCGATGTCGGCACGGGCCTGCGCGAGGTAGAACTCCTTCAGCGCACGGCGCGCGGAGGCATCGATGGCCCGCGCCGGCAGCGAAAGCACGACGCCCGATTCGATGCCCGATTCGATGCCTGGTTCATGGCGCCCATCGCCTTCGTCGCGTCGCACCCGCGCGTAGCGGCCGGTTTCCCGGCGCAGCGGGATATCCACGCCGCGCAGGGGAATGCTGGTGGTGCCGACACCGAAAGGCGCGGTCGCGTCGCGGCCAGTCCACTTCGGCAACTGCACCGCGATCCAGTCGCGGTGCTCGTGCAGGAAGGCGTCGGCCGCGCGCAACGAGGCGCGCATCGGCAGGGTCAGCCGCACGCCGCGCTCGCTGACCGAGAGCTTGATCCGCCGCGCGCGCGGATGGCGCACCCGTCGCACGTCGACCTCGCTGCCATCGGGCAATGCCAGCGAAACGACATCGTCCACGACCGCTTGCGCGCGCGGCGCGGCGATCAGTCGGCGGAGGAAGGAGGGCATGCGTACAGCATGCGGGCGCGCGGCGTGCAGTCAAGTGCACCGGGGAGCCCGATCGCGGAATGCGCACGAACACACGCCGCGACGGATCAATCAGTCGAGCGATCCGGAGGCCGCACCGAAAGGCAGGAAACCCCGCGACCGGTTCTCCCAGGCCGTGACCAGCAGGCAGGTGATCAGCAGCGCGCTGTACTCCCAGCCGTTGTTGCCGGGGCCGACGACGAAGAAGCCGGCATGCCAGTGGAAGAGCACGATCCCGGTGGAATAGATCATGCACAGGATCCCGCAGACCGGCACGACGAGCAGCCGCAGCGCGAGCAGGAGCGTGCCGCCGACCTCCGCGAGATCGACGAGGTAGGCGAGCACGGCCCCGTAGGGCAGCCCTTCCTCATGGAGGATGTCGCCGAGCACCGGGACGGTGCCATCGTAGAAGCGGTAGGCGCCATGGGTGAAGAGGATCGCGCACAGGACCAGCCGCAGCAGGTCGGTACCGGCGGTACGTCTGGAAACGATGTTCGGCAGCATCATCGGGCCTTTCCTGGCATCGGCCGCGCTCAGTGCGCTGGGCGGACGATAGACGAGAGCCGCGGCCGCGTGCAGATGCCGTTCCGGACTTGACTTCGCCGATGGATCTTCGCGCGCGCGTTCAAGCCTCCGCGCGGCTGAGCTTGAACGCCTGCTCCACCATCGCGAACACCCGCTTGAGCTCGGCCGACATCAGCGCGAAGCGGGCGTCGAGTTCGGCGGCGACCGAGTCGCGCTCGCTGTTCTCCAGCGAATCCACCGCGCCGTCGAGGAACTTGAGCTTGCGAACGACGAGGTCCTCGCCGAGCACGAAGGAGACGTGGTCGTCGAAGATCAGGGCGAGGCGGGTGGCCTGCTTGCCGGATTCGAGGTGCTTGGCGATTTCCTCGGATTGCAGTTCCTGGCGCTGGCATTTCACCACCGCGCCGCGGTCGGCGGGATCCTTGAGCTCGCATTCGTCGCCGAGCGCGACGCCCTCGGGCAACGCGTCGCCGGCGATCCAGCCAGTCAGCATGCCGCGCGGACTCGTTTCGGCGTTCGGCGGCAGCGCGGGGAAGCTGCCGAGCGCGCGCCGCACTTCGCTGACGACGTTCTCGGCCTGCTTGCGCGAACTGGTGTCCACCGCGATGAAGCCGTGCTCGAGGTCGAGGTAGGCATCGGTGCGCAGCGGCCGCACGAAGGCGCGCGGCAGCAGGTCGTGGAGGATGTCCTCCTTGATCTTCTTGCGCGCGCGGCCGCCAAGCTTGCGGCCCTCGCGTTCCTCGATCGCGGCGATCTTCTTCGCGGCTTCCTCGTTGACCACGACCGAAGGCAGCAGGCGCTCCTCGCCGCCGACGGTGAGCCAGAGGCAATCGCCGACGCGGTGCATCAGTGCTTCGCCATCGCGCCCGAACGGCGGCACGAAGCCGCGCGAGGACAGCTCGAGCGGACCGGCGGGCTTGAGCGCGCAATCGGGCAGGTGGGTTTCGAGATGCGAGAGGTCGAGCGAGGTCGGGAAACGGAACAGCGTCAGGTTGCGGAAGAACATGCGTTACTCGTGTGGGGAAGGGACTTCAGGTGTTGCCTGCGATGACTCGCCAGCGAGCCACGCGTGCGCGTCGGGCAGTCGTGTGTCGCCGCGGCGAGCCAGGGCGAGGAAATCGAACAACTTCGGGTCTGCCATCTGCGAGGAATGCACGTTGGCAAGCGCGTTCGCGATCTGCTCGATGCGTCCGGGCGCATCGCGCTCCCAGGCCTCCAGCATCCGCTTCACCTGCTTGCGCTGGAGGTTTTCCTGCGAGCCGCAGAGCGTGCAGGGGATGATCGGGAAGCGTTTCCACTCCGCGTAAGCGCTGATGTCGCTTTCAGCGACGCGCGCCAGCGGGCGGATCACGACGTGCTTGCCGTCGTCGCTGCGCAACTTCGGCGGCATCGTCGCGATCTTCGCGTGGTGGAACAGGTTGAGGAAGAAGGTCGCGACCAGGTCGTCGCGGTGGTGGCCGAGCGCGATCTTCGTGAACCCCTCGCGCTCGGCGTGCGCGTACAGCGCGCCGCGGCGCAGGCGCGAGCACAGCGAGCACATCGTCTTGCCCGGCTCGATGTGCTGGGTGACGATGGAGTAGGTGTCCTGCTCCTCGATGTGGAACGGCACGCCGCGCGCGCGCAGGTAGTCGGGCAGCACGTGTTCGGGGAAGCCGGGCTGCTTCTGGTCGAGGTTGACCGCGACCAGCTCGAACTTGACCGGCGAGCGCGCGCGCAGCGACAGCAGGATGTCGAGCATCGCGTAGCTGTCCTTGCCGCCCGACAGGCACACCATCACCTTGTCGCCTTCCTCGATCATGTTGTAGTCGATGATGGCCGCGCCCACCTGGCGATGCAGGCGCTTGGACAGCTTGTTGATCTCGTACGAGGCCTTGC
>DASXKN010000010.1:0-57564 GCA_036496805.1 Lysobacteraceae bacterium
TGGCGTCGTAGCCGAACAGGATCGCGTCGGGGTTGCTGGTGCCGTCGTTGGCCTGGATCGCGCTGATCCGGTTGTTGCTGTCGTAGACCACGTCCCACTCGGCCGGCGTGGTCGCGTCGGACTTGAGGTTGATGATCTTGAGCAGGCGGCCTTGCAGCACCGAGTCGCTGTGGCTGGCGTAGACCTCTTCCTCGCGACTGCTGCCCTCGACGTAGGTCCAGGTCGCGGCACTCGAGGACCAGGTCAGGGTATCGGATGCCCCGTCACCCGCCGTGGAGGTGTACTTGTTGGAGCTGGTATAGGTGAAATCCTGGTAGGACCCATCGCCCTTCGTCAGGCGCATCACGCTGCCGGCGGCGTTGAGCGTTCCGGCCAGCAGCGAAACATTGCGCTCGAAGCCGGTGACCCAGCCGTCCGCTCCGGTCTGGCCGAACGTGCCTGCGCTGTTGTAGGTGCGCGTGGCGTCGATGGCCAGCCCGCGAAAGACCAGCTGCTCGTCGTCGTCCTGCAGGACGAGGTTGCCGGTGGCGAGGTTGACGTACTGCTGCTCGCGGCCTTGCCCGACCTGGGCGCCGCCGCCACCCAGGGTGTTCAACACCGTGTTGAAGAGCCCCTGCCCCGATCCCGAAATCACAGCGACCATCGCACGTTCCTTGAAAAGGTGGCGTCAGCGACCGAATCCCGGGCGCTCCACTGGGCCTATCCATGAAACGAGAAGAAGGTTTAGGGCTTGGGCCGTCTTCGCGGTGATCCTCATGATCCAGCGCGGGAACTACCCATCTTCCAACTAAGAACGCGGCTACGAAAGCAGCATTTTTTGTTTGGGTTTCGGTGAACTGATACAGGGCGGCCAGGATTCTATCTTCGGCTGGTCGTCCCGCCGGGAACCAGCCAACATGCCGGACGCCATGAGCGATCGCCCGTTCGAGGGCAGCGCGATCGACGCCAATCTGTCCTCCCGACACAATTTTCTTTAAGGGTACTGTTTATCCCAAAGGCCACTTGCACTTTAAAAGTATGCTCTTTGACAATCACCTAGAGAGCTAGACGGTTGCCGCTTGGTGTGTCCCGCGGCTGGCCGGTAGTCAGAGCCCTCTACTCCAAATCTGGGGAACCGTGGAGATGGAACAGTATCTCGCCGTCATTGATCGCGCCGTGACGTTCCTGGTGCCGCACGTGCGCGATCCCAATGACAGCTATCGGCAGGCTCGAGATAAGGTGCGAAAACGGGTCATGTTCGCGGCGGCGCGCGGAGAATTTCGTGCCGACCAAGTGATGGGAGGCACGCCGGACCAGCCTTTGCCAACAGGAACTTTCATTGCCTGGGCCCGGAAAAAGTGGCCCTCAAAACTGGACGCATACCCGGCAGAGTACTGCGTCGACACGGGCAGCAAAGCAATGCTCTCCGATGCTGCATACACCGTGTCATATCCCCCGGACGTCGAACAGTGCCATGAGATTCTGCGCGCGTCGGCCAAGGCGATCCGCGTGTTGACCAAGCAGCTCATGGAAGCGCAGAACGAGATCACCCGCTTGCGCCCCATCGAGGCCCAGTTCGACGCGTGGTGTAGGAAGAACCAAAAAAATGCGGAGCGGCGGCGCAAAGAATGAATGGTTCAAGGCGCCGTTGAACTTAGCGTCGCTTTTTGAAAATCTCGACGTATGCTCGGTAGGCCATGATCCAAACAGCGCTCAGGAGCGCCCGTCATGGCCACCCTCACCCAGACTGATCCAGCCCCCATCCGGATACTTCGTCGCCACGAGGTCCAATCTCGTTGCGGTCTGGCACGTAGCACCCTCTACCTGAAGATGTCCCGCAACGAGTTTCCGAAGCAGGTGACGCTCGGGAACGGCCGCGCGGTCGGCTGGGTCGAGTCCGAGATCACGGCCTGGTTGAAGCAGCAGGTAGCCGCGAGCCGCGGCGAGTAGCCTGCCATGCCTCATTGCACGACCTTGAGCCGGGCGTTCTGACGGTGGGCACCAAGCACCCCAATCCCCGGCTGCTCAAGCGGCATCGAAACTACACGGTGCCCGAACTCGCCGCGGAGATTGGCCTTCATCCCAACTCGATCAAGAGTTGGCTCAAAAGTGGGCTGCCGGCCATACGCAGCCTTCGCCCGAAGCTGATCCTCGGTTCCGACGCGATTGACTTCCTGATCGCACGCAGACGCGCCGCCAAGCGCCACTGTGGCCCTGGGGACATCTTCTGCATGAAGTGCCGCGAACCACGGAGGCCAGCCGACGGCAAGGTCGTCTACAGGCCTGGCTGTCCCTCCAGCGGTCAGCTGATCGGCGTCTGTCCGGTCTGCGGGACGCGCATGTTCAAGGGGACATCTCTGCCGAAACTCGAGCTGGTTCGCGCCGAACTACAGATCACGGTGGCGGAAGGCCAGCGACATATAAGCCGTAGTTCGTCCCCCACCGCCAACTGTGCATTCGGACCCAAGGCCGATTCCGATGAACAAACACCATCCGCAGAACGAGAGAATGAAGCGGCGATTCCTCTCCGACTTGAAGAATGCCCGTGGACGGAGCGTCGACCTCGTCGACGCGGTCGCGGCGGCGATCGCGCGATTCGAGGAGCACACCCGCTATCAGGACTTCAAGAAGTGGCACCCCAATCTGGCGATCTCTTTCAAGGAACACATGCTGAGGCAGAAGAACCCTTTGACCGGTAGCCCCCTCAGCAAGAGCACCCTGGTCGTGACCCTCGGCCACCTTCGACACTTCTTTCAGTGGCTCTCGGACAGGTCGGGCTACATGAGCAGGATTCGTTGCTCGGATGCCGACTACTTCAATCTGTCCGCCAACGACATGCGGATCGCCAACGCGCGCCGTCCACGCCCCGTACCGACCTTGCAGCAGGTCCGGCACGTCGTGGCCAGCATGCCGGCGACCACCGACATCGAACGCCGCAACCGGGCGTTGGTCGCCTTCACGCTACTTACCGGGGCTCGCGACATGGCGATCGCCTCGACGAAGCTCAAGCACGTCGATCTCAAGGCTGGTAGCGTGCTGCAGGACAGCCGTGAGGTGAAGACCAAGTTCCGAAAGACTATTGTCACGTACTTCATGCCGGTCGGAACCGAGGTCCGCCAGATCTTCGACGACTGGTTTGTGCACCTGAGGGACACACTGCTTTGGGGAAACGACGATCCGCTCTTCCCCGCCACCCGAATGGAACTGGGACCCACGTTGCAATTCCAAGCGGTAGGGCTTGACCACAAACACTGGTCCACCGCGAGTCCCATCCGGGCCATCTTCCGGTCGGCGTTTTCCGGTGCGGGACTGCAATATTTCAATCCTCACTCGGTACGATTCACCGTCGCCCACCTGGGCATGCAGCTCTGCCGCACCGCAGAAGAGATGAAGGCGTGGAGCCAGAACATGGGCCACGCCCACGTGTTGACGACCATAGCTTGTTACGGGGAAGTCGGAGAACAGCAACAGGGCGACATCGTTCGTCGACTGGAAGAGCGGTCTCGCAAGGGCAGCATTAAGGTGGCAGATCTGACCGAAGAACTGATGATCGCGATCAAGAAATTGCAGGCGTTACCGCCGGAGGAAGCCGGCTGATCTTGCTTCCGTCTAGACGCGCTCCGTTCAGGCAGGCGCAAACATGCCAGCCCCGCCTCAGGGCATGGGCGGCGTGGCCGAGCTGACGACGCCAATTTCCCCGACGTCCCGGACCGCCTTGAGCGAATCAAGGTAGTCCGCCCACTGCTGCATCATTGCGCGCCGCTCTGGAAGGAACGCAGTCCTGTTATAGGCACGGCCGTTCGGGTCCCGGACCGCATGCGCAAGCTGGTGCTCGATGAAATCGGGCCTGACCTGCAGCACTTCGTCCAAGATGGTCCTCGCGGACGCCCGAAATCCATGGCCGGTCATGGTGTCTTTGTCGAACCCAAGCCGCCGGAGTGCGCCGTTGACGGCGTTGTTGCTCATCGGCCGCTTCGAGCTGCGGCCCCCGGGAAACACGTATCTGCCACGGCCAGTGAGCGCCTGCAGCTCCTTAAGGATTGCGACGGCCTGCGCCGGTAGTGGCACCAGATGCGCAACACCCGACTTCATCCGGACTGGAGGGATGTTCCACTGGGCCTCGTCAAGGTCCATCTCCACCCATTCCGCGGCACGCAACTCGCCGGGTCGTACGAACAGCATTGGGGCCAGCCGGAGCGCTGACTTCGTCACGAACATGCCCTCGTAGCCGTCGATTGCGCGCAGCAACCCACCGAGGTGCGTCGGGTCGGTGATTGCCGCGTGGCTCGTCGGCTTCACCGGTGGCAGCGCGCCGCGCAAGTCGGCGGCCGGGTTTCTTTCCGCTCGCGCGGTCGCAATCGCGTACCGGAAGACCTGTCCGCAGTTCTGCAACACGCGGTGCGCCGACTCGACGGCGCCGCGATCGACCATTCGGTTTAGCGCCTGCAAGAGTTCCTTGGCAGTCACGTCGGCCACCGCTCGACGACCGAGCCAGGGGAATACGTCGTTCTCGAGCCGGAGCAGGATTCGGCTCGCGTGACCTTCAACCCATTGGGTCTGTTTAGCGTGCCATTCACGTGCGATGACTTCGAAGCTGTTAGCGGCGTTCTCGATGCTGGCGGCCTTGCTCGCCTTGCGGTGCGCGCCCGGATCCACGCCTGCGGCCAGGTGCTTGCGTGCCTCGTCGCGCTTGTTCCGTGCCTCGGCAAGTCCCGTGTCCGGGTAGGTGCCCATGCTGAGCGTCTTGCGCTTGCCTGCAAAACGGTAGTCCCAACGCCACCACCGCGAACCGTTCGGATTGAGCAACAAGTACATGCCACCGCCATCGGCCAGCTTGATCGGCTTGTCGCACGGCTTGGCGTTTCGGATGGCAGTAACGGTCAGGGCCATGGCTGCAGCTCCGTGACGGTAACAGGTGGAGCCGAAGAGCATCTACCGACAAAGCTACCGCCAGTTACCGTTGGATGTCAACGAACGATTCGGGAACATACCGGACACAAAAAGGCCGAAATCCCTGTTTTTATGGAGGATTCCGGCCTCCTCTGGACTGCTTTGGACTATTAATTGGTGGAGGTGGCGGGAATCGAACCCGCGTCCGAAAGTGCTCCATCCCCGGCTCTACATGCATAGCTCGCCGTTTGATCTCGTCCGGCGACAACACGACGTGCGAAGCACATCGACGGACCAGCGCGTTAGGTTAACCAATGACCGATGCACGGCCAGTCAAAGGCGATCCCGTGATAGTGACCCTACATCCACGAGCACAGGCACAAGTGGGTTCGGGGCTTACGCCTTAAGCGGCGAGAGCGTAGTTGTCGTCGTTGGCAACTAGAGTTTGCCGCTGGATTAACGAGGAAAGCTGCCCCCTCGGCATGCACCAGGCGATTTCACGACCCCCGTCGAAGCCTGGACACCCCCGGTTTCGAAACAGGACTGCAACATCGTCTGACGGATGCAGTGTAGGGGCGCGGATGGCGTGCCACAAGGGCACAACTCGCAAGAAGCGGGATGCGTTCATGGAATGCGGTTCGGGCTGAGACTCGTGCCGTTCGTGGTGAGCTTGTCGAACCACAGGCTCAAGCCATTGCGGCAGTCGAAGCGCCCGGGCGATTCCGTCCATGTTCGACAGGCTCACCACGAACGGAATCCGCGGATGCCTGGTCAAACGGAACTGCGGATCCCGTCGTGGCATGAAACAGATCCGGATGTTCGTGCGCGCTTGACGACTTTTTACCGCCCCGGCGATACGCTGCGCGTCCAACCCACGCAGGAGTGTCGAGATGATCCGCAAGGCGAACGCGAACTGGAAAGGCAGCGGCAAGGATGGCAAGGGTCATCTGAAGACCCAATCGGGTGCGCTGGACGCCCCGTTCGGCTTCACCTCGCGCTTCGAGAATGGCGCCGGCAGCAATCCCGAGGAACTGCTCGCCGCCGCGCACGCCGGCTGCTTCACGATGTCGGTGGCATTCGCGCTCGAGCGCGCCGGTCATCCCGCCGACGATCTTGACTGCGAGTGCGCGGTCTCGGTGATCAAGGACGACAGCGGCTTCAAGATCAACCGCAGCGCGCTGACCTTGAAGGCAAGGGTGCCGGGCATGACGAAGGAAGCGTTCGAGCCGCTCGTGCAGGGCGCGAAGGCGGGTTGCCCGGTGTCGAAGCTGTTCAACACCGAAATCATGCTGGAGTGGACGCTGGCCTGAGACAAGGCGCATTAGCGGCCCGCCTCTGCGCCGAGTTGGCTCGGAGCGATGCGCCGTCAACGAAATCCCTCGGGCAAGAACGAGTCCCGCCCGAGGGTTTCGCGCCCACCTTCCCAATTCAATCGATCAGCTCAGTCGATCAGTTCAATCGATCAGTCTTCGACCTTGAAGTCGGCCGTGCATCCGGCCGTGACCCAGACGCCACGGTCGTCCACGCCCCACGTCGTGTTCTCGACGCAGGCGGCCGGCACCGTGCCGGCGATCACGTAGCGATGGTGGGGATGCCCGCAATAGACGCGGCCGTTGTCGCCGGCGATGCAATGCACGAGGCCGCCCGTGGTTTCCGTAGTGGTGGTCGTCGTGGTGGTCACGCGCTTGGTGGTCCGTGCGGGAGTGGCGTTGAAGTCCGCCACGCAACCGCCGGTGACCCACACGCCGCGATCGTCGACGCCCCAGGTGGAGCCCTCGACGCACGCAGTCGGAGCCGGACCGGCGATCACATAGTGCATATGGGGTTTGCCGCAATAGGTCCGACCGCTCTCGGTCGAGACGCAGTGGACGACCTGGCCGTTGCCGTTGACGTAGTTGCCGCTTCCCGTGACCGGGTCCTGCGCGAACGAGGGGACCGAATAGCCGAACGCGAGCGTGGCGGCGACGATCGCGACGTGCAGATGCAGACGTTCCATGTCTATCTCCGTGAGTTGAGTGGCGGCGCGAATCCTTGCACCGTCGTCGACTATAGAATCCCGGGCTGAACAGGATTCCAACATGCGGATCGTCGGATAGCGGCTCGTTCAGGAAGCCCGATTGGGAAGGATCGACCGGAAATCGCGGGCTGCGATCTAGTGATACCCCTCGCCGACCTTGCCACGGAACACCCAGTACACGAACACGGTGTATCCGATGATCACCGGCAGCATCACCACGGTCCCGGCCAGCAGGAAGCGCTGCGATTCGGGCGCCGATGAAGCCTGCGCGATCGTCATTACCGGCGGCACCAGGTACGGCACGTTCGAGATCAGCAGGCCGAGGTAGGCCAGCAGGAACAGGCCGATCGCGGCCATGAACGGTTGCACGGTGCGCTGCTTGCGCAGGCCGTTCCAGCACAACCAGGCGACCACCAGGGTCGCCAGCGGCACCTGCGAGAGCCAGTAGAAGTTCGGCAGCGCGAACCAGCGCTGCGCGATGCGCGGCAGCATCCACGGCGTCCACAGGCTTACGGTGCCGATGCAGGCGAGCATCGCGAACAAGGCCGTGCGCGCATGCACGCGCGCCCTCGCCTGCACCTCGCCCTCGGTCTTCATCACCAGCCAGCAGGCTCCCAGCAAGGCGTAGCCGGCCACGACCGAGACGCCGCAGAACAACGCGAATGGCGTGCACCAGTCGAAGCTGCCGCCAGCAAAACGGCCGTCGACGACATGGATGCCCTGCAGCAGGCCGCCGAGCACCACGCCCTGGCAGAACGCCGCCAGGGTCGAGCCCGCGCAGAACGCGAAGTCCCAGACGCGATGCGCGGGCTTGGCGATCCAGCGGAACTCGAACGACACGCCGCGCAGGATCAACGCGAGCAGCATGGCGATCACGGGCAGGTAGAGCGCCGGCAGGATGATCGCGTAGGCGCGCGGGAAGGCGATCATCAGGCCGCCGCCGCCGAGCACGAGCCAGGTACCGTTGCCATCCCAGAACGGCGCGACCGAGTTCATCATCGTGTCGCGATCGGATTCGCGCGGGAACACCGCGAACAGCGTGCCGACGCCGAGGTCGAAGCCATCCAGCAACACGTACATCGCCACCGCGAGCGCGAGGATCGCCGCCCAGATCAGCGGCAGGTCGGAGGCGTGGGCGCCAATCCATGCGTTCACGGGCATGTGGCCTTCATGTGACCTGCTCCCCGTGCGCCGCTTCGCGCGTTGCGCTGTTCGCGGCCGCCAGCGGGCTGTTCGGCGCCTGGTCGGACGAAGCAGCCACCGCCGCGCCCTGCGGGCCGTGCCGCAGCAGCTTGCGGATGTAGAAGATGCCGATGCCGAACACCACCACGTAGATCACGACGATGGCCGCGAACGAGGCGAGCACGGTGGCCGCCGGCAGCGGCGATACCGCATCGGCGGTACGCAGGATGCCGGTGGCGATCCACGGCTGGCGCCCGGTCTCGGTGACCATCCAGCCGGCGACGATCGCGATGAAGCCCAGCGGCCACGCATAGCCGACGGGTCGCAGGAACCAGCTTGTCTCGAACACCCTGCCGCGCAGCCACAACCAGCCGCCGATGAAGCCGATCGCGATCAGCAGGAATCCAATGCCGACCATGATCCGGAAACCGAAGAACACCGTCGGCAACGGTGGACGCTCGCTCGCCGGCACATCCTTGAGGCCGGCGATGCGACCGTCCCACGAATGCGTGAGGATCAGGCTGCCGGCGTGCGGGATCGCCACCTCGAAATCGTTGCGCTCGTTCTTCGCGTCGGGCCATGCGAACAGGACCAGCGGCACCGGACCGTCATTGCTCCAGTGCGCCTCCATCGCCGCGACCTTGGTCGGCTGGTGATGCAGCGTATTCAACCCATGCTGGTCGCCGATGAACAACTGCAGCGGCGCGAGCGCGAGGACCATGCCCAGGCCCATCCGCACCATCGTCCGCGCCTCGGCCTCGAAGCGTTGCGCGAGGAGGTAACGCGCGCCGGTCGCCAGCACCACGACCGAGGTGCTCAGGTAGGCGGCCGTGAGCATGTGCGCGAGGCGGAACGGGAAGCTTGGATTGAACACGATCGCCCACCAGTCGGTCGGATAGGCGATGCCGTCGCGCAGCACGTAGCCCGCGGGCGTGTGCATCCAGCTGTTCGCCGAGAGGATCCAGAACGCCGAAATCGCGGTGCCGATCGCGACCATGCAGGCCGACAGCACGTGCGCCCATTGCGGCACGCGGTTGCGGCCGAACAGCAGGATGCCGAGGAAGGTCGACTCGAGGAAGAACGCGGTCAGCACCTCGTAGCCGAGCAGCGGCCCGAGCACGTTGCCGACCACGATCGGGAAACGGCTCCAGTTGGTGCCGAACTCGTAGGACAGCATCATCCCCGAGACCACGCCCATCGCGAAGGAGACGGCGAAGACCTTCAGCCAGAACTTCGAGAGCCGGAGGTAGTGTTCGCGCCCGGTGCGCCAGTGCAGGATTTCGAGCGTGGCCACGAAGGCCGCCAGCCCGATCGAGAATCCCGGGAAGATGATGTGGAAACTGATGGTGAACGCGAACTGCAGTCGCGCGAGAAGCACCGGGTCCAGCGTGGACACGAAATCCATGGCGCAATTCTACAGCACCGTGGATGACGAAGCGCGCCGCTTCATGCGGCTGTCACGGACCGGTCACGCCGTCGCCATACGCAACTGTTCCAGTGCCGGATCGCCATCAGCACGGATCCTCCACGATGACCCGCCAGCCCGTTCGCTCCCTCCTCGCCTGCGTCCTCGCGGCATCCCTCGCATCGACCGCAACGATCGCGTCAACCGCGTCGGCGGCCACTTCGCGCAGCAGCTGGGTCGTGAGCCAGATCTACAGCGAGAACCATCCCTACGCCGCGACCGACAGCGCCGACCTCGCGACCAAGATGGCGACGATGACCACGAACGCCTACGACTTCTATCGCGGCACGGATGGCATCTTCTACCAGGACATGCTCACGCTGCCGGGTTCGGCGTACACGACGGCGCAGACCGGCTACACCTGGCTCGGCGGCGACACCCATCTGGACAACTTCGACGCCCAGCGCGACAGCGGCGGCAAGGCGGTGTTCACGGCCTGCGATTTCGACGAAGGCTATCTCGGCCAGTACGTCTGGGACCTGCGTCGCCTCGCGACCAGCATGGTGCTGGCCGGCCGCGCCAACGGCATCTCCGACGCCAATATCACGACGGCCATCAACACCATGGTCGGCGCATACGTCGACGAGATGGGCAACTTCAAGGGCAGCAGCGCCGAGCTGAGCTTCCAGTTGGGCAAGGGCAATACGTCCGGCGTCGTGCAGGACACGATCACGTCCGCCGACGGAGGCTCGCGCTCCTCGCTGCTGGCGAAATACACCACCGTCAGCGGCAGCACGCGCACGTTCCAGAACCTGTCCAACCTCGTCGCGGTCTCGCCGACGACCTACAGCAACATCAGCAGCGCGATGAACGCCTATATCGGCTCGATCGCGTCGTCGAAGCAATATGCGGCCAGCTACTATACCGTGAAGGACATCCACCAGAAGCTCGGCTCCGGCATCGGCAGCCTCGGCAAGCTGCGCTACTACGTGCTGATCCAGGGGCCGTCGACCAGCACCAGCGACGACGTGATCCTCGAACTCAAGCAGACGTCCGCCAGCATTGTCGCCACCGTCGACAACGGCCAGTTGCCCGCCGCCGACTACCTCAACAACGAGGGCAACCGCGTCGCGATGACCAACAAGGCGCAATTGATCAACACCGACGTCCTGGTCGGCTACACCACCATCTCCGGCGCGCCCTACTACGTCCACGAGAAGTCGCCGTACCAGCAGGACTTCGACGACACCCAGCTCAGCAGCTCCGGCAAGCTCAACACCGCCGCGACCTACTTCGGACAGGCGCTCGCCTCTGCGCACGCGTTGTCGGACCAGGACTACAACGCCGGCATCGTCAGCTACAGCATCGACAAGCAGGTCAGCGACGCGGTCACCAGCAAGAGCGGCCTGGAGAGCGAGATCAGCACCTTCGCCTTCAACTACGCGGCGCAGGTGAACCTGGACTGGCAGTCGTTTGTCGCGGCTTACAACGCGGGGACGCCTCTCTACTGAAGGACGTGTATCGCCAGGCAGCAAGCGCACGCACGGCCTCAGCCGGCGTGCGCCTCCAGCAGGTTCGCGCGCAGCATCTCCGCATCCCAGGGACGAAGCTGTTCTTCCCAATCGCCCATCATGGCGATGTACAGCAGCTTCTCGAACTCCGGCTCGAAGCGGCGGATCACCGCATCGGGATCGGGCATCAGGCGGCCGTCGCCGATCAGGCCGAAGTGGACATGGTTCTCGTAGCTCAGGATGCTGATGCCCACGCCGATGCCGCCGGTCTGCGGCACCCAGAACATCATCTCGCGCATCCTCTGCCCGGCCAGGTACAGCGGCATCTTCGGCCCGGGCACATTGGTCGCGACCGCGGTGGCCTTGCGGCTGAACAGTTCCAGCGCGATCCGCTGGATCCCGACCGGCGCCATGCCGAGCGCGGCGAGCAGGCCGAAGGAAACGATCGCCTGGCGCGAACTCTTGAGCTCGTGCATGTGCGCCGCCACGCGCTCGAGGCGCCGCACCGGGTTTTCCTCGCCGACCGGCAGGTCGAGGAAGACGAGACCGAAATGGTTGCCGAGTTTTTTCGCGTGCTTGAGCGGGCGCAGGTTCACCGGCACGGTGGCGCGCAGGGTGAGGCCGTCGATGCGTTCGCCGCGATCGAGCAGGTAGCTGCGCAGCGCGCCGGCGGCCGAAGCCATCAGCACGTCGTTGACGGTGCAACGGAAAGCGCGGCTGACGGCCTTCACCTCGTGCAGGTCGAGCGGCTCGGCCCAGGCGACGCGCTTGCTGACGCCGAGGCGGCCCTTGAGCACGGTCGGCGGATCGTCGGGCAGGATCACCGCGTTGGCGAGTTCGCGCGCGATCTCCCTGCCCTCGTTCGCGAGCACGGCAGCGAGCGAAGGATCGCGATACATCTCCATGCCCTTGGCGAGCATCTTGCCGCCGATCTTGCGGTAGCGCTCGAAGCCGCCGCCCTGCCCGCCTTTTTTCTCCTCGTTGAGCCACGCGCTCTCGGCATCGGTGCCCTTGGCGGGTTCGGACGCGGTATCGGTCAGCGACAGCAGCACCTGCACCAAGGCGATGCCGTCGGCATAGCAATGGTGGATGCGCGAGACCAGCGCGCTTCCGCCGCGATAGCTCTCCACGAGATGGAATTGCCACAGCGGCTTGGTCTGGTCGAGCGGCGTCGAGGCGAGGTTGCTGACGAAGCGCTCGAGCTCGCGCTTGCCCGCCTTGCCGGGAAGCGCGGTCAGGCGCACGTGCCAGTCGAGGTCGAAGTCGCCATCCTCTTCCCAGGTCGCGCCGGCAGGGCCATCGACTGCCTTCTGGCGGAATCGCGGGTAGGCGAGGAAGCGCTGCTTGACGATCTTGCGGAGCGCGTCGATCGACATCGGCGTGTCGAACATCAGCACGCCGGTGATCATCATCAGGTTGGTGGGCTTCTCCATCCGCAGCCACGCGGTGTCCACGCGCGACATCGGATCGCGGCGGAGCTTGCGTGCCGCGGGCTCGGCGGCGGAAGGCTCCGCAGCGGACTGCCCATCGGTCTTCTGGCTCGCGGTTTTCTTCGCCATCGCACTGCCCCCTTGCCGTCCGGGCAGTGAATCACGCGGCGGCGAACAGCGTCAACGGGATTGCTCAGCTCCTCGCGGACGCGAACGTGTCTTCGAATAAGCTGCCAGCGCCGCCTCGCGGCTGGCTTTCAGGTCCACGATTGGAGTGCGCGGATAGCCGGGGGCATATCGCGCCAGCAGGGCCGGATGTTTCCATGGTTCGAACATCGCCTCGTCCGGCAAGCGTGCGAGTTCCGGCAGCCATCGCCGCACGTAGGCGCCCGCCGGATCGAACTTTGCCACCTGCGAAACCGGATTGAAGATGCGGAAATAAGGTGCGGCATCGGCGCCCGTTCCTGCCGTCCATTGCCAGCCCTGAGTGTTGTTCGCGAGGTCGGCGTCGACGAGGGTGTCCCAGAACCAGCGCGCGCCGTGCAGCCAGTGCATGCGCAGGTTCTTGGTGAGGAAGCTGGCGGCGACCATGCGCACGCGATTGTGCATCCAGCCGGTCCGCCAGAGCTGGCGCATGCCGGCGTCGACGAGCGGCACGCCGGTATAGCCGCGCTGCCATGCTTCAAGCAGGCGCGCATCCGGAGCGGCCCAGGGGAAATCGTCGAAGCGCGGGTTGAGGTTCGTTTCGGTCGTCTGCGGGAAGTGATGCAGCAGATGGTGCGAGAACTCGCGCCAGCCCAGTTCGCGCAGGCAGGCTTCGGCGTTCTGGTTCGTTCGCGAGTCGCATCCAGCCTCGCGCAGTGCATGGACGATTCGCCGCGGCGAGATCTCTCCGAAATGCAGGTGCGGCGACAGCCTCGTCGTGCCGTCGATGGCCGGAAGGTCACGATGTTCCTTGTAGCCTCGCAGCAGCGGATCGATGTGCTGCGCGAGCCGGCGTATTGCGCCCTGCTCTCCCGGTTGCCAGTGGTCCCAGAACTCCGCGTCCCAGGCAGGCGCCGGAGCGGGAATCAACGCATCGAGGGATCGCGAAGGCAACGACGCGTCCACCGTCGGCAGCTTTGCGGGAGCGACCAGCGGCGAGGCGGCGAGCGCAACGAGCAGCTTTTGCGCATTGCGCCAGAACGGCGTGAATACGCGATACGGATCGCCCTGCCGGGTCGCAACGACCCACGGCTCGCACAGCAATGCACCGCTATGGCTTTCGACATGCAACCCGCATGCATGAAGGGATTTCTTGACCGCCGCATCGACGGCGATGGAGGCCGGCTCGTGGCGACGGCTCCAGTACACCGCTTCGGCGCCGGTTTCCTCAACCAATCGTTCCAGCGCTGCGAGGCTCGGGCCTTCACGCAGGATCAGCCGCGAACCGCGCGCGCGCAATGAAGCATCGAGTGCCGCCAGCGAACGACGCAGCCACGCCAGGGATGCAGCACCCGGCGCCCACGGCGCTTCCTCTGCCGGCGCATGCACGTACACCGGCACGACACGATGGCCGGCGCGCAACGCCGCCTGCAACGCAGGATGGTCGTCGAGCCGCAGGTCGCGGCGCAGCCAGAGGATCGCCGTGCTCATGCGCGAAGTCCGTACGAAGACGAAGGATCTTCCCTCACGGGACGTTCAAGCCATGCGAACGTCGCTCGTTACCCGCCGAAAGACGGCGCGCCGTTTCAGGCCTCGAAGAACCGCACCCGCCGCGTGATCGAGCAGGTCAGCTCGTAGGAAATCGTTCCGGCCGCGGCAGCGATTTCCTCGGCCGGCAGTTGCGGCCCCCAGAGCACGACCGGGTCGCCCACGCGCGCGTTCGGTGCGTTGCGCAGGTCGAGCGTCATCAAGTCCATCGACACGCGGCCGACGATGGGCACGCGCACGTCGCCGCCCTGCGCGCGACGCAGGATCACCGGCGTGCCGGAAACGGCGCTGCGCGGATAGCCATCGCCGTAGCCGATCGCGGCCACGCCGATGTCCATGTCCTCGGGGCAGGTCCAGGTCGCCGAGTAACCGATCGGCTCACCCTTGCGCACGCGGTTGATCGCGATCAGGCGCGTGGCCAGGGTCATCGCCGGACGCAGTCCGAAATCGGCACCGGTCTTGCCGGCCACGACCGACAGGCCGTACAGCGCGCCACCTGCACGCACCCAGTCGCGATGCGCGCGCGGCCAGCCGAGGATGGCCGCCGAGTTCGACAACGAGCAGGCTTCGCCGGCCATGCCCTCCACGGCGTCGAAGCCGGCGATCTGCGCCGAGGTCTGCGTGCCGCCGAAATCATCCGAGCTGGCGAAGTGGGTCATCAGCACGACCTCGGACACCTGCGGCAGCGCCAGCAGGCGGGCGCGCAGCTCGGCTGCCCGCTCGGGCGGGAAGCCGAGCCGGTGCATGCCGGTATCGATCTTCAGCCACGTACGCACCGGCGTGCGGCCGGTGTCGGCTTCGAGCATCGCCAACTGGCTGTCGTGATGGACGACGGTGTCGACGTCGAGGCTGTGCAGCGACGCGAGGTCCGCGGGATCGTCCATGCCCGACAGCAGCACGATGCGGTTCGACAAACCGTTGCCGCGGATGCGCTCGGCATCGGCGATCGTGGCCACGCCGAAGGCGTCCGCCCCGGCCAGCGCGCGCGCAACGCGTTCGAGCCCGTGCCCGTAGCCATCGGCCTTGACCACCGCCATCACCCGACTGTGCGGCGCGAGCGCGCGCACACGCGCCAGGTTGTGGCGCAGCGCATCGATGTGGATGGTGGCGGAGGTCGGACGTGCCATGCCGCGTCAGTCTATCGCGCCGGCAAATGCCGTACGGAGCGACAGCCGCACTGCCTCACCCTTCGAAGCTGCCGTAGCTGTCGCGCGCGAGGTTCTCGAACTTGGTGAACTCGCCGAAGAAGCGCAGGTCGACCTTGCCGGTCGGACCGTTACGCTGCTTGGCGATGATGATCTCCGCCAGGCCCTTGTTCTCCTGCTTGTCCTTGTTGTAGACCTCGTCGCGGTAGATGAACAGGATCAGGTCGGCGTCCTGCTCGATGCCGCCGGACTCGCGCAGGTCGGACATCACGGGCCGCTTGTCGGTGCGCGATTCGAGGCTGCGGTTGAGCTGCGAGAGCGCGACCACCGGCACCTTCAGCTCCTTCGCCAGGCCCTTGAGGCTGCGCGAGATTTCGGCGATCTCGGTGGCGCGGTTTTCCTGGGTGCCCTGCACCTGCATGAGCTGCAGGTAGTCGACCACGATCAGGCCGAGGTCGTGGTCGCGCTTGAGCCGGCGCGCGCGGCCGCGCAGTTCGATCGGCGTGAGGCCCGGCTTGTCGTCGATGAAGATCTTCACTTCCGAAAGCATGCGGATCGCACTGTTCACGCGCGACCAGTCCTCGTCCTCGAGCTGGCCGGTGCGCAGGCGCTGGGCATTGACGCGGCCCATCGAGGAGATCAGGCGGAACGCGAGCTGCGAGGCCGACATTTCCATCGAGAAGATCGCCACCGCCTTCTTCGTCCGCACCGCGGCTGATTCGGCGATGTTCACCGCCAGCGCGGTCTTGCCCATCGAGGGACGCGCGGCGAGGATGATCAGGTCAGTCGGCTGCAGGCCGGCGGTCATCTCGTCGAGGTCGGTGAAACCGGTCGGCAGGCCGGTGACGTTGCCCTGGTTCTCGTAGCGTTCCTGCAGGACCTGGAAAGCGTCCTTCATCGCCTCGCGCAGGGTGACGTATTCCTTGCGTCCCTTGTCGCCCATCTCGGCGATCTTGAAGACGCGCTCCTCGGCCTTGTCGAGCACCTCGCGGATCGCGGCGTTGCCGGGCTGGAAGCCGTCGTTGACGATCTCGGTGCCGGCGTCGATCAGGCGGCGCAGCACGGCCTTCTCGCGCACGATCTCGGCGTAGGCCGCGATATTGGCCGCGCTCGGCGTGGTGCTGGCGAGTTCGATCAGGTAGGCGCTGCCGCCGATCTGCTCGGCGAGGTTGCTGGCTTCGAACCATTCGCCCAGCGTCACCACGTCGAAGGGTTTGTTCTTCGCGGCCAGGCCTGCGATGGCCTCGTAGATCAGGCGATGGTCGCGGCGGTAGAAGTCGTCGGCGTCGAGCTGGTCGGAGATGTGGTCGAGCGAGTCCGGCGCGAGCATCAGGCCGCCGATCACGGCTTGCTCGGCCTCCACGGAATGGGGAGGCACGCGCAGCGATTCGATGCGGCTGTCGACGGGCGCGGACGCGCGCTCGTCGCTGCGGAAGCCCGGACGCGATGGCATGGAGGCGGCTACCTGTTGATTCGAAAGATCGGCAATTGTCGGTCCTGATTGCATACAACGGCGCCATACACAGTTATCCGCCGTGAGCGCGCAGGTTGTTCACCTGTTGTCCACAGAGTTGTACCCAACTGGAAAGATCTTGTGCGCAGGCTGTCTCAAGAGGTGCGCCAGAGAATGCAAACGGGCGCCGCAGCGCCCATCGACAATCGTGCGGTGATCGGGCCATGGATGGCCCGACGGCCAAACTTTGTTTGGCCGCACAAGAGGTCGGGACATGCGCCCGACCTCTTGTGCCGAAGTCGCGGCAGGATGCCCGATCTTCGGCTTAAGCCAACGAGGAAGCTTGACCGAAGGTCAAGCTTCCGGAACGACCGTCACCTTGACGATGCACTCGACGTCGGCGTGCAGGTGCACGTGGATGTCGAACTCGCCCATGCGGCGGATCGGGCCTTCGCCCATGACGACTTCGCTCTTGACCAGCGGGAAGCCGGCGGCGCTGAAGGCGTCGGCGATGTCGCGCGGGCCGACCGAACCGTAGAGCTTGCCTTCGGTCGAGGCGTTCGCCTTGATCGTCACGGCGGCGCCCTCGAACCTGGCCTTGCGCTCCTCGGCGGCGGCATGGATCGCGCTTGCCTTCGCCTCGTAGTCGGCGCGCTTGGCCTCGAACTCGGCGACGTTCTTCTCGGTCGCCGGCACGGCCTTGCCGTACGGGATCAGGAAGTTGCGGCCGTAACCCGGCTTGACCTTGACCTTGTCGCCCAGGCCACCGAGGTTCACGACTTTCTGCAGGAGGATCAGTTCCATTTCATTGCTCCGTCTTCGTTAGCGGCCGAAACCGCAACGTGTTGGCTGTCCGATGACAGGTTGATGAGGCATCCGGAGCCGGCGAGAGCAGACTCCGGAGTACCACGCTTTCTTTGAAAGTCCGCACATGGATGTGCGGTATCGCCACGCATCCGAAGCTCTCAAGCCTCGGTATCCAAGCTCGGGCCTCAAGGAGCCCGAGCATGGATGCGAGTCAAGAATCAATTGCTGTGAGAATCACAGTAAGGGATCAGCGCCAGGAAACGCGCGCGCTTGACCGCCGTCTGCAGCTGGCGCTGGTAGCGCGCCTTGGTGCCGGTGATGCGGCTCGGCACGATCTTGCCGGTCTCGGTCAGGTACTGGCGCAGGGTGTTGAGATCCTTGTAGTCGATCTCGGTGATGCCCTCTGCGGTGAACTTGCAGAACTTGCGGCGGCGGAAGAACTTGGACGCGGAAGAGTTCCCGGTCTTCGGCTTGGACTTGGACTTGGGCTTCATGCGTCAACTCCTGCTGCGCCAGCATCAAAGGATTCGTCGCGACGCGGACGCTCGCTGCGCTCTCCACGGTCGCCCCTGTCGCCGCGATCGCCCCTGTCGCCGCGCTCGTTCTTCTCGTCCTTGCTCTTCATGATGAAGGACTGGTCGGTGTCGGCGCCCTCGCGGCCGATGGCCAGGTGGCGCAGCACCGCATCGTTGAAACGGAAACCGTCGACCAGCTCGTTGAGCACCTTCTGGCCGCACTCGATGTTCATGAGCACGTAGTGGGCCTTGACGAGGTTGTCGATCGGATAGGCGAGCTGGCGGCGGCCCCAGTCTTCCAGGCGATGCACCTTGCCGGCGCCCTCGCCGTTTTCGGCCTGGATGAGCGTCTTGTAGCGCTCGATCATCGCAGGCACCTGCTCGCTCTGGTCCGGATGGACCATGAACACGACTTCATAATGACGCATCAGTTTTTCCTTGTGGATGTCGGCGACGAACTCGATCAGAGCCGGGCCAGGTCAGCCCCCCGTCGATGCGGTGGGGCAAGGCTACGCCGAACCTCCGGCGTAGCCGCGCATTATGGATGTTCAGGCCCCTTGCCGCAACCTGCCGACATCACCCGAGCCTGCCATGTCTCTCGCAAACGCCTGCTTCCGGACCGGTCGGGCGCCGCGTCAATGCGAGTCCCAAGGCTGCCAGTCCGACGTGTCGGCCGTCTTCTTTCCGTCCCATTTGAAGGGCTTTTCCTGCCGCGCGATGATGATGCGCGCCCATCCGGGATCGAAGACCCCTTTCTGGAGCGCGCGGGTCGCCGCCGCCCTGGCCTCGGCCGGCCGCCTCTCGAGGTTGTAGATCTCCGCCAGGCCCAGGGCAGCCTCGCCATCGGTAGCCACGGCGTCGGCCTTCGTGTAGGCATCGATCGCCTGCTCGATCTGGTGGGTGGCGCAGTAGTCCTGGGCGAGTGCCATGTAGACCTTTTCGCCGGGTCGCAGGATCCCCTTCTGCAATCCCTCATCGATCAGTGCGGCGCCATCGCCCTCGCGTCCTTTCGTCCTGGCGTACAGGTCGTACAGGACCTTGTAGCCTTCCGTGGTCAACGCGCCGCGGCGATGCGTTTCCTCGAGCAGTGCCAGCATCTTGTCGACTTGCCGTGCCTGGCGGTAAACCGTGACGAGATTCATCATCGCCGATGGGTCGTCCGGATGCGCCTGCACGATGGCCTCGCCTGCCTTGGCGGCATGGTCGTATTGCCGCAACCGGAAATAGCTGTCCATCAACATCTGCTGCTCGAAGGGATCGGCCTGCGCGGATTGGTCGATCGACTTCTGCAGGGCCTGCGCGGCAGCGGCGTAGTCCTTCTTCTGGTAGTACAGGTGCCCGCGACGACCCTCATATTCGGGCTTGTCCTCCCCCGTTTCGGCGACCAGTCGCGCCAGCGTCGCCAACCCGGCCTCGGGCTGCCCGAGATCGATCTGGGCGTCGACGAGTTGCAGCATCAAGGTGTACTGGTCGTTGTTGGACAAGGTGTTCTCATCCAGGGCCTTGCGGACGTACTCGATGCCTTTGGCGCTGTCGTGTTCATCCAGATGGGCCAGGCCCAGGGCCTCGAAGACCTTCGCAAGGTCGTAGGGAGTCGCCTTGCTGTCCGCGGCGAGCTTTTCGCCGAGGGCAATGGCCTGCCCATCGTGTCCGCCGTCATTGGCGAGATCCGTCAGCTCGGCGAGTGGCTTGGCCATGTGGTCCGAGGCGAAAAGACCGGGATCCACGCGCGTTGCATTCGGGAACAGTTGAGCCTGGACCCCCTGCACTTTTACGTACTTCTTGCCCTGATGGGCGTTGTCGTACTCCCGCTTGATCTCCAGGTACCTTTCATGCAGGTCCTGGGCCATGGCGGTAGAAACGGAAACGCAGGCGATCGCCATCGCCATGCCGGTCGTCTTCAGCACCCGTGAAACTTGCATGCAGATCCTTGAGCTGGTCCCCAGGGCTCATCATAAATCGCCCGATCCCGAACCGTCCGGCCCAAGTTGCATTCACGCGACAAAGAGGCGGCCCCGGCGCGCCACGACTGCCGATGGCCGGGCTGGCGGCCCACGGGCCCGACGAGGTCAGCGCGAAGCCGGCGCCTGCCTGCGCGCGTCGATCCACGCGTCGATGTGCTTCTCCAGCACCGCCAGCGGCACCGAGCCCGTTTCGAGCACGGCGTCGTCGAAATCGCGCAGGTCGAAGCCCGGGCCGAGCTCGCGCCTGGCCTTCTCGCGCAACTCGGAGATCTTCATCTGCCCGATCTTGTAGGCCAGCGCCTGGCCGGGATCGCTGATGTAGCGGTCGATCTCGTTGACGATGTCCTGGTCGGTCTTGGCGGCGTTGTCCTTGAAGTAGGCGATCGCCTGCGCGCGGCTCCAGCCCATCGAGTGCATGCCGGTATCGACCACCAGCCGCACTGCGCGCCACATCTCGTAGGTGAGCTGGCCGAAACGGTCGTAGGGATCGTCGTACAGGCCCAGGTCGTAGCCCAGTTGCTCCGAATACAGCGCCCAGCCTTCGCTGTAGGCGACGAAGTAGGCGGTCTTGCGGAACATCGGCTCGCCCGGCAACTCCAGCTCGCGCGCGAACTGGAGGTGATGGCCCGGCACGGCCTCGTGCAGGGTCAGCGGCATCATCTCCCACGTCGGCCGCACCTCGGGCTTGTAAAGGTTGACGTAGTAGTAGCCCGGACGGCTGCCGTCCGCGGCGCCGGGCTGGTAGTAGGCGGTGGTGCTGTCGGGCGCGGCGTTGGCGGGGATCGGACGCACGCCGTAGGGCAGCCGCGGCAAGGTGCGGAAAGCCTTCACCAGGGTCGGATCGATGCGCTTGGCGGTGGCGGCATAGCGCTCGAACAGCGCCTCGGGGGTCTTCTCGAAGAAGCGCGGATCGCTGCGCAGGTACGTGAAGAACTCCGGCATCGTGCCCTTGAAGCCGGTCTGGTCCTTCACCTTTTCCATCTCGGCGTGGATGCGCGCCACTTCGCGCAGGCCGATCGCATGGATCTGCTCGGCGGTGAGGTCGGTGGTGGTGTAGTAGCTGGCGAGGAAGTCGTAGTAGGCCCTGCCGTCCGGCAGGTCGGCGGCGGCAATCGAGTCGCGCGCTTTCGGGAAATAGTCGTCGTTGAAATACGTCGACAGCTTGCGGTAGGCGGGCACGACGCGCCCGCGGACGATGCGCTGGGCCTCGGCCTGCAGTTGTGCACGATCGGCGGCGGGAATGGCATCGGGAAACTTCAGGAACGGGCGGTAGAACGGGCTCTTCGCCGGATCGTCCACGACCTGTGCGGCGATCTGCCCCCTGGCCCGTTCCAGGAGCACCTTCGGCGGCGTGTTGTGTTCGCGCACGCCCTCCTGCATCAGCGCGATCGACTGGTCGACCAGGGTCGGTACCGCATCCATGCGCTTGAGCCAGTCGCGATAGTTCTGCACGGTCGCGAAAGGCAGCACCTCGGCGAGGCCGTCGGCGGTCTGCACGCCGCCACCGGAGCTGACCGGCTGCAGGTATTCGCGGAATTTCTGGCGCGCCACCGAGTGCTGCAACTCCCACTCGAAGGTGTCGTAGTCGAGCTGGTCGGCCGGCGAAAGCGCCTTGCGGTCGATGCCATGCAAGCGGTCGAGTGCGGCGCGCTCCTCCGCCTCGCGGTGGTGGATCGCATCGAGGCTCTGGTCGCTCCAGCGGTCGTTGAAGCGCAGGTCGCCGTTGGAGCTGGCGCTCTCCGGCGACTCGGCCAGGCCACGCTCCCATTCCGCATCGAACAACCCGTGCAGCGACTGCGCCGCCGCGCCGGGCGATTGCGCGTGGGCTGGAAAGCCGGCCGCCAGGGCCAGCGCGATGGCGACGATCAGGTTCCTGGACATGCGGCGACTCCCCGGGCGAAGCGCCGAGTCTAGCGCCGCGCCCGCAGGTGGGAATGTGCCGTTCGGCCAATGCCCGCGAGATCCTCCACGGAGGAATCGCGCCCGCAGGCGATGGGGAAATACCCCTCAGGCGGCTCGGTCGGCCGCCGTGGTGAAGCTTTCGCCGCAGCCGCAGGCATCGGCCGCGTTTGGATTCTCGAACGCGAACTGGGCGTTGAGGCCCTGCTTCACGTAGTCGATCCGCGTGCCCTGCACCATCGGCAGGCTCGTCGCATCGACGATCACGCGCACGCCGTCGACCTCGAAGACCGTGTCGTCGGCCGCTACCGCATTGGCAAGGTCCACCACGTAACCCCAGCCCGAACAGCCGGTGCGGCGCACGCCGAAGCGCAAACCGACCTTGTCCGGGCCGGCGGCAAGGAAGTGGCGGACCCGTTCAAGGGCAGCGGGCGTGAAGGAAATGCTCATGGATCCTGTGTTCATGGGTCCGGCGTTCATGGCGCGATTATAACCGTGGCGGACGCCCGTCTCCGTTATCATTGCGGGTCCGGGAGGTTATGGGTTTTTCAACCTCTCCAGCTTTTCACGGACTCTCAATGCACATGGGTGCGATTCCCCGGAGATGCAAGGCATGACGGCAGCAGCAGGCAGCATGGAAACACGGACGATCAGCGTCGCGCAGGCGCTCGGCGGCGAGGCGCTCGCAGGCAAGGCGGTGACGGTGCGCGGCTGGGTGCGCACGCTCCGCGAATCCAAGGGCGGCCTGGCCTTCGTGCACGTCAGCGATGGCTCGTGCTTCCATCCGATCCAGATCGTCGCCACCGGCGACCTGGCCAACTACGAGTCCGAGGTGAAGAAGCTGTCGGCCGGCTGCGCGGTGATCGCCACCGGCACCCTCGTCGCCTCGCAGGGCAAGGGCCAGGCCTTCGAGATCCAGGCCAGCGCGATCGAGGTGGTCGGCTGGGTCGAGGATCCGCTGACCTACCCGATCCAGCCCAAACCGCACACGCTCGAGTTCCTCCGCGACGTCGCCCACCTGCGCCCGCGCACCAACCTGTTCGGCGCGGTCGCGCGCATCCGCGACTGCCTCGCCAAGGCGATCCACCGCTTCTTCCACGAGCACGGCTACTTCTGGATCAACACGCCGATCATCACGACTTCCGACGCCGAAGGCGCGGGCCAGATGTTCCGCGTGTCCACCCTGGACATGATGAACCTGCCGCGCGACGACAAGGGCGCGGTCGATTTCTCGCGCGACTTCTTCGGCAAGGAAACCTTCCTCACCGTTTCCGGCCAGCTCAACGTCGAGGCCTACTGCCTGGCGCTGAGCAAGGTCTACACCTTCGGCCCGACCTTCCGGGCCGAGAACTCGAACACCTCGCGCCACCTGGCCGAGTTCTGGATGATCGAACCGGAGATCGCGTTCGCCGACCTCAAGGTCAACGCCGACCTCGCCGAGGCTTTCCTGAAGTACGTGTTCAAGGCGGCGCTCGACGAGCGCGCCGACGACATGGCCTTCATCGCCGAGCGCGTCGAGAAGACCGCGGTCACGCGCCTGGAAACCTTCATCGCCCAGCCGTTCGAGCGCATCGACTACACCGATGCGGTGGCGCTGCTGCAGAAGTCCGGCCACAAGTTCGACTTCCCGGTCGAATGGGGCCTGGACCTGCAGACCGAACACGAGCGCTGGCTCACCGAGCAGCACGTCGGCCGCCCGGTCGTGGTGCTGAATTATCCCGAGCAGATCAAGGCCTTCTACATGCGCCTGAACGACGACGGCCGCACCGTCGCCGCGATGGACGTGCTGGCCCCGGGCATCGGCGAGATCATCGGCGGCGCGCAGCGCGAGGAGCGCCTGGACGTGCTCGACGCGCGCATGGCGCAATTCGGCCTCGACCTCGAACACTACCAGTGGTACCGCGACTTCCGCCGCTACGGCACGGTGCCACACGCCGGCTTCGGCCTGGGCTTCGAGCGCCTGGTCGTCTACGTCTGCGGCCTGGCCAACATCCGCGACGCGATCCCCTACCCGCGCGCGCCGGGGCTGGCGACGTTCTAAGGACAACGGCGCGATGAGCTACTCGATGGCGCTCACGTTCTCGCTGCTCGGAGTGGCTTGCGCCATCACCGGGCTGATGGGGTTCGTGTTCTTCTGGCCGATGACCGTGGTGCACCTGCGCGACCGCCATCCGGAGCTGCATGCCCGTCTCGGCGGCGCAGGCATGGTGGCCGCGCCCACCTTGATCTGGCTGCTTGCCGGCCGTTACCACGACGCGCACGATCCCGGCCTCGATGGCCTGGGCACGCCCGCGCGCATCGCCCTCGCCATCACGTTGCTCGGCGCGGCCAGCGCGCTCGGCTTCGGTGTCCTGGCGTGGACGATCAAGCCCTGAGGAGGTCGCGATGTTCGAGGACGAGAATTCCGCTTGCGCTTCCGAGCAATGGTGGCTTGCCACCACCGGCAACCTGCTCGTCTGGGCGCGCCTGCGCGTGCGCGAGAGCGGCATCGCCGAGATCCTCGACTGCGACGGTCGCACCGATGTCTACGACAGCGAGGACTCCGCGCAGACGGCATTGCTCGACGCCGACTTCCGCGCGTACGACGGCCTCGACAGCGATGACGCGAATCAAATGGGCTTCGACCTCGACGAGGTCGCGCCACCCGACGGCATCGAAGGCGCAGACGGGGACGAGTTGCGTGCGTTGATGTCGGTGCGGCTGGCAACGCGGCATTAGGAAACGCCCATGTACTCGCCTTCCTGCTACCTTGAGTCCGACCTCTCCGAACTGGACCGCCTCGTCGCCGGGTATCCCTTCGCGACTCTCATCACCACGCGAGACGGCGCGCCGGGCGTGACTCACATGCCCGTGCTGTACGCGCGCGAGGGCGAACGCATCGTCGTTCGTGGCCATTGGTCGCGTGCAAATCCGCAATGGCGCGACGCCGGCGATGCGCTGTTGATCGTGCACGGCCCGCATGCCTACGTGTCGCCTTCGTGGTACCCGGACAATTTCGTCGGGAACGAAATTGGACAGCCGCAGGCTGGCCCGCAGGGTGAGCCTCATGGACGAGGCGAGCACAAGGTGGCGCGCGTGCCGACCTGGAACTACGCGACCGCGCACATCCACGGAAAGCTCGAAGTCTTCCACGACGCCGAATCGCTCGCGGCGATCGTGTCCGAGCTGAGCGATCGCCACGAAGCCGCGAACGGCTCGGACTGGCGCTTCGAACCCGAACGCGCCGACCATCGCGTGCAGCTCAAGGGCATCGTCGGCTTCCGGCTGGCGGCCTCGCGCATCGAGCTGAAGTTCAAGCTCAACCAGAACCACCCAGAGGCGAACCGGCGCGCGGTCGTCGCTGGCCTGACGAAGCGCGGCGATGAGCAGGCGCTAGCGGTCGCCGAACTCATGCGCGCGCGTGCCACCCAGGCAACGGCGCCCGAAGACATCGTCCCCGAAGAACCCGCCACGGAGCCCTGAATGGACCTCGACCTCAGCGGCAAGCACGCCCTCGTCTGCGGCGCCTCGCAGGGCATCGGCCTGGCCTCGGCCATCGAGCTGGCGCAGCTCGGCGCCGACGTCACCCTGCTCGCGCGCCGCGCCGAGCTGCTGGAATCGCTCGCCGCGCAGCTGCCGCGCGTTCACGCCGGGCAGCGCCACGCATGGATCGCCGCGGACGCGCACGACACGTCGGCACTGCGCGCGAAAGTCGAGGAACTCGTTGCCACGCGGGCCGTGGTCGTGCTCGTCAACAACAGCGGCGGCCCTCCGCCCGGCACCGTGCGTGGCGCTCACGAGGATGCTTTCCTGGCCGCGTACCGCGCGCACCTGCTCGCGAACCAGGCGCTGGCCGAAGCCGTGGTACCCGGCATGATCGCGGCCGGCTACGGCCGTATCGTCAACGTCATTTCGACCTCGGTGAAGGAACCGATCCCGGGCATCGGCGTCTCCAACGTCACCCGCGGCGCGGTCGCTAGCTGGGCCAAGACGCTGGCGCGCGAGCTGGCGCCGCACGGGATCACCGTCAACAACGTCCTGCCCGGCTCGACCCGCACGCCGCGCATCGAGCAGATCATCGCCGCGCGAGCGAAGAAGACCGGCGACAGCGAGGATTCGGTGGCTTCGGAGATGGAGGCCGAAGTGCCGATGGGCCGCTTCGCCGATCCATCCGAGATCGCCTCAGCGGTCGCCTTCCTCGCCTCGCCGGCGGCCTCGTACGTCACCGGCATCAACCTGCCGGTGGACGGCGGCCGCACGCGCTCGCTGTGATGCGGCGATCGCACCCAGGTTTTCCATGCGGGCAACAAGCCGCTAAGCTCGCAGGATGATTCCCCTGCAGCACCTGACCCAGTTGATCGGCGGCGAGGCGCGCGCCTGCCTCGAAGGCGGGATGCTGCCGGTGCACGATCCCGCCACCGGCGAACAGATTGCGCTGTGCCCGTCCGGCAGCGAGGACGACGTCGATGCCGCCGTGCGCGCGGCGCGCGCAGCCTTCCCATCGTGGTCGGCACTGCCCAACGACGAGCGCGCGCGCTGGATGGGCAAGCTCGCCGATGCGCTCGAAGCGCGCCTGGACGACTTCGCGCAGGCCGAGTCGCGCGATGGCGGCAAGCCGCTGAAACTCGCGCGCGATGTCGAGATCCCGCGTGCGGTGTCGAACCTGCGCTTCTTCGCTTCCGCCGCCGTGCAGTTCGCCAGCGAGTCGCACCATGGCCAGGCCGGGCTGAACTACACCCTGCGCCAGCCGCTGGGCGCGGTCGCCTGCATCAGCCCGTGGAACCTGCCGCTGTACCTGTTCACCTGGAAGATCGCGCCGGCGCTGGCCGCCGGCAACTGCGTGGTCGCCAAGCCGTCCGAAATCACGCCGATGACGGCATGGATGCTCGGCGAGCTGGCGCGCGAGATCGGTTTTCCCGCCGGCGTGCTCAACATCGTGCACGGACTCGGCCCCGTGGTCGGCAAGGCGCTGGTCGAGCATCCGGACATCAAAGCCGTCAGCTTCACCGGCAGCACCGCCGTCGGCCGCCAGATCGCCGCGCACTGCGGGCCGGCGCTGAAGAAGACCTCGCTGGAACTGGGCGGCAAGAACGCCACGATCGTGTTCGCCGATGCCTTCGAGGACGCCTCGCAGCGCGAACGCCTGCTCGACACCGTGGTGCGCGCGGCCTTCCAGAACAGCGGCCAGATCTGCCTGTGCGGATCGCGCATCCTGGTCGAGCGCGCCGTCTACGACGCGTTCCGCGATGCCTTCGTGGCACGCGTGCGCGTACTACGCAGCGGCGACCCACTCGATCCGGCGACCGACCTCGGCCCGCTGGTTTCGCACGCGCACCGCGACAAGGTGCTCGCCTGCATCGCGATCGCCCGCGGCGAAGGCGGCCAGGTCTTGTGCGGCGGCGAGGCCATGCGGCTGGAAGGACGCTGCGAAGGCGGCTGGTTCGTCGCCCCGACCGTGATCGAAGGCCTCGGTCCCGATTGCCGCACCAACATCGATGAGATCTTCGGCCCGGTCGTCACCTTGCAGGCCTTCGACGACGAAGCGCAGGCAATGGCCCTGGCGAATGCGACACCCTATGGATTGTCCGCGAGCCTGTGGACGCAGCACCTCGATCGCGCCCACCGCGTCGCCGCGCGCCTGCACACCGGCATCGTCTGGATCAACACCTGGCTGATGCGCGACCTGCGCACGCCGTTCGGCGGAGTCGGTCAATCGGGCCTGGGCCGCGAGGGCGGCTTCGAGGCGATGCGCTTCTTCACCGAACCCAAGAACGTCTGCTTACGACTGGACTGAACCGAATGGATTCCCTGCACGACCTGCTGGAAAGCAACCGCGAATGGGCCGAGCGCGTGCGCGCCGAGGACCCGATGTTCTTCAAGCGCCTGTCGCAGCAGCAGGCCCCGAAATACCTGTGGATCGGCTGCTCGGATTCGCGCGTGCCGGCGAACCAGATCATGGGCCTGGCGCCGGGCGAGGTCTTCGTCCACCGCAACATCGCCAACGTCGTCGTCCATACCGACCTCAACAGCCTGAGCACGATCCAGTTCGCGGTCGACCTGCTCAAGGTCGAGCACATCCTCGTGGTCGGCCACTACGGCTGCAGCGGCGTGCACGCCAGCATGACCGGCACCCGCGTGGGCCTGGCCGACAACTGGCTGCGCCACGTCGGCGACGTCGCCCAGAAGCACGCCGCGCTGCTCGACGGGGTCGAGCTCGAATCGCTGCGCCACGCGCGCCTGTGCGAGCTCAACGTGATCGAGCAGGCCTCCAACGTCTGCGAGAGCACGGTGATCGAGGATGCCTGGGCGCGCGGCCAGAAGGTTTCGGTGCACGGCTGGGTGTACGACCTGCTCGACGGCCGCGTGCGCGAGCTGGGCATGGACGTCGACTCGCGCGAGAACCTGCGGTCGGCCCACGCCGCCGCGGTCGAGGGCGTGCGCAAGCGCGGGAGCACGCGATGAGCGAAGCCATCCATGCCGACGCGGCGCCGAAGGCGGTGGGCTCCTACCCGCACGCGCGCCGCGTCGGCGAACTGCTGTTCCTGTCGGGCATCGGCCCGCGCGACGGGAAGGACAATTCGATTCCCGGCAACGTCCACGATGGCGACGGGCGCCTGCGCGCATACGACATCGTCGCGCAGTGCCATTCGGTGTTCGCCAACGTCCGCGCCGTGCTCGAAGCCTCGGGTGCGCACTGGGACGACCTCGTCGACGTGACCGTCTACCTCACCGACATGGCCCGCGACTTCAAGGCCTACAACGCGGTCTGGGCCGAATACTTCCCCGATCCCGCACGCGCGCCCTGCCGTACCACGCTCGGCATCACGGCGTTGCCGACGCCGATCGCGATCGAGCTCAAGTGCGTGGCCGCCCTCCGGAATCCCTGACCATGCTGACACCCGCCTTCAACTTCCAGCAGTGGATCGACGAGCACCGCCACCTGCTCAAGCCCCCGGTCGGCAACAAGTGCATCGTCGACGGCGATTTCATCGTGATGGTGGTCGGCGGCCCCAACGAGCGCACCGACTACCACATCGACGAAGGTCCGGAGTTCTTCCACCAGCTCGAAGGCGAGATGGTGCTGCGTGTGCAGGAGATCGACGAGTTCGGTCACGGCGCGATCCGCGACATTCCCATCAAGGCCGGCGAGATCTTCTACCTGCCCCCGCGCGTGCCGCACTCGCCGCAGCGGATCGGCAACGGCATCGGCCTGGTGATCGAGCGCAAGCGCCTGCCGGACGAGCTCGACGGATTGCAGTGGTATTGCCTGTCCTGCAACCACAAGGTCTACGAGGAATACTTCCACCTGCGCAACGTCGAGCAGGACTTCCCGCCGGTATTCGACCATTTCTACCGCAGCACCGAACACCGCACCTGCGCGAACTGCGGCGCCCTGCACCCGCGCCCCGCCCGCTTCGAGGACATCCCCGGGCGCGATCCGACCTGAACTTGCATTTGCCCAATATGGGCATTATCGTGCCCGATATGGGCAAAGCAGCCACACCGTCCCGAATCAGCGAAGCCGCCGCGCGCTATGCCAGCGCCAGCCTGTCCGATGCGCTGTTCACTTCGACCCAGCGCCGCGTGCTGGCCAGTTTGTTCGGAGATTCCGGCAGCAGCCATACCGTCAGCGAATTGATCCACGCCACCGGCGCGGGCAGCGGCGCCGTGCAACGCGAACTGGCGCGACTGGCGGGTAGCGGTGTCCTCAGCGTCGAACAGGTCGGCAACCAGAAACGTTACCGCGCCAATCCGGATTGCCCGATCCACGACGAACTGGTCGCGATCGTGCGCAAGACCTTCGGCCTCGCCGGCCCGGTGCGCGAAGCGCTGGCCCCGCTGGCCAAACGCATCCGCGCCGCCTTCATCTATGGCTCCGTGGCCAAGGGCAGCGACACCGCCGCCAGCGACATCGACCTGATGCTCGTCACGGATACCCTCGCCTATCCCGAGGTCATGTCGGCACTGCATCCACTCATGGAAAAACTGGGACGCGACATCAACCCCACGCTCTACACGCCGGCCGAATGGCGCAAGCGCATCGACGCAGGCAACAGCTTCGTGAAGAAGATCCGCGCGCAACCGAAGATCTGGCTGCTCGGGAATGGCGACGACCTGATGGCACGACCCGTCCCGCCCGGCGAAAGCCGCAAAACGTGACAATCATTATCAGCCGCTGATAATATGGAAAAGTCGCACGATCACGGGCTCGAAAACCTGCTGGCGCTGCACGGCGAAAGCTACGATCAAGGCAGCGGCTACTGGATCAAGATCGAGGCATGGGAGATCGAACCTGACGAACACATCCCGCACGGCATCCGCTACTGCCTGACCTTGCACGACCGTCATGGCACGCGCCTGCTGGGCTACGACAACGCCCACGCGGTCAAGCCGCCGAAGCGGAAACGTTTTTCGGGGCGCCGGCTCGCCTACGACCATCGGCACCGGCACTCCCGCGACAAGGGCGTTCCTTACGAATTCATCGATGCAGACCAGTTGCTCGGAGATTTCTTCGATGAAGTGGATCGGGTACTGAAGGAGGCGGGATCATGAAGCGCATCGTCATCGGCATCGCCACGCAGGAAATCATCCGCGCACGCGCACGCGCGATCGCGCGCGGCGAGCGCAAGCGCGAACCGGGCGAACCGCGGATCTGGTTCACCTCCATGCGCTCGCTGGCCGAAGTGCTGTCGGACGACAACCGAGCCCTGCTCAAGCTGATCCGCGAAGCGCAGCCCGGATCGCTTACGCAACTGGCGCAACTGAGCGGCCGCGCGCCCGGCAACCTCAGCCGCACACTCAAGACCATGGAACGCTACGGCCTGGTCGAACTGCGACGCCAGGCCCGCCAGGTGTTGCCTGTCGTCAAGGCCACCGAATTCGTGATCCGCGCCGCCTGAGCGGAATTCGCTCGATTCCTAACTCATAGCCCGCGACGCGATCCACCGCTATCCGCGGTCGATCGAGGACGTATTCCATTACCCCGCACATTTGAAACGGATCCAGCCAGATGACGACCGCCATTCGGATCGACCACATCCTTCACGACATGGCGCGCGATGCCTTGATCGACCTGTTCGGTAAGAACGTGGTCGAAGCCGTCGAGGACGCGCTAGCCATGAAGGCGGGAAAATACTACGTGCAATGCCTCGTACGCGGCCGCGACGTACAGGCCAAACGCGAGGAACTGGTCCGTCAGCTTTGGCTGCAGCGCCTGACACTGCACTACAAGTACCCGACCTCGCGCCTGAGCGTCGAATACGCAATCACATTCGGTCGCGATACCTCCAAGCGCGCCGACATCGTGGTGATGGATGCCGACCGCCCGACCGTTCCCTACCTCATCGTCGAGGTCAAGCAAGGCAAGCTCAAGGACGGCAAGGAACAGCTGCGTTCCTACACCCACGCCACCGGCGCGCCGCTGGCGATGTGGTGCAACGGCGTGCAGTCCATCGCGTGGCACCGCAAGAATCCCAACTACTTCGTCGAAATCCCCGACGTCCCCAGCGTCACCCAGACCATCGACGACATCGCCGGCCAGCCGTGGACGGTCACCACCCTGATCGAGATCGAGCAGAAGCGCGAAGCCGAGGGCAAGGGCGCGCGCAGCCTGAAGCAACTGATCGAGGACATGGAGGACGAGGTTCTCGCCAACGCCGGCGTGGACGTGTTCGAGGAAGTCTTCAAGCTGATCTTCACCAAGCTTTACGACGAGATGTACTGCTTCCGCGGCCGCCATAAATACCTGCGGTTTCGCAACAGCAACACAGCTGCGCAGCTAAAGGCCAACATCCAGTCCTTGTTCGACGACGCCAGGAAGGAATGGCCGGGCGTATTCGCCGAGGACGAGCGGATCAAGCTCAGCCCCGAGCACCTGCAGGTCTGTGTCGGTTCGCTGGAAGAATGGAAACTGTTCAATTCCAACCTCGACGTGGTGGACGAGGCATTCGAGTACCTCGTCAACAAGTCGTCCAAGGGCGAGAAAGGCCAGTATTTCACCCCACGCTGGGTGATCGACATGTGCGTGAAGATGATGAATCCGCACGAAACGGAAACCGTGATCGACACCGCCGCGGGCAGCGCGGGCTTCACCGTGCATGCCATCTTCCACGTCTGGAAACAGATCCTCATCGACGAAGGCCTGCCGATCTCCCACCTGTTCACCATGGAAGACAAGCCGCAGCGATGCCGCGACTACGTGCGCGACAAGGTGTTCGCGATCGACTTCGACGACAAGTCGGTGCGCGTCGCGCGCTGTCTCAACCTGATCGCGGGCGACGGCCAGACCAACGTGCTGCACATGAACACCCTGGACTGGCCGAAGTGGGACGAGCGCATCAAGGAGGACGAGGACTGGCAGGAAACCTACGGTGCCGGCTGGGCCAAGCTCAAGAAGCAGCGCGTGCCGCGCAACCAGAACCGCACGTTCGGTTTCGACGTGCTGATGGCGAATCCGCCGTTCGCCGGCGACATCAAGCAGAGCGACATGCTGTCGCCCTACGAACTCGGCCACAAGGCCAACGGCAAGCTGGAATCCAAGGTGGGCCGCGATCTGCTGTTCATCGAACGCAACCTCGACTTCCTGCGTCCCGGCGGGCGAATGGCGGTGGTGCTGCCGCAGGGCCGTTTCAACAATTCCAGTGACAAGCGCGTTCGCGACTTCATCGCCGAACGCTGCCGCATCCTCGCTGTGGTCGGCCTGCACCCCAATACCTTCAAGCCGCACACCGGCACCAAGACCAGTGTGCTGTTCGTGCAGAAGTGGAACGACGACGCCAACGACCCGCGCTACCACTGCCCGCAGGTGGACGACTACCCGATCTTCTTCGCCACCCAGCAATTGCCCAGCAAGGACAACAGCGGCGAGAAGATCGTCGCCATGTCGAAGCCGCGTTATAGACTCTTTGACTGGACGCAAGGTGGAGAGCCCAAGCACGAAGATATGACCGAAGACGAGTTCAGGCAACGCTATGCCGTGGCAGAAGCAGCCGGGCTCTATCGCGTCGTCTATCCCGATAGGAAACAGGGTGTCGAATCGGCCAGTGCAATCATCGCCGAGCACGGCAGCATCGACGCGATGCGCCGAAAGGACGGCTATGACGTGCAGCGTTTGCGTGAAGCAGAAGCCTATCGAGCGCCGTTACGCGACAGCCACGGTCATTGGGTGATCCAGCACGACCTGTTCAACCACGATGGCTTGACGCAGGACGGCATCGCCGAGGCCTTCGCCGAGTTCGCCGCGAAGGAAAAACTAGGTTTTTTTTGAGTCGCCCCTTCGATGCGGCCCGCTATGCGGGCTTGTTGGAGGGGCTGGAAGCAACCGAACTCCTGCTCTCGGAAGTTCTCCCTGGCAACGACGTATTCCGGCTAGACGCAGACTATTTCGGCAAATCTGTTCTGATCGCATTGCAGCAGCTATCGAGGATTGGCGCTGTACGTCTTTGTGCGATTGCGAAGATCACCGATGGCATTCACGAATCGCTACCTTTTGTCGAAGATGGCCCGGTCAAAGTACTGTCCGCCAAACATCCAAGAGACAACTTTATCGACACGACCTCATACGAAACCATCTCGCAGATCTACAACGACAAGAATCCGCGGACTGCGCTACGAGAAGGCGATGTTCTGTTGTCGACCGTGGGAACGATCGGCAATGCCGCTGTTGTCACCGGAGACACCCTGCCTGCCAACAGCGATCGCCATATCGGCATCATTCGGTTAGACGTCGATGAAGTCTCGCCCTATTTCCTCTCGACGTTCTTGGTCGGAAAGTACGGCCGCGCTCAATCGCTGCGCGAAGCCACGGGCAATGTTCAGCTCAATTTGTTCATTTCGAAGATCGATCAACTTCTTGTGCCGCGCTTTAGTGCGAGGTTCGAGCAGCAGATTGCTACGCAAGTTGCGTCTGCTTACAAAACGCGAAAGCAAGCCGATCTACGCTTAGCCGAAGCCGAACAGATGTTGCTACACACTCTCGGCTTGGACAACTGGCAGCCGCCGGAGCCCCAGAGCTATGTTCGTAGCAGTCGCGACGCATTCTCTGCTGGACGACTGGATGCTGAGTATTTCAGCCCTGCGACCCGCGCCATCCTCGAAGAACTGTCTCGCCATGGCGATGTTGCGCTCAGCGATATCTGCAAGGTTGCTACCGGTTTCCCTTGGCAAAGCGAGCGGTTCATGGAACGTGGTACCGGCGTGGGCGACGCATTTGTGCGCATCCGCGACTGCAGACCCGGTGCGATTTTGGCCTGTGATCTGGACATGCTCGAATCGCCATACGCGATCACACAAGGACAGCCCAAGGCTAAGCGGGGCGATCTTGTCGTCGGCATGGACGGACTTAAATGGTTCTACGCCTCGCAGTTGATGGATGCCTGCTATATCAACCAGCGCGTGGCGTGGTTGAGTCTCACTGATACGGGTTTTCCATCGGAGTATCTCTTGACCGCCCTCAATTCAATGGTCGGTCAGCGACAATTGCTATCGCGCATGACTATCGCTCACACGGTTGGGCACATCACCCTCGAAGATTTACGTCATGTGCGTATCCCAATCTTGACCACTGAACTGCGGGTTCAAGTGGCAACACGAGCTCGGACTGCCATCATGGAAAGACTGGCTGCGATCGCACTCCTCGACGCCGCCAAGCGCGCCGTCGAGGTCGCCATCGAGGATTCCGAAGCGGCCGCTCTGGCCTGGCTCGCGACCGCGACCGGCCAGCCCTCGCCGCCCGAGTCGGCATAGAATGTGCGCATGCTCAAGATCGACGTCCACGCCCATATCCTGCCGCGCGACTGGCCCGACCTGGCGGCCAAGTACGGCGACGACCGCTTCGCGGTCATCCACCACACCGCCGACGGCCGCCATCGCATCTACAAGGACGGCAAGTTCTTCCGCGAGGTCTTCCCGAAGACGTGGGATGCGGACTTGCGCATCGCCGACTACGAGCGCTTCGGCGTGCAGGTGCAGGTGATCAGCACGGTGCCGGTGATGTTCAGCTACTGGGCCAAGCCGCACCACGCGCTGGAGCTGCACCAGTCGCTCAACGACCACACCGCCGAAATCTGCCGCACACATCCGCGCCATTACGCGGGCATCGGAACGGTGCCGCTGCAATCGCCGCGGCTGGCGATCCAGGAGCTCGAGCGCTGCATGGACCAGCTCGACCTGCAGGGCGTGCAGATCGGCAGCCACGTCAACGACTGGAACCTCGACGCGCCCGAGCTGTTCGATTTCTTCCGCGCGGCCAGCGAACTGGGCGCGGCGATCCTCGTGCATCCCTGGGACATGATGGGCAAGGATTCGATGCCCAAGTACTGGCTGCCGTGGCTGGTCGGCATGCCCGCCGAGCAGGCGCGCGCGGCCTGCTGCCTGATCTTCGGCGGCGTGCTCGAACGCCTGCCCAAGCTCAAGGTCTGCTTCGCCCACGGCGGCGGCAGCTTCCCCTACACGATCGGCCGCATCGAGCACGGCTTCAAGATGCGCCCGGACCTCGTCGCGACCGACAACCCGCGCAATCCGCGCGACTACCTCGACCGCGTGTTCTTCGATTCCTGGGTGGCCGACGATCGCGCGTTGCGTTACCTGATCGACACCGTCGGCATCGATCGGGTGATGATGGGCACCGACTATCCTTTCCCGCTCGGCGAGCAGGAACCCGGCAGCTACATCGACGGGCTCGGGCTCGACACGAAGGGACAGGCGCGGCTCTATCACGGCACCGCGCTCGAATGGCTCGGACTGCCGGCTTCGCGCTTCGGGAAAGCCGCATGAGAGTCCCGCACTTCACCTTCGCCGCCACCGAAGCCGACGCGCGCGCGCGCGATGCTGCCGATCCGCTGCGGGGCTTCCGCGACGAATTCCTGATTCCGCCCGCAGTCGATCCCGCGCTCGGCTCGCGCCACCAGCTCTACTTCGCCGGAAACTCGCTCGGCCTGCAGCCGCGCAGCGTGCGCGAGGCATTGCTCACCGAACTCGACGACTGGGCGAAGCTCGGCGTGGAGGCGCATTTCCACGGCCGCCATCCGTGGATGCCCTATCACGAGGAAGTGCGCGCGCATCTCGCGGAGATCGCCGGCGCGCAACCGTCCGAGGTCGTCGCGATGAATTCGCTGACGACGAACCTCCACCTGATGATGGTCAGCTTCTACCGGCCCACGCCCGGGCGCCACGGGATCCTGATCGAGGCCGGCAGCTTCCCGTCCGACCACCACGCGACCGAGTCGCAGGTCCGCTTCCATGGCTACGACCCGGCTACATCGCTGATCGAGATCGAAGGCGATCCGGACACCGGCCTGATCGGCATGGAACGGATCGAGCGTGCGCTTGCCGAGCACGGCCATCGCATCGCGCTGGTGCTGTGGCCGGGCACGCAGTACCGCACCGGCGAAGTCTTCGACCTGAAGGCGATCGCGAAGCTCGCGCATGCCCAGGGCTGCATCGCTGGATTCGACCTCGCGCATTCGGCGGGCAACGTGCCGCTGGCATTGCACGACGCCGACGCCGACTTCGCCGCGTGGTGCAGCTACAAGTACCTCAACTCCGGGCCGGGCGCGGTCGCCGGCTGCTTCGTGCACGAGCGCCACGCACGCACGGATCGCCCGCGCTTCGCCGGCTGGTGGGGCCACGACCAGAAGACGCGCTTCCGCATGGGGCCTGAGTTTGTCCCCACCGCCGGCGCCGACGGCTGGCAGCTCAGCAATCCGCCGATCATGGCGCTGGCGCCGCTGCGCGCCTCGCTGGACGTGTTCCACCGCGCCGGCATGGATCGCCTGCGCGCCAAGTCGGTCGAGCTGACCGCTTATCTCGAATCGCTGATCCGCGCGCGCCTGCATGGCCTGATCGACATCGCCACGCCCTCCGAGCGCACCCGCCGCGGCTGCCAGTTGAGCCTGCGCGTGGCCGGCGGACGCACCCGCGGACGCGCCCTGTTCGAGCACCTGCTCGCCCGCGGCATCGTCGGCGACTGGCGCGAGCCGGACGTGATCCGCATCGCCCCGACGCCGCTGTACAACCGTTTCATCGATGCCTGGAAGCTGGTCGAGGCGATCGTGGAATGGCGGGGTGGTGTCAGCTAGCCGGCGACATTTTGACCGTCATTCCCGCGAAGGCGGGAATCCAGCGACTTTCATGGTATGGAAAAACATCCCTGTGTCTACATCCTCGCCAGTGATCGCAATGGGACTTTGTACATTGGCGTAACGAGTAATCTCGTCGGCCGTGTATGGCAGCATCGAGAGCATGCGGTCGATGGGTTTTCCGGCCATCACCATGTCACTGGCCTTGTCTGGTTCGAGGTGCATGAATCGATGGAGAGTGCGATCTTGCGCGAGAAGCAACTCAAGAAGTGGAATCGCGAATGGAAGATCCGTTTGATCGAAGAAGCGAATCCATACTGGAATGATCTATATGATCAGATCACCTGAGGCAAAGTCACTGGATTCCCGCCTTCGCGGGAATGACGAGCAAGAGCCTTGAAGCCTGACAACCACCAAACCCTCACCATCGCCGGCGCCGGCCTTGCCGGCGCCCTGCTCGCGGCGCTGCTGGCGCGCGCCGGGTGGAAGGTCGAGGTGTTCGAGAAGCGCGCCGATCCACGCCAGGTCGGCTACGAGGGCGGCCGCTCGATCAACCTCGCGCTGGCCGAGCGCGGCCTGCATGCATTGCGCCAGGCCGGCCTGCACGAAGCCGTGCTCGCTCAGGCCGTGATGATGCGCGGCCGCATGGTGCACTTCGCCGACGGCCACACCGGCCTGCAGCGCTACGGCAAGGACGACAGCGAAGTGATCTGGTCGGTGCACCGCGGCCGCCTGAACCTGTTGCTGCTCGATGCCGCCGAGGCCGCCGGAGCGAAACTGCATTTCCACGCGCGCCTGGATCGCGTGGACTTCGACGCGAAGCAGGCGCGTTTCGTCGACGACCGCAACGGCATCGCGATCGACCACGCCTTCGACGTGCTGATCGGTGCAGACGGCGCCGGCTCGGCACTGCGCGGCGCGATCCACGCGGTCGCGCCGCTGGGCGAGCGATTCGAGTCGCTGGGCCACGGCTACAAGGAACTGGAGATCCCGCCCGCACCCGACGGCGGTTTCCGCATCGAGCCGAACGCGCTGCACATCTGGCCGCGCGGCCGTTACATGTGCATCGCCCTGCCGAACACCGAGCGCACGTTTACCGTCACCCTGTTCCTGCCCCTGCATGCCGATGCCGCACATGGACGTGCCAATGCCGCGGACGCAGGAGCGGCCGGAGCAGCGCCTGGTTTCGATGCGCTGCCCGACGCGGCAGCCGCGCGGACCATGTACGAGCGCGACTTCGCCGATGCGCTGGCGCTGATCCCCGATTTCGATGCCGACTGGTCGGCGAACCCGATCGGCATGCTGTCGACGCTGTACCTCGAGCGCTGGCATCTCGACGGCAAGGCCGTCCTGCTGGGCGACGCCGCGCACGCGATGGTGCCCTTCCACGGCCAGGGCATGAACTGCGCCTTCGAGGATTGCATCGCGCTCGCACGAAACATCGAAGCCGCCGGCGACTTCGCCTCGGCCTTCGCTGCCTTCGAAGCCGAACGCCTGCCGAACGCCCGCGCGATCCAGCAGATGGCGCTGGAGAACTACCTGGAGATGCGCGACCGCGTCGACGACGCCGACTACCTGCTGCAGCGCGACCTCGAACGGCTGCTGGCGGAGCGCCATCCCGACCGTTTCGTTCCGCGCTATGCGATGGTCACGTTCCGCAGGGTTCCCTATGCGACCGCGTTCGAGCGCGGCCGCACCCAGCGCGAGTTGCTGGTCGAGGCCACGCGCGGCTGCTCGCGGATCGAGGACGTCGACCTCGATGCGGCCGATGCGCTAGTGATGGCGCGGCTGGCGCCGCTGGGCGACGTCGCCCGGGATGAGACAACCGCCGGGTAGCCTTCCTCTCATGCGCCCGGCGATCGGCGCCATGGCAGGTGAGCGGCTTCGGGCGCGCGGAGATTCGCTTCGCGGTGACAAATGCACCGCACGATGGCTGCCTCTGTTTGAACCATGGGTCATGGTTGCGAATTCGGAACGATCAGGAGCAACACCGTTGAGTTTCTTTTGGTACGACCTCGAAACCTTCGGCAGCGATCCGCGCCGCACGCGCATCGCGCAGTTCGCCGGGCTGCGCACCGACGACGACCTCAACCCGATCGGCGAACCGATGGTGATGTACTGCAAGCCGGCCGACGACCTGCTGCCCTCGCCCGAAGCCACCCTCATTACCGGCATCACCCCGCAGCAGGCCTTGCGCGAGGGCTTGCGCGAATCCGAGTTCATCGGCCACGTGATGGACGAGCTGTCGATGCCGCAGACCTGCACGGTCGGCTACAACTCGCTGCGCTTCGACGACGAGTTCGTCCGCTACACCGCATGGCGCAACTTCCACGATGCCTACGAGCGCGAATGGCGCAACGGCAATTCGCGCTGGGACCTGCTCGACGTGATGCGTCTGGCGCAAGCGCTGCGCCCTGACGGCATTGCGTGGCCAAAGCGCGAGGATGCCGCACATGGACGTGCCACTGCTGCGGGCTCAGGAAGCGCAGGAGCGGCCGGCGCGCCCAGCTTCAGGCTTACCGACCTGTCCGCCGCCAACGGCATCGGCCACGAGCACGCGCACGAAGCGCTGTCCGACGTGCGCGCCCTGGTCGCGCTCGCGCGCCTGCTCAAGCGCGCACAACCGCGATTGTTCGACTACGCCTTGAAGCTGCGCGACAAGCGCTTCGCCGCCAGCCTGCTCGACATCGCGACGATGAAGCCGGCGCTGCACATCTCCGGAAAATATTCAGCCACGCGCCACAACGCCGCACTCGTCGCACCGATCTGCCGGCACCCGCAGTTCGACAACCGCGTGATCGTGTTCGACCTCGACGCCGACCCGGAAGCCCTGCTCGCCTTCGACGCCGAAGACATCGCGGACCGCCTCTACACGCCGGCCGCCGACCTGCCGGAAGGCGAGGCGCGGATTCCGCTGAAGGAAATCCACCTCAACCGCTGCCCGATCGTGGTCGCGCTGGACAGCCTGCGCGAGCCGGATTTCGAGCGCCTGCGCGTCGACCCGGTGCTCGCGCAGCGTCGTACCGAAACGCTGCGCGCCACCACCGGCCTGGCCGAGAAGGTGCGGCGGGTGTACGCGCGACCGCGCGACCGTCGCGCCGCCGATGCCGACGCGGCGCTCTACGACGGCTTCGTCCCCGACCAGGACAAGCGACTGTTTCCGCAGGTCCGCGCGGCGATGCCCGAGGCGCTCGGCCAGTTCGCCGGACGATTCCAGGACCCGCGCCTTTCCGAACTCGTGTTCCGCTACCAGGCCCGCAACTGGCCGGAGACGCTCGATGCGGAACAACGCGAACGCTGGAACGCCTGCCGCCACGCGCGCCTGGACAGCGACGCGGGAATCTCCGAATACTCGTTCGAGACGCACGCCGCCAGCATCGCCTCGTTGCGCGCCGCGCATGCCGGCGACAGCCGCGTGCAGGTCCTGCTCGACGCGCTGGACGACTGGCGCAGTACCATCATGGCCAGCCTCCGCTGAAAATCGTCGCCATGCCGACCTATTTCACCGACAAGACCTTCAGGTTCCAGCGCGCGCTGGCGAAGAACAACAACCGCGCCTGGTTCAACGACCACAAGGCCGACTACGAGGAATACCTGCGCCAGCCTTTCCTGCGCCTGATCACGGACCTGCAGGGCCCGCTCGCGGCGATCAGCACGCATTTCCGCGCCGATCCGAAGCCGATGGGCGGCTCGCTGTTCCGCATCCACCGCGACACCCGCTTCGCGAACGACAAGACGCCGTACAAGACCTGGTCGGGCGCGCGCTTCTACCACGAACGCATCAAGGTCGCCGCTTCCGAAGCGACCCTGCAACGGCATGGCCCGGCGGTCGAGGCGCCCTCGTTCTACCTGCACGTCGCGCCCGGCGACTGCTTCCTCGGCGGCGGCCTGTGGCATCCGGAACCGACGACCCAGCGCCGCATCCGCGACTTCATCGTCGAGAATCCCGAGAGCTGGAAGAAGGCCGCGCACTCGCCATCGTTCCGGAAAAAATACGCGCTGCACGACGAGTCGCTCGCGCGCGCGCCGCGCGGCTATCCGGCCGACCACGAGCTGATCGCCGACCTCAAGCGCAAGAACTACGTCGCGATGGCCACGCTGGACGACGCCACCATGACCGGCCCGCGCCTGCTCAAGGCCGTGTCCGACGGATTGCGTGGCTGCGCGCCGCTGATCGATTACCTGTGCGCCGCGCTCGACCTCGAGTTCTGACCACGATGCGTCCGCACACCGGCGTCCGGCGATGACGCCGCGCCAGCGCTTCCTGTTCGCGCAGTTCTACTTCTGGTACTACGCCGTGATCGGCGCGTACTCGCCTTACGTCGGGCGCTGGGTGGTGTCGCTCGGTCATGGTGGGTCCATGGCCAGCGCGATGATCGGGCTCTGGTATGCCTCGCGCGTCGCCGGCCCTCCTGCGTGGACGACGATCACCTCGCGCAGCGCGCGGCCCGGCATGTGGCTCGTCCATGGCTGCGCACTGGGGCTGGCGTGCTTCGCCTGCTTCACGCTGACACGCTCGACGTGGTCTCTGCTGGCGGTGATGGCAGTGTTCGGCGTGTTCTACAACGCGCTGCTGCCGCAATTCGAGGCGATGACGCTCACCGCGCTCGGCCCGGACAGCCACGACTACGGCCGCATCCGCCTCTGGGGTTCGCTGGGCTTCCTGGTGGTCGCGGGCAGCTACGGCTGGCTGCTCGACAAGCTCGGCGACACCGCGTTCCCGTGGCTCTGCCTGCCGCTACTGGCAGCGGCCCTGCTCGCGGCGTGGCCGCACCGCGACGATCGTCCGCCTGCACATGTCGATACGGTGGCCGACGCCGGACACCTGTGGAAGCGTCCCGGCGTGCGTCGTTTCCTGGTCGTGGCGATGCTCGCGCAGGCCGGCTTCGGCACCTTCTACGTGTTCTACACCCTGCACCTGCAGGCGCATCATCACGACGGCCTGCACGTGGGCATCCTGTGGGCGATCGGCGTGCTCGCCGAAATCGTGATGTTCTGGTTCGTGCCGGGCGTGATCGCGCGCTTCGGCGCGCCGCGCCTGCTGAGCGCCTGCCTGGCGATCGGCGCGGTGCGCTGGGCGGTGACCGCGCTGTACGCCGGTTCGTTCGCGTTGATGGCCGCCGCACAGCTCACCCATGCCTTCAGCTTCGCGGTGTTCCAGGCCTGCCTGATGCGGATGATGGTGGTGTATTTCCCCGGCGCGCGCGCGGCGGCGGGACAGAGCCTGCTGTACGGCTTCAGCTCGGGCTTCGGCGGCGTGCTCGGCGCGGTCGTCGCGGCGGTGCTGTGGCACTACGGCCAGGGCGAATGGGCCTTCCTCGGCGGCAGCGCGCTGACCGCGCTGGCGTGGGTCATCTACGCGATGCGGCGCGAGCCGGCTGTCGGCAAAGGGGGCAGGTTCATTTGAAAAATCCACCTGCATCCGTCGCCCGATCGACGTCGATGGGCACTCGCCTTTGATGACCCCTTGGACGGATCGTCGCACAACGACCAGCGAGTTCTTCGACCTGGCCCTGAAAGCGCCGGTCGCCCAGCGCGCGTTGCTGTTGAAGATAGTCCCGGATACGCGCGAGTTCATCGGATGAAATCGCCTCGGCAAAAATCGCCCGATAGGCCGACTGGCGCGCTGGACCCGTATCTCCCAACGCCAGATAGCGCTCATGCGGCACCACCAGCGCATCGGATTCACCATTCGCATTGCAACGATGGCTCGACCAGCGATAGGCGGCAGGACCTTCCACCATGGCCGCCCTGACCGGATTGAGTTCGATGTAGCGATAGCACGTCAGCAGGTAGCGATCCGTGTCGACGACGCAGGCTTTGTAGCGCCCTTCCCACAATGTCCCCGTGCGCTGCCACGTGTGGTTGAAGTAGGCGACGTAGCGGCGGCCCAGCGCCTGCATCATCGCCGCAATCGCATGGCGTGCCGGCGGCGTCGCCAGCAGATGCACATGATTGGTCATCAGCACATAGGCGTGAACGGCGACTTCGTGCCGCGCGGCGGCCTCGCGCAGGTCCTGCAGATAACGTTCGCGATCATCGTCGCTGGCAAAGCACGGCTGACGGTCGTTGCCGCGCTGGATCACATGCTGGGGAACGCCGGGGAGGTCGAAGCGGGGAAGACGAGCCATGCCGACAGACTGCCCGCTTCGCTCAAATTACGCTGTCGGGAATCAACCGATGAACCTGTAGGAAATCGCTGACGGGATGCGGCGAGTCGGCCAAATGAACCTGACCCCTTTGCCCTGGACGAGAGAAGAGGCGCACGCCGGCGCGCACGAAGCGCGCCGGCGCGGCGAGTTGTGGTCAGCGAACACGCACGAGCGCGGCACACGATCCGCGAGGAATCGCGTGACCACGCCGAGGCGTGTTCGGTGAGGGAATGCGGCAAGACAGCCGCGATCGACGCCGCGCCGTGAAGCGGGCGGGACTGCGCGTGCGCAGTCGATCAGGTGAAAGCCGAAGAGGTCAGCTCAGCCGGTGAATTGGCAGCCGATCAGGGCGGGAGAACGCGTGGTCACGCTGCAAGAGCTGCGGACGCAACTCGGGTAAGGGTCACAGTCCCGGTGTGGTCTGTGCCTGCCCACTGTGGGGCGGTTGAATACCGGCCAGGCATGGCCTGGCGGGCGCGACGCAGAGCGTCTAGAGAACATGCACTCGATCAGATCGGGTGCGGGTTGGTGGTCAGGATTGTTTCAGAGCTGCATGGGGCAATGCAAGCGCGAGAGGAGCAAGGGGTCATCGGAGGGCCAACGCAATGCTAGCGATTGGGCTTGTCTCCACAACCGGGAGCAAGCTTTTCCGCTTCCTTTCCAGAGGCCACCGGCCAATAGAAGTTGATCGAGATCCAGTCCTTGCCGTTGACCGCCTGCACCTGGGAGATGCTCACTCGGTCCTTGAACACCTTGTCCAAGGAACCATTCTGATTGCCGACCGCTTCTGCCGGATGCGCCCAGATGTATTTGCCACCTGCGGCAAAGTTGTGAGTTGCAAAGAAGCAGGCACCGGCAGCATGCCCCTGCCCTGGAATCACTTTCAGCAAGAACATTTCGTTGTAGGCGTAAGGCTCCAGCCCATCCGTGGACAGAGTCGCCATCGCACAAGACGAAGCGAGGCCGAGCAGTGCTGCCACGATGATTGTTGCCTTAGTGCCCACAACCACACCCCTTCGGGTTAACAAGCACTGACTTCGGCGATTTGCCATTGTTCTTGTGAATGAAGGGAGCTCCAATCACGCGACCAGACGCATCTGTGCCGGTCCGCTGTAGCGCGCCTACGTATTGGTTTCCATAGGCCGCTCTGTTTGCCGCCGACAAATCACCACCATTGGGCTCACCAGAAACTTGGCCAGGCCTCGAAAAGTCATTGTTGAGGTTGCCCACCTCGCGCGGAATCAAATCGTGTGTATGGAAGTAGGCGTAATAGTTCGGTGGCTGTGGCCCCGGAGTGACGTGGAACCGATCATTGTCCGTATCGAAATGGTTGCCGTACGTGTACCCACCCGGCACTGAGACGATGTCATTTCCGTACTCATATCCGCTGTTGAAGCGCGCAGCGCCAGGCACGGAACTGGAGTTGTCCATCAGGAATTGCATCATATCGACGGCTGCGCAATCCGGGTTGGCGAAAACATCGCCGGGCTTCAGACCAAACGGGTCAATCAAGCTCAACGGATTCCCCGCAACATAGCCGTAGGTGCTGATGCCGCCATCAAGCCCTGCCGGGTCGGACTCAAGCTCACGCCCGCTCGCTGAGTCGTAATCCCTGAAGTAGTTGTAGTTCAGCCCACTCTCCGCATCGTACACCTGCCCCGGCATCCGCAGATCCAGGTTGAGTGAGCCCGTCGGCTGCCCCTGCCCGAACGGATCACCAACCGGCGACCAGCTCCACGTCTGACTGTTGCTCGTCCCGTCAATCGCCACCCGCGGCGTGCCGAGTTGGTCCGGCTCCAGGTACGACAGCGTCGTGCCGCTGACCACGCCGACCGGCATACCGTCCATCCACATCACCTCGTGGACGCGGGTGTTGCTGCCGTCGTACTCGGCCAGCACCTGCCCTTGCTCGTCGCGGATCGTGTACAGCGTGGCCGCACTGTTGCCCGTCAGGTACTTCTCCACCCGCTGGCCGAGCGCGTTGGTCGCGTACTGCATCTGCACCGTGTTGGCTGCGCCGGTGGTCGTCTGGTCCATCCGGCCGGTGTCGTCGTAGTGAAAGCCTTGCGCGTTGGTGCCGATCGCGGTGGTGTTGCCCATCGCGTCGTAGCCGCGCGTGACGGGGCTGCCGACCGGGCCGGTCGCGATCAACTGGTGGCTGCCGGTTGGATAGGTGTAGTACGACACCGGCGAGCCCGTGCCGGCCTGCTGGGTGAGGCGGTTGCCGGTCGCGTCGTAGGTCCAGGCCGCGACCTGGGCGTCGCCCTGGTTCGGATCGGCCACGCGGGTCAGGCGGTCCAGGCCGTCGTAGGCCAGGGTGTTGGCGCTCGACCCGCTGGTGAGGCTGGTCAGGTTGCCGACCAGGTCGCGACCGAAGCCCAGGTTCAGGCCGCCTGTGCCGGTGTCGCTGATCGAGGAGACCACGTAGTCCTGATCGTAGCTGCGGTTGAGCACGCGACCATCGCCATAGGTGATGCTCGCCACCGGGCCGTACGGGTAGTAGGTGACGTTGCTGACCACGGTCTTGGTCGTGCCGCCGCTGAGCTTGTAGGTCACGCCGATGACGCGGCCGATCGCATCGCGCGCGTAGGTGATGATCGTACTCTTGGGCGTGGTGACCTGGGTCAGGTGGTGGGCGAGATCGTAGGCGTAGTTCGTCTGGAACGCGGTGCCGTTGATCACGTTCACCTTGCGCGCCAGGTTGCCGAAGCGGTCGTAGCAGAAACGGGTATAGCCCGAGCCGTCCTGGATCTGGCTGACGCGGCCGACGGGATACGCCTGGCTGGGCTGGCTGCAGGCCGCCATCACCGTGTCCCAGGTGTAGGTCACATTGAGCGCGGTGTTCGGGTAATGGATCGTCTTGACCCGGTTCAGGGCGTCGTAGGTGTAGGTGCTGGTGACATTGCGCGCATCCTTGCGGGTCTTGACGTTGCCGGCCGCGTCGACGGCGACGATGGTCGTGGTACCGGTATCCGGACTGGTCAGCTGGGTCAGGTTGCCGAGCCCGTCGTACTGGTAGGTCGTGTTCAGACCCTGCGGGTCAGTCACCTGGGTGATGCGGTCGAGCGCGTCGTGGGTGATGTCGATGTGGGCGTTGACATGGGTCGCGTCGCCCTCGTCCTGCACCACGTGCTGCAGGCGATTGAGCGCATCGGGGGTGTTGTCGGTGACATAGTCGCGGCCGTCGGTCGCCAGGTGCGGGTTGCCGTTGGCGTCGTAGGTGTAGCTCATGTTCGGCACCAGGCCGCCGGAACCATTCAGCGCTGCATTCGCATTGACCGCAAGCTGGCCGAGTGCGTTGAACTGACGACGGACAATGCGCTTGGGATTGCCGGAAGGATCCTTGATGTCCTCCTCGGTGCGATTGCCGGCGGCATCGAGGGTGTAGTGGATCGTGTCGCCGAGGTTGTCGGCGATGTCGGTCAGGCGGTGGGCGGCGTCGTAGGTGAACGTGGCGCTGGCGCCGTCGGGCCGGGTGAGGGTCTGGAGCTGGCCGTCAGGGTAGTAGGCATAACCGGTGACCTGATCTCCCGAGCCGCTGGCGCCGTTGATCGCGCGCCGGGCCACCTGCGTCAGCCAACCGCGAGCGTTGTATTGTAGATCGGTCTCGACGCCGTTGACGTCTGTCAGTGACAGCGGGCGACCGGCGCCGTCGTAGGTCAGGAAGGTCGTCGTCTGGCCGAGCGCATTGTTGATAGCTTGCAGATCGCCCATGCGGTACGGACACGTCTGGGGAGCGCCGGCGCAGGATGGAGCGTCGCTCGGGAAATACGTATAGGTGGTGATGTCGGGCACATCGGTGCGGGGGCCGTCCACCGAGGTGAGCAGGCCCAGCAGCGGACAGCCGGTGGTGACGGTCTCGCAGTACGTGTACGTCCAAGTGCGGGTGGCGTTGGTGACCGGGTCAGTGCGGGTCAGCGTAAGCGGCTCACCGCGCGGATTGTAGGTCCAGGCGGCCTGCGACACGGTCTTGTTGGCCACGTCATCATGGACCGTCTGATCTTTCGGGTTGTGCAGTACGTCGTCCCAGTCGATGGTGGTGGTGCGCTGCACGCTAGCGCCCTGCGCATCGATGCGCTGGTGTAGCTGGCCGGCGGCGTCAAACTGGTAAGCAGTGTGATTGCCGTTCCAGTCGGTGCTGCCGGAGAGATAGCCGTTGCTGTCGTACGTAGACGTGACACCCGCATCGCAATCGAAGCACACCGGCCCGCTGATCGAAGTTTCCTGAGCGACTCCGAACGGGCTCTGGAAGGTGAACGTGCGCCGGGTGAGGAGCGGGTCGGTGACGGTGGCGCTGCCGTCGGTATTGCGCTGGATCAAGAATTGGTTCACGGGTGCATTGGCGGTAAGGCCGGCATTGGCGCTGCCAATCGCCAAACCATTTGCGTCGTAGGACCACGTTTCATAGGGAATGCTGTTCGTGGTGTTCTCGTCCACCACGCCCGTCAGCGCATTCGGAGAGTTCGAGTCGGTGTACTGATAGGTGCGCGTGCCCGTGGGATATGTCACCGAAGTGAGGCGACCGAGCGAGTCGTGGTGGTATCCGACAGTCGAACCATCGGGCAACGACATCAAGGAAAGCAGCTCATTCTTGTCGTATGAAAAAACGATCGAGCGCCCGAGGTTGTCGGTCACCGAGGACACGGCGCTGAAATAGCCCGTTGAAATCCCGTCTCCGCCCTGGACGAATGTCTGCTGATAGCCGTCCTTCCAGGTGATGCTGCTCAGCAAACCGAAATTATCGTAGCGCTCGGTGTTTCCCCGGTCATCGACGATCGAATATCCATTCGCATCGACCGTCATTCCGAATTTGGCATTCGGACTGCTCTTGCAAACCCCCTTCGAGCAATAGAACAGGAAGATGGCGCCGTCAGACCTTTCCACCGTGACGAGTCGCTGCTCAGGGGCCACCGAATAGACGAGTCCCACCGAGGGGTCGTCGCTGAGCACCGGAATGGTCTGGCCGTTCGAGAGATTGCAGTGTCCCGCGCCATCGTACGCTGCCGTCACGCCGGCCCATTGGGGATCGGCGTTGTGGGAAGCGCCTCCCGCGACGATTTCGGACCACCCCAACGTGCACGCGTCGCTTGCCGTGCCATAGGTCGAGGACTCCTCGGCGAACAAAGTCACGAACCGGAAGCCGACATCACCATCCAGAATGCGGCGACCACCCATCAAGCTGTTCCAGCCGGCGCCTTCATGCGTCGGGAGGGAAGCAAGGCTGCTGTTGAAGGCCCGCGAGAAACGCATCCGGCTATCGCGGGGAAGGAAATCCGTCTCCTCCAGGTGCATGTTGCCGGTAGCGATTTCGATGGGGTCACCGGTGCTGTGTGCTCCCACCTCGCAAACATCGCAATGATCGCCGGGCGGCTTGGGCCAGAGCGGCGCGACGATGCGGTCGCCGGTTCGCCGGATCGGGGTCACGCCGCCAGAGCCGAATTGCTCACCCGGCCCCGGGGGCTGGGGCAGCCAGATGTTTACAACCCAGCCGGGCGAAGACGGAGTCCACACGACGCTGCTGACCCAGCATGTCCCGCCGCAGGTAAAGTTGGGCAACGGTGTGTTGTAGTAGGCCAGGATAGCGTTTGCCGCACCCTGCAGGCTCGGGTAAACGTTTCTGTCTGCGCTGTCTTGGTACCCAACGATTCCGGGCGAATTCGGACTGATCGGTGCCTGCTGGGCGCATGCCAGGCTGGACGCAAGGCAAAGCACCATCAACGCCAGCAGATTGATCCATTTCATCGCAAAATCCCCAGAATCATGAATTGAAGGAACGGGAGTGATGCTTACTACCCTTCCCTTGCCGCTTTCTCGTTGATCCGTCTTTTTGCGAAATCCACGGTTCGAGGCACGAGCCAACTCGGGCCGCGATTCGGTTGTTCTGCGGATCCTTTGTCGATGATCTGTGCCGCATAACGAGATAGCGGCCACAAGCCGCGCATGATACCGGACCCGCTTCCAGCCCACATCCGCTATCCCCGCAATGACGCGAACCCTGTCGAGTGCGCTGACATGTATCGGCAAATTTTGCGTGACAGCGTGAGCGGTGAGGATCCAGCAACCACTTGCATTCATCTACAACAGCGACGTGCACTGGGCGACCAGCTCTTCGAGGCCGTGGCTGCCAAAGCAATGCACCGGCCGACTGCCTGTCGCCTCATCTCTCGTTTGCATGCCACAAATGGCGAAGGCCAATACCTTGCCCCTATTCGTTGGCCACCCCATGCGGCACATGCCCCGCGGCAACGTGCAACCGCGCGTTGTCGATGTTGTCCTGCGAGTCGTCGAAGAAAATGTCGGCGCCGAAGGCCTGCAGGAACGGGCCCTTGTCGCGGCCGCCGAGGAACAGGGCCTCGTCCAGTCGCACGCCCCACTCGCGCAGGGTGAGGATCACGCGCTTGTGCGCCGGCGCGGAACGCGCGGTGACCAGTGCGGTGCGGATTGGTGAGTCCTCCGCCGGGAACGCCTGCTGGAGACGATGCAGCGCCGCGAGGAAGCCCTTGAACGGGCCGCCCGACATCGGCGTGTGCGCGAGCTCGGCCTCGTTGCGCGAAAACGCGGCCAGGCCCTGCTCGGTGGCGATGCGCTGGGATTCGTCGCCGAAGATCACCGCGTCGCCGTCGAAGGCGATGCGTAGCTGGTTGTGCTGCGGCGACGCCGTGGGCGCACTTCCCTCGCGCGACGGCAGGATCGTCGCCGCCGCGATGTCGCGTTCGAGCGCGCGCCGCACCGATTCCGGGTTCGCCGACAGGAACAACTGCGCGCCGAAGGGCTCGATGTAGGGATCGGTCGGCGCGCCGGCCGTGAACACCGCGCGCACGATGCCCAGCTTGTAGTGCTCGATCGAATTGAAGATGCGCAACCCGGTGTCGCTGGAATTGCGCGAGAGCAGGATCACCTCGGTGCGCGGTGCATCGGGCGGCGCGCCCTCGTTCAGTGCGGCCAGCTTGCGCACCAGCCCGAAGCCGATCCCGGGGCGCAGGATCTCGTTCTCGCGCGAGCGCTGGAAATCGGCGTAGGCCCCCACGCCGTCGCGCTCGAACACGCCATGGCTGTCCTCGAGCTCGAACAGCGCGCGGGCGGTGATGGCGACGATCAGGTGGTCGGGCGATTCCGGGTTCATGGACACAGTATCGACGACGGCGTCCCGCCAGGCGAGACGAGCCCGGCGGGACCGCTCGTCGGCCGTTTCCAGCCGCCGGTATGGGCCTGACACGGGCACAGGAATTCCTAACAGACCGGTTGTTTCAATCGAATGACATTGTTTCATTGCCCGCGGCGCGGGCTGGACACCGACGCAGGAGGCTTCTTGCCGATGACCGGTTCCGATGCGACGACGGGCATGCAACTGGCCCGCATGGGCCGTTTCGCCGAAGCCCTGCCCTACCTCGATCGCGCCAACCGTGCGGCCCCGGTCGATGTACCGGTGCTGCATGCGGCCGGCAACCTGCTGGTACTGGCCGGGCGCGGGGCCGAGGCCAACGAACGCTACCGGCTCGCCGCCTCGCTGCTGCCGAAGGACCTCAACCTGCTGTGCGGGTGGGCGCGGATTTCGCTGATGATGGGCCTGCGCGACCAGGCCACCGACCTGTTCGAGCGCGCCTTCGCGATCGAGCCGCGCCATGCCAATCCCGGCGGGTGGCTCGAAAGCATCCTGCGCGAAGTCACCGACATGGATACCGCCTGCGCCGTGCTGCAGGCGCTCGTGGATCGCCATCCGGAGCATGCCGGCCTGCGGGGCGTCCACGCCAAGATGCTGATGGCGAACGAGCGCCTGCTCGACGCGCAGGCCGCGTTCGAGGCCTACCGTGCGCTGCGCCCGAACGACAACTGGGTGCGCGTCGAGCTGGGCGGCCTGGCCGCCGGGCGTGGCGACCTGGATGCGGCGCGCACGCATTTCCGCGCCGTGCTCGCGAGCGATCCGGGCAACCCGGATGCACTCTGGGGCCTGGCGGAACTGGACGATCATCGGCTCGACGACGACCTGCTGGCCACCGTCAAGCGCGCGATCGCCGCGCAGCCGGCCATCCGCGTCCTCGTTCGCCTGCACGAGATACTGGCCCGGCACCACGACCGCGTCGGCGAGTTTCCCGCGGCATGGCGGCACGCGGCGCGCACGAACGCGCTGGCCATCGAGGCCACGCCACCGCCGCAGCGCTACGACGCCGGACAGCACGAAAGCCGCGTCGACACCCTGACGAGTCACTACACGAGGTCCTTGTTCGAACGTCTGCGTGGCGCCGGCAGTCCGGATCGCCGCCCAGTCTTCGTGATCGGCCTGCCGCGATCCGGCACGACCTTGCTGGAACGCATGCTCGCCGCGCATCCGCGCATCGTCGGCGTGGGCGAGCAGCGCTTCGCCGAAATCGGCTGGAAGCACGCGCTGGCCGCTTGCGGGCAGTCGCACGACGCGCTTTCCGGATCGGCGATCGACGAATCCGCGGCATGGCACCTGCGGATGCTGGAGCAGCGCGTTCGCCATCTCGGCTTGCCCGCGGATGCCGACCGCATCGTCGACAAGATGCCGGACAACTACCTGATTGCGGGCTGGCTGGGCGTGGTGTTTCCCCACGCCACGATCATCCACGTCCAGCGCGATCCGCGCGACGTCGCCCTCTCCTGCTGGTTCGCCCAGTTCACCGGCGAAGCGCAGTGGATCAACGAACTCCGCCACATCGCCCATCGCATCGAACAGCACCGGCGGCTGATGCAGCACTGGCACGCCACGATCGGCGAGCGGCTGGTCGAGGTGCGCTACGAGAACCTGGTCGCCGATCCCGAGGCCGAACTCCGGCGCCTGCTGGCGGCGCTGGGCATGGAGTGGCACCCCGACGTCGTCGCCTTTGCCGAACGTGCAGGCTACGTCGCCACCGCGAGCCGGATGCAGGTGCGCGAGCCGATCCACTCGCGCAGCCTCGCACGCTGGCGCAACTACGCGGTCGCGCTGGAGCCGATCCTGGGGCGCCTGGACGCGGTCGCGATCGCGGATGCGATCGACGGGCAACGGTCGCCATGCATCGAGCACGGTACGGACGTCGCAAAGGTGGATTGCTGAGGTCGATTCCGGCGAAACCGGCTGCGGTCGGAGAAAGACCGCCCTTCAGCTCACGAACTGCTCGGCGATGATGCGTTCCTCGAGGTTGTGCTCGGGGTCGAACAGCAGGGTCACGCCGTGTTCCTTCGACTCGCGCACCGTGACCTCGACCACGTCGCGGACTTCGCGCGAGTCGGCGGTCGCGCTCATCGGGCGCTTGTCGGGATCGAGCACCTCGAAGCGCACCACGGTGTCCGAGCGCAGCAGGGCGCCACGCCAGCGCCGCGGGCGGAACGCGGCGATCGGGGTGAGCGCGATCACGTTCGAGCCCAGCGGCAGGATCGGTCCATGCGCGGAGAAGTTGTAAGCGGTGCTTCCGGCCGGGGTGGCGACCAGCACGCCGTCGCAGATAAGTTCATCGAGCCGCGCGCGGTCGTTGAGGTGGATGCGCAGGTGCGCGGCCTGGCGGGTCTGCCGCAGCAGCGACACTTCGTTGTAGGCGAGCGAAGTGACGGTCGAACCGGCCTCGGTGATGGCGCTCATTTCCAGCGGGTGCAGGTGCGCCGGGTGCGCGGCGGCGATGCGCTCGGCGAGGCCCTCGGGCTGGTAGTGGTTCATCAGGAAACCGACCGTGCCGAGCTTCATGCCGTACACCGGAAGCCCGCGCGGGCCATAGCGATGCAACGTGCGCAGCATGAAGCCGTCGCCGCCGAGCGCACACAGCACGTCGGCCTCCTCGGGCACGTGGACACCGTGCGCGGATTGCAGCGTGGCCAGCGCGGCCTGGGCGTCGGCCACGCGGCTGGCGAGGAAGGCGATGCGCAGCGGCTGCGTCATGGAATGCTCCGGCTTTCAGCGGAGCATAGCAATGACGGATGGAATCGGGATGGCGCTATGTCCATCTCGCTCTTGACGCAGTAACCCGGAATCCCTGTCATCGGTAACGAAAGCCGATGCCATCCCTTCTACCACCGGGAGAAGGTGGCGCGGCAGCGCCGGATGAGGGGCCGAGCTGGCCCTGGCATTCCATCCTGCAGGCCCCTCACCCCTACCCGCGTCCCGGCCCTCGCGCCATGCGCGAGGGCGCTCATCGTCACGCGAACCTGCGGTTCGCCAGCGCTCCTCTTCGCCCCGTCGGGAGAGGGGCTTGTCGCATGGAGTCTTTCAGCCGCGCGATGCGAGCTGCGAGAGACGCTGCACGGCGACCGAAGCGGTCGGGTAGTCGAGGGTCTTCTGCGCGGCCAGTTCGGCGAGCATCGACAGGGTGAAGCGCTGCGACGGATCGTCGCGATCCGCCCAGGCTTTCACCTTCGCATCGGCCGTTGCGCCCGCCATCGTCAGCACCTGGTCGACGAGCACGCGCTGGTGGTGCGCGAGTTCGTCGCGCAGCACGCCGCGCGCGACCGCGTGCCAGCGGCCGTCCACCTTGAGGCCGTCGATCTGTCCACTGAGCCACGGCAGGTTGAGCACGTCGCCGAGGCGGAAGTAGACGCGCGCGACATCCACCACCTTGAGCTTGCGCTCGCGCGCGATCTCGATGATGTCGGTGCACGAGCCGAGGTACGGCAGCGCCGCGAGCTGGCCCGCCAGTTCGTCGGAAAGCCCCTTGTCCTTCCAGTCGCGCAGGCTGGCCAGGTAGGCCGGGCGCTGCGAGTCGGGCAGGATGCCCGAGCCGGCGCGGATGTCGCGGAAACCGTCGTGGTAGCGCTCCACCGCGGTGGCGATGTCCGGGATCGCACCGGGACGCGCCAGCAGCCAGCGGGTGAAGGTGCGCTGCAGGTTCCAGATCACCAGCAGGGCATCGATCTGCACCGACTCGGGCACCTTGCCGTCGAGCGCATCGATCTGCGCCCACAGTGCGCGTGCGTCGAGCGTCTCGCGGGTGATGGTGAAGGCCTTGGCGACCTCGCCCGGCGAGCGACCGGTGTCTTCCTGCATGCGCAGCATGAAGGTCGCGCCGGCGCGGTTGACGATCGAGTTGGTGACGACGGTGGCGATGATCTCGCGGCGCAGGCGGTGGCGCTGCATGTGCGCGTCGTACTTGTCGCGCAGCGGGCCGGGGAAATAACGGACCAGCTCGGCGGAGAGGAAGTTGTCCTCGGGCACGTCGGAATTGAGCAACTGCTGGAAGATCACGATCTTCGCGTACGACAGCAGGATCGACAGCTCCGGCCGCGTCAGGCCCTGGCCGAGCGCCTTGCGGTCGGCGATCTCGGCGTCGGATGGCAGGAACTCGATGCCGCGATCGAGCAGGCCCTGCTTTTCCAGCGTGCGGATGAAGTGCTGCTTGGATCCCAGGCGCGAGACGCTCATCCGCTCCATCAGGCTGAGCGTCTGGTTCTGGCGGTAGTTGTCCATCAGCACGAGCTGGCCGACTTCATCGGTCATCTTCGCCAGCAGGGCGTTGCGCCTGGCGTCGTTGAGCTCGCCGCGCTGCACGGCATCGTTGAGCAGGATCTTGATGTTCACCTCGTGGTCGGAGGTGTCCACGCCGGCGGAGTTGTCGATGAAGTCGGTATTGAGCAGGACGCCATGCAGCGCCGCCTCGATGCGGCCGCGCTGGGTGCAGCCGAGGTTGCCGCCCTCGCCCACCATCCCGCAGCGCAGCTCGCGGCCGTTGACGCGCAGGGCGTTGTTGGCGCGATCGCCGCAGTCGGCATGGGTTTCGCTGGCGGCCTTGACGTAGGTGCCGATGCCGCCGTTCCACAGCAGGTCGACCGGCGACTTGAGGATCGCCGACATCAGCTCGGCCGGTGTCATCTGGTCAACGCCTTCGGCGATGTCGAGCGCGGCGCGCACCTGCGGGGTGATGCGGATCGACTTGGCGCCGCGCGGATGGATGCCGCCGCCTTCGCTGATCAGCGACTTGTCGTAGTCCTCCCACGACGAGCGCGGCAGCCCGAACATGCGCTCGCGTTCGACGAAGGACTTCTCCGCGTCCGGATTCGGGTCGAGGAAGATGTGGCGGTGGTCGAACGCGGCCAGCAGCTTGATGTGGCGCGAGAGCAGCATGCCGTTGCCGAACACGTCGCCGGACATGTCGCCGATGCCGACGCAGGTGAAGTCCTCGCTCTGGCAGTCGCGGCCGAGCGAACGGAAGTGGCGCTTGACCGACTCCCACGCGCCCTTGGCGGTGATGCCCATCGCCTTGTGGTCGTAACCGACCGAGCCGCCGGAGGCGAACGCATCGCCGAGCCAGAAGCCGTGTTCGGCGCTGACGCCGTTGGCGATGTCCGAGAAGGTCGCGGTGCCCTTGTCGGCGGCGACCACCAGGTAGGGATCGTCGCCGTCGTGGCGCACCACCGACTTCGGCGGCACGGTCCTGCCCTCGATGATGTTGTCGGTGATGTCGAGCAGGCCGTTGATGAACAGCTTGTAGCAGGCGATTCCTTCGGCGAGCTGGGCGTCGCGGTCGGGCGACGCCGGCGGACGCTTCACGTAGAAGCCGCCCTTGCTGCCGACCGGCACGATCACCGTGTTCTTCACCATCTGCGCCTTGACCAGGCCCAGCACCTCGGTGCGGAAATCCTCGCGGCGGTCCGACCAGCGCAGGCCGCCGCGCGCGACCGGGCCGAAGCGCAGGTGCACGCCCTCGACGCGCGGCGCATAGACGAAGATCTCGCGGTACGGGCGCGGCTTGGGCAGTTCGAGGATCTTCGAGCAGTCGAACTTGTAGCTGATGTATTCGCGCGGCTTGCCATCGTGGAGCTGGTAGCAGCTGGTGCGCAGGGTGGCGTTGATCACGCCGATGTAGCTGCGCAGGATGCGGTCCTCGTCGAGGCTGGCGACGTTCTCCAGCAGCAGCGCCAGGCCGTCGTTGCAGGCGTCGATCTGGGCGTCGCGGTCGAGCGCGCGCGCGTAGGCGATCTCCTCGGTGAGCGTGCTCGCCGCATGCCGGAGCGTGGCCGGCGTGATCGCCTCGAGTTCGAAGCGAAGCGTCTCGCGCATCGCCTCGTCATGGCCGCCCACGCCGTCCTTGCCCGAGCTGTGCGCCGGATCGAAGCGCGACTCGAACAGTTCGACCAGCAACCGCGCGATCAGCGGATAGCGGTTGAGGGTGGTCTCCATGTACGCCTGCGAGAACGGCACGCCGGTCTGCAGCAGGTATTTGCAGTAGCCGCGCAGCATCGCGACCTGGCGCCAGGTCAGGCGCGCGGTCAGCAGCAGGCGGTTGAAGCCGTCGCTTTCGGCGGCGCCCGACCAGATGTGCTCGAACGCGTCCTCGAAGGACCTGCCCACGGCGACCACGTCGACGTCGACCGCGGTGCGCACCTCGAAGTCCTGGATGTGCACGGTCTTCTCGCCGCCGATCAGGGCGTTGTCAAGTTCGATCTCGTAGGGATGCTCGGTGAGCACGCGCAGGCCCATGTTCTCCATCATCGGCAGCGCGTCGGACAGGTGGATGGCTTCGCCGGCGCGCATCAGCTTGAAGCGCAGCGAAGCGGGGTCGGACGGGTCGCGGTACAGGCGCTGTTCGAGGTCGTGCGCACCCTTGAGGCGTTCGATCTGGAGCAGGTCGGCGACCACGCCGGCAGGCGTGACTGCCTCGACGTAGCCGACCGGGAGCACCGGCACCCAGCGCGCCGCCAGGCGCGTGCCTTCGTCCTCGCCGTGGGCGGCGACGAACCGGTCGCGCAACTCGTCGCGCCAGTCGCGGACGATCGCGGCCATCTTCGCGTCGAGCGCGGCGACGTCGATCTCGCCGTGCTCGCCCGGCTTCGGCCGCACGATCATGTGGATCTGCGCCAGCGAGGACTCGCCCACCAGCAGGGTCGTGTCCACGCGCTCGCCGGCCAGCGCCTCGGTCAGCAGTTCCTCGATGCGTTCGCGCACGTAGGTGTTGAAGCGGTCGCGCGGGATGTAGGCCAGCGCCGAGAAGAAGCGGCCGTAACGGTCGCGGCGCAGGAACAGCTTGCTGCGGCCGCGGTCCTGGAGGCCGAGGATGCCCATGCTGGTGGCCAGCAGTTGCTCGGCGCCCGTCTGGAACAGCTCGTCGCGCGGCAGCGTCTCGAGGATGTGGCGCAACGCCTTGCCGTTGTGGCTGCTCGGACCGAAACCCGAGCGGTTCATCACCCGCTCGTAGCGGTCGCGCACGATCGGGATGTCCCACGGACGACGGCTGTAGGCGCTGGAGGTGTACAGGCCGATGAAGCGCTGTTCGATCACCGCCTTGCCGTGCTCGTCGTACACCAGCACGCCGATGTAGTCCATGTAGCCGTCGCGGTGCACGGTGGCGCGCGAATTGGTCTTGGTCAGGATCAGCGGATGCTCGGCGCCGCCGGGCTGGTTCGCCGCCAGCGCGCCGACCGGGCGCGGCTTGTTGTCGCGCATCTCGCCGCGCAGGATGCCCAGGCCGCTGCCTTCGACCGCGACCAGGGCCTCGCCCTTGCCCTGCTTGACGACCTTGTACTCGCGGTAGCCGAGGAAGGTGAA
>DASXKN010000011.1:0-6990 GCA_036496805.1 Lysobacteraceae bacterium
GATGTAGGCGTCAAGACCCGCCTTGTCGCGGATCGCCAGGCCGAGGTGGAAGTGGATCGGCGCGGCAACATTCATCGCGCCGACGACGGCGTCGCCCTGGCGCATGAAGGTCGAGTGGGCGGCGGTGAGCGTACCGGTCGCGGCGGAGGCGCCGGTCGCGCAGAAAGCCGTCACAACGGCCAGCGCGAGAGTCGTTTTACGCAGATTGTTCATTCTTGGACCCCGATTGGATGAATGGTGATGTGGTGGAATTCGCGCCGTCGATGGGTGCTTGGCGGCGCCAGTGTCGTTTGGGCAGTCTCGCCCGGCCTACATGTCCACTACTGCTGCTATATCGCCGAAACAAACCCTTGATGCACTTCATCGTTCGCTTGCTTGCGACGACCCCTTGCGAACGGGCTCACCGACTGGGAAGAGCAATTTGCAGGCAATACTTGCGAACGCGGCGACACTAGAGCGGCGTCACTTCGAGATTTCATTACAGACAGTTAATCTTGTGTTGCGATGCGACACAAGACGACCTTGAGCAACGATATGTCTCCGTCGTCACAATCCAATGCGGACTGGAATCAGCAAGGTTTCCTGACTTTTTTGGGTCATTGAATAGGATCGCCACCCTGTAGCGGGGGCTATCAACGCCAATGGAGAAATGACGCATCGCACCACCAACGCGCATATTTTCCAAGGCAAGGCGACTTTGTCCGATCAACGAATGGCCGTGAATTGCGCAAACGGGTCACAGTTTCGACGGCCATCGAATCAAGAAAGCGACGCCGTCGGCCGGAGCACGTAGCGGGGGCGGCGGGATGGCTAGGGTCGACCCGGACCAGAGGTCGCATCGGGTCGCCCGGCCGACCCTGCCTCCCGCAACCAGCACGAATAGGCCCTGCGCAGTTCGGCAGCCCCAACGGGGTCGGTGGCCTGCAATGCCGTGGCCGCACATGTGAAAGCACCCTTGACCATCAATTGGATCGAGGTCGGAGTCAGGAAGCGATGCCATTTGCCGCTGATCGACCTGATTGCCGGGGCGGAATCGAGCGTCAGGGATTCGTCCGAGAGCCCCAGGAAGGCTCGGTAGCGCCGGAAGTCCGCCATCAGCTGCTCGCTCACCGGCAGATCGCGTTCGGCACCGCCGGGCTCGGCAGCCCTCAATCGCCAACGGCCTTGGCGCGGGAAGAAGTCATTCGTCCGCACGCGCGCGGCGGCCGAGGGGGAAAGGCCGGTGTGGTGCAGCAACCGCAAAACCCATCGCAGGCGCTCGAAGTGCTGGCGTTCGCGCAAACTGGTTTGTGCCATCGAATCCACACAGGCATGCAGCCCGCGCCATTGGGCGGCGCTCGGGAGGCGCTCGGTGGACCGGGTTCGCGCCGCTCCGCGCGCCATCCGCTTCGTCCACGGGCTGCTGGCGATGTGTCCGGCCTCAGTCAGCGCACCGTATACACCCACGGCAACCTGCACGGCCAGACGCTGGCGCTCCCCCGAAAGTCCGCGCTTGGCGGTCGACAGATAGACCTCGTAGGCCAGCGCGTCCCTGCGCGCCATGTCGGAGAGCGACATGCGGCGCACGCAGGTGGTCCAGAACATCAGCCGCACGGCCTCGTCGAAGTATTCGTCGAACGTCCCCGGGAAACGACTGAATTCGGAGAGCCAGTGGCCTACCGCTTCGGCTTCCGCCGGATCCAGTGGTAGGCGGCTGTCGGCGACCGGTCGCGACCACGCACCGCTTTCGTCATCGACGTCGGCCAGTTCGTCGACGGCCCTGACGATCGCCGCGCCGATCTGCACGGGGTGGTGGAGGCTCATGGGATGCCCCCCGGAGGGCCGCAGCGCTGTGACACGCCTGCGTGGGGCCGACTTCCCGGACACGGGTTCGATCCGGGCCGCGGCACGGAGTCGATGAGCAAGGTCGCCGCAAGCGAGGTTGCCCCAAGCCAGCCCTCGCTCGTCTCCGGCCACGCCAGCGCCGGGACGAATGCCACGCTCCCCCTATGCTCAACGCTCGATGGAAGACATCGCCGACCCACGGACCCCCCACCGCAAGCAAGTATATTCCATGGAATATATCATGGAATGCAGGGTGCTGTGCACACGGGGTTTTCGCATCACGCGTCCGTCAGTGGCTCCAGGCTTGCCTCGTCCGACTTGAGCTCCAGCTCGTCGAGCAACCCGGACAGCGCCTCGTCGAGACGGTGAAGGCGGGAAGGTTCCATCCGGCCAAGGGCATCCGGCAACAGTCCCCAGTGCGGCCCTGGCGCCGCGGCGAGCGTTTGGGTTCCGGCCTTGCGCAAACGCAGGACGATCGCCCGGCCATCGGTCGGATGCGCCCTTCGCGAGAGCATCCCACGGGAGACCAATTCGTCGACCACCTTGCTCGCCGACGGCTGACGGATCATCAGGGTCTTGGCCAGTTCGGAGACGCCAACGTCCGGCCGGTCGCGCACAACCGCGAGGGCGCGCAATTGCAAGGCTCCGATCCCGCATTGGTCGAGAATTGTCCGGTTATGGTTACGGATGGACGCGAACAACACGCGGATCTTCGCAAGTACCGCTGCGGATTCAGGAGCAATGGCTGGACCGGGTTCCGGATGGGCGCCGGGCCTGCTATCGGTTCTTGGAGTTCGAAGAATGGACACGCGTCGGGTGCTCGTTCGGATTCCGGGCGTCAGAGTACCCCAGCGCAAGGAAGCAATTGCTGTCAGCAAGTCACGCAATCCGGATCGCCGCGTGGCCCCGCCAGCGGGCTTCGCGATCCACGATCCTGAAGTGGACTGGATGCACCGCGCCTACTCTGCCCCGCGCTGCTCCTGCTTCGTCGTCGAACGCGACGACCGCGCGCTCGGTGGCGGCCGCGTGGCCTCGCGGCGGCTTTCGCGATGAGCCACGCGCGAACCGGTTCCGGCGCGACCGGGCGCGCTTCGCAGGGGGCTGGCCTCGCGATTTCGCACGTGTAGAATCCGGGCAAGGGCGCCGCTGGGGGCGGAGTCCACAATCAGGGGATCGCCATGAAATCGCTGATTCGCTTCGGGCGGCTTGTCGCCATTGGCCTCGTGGCCTGCCTTGCGCTGTCCGGTTGCATCACCGCGAAGTTCTACGTCCCCAACGACCTGCCGACGCTCACGCGCGCCGACCTGCCGCCGCCGGCGCAACCGAAACCCGTCCAGGTGCTGTTCGAATTCCGCAACAAGGGCAACGCCAACGCCACCGCGACCACAAAGGTGCGCCCGGCGATCATGGCCGTGGCGACGAACTCGGGCCTGTTCTCGAACGTGTCCCAGACGCCCGTTGGCGGCGGCATGCTCACCGTGACCATCGACAACGTGCCGCTGAGCAATGACGCCGCGTCCAAGGGCATGGCGACCGGGCTGACGCTCGGCCTCGCGGGCAGCATGGTGGCCGATGGTTACACCTGCACGGCCACTTACACGAGCAACGGCAAGGTGACCACGGCGGAAGTGAAGCATTCGATCTACACCACCATCGGCAACCACGATGGTCCGCCGGGCCTGGCCCCGATGGAGGCCGACGGCGCGGTGAACCTGGCCATGAGCCAGATCATGTGGCACCTGCTGAAGCAGTTGTCCGACAAGCACGCGTTCGACTGAGGCCGCCATGTATCGCATCCTTGCAACCGCCAGCCTGGGCCTGTTGCTCGCCGGCTGCGTCACCGTCCACGCGACCGCTTACCAGCCATCGATCGAGAATACCCAGGCGCTGTCGAGCGAGGGCAATTCGAAGATCGCGGTGGACGCGTTCAACGCCGCCAACGGCGTCGAAAACCGGAGCCTGAGCGTGCGCGGCTCGCAGCTCACCGGCGGTGGGAGCGACGGCACGTTCGCGACCTATGTGCACGACGCATTGCAGGCCGAATTGCAGACGGCCGGCCGCTACGACCAGGCTTCGCAGATCCGGCTCAGCGGCACGCTCACCCGCAACGACCTCAACGGAGCCAACATGAGCGTCGGCACCGCGCAGGTCGGCGCGCGGTTCGTCGTGACCCGGCAGAACACGAAGGTCTACGACAAGGAACTGGTCGCCGACCATCACTGGGATTCTTCCTTCGTGGGCGCCATCGCGATTCCGGCCGCCATGCAGAACTACACCACCACGCTCCAGAAGCTGGTGGCACAGCTCTTCGCCGATCCCGATTTCGTCAAGGCGAGCGCTCCGGCTCCCTGACAAGCCCGGGCCGCGGCCATCGACGAGGGGCGGATACGCTAGAATGCCGCCCCCTCTTCGGCTCCGGACCTCGCATGCAACTCGACACCACCCGCGCCATCGTCACCGGCGGCGTTTCCGGACTCGGCTTCGCGGTCGCGAAGCACCTCGTTTCGCACGGCGGCAAGGTCGCGCTGTTCGACGTCAACGACGAGAAAGGCACCGCAGCGGTCGCCGAACTCGGTGAAGGCAACGCACGTTACTTCCGCACCGACGTCACCGACGAAGCTGGCGTGCAGGCCAACGTCGCCGCCGCGAAGGATTTTCTCGGCGGCCTGAATGCCGCGATCAACTGTGCCGGCATCCTCGGCGCCGGACGCGTGCTCGGCCGCGATGCTGCGATGCCGCTGAAGAACTTCTCGCTGACCGTGGGCGTGAACCTGATCGGCAGCTTCAACGTCTCCAAGGCCGCCGCCGCGCTGATGCAGCACAACGAAGCGGGCGAGGACGGCGAGCGCGGCGTGATCGTCAACACCGCCAGCGTGGCCGCCTACGAGGGACAGATCGGCCAGGCCGCGTACTCGGCGTCGAAGGGTGGCGTGGTCGGCATGACCCTGCCGATGGCGCGCGAGCTTTCGCGTTTCGGCATCCGCGTGATGACCGTCGCGCCGGGCATCTTCTGGACGCCGATGGTGGACGGCATGCCCGACGACGTGCAGAAGTCGCTGAGTGCATCGATCCCGTTCCCGTCGCGCCTCGGCCGCCCGGAGGAGTTCGCCGACCTCGTCGCCTTCATCCTGCGCACGCGCTATCTCAACGGCGAAACGATCCGCCTCGACGGCGCAGTGCGCCTCGCCCCGAAGTGACGACAGGATGTCGTCACCCCGTGCAGCACGGGAACATGCGATGACGCGTGATCGCGCCGTAGCGCGCCCGGGTTCACGGGCTGCTGCGTGCCTGCTCGTCGCGGTCCTGGCGCTCGCGCTGGGTGCATGTACATCGAAGAAGCACAAGGTTCCCGTCGCCGGTCCAGCTCCCGCAGTCTCAACGGCCGCCGGCGCCCCGCACAAGGGCAAGCCGGCCACGCCGATGCAGCCGGAGAACATGCCCTACCGCATGATCGACGGGCAGCCGCTCGTCGCGTACCTGTTCGCACCGGCGAAGCTGCCGAAGAACGCGCCGCCCGCGCCTGCGATCCTGCTGTTCCATCCGGGCGGCTGGGAGGAAGGCAGCGCGACGTGGAACTTCGACGACGCGCGCCGCTTCGCGAACCAGGGTTTCGTCGCGATCGCGATCGAGTACCGGCTCGCGAACGACAAACGTACGCCGGTCGCGGCGTTCGAGGACGCCTGTGCCGCGTTCGCATGGGTGCGCACGCATGCGATCGCATTGCACGTCGATCCGAAACGCGTAGCCGGCTACGGCGATTCGGCGGGCGGCCAGCTCGTCGCAGCGACCGGCACGATCGCCTGCCCCGCCGCGATCGGCGATCGCGCGGCGACGCGCCCGGACCTGATGCTGCTCGTCTCCCCCGTCCTCGACACTGTGAACGATCCCTACGCGCAGTTGCTGCACGCGCGCGCGCGCGCGGTCGACTACTCGCCGCTCGCGCACGCGGGCGCGGGCGCGCCGCCGACGCTGATCGTGCAAGGCGACGCCGACACGCGCACGCCGACCGCGACCGCCCAGGCGTTCTGCGACAAGCTGCACGCGGCGCACGTCGACTGCCGGCTCGATTCGTTCGAGGGCGTCGGCCACCTGCTTACGCGCGACCTCAAGGACCAGGAAGGCGACATCGATCCGGATCCGCGCATGCTCGCCGATTCGCAACGCCACGAGCGCGAGTTCCTCCTGTCCCACCAGTTCGTCCCCGTTCCCCCGGTTCCCAAGACCAGGCATCTTCCCAAGGATTCCAAGGCAACCCTTCCATGAGAGCTTCCGAAACCAAGAAAGGCAACGTCATCGAGCACAACGGCACCGTCTACCAGGTGCGCGACATCGAGCGCAGCTCGCCGCAGGGTCGCGGCGGCAACCTCAAGATCCGCCTCACCCTGTACAGCGTTCCGGGCGGCACCAAGCTCGACCTCAACCTCGGCGGCGACGACGAGGTCAAGGAAGTCGAACTGACCCGCCGCATGGCGACGTATTCGTACAAGGATGGCGAGGCCTTCGTGTTCCTCGACACCGAGGACTACACGCCCTACCAGCTCGATGCGGATGTGGTCGGCGACAATGCCGGCTATCTCGCCGAGGGACTGGAGGAGTGCTACATCCAGATCATCGACGAGGCGCCGGTGGGATTGCTGATCCCGACCAGCGTCGCCCTGACCATCGTCGAGACCGCACCCGAACTCAAGGGCGGCACTGCCACCAAGCGCCCGAAGCCCGCGCGCCTCAACACCGGCATCGAGATCCAGGTGCCCGAGTACATCGCCAACGGCGAGAAAGTGTGGGTGAACACGGTGACGGGCGAGTTCGCGGGCAGGGTGTGAGGTTTCGCGGATCACTTGGAAAAAAGCGTCAGGACAGCCTCAGCCGTTCATGGTGAGCCTGTCGAACCACTGTTCGCCTCCAGCCGTTCGTGGTGAGCCTGTCGAACCATTGTTCGCTTCCAGCCGTTCGTGGTGAGCCTGTCGAACCATTGTTCGCTTCCAGCCGTTCGTGGTGAGCCTGTCGAACGACTGTTCGCCTCCAGCCGTTCGTGGTGAGCCTGTCGAACGACTGTTCGCCTCCAGCCGTTCGTGGTGAGCCTGTCGAACCACTCTTCGATGCGCATCCATTGCCGACCCTTGCGAGCTTGTCGAACCCACGCGAATGAATGTCGGTCAGGAAAAT
>DASXKN010000012.1:0-100312 GCA_036496805.1 Lysobacteraceae bacterium
TGCCGAGAGAGCCGACACCTGGAAGTGCAAGCCACGAGCGCAATGCGAACCCAACAATGAGCGAAGCAGACGTTACGGAGCAGAGCGGTGCACAGATGTAACCGACAGCTATGCCTTGGCTCTGTGAGGATCAAGCCCAACGCCTAAGCTAAGCGGCCGTGCGGGCCGGGATGTGTGATTGCGCGGGAAACTTCATCCCGCACGGTCCGCTTGAGCGCATAGTTAGGCGCAACTACCGATCAGGTTTCTTTGCACGATTTTGTGATGCGTAGGAATATCGGCGCGTCGCCTTTGTGAGAGCCAATGCATACCTGCCACTTAGAGCCGCATTCGCTCCATAGTGGAGTGATGGCGAGCTCGCCGTTGCCATGCCAATCCGCATCTAAGACGAGATAGGGTGGCTCCACGTGCGCATTGATGCAGCCACATACTGGGCAGAACAGGTTGCGCTGTTCACTTCCCACGGAAAGGCGATCTTTGGAGATGATGGGAAGGATGTCCTTTTCTTCTTTCATTGTGACCTCGATGGCATGATGCGACCTTCTAGCACTTAGTTGGATCTTTTTCACAAGCAGCGCGCGCCTCTCTCGCGCGTTCAATTGCTCTATCCGCCATTTCTACGGTTTTCTGGGTTTCCTGGCGCATCTCTTTCGCCTCCTCACGTCCTTGGACAAATTGGTAGACGATGAATCCGAGGATGCTCACGATGGCAACTGTAATCAAGAGCGCCTTAAGGACGCCTATGTTGGTCGAGTTATCAGGCGAGAGTGGTGGCGGCGAGTTACTCGGCAAGGTCTATTCTCCCTTCAGCTTTTCGGAAACGTCACATGAAGCCTAACTACTATTCGGTTTGAGGAATAGGTTTCATTGCGGGATCTAGTCCGTGCGTCTAGTACGACGAATCACAAGAGGTCATGTAGGAAAAACCCTACGCAGATAACCACTTGCCGCCGATCGCGCAGTCTAGTTTTGCAGCCTAGTCTTGCAACAATTCCCGAACGCTGCCCGACCATGACCCAATCCTCCCATCCCGCGGGCCGGAGAACAACCAGCGGGTGTGCTCCCGAAGCTCCGTCACTGCTTGACCAATTGCGGGGAAGGATGCGTCGGCTGGGTATGTCCCTCCGGACCGAGGAGGCCTATGTCGGCTGGGTGCGACGTTTCATCCTGGCCAGTGGCAAACGGCATCCACGCGAGACGGGCGCGCGCGAGGTCGAGGCGTTCCTCACCCTGTTGGCGACCCGCGACCACGTCGCGGCCTCGACCCAGAACCAGGCCCTTTCTGCGCTGCTGTTCCTGTATCGCGAAGTGCTGGGCCAGGAGCTTCCATGGATGGACGACATCCATCGGGCGAAGCGACCGAAGCGGCTGCCGACGGTACTCACCCGCGATGAGGTCGCGGGGCTTCTGGGGCAGATGACGGGCGCGACCTGGCTGATGGCGGCGTTGCTCTACGGATCGGGCTTGCGGTTGATGGAATGCGTTCGTCTGCGCGTGCAGGACGTCGACTTTGAGCGTCGAGAAATCACCGTTCGTCAGGGCAAGGGAGGCAAGGACCGACGCACGATGCTTCCCGATATGGCGGTGGAACCTTTGCGTGCCCAGCTCGTCGACGCTCGGCGCATCCACCGGCGGGATCTTGCCGCCGGGCTTGGTGCGGTCTGGCTGCCAGATGCATTGGACCGCAAGTACCGGCAGGCTGCCTGCGAATGGATCTGGCAATACGTTTTCCCTGCGGGCACTCGCAGCGTCGACCCGCGCACCGGTAGCGAGCGTCGACACCACGTCGACGAATCGGTGCTGCAACGCGCCGTCAAGGCTGCAGTGCGGCGTACGCGCATCGAAAAACCCGCGACCTGCCACACGCTGCGCCACAGCTTCGCGACGCATCTGCTCGAGGCGGGCTACGACATCCGCACCGTGCAGGAATTGCTGGGCCACAAGGACGTGGCGACCACCCAGATCTATACCCACGTCCTCAACCGCGGTGGGCGAGGAGTCTTCAGCCCGCTCGACAGGGCGGGCTGACGCGCGGCACTGCCGCGCGAGCGCCGGAATGGGGGCATTGGCCCACTCGACAGGGCGGGCTGGCGTGCCAGCATGAGTACCGGGCGGCCACGCTGGACGGGACCAGGTGGCGTGCCGAAAGGGCCGTGTGGGCATGGATCCTGCAACTGCGCAGCGGTGACCGCGATGGCCGAGCGGGTTATCTTTGTGTCCGGGCCGGCCCATGGGGATGCGCCGGATGGAATGTGCCGGGAACGCGCGATGGCCGCGCCCTGTCTTGTGCGGAGATTTCGAGCTTGAAACGCCTGCTGTGTCTCGCGGTACTGCTGCTGTGCGTCCTCGCTCCGTGCGCGGAGGCGTCGATGCGCGAGGTCAAGCCGGGAAGCGTGCCGGTCCTCGCGCCCGACGAGGGGCTGCTCGTCGTCAGCGTGTCTTCGTCGGAATCGTTCAGCACGCTCGAGATCAGCCGGGACGGGAAGTTCCTCGGCGGCGATGCCATCGCGGGCGTCGGCAAGGGAAGGCTGGAGCGGCTGTTCGTCGCCACCGAGGGCGATTACCACTGGAGCCGGATCGATTACCCGTACCGCTACTACCCGCTCGACGACGACAAGGAATTCCACTTCCACGTCAAGCATGGCGTGATCAACTATCCAGGCGAACTCGTGTACCGGCCGCGGAACCAGTCGCGGGCGGACATCCACATCGCCAATCGCGGGCTGCGGGCGATCGACTGGCTGCGCGCGAAGTATCCGGACCTCTATGCGAAGTTCGCCTTCGAATACGGCGGCCACTACGCCGACTCGTTTCCCGCGTTCTACCGCAAGGAACGGGAGGCGCAACCCACGCGCACGGATGCCGATCTGGACCGGACCCTCCCGTTGCCCGATCCGGGCAAGCTGCCGATTCCCGTCGCCGATCTCTGGCCGAAGACGCACATCCACAGGCTGGCCATCAGCCCCGGCGGGGACATGCTCGCCGAGGCGACCTACGGCGACGCTTCCCACCTCGACCTGATCGATCTGCGGTCCTATCTCTCGGTGCCCCTGGTCTCCTCGAACCGCGGTTATGTCGATGACGTGGACTGGCTGGGCAAGGACATCCTCGCCGTCAGTTACGTCGATTCGGACGCCGATCCGCCATGGATCTACGTGTTCCGGATCGGCGCCGCGGATGCGAAGGGGCGCCGCTCCGCCAGCCAGAGCCTGCTCTCGCATCGCGGATGGGTCCTCGGGACGTCGAAGGCATATCCCGACCATGTACTGGTCGAAAGCTGGAGCGATGGTGGCGACCTGCAAGTCCACGCCGTAGATATCGGGCCGGATGCGAAAACGTCCGATCCTTCGCAGTTCTGGCGGCCGACCCGGATCGACCGTGGATTTTCCGGCGCGCGCGGATGGTTCGTCGACGGCAACGGCGAGCTGCGCGGGGTGCTCGCGTACAAGGACAAGCAGCTCTGGCTCTACTACGGATCGGGCGGACACTACGAGCCGGTCTTCAAGGTGTCCGACTTCAATGTCGCCACGATGTCGGCCGACGGCAGCCGGTTCTACGGCATGAGCGACAAGGACCGTGGCCAGACCGACCTGGTGGAGCTGGATCCGGCGACGGGCAAGCTTTCCACGCTCTACAGCAAGCCGGGCATCGACATGGAGGGCGCCGTGTTCGATTCCCGCAACAAGATCGCGGGGGCGTACTACCACAGCAACGGCGTGCGCGTGGTCGACTACTTCGACGACGCGGAGCGCAACACCGCGGCGCGCATCGCCAAGGCCTTTCCCGGGATGACCACGATGATCATCGATCGCGACGAGTCGGCGACCCAGGTCGTCGTCGCGGTCGAGCGCAGCGACCAGGCGGCGCGCTATTACCACGTCGACCTGGCCCATTCGGCCGCCACGCTGATCGACGAGGCGAAGCCGGCGCTGGCCTCGAAGAAGCTCGCAGCGGCGCGGTTGATCGAGGTCGCCGCGGCCGACGGAACCCGGATCGAGGCCTACCTGACCCTGCCCGTGGACGCTGCCGGAAAGGCGCCCCTGGTGGTCTTCCCGCACGGCGGCCCGATCGGCATCCGCGACAGCCTGGAATTCGATCCGTCGGTGCAGCTCTTCGCCTCGATGGGCTATGCCGTGCTGCAGGTGAACTACCGCGGTTCGGGTGGTTTCGGACGCCAGTTCCGCGAAGCGGGGGAGCGCCACTACGGCGGGTTGATCGAGGACGACATCGACGCCGCGACGCGCGCCGTGATCAAGGACTATCCGGTCGACGCCTCGCGCATGTGCGCGGTCGGCGCGAGTTACGGGGGCTATTCCGCGCTGGTTTCGGCGATCCGCTGGCCGGAGCGGTTCCGCTGCGTCGTGTCGATATCGGGGGTGAGCGACCAGTTGCTGATGTTCACGGCCAGCGATTCCACCCGGACGGCGAATGACAGGGCGGACGTGGAAAAGATCATCGGCAATCCTGCGACCGACGAGGCCAGGATGCGGGAATTCTCGCCGCTGTATCGATACAGGGAACTGAAGGTTCCGGTGATGCTCGCGCACGGCACCGAGGACCAGCGCGTCGACTACGAGCACAGCCGGAGGCTGGTGCGCATGCTCAACCTGGCCGGCCATCCGCCGGTGATGCTCTCGCTCGTGGGCGAGGGGCATGGCGGCTTCGACTCCGCGAACGAACTGGTGCTCTGGAAGGCCGTCGCCGGCTTCCTCCGCGAATACCTGGATCCGCCGGTGGCGAAGATGGTTCCGGCGCCGGCGGCGCCGGCTACCCATTGATCCAACAACCTGGATTTCAACAACCGAAGGTTGGTCGAACCGCAGAAGTGACGGGCAACAACAGGCCTGTGAACCTCAGCCGGGAAGGGTCGCAGGAGTGTTCCAGCGCGTCGTTCCCACGACCACGGTCTGGGTGCGTCCGCCGACCCAGATCGCGTCGCCCTCGATGCGGATGCGGATGCGCGCGTCGCGGCCCATCTCGCGGCCCTGGCTGACGCGGTAGCCGCGCGCGAGCGGGCCGTCGGGTTCCTGCCAGGCGATGTAGGCGCCGATCAATCCGTTCGCGGCGCCGGAGGCGGGGTCCTCGACGATGCCCACGCCGGAAGGAAATGCGCGCACGACCAGTTCGTACTCGGGTCCGGAGCCGCGCGCGAACGCGCACAGGCCGAGGCTGTCGGTCGCCTTGGCGAGCGCGAGGATCGCGGCGTGGTCGGGATGCCAGTCGCGCAGTCCCGATTCGCTCGCGAACTCGGCCATCCACCAGCGCCGGCCGCCTTCGACGAAAGCCGGTGGCAGCCTGCCGAGCGCGAGTCCGCCGAGCACGTGGCGCAGCAGCGGTTCGTCGAGGCCGGTGTGGAGCACGCGCGCCGGCGGCGCCTGCACGAACACGCGGCGCAGCGCGCCTTCGCCTTCGACGCGCACCGGCAATAGGCCCGCCGCGCATTCCTGGATCAACTGGCCGTTGCCGGCGTGCACGCCGCCGAAGTCGAGCGCGGCATGCGCGCTGCCGATGCTGGGATGGCCGGCGAACGGAATCTCGCGCGTCGGCGTGAAGATGCGCACGCGATAGCTCGCTTTCGGCGTGGTCGGCGGCAGCAGGAAGGTGGTCTCGACGAGGTTGGTCCAGCCGGCGAAAGCCTGCATCGTCGCGGTGTCCCAGTTCTCCGCGCCGATCACCACGCCGAGCGGATTGCCGCCGCCGATGTGGTCGGCGAAGACGTCCAGTTGCAGGTAGCGGATGTCGGTCATGGCGCGCGGCTCGTCGGGGTCGGACAGCGTGCCAGAAAACCGCCGCATGCGGAGTCCATGTAGCATTCCCGTCGGATCCGGATCGGAATCAGCACATGATCGTCGTGCATCACCTCGAGAACTCGCGCTCGCAGCGCGTGCTGTGGCTGCTGGAGGAGCTCGGGCAGCCGTACGGGATCGTCGAGTACCAGCGCGATCCGCAGACGCTGCTTGCGCCGCCTGCATTGAAAAAGGTGCATCCGCTCGGCAAGTCGCCGGTGATCGTGGATGGAGGCACGACCGTGGCCGAGTCGGGCGCGATCCTCGAATACCTCGTCGACACCTGCGGCAAGGGCAGCGGTCTCAAGCCGGCCGAAGGCACGCCCGAGCGCCTGCGCTACACCTACTGGATGCACTACGCGGAAGGCTCGGCGATGGCGCCGCTGCTGCTGGGACTGGTGTTCATGCGCCTGCCGAAGGCGCCGATGCCGTTCTTCATCAAGCCGGTGGTGAAGGGTTTGTCCGACAAGGTGCGCAGCAGTTACGTCGCGCCGCAGATCAAGCTGCACCTGGACTGGATGGAATCCGAGCTGGGCAAGTCGGCGTGGTTCGCCGGCGATGCCTTCACCGCGGCCGACATCCAGATGAGCTATCCGGTCGAGGCCGCGAACCTGCGCGCCGGGCTCGATGGCCGCCCGCGGCTGGCGGACTGGCTCGCCCGCATCCACGCGCGCCCGGCGTACCAGCGCGCGCTGGAGAAAGGCGGCCCGCTGCACGACTTCGACTGACCCACTTCTACCAAGCCCATGATCGCCAGCTATTCCACCCTCATCCTGATCGCGCTCACCTGCGTGGTGTCGTTCGTCGCCTTCGACAACGAGAAGCTGATGGCCAGCCTGATCTTCTGGCCGCCGGCGATCACGAAGAACCACGACTACTCGCGCCTGCTCACCTACGGCTTCGTGCACGCGAACGGCATGCACCTGCTGTTCAACATGTTCACCCTGTATTTCTTCGGTCGTGCGATGGAGGGTTTCGTCGGCGAGCACCTGGGTATATACGGATTCGTCTTCTTCTACCTGTCGGCCCTGGTCGTCTCGATCCTGCCGACCTACCTGCGCCATCGCGAGGACGCGCAGTACCGCAGCCTGGGCGCATCCGGCGCGGTGTCGGCGGTGCTGTTCGCCTTCATCCTGCTGCGGCCATGGTCGACGATCCTGGTGTTCGCACTCCCGGTGCCGGCGATCGTGTACGCGGTCTTCTACCTGGGCTACACGATCTGGAGGGACCGCGTGCAGACCGATCGCGTGAACCACAGCGCGCATTTGTGGGGCGCGGTGTACGGGATCGTGTTCATGGTGCTGATGGATCCGCACGTGATCGACGTGTTCTTCGACGAACTCGCCCACCCGCGTTTCGGGAGCTAGATGGCTGGCGCGCCATTGCGAAGAAAGCTTCGCATTCGGGTCGACTGTCCGTACCCGTCACGCCCGTTCTTGACGAGCTTTTCGAACCCACGACGGGCTTTCAACCGATCCGTCCATGGTTCGACAAGCTCACCACGAACGGGAAACGGGAGCTCACGAACGGGAAACGGGAGCTCACGAACGGGAAGCGGGAGCTCACAACGAACGGATCCTGGGAAGGCTGACCTGGAATCGACAAGGGTTCCTCCAGGACGTCACGCTAATGCACCGGCATTGTTCGAGGTTCGCCAATGTCCGCTGTGGCGCCACCCAGCGCTCGCGGTGCGCGGCCGAGCAGGGCAGGAAGGCGGTTGTTCCGAGGGCAGTTGTCGTGGTGCAGCAGCTCCCAGTGCCCGAACGAGAAGGGGCTCACGTGCAGCAGGTCGCACAGGTGGCTGCCGATGCGTGCGAGCAGGCCGGGGATGGGAAGCAGCAGCGCGGGTCGGTCGGTCGTGCGCCGCCTGATCGCGGCCACGTAGTCGGCCAGCGTGTAGCGCACCTCGCCGCCCAGTTCGACGATGCGTTCTTCCCCGTCGATGCCGGCGGGCGTGTGCGCCAGCGCCAGCTTCGCCAATGCTTCGCCGAGGTCGGCGACGTGCAGCGCGGCGATGCGGCCCTTCGCGTCCGCCGGCAGTGGATGAACCGGCCAGCGCGCGACGCGACGCAGCCATTTCGCGCCGTAGCCGCCGTCGCCGTCGAGGAGGGACGGACGCACGATGCGCCAGTCGGCGCCGCTGCCACGCAGCGCGTTCTCGCCATCGAGCTTGGAGCGCAGGAAGCGGCTGCGGGCACTAGCATGCAGGCCGAGCGCGGAGACATGGATCATTCGCACGCCCGCGTCCTCACAGGCGCGGGCGAGCGCGGCGGGCGCGAGGTGGTGGACGCGCCGGTAGGTCTCGCGGCCGCGCTGGCGGAGGATGCCCACGCAGTTCACCACGATGTCGATGCCGGCGAGCAGGTGGTTCCAGTCGCGCGGATCGGTCAGCCGCTCCAGCCGTGCCTGGCGGTGTTCGCAGCGGTCGGAGAGATCGGGAACGAGGCGTTCGATGCGCCGCGGGTGGCGACTGCCGATCACCACGCCGCAATCGTGCTGCAGCAGGGCGGCGACCGCATGCCGGCCGATGAAGCCGGTGCCTCCGAGCACGAGCACGCGCCTGCCTTTCCCGCTGCCGCCGCTGCCGTCCATCGCTGCCGCCCAGTCTGTAATTTCTGTCTTGACAGAAATATACGACAATACGAACATGTCGGCAACGAAGCAGCGAGGTAGGCCATGCAGTCGGAGACGATCCATTCCGAGCCCGCCGCCCGTTACGATGCGTTGCCGGCGGTCAGCCGCCGCTTCGTGATGCACTGGGGCGAGATGGGTTCGCGCTGGGGCGTCAATCGCACGGTGGCGCAGATCCACGCCTTGCTCTATCTCTCGTCGCGTCCGATGCACGCCGAGGAAATCGCCGATGTCCTCCAGGTCGCGCGCTCGAACGTCAGCACTAGCCTGCGCGAGCTCCACAACCTCAACCTCGTGCGCGTGACCCACCTGGTCGGCGACCGCCGCGACCACTTCGAGACCTCGAAGGATGTGTGGGAGCTGTTCCGCACCGTCGTGCGGGAGCGCAAATCGCGCGAGTTCGATCCCACCGTCGCCTTCCTGCAGGACTGCCTCGCCGACGCGGAGTTCGCGCACGAGGATGCCGGCGCGAAGGCGCGCATCCGCGACACCCTCGCGCTGATGTCGGCGTTGTCGGGGTGGGGCGACGAGATGTTGCGGCTGCAACCGGCGACGCTGATGAAGATCATGAAGCTCGGCAGCCGCATCCAGAAACTGCTGCGTGACGGCGGCGGCAAATGAACGCCGCGATCCTGACGATCTGGTACGACGCATCCTGTCCGCTGTGCGCAACCGAGATGCGCACGCTGCAACACCACGCCGGCGCGGAGCGGCTGCGCCTGGTCGACTGTTCGCCAGCGGATTTCCGCGACGACGACGTGGCCTCGGCGGGTTACGCGCGTGCCGACCTGATGCGCCTCATCCACGCCCGCGACGCAGAAGGGCGCTGGCTGCGCGGGGTCGATGTGTTCGAGCGCGCCTATCGCCTGGCCGGCATCGAGAGCGTCGCGAACGTGTTCGGCCATCGTCGCCTGCGCCCGTTGTGGGATCGCCTGTATCCATGGATCGCGCGGCACCGCATGGCGCTCTCGCGCCTGCGCCTGGACGCGTTCTACGGCTGGGCGATCGCCTGGGCGGCGCGCCGTGCCGCGCGGCGCGCGCGGGGCTGCGACCGTGGCGATTGCAACATCGACGCGGGTCGTTTCTGAGACGCAACGCCGGGTATTCCCCGGCCGGCCGCGTGCGATGATGCGGGTCATGGCCGTCAGCCCGTCGGCATCCAGCTTGCAATGAGCGCGAACCCGGCGCGATCGCTGGCCATTCGCATCGTGCTGGCGGCCGCGTTCGCGTTCGCGATGCTGGCCGCGCAGGCCGTGCCCTTGCGTGGCTACTGGCGCGAAGCACGAGGCGATGATCGGCCCGAGGCGATCCGCCACGTCCCGGAAAGCGCGGCCGGCACGAAGTTCGATCCAGCCCGGCTCAACGCGATTCCCGCGGGGCGGCATGGCGCATGGGTATTGCTGTGGCCCGATGCGTCGATACCGGCGACGACGACCGACGATGACTGGGTGCTCCAGGTCGCCGATCCGGGCCTGCAACCGGTGAGCCTGTTCCCGGCGCGTGCGGGGCCGGTGCTGCGCGCCGACGTGCTCCAGCCCCAACGCGGATGGCTGGGACATGGCCGCATCGGTTTCCCGCTCGGCCGCGACGCGCCCGCCGCTCCGCCGATCGTGTTGCGCATGGAGCCGGGGCGCGTGATCGCGCCGCCGCTGCGGTTCTCGCTGGTCAGCGCGGACGAGTTCCGTCGCGAGGAAGCGCGCTGGCTCGCGATCGCCACCGCGAGCCTGGCGATCATGGCGGCGATGGCGGTGATGGCCTTGCTGTTCGCACTCGAGCTGCGCGACATGACCTTCGTCTGGTACGCCGGCTACGTGCTCGCCTACGCGATGATCCTCGCGGTGCAGACCGGCTACGTCGCCGAGCCGCTGGAATGGACCTGGGCCGCCGCCGCGCCGAATGCGTGGGGCAGGGCGGCCACCGCGATGTCGGTGTTCTTCGCGACCCTGTTCGTCGCGCGTTTCGCCGAACTGGCGCGCTATGCCCCGCGCATGCGCATCGCGGTGCTGGCGCTGGGCATATCGACCGGCGTGCTGATGACGCTCGGCAGCCTGCCGGTTCCGGTGCTGATCCAGGTGTCCTCGTTGCTCATCAACCCGCTGCTGATCCTCGGCGGGCCGATCATCCTCGCTGCGACCTTGATCGCCGGCTGGCGCGGTTCGCGCTACGCCGGATTCTTCCTGCTCGGCTGGACGCCGCTGCTGGCGATCACCGTGCTCGGCAGCGCGCAGGTGTTCGGCGTGCTGTCGACGTGGACCTGGCTTGGCGATGCCAGCTTCGTCGCCGGCGCATTCGAGGCGCTCGTGCTCTCGCTTGGCCTCGCGGATCGCGCGCTCGCGTTGCGGCATGACCGCGACATCGCGCAGGCGCAGGCCGATACCGATGCGCTGACGAGCGTGTTCAATCGCCGCGGCCTCGACCGGCGCATCGCCAAGCTGGTCGAGAGCGCACACCGTCTGCGGCGTCCGTTGACGGTGCTGTTCCTCGACCTTGACCGCTTCAAGCTGCTCAATGATCGCCAGGGTCACGCCGCAGGCGATGCGGCGCTGGTCGCGGTGACGCGCCTGATGCGCGCCGACATGCGCGCGCACGACCTGCTCGGGCGCTACGGCGGCGAGGAGTTCCTCGCCGCGCTGCCGGGATGCGATCTCGACGCGGCGCTGACGATCGCCGAGCGCATCCGCGCCGACCTGCGGGTCCTGGGCATCGCGGTGGAATCGGTCGACGACGCTTTGACGGCCAGCCTCGGTGTGGCATCGCTGGAACGCGGCGACGATGCGCCCTCGCTGATCGAACGCGCTGATCAGGCGATGTACGCGGCCAAGCGCGCAGGCGGAAACCGGGTTTCGACGGAAGCCTCCTCGAACGGGCCGGCCGCCACCCAAACGGGCTGACGCGCGCGCGAACTGGGGTGCCTCCGCCGCCCGCATGCGATGATGGCGCATGACCGATTTCCGCAGCTTGCCCCTGGCAGCGCCGCTGTTGCAGGCGCTCGAGATCCTCGACTACGCGCAGATGACGCCGGTGCAGGCCGCCGCGTTGCCGCCGATCCTCGCCGGCCGCGACGTGATCGCGCAGGCGCGCACCGGCAGCGGCAAGACCGCGGCCTTCGCGCTGGGGCTGCTGTCGCGGCTCGATGCGGGAACCACCGCCGTGCAGGCGCTGGTGTTGTGCCCGACCCGCGAGCTCGCCGACCAGGTCGCGAAGGAAATCCGGCGGCTCGCGCGCTGCGTGCCGAACATCAAGGTGTTGACCCTGTGCGGCGGCATCCCGCTCGGCCCGCAGGTCGCATCGCTCGCGCATCCGCCGCACGTCGTGGTCGGCACGCCGGGCCGCATCCAGGACCTGCTGGCGAAGAAGGCGCTCGCGCTCGATGCGGTGGGCGTGCTGGTGCTCGACGAAGCCGATCGCATGCTCGACATGGGCTTCGAGGATGCCATCCAGGCGATCGTGAAGCAGGTCCCGAAACAGCGCCAGACCCTGCTGTTCTCGGCGACATGGCCGGAACCGATCCGCGCGATCAGCGGCCGCGTGCAGCGCGATCCGGTCGACGTCACCGTGGAGGCCGCGCATGCCGACAGCGCGATCGAGCAACTTTTCTTCGAGGTCGAACCATCGCGCAAGCTCGATGTGCTGGCGTCCCTGCTGGCCAGCCATCGTCCGGAAGCCGCGCTGGTGTTCTGCAACACGAAACGCGACGTCGACGAAGTAGCCGGACGGCTCGCGAACAGCGGTCACCACGCGCTCGCCCTGCACGGCGACATGGAACAGCGCGACCGCGACGAGGTGCTGGTGCGCTTCGCGAACCGGAGCTGCACGGTGCTGGTCGCGACCGACGTCGCCGCGCGCGGACTCGACATCAAGGAACTGCCGGCGGTCATCAGCTACGAGTTGCCGACCGATGCCGATGCGCACCTGCACCGGATCGGGCGCACCGGGCGAGCCGGCAACAGCGGGCTGGCGCTCAACCTGGTGTCTTCGCGGGAAATCGGGCGGGTGCCGATGATCGAAGCGGCGCTCGGCTTCTCGGCGAAATGGGGCGGCGCGGCGCCATCGCAGCGGCTTCCGAAACCGCCGCCGCCGGCGATGGTCACGCTGGCGATCGACGGTGGCCGCCAGGACAAGCTCCGTCCCGGCGACGTCGTCGGCGCCCTGACCGGCGAAGCGGGGCTGCCGGCCGATGCGATCGGCAAGATCGATACCTTCGCGACCCGCAGCTATGTGGCCGTGCAGCGCGACCAGGCGGCGCGTGCGCTGGAACGGTTGCGCGCCGGGCGCATCAAGGGCCGCAATTTCCGGGTGCGGCGGCTCGACTGAACCGCGCCATCGGTGCGCGTTGCGGGTAGCCAGGGATAACGGCTGGGCCTTACGATGAAGCGATCACTGCGACGATGGAGACGATCATGCGGATAACCCATCTTGCCCTGCTGGCGGCGCTGGCTTCGACCCAGGCCGCATTCGCCGCCGACGCGGCGCCTGCGACTCCACCCGCGGGCGACGTGCGGCGCCTCGCGCTCGGCGGCGCCGGTGGCTGGGACGATTTGTCGGTCGATGCAGTTGCGCACAGGCTGTACCTGAGCCGCAGCGATCGCGTGATGGTCGTCGACACGAACACCGGCCAACTCGTGGGCGAGGTGCCCGGCACCAGCGGCGTGCACGGCATTGCCCTGGTGCCCTCGCTGCACGAGGGATTCGCGAGCGACGGCAAGGCCGACGCGGTCACTGCCTTCGACACGAACACGCTCAAGCCGCTCGGCGACATCAAGGTCACCGGCAGCAATCCCGACGCCATCCTCTACGACGCGGCCTCGCAGCGCGTGTTCGCCTTCAATGGCCACAGCGCGAACGCGACCGTGATCGATCCGGCCAAGCGGACGGTCGTCGGCACGATCGCGCTCGACGGCAAGCCCGAATTCGCGCGCGCCGACGGGCACGGCCAGATCTACGCGAACATCGAGGACAAGGCCGAGCTCGTCCGGATCGACGCGGCGACGATGAAGGTCATGGCGACGTGGCCGATGCCCGGTTGCGAGGAGCCGTCGGGGCTGGCGATCGACGACGTCCATCGTCGCGTGTTCTCGGCCTGCGACAACCACAAGCTGGTCGTCACCGACGCCGACAACGGCAAGCACGTCGCCGACGTCGCGATCGGCGACGGGCCGGACGGTGCGGTGTTCGACGCGGCGAGTTCGCTGGTGTTCGTCCCGAACGGACACGACGGGACGCTGACCGTCGCGCACCAGGACGATGCCGACCACTACCGCGTGGTCGCGACGATTCCCACGCAGAAGAGCGCGCGCACGATCGTGCTCGACGAGACCGCGCACCGGCTCTACCTGCCCGCGGCGGATTTCGATCCGCTGCCGTCGGGTTCGCCGCCGCATGCGCGCCCGCCGATGAAGGCCGGCAGTTTCGTGGTGCTCGAGGTGGGCGAGCCGCACACGTAAACGCCCGGAAACGGTTGCTTGCGGGCATGGCCAGTCTTCGGTAGCTTGCGTTGGTCGCCTGTCGGCGACTGGAATTCGCCGCGTCCCGCGCAGGGGCGTGGACGCGACGACGGCATGCAGGGATGCGCATGCGCAGCGGCACCGCGAAGGTGCCGTCCACGTCCATCCGTCGGAGAGATCCTTGTGAACGCAGCGTCGACCCGCAACTCGCGTCGCGGCATGTCCGGTTTCAGCATGTCCGGTTTCAACATGTCCCGCTACAGGAAGGCCGTTCCCGTCCTGCTGATCGCGGGCGCGCTCGCGCTGGCGGCTTCCGCGCAGGCAGGCGTTGCCAACCGCTTGCAGGTCGCCAACGTCCCCGAGGCTGTCGCCTCCGGCCACGCGGCGCGCATCGCCGCGATGGATGAAGGCCGCAACCTGCAGTTCTCGCTGGTGCTGCCGCTGCGCAACGAGGCCGAACTCGACGCGCTGCTCGCGCGCCTGCAGAACCCGGCCAGCGCGGACTACCACCATTACCTGTCGGTCGCCGAATTCACCGCTCGTTTCGGCGCGACCGCGGCCGACTACGCCGAAGTCGTGCGCTGGGCCGGCGCCAACGGCCTGAAGGTCGTCGAGACCAGCCCGAACCGCCACGTCGTGAACGTCGCCGGATCGGTCGCCGCGATCAACCGCGCCCTGCACGTGCAGATGACCACGTTCAGGCATCCCACCGAGGCGCGCAGCTTCTTCGCGCCCGACCGCGAGCCCACGCTCGACCTGCGCGTTCCGTTGCTCGCCATCTCCGACCTCAGCGACGTCAACGCCAAGGTCAACCACCTGCGCCGCGGCAACGAAGTCGAACACATCAACGCGGTGACACGCACGCATGGTTCCGGGCCGTCCGGCGAGTACCTGCCCAGCGACATGCGTGCCGCGTACTACGGCAGCGGCTCGCTCACCGGCGCCGGGCAGACCGTCGGCATCTTCTCCTTCGATGGCTACAAGAGCGCCGACCTGGCGCTGTTCTACAGCAAGACCGGCATGACCTCCTCGGTGCCGGTCAACAACGTGCTCGTCGGCGGCTACAGCGGCGCGTGCACCAGCAAGTGCGACGACGGCGAGCAGATCCTCGACATCGTCAACGTGATCGGCATGGCGCCGGGCCTGACCCAGGTGCAGTTCTACGAGGGTACCGGCGCGACCGCGATCCTCAACAGGATGGTCAGCGACAACACCTCCAAGGTGATCAGCTGTTCCTGGGGCGGCGGCGGCTTCAGCAACGCGACCGACGACCCGATCTACAAGCAGATGGCCGCGCAGGGCCAGACCTTCCTCAACGCGACCGGCGACGACGGCGCCTACAACACCAAGACCTGGATCGCGCCTTCGGCGGACGCCAACATCGTCGACGTCGGCGGCACCTCGCTGGTCACGTCCGGGCCGGGTGGTTCGTGGGTTTCCGAAACGGGCTGGCCGTACAGCGGCGGCGGTTTCATCAGCAACGCGGGCGAGGCCACGCCTTCCTACCAGCTGCTGTCGGGCGTGATCACCACCGCCAACCAGGGTTCGAAGAGCTATCGCAACGATCCGGACGTGGCGGCCGAAGGCGATTTCGACAACCCGACCGTCGTCAACGGCAAGTTCGAAACCGGCTACGGCGGCACCAGCTTCGCCGCGCCGCGCTGGGCAGGCCTGCTCGCGTTGGCGAACCAGCAGTCGGTGGCGGCGGGCAAGGGCACCGTGGGCTTCGTCAACACCAAGCTCTATACCTTCGCGCTCGGAACCGGCTATCACAGCGACTTCCACGACGTCACCAGCGGCAACAACAAGCCGGACCTCGGCAAGGGCGCGGGCTTCAACGCGGTCGCCGGTTTCGACCTGGTGACCGGCTGGGGCAGCCCGATCGGCGCGGCCTTCATCAATGCGCTGACGCAGTAACCCGCACGACGCGTTCCGGGCGCCTGAGCGCCCGGAACGCGCGGCTTTCGTGGGAAATCGAGGCGCGACGGCCTCTCGCCACCGGTAAACGTCACCGCCCGGAAGAAGTCCTTCGCTTGAAACGGGACGGGCGCGCGGTTTTTCTGGCTCCGTGCAGCCGCCTGTGCCAGCATGCGCGCCCATGCGACTGAACAAGCACATCGCCGAAACCGGCTTCTGCTCGCGCCGCGAGGCGGATCGGCTGATCGCCGAAAGGCGCGTCACGATCAACGGGCAGGCCGTGGGCATGGGCGCCCAGGTGGAAGAGGGCGACGACGTGCGTGTGGACGGGCGCGAGCTGCACGCGCGCGTGGCCAAGCCTGGCGCCCGCAAGCATGTCTATATCGCCCTCAACAAGCCGGTCGGGATCACCTGCACGACCGAGAGCGCGGTCAAGGGCAACATCGTCGACTTCGTCGGCCACGAGCAGAGGATTTTCCCGATCGGCCGGCTCGACAAGGATTCCGAAGGCCTGATCCTGCTGACCAGCAACGGCGACATCGTCAACGCCGTCCTGCGCGCCGAGAACAAGCTGGAGAAGGAGTACCTGGTGGCGGTGAACCATCCGGTCACCGACGAATTCCTGCGCGGCATGTCGCGCGGCGTGCCGGTGCACGGGCAGGTCACGCTGCCGTGCAGGACCGGCAAGCTCGGCCGTTTCGGATTCCGGATCGTGCTGGTGCAGGGGCTGAACCGGCAGATCCGGCTGATGGCCGCGCACTTCGGGATGCGGGTGAAGCAGCTCGTACGGGTGCGCATCGGCAACGTCAAGCTCGGTCACCTCAAGCCCGGACAGTGGCGCAACATCACCGACGCCGAACTGCGCGGGCTGTTGCCCGATGGCATGGAATGGTGAGGCCGGCATGGAACTGGTGATCATCGACAATACGCAACGCCAGCGCCTGGAAGTCGAGGTGGACGGCCATCCGAGCGTGCTTGAATACCGTATCGAGGGTGCAACACTCGTGATCCGCCATACCGAGGTGCCCGAGGCGCTGGCCGGACGTGGCATCGCTTCGGCCCTGATGAAGCACGCGGTCGACATGGCGCGTGCGAATGCGATGCAGGTCGAGCCGAGGTGTGCCTATGCGGCGTCCTGGCTGCGCAGGCATCCCGACCAGGCGGACCTGGTGGTCGGGGACACGTAGAAACCATCCCCGCTTGACTCACGCCATCCCTGGCGTTCGCCCTTCGGGCCGGCTTCGCCGTTCGCGCGCGATCCAGTCGCGCGCAGTTGCGGGGATGACGCAGTGACCAAGGCGCCCGCTGTGCGGGCGCGTCACTGCGTCACTTGCCGGATTTCTTGGCGGCCTTGTCGGCGCGCTTTTCCTTCAGCGTCTTGGACGGCTTCTTCTTGTCTTCCTTCTTCTTGTCGAGGCCCTTGGACATGGATGGTCTCCGGAGGTGGATGGGTACGGTGCGGCGATCCGCGATGCGTCGCCGCCTGCATTCATACACCAGGATGCGTCCTGATTTCAGCTACCCCGGAGGTCACGCCGCCGCCATCGGGGCCCGCTGCCCCGGCCCGCACTGGAATTTCGCGGCGTGCGCGAGTATCTTGCCCCGCACTGTGTTTGCCTGGGTCACTGTTAACCGTGTCCCGATGCGGTAGATCAAAGTTTTCCAGCGGCCGATGCAAGACCGCCGTCGTTGTGATCCGCTCCATCGTTCCCGATTGCTCCTCAGCAATGCAGTCACGGTCACCGGGCCCGGTGGTCGCGAATTTCAATCCAAGTACCAGGAGTTGCAAATGTCTGAGCGCAAGAGCGGAACCGTGAAGTGGTTCAACGATGCCAAGGGCTTCGGTTTCATCACCCCCGAGAGCGGCGAGGACGTGTTCGTCCATTTCCGCGCCATCCAGGGCACGGGCTTCAAGTCCCTGCAGGAAGGCCAGAAGGTGAGCTTCGAAGTCGTCAAGGGCCCGAAGGGCCTGCAGGCCGAAGCGGTCCAGGTCGTCTGACCTGCGCGCCATCGCTGCATCGAAAGCCCCGGAGCGATCCGGGGCTTTTTTGTTGGGCGTGTGAAAAGCCACGCCACCTGCGCTGTTGCGCAGCGCCGCATCGAAATTGTGCTAGCGTGAAATGTCGCGGTAGGCAGGTCGCACGGGGATCGATGCGATCTCGGGGAGACGATCATGGCTCGCTGGTGTATCGGATGGATCCTGCTGCTGCTCCTGGCCGGCAACGCGCTGGCCGGGCAGAAGGTCGCGACCTATTACGTTGACAATCGCTGGAACGGCAGCAACGAGGCCAGCCTGCCGCACCTGCGCAGCGTGGGCGAAGGGTGTATCAGCACCCTGCGCAACGACATGCGGACGCAGCAGAAGAACCACCCCAATGCCCAATGGCGATACCGCCTGCTCGGGGTGGGCGAAGACGACGGATTCGACCAATTCAGTTGCACGGGATACGTCGATGAGCTGGTCTCGGGCATCTGGCAGCCGATCGATTCCTACGGGCAGCAGAACGCTTACGTCGCCGGCCTGACGGCATCCGTTTCTTGCACGATCAGTGCCTTGATCGATCCGGAAACGGGACAGTGCGGCCCGCGGAAGTGCTGCCTGATTCCAGTGGGCAATCCGGTCGATGTCGGGACCGGCGACAAGCAGCAGGTCGACATCGACTATGCCGGTGCCGGCGCCTTCCCGCTGCGTTTCGAACGGACCTACGACAGCAGCCGTACCTGGCTTAACCAGCCGGTTCCCGTCGGCGTGGCGTGGATGCACAGCTACCTCGCGTCGATCTATTTCATGCCCGCAACCGGAGCGAGCACGACCACGCAGGCAGTTGCCTACCGTCCGGACGGGTCGATCCTGCGGTTCAACCTCGTGGGTGGGGTATGGACTCCCGACAACGATGTCGCCGTGCGCCTGAGCGCGACCATCGATGGCAACGGCATTCCCACGGCGACCCTGACCAACACCGATGACTCGGTGGAGAAGTACGACGGCATTGGCCGCCTGACAAGCATCACCAACCGCGATGGCCTCACGCAGACACTGAGCTACGTCACCCCCGGCGGAAACTACGCCAACGACGTGCAGAAAGTGACTGATCCGCAAGGCCACACGCTAGCGTTCGGCTACAACACCAGCGGCCAGCTCACCAGCCTCACCGACGGCAATGGCGCGATCATCCAGTACACCTACGACACGGCTGGCAACCTCGCCACGGTCGTCTATCCGGACGTTGGCGGCACGACCAAGACCCGCACCTACAGTTACAACGAGGCGGGGCAGGTTGCTGTTTCCTGGCCCAACGCCCTGACCGGCATCACCGACGAGAACAGCCAGCGCTACGCGAGCTGGGGCTACGACAGCCAGGGCCGCGCCGTGCTGAGCGTGCACGGCCCCTACACCGGCGGCACCATCGACAAGACCGTGCTGACCTTCAACAGCAACGGCACCACGGGTTTCACCGACGCGCTCGGCCAGGCGCGCACTTATGGTTTTACGGTGAAGTTCACGGTAGCGCATCCGGCCTCGCTGGACGTGGCCTGCGATTCCTGCAGCGCGCGTGACAAGTCGCGCGGCTACGACGCCAACGGATACCCGAACGCCAGCACCGATTTCGACGGCAACCAGGCGACCTACGCCTTCGCCGCGCTCGACGGCAACAGCCATCCGCGTGGCCTCGAGACCCAGCGCGTGGAAGGCATCCCGCCGACGAGCTCGAGCGACACCTCGGCCAAGCGCACGATCAACACGCAATGGGCGAGCGGCTTCCGCGTCCCGACCCAGCAGGACGTGATCGACAACTCCGGTACGACGCCAACAACGGTGCAGACGACGAAGTGGGCCTATAACGGCCGCGGCCAGCCGCTGTTCCGTTGCCTGATCGATCCGAACGTCGCCGGAGCGACCAGCTACACCTGCGGCTCGCAGACGAACGCACCGACCGGCGTGCGGCAGTGGGCGTGGACGTACTGCGAATCCGGCGGCGGTTGCCCGCTGATTGGCCAGGTGCTGACCGCCAAGGGCCCGCGCACCGACGTCAACGACACCACGACCTACGCGTACTACGCGAGCGACGACAGCACCTGCGCGACCGCGCCGACAACCTGCCCGCATCGCATTGGCGACCTGCAGACCGTCACCGACGCACTCGGCCACGTCACCACGTACACGACCTACGACGCCGACGGCCGCCCGATCCGCATCCTCGACGCCAATGGCGTGCCGACCGAGTTCGCCTACCATCCGCGCGGCTGGCCCACCCAGCGTGCCGTGCGCTACGCCGCAACGGGCACCTCGACCAACGACCGCATCACCACCTGGACCTACGATGGCGTAGGCCAGGTCAAGCAGGTCACCCATCCGGTAGGCGACTACGAGATCTTCGGTTACGACAACGCGCACCGCCTGACCGACGTCACCAACCGCATGAGCGAGCACCTGCACTACGTGCTCGACGACGCCGGCGACCGCAAGGAAGAGGACTTCCACAACTCCGGCAACACGATCAAGCACAAGGCGCTGCGCGACTACAACGTGCTCGGTCGCCTGCAGGACACGAAGAACGCCAACGCGGGCGTGTCGGCGCTGGCGATGAGCTACCTCTACGACGGCAATGGCAATGTCCAGACCGCCACCGATGGCCGCAACCATGTCACGAACAACACCTACGACCCGCGCAACCGGCTGGTGAAGCTGGACCAGGCCGCCGACCTGCCGGCGCAGGAGGCCTTCACGAACTACGCCTACGACGCGCTCGACCACCTGAGCGAGGTGACCGATCCGCAGGGCTTGCATACGTATTACAGCTTCGACGGCCTCGACAACCAGACCGGACTGGACAGCCCCGACACCGGGATCACGACCTATGGCTACGACGCGGCCGGCAACCGCACCAGCCAGGTCGACGCGCGCGTGCCTGCGGTGACCACGATCTACACCTATGACGCGCTGAACCGGCCAACCCACACGAACTATCCGGCCACGCCCTCGCTCGACGTCACTTACACCTGGGACACGCCCGCCACCGGTTGCGTCTCGCCCAATCGCCTGTCCCTGGGCCGCATGTCGACCGTGGCTGACGGATCCGGCTCCACGACGTTCTGCTACAACCGGTTCGGCGACACGACGAAGAAGACCCAGACGGTCTCCGGCGCGGCCTTCCCGGTGTCCTACGCCTACGGCAAGGACGGACGCCCGACCTCGGAGACCGAACCCAACGGCACCATCGTCTCCTACGCGCGCGACAACAACGATCGCATCAAGATCGTGAAGTACCAGCTCAGCGGCCAGTCGAGTGCGACCAGCCTGGTCAGCGCGGTGGCTTACAGCCCTTTCGGTCCGGCGAACACGATCACCTACAGATCGGGCGCGAACGTGCGCACGCTCAGCCGCAGCTATGACCTCGATTACGTGATCCAGGGCGTGGTGGATGGCTCGAGCGTCGGTGACGGCCTGAACCTGACCTACAGCCGCGATGCGGTCGGCAATCTGACGCAGATCAAGACCTCTGCCACGACCGGCAACAAGTTCGTCTACGACGGCCTGAACCGGCTGACCCAGGCGAACGACCTGAGCGGCAACCATCTGTGGCGCTACACCTACGACACCACCGGAAACCGCATGACGGAACAGCAGGGCACGCTGGGAGTGGTCGCCTACACCTACGACCCCAACGGCAGCCATCACCTGTGGGACGTCGGCACGACCGCGCGGCAGTACGACGGCGCCGGCAACACGCTCAGCATCGGCGCCGGCGTAGGCGGACAGGGTTTCCATTACGACGACACCGACCGGATGGACCAGTTTTCCCTGGGCGGCGTCCTGAAGAAGCAGTACCTGACCAATGCGCTGGGCCAGCGGGTGATGAAGAGCAAGGCCGGCGACACGAGCCAGACGGTCAAGACGGTCTACGACGAGTCGGGACATCGGCTCGGAGATTTCAACAATTCGAACGCGACCATCGCCGAATACCTCTGGATGGACGACCTGCCGGTCGGCGTTCTCGATGGGGCCAGCAACACGGTCAAGTCCATCGAGCCCGACCACCTGGGCACGCCGCGCGTGGTGATCGATGCGGCCAGCAATCTGGCGATCTGGAACTGGTCGATCCTCGGTGAACCGTTCGGGCTCAGCCTGCCGACGAACCTCAACGGCTCGACGCTCGCCCTCAACCTGAGATTCCCGGGGCAAACGTACGACGCCGAATCGGGGATGGACTACAACTACTTCAGGGACTACGACTCAGGTACGGGACGATACGTCGAAAGCGATCCGATCGGATTGCTTGGAGGGATTAGTACGTATAGCTATGCAAAATTGCAGCCGTTAGAACAGGCCGACATGACCGGCCTTGGCGAAATATGTGGGTCGGGGATCACAAATAGATTGGTGCCAGACAATCCTTTTCATTTTCCGTTCAAGAGCTGTTGCGCTGAGCATGACAACTGTTATGGTTGTAGCGGGAAGCTCAGTGGAGTTTCTAAGCAAGTTTGCGATGACAATTTTGGTGCTTGTTTACACCATCAATGCGAAGGATATAGTGGCGCCCAAGCCGTGCTTTGCAACAGGCTCGCTGGAGCTTACTACGAGGCTGTCCATCTTCTTGGCGGAAAATATTTTAAAAAAGCACGGAAGGGACCTTGTTGTGGACCCCCTTCCCCGTGACGCTTGTGTGTGACCAGAAGTTCTCACGTCTCATTTTCGCTTAACTGTCCCTTAAGTGTTGATCACAAGAATTTCACAGGTCACTGTATGTGCCAGAAAATGATAAGTGTGTTTTTCATTATATTTTTGACGGCGTTCTCAACCGTTGCTGGCGCGGGTATCAATAGAGATGATTTGTTCGTCTACTATAAAAAGGGCGAAGCATTCACAACAACTGCCCCGCTTGTTTTGATGTATTCAAGCGAAGGAATGGCTGGCAGAAGGCTGGTCCTTGCTGTTCCGAGTGATGTGGCTCGCGCAAAGTCGATGGATTCCATTGAATTTGCGGCGCCGCCTAGCGACAACATTCATTTGCCGCCCGAGTGTTCGGGATCCGGAAAATATGGCTTTTGTCACTGGAAGCAATCGGATATTATTGAATTGGTTCCTTCCGGCGTCACGATCAGAATCATCAGTATCAGACTTTACGGCGCGTCGGTGAACAGGAAGCATGTAGAGGAAGTTCGCGCCTTTGGGGTTTTGCGGTCCAAGCAATTCGGCGCTGTCGAAATTGATTTGAGCGACCTTTCGGTCGTTCACTTCGACGAACAAAGGGCGGGGCACATTTACGATATACCGGGTCCAAACCTCGGCTTGCTAGCAAAACGGGCTGAATGATCACGTGATGACCAATCTTTCAACGACAGCTTTTGCGGCGACTGATCTTGCCGCAAAGGTGTATAAGACGCACCAGTCCCCCGGAGCCAACGCCATGAAACACATGACCCGTCTCGCTGTTGTCGCCCTAGGTTTCACCGCTTGCGCATTTCCGGCTTTCGCCGCCCTGAAGGACGGCGACAAGGCGCCCGATTTCACCGCGCCGGCCTATCTCGCGGGCAAGCCCTTCACCTTCCACCTCGCCGACGCGTTGAAGAAGGGACCGGTCGTCGTGTACTTCTTCCCGGCCGCGCATACCTCGGGCTGCAATATCGAGGCGCATTTGTTCTCCGAGGCCATCGACCAGTTCAAGGCCAGCAACGCTTCGGTGATCGGTGTCACCGCCGGCAACGTCGACCAGCTCGCCGACTTCTCGAAGGAAACCGAACACTGCGGCGGCAAGTTCCCGGTGGCGGCCGATCCGGGCGTCAAGATCGCCAAGCAGTACGACGCCGTGCTGGTGCAGAAGCCGGAGTGGTCCAACCGCACGTCCTACGTGATCGCGCCTTCGGGCCAGATCGTGCACGTCTACTCCGACCTCAGCCCGACCAACCACGTCAAGGAAACCCTGGACGCGGTGAAGGCGCTGAAGAAGTAGTTCGCACAACGGCGCGGAGGCCTGCTTTCACGGGACCCGAATGCGTGTTCGCGCTAAAGTGGCGCGGACACGACCGCCGAGGGAACGCCGCCATGACCACCGCTTTCGACTTCTCCGCCCAGACCATCGACGGCGACGAGCAGCCGCTCGACGCCTTCCGCGGCAAGGCGCTGCTGATCGTCAACGTCGCCAGCAAGTGCGGTTTCACGCCGCAGTACGCGGGGCTCGAGAAGATGTACCGCCAGCACAAGGACGAAGGCCTGGAGGTGCTGGGTTTCCCCTGCGACCAGTTCGGCCACCAGGAGCCGGGCAACGCCGACGAGATCAAGAACTTCTGCTCGATCTCCTACGACGTGACCTTCCCGATGTACGCCAAGATCGACGTCAACGGCGCCAGGGCGCACCCGCTGTGGAAATGGCTCAAGCAGGAGAAGAGCGGTTTCCTCGGCATCGACGGGATCAAGTGGAATTTCACGAAGTTCCTGATCGGCCGCGACGGCAAGGTGATCAAGCGCTACGCGCCCACCGACACGCCGGAAAAGATCGAGGGCGACCTGGCTTCGGTGCTGGGCTGAGCAGTACCGGCAGCGGCGATCGACTGGCCCGTGGATGCCCTGCAAGGATTTCCGTCTCTGTCCGTCCCATGCACAGGCCATGGAACGAATGGAGATCGCATGAACCACGACAGCCTTTCCCGCGCGTCGACCGCGAGACTTGCGCCGATGCCTGACGATTCGCATGCAAATCCATGGGTCGATGCGTGCGAAGGGCCGCTCCGCTCGCGGCCGCCCGGTTCGCGCCTGCTGCCAGCCCGGTTGCTGGCGCTGCTATCGGGCTTGCTGGCGGTCGCAGCGTCGGCCGGTGCGGTTACTCCGGCGCAGGTCTGCCATGCGGCCTCAGGAGCACAGCGCGGCGCGCTGGTCGAGCTGTACACCTCGGAAGGCTGCAGCAGTTGTCCACCGGCCGATCGCTGGTTCGCGGCGCTGGCGCATGCGGCCAACCCCGACAACCTGAGCCTGCTGGCTTTCCACGTCGACTACTGGGATTCGATCGGCTGGGTCGACCGTTTCGGCGCCGGCGCGTTCAGCGCGCGCCAGCGCGATCGCGTGCTCGCGGCGACCGGAGGCCATACCGTCTACACGCCACAGGTGATGCTGGGCGAGCGTGTCGGCTTTCACTGGTCTTCGAGCGCCGATGTGGTCGCCGGACTCCGCGCCGTCGTGAGCCAGCCGGGCGCGCTGTCGTTCGACATCGACGCGAAACGGGCGGGCGACGGCTTCGATGTCGCGCTCAAGGCCATGCCGCACGGCGCTCCGTCGTTGCCATCCGGATCGCTCTACCTGGCGCTGTACGAGAACGACCTGTCCACCCAGGTCAAGGCGGGCGAGAACGACGGCGTCCTCCTCCGCCACGAGCGCGTCGTGCGGCGCCTGCTCGGGCCGTATCCGCTGGCCGGCGCGCAGTGGGCGCGCGACCTGCACATGGCGCCCCCGCGCGATGCCCGCATCGACCATCTCGGCCTGACCGCTTTCGCGCAGTCCGCCAAGGGCGACACCCTGCAGGCCCTGAGCCTGCCGCTGGACGCCTGCGCCCGCTGACGGCGGCTTTCGGCTCCCGAGCCGGTACAATGCGCGCCGATCCCACGCACCCCGTCGGATCGGGCAGCCGTTGTCGCCGTGCCCGATCCGCGTTTCCTTTCCCTCATCGAGACTGTCCATGCAGATCGCCGATCGCACCGTTGCGAGCTTCCACTACACCCTCACCAATGATGCCGGCGAAGTGATCGACGCTTCGCCCGCGGGCGAGCCGATGGCCTACCTGCACGGCGCCAGCAACATCGTGCCGGGCCTGGAGCAGGCGATGGCCGGCCGCAGCGTCGGCGAGAAGTTCGACGTGGTCGTCGCGCCCGAGTTCGGCTACGGCGTGCGCCATCCGCAGCTCGTGCAGGTCGTCCCGCGCGCCGCCTTCCAGGGCGTCGACACGATCGAGCCGGGCATGCAGTTCCAGGCGCAGGGCGGGCAGGGCCCTATGGTCGTGATGGTGACCGCGGTCGATGCCGAGAACGTCACCGTCGACGGCAATCATCCGCTGGCCGGCGTCGCCCTGCATTTCGCGATCGAAGTCGCCGACGTGCGCGCCGCCACCGCCGAGGAGCTCGAGCACGGCCATGTGCACGGCGCGGGCGGACATCATCATTGATGCCGGAAGTGGCGGCGATTTCTGGCCGGATCGCCACGCGGCAGCAATGACGGCGCCGCGATACGGGTATTTCGACGCTCATACGATCGCCGTCCGTGGTTCGACAGGCTCACCACGAACGGAAGCAAGGCAATGGCCCTGATCACTTTCCAGAATGCGCACTACGGCGTCGGCGGCCCGGCGCTGCTGGACGACGTCGTGCTCGGCATCGAGGCGAACGAGCGCATCTGCGTGGTCGGTCGCAACGGTGCGGGCAAGTCCACCCTGCTGCGACTGCTGGCGCGCGAGATCGTGCCCGACGACGGCGAGATCCGTTTCTCCGAAGGCGTGCGCGTCGGCCGGCTCGCGCAGGAAGTGCCGCAGGGCACCGACGGCGACGTGTTCGACGTGGTTGCCGATGGCCTGGGCGAACTCGGCCACTGGCTTGCCGAATTCCATCACATCAGCCATGCGGCCGATGTCGACATGGACGCGCTCGCGGACGTGCAGGCGAGGATCGAGCGCGCCAACGGCTGGGACCTCGAACGCCGCGTCACCGAAGTCATCAGCAAGCTCGACCTGCCCGAAGACGCTGCGTTCGCGTCGCTCTCGGGCGGCATGAAGCGCCGCGTGCTGCTCGCGCGCGCGCTCGTCGCCGAGCCCGACGTGCTCCTGCTCGACGAGCCGACCAACCACCTCGACATCGCCTCGATCGACTGGCTCGAGGAATTCCTGCGCGGCTTCCGCGGCAGCCTCGTGTTCGTCACCCACGACCGCCGCTTCCTGCGCTCGCTCGCCACCCGCATCGTCGAGATCGACCGCGGCCGCGTCACCAGTTGGCCCGGCGACTACGACAACTACCTGCGCCGCCGCGAGGAGCGCCTGCACGCCGAGGCGCAGGAGAACGCGCGCTTCGACAAGCTGCTGGCCCAGGAGGAAGTGTGGATCCGCCAGGGCATCAAGGCGCGCCGCACCCGCGACGAGGGCCGCGTGCGCCGGCTCGAGGCGATGCGCAACGAGCGCTCGCAGCGGCGCGAGCAGGTCGGCAAGGTGAAGCTCACCGCGCTGGAGACGCAGGCTTCGGGCAAGAAGGTGATCCAGGCCGAGGACGTGTCGTTCGCGTACGACGGCCGCGCCATCGTGCGCGAGCTGACGACCACGATCCTGCGCGGTGACCGCATCGGCCTGATCGGCCCGAACGGCGTCGGCAAGACCACCCTGATCCGCCTGCTGCTCGGCCAGATCGCGCCACAGTCCGGCGAGGTCAAGGTCGGCACCCACCTGCAGGTCGCGTACTTCGACCAGCACCGCGCCGCGCTGCGCGAGGACTGGAACGCGCTCGACAACGTTTCCGAAGGCCTCGAATTCATCGAGACCAACAACGGTCGCAAGCACGTGCTCGCCTACCTGCAGGATTTCCTGTTCACGCCGGAGCGCGCGCGCGCGCCAATCACGCGCCTGTCCGGCGGCGAGCGCAACCGCCTGCTGCTGGCGAAGCTGTTCGCGCAGCCGTCGAACCTGCTGGTGATGGACGAGCCGACCAACGACCTCGACGTCGAGACGCTGGAGTTGCTCGAAGAATTGCTGGCCGACTATCCGGGCACCCTGTTGCTGGTGAGCCACGACCGCGACTTCCTCGACCACGTGGTGACGAGCACGCTCGTGTTCGAAGGCGACGGCCGCATCGGCGATTACGTGGGTGGTTATTCGGACTGGCTGCGGCAGCGGCCGAAGACGACCGTCATTGCCCCGGCGAAGCCGCAGCTCACGCCGCAGCCGCAGCCCACGCCGAAAGTCGAATCGCCCCCGCAAAGGCGCAAGCTCGGTTTCAGGGAGCAACGCGAGCTGGAGCAGTTGCCCGCGCGCATCGCGGCATTGGAAGCGGATATAACGGGACGTGCGGCTGCGATGCAGGAGCCGGATTTCTATCGCAACGGCGCGGCCCACATCACCGCCGCCAATGCCGATCTCGCGGCGCGCCAGTCCGAACTCGAGGCCGCGTATGCGCGGTGGATGGAACTCGACGGCAACTGACGACATCGCCTGTCGTCTCCCCTCCCTTGCTCGTCATCCCCGCGAAGGCGGGATCCACCCAGGCGGTATCCCTTCTTCGGTCCAGCCACGCATGAGCAATAGCGTTTCGCGCTGACGCGCGGAACGCTTTGCTGTTCAAGACCCAGGCAAGACGGGCAGGGCGAGCAGCCAAGACCGCCCGCTACCTCACGAAGATCGCGAACAGGAAGATTCCCAGCATCGCGAACACCAGCACCAGCTTGAACAGCATCCCCACGATCATGCCGATCCACGTCCCCATGCCCACCCGCGTGGCGTGATCGAGATCGCGGCCGTGCAGCAGTTCTCCGCCGATCGCCCCGAGGAAGGGACCGAACAGCAGGCCTGGCAGTCCGAAGAACAGTCCGACGATCGTGCCCGCCGCAGCACCGGCGATCGCCAGCCTGCTCGCACCGACGCGTTTCGCGCCGAGCAGGCTTGCGACGGAGTCGACCGCGATCGCGAGCAGGGTCAGCACGGCGAGGACGACGACGGCCCATACCGGGATCACCCGGAAGTCGTCCGCCCAGGCCGCGAGCAACATGCCCGCGAACACCACCGGAACGCCCGGCAGCAGCACGGCCGTGCCGATGATGCCGAGCACGATCAGCACCGCCGAGGCGATGTAGGCGAGCAGGTGATGATCCATGAAGGGTCTTCGGTTTCTTCGTGCGGCTTGGGGAAGATGGGCCGTCGCTGCGCCGGCTTCCATCATGCGTCGCGGACGCCGCTCGGCGATGTTGCGACGCAACAGAAATACGCTTCGCAAACCGCCGCCCCCTCCCTCGCATTGCGCGAAAGCTTGAACTACACTTCGGCCGCTGGTGTTGCATGTCACTGTAGATCGTGACCCGATGCGTGTCTGATCTGAAGATCCGCTCCATCGTCTCCATCGACGTACTCTTGCAGACCCAGTACCACCGGCCGGCAACGGCCAATCAAGACCGAAAGCACCAGGAGTGATTTATGTCGGATCGTCAGATGGGCACCGTGAAATGGTTCAACGATGCCAAGGGTTTTGGCTTCATTGCCCGCGAGAACGGCGAGGATGTGTTCGTGCACTTCCGCGCGATCATGGGCACTGGCTTCAAGAGCCTCAAGGAAGGCCAGAAAGTCAGCTTCAAGGTCGTGCAGGGCCAGAAGGGCCTGCAGGCTGAAGAAGTCGAGCCGATGTAAGCTCAACCCGGCGCATTGCCATCGGAACCCGGAGCGGAAACGCTCCGGGTTTTTTTATGTGCGACGTTCCCTCAGCGCACCAGGCGTGCGCGGCAGTTCGCGTCCACACTGACGCGCGAACCCATGCCGATGCCGCCCAGTTCGCGCTGGCTGACGATCAGCTTGCGGCCGTCGTCCATCTGCACATAGAGGTCGTGGCCCGGACCATTGCCGCCTGCTGACGGATGCGCGTCCTGTTCGTTCGTGGCGTTGCCCAGCACGCCGCCGAGGACGCCGCCGCTCATCGTGCCGGCCGCGTCGTGCCCGTCTGGATTCGTCAGCCGCACCACCCGGCCGTCGCCGGCAATGCAGCGGGACGCCGGGTTCGGCGCCCCGTGTCCGGCATTGGGCGGAACGATCACGGTCGTACCCGGCGCCGGCATCGGTTCCCTCACGGTGGAATTCGTCGCGCAGGCGGCGAGGGCGAGCACCAGCGCCGCGACGACGAAACTGCGGCGATGCCCGCGCATCAGTGCTTGAACTCCTGATGGCAGGCCTTGCACTCGTGGCCGATCTTGGTCATCGCCGCACTCAGCGACGGGCAATCGGCCGGCGGCGCGGCCAGCGTCGTGTCGAGCGCGGCGCGCAGGTTGCTCGCCTTCTGGCGGAAGTCGGCTTCCTTCTCGACCGGCAGGAAGATCGGCTCGATGTCGTTCGACAGCGCGCGCAGTGCCTGCAGGTGCGGCAGGTTGTCGGTCGCGGCGCAGTGGTTCTGCTTCACGTTCGCGTCCAGCGCATCCAGGTGGAAGTCCTGCATGTGCATCAGCGCGCTGGTCATGTGCGGCCCACTCTTGAACGCGCTCATGGCCATCACCGTGCCGATGATGCCGATGACCAGGCCCAGGGCGAGGGCGATCGGGACTGCGTAACGCATGCAACCTCCTGCGATGGGCGGATCGGGGGCGGACGGCCGCACGATATCATGGCGTTTCGACCGATCGCGACGCACCGGAATCATGGACAGCAGGACCCGTCTCTACCGCGAACGCTTCGCCGGCATCGACCGCCTGTACGGCGCCGGCGCTGCGCTGCGGCTGGCCGATCGCCACGTCGGCGTGGTCGGTCTCGGCGGTGTCGGTTCCTGGGCGGTGGAGGCGCTGGCGCGCAGCGGCGTCGGCCGGCTCACCCTGATCGACGCCGACGATGTCTGCCTGTCCAACACCAACCGCCAGTCGCATGCGCTCGATGGCCAGTACGGGCGCGGCAAGGGCGCGGTGCTGGCCGAGCGCGCGCTGGCGATCAACCCGTCGGCGCACATCGATGTGGTGCCCGAGTTTCTCGTGGCCGCGAACATGGAAGCGATGCTGGCGCGCGGCTTCGACGTCGCGATCGACGCCTGCGACAGCCTGCGCAGCAAGATCGAGCTGGTCGTCGCCTGCAAGCGTCGCAAGCTGCCGCTGGTGGTGTCGGGCTCGGCCGGAGGCCGCACCGACCCGACCCTCGTGCGCGTGCGCGACCTCAGCCGCACCGAGCACGATGCGATGCTCGCGCTGGTGCGCAAGCGCCTGCGCGCGGACCACAAGTTTCCGCGCAACCCCGATCGCTACTTCGGCATCCCGGCGGTGTACTCGCTGGAAAACGTGAAGTACCAGCACCCCGATGGCAGCGTCTGCGGCGTGCGGCCTTCGATGGAGCCGTCGGCTGCGCTCAAGCTCGATTGCGGCGGAGGGCTGGGCGCGGCGACGCATGTGACTGGTGCTTTCGCCTTCGCGGCGGTGGGGCGGGCGCTGGAACTGCTGCTGAAAGCCGCGAACGGCTGACGCGATTCAATCGGCCTCGGGTAACGCGAACAGATTCCGCGCATTGAGTTGCGTTGCGAATGCGAGCGCGGGCGGCGACATGCCGCGCAATCCGGCGACGCAGTCGCGGACGACGGTCAATCGCGAGGGTTCGTTGCGCTGTCCCCGATGGAAGGCGTCGGGCTGGTCCGGTGCATCGGTTTCCAGCAGCAGGAATTCGATCGGCATCGTCGCAACGATGCGCCGCAGTCGCTGCGCGCGCTCGTAGGTGACCGGGCCGCCGATGCCGAGGTGGAAGCCGAGTTTCCAGAGCTGGCGCGCCTGCTCCTCGCTGCCGGAAAAGCTGTGCACGACGCCGCGCAGTCCGCCGATGCGGCGCAGGGCTGCGATCACGGCGTCGACCGCCTTGCGCGCGTGCACCACCACGGGCAGGCCGAACTCGCGCGCGATCTTCAGTTGCTCCTCGAAGAAGAATTGCTGGCGCCGCGCATCGAGTCCTTCGACGTGGAAATCCAGGCCGCACTCGCCGACCGCGACCGGCCGGCCGACGCGCAGCACGTGCCGCAGCGCGAGCAGGTGGCGCTCCTCATGGACGGCGAGGTACATCGGGTGCAGGCCATAGGCCGGATGCAGGCCCTCATGGCTCTCGCACAGGGCGCGCAGCTTCGGCCAGCCGGCGGCGGCGACCGCCGGAACGACCTGCGTCGCCACGCCAGCCGCGCGTGCGCGCTCGATCACAGCGTCGCGGTCGGCGTCGAATTCTGGCGCATCGAGGTGGCAGTGGCTGTCGAAGAGCATGGTGCGGGAACGTTGAACGGGGAAACAGAATTGCATGGCCGGGCCTGCCGCGAAACCGAGGTGCCCGGCGGGCAGGCAGGTCGCGGGTGACGCGACCCCTGCGTCTTCCCCTCTCCCTCCGGGAGAGGGTGCCGAAGGCGGGTGAGGGAAAGCCCTTGCGAATTCACGCGAAAGCATCACTAGCCGAAGACCATGGCCTCGGCTTTTCCAAAGCTGCGGATCCACACAGAGCCATCCCTCATCCGCCTTCGGCACCTTCTCCCAAGGGGAGAAGGGAAGCGTTCGACCCCTGTCCCGGCTGCGGCATGCAAACCAGACCAACACGCCGCCTCGCAAGGGGTTACGCCGCCGCACCCCAGCCGTTAAAATGACTGGCTGGCCGCAACGGCCTCATTTTCGTCATCCCCATCCCCGCGACTGCCGGTTCCCGACCCATGCCCCTGAATCCCCTCGATCTCTACGACGTCCGTTCCCTGCTCAGCGATGAGGAGCGCGCGGTGCAGGACACCGTGGCGCGCTTCACCGACGAGCGCGTGCTGCCGATCATCGGCGACTGCTTCGACCAGGGCCGTTTCCCCAAGGAACTGGTGCCCGAAATCGCCGAACTCGGCCTGCTCGGCGCGACCCTGCCGGAGCAATACGGCGGCCATGGCCTCAACGGCGTCAGCTACGGCCTGATCTGCCAGGAACTCGAGCGCGGCGATTCGGGCATCCGCAGCTTCGTCAGCGTGCAGTCCTCGCTGTGCATGTACCCGATCTACGCCTACGGCAGCGAAGAGCAGCGCATGCGCTGGCTGCCGGGCATGGCGGCAGGCAAGACCATCGGCTGCTTCGGCCTGACCGAGCCGCACGGCGGCTCCGATCCGGCCAACATGAAGACCCACGCCAAGCGCGACGCCGGCGGCGACTGGATCATCAACGGTGGCAAGATGTGGATCACGAACGGCAACCTCGCCGACATCGCGATCGTCTGGGCGATGACCGACGAGGGCATCCAGGGCTTCCTGGTGGAGAAGGGCATGCCCGGCTTCACCGCGCAGGAAGTGCACAAGAAGATGAGCCTGCGCGCCTCGGTGACCTCGGCGCTGTTCTTCGACGGCGTGCGCGTGCCGGAGGCCAACCGCCTGCCGAACGTGAAGGGGCTCAAGGGTCCGCTGGGCTGCCTGACGCAGGCGCGCTACGGCATCACCTGGGGTCCGATCGGCGCGGCCCAGGCCTGCCTCGACGAGGCGCTGAAGTACGGCGCCGAGCGCATCCTGTTCAACCGCCCGATCACCTCCAACCAGGCGGTGCAGCTCAAGCTCGCCGAGATGGCGCGCCGGATCACCCTGGCGCAGCTGATGTCGCTGCAGCTCGGCCGCCTGAAGGACGCCGGCAAGATGCAGCCGACCCACGTCTCGCTCGCGAAGTGGAACAACTGCCGCATGGCCATCGACATCGCGCGCGAAACCCGCGACATCCTCGGCGGCGCCGGCATCACCACCGAGCATTGCGCGATCCGGCATGCGCTCAACCTCGAATCGGTCATCACCTACGAGGGCACCGAGACCGTGCACCAGCTCGTGGTCGGCCGCGAGCTGACGGGCATCAACGCGTTCTGATCCGATGCAGGTCCCCGACGTTCGCATCGAGACCGAACGGCTGATCCTGCGCCTGCCCAGGCGCGAGGATTTCGATGCCTATGCCGAAACCTATGGCGATGCGGAAGCGACCCGCCACCTCGGCGGCGTCCTGGCGCGGGCGACGGCGTGGCGCAAGTTCCTCCAGGGTCCGGGCGCGTGGCTGATCCAGGGATTCGCGATGTTCTCGGTCATCGAGAAGTCCAGCGGCGATTGGGTCGGCAGCCTCGGGCCATGGCGGCCGGACGGCTGGCCGGGCAATGAGATCGGCTGGATCCTGCACCGCAAGGCCTGGGGCAAGGGCTATGCCACCGAGGGTGCGACGGCCGCGGCCGACTGGGCATTCGCGAACCTCGGCTGGAGCGAGATCATCCATTGCATCGACGTCGACAATGTCGCTTCGCAGAACGTCGCGCGCCGGCTCGGCTCGCAGGTCCTTCGGCGGACGACCATGCCGGCGCCGTTCGAGAACGTGGTCGTCGACGTGTGGGGACAATCGCGCGAGGAGTGGCTCGCGCGGCGCGTTTCGCTGGCCGCGCCGGCGCCGCCGGTGTTGCAAGGCGCCGACTGATGGGCTCCCCGATCCTGCCGCCGCATGCTTCCTCGCCCGCGCCCGCTTGCTCCTCAGGGCGGCGCGGCGATGCGCCTGGCGATCACCTCGATGGCTGCCTTGGCCTCGTCCAGACTGCAACCCATCCATTCTCGGTAAAGACTGATCGCTTCGATCGTATCGCCATTGCGCAGGGCCGACTCGATCGCGGCGATGGTCTCGACATGCAGCGAGCGCTGCGGCCGCGAGGACATGCCTGCTCCCCTGCGATAGCGCAGGAACAGCACGACGAAGACGCCCACCAGCACGGACACATAAGCCAACGGGCCGAATTCGTAGAACATCGCCAGCCTCGCCGCAGGGCAGGGTCCGGCGCCATCATCGCATCGTTTGTCGGCGGCCGTCGCACCGCACAGTCGAGGACACCATGCTGACCGTGTATGGATACGGCCCTTCGGGCAACTGCCACAAGCTGCGGATGCTGCTGGGCCATCTCGGACGCGAACATCGCTGGATCGAGACCGACAGTGCGCACGGCGCGACGCGCACGCCCGGATACCTGGCGAAGAACCCGAACGGCAAGGTGCCGATGGTCGAGCTCGACGGCCGCATCATGGTCGAATCGAACGCGATCCTGTGCTGGCTCGCCGACGGCACGCCGTACTTCGCGGGCGATGCCTGGGAGCGCGCGCAGACGCTGAGCTGGATGTTCTTCGAGCAGTACAGCCACGAACCTTGCATCGCGGTCGCGCGCTTCATCTGCGGCTGGACGCCGATCGATTCGCCGCGCCGCGCCGACCTGCCGAAGCTGCGCGAGCGCGGCCACCAGGCGCTGGCGGTGATGGAGCGGCACCTGTCGACGAACGCGTGGTTCAGCAGCGGCGGTTACGGCATCGCCGACATCGCCCTGTTCGGTTACACCCACTGCGCGGACGAGGGTGGGTTCGACCTCGCGTCGTACCCGCGCATCGGCGAATGGCTGGCGCGCGTGAAGGCGCAACCGGGCTTCGTCGCGATGCCGCCGTACGCCGACGAGAACATCGCCCTGATCGCTACCTCGAAATGAGCGCCGTCGGGCAGCTAACAGACGTCTCAGCGCATCTTCACAACGTAGGTGTCAGGCAGCTTGTCGTGCAGACCGCGACCGTTTTCCCCGAAGAACGTGAACGCTTCGAACGGAATGAAGCGCGAGAGCGTCCGGAAGATCGCCTGTTTGAGCGAAATGGGGCGCCCGTCCCGATCGACAATTTTCGTTCCCGTGACGAACTTGCCGAGCGTCCGTCCCAAGGTGAACTCCAAGACTATGCAATAGGAGACGATGACCAAGCTGAAGAGCAGATAGCGTCCTGCCAAGCCCAAGGCGAAGAACGCATCGCCACCTCCGGCGAGCCCTATCATGGTGCCCATGAAAGAGCTCAAGCTGAGGCAGGCGACATAGTCGACCATCAGGTTGACGAATCTTCGCCAGCGTTCGGCAGGAATGATGTCCTTCGTCGGCTCGGCGTCGGCTACGCGGTTATCGGGTGCGCGGTACGGATTGCTGCTGTCGGTCATATCCACGATTCTCGTTCGATGGGTCGGACCCTTGCGTGCCAGATGGTGCGCGGCCGATCCTGATTCTACGTTAGCCCTTTTCAACCCCGTGCGGCCATTCGCCCGGCCAGCTCCCGACATCAAAGACAAGGCTCGTTATGTCCGTCGTAACACCGATCCCCGCCCGCCACAAGAACGTCAATCGCGCCGAGGTCTGCGACCAGAACTTCATCGAGTTCGTGCAGAACTGGGACGGGCGCGCACAGCCGCGTCCGGCTGCCGACGAGTCCGTCCTCGACGGCAGCCTGTGCAGCGCGCGCGATTTCCTCGAGCTGTTCGAGTCGCAATTGATCTCGCGCCACCTCGACCTGATGGCGCGCGTGCTGCGCGTGCAGCAGAAGGTGTTCTACACGATCGGCTCCTCGGGCCACGAGGGCAACGCGATGGTCGCGCGGCTCACGCGCCATACCGATCCGGCCTTCCTGCATTACCGCAGCGGCGCGTTCATGGCCGAGCGTTTCCGCAAGCTGCCCGGCATGGATCCGATCATGGACTCCGCGCTGTCGTTCGCGGCGAGCAAGGACGATCCGGCTTCCGGCGGCCGCCACAAGGTCTGGGGCAGCAAGCCGCTGTGGGTGCTGCCGCAGACTTCGACGATCGCATCGCACCTGCCCAAGGCGCTGGGCACCGCCGTTGCGATCGAGCAAGGCCGGCGCATCGGCCATCAACTGCCGATCCCCGACGATTCGATCGCGATCTGTTCCTTCGGCGACGCCTCCAGCAACCACGCGACCGCGCAGACCGCGTTCAACACCGCTGGCTGGACGGCCTACCAGAAGTTGCCGGCGCCGGTACTGTTCGTCTGCGAGGACAACGGCATCGGCATCTCGGTGAAGACGCCCAACGGCTGGATCGAGCGCAACTTCGCGGGCCGCCAGGACCTCGATTATTTCTACGCCGACGGCCTCGACATCGCGCAGGGCTACGAACAGGTCGCGCGAGCCGTGCACCACTGCCGCACCACGCGCCGCCCGACCTTCCTGCACCTGCGCACCACGCGGATCATGGGCCACGCCGGAACCGACTTCGAGATCGAGTGGCGCAGCGTCGAGGAACTGATGCAGGTCGAGGCGGGCGACCCGCTGCTGCGCTCGGCCGCGATCGCGCTCGAGTCCGGCCTGTACACGAAGGAATCGCTGCTGGCGCAGTACGAGGCGATCAGGAAGAAGTGCTTCGCCGCCGCCGAGGAAGCCGACCGCCGGCCGAAACTCACCGAACTGGACGACGTGCTCACGCCGCTGGCGCCCTACACGCCCGACGCGGTGAAGGCCGAGGCGCAGCGCACCGATTTCGCCGACAAGCGCCCGGCGGTGTTCGGCAGCGAGGCGAAGCTGCCGGAGAACCAGCCGCCGCGCCACCTCGCGATCCAGATCAACAACGCCCTGCATGACCTGTTCTGCAAGTACCCCGAGTCGCTGCTGTTCGGCGAGGACGTGGCGCAGAAGGGCGGTGTGTACACGGTGACCAAGGGCCTGCACAAGGCGTTTCGCAACGCGCGCGTGTTCAACACCCTGCTCGACGAGACCATGATCCTCGGCCTCGCCCAGGGCTTCGCGAACATGGGCATGATGCCGGTGCCCGAGATCCAGTACCTCGCGTATTTCCACAATGCCTGCGACCAGATCCGCGGCGAGGCCTGCTCGCTGCAGTTCTTCAGCAACGGCCAGTACCGCAACCCGATCCTGATGCGGATCGCCTCGCTGGGCTACCAGAAGGGCTTCGGCGGCCACTTCCACAACGACAACTCGATCACCGCGCTGCGCGACATCCCCGGCCTCGTGGTCGGTTGCCCGAGCCGCGGCGACGACGCGGCGACGATGCTGCGCACGCTGTCGGCCCTGGTGAAGATCGATGGGCGCGTGTGCGCCTTCCTCGAGCCGATCGCGCTGTACATGACCAAGGACCTGCATGCGGCCGGCGACGGAGGATGGAGCTTCACGTATCCGGCGCCGGGCGAGGCGATGGTCCTCGGCGAGGAGCGCGTCTACGAACCGGAAGCGAAGGACCTGGTGATCTTCAGCTACGGCAACGGCATTCCGATGAGCCTGCGCGCGGCCAGGCAGATCGAGGCCACGCACGGCTGGAAGGTGCGCGTGGTCGACCTGCGCTGGCTGGCTCCGCTCAATGCCGAAGCCATCGCCCGCCATGCCGGCCAATGCGCGCGCATCCTCGTGGTGGACGAGGGCCGCCGCAGCGCGGGCGTGGGCGAGGGCATCATCACCGCTGTCGTCGAAGCCGGGCATGGCAGCAAGCCGCTGCGCCGTGTGGTCGGCGTGGACACCTACACGCCGCTGGCGGGCGCGGCCCTGCTCGTGCTGCCATCCGAGGGTGATATTGTTGCAGCGGCAGGTCAGTTCGCCTGACCTGCCGGGCTTTTCCTGGCACGGGCGGGTCAGCTCGCCTGACCTGCCGCGCTTTTTGGAGCACGAGCGGGTCAGCTCGCCTGACCTGCCTGCTTTTCGGGCACGCGGCCGGCCAGCTAGCCTGACCGCGTTTGAATCCAAGGGTGACCTGATACCCCAAGCTGACCTATCATCACGGCATGTCTGCAACCCAACCCTGCACGATCCTGTTCGCCGACGTCAGCGGCAGCACCCGTCTTTTCGAGCAAAAGGGCGACGTCGAGGCCCGGCGCCTGATCGCGTCCGTGCTCAATGCGCTGACCATCGTCTGCAACTCGCACGGCGGCAAGGTCATCAAGACCATCGGCGACGAGATCATGTGCACCTTCCGCAGCGCGCTCCAGGGCGTACTCGCGGCCTGCGACATGCAGCGCAAGATGGCGCGCGACATCGACTTCGTGCGCGACAACCTCGGCGTGCGCATCGGCCTGCACCATGGCGAGGCGCTGTTCGAGGACAACGACGTGTTCGGCGACGCGGTCAATGTCGCCGCGCGCATGACCTCGCTCGCCAAGCGCGAGCAGATCGTCACCACCGCCTCCTCGCTGCGCGAACTCACCGGCCCGCCGATCAGCGTGCGCAGCCTCGGCCGCGCGCGCGTGAGCGGCAAGCTGCTGCCGATCGAGATCGTCGACGTGATCTGGCAGGAAGACACATCGGGCATGACCACGGTGCAGCGCGCCGTGCGCACCGCGGCACCCGAGCCGGCCGAGCCGAACAGGCTGGTCCTGCGCTTCAAGGACCAGGTCATTGAACTCACGCCTGAGTCGGACCCGTTCACCCTCGGCCGCGAGGCCGGCAACGGCCTGACCGTTGCCGCCGACTGGGTCAGCCGCACCCATGCCACCATCGAATACAAGCGCGGCCACTTCGTGCTGTCCGATCGCTCGACCAATGGCACCTGGGTCAAGCTCGGCGCCGACGACGAACTGCGCCTGAGTCGCGACGAAGTGCATCTGCGCAAGTCCGGCACGATCAGCCTCGGCAAGGGCATGGCCCTCAACGCCGACATGCTGCTGCAGTTCGACTGCGAGACGGGCGCGTAGGGCAGAACCCCGTCGGCGCGCCGCCAGGGCGCACCGACCGTTGCGGATTTCAACTGTCCGAATAATCGGCCGCCGCAGTTGCGTCCCGCATGCGCGGCCGCTTGAGCAGGTCGGCGATCGCGGTGATCGCGACCGCGACGACCACATTGGCGACCAGCGCGGTCAGGCCCAGGTAAACGGCGCCGACGCCAGGCACCATCCAGGTGGTCTTCACGCCAGCCGACCAGCCCTGCATCCAGCTCAGGCCGGTGCCGAGCGCCATGCCGATTGCCCAGCCGGCGAGCAGCGCGCCGGGACGGAACCAGCGCGTGTACAGGCCGAACACGACCGCAGGGAACGCTTGCAGCATCCAGATCCCGCCGAGCAATTGCAGGTTGATCGCGAAATCCTGCGACAGCTCGAGCACGAACAGCAACGCGCCGAACTTGACCAGCAGCGAGGTGATCTTCGCGACCTTCGCCTCGCCGGCGTCGCTGATCCGCGAGTTGACGAACGGCTTCCAGATGTTGCGGGTCACCAGGTTGGCCGCGCCGATCGACATGATCGCGGCCGGCACCAGTGCGCCCAGCGCGATCGCCGCGAAGCAGAACCCGGCGAACCATTCCGGGAAGCTTTGCAGGATCAGCGCCGGCACGATCGCGCTGCCCTTCGCGTCCACGTGCGCGGCGATCGCCATGAAGCCCATCAGCGCGATCAGGCCGAGCGCGACGCTGTAGGCCGGCAGCAGGATCGCGTTGCGGCGGATCGTCTCGGGGCCGGACGCGGCGAGCGCGCCGGTGGTCGCGTGCGGGTAGAGGAACAGCGCGCCAGCCGAACCGAGCGCCAGCGTCGCGAACGGCAGGTACTGGCCCGGCTGCAGCAGCAGGCCGGTGCCGTTGTGCTTGGCGGCGAAGGCCTTGCCGGCCGCCGCGAAGATCGCGCCATAGCCGCCGAGCTTCGCCGGGATCACGATCACCGCGGCGATCACGAAGATGTACAGCATCGCGTCCTTGACGAAGGCGATCAGCGCCGGGGCGCGCAGCCCGCTCGAATAGGTGTACAGCGCCAGCACGAGGAAGGCCGCGCCGAGCGCGATCTCGGCGCCGGTCTGCATGCCGCCGAAACCCATCGCCGCGAACACCACCTGCATGCCGACCAGTTGCAGCGCGATGTAGGGCATCGTCGCCAGCACCCCGGTCAGCGCGATCGCCAGCGCGAGCCAGCGGCTGCCGTAGCGTCCCTGCACGAAGTCGGAAACGGTGACGTAGCCGTGGCGGTGGCAGACGTTCCACAGCGGCGGCATCACCAGGTAGAAGATCACGTAGGCGGTGATCGTGTAGGGCATCGCGAAGAAACCCTGCGCGCCCTTGGCATACACGAGTGCCGGAACGGCGATCACGGTGTAAGCGGTGTAGATGTCGCCGCCCATCAGGAACCAGGTGATCGCGGTGCCGAAGCGGCGACCTGCCAGGCCCCATTCGTGCAGGTGGTCGAGGTCGGCCTTCTTCCAGCGCGCGGCGAGGAAGCCAAGGACCGTGACCAGCGCGAAGAACGCCGCGAACACCGCCCACGCGGTCCAGTGGACGGCATTGCCCAATGCTGCGCCGCTCATCGACGCCAGCTCCGGTGGACGAGCCACAGCAGCAGCGGTAACGCGAACAGGCAGGCGAACAGGTACCAGTAGAAGAACGGGAAGCCGAACATTTCCGGCTCGCTGCGGTTGTACAGCGGGACGGCCGCGAGCGTTGCGATGAAGGGAAGGAGGAGCAGGATCCTGCGCATGCTGGTTTCCGTTCAGGGGACCGATCGCGTCGTCGCGGGCTGCCGGTCGAAGGACGCTCGTCGGTCGACCTGCGGCAGCCTGATCCGGCGCGCACTGTACGCAGGAATCCTCCTCGCGTGCGAGTCCGCGATCACCGCGCCAGCCCGCCGAGCAGGGGCAATTCGCGGCAGGCGACGCCCCCGCAGGTCCATTCGCCTTCCGGGCGGTCCACGGCGAGCACCGCCAATGCTTCGCCTGCGGCCGACGCGACGACAACGCCCAGGGCGCGACCCTCGGCGGCGATCTCCGCCCCCGTCGCGAGACCTTCGCCCGCGACCCGCGCCAGCGCGCGCTTGGCTTGGCCGAGGAAGTGCGTGCGGGCGACGATTTCCTGGCCGGGATAGCAGCCTTTCTTGAGGCTGTAGGCGCCGAGACGGTCGAGCGAAAGCATCTGCGGCGTCCATTGCTCGCTCTGGTCGATCGACAGGCGTGGAAGGCCGTGGGCGAGGTCGAAGGCTGTCCAGCGCCACACACACTGCGCGTCGGCATCGGCTCGCAGCGAGCCTTCGAGGTCCGCCACGCCGATGAGTGTCGCGGGCACGGGCGCGATGCGCAGCGCGCGCGCGCCGCCTTCGCCGCCGAGATCGAATTCGATCGCCCCGGCGTCGCCGCCTTCGCGATGCAGCATGGCTCCGCGCGCCTGCGACGGCGCGGCAAAGGCCCCGAAGGCCTGCAGGTCCGCGCGCGCACCCAGCTTCACCTTGCTGCGGAACACGAAGCGCTGCATGCGTGCCGCCAGTTCCGACGCGGGGAAGTCCGGCACGACCAGCCAGTACCGCTGCGCCTCGAGCGCGGCCAATGCGAACAGGGCGATCAACCGTCCCTTCGGATTGAGCCAGCCGTTCCATTGCCAGTTCCCGGGCGCGAGCGGGCGCACATCGTTCATCGTCTGCGCCTGCAGGAAGGCCGCCGCGTCGGCGCCAGCGACCTCGACCATCTGCCAATCCGGCAGCGAACAGGCTTCGGAAGGCGCGTCTTGCTTGTCTGTCATGGCCCCGGGTCTTAAACTTCGCATACACATGCGTACGTTCCGATGATAGGCGAAACCCCGCGCGCAGCCGATGCCGGCGATATCCAGCCGGCGATGCAACCCGCTTCGGGAGACGCCGTGGCCGACGGCGCGGAAGGCAAGGAGAACAAGCGGCCGCGCGAGATCGGTGGCCGCGAAGGACCCGAACCGACGCGTTACGGCGACTGGGAAAAGAACGGCCGCTGCATCGATTTCTAGCAGGATGTCGAAAAACACCCTGCCAGCACCCCGATAATCGCGGATGGATGCCGCGGCCGCGAGTCGGCACGAGGCATCCGGACGCCCCTGACGGACACGACACGATGGCCACACCGCAACGTCCGCTCTCGCCTTTCACCGACATTTACCGGTGGCAGATCACGATGACCATGTCGATCCTGCACCGGATCACCGGCGTGATCCTCGCCTTCGGCGCGTTCGGCATCGCCTGGTGGCTGCTCGCGGTTTCGGCGAGCGACTACCGCTATGGGCAGTTCATGGATCTGGCGACCTCGCTGCCCGGCAAGCTCGTGCTGGCCGGCTTCAGTTTCTGCCTGATCTACCACCTGCTCAACGGCATCCGCCACCTGTTCTGGGATGCCGGCAAGGGTTTCGAGATCAAGCAGTTCTACGCGAGCGGCTGGACGGTCGTCCTGTTGTCGTTCCTGCTGACCGGCGGCCTGTGGATGTTCGCGATGAGCCAGGGCGGAGGTACGCCATGAGCGCGTCGGACATGGACAAGTCGATGCGCACGCCGCTGGCACGCGCACGTGGCCTCGGTTCGGCGAAGGACGGCGTGCACCACTGGTGGATGCAGCGCCTGACCGCGGTCGCGCTGGCGCTGCTGACGCCGTGGTTCCTGTGGACCCTGGTTTCGCTGATCGGCGTGCCGCATCCGGCCGTCGCCCACATGCTCGGCGATCCGCGCCGCGCGCTGCCGATGCTCGCCTTCGTGCTCGCGCTGTTCTGGCACGCCAGGCTCGGCCTGCAGGTCGTGATCGAGGACTACGTGCACACGCGCTGGATGGAGCTCGCGCTGCAGGTGCTGGCGAGCTTCGCCTGCGCGGCCGGCGCGCTGACCTGCGTGTACGCCATCGTCCGCATCCTGTTCGCGCCGTGACCGCGCGATCCTCCCGAATCCAGCGATACGAGCATCCATGAAGAACCCATCAGCAGCCCGGTGCCAGGCCTCGAACACGGCGGTCGTCGCATGACCACGTCCTACAAGATCACCGAGCACCAGTTCGACATGGTCGTGGTCGGCGCCGGTGGCGCCGGCCTGCGCGCGACCTTCGGGCTGGCGGCGAAAGGCCTCAACACCGCCTGCATCACCAAGGTCTTCCCGACGCGCTCGCACACCGTGGCCGCGCAGGGCGGCATCTCGGCGGCGCTCGGCAACATGGGCGAGGACGACTGGCGCTGGCATTTCTACGACACGATCAAGGGCGGCGACTGGCTCGGCGACCAGGACGCGGTCGAATACATGTGCCGCGAGGCGATCCCCGCGGTGATCGAGCTCGAGCACCAGGGCGTGCCGTTCTCGCGCACCGAGGAAGGCAAGATCTACCAGCGCCCGTTCGGCGGCATGACCACCCAGTACGGCGAAGGTCCGGCGGCGCAGCGCACCTGCGCGGCGGCCGACCGCACCGGCCACGCGATGCTGCACACGCTCTACCAGCAGTCGCTCAAGCACGACGCGCGTTTCTTCATCGAGTACTTCGCGCTCGACCTGATCATGGATGCCGACGGCGCCTGCCGCGGCGTGCTCGCGCTCGACATGTCCACCGGCGAGCTGCACCTGTTCCGCGCGCATGGCACCGTGCTGGCGACCGGCGGATACGGCCGCGCCTACTTCTCCGCGACCTCGGCGCACACCTGCACCGGCGACGGCGGCGGCATGGCCTTGCGCGCGGGCCTGCCGTTGCAGGACATGGAATTCGTGCAGTTCCATCCGACCGGCATCTACGGCGCCGGCTGCCTCATCACCGAGGGTGTGCGCGGCGAAGGCGGCATCCTGCGCAACTCCAACGGCGAGCGCTTCATGGAGCGCTACGCCCCGCACTACAAGGACCTCGCCTCGCGCGACGTGGTGTCGCGCTCGATGACGATCGAGATCCGCGAGGGCAGGGGCGTCGGCGACAAGAAGGACCACATCTTCCTGCACCTCGACCACCTCGATCCGAAGATCATCCACGAGAAGCTGCCGGGCATCGCCGAGACCGCGAAGATCTTCGCTGGCGTCGACGTGACCAAGCAGCCCATTCCCGTGCTGCCGACCGTGCACTACAACATGGGCGGCATCCCGACCAACTACCACGGCGAGGTCGTCACCCTGAAGGACGGCAATCCCGACAGCATCGTGCACGGCCTCTACGCGATCGGCGAAGCGGCCTGCGTGTCGGTGCACGGCGCGAACCGGCTCGGCTCGAATTCGCTGCTCGACCTGGTCGTGTTCGGGCGCGCGGTCGCCAACCGCTGCGGCGAGACGATCAAGCCCGCTATGCCGCACAGGACGCTGCCGAAGTCGGCCTGCGACCAGGCGCTCGCGAACCTCGACAAGCTGCGCAACGCGAATGGTTCGACGCCGACCGCGCAGATCCGCGACGCGATGCAGCGCGACATGCAGGACCACGCCGCGGTGTTCCGCACCGGCCAGACGCTCGACGAGGGCGTGACGAAGATCACCGCGATCGCGAAGTCCTTCGCCGACGTGAAAGTGTCCGATCGCTCCATGGTCTGGAACTCCGACCTGATCGAGACGCTAGAGCTGCAGAACCTGCTGGGCCAGGCGCAGGCGACCATGGTGTCGGCCGCGAACCGCACCGAATCGCGCGGCGCGCACGCGCGCGAGGACTTCAAGGATCGCGACGACGTCAACTGGCGCAAGCATTCGCTGTGCTGGGTCGACGACCGGAACCAGACGCGCCTGGACTACCGCCCGGTGCACGCCAACACGCTCACCGACGACGTGGCCGCGGTGCCGCCGAAGCAAAGGGTGTACTGACACATGGCAGAGTTCACGCTTCCGAAAAACTCGCGCATCGGCAAGGGCAAGCGCTTCCCGGCGGCCGCCGGCAGCAAGCAGGTGCGTTCGTTCAAGATCTATCGCTGGAATCCGGACGACGGCCAGAACCCGCGCACCGACACCTACGAGGTCGACCTGTCGAAATGCGGGCCGATGGTTCTCGACGCGCTGATCAAGATCAAGAACGAGATCGACCCGACGTTGACCTTCCGCCGCTCCTGCCGCGAGGGCATCTGCGGTTCGTGCGCGATGAACATCGACGGCACCAACACCCTCGCCTGCACGCGCGCGATCGAGGACTGCAGGAAGGCCGAGGTGCCGATCTACCCGCTGCCGCACATGCCGGTGGTGAAGGACCTCGTCCCCGACCTCACCCATTTCTACGCGCAGTACGCGTCGATCAAGCCGTGGATCCGCACCCAGAGCGCGCCGCCGCCGGACCGCGAGCGCCTGCAGTCGCCGGACGAGCGCAAGCACCTCGACGGCCTCTACGAATGCATCCTCTGCGCCTGCTGCTCGACGTCGTGCCCGAGTTACTGGTGGAACGGCGACCGCTACCTCGGCCCGGCGATCCTGCTGCAGGCCTATCGCTGGATCGTCGACTCGCGCGACGAGGACACCGGCGTGCGCCTCGACGACCTCGAAGACCCGTTCAAGCTCTACCGCTGCCACACCATCATGAACTGCACGCGCACCTGCCCGAAGGGCTTGAACCCGGCCAAGGCGATCGCGGAGATCAAGAAGCTGATGCTGCAGCGGCGCGCGGTCTGAAGGCTGATGAACCTGCGCAACGCTCATCCCCGGGGGCGGAGATAATGCAACCGGCTCCCTGGAAAGTGCGAATCTTCGCGGGGATTTATTTCATCGCATACTCGGGTGTCGCTGCTTGGGGCTGGCATGAGTTTCAGCGCGGATTCGCCATTTCCTGTTACGTCGGTGCGGCCTTGATGCTGGTCGCTGCGTTCTTCATTCCGAAGTTGATGGTCGCCCTTGTCCGGGGCCGAATTCCGGAGTCGTGGCGCAAGCGGAACGCCGGCTGACCGTGGGTCCGTGGTTTCAGAAAACTGTTTCCGTTGGAGTGCCGGGAAGTCGCATGCATGGATGATGAGAGCGGAAGAAGGGAAACTCCTTGAGTGATGTGGCCGATCTATCGCGCCTGCGCTGGCGCTGCCGTCGCGGCATGCGCGAACTCGACCAGTTGCTGCTGCGCTACCTCGACCGTCGCTGGTCGGAAGCGGACGACAGCGAAAGAGGCATTTTCCTACGGCTGCTGGACTGCGAAGACGATACGCTGTGGCGGTGGTGCATGGGACTGGAAACTCCGCAGGACAAGGATCTCGATGGCATCCTCGCTCGCATCCTCGCGCTTCCCCCCGTCGCCTGAAGCGACCGGGATGGAAGCTGCGATGGAAGGATTCGATGGCAGGCTCGTGTGGCGGCGCTCGCGCTGGCTGCCGACCGGGTTGTGCTTGCTGGCCATCGCGGCGATCGCGGCGACGTGGTTGTCCGACCTGCCGCAGGTGGCATGCATCGTCACCAGCGCCGTGGTGACTGCCTACGCGGGCTGGCTCCTGCATCGCGAGTCGAAACGGCCGGACTGCATCCTCACCCACAGCGGCGACGCCACCGAGTGGCGCGTCGAGTGCCTGGGCCGCGCGGAGACCCTGCGACATGTTGCCGCGAGCTTCCGCGGCGGCCTGGTCGTGCTCACCCTGGCGGACAGCGGCGGAAAGCTGCGCCGTTACGTCTGGTGGCCGGACACGCTCGATGCGCGCGGCCGCCGCGCCCTGCGGCTTGCCACGCGCGACGGCGCGCCCGACGCGAAGCTGGCAGGATAGGGCATGTTCAAGCCGCTCTCGTTCGCCATCGGTCTTCGATATACACGCGCCAAGCGTCGTACCGGCTTCATCTCCTTCATCTCGGCCGCCTCGATCATCGGCATCGCGATCGGCGTGACCGCGCTGATCACCACCATCGCGGTGATGACCGGCTTCCAGGAGGAATACCGCACGCGCATGCTGAGCATGGTCGCGCACGCGACCATCAGCGGCATCGACGAGGCGCTGCCGGACTGGCAGGGCGCCGTGCGCATGGCCCACGAGGACAAGCGCGTGACCGGCGCGGCGCCCTACGTCGAGCGCGAGGCCATGCTGCAGGCCAACAGTTCGCAGGGCGCGGTGCTGCTCGGGGTATTGCCCGAGCGCGAAGGCGAAGTCGATACCGTGCTGACCGGCAAGCTGGTCGCCGGGCGCATGTCCGACCTGCAGCCCGGCAAGTTCGACCTGATCCTCGGCAGGGACCTGGCGATGGCGCTCGGCGTCGGCGTCGGCGACAAGGTCAACGTGCTGGTCGCCGAGGGCAATGTCACGCCGATCGGCTTCGTGCCGCGCGCCAAGGCCTTCACCGTGGTCGGCGTGTTCGAGGCGGGCTTCGCCGACTACGACCAGAAGCTCGCGGTCACGAACATGGCCGACGCGCAGAAGCTGCTGCGCATGGGCGATGGCGTGACCGGCGTGCGCCTGAAGCTCGCCGACATGTGGCGCGCCGCCGACGTGGCGAGCAGCCTCGCGCGGCGCATGGGCGGCCTGTACGCGGTGCGCGACTGGACCCACGACAACGTCAACATGTTCACCGCGCTGCGCACCGAGAAGACGATGATGTTCCTGATCCTCGTGCTGATCGTCGGCGTGGCCGCGTTCAACCTGCTGTCCTCGCTGGTGATGGTGGTGACCGACAAGCAGGCCGACATCGCGATCCTGCGCACCCTGGGCATGCGCCCGGGCGCGATCATGCGGGTGTTCATGGTGCAGGGCTGCGTGATCGGCACGCTCGGCGTCGCGCTGGGCGTGACCGGCGGCGTGGCGCTGACGAAGAACCTCGACCGCATCGTCGCGGTGATCGAGAAGCTCACCGGCATCGAGGTGATGCCGGCCGACGTGTACTACATCAGCGGCCTGCCGACGCGGCTGGAATGGAGCGATGTCGGCACGATCGCGGCGGTCGGGCTGGCGCTGTGCTTCCTCGCGACGCTGTACCCGGCGTGGCGCGCGGCGCGCATCGATCCGGCCAACGCGCTGCGCTACGAGTGAATCCGATGAACACGCCGGCAATTGCAAAATCCGCACCCGCAGACTCGGTGATCCGTTGCGACGGCCTGGCCAAGACCTATGTCGAGGGCAAGCTGCGCACGCCGGTGTTCGACCAGCTCCATCTCGATGTCGCCGCGGGCGAATGCGTCGCCATCGTCGGCGCTTCGGGCGTCGGCAAGAGCACCCTGCTGCACCTGCTCGGCGGCCTCGACACGCCGACCGCTGGCGAGGTCTACGTGACCGGGCAGGCGATGTCGAAACTGGGCGAGAACGCGCGCGGCGACCTGCGCAACCGCGCGCTCGGTTTCATCTACCAGTTCCACCACCTGCTGCCGGAATTCACCGCGCTGGAAAACGCGATGATGCCGCTGCTGATCCGTGGCACCGCGCCAGCGAAGGCGGAAGGCGCCGCGCGCGAACTGCTGGAGAAGGTCGGGCTGGCCGCGCGCCTGCAGCACAAGCCCGGCGAACTGTCGGGCGGCGAGCGCCAGCGCGCCGCGGTCGCGCGCGCGCTGGTGAACCGGCCCGCCTGCGTGCTCGGCGACGAGCCGACCGGCAACCTCGACGAAAGGACCGCTGCCGGCGTGTTCGACACGATGATCGAACTCAATCGCGCGATCGGCACTGCCTTGGTGCTGGTCACCCACGATCGTCGCCTGGCGCGACGCATGGATCGCGTGCTTGAGCTGACCCGCGGCGCGCTCCACGAGCTGGCGGCCGCCGAGGTCTGACCGATGCGCGACGCGGATGCGCCACCGCGTCTTCCGCCCTTCGGCATTGCCTGCGCAGCCGCCTTCGCGGCAGGCGTGGTGGTCGCGATGCAATTGCGGGCACTGCCTTCGTCTTGGCTGAGCGGAGTCGCCTGCGTGGCTGGCCTGGCGGCGTGGTTCGCGCTCGGCCGCTGGCGCTGGAGCGGTGCGCTGATGCTGGGCCTGGGCTGGGCATGCCTGCAGGCCGGATGGGCGATGTCGGAGCGGCTGCCGGCGACGCTCGCCAGACAAGACCTCGTCGTGATCGGCCATGTCACTGGCCTGCCCGAACGCCACGACGAAGTGCTGCGTTTCGATTTCATCGCCGACCGCGATGGCAATCCCGCTGGTGTGGCAGGCAGTCATCTACGCCTCGGCTGGTATCGCACGAAGACGGACGTCACGCCCGGCGAGCGCTGGCGGTTCACGGTCAAGCTGCGGCGTCCGCGCGGCGTGCTCGATCCGGGCGGCTTCGACTTCGAGAAACTCGCACTGGAACGGCGCATCGCCGCGACCGGCTACGTGACCGATCCGGACTCTGCGCACAGGCTCGGCGATGTCTGGACGATCGACCGCTGGCGCGCGCAGGACTCGCAGCGGATCGCCGGCGCGGTGCCGTCGCCGGGTTCGCGCTTCCTGCGCGCGCTGGCGCTGGGCGACACCCGTTTCCTCACCGAAGCCGACTGGGACACGCTGCGCGAGACCGGCTTGAATCATCAGGTCGCGATCTCCGGCTTCCACGTCGGCGTGGTCGCCAGCTTCGGTGCGCTGCTGGCGTGGCTGCTGTACTGGTGCGTCCCCTCGCTGGGCCTGCGCTGGCCGCGACCGCAGGCGCAGTCGGCGATGGCCCTGCTGTCCGGTTTCGGCTACGCGGCGATGACCGGCTTCCAGCTGCCGACCGTGCGCACGCTGTTGATGATCGCCGCGGCGCTGCTGGCGCGGATCGGGCGGCGTCCATGGTCGGTGCCCGATGCGCTGGCGCTGGCCTTGATCGCGATGCTGGCGGTGGATCCGCTCGCGGTGCTGGCCGCGGGATTCTGGCTGTCGTTCGCGGGCGTTGCCTGGCTGCTGTGGTGCCTGCCGCACAACACGCCGCAGCGCAGCGAGCGCGTGAAGCTGTTCGTCGGCGGGCAGGGCATCGTTTCGCTCGGACTGCTGCCGCTGACGGTGTGGTTCTTCGGCCAGGCTTCGCTGGTGTCGCCGCTGGCGAACCTGGTCGGCATTCCCGGCTTCGCGTTGCTGGTGACGCCGCTGTCGATCTTCGGACTGGCGCTCGACCTGGTCTGGCCGGCCGCCGGTGCACAGGTACTGCGCTTGGCCGGGCATGCCATGGACGCACTGTGGTGGGTGGTCACCCACATGGCGAGCTGGCCCGGCGCGCTGTTCTGGCTGCCGGAGCCGCATGCGTTCGCGCTGGCCATGGCATTGTCCGGGGCGTTCTGGCTGCTCCTGCCGCGCGGCATTCCCGGCAAGCCGCTGGCGGTGCTGCTGTGGCTGCCGCTGCTGTGGCCGCGCATGCCAGAAATACCCGCGGGCACGGCCGACCTGGCGATGATCGACGTCGGCCAGGGCCTGTCGCTGCTGGTGCGCACGCAGCACCACGCGCTGCTGTTCGACACCGGGCCGGCCTTCAGCGGAGGTCTCGACCTGGGCGAGTCGGCGGTGGTGCCGACGATGCATGCGCTCGGCGTGCATCGGCTCGATGCGCTCGTCGTCAGCCACGGCGACAACGACCATGCCGGCGGCGCGGATTCAGTGCGGCGCGCGTTCCCCGTCGCGTTGCGTTACGCACCCGCCGGCTGGCCGAAAGGGCAGGACTACCAGCCTTGTCTGAGGGACGCGGCATGGACGTGGGATGGCGTGAGCTTCCGCTTCCTCCACCCGCCGCTGTACATGCCCTACCTGCGCAATGACAGCGGCTGCGTGCTGCGCATCAGCGGGCCGGGCTGGGCCGCGCTGCTGCCGGCCGACATCGAGGCGGTCGTCGAGCAGCGCCTGGTCCGCGAACAGCCGCAGTTGCTGCGCGCCGACCTGCTGGTGGTGCCGCACCACGGCAGCCTGACTTCGTCGACGCCGGGGTTCATCGACGCGGTGGCGCCGAAGCTGGCATTGGTCTCGGTCGGGCTCGACAACCGTTTCGGCCATCCGAAACCGGCCGTGGTGCAACGCTATGTCGATCGCCGCATCGGCCTGGAAGACACCGCCAGCGCCGGCCTGGTGCGGGTGCGGCTGGATGCGACCGGTGCCCGTGTCGTCGAGCGCACGCGCGAACGCCTGCTGCGCTTCTGGCACGAGCCCGCCGCGCCATCGGCTATGCTAGCGACCGGAGCCGGTGCGGGGGCCGGCGGAGCGACGAGGTGAGTGCGTGCTGGAATTCCTGAAAGCCGGCGGCTGGGTGATGTTGCCGATCGTGCTGCTGTCGATCGTCGCGCTGGCGATCGTGGTGGAACGGTTCTGGACCTTGCGCCGCAAGTCGGTGCTGCCGCCAGGGCTCGGCAACGACGTGCGCGAGTGGGCAGCCACGCGCCAGCTCGATCCGGCGCACATCGAGGCGTTGCGCAACAACTCGCCGCTGGGCGAGCTGCTGGCGGCCGCGCTGGACGTGCGCAACCGCCCGCGCGAGCAGATCAAGGAACGCATCGAGGACGTCGGCCGCCATGTCGTGCACCGCATGGAGCGCTTCATGAACATGCTCGGCAGCATCGCGTCGGTCGGACCGCTGCTGGGCCTGCTCGGCACGGTGATGGGCATGATCCGGATGTTCCTCGAGATCCTGCAGAAGGGCATCGGCGACGCCAACCAGCTCGCCGGCGGCATCGGCCAGGCGCTGATCAGCACCGCCGGCGGCCTGTGCCTGGCGATTCCCGCGCTGCTCTGCCACCGCTACCTGCGCGGCTGCATCGCCGACTACGTGGTCGAGATGGAGCAGCAGGCGATGGCCCTGCTCGATACGCTCTCCGACCAGAACGAGCCGGCGCCCGACGAAGCGGCGACGCCCGAATCGCAAGCCGAGCCGCAGGCCACGCTGCAGCCGGAAGCGGTGGTGCCGGTGCGCGCGGCCGGGCGCGGACGCCGGGGACGGTCATGAATTTCGGACGCGGACACCGCACGATCGACGAGCCCGAGATCAACCTGATCTCGCTGGTGGACGTGGTGTTCTGCCTGATCATCTTCCTGGTCGTCACCACCAGCTTCAACCGCCACAGCGGGCTGAAGCTGCAGTTGCCGCAGGCCGGCGCTCCGACGACCTCGCAGCAGGTTTCGCCGGTGTCGATCACGATCGACGCCGAAGGCCATTACTACGTCGGCCAGGAACAGGTGCCCGAGCGCGACATCGCTTCGTTGCGCGCGGCGATCGCGCGCTCGGCCGGATCGCGTCGCGACCTGCCGGTGGTGCTCAGCGTCGACGCGCGCACCCAGCACCAGGCCGTGGTCACCGCGATGGAAGCCCTGGGTGAACTCGGTTTCGACAAGCTGTCCATCGCCACGGCGCCGGAAACGAAACGGTGAACGGCAGCGCCATGCCCGGGCCGTCGCCCTGGCAGACCTATCGACGCCTGATCGCATACGCCAGGCCGTACTGGCCGCTGCTGGTGATGGCCGGCGTCGGCATGGTCATCGAGGCCGCCGCCGCCGGCGCCTTCACCGCGATGATGAAGCCGGTGGTGAACGAGACCTTCATCGCCCGCAATCCCGAAGTGAGCGCGATGCTGCCGCTGGCGATCATCGCCCTGTTCGTCCTGCGCGGCATGGCGACGCTGTCCACCGACTACGGCATGGCGCGCGCCGGCCGCAGCATCGTCCGCGACCTGCGCCAGGCCATGCTCGCCAAGTACCTGCGGATGCCGTGCACGGCGTTCGACAACGTGGCGACGCCGCACATGGTCTCGCGCCTGAACTACGACACCGAGCAGGTCGCGCAGGCGAGCACCGAGGCGCTGAAGGTGATCATCACCGACACCCTCACCTCGGCCTTCCTGCTCGGGGTGATGATCTGGGACAGCGCGCTGGTGACTCTCGGCGTGTTGATCATGGTGCCGCTGATCGCCGCGATCATGCGCACCGTGAGCGCGCGTTACCGCAGGCTCAACCGCGGCATCCAGGACGGCGTCGCCGAGATGGCGCAGTCGGCCGAGCAGACCCTGGCCGGCCACCAGGAAGTGCGCATCTACGGCGCGCGCCAGGCGCAGATCGCGCGCTACAACGGCCTGGCCAACCGCAACCTGCGGTTGAACGTGAAGGTCGAACTGACCAAGGGCATCTCGTCCTCGCTGGTGCAGACCGTCGGCGCGGTGGCGCTGGCCCTGATCCTCTTCCTCGCCGGCCACGAGGCGATCGCCGGGCGCATGAACGCCGGCCAGTTCGTGTCCCTGATGCTGGCGATGATGGCGCTGATCCCTTCGCTGCGGCGGATCACCAACGTGCAGGGCGCGGTCCAGCGCGGCATCGCCGCCAGCCAGCACATCTTCGGCCTGCTCGACGAACCGGAGGAGCGCGACGAAGGCCGTCGCCCGCTGGCGCGCGCACGCGGCGAGCTGGTGTTCGATCGGGTGGAATTGCGCTACCACGGCCAGCAGGGCACGGCGCTGGCGGACATCAGTTTCACCGCGCGGCCGGGCACGGTGACCGCGATCGTCGGCCGCTCCGGAAGCGGCAAGACCAGCCTGGTGCGGCTGATCCCGCGCTTCTACGAACCCGATGCCGGACGCATCACCCTCGACGGCGTGCCGCTTGCGGAGTACGCCCTGGTCGACCTGCGCCGGCAGATCGCGCTCGTGGGCCAGCGGGTGATGCTGTTCGACGACACCGTCGCCGCGAACATCGCCTACGGCGACCAGGCCGACGCCGATCGCGAGGCGATCCGTCGCGCGGCGGACGCTGCGAACGCCACCGAGTTCATCGACAAGATGCCGCAGGAACTGGACAGCCGCATCGGCGAGAACGGCGCGTTGCTTTCGGGCGGGCAGCGCCAGCGCCTCGCGATCGCGCGCGCGATCCTCAAGGACGCGCCGATCCTGATCCTCGACGAGGCTACCGCGGCGCTCGACAACGAATCCGAACGGTTGGTGCAGGACGCGCTCGACCACCTGATTCCCGACCGCACCACGCTGGTGATCGCGCACCGCCTGTCGACCATCGAGCACGCCGACCAGGTATTGGTGCTCGACGCCGGACGCCTGGTGGAGCAGGGCACGCATGCCCAGCTGCTCGCGCGCGGCGGCCTGTACGCGCACCTGCATCGCATGCAGTTCCGCGAGACGCCGGCGCCGTGAGCAGGCTCGAGAAGCGCCTGCAGGAAGTCTGGTACGGCGGGCGCAAACCGAACCTGGTGCTGCGCGGTCTGGCGGTGCTGTACGGCGCGATCGTGCAACTGCGCAGCGCGGCCTACCGGCGCGGATGGCTGCGCAGGCATCGCGTCGGCGCGCCGGTGATCGTGGTCGGCAACCTGACCGCCGGCGGCAGCGGCAAGACGCCCCTGGTGATCGCGCTGGTCGAGCACTTGTGCCGGAATGGATGGTCGCCCGGCGTGGTCAGTCGCGGCCATGGACGCGGTTCGCGGGGCCAGGTCGAGGTCGGCGTCGACACCTCGCCCGAGCGGGGCGGCGACGAGCCGGTGCTGATCGCGCGACGCACCGGCGTGCCCGTGGTGGTCGATGCCGACCGCGTCGCGGCCGCACGGCGCGCGGTGGCGCTTGGCTGCGACATCGTGGTGGCCGACGACGGCCTCCAGCACGAGCGCCTGCATCGCGACATCGAGGTCGAGGTGATCGACGAAGTCCGCCGCTACGGCAACGGCCGCCTGCTGCCCGCCGGCCCGCTGCGCGAATTCGGTCGCCCGGGCACCGACCTGTACGTCTCCCATCGCGATCGTCACACGGAGATCGGACGCGCCTCGCCCGGGTTCGTGCTGAAGGGTGAGGCCCTGCATGCCCACGACGGGCGCATCGAGACCCTTGCGTCATGGCGCGACCGGCGCGTCCACGCCGTGGCCGGGATCGGCCATCCGCGGCGCTTCTTCGATCGCCTGCGCGAGGAAGGCCTCAAGGTGGTCGAGCATGCGTTCCCGGATCACCATGCCTACGCGGCCGCGGACCTGTATTTCAGCGAGCGCCTTCCGGTCGTGATGACCGAAAAGGACTGGGTGAAATGCGCTTCGATCGCGCCGGCCGACGCCTGGTACCTGCCGGTGCGCGCGGAGTGTTCGCCGAGCGTCTTCGAGGCGATCGACCGGTTGCTGTCGCTCAAGATCGGAAACCGCCATGGATGATTCCCGCTTCGTCGTCGCCATCCCCGCGCGCATGGGCGCGACCCGCCTGCCGGGCAAGCCATTGCGCCTGCTCGGTGGCGAACCCCTCGTGTTGCATGTCGCGCGGCGCGCGCTGGCAGCAGGCGCCGAAGAAGTGGTCGTGGCCACCGACAGCGCGCGCATCGCCGATGCGCTGGACGGACGCGGCGTCACGGTGTGCATGACCCGCATCGATCACGCTTCGGGCACCGACCGCCTTGCCGAATGCGCGACCAGGCTCGGCTGGAACGACGCGCGCATCGTGGTCAACCTCCAGGGCGACGAGCCGTTCGCGCCGCCCGAAGGCATCCGCAAGGTCGCGCGGTGCCTGGCCGTGTCCGGCGCCGAGATGGCGACGCTGGCCGCTCCGATCGAGGACATGTCGACGTTGTTCGACCCGAACGCCGTCAAGCTGGTGCGCACGACGAATGGCGACGCACTGTATTTCAGCCGTGCGCCGCTGCCCTGGGACCGCGATCGCTTCGCACGCGAGCGCATCGGCACGCTCGCCGACGGCTGGCTGCGCCACATCGGCATTTACGCTTATCGCGCCGGTTTCCTGCGCCGTTTCGCGGCGATGCCGCCGGGGCGGCTCGAACGCATCGAATCGCTGGAACAGCTGCGCGCGCTCGAAGCGGGCCATCGCATCGCGGTCGGACTGACGCCGGTCGCCTTTCCCGCCGGCGTCGACACCGAGGCCGACCTGGTGCGCGCCGAGCGCCAGCTCGCGGCGATGGGCGGCGGCGTGCCCTCGTGAGCACGCCGCCGTGAGCACGCGCATCCTCGTCGTCTGCCTCGGCAACATCTGCCGTTCGCCGATGATCGAGGGGCTGCTGCGGCACAAGCTCGAGGCCGCGGGATTGGCCGCGCGGATCGCCGTCGATTCCGCCGGCCTCGGCCCCTGGCACGTGGGCAGGCCGCCGGACCCGATGGCGATCGAGGTCTGCCGCGAACAGGGCATCGCGATCGACGGCCTGCGCGGGCGCCAGGTCGTCTCGGGGGATTTCGCGACCTTCGACTGGATCCTCTGTGCCGACCGCCAGAACCTCCGGCAACTGCACGCCATGGCTCCGCGCGACGCGTGGCAGCGGATCGCGCTCGTGCTGGCGTGGGCCGGGATGGGCGAGAAGGCCGAGGTGCCCGATCCCTATGGCGGAACGAGGAAAGATTTCCGTAACGTCTACGACCTGCTCGACGGGGCCACCGACGCGATGCTCACAAGGCTCCAACTGCCGGCATAATGGACCCCGCTGGTCGTCGGCTGGCGGGGTGTTGGAAAACGCCCTGCCAATGCGATCCATGGATGGATCGCTCGCGAGCCACTCACGCAAGTGATTGACTCGTGGAGCCGAGTCCGGCGGCGCAGGACTCGGCGAGTTGAAAATGGACAGGAAAGTCCATTTTCAACATCCAGCAAGGGAACCCATAATGCTCAACTCGCCCGCACCGGAACTCACCCAGGCGCTGGAATGGATCAACTGCGATCCCGTCGCCCTGCGCCCCCTGCGCGGCTACGTGATCGTGCTGGGTTTCTGGAGCGCAGGCTCGGCCTACGGCCGCAACCTGATGGACGACCTGCGCTACCTGCAGAAGAAATACGCCGGTGCGCTCCAGGTGGTGGCCATCCACTGTCCCAAGTTCGATGCCGAACGCGACCCCAAGCTGGTTCGCAAGACCTGCGGGCGGATCGGCGCCGGCGTGCGCGTGGCCCACGATCCCTCCTTCGTCACCTGGCAGCACTACGGCGTCACCGCGTGGCCGACCTCGGTGGTGATCGACCCCGATGGCCGGGTCAATGCCGTGATCGCCGGCGACTACCACCGCGACGCGCTCGAATCCCATATCAGGAAGCTGGTGGAGGAGGGCGGCCTCGCGCTCGAGGAGAACCTGTTCCCGCCGCTGAACCCGCTCGACCGCGAGATGCCGCTCTCGTTTCCTTCGGGCATCAGCCTCAACGACCACCACATGTACATCGCCGACACCGGCCACCATGCGGTGCTCGAATGCACGCACGCCGGGCGGGTGATGCGCCAGATCGGTTCGGGCACGCCTGAGTTCAACGACGGCGCGGCCCACGTGGCTTCGTTCCGTTTCCCGCGCGGCATCTCGCTGGTGCGCGACATCCTGTTCGTAGCCGACTCCGGCAACAACGCGTTCCGCCGCGTCCGCCTCGTCGATGGCGACATCCTGACCCTGGCCGGCACCGGGCGCGCCGGCCAGCCGGCGGGCGGGGTGATCGATCCCGGCCGGAGGATCACGTTCAACCAGCCCTGGTCCGTGGCGGGCACCGAGGACCGCGTCTACATCTCGCTCGCCGGCAACAACCAGATCTGGATGTACGACCGGGTCAGGAACAGCCTGCAGCACGTCGCCGGTTCCGGCGACCTGGCGCTGGTGGACGGCGACGGCGACCAGGCGTCGTTCGCGCAGCCGGCGGGCATGGCGCTGGCGCATTCGATGCTGTACGTCGTCGACTCGGGCGCCTCGGCGCTGCGCAGCGTGCAGACGACCGGCGGGCGCGTGCAGACCCTGCTCGGGCACGGCCTGTTCGAGTTCGGCAATGCGGTCGGCTCGCGCACGGAAACGCGCATGCAGTATCCGCTGGCGGTCGCCAAGGATCCCGACACGGCCTACCTGTGGATCCTCGACAGCTACAACAACACGATGACCAAGCTCAAGCTCGGCGGCGGCGAAGTGTCGCGCTTCGAGGTGTCGGCCAAGCTGGAGTGCCCGAGCGCGCTGACCGTCTACGGCGGTGCGCTGTGGATCGCCAACACCAACGCGCACGAAATCCTGCGCGTGGAAACCGCGACCGGCGCCGCGCGGCACCTGCCGGTGGGCGAATGACCCAGGCGCAGCACGCGCCGCCCTTCGACGGCAGGGAATTCGCGCGCCGTCTGACCACCGCACCCGGCGTCTATCGCATGATCGGCGAGGACGGCGGCGTGCTCTACGTCGGCAAGGCCGCGTCGCTGAAGGCTCGCGTCGCGAGCTACTTCAACAAGGGCGAGCATCCGCCGCGGATCGCCACGATGGTGGCGCAGGTCGCAGCGATCGAGGTGACCGCCACGCGCACGGCGAGCGAGGCGCTGCTGCTCGAGAACCAGCTCATCAAGTCGCTGCGCCCGCGCTACAACGTGATGCTGCGCGACGACAAGAGCTATCCGTACATCCTGCTCACCCAGGAATCCTGGCCGCGGGTCGGCTTCCACCGCGGACCGCGCCGGCAGGAGGGCCGCTACTTCGGGCCGTATCCGAGTGCAGGCGCGGTGCGCGAGAGCATCGAGGTGATGGGGAAACTCTTCCGGCTGCGCACCTGCGAGGACAGCGTCTTCCGCAACCGCAGCCGGCCCTGTTTGCAGCACCAGATCGGCCGATGCAGCGCGCCCTGCGTCGGCCTGGTCGACCGCACGCGCTACGACGAAAGCGTGCACCAGGCCGGCCTGTTCCTCGCCGGCCGCAGCGACGTGCTCGCGCGCGAGCTGACCGCGCAGATGGAGCGCGCCAGCGAAGCGCTCGCCTACGAGGAAGCCGCGCGCCTGCGCGACCTGCTCGTCGCGATCCGCAACGTGCAGGCGCGCCAGTACGTCGACGGCGAGACCATCGAGATGGACGTGCTCGCCTGCGAGATCGCGCAGGGCGTGGCCTGCGTGCTGCTGCTGGCGTTCCGCAACGGCATGAACCAGGGCACGCGCGCGTTCTACCCGAAGCTCAACGGCGCCACGTCCGGGGACGAGGTGATGACCGCCTTCGTCACCCAGTATTACGCCGAGCAGAAGCCGCCACGCGAGATCGTGCTCAGCCACGCGCTCACCGATGGCGAACTGCTCGAGGCGGCGCTGTCCGAGCAGGCGGCGCGCAAGGTCGAGATCAAGTCGGCGGTGCGCGGCGATCGTTCGCGCTACCTCGATCTCGCCAGGCGCAATGCGAGCCTCGCGCTGGCGCAGCAGATCGGCAGCAGCGCCAGCCAGCGCGCGCGCGTGGAGTCGCTGCAGGAACTGCTCGGCCTGAACGCGCCGCCGAAGCGGATGGAGTGCTTCGACATCAGCCACACCATGGGCGAGGCGACGGTCGCGTCCTGCGTGGTGTTCGACGCGGAAGGCCCGGTGCGCGCCCAGTACCGCCGCTACAACATCGCCGGCATCGCGCCCGGCGACGATTACGCGGCGATGCGGCAGGCGCTGGAGCGGCGCTTCCGCCATGCGGGCGAAGGCGAAGCCGTGCTCCCCGACGTGCTGCTGATCGACGGTGGACAGGGCCAGCTGCGGCAGGCGATGGACGTGCTGCAGGAACTGGGCGTGCACGGCGTCGAGCTGGTCGGCGTGGCCAAGGGCGAGGAACGCCGTCCGGGCGACGAGACCCTGATCCGTCCGGATGGCGCCACGCTGCGGCCGGGAGCCGAGTCGCCCGCGCTACAGCTCATCCAGCAGTTGCGCGACGAATCCCACCGCTTCGCCATCACCGGCCACCGCGGGCGCCGCCAGAAAGCGCGCGAGACCAGTTCGCTCGAGGACATCCCGGGCATCGGCCCGCGCCGGCGCGCGAGCCTGCTGCGCCACTTTGGCGGGCTGGGCGGCGTGCGCAATGCCGGCGTCGAGGACATCGCGCGCGTGAGCGGCATAGATGCGGGCCTTGCCGAGCGCATCTACGCCGCCCTGCACGGATCGAGCGAAAGCGGCCGCGCCGCAGCCGGGGTGCGCGCGCCGTGAAGATGACGATCCCCACGATCCTCACCCTGTTCCGCATCCTGCTGGTGCCGGTGCTGATCGCGATCTTCTACATGCCGGTGCAGCCGTGGACGCATTTCGCCGCGACCTTCGTGTTCGTGCTCGGCGCGCTCACCGACTGGGCCGACGGCTGGATCGCGCGGCGCTTCAACCAGTTCTCGTCGTTCGGCGCCTTCCTCGATCCGGTGGCCGACAAGCTCGCGGTGACGGTGGCGCTGGTGCTGATCGTGGTGTACCGGCCCACGCCCTGGATGCCGCTGCTGGCCATCATCATCATCGGCCGCGAGATCGCGATCTCGGCCCTGCGCGAATGGATGGCCGAGGTCGGCCAGGGCCGCAAGGTGAAGGTGAAATGGCTCGGCAAGATGAAGACCATCGTGCAGATGACCGCGATCAGCATGCTGCTCTACCGCGCCCCGATCCTGACGATGCCGACATTCGACATCGGCCAGGTCCTGCTGGCGGTGGCCGCCGCGCTCACGCTCGCCTCCGGCTACAGCTATCTGCGAGCGGCGTGGCCTTCGCTGCGGGACCACTGAAAACGCCGGCTGCGGCCGTGTGTGGCCTGCAATCGTTGACATGGTCCGGTCGATCCGTAAAATACGCGGTTCACGCGGGAATAGCTCAGTTGGTAGAGCACGACCTTGCCAAGGTCGGGGTCGCGAGTTCGAGTCTCGTTTCCCGCTCCAGTTTTGACAAAAACCTCGGCTCGCCGAGGTTTTTTTTTCAGCTGTAATTTCGCTTTGGGCTAGAATCCAGCGCGGATTTGCGCCCGGGGCCGGGTGGCAGAATGGTTAATGCAGCGGACTGCAAATCCGCGTGTGCCGGTTCGATTCCGGCCTCGGCCTCCAAACTTCGAGGGCGAGCCCGGACAGATCGCGGCTCGAACGGCTCGAAGCGATAGAATTCACACCCCTGGCCGGGTGGCAGAGTGGTCATGCAGCGGACTGCAAATCCGCGTACGCCGGTTCAATTCCGACCTCGGCCTCCAGATACCGATCCAAAGAAGTCCACGCAAGTCCCGAAGCCCGCAGCGATGCGGGCTTTCTTGCGTCTGTCTGAGGCGCCGTCTGCGCTGCTCGCCGCGATGCACGGTCGCCCGTATGCTGGAGCGCCTCGATCGGGCGATTGCAGGCGCAGACCTGATGAGTCAGCCATCGGTTACATCCGCTTCCGGCGACACAGCCGCGCGCGATCACGGCATTCCTTTCGCGACCGCGGTGCGCGTGTGGACACGCGTGGCATTGCTGAGCTTCGGCGGGCCGGCCGGGCAGGTCGCGGTGATGCATCGCATCCTCGTCGAGGAGCTGCGCTGGGTCGGCGAAGGGCGTTTCCTGCATGCGTTGAGTTACTGCATGCTGCTGCCGGGTCCCGAGGCGCAGCAGCTCGCGATCTACCTTGGCTGGTTGCTGCATAAAACGCGCGGAGGACTCGTCGCCGGCGGCCTGTTCGTGCTGCCGGGATTCCTCACGATCATGGCCCTGTCGTGGCTGTACGCGCTGTACGGCCACGTCGGCGTGGTCGCGGCGCTGTTCTTCGGACTCAAGGCGGCCGTGCTGGCGATCGTGGTGCAGGCGATCGTGCGCGTGGGCTCGCGCGCGCTGAAGACCTGGCCGATGCGCCTGCTCGCGTTGGCGAGCTTCGTGGCCATTTTCGCCTTCGGCCTGCCGTTTCCGTTGCTCGTGCTGGCCGCTGCCGCGATCGGTTATGCGAGCTATCGCGCGGGTTCGAAAGCCTTCGTCCCGGCCAGCCACGGATCGACCCGCGGCAAGGACTACGCGGACGAGGATTCCGCACTCGGCGCGCAGATCCCCGCGCATGCGCGCCCCGACCTTGCCTGGTCGCTGCGCGTCGGCGCCTGCCTGCTGCTGGCCTGGCTGGTTCCGGTCGGCCTGCTGTGCGCGTACTCCGGCAACGCGGGCGCATTCCGCGACATCGCGGTGTTCTTCTCCAAGATGGCGGTGGTGACCTTCGGTGGCGCCTACGCGGTGCTCGCCTATGTTGCCCAGCAGGCCGTACAGCACTACCACTGGCTCAATCCGGGCGAGATGCTCGACGGCCTGGGCATGGCCGAGTCGACGCCGGGTCCGCTGATCATGGTCGTCCAGTTCGTCGGCTTCATGGGCGCGTGGCGCAACCCGGCGGGACTGTCGCCGCTGCTGGCGGGAACCCTCGGCGGCGTCCTCACGACCTGGGTGACCTTCGTGCCGTGCTTCCTCTGGATCTTCGTCGGCGCGCCCTTCATCGAGCGCCTGCGCGGCAACGAGGCGCTCGCGGCCTCGCTGGCCGCAATCACGGCGGCGATCGTCGGCGTGATCGCGAGCCTCGCGTTCTGGTTCGCGGTGCATTTCCTGTTCGCCGCGACCCGGGTGCAGGCGCTGCCCGGGATCGCGATCGACCTGCCGGTACCGGAATCGATCCGCTGGCCGGCCCTGGCCCTCACTGCATGCGCCTTCACTGCCGCCTTCGTGCTGAGGCTGCCGACAATGGTCGTGCTGCTGGCTTCGAGCCTGCTGGGCATCGCGGCGTACCTGTTGCTGCCCGGGCTCTAGCCGCCGCTTCCGCAGGACCCGTGCTTGCGGCACCATGCCCGCAGGCCCGGATGGCGAAACTGGTAGACGCAAGGGACTTAAAATCCCTCGACCGCGAGGTCATGTCGGTTCGATCCCGACTCCGGGCACCACATCGGCATGCAGGGGGTTTGCGATGCGTTTTTTCCTGACCGCGCGGTTGCTCGGGTTCGCGACCTGTGTCGTGCTGTTCCTGGCCTGCTGCGCGGGAATATGGTGGAACCCGGCGTGGGCGTGGGGCGCGATCGTGTTCGGCGCGCTGATCGCTGTCGGCATCCACGACATCGGCCAGCGCCAGCGCGCGGTGAGCCACAACTATCCGATCCTGGCGCACTTCCGCTATTTCCTGGAATCGATCGGGCCGGAGATCCGCCAGTACTTCATCGAGCGCGACACCGAGGAGAACCCGTTCTCGCGCCTGCAGCGCTCGGTTGTCTACCAGCGCGCGAAAGGCGTGCGCGACACGCGACCGTTCGGCACCCAGATCGACGTGTACGCGAACGACCACGAGTGGATGAATCATTCGATCGCGCCCACCCACATCGCCTCGCACGACTTCCGCATCGTCATCGGCGAGGGCAGGGCGCAGCCGTATTCGGCGAGCGTGTTCAACATCTCGGCGATGAGCTTCGGCTCGCTGTCGGGCAACGCGATCCGCGCGCTCAATGGCGGCGCTAAGAGGGGCGGCTTCTACCACGACACCGGCGAGGGTTCGATCTCGGTGCACCATCGCGCCAACGGCGGCGACCTGGTGTGGGAAGTCGCTTCGGGTTATTTCGGCTGCCGCAACGACGACGGAAGCTTCAGCGCGGAAAAGTTCGCCGCGAACGCGCGCGATCCGCAGGTGAAGATGATCGAGATCAAGCTTTCGCAGGGCGCCAAGCCCGGCCACGGCGGCGTGCTGCCGGCGGCGAAGGTGTCGAAGGAGATTGCGCAGGCGCGCGGCGTGCCGCAGGGCGTGGACTGCATTTCGCCCTCGAAGCACAGCGCGTTCTCGACGCCGGTCGGGCTGCTGCAGTTCGTCGAACAATTGCGCACGCTCTCGGGCGGCAAGCCGACCGGCTTCAAGCTGGCGATCGGCCATCCCTGGGAATGGTTCGGTATCGCCAAGGCGATGGCGCAAACCGGCATCGTGCCCGACTTCATCGTGGTCGATGGTGGCGAGGGCGGCACCGGCGCGGCGCCTGCGGAGTTCATCGACCACGTCGGCGTGCCACTGCGCGAGGCCTTGCTGCTGGTCCACAACACCCTGGTCGGACTGAACCTGCGCGGCAACATCCGGATCGGCGCGGCCGGCAAGATCACCAGCGCCTACGAACTGGCGCGGATCATTGCCTTGGGCGCGGACTGGTGCAACGCCGCGCGCGGCTTCATGTTCGCGGTCGGTTGCATCCAGTCGCAGAGCTGCCACACCGACCGCTGCCCGACCGGCGTGGCCACCCAGGACCCGCTGCGGCAGAAGGCGCTGGACGTCGACACCAAGGCGATGCGCGTGTTCCGCTTCCACGAGAACACCCTGAAGGCGCTGAAGGAACTGCTGGAGGCGGCCGGCTTGAACCACCCGCAGGAACTCGGCCCGGAACACATCGTGATGCGCGTTTCGCCCACCGAGGTGCGCTCGTTCGCCTCGCTGTACAACTACCTCGAGCCGGGCGTGCTGCTGGTCGGCGCGCCGAAACACCATGCGGTGTTCGAGGAGTTCTGGGAAGCGTCGAGCGCGGAAGCCTTCGCTCCACCGGCATCGATGGTGGCCTTGCGCGGCAGCAAGCTGCTGTGAAAACTGAACAGCGGACCGTGACGCATTGTGGGAAATGGGCGTCCGGGGCGCGTAAAATGCCCAGTTGGCAAAAGCCGGCTTGAGGCAGGCTGTCCAGTACGGCTTGCTCTCCTGGAGGCGGCATACTACGCATGCGCAAATCGCTTTCATCGCTCGCTTGCACCGTCCTGCTGCTATGCCTGCTGCTGGTCGGTTGCGCCAGCGAACCGGCGCTTGTCACCACCAACAGCCATGTGCAGGTCGCGACCGGGGCACTGCCGGCTCCCGGTCCCAGGGCCGCGTACCAGAACGCTTCCGAATACCGCATCGGACCGCTGGACCTGCTGACCATCACGGTCCTGGGCGTGCCCGAGCTGAGCCAGGACGTGCGCGTGAACGCCGCCGGCGAGTTTTCGCTGCCGCTGATCGGCGCGGTGCGTGCCGGCGGCAGGACGGTCGAGGAATTGCAGGCGGAGCTTGCGAAGAAGTTGTCGGAGGGCTACCTGCAATCCCCGCAGGTGACCGTCTTCATCAAGGAATACACGAGCCAGCGCGTCACCGTGGAGGGCGCCGTCCAGAAGCCGGGCGTGCTTCCATTGACCGGGCCGACCACCTTGCTGCAGGCCGTCGCCGGTTCGGGCGGCCTGGCCGACCTCGCCGATCCGCGCGGCGTGGTGGTCTTCCGCACGATCAATGGGCAGAAGATGGGCGCAGTGTTCGATCTCAATGCGATCCGCCGCGGCGCGGCGGACGACCCGCAGCTCTACGGCGACGACATCGTCGTGGTCGAGGTATCGGGATCGAAGAGCAAGCTGCGCGAGTTCATCCAGGCTTCGCCGTTGTTCTTCGTCTTCCACGCTGTCGGACTTTGAAACCGCTACACGGGACACTCCATGCAGGACGACGACCACAAGCCCGAACACCCGGAAGGTGATCACCTCCCGGCGGGCCGCCATCATCCGATCGCGGTGGCGACACCGCGCCAGGACCGGCCGCTGGCGCTCGACCTGCGGGAAGCCGAGCGCGCGCCGCCCGATGCGGGCGCGATCGACCTGCGCCACTACTGGCGCATCCTCATGCGCCGCAAATGGACGGTGCTGGCCGCGCTGGGCATCGTGTTCTTCACCGTGCTGGTCGCGACCCTGATGCAGACGCCGATCTACCGGGCGACGACGACGATCCAGATCGATCGCGACACCCCGCAGGTGCTGCAGGTCGAGGGCATGAACACCAGCAACAGCATGGGTTACGTCGACGACAACTTCTATCCGACCCAGTACGAGCTGTTGCGGAGCCTGGCGTTGTCGCAACGCGTGGCGGCGCAACTGCATCTCGCCAGGGACCCCGATTTCCAGCACCTCGGCGCGCCGACGGCGATGGCAAGGCTGGCGTCGACGTTCCTGCACCGGGGCAAGGTGCAGGCCAAGGCGACGCTGACCGACGCCGATTCCGCTGCGCTCGGCGGCTACGTCAACGCCGGCCTCGATATCGAGCCGATCAAGGACACCCGCCTGGTCCTGATCAATTTCGACAGCGCCAGCCCCGATCTCGCGTCGCGCGTCGCCAATGCGGTCGCCGACAACTTCATCGCGGCCAACCTCGAGCACAGCTTCAACTCCTCGGCCTACGCGCGGCAGTACCTCGAGCAGCGGCTGGCCCAGCTCAAGCAGAAACTCGAGGACTCCGAGAAGGAACTGGTCGCGGTCGCGGCGCAGGAAAAGATCTTCACCGGGATCGACGGCAAGGCGACCCTGCCGGCCGAAAACCTCGCCGCCCTCAATGCCTCGCTGGCCACGGCGCAGGACGCCCGCATCAGCGCGGAGGCGCGCTGGAAGCTGGCATCCTCCACGAGTGGCGAGGCGCTGCCCGGCGACGTGGCCAACATGGCGGGTGGTTCGATCGTGGCGCAGTTGCGGCAGAATCGTTCCGACCTGATGGCCCAATACCAGGAGAAGCTCGGCACGTACAAGCCGAACTACCCGGTGATGCTCGCCCTGAAGGGACGCATCGACGACCTCGACCGCCAGATCGCGACCGAATACGCCAACATCAAGGCCGCCGCAAAGAGCAACTACGAATCGGCCAAGGCGCGCGAGGACCTGCTCAAGAGCCAGATGGACCAGCTCAAGGGCCAGGTGCTCGACCAGCAGACCCGCAGCGTGCGTTACGGCACGCTCCAGCGCGACGTCAACACCAACCAGCAGCTCTACGACGCCTTGCTGCAGCGCTACAAGGAAATCGGCATCGCCGGCGGCGTCACCAGCAACAACATGAGCGTGGTCGACCGCGCGACCGTGCCGGGCGGCCCGTACAAGCCGAACCTGCGCAACAACCTGATGATGGCCACGTTCTTCGGGCTCCTGCTCGGCGCAGGCCTGGCGATCTTCTTCGACCACCTCGACGACACCCTCAAGACCGCCGAGGACATCGAGACGCAACTGCGCCTGGCCGTGCTCGGCGTGGTGCCCAGGAGCAGGGAGCTCTCGCCGCTCGAGGCGCTCAAGGACCAGCGCTCGGGCGTCGCCGAGGCCTATCGGTCGGTGCGCACGGCGCTGCAGTTCTCGACCGATTCGGGCGTGCCGCGCACCCTGCTGGTCACCAGCGCAACGCCCGCCGAAGGCAAGTCGACGACCGCGATCGCCCTGGCCAGGAACTTCGCGCAGCTTGGCAAGCGCGTCCTGCTGATCGATGCCGACCTGCGCAACCCGTCGCTGCATCGCTCCCTGGCGATCGACAACGCCACCGGGCTGAGCAACGTGCTCTCGGGCGCGGCCAACCCGCAGGACGTGATCCGCAACCTGCCCGACGGCAGCCTGCAGGTGATGACCTCGGGTCCGCTGCCCCCGGATCCGGCGGAATTGCTCGCGGGTTCGAAGATGCTCTCGCTGCTGACCGTGGCGCTGGCGAAGTACGACCAGGTCGTGCTCGACGGACCGCCGACGATGGGCATCGCCGACGCCGTGATCCTCGCGCATATCGTCAAGGGCACCCTGCTGATCGTGGAAGCCGGGGGGACGCGTCGCGACGTCGCGCTCGGCGCGCTCAAGCGCCTGACGTCCGCGCGTGCGCACGTACTGGGTGCGTTGCTCACCAAGTTCGACGCGCGCACCAGTGGCTACTATTACCACTACGATCACTACTACTACGACTACAAGGCCGATGACGGCCAGCCCGCCAAGCTCGAACAGCAGTCCTGACGCCGAGGGCGCCGATGCCCTCGAGCAGGCGCTCGCATTGCGCTCGGCGCCCACGCGGGCGCGGATGCTGCGCGATCGGCCGCTGCCGGGATCGGTGCTGCAGCTGATCCGCATCGCCGGCGGCGAACGCGAGGCCCTGGCGTCGGCGTCTGCGCGAAGCGGCGAAGCGGCGCACGGCGTCGTCGAAGCGGCGGTCCTGTACATCCAGCACGTCCTGTTCCACGACGATGCCGACAGCTACCGGATGCTCGGGGTGAATCCGGATGCCAGCGGCACGACGATCAAGGAGCACTACCGCTGGCTGATGCACTGGCTGCATCCGGACCGGCAACGCGAGCGCTGGGAAGGCGCCTATGCCGAACGCGTGAACCGCGCCTGGAATTCCCTGAACACGGATCAGCGTCGCCGCGACTACGATTCCCGTAACGCCACGGTGGCTCTCGTGCATGTCGATACATCGTCGGCCATCGACACCCAACCTGCCTTGCCGCTCGCGGAGCTGGAGCCACAGCGACTCCCGATCCTGTCGCCGCGCGTGACCGGATGGCTGCCGACGATCGTCTTCGCCAGCCTGCTCGTGCTCGCCGCAGGCGTGATGATCGCCTCTTACCGCGAGCGCCTCGCCGAGCAGGCCGATGCGCGATCCGCGGCGACCCGGCTCGACGCCGCCCTCGCGGAAAGCGACAGCGCCCAGAAGGCGGCGATCCGCAAGCGGATCGCGTTCGAGGAGCATGTCGTCTCGCTGGCCAGGACCGATGGCGAACCGCCGGGACCGTCATCGGCCGTGCGCGCCCGGCCGGAGGCCGTCGCGAATGCCGGCGACCCGCAGACCGGAATCGCCGCAACGACCGGCTCACCGGCCATTGGCTCGCCGGCTGCGACCGCCAATGCGCCAGCCGCGCTCTCCCACGACTTCGTCGCTGCCTACAACCGGGGCGATCTCGTGCAACTGCTGCAACTGTTCACGCCCGATGCCGTCGACGAGCACGGCGGCATCGCCGCCATCTCGTCCGACTACGGCCGCCTTTTCGACGGTACTTCCTCGCGCGAACTGGACCTGGACGGATTGCACTGGACGGTCGCGGCCGACCGGATCGTCGGCAGCGGCGAATTCGCCGCGCGCATCCGCAGGCGCGACGAGGCTTCCGACCGGCAACTGCGCGGACGAATGGAAATCGATGCGGTGTTGGTCGAAGGCCGCTGGAAGATCCGGCGGATCGCGGGCGGCGAGGGCGAATGAATTTCTCCTTGGGCCGCAACGGGACCGATTCGCAGCGCGACGATCGCGACCGGCCCGAAGGCAACGGACGTCCGGAGCGCGGGCCATCCCGTCGCGGCACACGCGGCACGTCGTGGTGGATCGCCCTGATCGCCTTGCAGTCGCTGGCGTTGTTCGCGGGCTGGCGGGTGTTGACGCTGGGCCTGGCCGCGGCAGCGGTCGACTCGGACCCACGGGCAGCGCTGTACTGGCGTCCGGGCGATCGCGAAGCCCTGCTGGACGCTTCGGACGAAATGCTGCGCAAGCGCGATGTCGCCATGGCGGCTGCGCTGGCCAGGCGGGCGATGATCGCCGATCCGCTCGACGGCAGGCCATACCGGAACCTCGCCTACATCGCCGATGCCGCCGGCGATCGCGCGCGTGCGAAGGCCCTGTTCGGGATCGCCAAACGCCGCTCGCCGCGCGATGTGCCCACCCGCGACAAGCTCCTCGAATACGCGGTGAAGGACGAGGACTATCCCGCGGTGTTCCGGCTGGTCGATTTCCAGATGCGCATCCAGCCGCAGTCGATCGCGACCTACGCAGGCGGGCTGGTCGCCATCGCGCAGGACCCGAAGGCCTTGAAGCTGCTGTCAGGATTGCTGGCCAAGCGGCCGCCATGGCGCGAATACTTCCTCGGAGCGGTGGCCGACCTGGATACCGACCCGGAGGCGATCGACAGCCTGTTCGCCAGCCGTGGCAGCGACGAACCGCTGCGCGGAGGCGGCACCGAGGCCGATCTGTTGCTGCAACGGCAGATGCGCGACGCGCGCTGGAGCAACGCCTACATCACCTGGATCGGAACCCTGACGAAGGCGCAACGTTCGGCACTGGGGAATATCTATGACGGCGATTTCAGGTTCCAGCCGTCCGGCCGCGGCTTCGACTGGCAACTGCCTGCGGACGGGACGGGCTACGACGTGGTGGTCGGGTCTGCCGGCAAGCCGGTCAACCGGAACGTGCTGGAAGTCAGTTTCGATGGCCTGCCGCTCGACTACAGGCCCGTGAGGCAACGGCTCATCCTCGGCCCCGGGCGCTACCGGTTCGCTGGCATGGGCCTTGCGACCGGCTTGAGCGGAGACGGCATGTACTGGGACATCGCCTGCGAGGACGGGCAGCAGCGGCCGTTGATGCAGACCAAAGCCTTCGTCGGGGACATGCCATGGCAGCCCTTTGCTACGGAGTTCGAGGTGCCCGCCGAAGCCTGTCCCACCCAGTGGCTGCAACTCGACCTCGCCCTCGGTCGCCTCGAGCCGCAGCCCATGGAGGGGAGCGCCGTGTTTTCCGGCGTGACGATCTCGCGCACGGGCGATGCGGCTCCGGCATCGGTGTTCAATGGTCGTGTCGGGGGCGATACACAGCTTTCCTCCGCGAACGGGAAACCTCCCGCGCGCTTGCAATGATCGCCCCAGGACGGTAACTTGCCATTGGAATACAAAGGCTTGGCGAACGCGAAACCCGGCATGGTGCGGATGAATCTCCTCGTTGCTGCCTTCCTGGCCGGCTTGTTGCCGGCCGCCGCGATGGCGGCCCAGGCTCAGGCGCAACCCGATCCTTCGGCGCCGAACGTGCTGAATGTCGAGAGGGGCAAGGTCTGGTTCAATCGCGGACCGCACGCCGTCGTGGTGAAGAAGGACGAGCCGATGGCCGTCCTGCCGGGCGATCGCATGATGCTGCTACACGACAGCAGGGCGTTCGTGACCTGGAACGACGGCAAGAAGACCAAGCTGTATTCGTGCGACCTGTTCATCGTCGGCGCGCCTTCCGCGGATGCGGGTGACAAACTCCCGGATGCGGGCGAGAAGAATTCCGTAGTCCGCATCGATGCCATGTACCGGCACAAGGTGGGTTACTACGTGGGCGACGACGACAGCGGCGACCGTTGTTTCGCGCCCTGGATCTGGTTCCCCGGTGCGGCGGTGATCGGCGCGATGTTGCTGCCCGGACCCGAGCATTCCTCGCGTGGCGTGCCGATCAGCAGTCCGTGACCGCTCCCGGTCGCGATACGACACCAGGCCGCGCTCGACGCGGCCTGCGCATTTCTGATGCCATGAAGAACCGGTTTGCGCATGTCTGAGCGCGTCGACGGAATCGAAGGCGGGCCGGATACCGGATCCGGTCGTCGTCGGCGTTCGCGCAGACGGCGCGATCGCGCCCCGGAGCGCGTAACCGCCATGCGCGACGACACGGTGGGGGTGCGGCCGGCCACGTTCGTCCTCGCCTGCCTGGCGCTGGTTGCCGCCTTGCTGCTTGGCGGCAGCGGCGGATCGTTCGGCGATGCCATCGTGCAACTGCTCGCGCTCCAGTTGATCGTGCTGGCTGCGATGGAATGGATGCGCAACGAAATGCACGGGCCTGACCGGCTCGCACTCGCCGTGATGTGCGGGATCGTGGCGCTCGCTGTCGTGCAGCTCGTGCCGATGCCGATCGCGTGGTGGGCCACGTTGTCGGGCCGCGCCGAACTGCTGGGCCAGATGCGCAGTGCGGGCGTTGCACCGGCGTGGGCTCCGCTGAGTCTCGATCCGGGGGCGACCGAACGCGCCCTGTCGTGGACCTTGCCGGCCATCGCCCTGTTCCTCGCCGTGCGCTGGACGTCGAGGCGGCAGAGGATGATCCTGCTGGCCTTGTTGTTCGCTGGCGCGCTCGGCCTGCTGATGCTCGGGGTGACCTTCCATTCCGTGACCGGTAAGGATGCGATCGCTGCCGCCGGCGTTGCGCTCGCGCAGCCGCGATTCGACCTGGGTCTGCTGGGTGGCGACCCCGGGCAGGGACTCGCACTGGCCGACCTGTTCACGAACCGCAACCACTTTGCGACCCTGCTGGCCATGACCATCCCGCTGGTCGTGGCGGTGGGCCTGTCGCTCTGGATCGAGCGCAGGAGGATCGGCTCGAAGGCCTGGATTCCATGGGCCGTGATGCTGGCCCTGGTCGTGCTCGGCCTGCTGGTCGGCATGCTGGAAACCCGTTCCCGGGCAGCGCTGGTGCTCGGCGGACTGTCGTTGCTCGGCAGCATGGCCCTGCTGTGGCAGATGCGCCTGAGCCGGGTGCTGGTCGCCTGCCTCGCATCGGGTTCGCTGGTGGTTGCGGTGCTGGCGCTGTGGTTCTCCGCATCGGACACCCTTCGCCGCTTCGACCACAGTCCGGCGACGGACATGCGCTGGCAGATCCACGCGACCACCTTGCAGGCCGCGCATCGGTTCGGACCGATGGGCAGCGGCCTGGGCACCTTCGTGGAGGCCTACGAAGCGGCCGCGCAGGAAAGCGACGACGGTCCGGAATACATCAACCGCGCGCATGGCGACTACCACGAGTTGTGGCTGGAGACCGGCGTCCCGGGTGTGGCGCTGATGGCGCTTTTCGCGTCCTGGTTCGCGTGGTCGGCGTGGCGCGCCTGGAAACGCGAAGGCCAGCCGCTGGGCGCCGCGCTGGTACCGCGAGCGGCCACGGTATCGATCCTGCTCGTGCTCATGCACAGCTACCTGGATTACCCGTTGCGCAAGACCGCGATCCTCGCGGTGTTCGGACTCGTCTGCGCCTTGCTGTCGTTCGCTTCGTCCGGCGATGTCGAAAAACCGGGCGCGGCGGAGCGCGCGATTCCATAAGCCGCCGATATCGGCGATCATGCAGCGTGAGCCAACAAGGGCTGCGCGCGGCATGCTTGAACTGGACGGCAGCAACATCGGCATCGTCGGGCTGGGTTACGTCGGGCTTCCGCTGGCGATCGAATTCGGCAAGCGCTACGCGACGCTCGGCTTCGACATCGACCAGGCGCGGGTCGCCGAACTGGGCGAGGGCAGGGACCACACCCTCGAGGTTTCCGCCGACGAATTCGCGGCCGCGCAACGCTTGCGTTTCACCCACGCGCTGGAAGACCTGCGCGCCTGCAACGTCTTCATCGTGACCGTGCCCACGCCGATCGACGCCGCCAAGCGTCCCGATCTCGCGCCGCTGGCCGGCGCGAGCGAAGCGCTCGGTCGCGTGCTCAAGCGCGGCGACGTCGTCGTTTACGAATCGACCGTCTACCCGGGCTGCACCGAGGAAACCTGCGTCCCGATCCTCGAGCGCGTCTCCGGCCTCCGGTTCAACGTCGACTTCTTCGTTGGCTACAGCCCGGAACGCGTCAATCCGGGCGACAGGGAACACCGCGTCACTTCGATCCTGAAAGTCACGTCCGGCTCGACGCCGGAAGCCGCCGATTTCGTCGACCGTCTCTACGCCTCGATCATCGTCGCCGGCACCCACCGCGCCAGCAGCATCAAGGTCGCCGAAGCGGCCAAGGTGATCGAGAACACCCAGCGCGATCTCAACATCGCCCTGGTCAACGATCTCGCGATCCTGTTCAACAAGCTCGGCATCGACACCCTCGAGGTGCTGCAGGCCGCCGGCACCAAGTGGAATTTCCTGCCGTTCCGCCCCGGCCTCGTCGGCGGCCACTGCATCGGCGTCGATCCGTACTACCTGACCCACAAGGCGCAGGAAGTCGGCCACCACCCCGACGTCATCCTCGCCGGCCGCCGCACCAACGATGGCATGGGCGCCTACGTCGCCGACCAGGTGATCAAGCTGATGGTGCGCAAGGGCATCAACCCGGTGAACGCGCGCGTGCTCGTGCTCGGGCTGGCATTCAAGGAAAACTGCCCGGACCTGCGCAATACCCGGGTGGTGGACATCGTTTCCGCGCTGCACGGTTACAGCGTCGCTGTGGACGTGCACGATCCCTGGGTGGACGCGGCCGATGCGCGGCGCGAATACGGTTTCTCGCTGACCGACGACCCGGTAGCCGGCAGTTACGATGCGATCGTCGTCGCCGTCGGCCACCGCCAGTTTGCCGCGCTCGGCGCGCAGGGCATCCGCGCGCTGGGCAAGCCGGTATCGGTGGTGTACGACGTGAAGTACGTGCTGCCGCGCGATGCGGTGGACGGACGGCTCTGACGGACGCAAGCCGCGATGGTCGCCGGCAAGAACGCGGACCCGAAGACGATCGACAGCTTCGGCGACGAATGGCAGCGGTTCGACCAGGCTGGCATGCCCGAAGCGGAAGCGCGCGCGATCTTCGAGCGCTACTTCGCGATCTTCCCGTGGGAACGCCTGCCCGAGGACGCCAGCGGTTTCGACATGGGTTGCGGCTCGGGGCGATGGGCGAGGTTCGTCGCGCCGCGGGTGGCGACGCTCCACTGCATCGATCCATCGGCGGCCCTGGACGTGGCCGAAAAAAACCTCGCCGGATGCCGGAACGTGGTCTTCCACGAAGCCGGCGTCGACGACGACTGCCTGCCTGAAGGCAGCCAGGACTTCGGCTATTCGCTCGGCGTCCTCCACCACATTCCCGACACGCAGGCCGCGCTCGGCCGTTGCGCGAGGATGCTCAAGCCGGGGGCTCCGTTCCTGCTGTACCTGTATTATGCGTTCGACAATCGCGGCCGGGCGTTCCGCATGTTGTGGTCGTTTTCCAACGTGGGAAGAAAGGTCGTGTCGGTCCTGCCGGCGCCGGTCAAGCGCGTGGTCACGGACGCGATCGCGCTGGCGGTCTACTGGCCGGTGGCGAGGTCGAGCCTGCTGCTGGAGAAGCTCGGCATGAAGGTCGCTTCGCTGCCGCTGTCGTTCTACCGCAACCGCAGCTTCTACACGATGCGGACCGATGCCAGGGATCGGTTCGGCACGCCGCTGGAACAGCGGTTCACCCGGTCGGAGATCGAGACGATGATGCGCAACGCGGGACTGGACGCGATCAGGTTCTCCAGTTCGGAACCGTACTGGTGCGCCGTGGGCATCAAGCGATGAAGGTGCTCGTCACCGGCACGGCCGGGTTCATCGGCTCGGCGCTCGCGATCCGCCTGCTCGAGCGCGGCGACGAGGTCGTCGGCATCGACAACCTCAACGACTACTACGACGTGAACCTGAAACGCGCGAGGCTCGCGCGCTTCGCCGACCATCCGCGCTACGTCCATGTCGCCGCCGACCTCGCCGATCGCGCCGCGATCGAGTCCGCCTTCGCGCAGCACCGGCCGCAGCGCGTGGTGAACCTCGCCGCGCAGGCCGGCGTGCGCTACGCCGCACAGAATCCGCACGTCTACGTGGCGAGCAACGTCACCGGCTTCCTGCACATCCTCGAGGGTTGCCGCCATCACGGCGTCGAGCACCTCGTGTTCGCGTCGACCAGTTCCGTTTACGGCGCGAACACGAAGATGCCTTTCTCCGAACACGATTCGGCCGAGCATCCGCTGACCTTGTACGCCGCGAGCAAGAAGGCCAACGAGATGATGGCGCACAGTTATGCGCACCTCTACGGCTTTCCCTGCACCGGCCTGCGTTTCTTCACCGTGTACGGGCCGTGGGGCAGGCCGGACATGGCGCTGTTCCTGTTCACCAAGGCGATCCTCGCCGGCGAGCCGATCCGGGTGTTCAACCACGGACGCCACAAGCGCAGCTTCACCTACGTGGACGACATCGTCGAAGGCGTGGTGCGCACCCTCGACCGCGTGCCCGGCCGCGATCCGGCCTGGGACAGCGCCGCGCCGGATCCTGCGAGCAGCGGCGTGGCGCCGTACCGGATCTACAACATCGGCAACGAACGTCCGGTCGAGCTGCTGCGCTACATCGAGGTGCTCGAGCACTGCATCGGCCGCAAGGCACGGATGGAGATGCTGCCGCTGCAGGCCGGCGACGTGCCCGACACCGAGGCCGACGTGTCTGAACTGATCGCCGACGTCGGATATCGCCCGCAAGTGGGCGTCGAGGAAGGCGTCGGGAAATTCGTCGAGTGGTATCGCGCCTTCTACCGAAGCTGAAACGGCGGGACCGGGCATGAACGCCGCACAGGGTCGCCAGGGCTTGCTCGCCGGATCGGCCACCTACCTGGCGGCGAACCTGGTCAACGCGGTGATCCCGTTCGCCCTGCTGCCGGTGCTGACGCGCTACATGGTGCCGGCCGAATATGGCCAGGTGGCGATGTACCAGGTGGTGCTCGCGGCGCTGAGCGGCATCGTCGGGCTGAGCGTCGTCAGTTCGGCCAACATCAAGTACTACGACGACGGCATCACCACCGAACAGCTCGGCAGCTTCATCGGCGCCTGCTTCCAGATCATGTGCATGACGGTCGTCGTGCTCGTGCCCGTCGCCATCGTGGCACGCGCCCCACTGGCGAAATGGCTGGGGCTGGAGCCTTTGTGGCTGGTCTGGTCGGTGTTCGCCAGCGCGGCCAACTTCACCTGCCTGATGCGCCTCGGGCAGTGGCAGGTGAGGGGGCGCGCGTTCCGGTACGGCACCTTCCAGGTGATGCAGAGCCTGGCGAACGCGGTGCTGACCCTCCTGCTGGTCGTCGGATTCGCGCAGGGCGCGAAGGGGCGCATCGACGCGCAGAACTGGGTGCTGGCGGGGTCCGCGCTCGTGGCCTGCGGCCTGCTCGCGAAGGATCGGCTGATCGCGCTGTCGTGGCGACCGGATTATCTTCGCGAAGCACTGCGTTTCGGCGTGCCGCTGATCCCGCACATCCTCGGCATCTTCCTGCTCGGCACGGTCGACCGGATGATGATCAATTCGCGGCGGGGCCTCGCCGCTGCCGGCATCTACATGGTGGCGGTGCAGTTGACGCTGGCGTTGCCGATCCTGTTTTCCGCGATCAACAACGCCTACGTGCCGTGGCTGTTCGAGCGGCTCAAGCGCAACGACCCGGCCGAGAAGCGCCGGATCGTCGCAGGCACCTACGCCTACTTCCTGGTGGCGCTGGCGCTGGCGGGCCTGGCCTTCCTGTTCGGCCCGCTGGCCGTGCGGATCATTGCCGGCGCGCGCTACGTCGAGGCCGGCAGCGTGCTCGGCTGGCTCGCGCTCGGGCACGTCTTCGGCGGCATGTACGTGATGGTCACCAACTACATCTTCTTCTCCAAGCGGACGGGACTGCTGTCGGTGGTGACGATCAGTTCCGGCCTGCTGAACGTGGCGCTGCAGTTCGTGCTGATCGGCGCCTGGGGCATCCGCGGCGCGGCGATCGCCTTCGCCACGGCCATGGGCCTGCGGTTCCTGCTGACCTGGGTGGTGGCGCACAGGCGCCATCCCATGCCATGGTCCGATTTCAGGTTGAACGACGCATTGAAGGGGACGTGGTGATGCTCGACAAGAAGGCGGTCCTGGTGACTGGAGGCACCGGCTCGTTCGGCAAGGCCTTCGTGAAGACGGTGCTGGAACGTTACCCGGGCATCAGGCGCCTGGTCGTGTATTCGCGCGACGAGCTCAAGCAGTTCGAGATGGCGCAGTCCTTCCCGGACGACCGCCATCCGGCGATGCGCTTCTTCCTCGGCGACGTGCGCGACGGCGACCGCCTGCGCAGGGCGATGGAAGGCATCGACGTCGTCGTGCACGCGGCCGCGCTCAAGCAGGTGCCGGCAGCGGAATACAACCCGTTCGAGTGCATCAAGACCAACATCCTCGGCGCGCAGAACGTGATCGAGGCCTGCTTCGACACCAGGGTCAGCCGCGTCGTGGCGCTGTCCACCGACAAGGCGGCCGCGCCGATCAACCTCTACGGCGCGACCAAGCTGTGCTCGGACAAGCTGTTCACCGCCGCGAACAACATCAAGGGACATCGCGACCTGCGCCTGAGCGTGGTGCGCTATGGCAATGTCCTGGGCAGTCGCGGCTCGGTCATCCCGTTCTTCCTGCAGAAGAAGCCCACCGGCGTCCTGCCGATCACCGACCCGCAGATGACGCGCTTCAACATCAGCCTCCAGGAAGGCGTCGACATGGTGCTGTGGGCGCTGGAAAATGCGGCGGGCGGGGAAATCTTCGTCCCCAAGATTCCCAGCTACCGGATCACCGACGTCGCCATGGCGATCGGCCCCGAGTGCGAACACCCCGTGGTAGGCATACGGCCGGGCGAGAAGGTGCACGAGGAGATGATCACCGCGAGCGACAGCTACAACACCGTCGACCTCGGCGCCTACTTCGCGATCCTGCCCTCGTCCGGGCCGTACTCCGTCGAGTCGTATTGCGCGGCTCACGGCGGAACGCCGGTCGTGCCGGGATTCGCCTACAACAGCGGCAGGAACGACAGCTTCCTCGACGTGCCGGCGCTGCGCCGGCTGATCCGCGACCACATCGCACCGGACTTCGACCTCGACTGATGATTCCCTACGGCCGCCAGGACGTCACCCAGGACGACATCGATGCGGTCGTCGCGGTCCTGAAGTCGGATTTCCTGACCCAGGGGCCGATGGTGCCGCGTTTCGAGCGCGCGATCGCCGCGCATTGCGGTGCGAAACATGCGGTGGCGGTCAACAGCGCCACGTCGGCCTTGCACATCGCCTGCATGGCCCTCGGCCTCGGCCCGGGCGACTGGCTGTGGACCAGCCCGATCACCTTCGTCGCCTCGGCCAACTGCGCGCTCTACTGCGGTGCGCAGGTCGACTTCGTCGACATCGATCCGCGCACGTACAACCTGTGTCCGATCAAGCTGGAAGAAAAACTCGTCGCGGCGGAGAAGCACGGGCGGTTGCCGAAGATCGTCGTGCCGGTGCACCTGTGCGGCCAGCCCTGCGACATGCAGGCGATCCACGCTCTGTCGCGCAAGTACGGATTCAGGATCGTCGAGGATGCTTCGCACGCGATCGGCGGCCGCTACAAGGGCGAGCCGATCGGCAACTGCCGTTACAGCGACATCGTAGTCTTCAGCTTCCACCCGGTGAAGATCATCACCACCGGCGAAGGCGGCATGGCCGTCACCCACGACGACGAACTCGCAAGCCGCATGGAACTGCTGCGCACCCACGGCATCACCCGCGATCCCGCGCGGATGACGCACGCCCCGGACGGCGCCTGGTACTACCAGCAGGTCACCCTCGGCTACAACTACCGCATGACCGATATCCAGGCGGCGCTCGGGCTGAGCCAGTCGGCACGCCTCGACGCCTGCGTAGCGCGTCGCCACGCCCTGGCGCAAACCTACGACGATCTGCTGCGCGGGCTGCCGTTGACGACGCCCTGGCAGCATCCTGACGGCTATTCGGGACTGCACCTGTATGTCGTCCGGGTGGATCCACGCGCGCACTCCATGGTCTTCGACGCGATGCGCGCCAGCGGCGTCGGCGTGAACCTGCACTACATTCCCGTCCACACCCAACCCTACTACGAGCGGATGGGCTTCAGGCAGGGCGACTTCCCCGAAGCCGAGCGCTACTACGCCGAAGCGATGAGCCTGCCGATGTTTCCAACGCTGCGGCACGAGGACCAGCTGCACGTGCGCGACAGCCTCGCCGCCTGCCTGGGCTGAGCGCATCGATCCGTCATGGCCGCCACGATCCCGCCAGGTACCCACAGCCGCGTGTCGCCCGATGCGCTGCGATCGGTCGATTTCGCCTCGCTCGACGCAGCGGTGAGCGAGGCGCTCGCGCAGGCGCAACTCACGGCGCAGGCGCGTGACGGCGCAGGCTCGGCGTGGCGGGACACGGCGGCGCGGCTGGCCTACCTGCCAGTCGACTATTCGGCCGCGATGATCGACTACCAGTTGGCCTACTGGTCGGGAGATGGCGTACCGGTCCGCGACCTCTCGTTGCTGCTGCTGCACGATCGCCAGCCCTGCGGGGTATGGCCGCTGTCGGCCACGTTCGCAACCGCAACGGGCTGGCGGATCGGGAGCAACGGCAGCGCGGTGCTGCCGCCGCTGTTCGTCGCGGGCATGGCGCGCAAGTCGGTCAAGTCGATGACGGCCGAATGCCTTGCGTTCCTCGATGCCACGTGTGGTCGCATCGGGCAGCCGGGCTTCGAAAGCGTAGAGGCCTACGCGGGTGCCCAGGGACTCAGCGACTGGCACGACCGGCTGATGCAGGATGGAGCTGTCGCGCAACTCCGCCACGATCTCTTCCTCGATATCTCGCGCCCGATGGCGGAGATCAGGAGTGGCTTTCGCAAGAGTTACAGGGCGCTGATCACCTCGGGCAGCAAGCTCTGGAAGACCCAGGTCGTCACCGCGGCCGATCCGGCGCAGTGGGATGAATTCCGCTTGCTGCACCTGGCCGTGGCCGGCAGGCAGACCCGTTCCGCTGAAAGCTGGCGCTTGCAGCACGAGGCGATCGCATCCGGCGACGCCTTCTTCGTCTGCCTCCGGGACAGCGACGCCGGACGCATGGTCGGGGGAGGGCTGTTCCACGTCACGAGAGACGAGGGCCTGTATGCGGTCGGCGCCTACGACCGGACGCTTTTCGACGAACCCCTCGGGCACGTCGTCCAGTTCCACGCGATCGAGGAGATGAAGCGTCGCGGCATTCGCTGGTACAAGCTGGGCGCGCGTGCCTATCCTTCGGACATTCCGGCGCCGGGCGAGAAGGAGATGACCATCTCGAATTTCAAGCGGGGATTTTCTTCCCACTGTTTGCCGCGCTATCTGGTCAAGGCCGATTCGAACCATGATTGACGCCATTCGATCCCCTGCAATGACGATCGGGTAGTTGAATGGACGACCGGTTGACGACAGCGCGCCATTTCTATTCGAACCTGGCGGCATCTCCTCAAAGCGCTACGGTGCGTGCCGGAAGGCACGAGGGCGATGCCGAGGTGGAGTCGGCCGTCTGGCAGGACATGCTCGCGAAGCTCGCGGTAACGGAAGGCCAGGCCATTCTCGACGTGGGCGTGGGTGGCGGTTTCATCGCCAGCCAGTGGGCGGCTCTTGCGGTGCAGCTCGACCTTGCGCTGACCTTCATCGACTTCGACGAGGTCCTGGCCCGCCTGGAAGATGAAATGCAGTCTTCCCACTCCGTGGCCCTGCCACGGATCCGGTTCATGGGCGGCACGTTTCCGTTCTCCTTCGATCCGGAATTCCTCGCGCAGGAACAGTTCGACCGGATCGCCCTGTACAGCGTCATCCACTACACGGATCGTCCGCGCATGGTCGTCGATGCCGCTGCCCGGATGCTGCGACCCGGAGGGCGGCTGCTGATCGGAGACATTCCCAACCTCGACAAGAAGGGCCGTTTCCTGGCCACCGAGGGCGGGCGTCGGTTCGATGCGGCTTACAGGAACGTGTCGCCAGATTCCTTGCCGCGGTATCCGGGCTACCGCGACTTCACGAAGCAGGCGCTGGCAGCCGGCGCACCGCCACTCGACGACGACTTCGTGCTCGACCTCGTCGTGTCGTACCGGCGGAAAGGCTTCCAGGCGTACATCGTGGAGCAGCCGGACAACCTTCCTTTCAGCCGGACCCGCGAGGACGTCCTCCTCTGTGCTCCCGATGAGTGACATCGACTATCAATGGCCGCTCGGCGCCATCCCGCCGCCCGACCGCCCGGCCGAAGAGGACGCGCGCGAGCGCGGCGTGCTGCACGACGAGCTGGATGGGTACTTCACGCGCAGGCTCGGCCATCCCGCCATCGTGGTCCCGTCCGGGCAGGCCGCCATTGCGCTGGTCCTGCGCTTCCTCGGGTCCAACCGCGCGAAAACGATCTTCGTGCCGCGCTGGTCTTCCCATTGCCTCTGGAACGTCACCGGACACTATGGCAACCCGACATGCACGGATCCGCAGGCGGCAGACATCGTGCTGGCGGTCCACAAGTACGGCTTCGTCGAGCGCTGTTCCAGCGACGCCGGTCGCGGCATCATCGAGGACTCGTGCGATTGCATCTTCTCCGACGGTTCGTCGCTGTTCCCGAATGGCGGCGATTTCGCGCTGGTTTCGCTTCCCAAGACCATGGGGTTGTATGGCGGAGGCGTGCTGGTCGCCCGGACCCCGGGGCTGGCCGATGCAGTACGTCCGTTGACCAGGGACTTCGGTCCGCTCAACGAATATGCCGGCCTGCAACGCTATCTGGCGGCGGCTGGAAAGGCATCGCCGTTCTGTGATCCGCTGGCGCTCGAATGGAAGAACTTCTCGCCGGATCTCACCGTGCTGCGCTCCATCCGCGACAATTTGGACGCGCTCGAGCGCAATCGCGAAACGATCGCGGCACGACTCGACTACGTGGCGCGCCATGCGCCGATCCTGCTGCGGCGGGCGAAAAAAATATCGGGCGGAAGATTGCCGCCCGTCTTGCCGGTACCGGTGCGCGGTCCCGCTCCGGAAGGCATCATGGTCCGGAATGTCAATCGAACCGATTCGCTGGAGCGGCCGGAATTCTCTACGGCCGCACTCGTCCCCCTTCATTTCGGAGTGGCCCGTGACCGGTTCGAGGCCATTGTTTCCGCGCTTTCCGGTTTCATCGAGGACTAGCAGGTGCTGTCGTCGCCCTGGACGCAGGATGAAGTTCGGCCCGGACGGGATCGCGCGCCATCGCGGGCCGGCGCCACCACCGTGACGATGGCCATATCGTTGGCAACCCACCCATGACGAGCACGTCGCCCGCATCCAGGCTTGCGCTGGGCACCGCGCAGTTCGGTCTTCCGTATGGAATTTCCAACACGGGTGGACAGGTTTCCCGCGTGAAAGGCGCGGCCTTGCTGTCCCTTGCCGCCCGGTCCGGAATGGACACCCTCGATACCGCCATTGCCTACGGCGAGAGCGAATCCAGGCTGGGCAAGCTGGGCGTCCCGGACTGGAAAGTCATCACCAAGCTGCCAGCGCTGCCCGATGGTGTTGGATCGGTAGCGGGCTGGGTGGATGAGCACGTGTCGGGATCGCTGTCCAGGCTGCGTATCCAGCGACTGCATGGCTTGCTGCTCCACAGGCCGGAACAATTGCTCGCCGCAGACGGAAAGGCACTCCATCGGGCCCTGCTCGATCAGCGCGATCGCGGCCGGGTGGGAAAAATAGGCGTCTCGATCTATGGGCCGGATGAGCTCGACAACCTTCCTGCTTCGATGCGCTTCGACATCGTCCAGGCTCCTCTCAACATCCTGGACAGGCGCATGCTTCAATCCGGCTGGGCCAGGCGGCTGAGTGACTCCGGCTGCGAATTCCATGCCCGCTCGATCTTCCTTCAGGGATTGCTGCTGATGTCGCCCGCCGCCCGCCCGGCGCGATTCGATCGCTGGGAACCCCTCTGGCGCATCTGGGACGATTGGCTGGACGCGACGGGCACTACTGCATTGCAGGCGTGTCTCCAATTCGCGATCCGGATTCCGGAAGTGGGCAAGGTCGTGGTGGGTGTCGACAGTGCGGCGCATCTGGGCGGGATACTCGAAGCTGCCAGCAGCGATGCGCCTCCGCCGCTTCCCGAAGGTTTCGCCACCGATGACCTTGCCTTGTTGAATCCCGCACTATGGCCCCGGACATGAAGACCGTCGCGATCGTGCAGGCACGCATGGGCTCGGCCCGTTTGCCGAACAAGGTGATGAAGCCGATCGGCGGCGTGCCGATGCTCGAGCTGCTGCTCGCGCGCCTGGCCAGGGCGAAGGAAGTCGACGAGATCGTCGTCGCGACATCCGTGGACCCGCGCAACCAGCCGCTGGCCGGGCACGTGCGCAAGCTCGGCTACGCCTGCGTGCAGGGCAGCGAGAACGACGTGCTCGACCGCTACCTCCAGGCGGCGCGCGCGCACGCGGCCGATGCGATCGTGCGGATCACGGGCGACTGCCCGCTGGTCGATCCGGCGATCGTGGACGAGGCCATTCGCCGATTCAAGGCCGCGGGCGTGGACTACTTCAGCAACGTGCAGCCGCCGACCTGGCCGGACGGCCTCGACACCGAGGTCTTCACGCGCCAGGCGCTGGAACGTGCGGTGGTCGAAACCGGTTCGCCGCGCGATCGCGAGCACGTCACGCCGTACCTGCGCGAATCCGGGCGCTTCAGCGTGGGCAGCATGCAGGACAGCGAGGACCATTCCGCCCTGCGCTGGACGGTGGACGAGCAGGCGGACTTCGATGTCGTGACGGCCGTGTTCGCGCACTTTGCGCCGGACATCCATTTCTCGTGGCGGCAGGTGCTGGAACTCCAGCATACGCAACCGCAGATCTTCACTTCCAACCAGCACGCGTCACGCAACGAGGGAGCGGCGATGGGAACCGGCCCAAAACTCTGGAAGCGCGCGAAGCAGGTCATCCCGGGCGGCAACATGCTGCTGTCCAAGCGCGCCGAGATGTTCCTGCCGGAGCAATGGCCGGCCTATTTCAGCCGCGCGAAAGGCTGCCGGGTCTGGGACCTGGACGGCAATGAATTCATCGACATGTCGCTGATGGGGATCGGCACGAATTCGCTGGGTTACGGCCATCCGGAAGTCGACGAAGCGGTGCGTCGGACGGTCGATGCCGGCAACATGTCGACGCTCAATTGCCCGGAGGAAGTGCACCTCGTCGAGAAACTGCTCGAACTGCATCCGTGGGCCGACATGGGGCGGCTCGCGCGCACGGGAGGCGAGGCGAACGCAGTCGCCATCCGCATTGCGCGCGCCGCGTCGGGCAAGGACAACGTGGCGGTATGCGGCTACCACGGCTGGCACGACTGGTACCTGTCGGCGAACCTCGGCGACGAGCAGAACCTGGCCGGCCACCTGCTGCCGGGGCTGGAGCCGAACGGCGTGCCGAGGAACCTGCGCGGCACGGTGTTCCCCTTCAGCTACAACAACTACGCCGAGCTCGAGGCGCTGGTCGCGCAACACGACATCGGCGTCATCAAGATGGAAGTCGTGCGCAACATGGGGCCGGAAGACGGCTTCCTGCACAAGGTGCGCAAGCTCGCGACCGATCGCGGCATCGTGCTGGTATTCGACGAATGCACCTCGGGGTTCCGCCAGTCATTCGGCGGCCTGCACAAGCTGCACGGCGTCGAACCCGACATGGCGATGTTCGGCAAGGCATTGGGCAACGGCTATGCGATCACCGCGGCGATCGGACGGCGCGAGGTGATGGAAGCCGCGCAGACGAGCTTCATCAGCAGCACCTTCTGGACCGAGCGGATCGGGCCGACCGCGGCGCTCAAGACGCTGGAAGTGATGGAACGCGTGAAGTCGTGGGAAACCATCACCGCGACCGGCCTGCAAATCCGGGAGCGCTGGCAGGCGCTCGCCGAAAAGCACGGCCTGCGGATCAGCCATTGGGGATTGCCATCGCTGGCCGGCTACACCTTCGAGGGTCGCGATCCGCTCGCCTACAAGACCCTCGTCACCCAGGAGATGCTCGCGAAGGGCTACCTCGCCGGCACCAGTGTCTACGCCTGCACCGAACATACGCCCGATATCGTCGACGGATACTTCGCGGCGCTCGATCCGGTGTTCGCCCTCGTCGCGGAATGCGAGCAGGGCAGGGACGTGATGTCCCTGCTGAAAGGTCCGGTCTGCCACTCCGGGTTCAAGCGGCTCAACTGACGATGCTGGCGATCTTCCGCGCCGACGCATCGCTGCAGATCGGCAACGGCCACGTGATGCGCTGCCTGGCGCTGGCCGATGCCCTGCACGCGGCCGGCGTGGAATGCCGTTTCGTCTGTCGCGATCATCCTGGCCATCTTGGACGGCGCATCGAGCAGGAAGGCCATCGCCTGATCCTGCTCGGCGATGCGGCGACCGGACCGTCGGCGATGGATGCACGCCTCGCACACGCCGCATGGCTCGGATGCACGCAGCAGCAGGACGCCGATCAGACCACCGCGGCCCTGGAAGGCGACCGCGCGGACTGGTTGATCGTCGACCACTACGCGCTCGACGAGCGCTGGGAGCGCAGCCTGCGGCCGCATGCCGCGAGGGTCATGGTGATCGACGATCTCGCCGATCGTCGTCATGACTGCGGCCTGCTGCTCGACCAGAACCTCGGCCGCAACCAGGATGACTACGAGGGTCTTGTCCCGGCGCAGGCAAAGCGCCTGATCGGCCCGCGATTCGCGCTGCTTCGCCCCGAATTCGCCCGCTGGCGCGACGACAGCCTGGCGAGGCGACACGAACCCGCGTTGCGGCGCATCCTGGTGTCGATGGGCGGCGTCGATGCGTCCAATGCCAGCGCCGAGGTGCTGCGCGCGCTGCAGTCGTGCGGACTGCCCGGGCAGGCGGCAGTGACCGTCGTGATGGGCGAGAATGCACCATGGTTGTCGCAGGTGCGTGCGCTGGCGACGTGCATGACGTTCCCATGCGAGGTGCGATCGAACGTGCAGGACATGGCGCAACTGATGGCCGACAGCGACCTCGCCATCGGCGCGGCCGGAAGCACGTCGTGGGAGCGCGCCTGTCTCGGCCTGCCTGCCATCGTGGTCGTCCAGGCGCGGAACCAGCGCGCGGGCGCCGAGGCGCTCGCTCATTGCGGCGCGGCGTCCATGATCGAAGCGGTCGACGACATCGGCACGCGCTTGCCCGCATTGCTCGCCGGTTTCGCGGATGCCGCGCGGTTGCAGGCGATGTCGATGGCCGGCCGCGAGCTCGTCGACGGCATGGGCGTTTCGCGGGTTGCAAGGGAGCTGGTCGGGTGAGTGGGCACGTGACCCGGTCGTCGAAGTTGCGGCGCATGCTGGAAGCGGACCTGTCGCTCGTGCTCGCATGGCGCAACCATTCCGACGTCCGCCGCTGGATGTTCACGAGCCACGAGATCGGCATCGACGAACACGAGCGCTGGTTCCACGCCATCGTCAGCGACCCTGCGAGGCATCCGCTGATCTTCGAGATGGATGGCTCTCCGCAGGGCTTCGTCCAGATCGGTCCGGTGGCTGCGGGAGGCAATGCCGCGTGGGGTTTCTACCTCGCGCCGGATGCCCCGAAAGGTTGCGGCCGATCGCTCGGCGAAGCGACGCTGGCATACGCGTTCGACGACCTCGGCCTGCACAAGCTGTCCGGGGAAGTCCTGGCGTTCAACGAGGCGTCGCTGAAGTTCCATCGCCATCTCGGCTTCAGGGAGGAAGGCCTGATGGTCGAACAGCACTTCGGCGACGGCCGCTACCACGATGTCGTCCGCTTCGGATTGCTCGCGGCGCAGTGGCGCGATCACCGTGCCGGGAAGAACGCATGAGCCAGAAGGAGTTCGCCATCGCCGGATGCCGGATCGCAGCGGATGCGCCGCCTTACGTGATCGCCGAGCTGTCCGCCAATCACAACGGCCGGCTGGAGACGGCGCTGCGCATCGTAGAGGAAGCGAAGAAGGCGGGCGCGGATGCGGTCAAGCTGCAGACCTACCGGCCCGACACCATCACCCTCGATTGCGACGACGAGGATTTCCGCATCCGCGGTGGCCTGTGGGACGGGCGCACGCTCTACGAGCTGTACCAGCAGGCGCACATGCCCTGGGAATGGCACGAGCCGCTGTTCGATCATGCCCGCAGGCTGGGCATCGCGATGTTCAGTTCGCCCTTCGACACCACGGCCGTGGACCTGCTCGAACGCCTTGGCGCGCCGGCCTACAAGATCGCCTCGTTCGAGGCGGTCGACCTGCCGCTGATCCGCTGCGTCGCCGCCACCGGCAAGCCGATGATCATCTCCACCGGCATGGCCGACGCCGACGAGATCGGCGAAGCCATCGCCGCAGCGCGCGCAGGCGGCTGCGAGGAACTGGCGATCCTGCATTGCGTCAGCGGCTATCCGGCGCCGGCGGGCGACTACAACCTGCGCACCATTCCCGACATGGCGACGCGCTTCGGAGTCGTCGTCGGCCTGTCCGACCACACCCTGGACAACAGCACTGCCATCGCTGGCGTCGCCATGGGAGCGCGCATTATCGAGAAGCATTTCACCCTCGATCGCAGTGGCGGCGGACCCGACGACAGCTTCTCGCTGGAACCCGCCGAGCTGGCTGCCCTCTGCAAGGGCGTGCGCACGGCGTGGGAAGCGCTGGGCGCGATCGACTACGGTCGCAAGTCGAGCGAAGCCGGCAACGCCAAGTTCCGTCGCTCGCTGTACTACGTCGCCGACCTGAAGGCCGGCGAGCAGGTGCCGGCCGATGCGATCCGCAGCGTGCGGCCCGGATACGGCCTGGCGCCGAAGCACATCGACCGCGTCATCGGCAGGAGGCTGCGCAGGTCCGTCCGCGCCTGCACTCCCGTGGCCGCGGACGACTTCGAGGATTGAGCGACCGCATGCGCGATTCCGGGACGCCATGGATCGCGGCCATCCCGCGCCTGCGATGAGCGGACAGGCGCAAGGGCAGGCAGGCCAGGACGGCGCCGCGATCGTGTGGACGCCCCTGCAACAGGTCATGCTCACCTCGATCCTGCGCGAGCAGGATCGGACGATCGACGTCCTCTTCCTGCGCGAAGGCACGCGTCTGCTCGACCACCTCGCGCAGCGCACGCGCAAGGTCGTCGTCGTTCCGGACCTCTCGTATTCGGTGCGGGCGATCGCTCGCTACCGCCGGACGTGCAACGATCTTCTCGCCCCGGAACTCGCCGGCCTTCGGCGGTATCGATGCTACGCATGGACGCTCGAGAATCCGTTCGCGCGCTTCCTCTTCATGCGCCCGGACTGCGCAGCGATCCACCTGTTCGAGGACGGCGTGGGCACCTACAGCGATCCGGGGCGCTTTGCGTGGCGCTTCGGTCCGAAGCACGTCCTGGCGAAGTTCCTGATCGGCGTCGGCCTCAGGGATACGCACAGGCTTCGTCGCACGCCGATCGAGAAGCGCGCCGAGTTCAGCCTCCTCTACCCGGAGGCCTTCCGCGGCAAGGGCTTTCGACTCAAGGCGATCGATCGCGACTGCTATCGCCAGACCGTGCTCGAGACCGATGCGGCAGGCGCAGCCGTTCCGGGGCTTCCGGAAGGCGCGATCCTCTACCTGTCGTCCCCGATCGAGCTCAGCGACACGCAGAACGAGGACGCGCACGCGCATGCGCTGGGCCGCCTGCTCGAAACCGAACGCGACAGGGATCGCCCGATTTTCTGGAAACCGCATCCGCGCGCCAACCTCGACAGCGAAATGCGATGGATGCGCGCGGTTGCCGCAAGGCTCAAGGTCGCCATCGAGCCGCTGCCCGGTGGGTTGATCAGCGAGCAGATCGCGCTGGCGAACCGGGATGTCGGGATCAGCATCGTTTCCGCCCTCTCGAGTTCCCTCTACACTCTCAAGGCACTGGACATCGACCGTCATCGACTCGTATGCATCGACTCGCCGCTGCTGCGTTCGCACGTCCACCTCATGCGCGACCTGTACGCCTTCTACCGCAGGATCGGGATCGAGGTGGTCGCTTGATCGCCGTGGGAAACGACACGAGCCACGACGCATGAGCGGCGCCAATCCGCAGGTCAGCGTCGTCGTGCCGCTCTACAACAAGGCCGCATGGGTTACGCGCTGCCTTGGATCGGTGCTCCGGCAGAGCTGGCGCGACTTCGAGATCCTCGTCGTCGACGACGGCTCGACGGATGCAAGCGTAGGCCTCGTCGAGGCCTTCGACGATCCCCGCATCGGCCTCATCCGCAAGCAGAACGGCGGGGCCGCATCAGCGAGGAACCGGGGCATGCGGTCGGCTTCCGGCGAATACATCGCGTTCATCGACGCGGACGACGAATGGAATCCGGATCACCTTCAGGTGTTGCTGGCGGCGATGCACGCATATCCCGAAGCGGTGGCCGCGTGCGACGAATACCGTGGCGAAGGCTTCAGCTTCGCCGGCGGGATCGGCGGAGACGTCGTTCCGATCCCGGTCGCGTCGCTGCCGGAACCGGTGCGGAGCCACGGCTTCGACTACGTGCATCAATTGTGTGCCGGCCGGTTCGTCACCAGTTGCAGCAGTACCATGGTGCGCGCTTCGCTGTTGAGCGAGTGCGGGATCGAGTTCGACGAAACCCTGCGCAGGGGCGAGGACCTGAACTTCTGGGTCAGGCTTTCGCGTCAGGGGGACTTCGTGTACTGCGAGTTCGACGGCGCCAGGTATCACCGTGACGACGCGACGAGCGAGATGAACCGGCGGCGTGCGGGTGTCGAGCCGACGCCGGATATCTTCCGTGGATTGTCCGAGCAGGAGTTCGAGCCGGAAGAACTGGTGCATATCCGCAGGTTCCTTCGTCGCGAATACCTCAAGCAGGCCTTCCAGAATCGTGGCTTGCCCTTCGACGCGAAAGAGATGGTCCGTGGCGCGCTCTCGGGCAACAGTGCGGTCGATGGCCTCGCGTATCGCGCGGTGCGGTTCGCCCCCGAGCGGGCCATGGACGCGGCGAAGCGGGCCAGGAAGTGGCTGGGGCTGGGCGCATGAGCGCGCTCGGAAAAACATCCTTGCGCTGCGTCTCGCGAAAGCACGCGCGTTCCGCGCCGTTTGATGCAGGGCAACGAAGCGAAGGAACCGCATGAACCTGCTCGTGGCCAGGCATTACCTCGTCGAGATCGCGGCGCGCTGGCGCGGGCTATGGTGGCGGCTGCTCGCCGGCTCCGCGTCGGCCAGCGGGATCGGACGGGGCGCGCGCATCCACAGGGGATTCAACCTCGCGTTCTCGCGCGGCAGCCGGGGACTGGTCGTCGGCCCGGGACTGCATTGCCGGAGTTGGTGTTCGATCGTGGTCGATGGCGGCAGGCTTTCGATCGGGGACAACCTGTTCATGAACAACCGTTGCTCGCTCAATTGCCAGTCGCAGATCGAGATCGGCGACGACTGCCTGCTCGGCGAGGGCGTCGCGATCTACGACCACGACCACGATTTCTCCAAGCCGGAAAAATTCCGCCTCTCCGGTTTCCGGAGTGCGCCCGTGAAGATCGGAAACAACGTCTGGCTGGGCTCGAACGTGATCGTCCTGAAGGGCAGCACCATCGGCGACAACGTGGTGGTTGCGGCCAACTCCGTGATCAAGGGAGACGTTCCCGCCGACACCCTGGTCGTTCCATCAAGCCGGGACAAGCTCGTCCTGCTGCCGCTGCGCAAGCCTGGCGAAGCGCAGCGATCGTGAATCGAGGATCGACCGCATTCATCGGGTACCCTTTGACGGCACTTGCCAGGCCGCGGCAGGAAACGGAATGACAGGGTCCGGCTCCGCACCCTCGCATCGAAAGCCGCTCAGGGTGACCCAGGTGCTCTATTCCGGCCTCGGCGGGCACGCGGGCGTCGCTTTCTCGCTGCTGCGGGCCGATGCCGGCAAGGCGTGGCAATCCTCGCTGCTGTTCGTCGGCACCGAGCCGGTATTGCCGGAATACGGCGCGACCTGCGACGAGCTGAAGCTGCCTTTCCTGCACGTGCGGACGCGTCGCGGGAAACCCTGGCTGTCCTGGTTCGCCACCTTCCGCGCGCTGCGCAAGCTGCGGCCGGATGTCGTCATCCTGCACAGCGTGTCGTCGCTGCTGCCGGTCGTTTGCTATTGCCTGCTCTCCGGCGCCCGCCATGTGCCCGTGGAACACACGCCCCTGGGCATCAAGACGCGCGGCGAGCGCATTGCCAGCTCGCTGGCGCTGCGCCTGGCGAAGCGGGTCGTCGTGCTCTCCGACGCCTATCGGGATGCGCTGCTCCGCGTGCATCGCGGGCGCAGGGCGGCCGCGAAGGTCGTCGTCATTCCAAACGGCATCGATGTCGCCGCGTGGGAACGGGCGCAGGAGCGCCGGGCCGACGGGAAGACGCGGATCGGCATGGCCGCGCGTTTTTCAGCCTTGAAACGGCAGGATGTCCTGGTCGAAGCACTGGCCAGCCTGCGAAAGCGGCGGCCCGAGGTGGACTGGCAGTTGAGCCTGGCCGGCGATGGCGAATGCCGCGAACGGGTCAGCGAACTCGCGGTTCGGCTCGGCTGCGCGGACGCGGTCGAATTGACCGGCAGCCTCGATCAGGACAGGCTCGTCGCGTGGTACCGGTCGCTGGACGTCTACGCCCACGCGTCGGAGGGCGAGGTGCTCAGCATCTCGATGCTGCAGGCCATGGCCATGCGTCTTCCGATCGTCGGCTCGCCGGTCGAGGGCATCCGCAACCTGCTGGTCGCCAACGGCGGGGAATTCGGCCTGCTTGCCGAAGGCAACACCGGCGAAGCATTCTCCGCGTGCATCGAGCGGCTCGTCGCTGAACCGTCGAAGGCCGCGGAGCTGGCCGATGCCGCGCTCGCGCGCGCCAGGGCCGCCTACAGCCAGGAAGCCATGTTCGATGCGTACCATTCATTGCTGAAGGACATCCGATCGTGGCCAGGAACATATTGATCACCGGCGGTGCGGGCAACGTGGGCGGAAGCCTCGCGCGCCGGCTCGTCGAGGACCCCGAGAACCGGGTCGTCATCGTCGACAACCTGAGCACGGGATCGCGAGAAAAGCTTCCGGCCGCGCACTTGCGCAACTGGCAGTTCGTCAACGCCGACTGCAACCGCCTCGACGACATGATGCCGGTCATGTGCGCGACGAAATTCGACTACGTCTTCCACTACGCGGCCGTGGTGGGCGTCAAGCGCACCCTCGAGTCGCCGAAGCTGGTGCTGGACGACGTGAAGGGCATCGAGAACGTGCTGGGACTGGCGAAGGCGACCGGCGTGCGGCGCGTGTTCTATTCGTCCAGCTCGGAGGTGTACGGCGAGCCGGTGGAGTTTCCGCAGCGCGAGGCGACGACGCCGCTCAACTCGCGGCTGCCCTACGCGATCGTGAAGAACCTCGGCGAGGCCTACTTCCGTTCGTACCACCAGGAGTACGGACTGGAATACACCATCTTCCGGTTCTTCAACACCTACGGCCCGCTGCAGAGCACCGACTTCGTGGTGTCGCGTTTCATCGCGCAGGCGATCGCGAACGAGCGCATCACGATCTACGGCGACGGCAGCCAGACGCGCACCTTCTGCTACGTCGACGACAATCTCGACACGATCCAGAAGCTGCTCTACGACGGCATCGCCGTGAATGAAGTGATCAATGTCGGCAGCGATGTCGAGACGACCGTGCTCGCGCTGGCGCAGCGGATCAGGGACGTCGTCGGTTCGTCGTCGCCGATCGTCCACCTGCCGCCGCTCAAGGAAGGCGACATGACGCGGCGGCTCCCGGACGTGTCGCGGATGCGCGCCATCCTCGGACGCGAGCTGACATCGCTGGACGAGGGCATCGCGCGCACGGCGGAATTCCTGCGGGATCCGATGGCGTGAAGGTGCTCCTGGTTCAGAAGATGGCCGGGATTTCCGGCTCGGAACGGTACTTCCTCACGCTGCTGCCGGCGCTGCGGGCGAAAGGCGTGGACGCGCGGTTCCTCGTGGTCCAGCACCCGGCGAACGCCGGCAGGAACGCGCCTTTCATCGACGAGCTGAAGGGCAAGGGCATTCCTGTCTACGTCTTCGACAGCCGTCTTCCGATCAGCCTGGGCCTGGTCCGGCGGCTTGCGCGGCTGGTGCGCGAGCAGGGCATCGACCTGCTCCAGACCAACCTGATCCATGCCGACGTCTGGGGCGCCTGCGCGAAGCTGCTGTTCGATCGCCGGATGCGGATCGTCTCCGTCAAGCACGGCTACACCGACGTGTACCAGGCCCGCCACGGACTCGATCCGGCCCACCTGTCGACGGACCGGATGTCCCTGCTCACGCGCTGGTCCGCGCGCAGGATCGATCGCGTGGTCTGCATCTCGCAGGCGCTGGAAACGTTCTTCGTGCGTGGCGGATTGATCGACGCGGCCAAGACGACCAGCATTCCCTACGGTTCCGATTTTTCGACGATCGATACGGAGGTGGCGGAAGGCGGGCTCCGGTTCGGCATGCCGCAGATCGTCGTCGCCGGTCGCCTGGTGCAGGTCAAGCAACATCACCTCCTGCTCGGGATCCTGCCGCACCTCGTGCAGGATTTTCCACAACTGTCCGTCGTCATGGTTGGCGCCGGCCCCCTGCTCGAGACGCTCGTGCAACGCACGCGCGAGCTGGGGCTGTCGGGTCATGTGCGCTGGGAAGGATTCCGCGCAAACATGCACGACTACATCCGCGATTCCGACGTGATGGTCCTGCCTTCGTCAGCGGAAGGGTTTGGCCTCGTCGTGCTGGAGGCCTGGTACCACGGCAAGCCCGTGGTGGCCTTCGACGTGCCCGCGCTCAACGAGATCATCGAGTCGGGCGTCGACGGCATCCTGGTCCGGCCCTTCGATACCGAAAGCCTGCTGGCCGAATTGCGCTCGCTGCTCGCGTCGGCGGATGCGATGCGCGACCTGGGCGAGGCCGGGCGCGCCAAGCAGCGGCGCCTGTACGATGTCGAAGCGATGACGGAGCGGACGATCGGCGTATACCGGGACGTGATCGCCGCGACTTCGTCGGCGCGCGAACCGGCCGGACAGCGCCATGGGTGAGTCGCGATGTGCGGACTAGTCGGCGCGCTGCAACAGGGAAGAACGCGTGCGTTCCCGCACGACGCGGTCGCCCGCATGGCCGACGCAATCGCACACCGCGGCCCCGACGATGCAGGCACGTGGCACGACGAGGAAGCCGGCCTGGGCCTGGGCAGTCGCAGGCTGGCCATCCTCGATCTTTCCGCGGCCGGACACCAGCCGATGCTGTCGTCCGGCGGGCGCTGGGCGATCGCCTACAACGGCGAGATCTACAACCACCTGGAACTGCGCCGCGAGCTCGAGAAAGGCGCGCGGGCCCCGTCGTGGCGCGGGCATTCGGACACGGAAACACTGCTCGCCTGCGTCGAGGCCTGGGGCGTGGACGCGGCGCTGCGACGCTGCGTCGGCATGTTCGCGCTGGCGTTGTGGGACCGCAGCGAGCGCACGCTATGGCTGGCGCGCGATCGCCTCGGCGAGAAGCCGCTCTATTACGGCTGGCAGGGCGATGTCTTCCTGTTCGGTTCCGAACTCAAGGCGCTGCGCGCGCATCCGGCCTTCGCAGCCGTTTTAGATCGGGGCGCACTCGCACTGCTGCTGCGCCACAACTACATCCCGGCGCCGCATTCCATCCACGAAGGCATCCGCAAGCTGCCGCCAGGCACCTGGCTGCGGCTGGAGCAGGGGCAGCGCGAGGTCGAGCCGGTGGCGTACTGGTCGCTCGCCGAAGTGGCAGGGCAGGGCACGGCGCATCCCTTCGCCGGCAGCGAGGACGAGGCGCTGGACGAGCTCGAACGCCGCCTGGGAGCGGCGGTGCGCGGGCAGATGCTTGCCGACGTGCCGCTGGGTGCACTGCTGTCGGGAGGCATCGATTCGAGCCTGATCGCCGCGCTCATGCAGGCGGGCAGCACGCGGCCGGTGCGCACCTTCACGATCGGATTCGCCGAGCGCGAGTACGACGAGGCCCGCCACGCGCGCGCGGTCGCCGCGCACCTGGGGACCGATCACACCGAAATGCGGCTGTCCGCGACCGACGCGCTCGCGCTGATACCGGGCCTGCCGGCGATGTACGACGAGCCCTTCGCCGATTCCTCGCAACTGCCGACCCACTTGGTGATGAAGCTCGCCAGGCGCCATGTCACGGTCGCGCTGTCGGGCGATGCCGGCGACGAGTTCTTCGCCGGCTACAACCGCTACGTAATGGCGCCCAGGGTCTGGAAGCGACTGGGAAAGCTGCCGTCGCCCGTGCGCAACGCGCTGCTCGGCGCGGCAGCGGGCGCACCTGCGGGGCTGCTCGGCAGGATGAGCGGCATGGCCCAGGGTTCCGACAAACTGCGCAAGCTCGCGCGCGTGTTCGCGGGCGTCGAGCTGCGCGATATCGACGATGTCTACCTCGCCCTGGTATCCGAATGGTCGGACGCCGGCGACCTCGTGCTCGGTGCGCGGCGTTCGTGGAATCTTCTCGACGATCGTTCGCGCTGGCCGCAACTGGCCGATCCGGTGGCGCGGATGATGGTCCTCGATGGCCTGACCTATCTGCCGGACGACATCCTCACGAAAGTGGACCGCGCCGCGATGGCGGTGTCGCTGGAAACCCGCGCGCCGTATCTGGATCGCGACGTCGTGGAATTCGCATGGTCGCTGCCGATGGCGATGAAGCTGCGCAGCGGCAAGGGCAAGTGGCTGCTGCGGCGCCTGCTCGATCGCCACGTGCCGCGCGAATTGATCGAGCGTCCGAAGATGGGCTTCGGAATCCCGCTCGACGACTGGCTGCGCGGTCCGCTGCGCGAATGGGCCGACGACCTGCTGGACGAGGATCGCCTGCGACGCGAGGGCTTCCTCGATCCGCAGCCGATCCGCAAGGCGTGGACGCGGCATCGCAGCGGCAGCGCCGCGTTCGGTTATCGCCTCTGGTCGGTGCTGATGTTCCAGGCGTGGCTGCAGGCGCAGCAGGGGCGGGGCTGATGTGGCCCTACTGGCTGATGTTCCTGACGCCGATGTGGGCGGTCTTGACGCCCGGCCGCCTGCTGGAAAACCAGGCGCGCTGGGTCTGGTTCCTCATCGGCTGCGTGTTCGCCGTGCTGATCGGGTTCCGGCACCAGGTCGGCGGCGACTGGGGCACCTATGTGAGGCACTTCAACGACACCGTCGGGCTCGACTGGAGCGATGTCGTTTCCGGCACCGATCCGGGCTACTACGCCGTGAACTGGCTGGTCGCCAGGGCTGGCGGGACGATCTACACGGTGAACCTGATCTGCGGCGCCGTGGTGATGTGGGGCACGGTGGTCTTCTGCCGTCGCCAGCCCAACCCGTGGCTGGCCCTGCTCGTCGCGGTGCCCTACATGCTGATCGTCGTGGCGATGGGCTACACGCGCCAGGCCGCGGCCCTGGGTTTCGCGCTGCTTGGACTGTCCGCGCTCGGCGCCGGCAAGGTGCGCACGTTCGCGATGTGGATCGCCGTCGGCGCGCTGTTCCACAAGTCGGCGGTGTTGCTGCTGCCGATCGCCGCGCTGGCCGCGAGCCGCAATCGGTTCCTCACGGCCTTGCTCATCGGGATCCTTACCGCCTTGCTCTACTACCTGCTGGTGGCCGACGCGAGCGAAAGCCTCTGGAACAGTTACGTGGTTGCGGACTACCAGTCGCAGGGAGGCCCGATCCGGGTCCTGATGAACGTCCTGCCGGCGATGCTGCTGGTCCTGTTCGGCCGGCAACTCGTCGAGGATCCGCACGAGCGCAAGCTGTGGCTGTGGATGTCCGTGATGGCCTTCATCTGCCTGCCCCTGGTCACCATGGCCTCGACGGCGGTCGATCGCGTCGCGCTGTACCTCATCCCCCTGCAACTGTTCGTCTTCGCGCGCATGCCGCTGCTGGCGAAAGCGGCGCGGCCACGCACGCCGATCGTGCTGGGCGTGATCGGCTACTACGCGGCGGTCGAGTACGTGTGGTTGAACTACGCGGCCGACGCCGGCGCATGGGTGCCTTACCATTTCATGCCGATGGGTTCGTGAGTGGGCGGCGCATGAAGATCGTCCTGTTCGCCAACACCGACTGGTATCTCTACAACTTCCGCCGTTCGCTCGCCGTCGCACTGAGCGATGCCGGGCACGAGCTGCTGCTGGTTTCGCCGCCCGGCGAATACGGCGCGAAGCTGCGCGCGCTGGGCCTGCGCTGGGAACCACTGCCGATGGAACGGCGCAGCCTCAATCCGCTGCGCGAAGCTGCACTCCTGCTGCACCTGCGGCGCATCTTCCGGCGCGAGCGGCCGGCGCTGGTGCACGGTTTCACCATCAAGTGCGCGGTCTACGGTTCGCTGGCCGCGCGACTGGCGGGCGTGCGTGCGCGCGTGAACGCGGTGGCTGGCATGGGCTACGTGTTCACCAGCGACGATTTCAAGGCACGCGTGCTCAAGCCCGTGGTCAGGATGCTGCTGCGGCTTGCCCTCGATGGCCGCAATGCGCGGCTGATCCTCCAGAACCCCGACGATGTGGCGCTGTTCGAGCAGGCGCGACTGGTGGCGCCATCGCACGTGCGCCTGATCCAGGGCTCGGGCGTGGATTGCGCGCGCTTCGCACCGGCATCGTCGCCGCGCGTTCGGGATGGGCGCTTCCGCGTGCTCCTGCCGGCGCGCCTGCTGTGGGACAAGGGCGTGGCCGAATTCGTGGAAGCGGCGCGACGCCTGCATGCCGAAGGCAGGGCGATCGACTTCCTGCTGGCCGGCGATCCCGACAGCGGCAATCCGGCTGCCGTGCCCGAGGAGACCGTGCGGAGCTGGGTGTTGGAAGGACGGGTGCAATGGCTGGGCCACGTCGACGACATGCCATCGCTGTATCGATCCGTGGACGCCGTGGTCCTGCCGAGCTATCGCGAAGGCCTGCCGAAGGGATTGATCGAGGCCGGCGCCTGCGGCCTGCCGCTGGTCACCACCGATGTTCCGGGATGCCGCGAGGTGGTGACCGACGGCGAGGACGGACTGCTGGTCCCCGTGCGCGATGCCGCGGCGCTGGCGGGAGCGATCGCGCGCCTGCACGACAACGAAGTGCTGGCCGCGAACCTGGGCCGCGCAGCGCGAGCCAAGGCCATGGCCCGGTTCGACGAATCCCTGGTGATCGCGAAAACGCTGGCGGTCTACGCGGAACTGGGAGTGCAATCGCCGTCGCGTGCCTGAGCGTGCGACGCGCATTCCACACACTGTGGCGTGGCGTCCCGCTTCAGGTTTCCGTGGTGCTCGCATCGGCTTGCGCGGCGGAAAGGACGCGGTTGCGCCCGGCCTTCTTCGCAGCGTACAAGGCCCCGTCGGCGCGTCGCAGCAGGTCCTCGGGCGTGCGTCCGTCGCCCGGGAAAAGCGCAAGGCCGATCGACACGGTCACGTGTTCGAGCTGGACATGCCGGTGCGCCACGCTCATCTCGGACGTGGCGACGCGGATCTGTTCGGCCCGCTGCCTCGCCGTGGTTTCATCGGCCTCGTGCAGCACGATGGTGAACTCCTCGCCGCCATAGCGGCAGGCGATGTCCTCGCTGCGCGTGTGGCGCTTGAGCACCTCGGCGAAATGCGCCAGCAGGGCATCGCCGGCCTCGTGGCCATGGCTGTCGTTGAACCGCTTGAAGTGGTCGATGTCGAGCATCAGCACCGCCAGCGGCAGGTTGTGGCGCGTGGCGCGCGCCAGCTCGCGACCGAGCGAGACATCGAGGTAGCGGCGGTTGAACAGGCCGGTCAACGGATCGCGTATCGATTGCGTGCGCAGGGTGTCCTGCAGGCGCAGGTTCGCCAGCGCCAGCGCCAGTTGCTCGGAAACGGCCATCGCGAGGCGACGCTCGAACGGCTCGATCGCGCGCACGCCGTCGACCGTCAGCACGCCGATGATCTCGCCCTGCGCAGCCATCGGGATGCAGACATAACGCGACTCCGGAAAGTCCGGATTCGGCCACTGCACGTGGGCGCAGACGAAACCGGCCTTGCTGCCGTCGAGCGGATAGGCCTGGCCGCGGCGCAGCGCCCAGCAGTCGTCGGGCTGGAAGACCGATTCGGCGATCAATCCGTGCATGCCCCAGTGGACGCCGACCGCCAGCAGGTTCTGCGACGGATTGAGCAGGGCAAGCCGGCCGCCGAGTCCGGGCAGCAGTTCGGGCAAGGTCTGCTGGACCCCGCGTCGCACTTCCTCGACGTCGCGGCAGGACTGCAGCAGCTCGCCGAAGTGGGCGAGCTGCTGCATGCTCTCGCTCAATCGCCGTGATTCCGCCAGCGCGGTGTGCAACTGCTCGTTCGCGTCGGCCAGGCCCCTCTGCTGCGCGGCCTGCGCCAGCAGCGTCCTGCGGACGAGCCAGAATGCGGCGAGCAGGAAGACGATGCTCAAGGCCGTCCCCACCACCGTGAGCACCCGGGTTGTCGTTGCCGTGGCCTGGGCACGCAGGCGACGTTCGGTGAGCAGTTGCTCCTCGGTCGCGATGACCTGTTCGGCGATCGGACGGGCGCGGTTGATGGGCAGGTCGGGCAACGGTGGCGCGACATTCGCCGATTGCCGGGCGGCGATCAGCCGCGCGAGCAGGTCGCGACGCTCGCGCAGGGCGTCGCCCATGGCGCGGATACGGGCGAGCTGCACGGGATTGTCGGCGACCAGCTTCGTGAGCTCCTGCAGTTGATCGTCCAGCCGCGTCGAATAGGTCTTGAAATCGGCCGCGCGAAAGGACTCGCCGGAGATTGCGTAGATCACGGCATCCGACTGCACCGCCCCCATCGTGGACAGGACGGACTCGGTACGGGTTTCCACCTCCTGGGTGTGGGTCACCCAGTTGGCCTCGTCCTCGAGCCGCTCGAGGGTCTGCCAGACGCCGACCGTGATCGTCACCAGGATGGCGATCAGGACGCTGAACAGCAATGACAGCCGGCCCATGAACGCGCCGCTTCGCGAAGGCTGCATCGAGTTCGAGCGATCGCCTGTCATGCGGCGATTGTATATCCCTGATTGTCAAGGACCACTGTGAACGGGTCTGCGTTCCGGGCATTGGCCGTGATGCTGGCCCCCCCTCCGTCGCAGCCGGTAAACTTGCAGCTTCGTCCGCACCCGAAGAACCCGCGTGAAAAAGACCGTGAAAGCGTCGCCCGGTTCCAGCCCGGCTTCCAGCAACGCAGCTGGCAAATCCTCCGCTCCGAAGGCCGCCGCCAAGAGCGCGGCATCGAAGGCCGCAGCATCGAAGCCCGCGACATCGAAGCCCGCGGCATCGAAGCCCGCGATTCCGTCGAAGGCCGTCGTCGTCGACGTCCCATCGAATCCCACTGGCCTGCTCGCCGCGATCAAGCGCGGCGCGATGGGCAAGGACGCAGGCTGTGTCCGCTTCTGCGACCGACTGTTCGACCGCGTGTCCGCCGACGACCTTGCGGCGCGCGCTTCCGCCGACTGGCTGGCGATCGCGCGCGGCCTGTTCGAATTGATGCAAACGCGCAAGGCGCGCACCCCGGTCGTGCGCGTGTTCAATCCCGAGTTGAAGAAGGATGGCTGGTCCTCGCCGCATACCGCGATCGAGATCGTCAACGACGACATGCCCTTCCTCGTCGACAGCGTCAGCCTGGCGATGACCCGCGCCGGCATGACCGTGTCGATGCTGATGCACCCGGTGCCCTCGGTGACGCGCGACGGTCGCGGCAGGCTCACCGGCGTGGGCGAGGGCAGGCCCGAATCGATCATCCACCTGGAAATCGAGCGCCTGGCCGACGCCGAAGCGCTCAAGCAGATGCAGGCCAAGGTGCTCTCGGTGCTCGCCGACGTGCGCGCCAGCGTCGAGGACTGGGCCTCGATGCGCAACAAGATGGTGCAGATCGCCGACGAGTTGCCGATGCGCGCGCTGCCGGTCGACGAGCATCGCCGCAACGAGATCCGCAACTTCCTGCGCTGGGCGACCGACGACCATTTCACCTTCCTCGGCTACCGCGAGTA
>DASXKN010000013.1:0-2269 GCA_036496805.1 Lysobacteraceae bacterium
CTCGCGACGAGCTGAAGAAGTACAAGCAGAAGCTGCAATCCCTGCGGACGCTTCCCGCGCCGCTCAGGACCGCATTGGAGCAGCTTCCGAAAACCGCGCATCCCATGGACGTGATGCGGACCGGCTGCTCGGTGCTCGGCACGCTCGAGCCGGAGGACGAGAAGCACCCGGCCGAAGGCGCGCGCCACATCGCCGACCGGCTGATGGCGTGCTTCGGGTCCATGCTGCTGTACTGGTTTCATTTTCAGAACTCGGGCAAAAGAATCGCCACGCAGACCGACGACGATTCGATCGGCGGCCACTACCTCCACCTGCTCCATGGCAAGAGGCCCCAGGACTCCTGGGTGCGGGCGATGCACACCTCGCTCATCCTCTATGCCGAGCACGAGTTCAACGCCAGCACGTTCACCTGCCGCGTCATCGCCGGCACCGGATCGGACATGTACTCCGCGATCACCGGCGGCATTGGGGCGCTGCGCGGGCCGAAGCATGGCGGCGCCAACGAAGTGTCGGACGAGATCCAGAAGAGATATCGGAATGCCGACGAAGCGGAAGCCGACATCCGGGCGCGCATGGCGCGCAAGGAGATCGTCATCGGCTTCGGCCATCCGGTGTACACCACCGGCGATCCGCGCAACAAGGTGATCAAGGCGGTCGCCGAGCGGCTGTCGAAAGAGCAGGAGAACATGGTGCAGTACCGGGTCGCCGACCGCATCGAGGCGGTGATGTGGGCGGAGAAGAAGATGTTCGCCAACCTCGACTGGTACAGCGCCGTGTCGTACAGCCGCATGGGGGTGCCGACGCTGCACTTCACGCCGCTCTTCGTCCTGGCGCGCACCAGCGGCTGGGCGGCGCACGTGATCGAGCAGCGCGCCGACGGCAAGATCATCCGCCCGAGCGCGAACTACACCGGGCCGGAAGACCTGAAGTTCGTGCCGCTGGCCGAGCGCAGCTGAGAATCGTCATGGCGACTCAGCCACCCTCGTCCTTCGTACTTGAGCGACCCTTCGCCCCAATCCGTGGAGGGCACGAATGAAAGCGCTGCATGTGGTGATCCAGGCGATGATGATCGTGTCTGCGGGGCTGGCTCGCGCGGACGACTACGACAGCGCGGCCAAGGCCAAGGCCCAGGGGAACTACGCACAGGCATTGGCGCTTGCGCAGCCTCTGGCCGAACACGGGCACGCGAGGGCGCAATTCCTGCTCGGTACCCTGTATGCCCAAGGCAGGGGCGTGCGCACGGATCCCGTGCAGGCGGCCGGTTGGTACCGCAAGGCGGCTGATCAAGGCGACGTCACGGCGCAGGTTGCGCTCGCGATGGCCTACGACTGGGGCACCGGCGTGCCCCGCGATTTCTCCCAGGCAGCTGTATGGTGGCGTAAGGCTGCTTTGCAGGGTAATAGGAGCGCGCAGTCGGCGCTGGGGATGGCCTACCGCCAGGGCGATGGCGTTCCGGTGGACGCGGTCCAGTCGGTGGGCTGGTTTCGCAAGGCCGCGCTGCAGGGGGACATGGTCTCTCAGACGCTTTTGGGCGAAGCCTATCTCGACGGCAAAGGCGTACCCAAGGATCTTGTCCAGGCAATCGTATGGATACGCAAGGCCGCCAGTCAGGGCGAGCCGGAATCGCAAGGCAACCTGGCGATGCTGTACATGATGGGCTACGGCGTGCCAAAGGACGCAGGCACGGCCGCGCTATGGTTCCGAAAGTCCGCCGCGCAAGGACATGAGCCGGCGATCGCGAAATTGTCCGACCTGTATTTCACCGGTACGGGCGTGCCAAAGGACGCGGTGGCGGCCTACGCCCTGTGCATGAGGTTCGCTGAGGAACAACACCCGAGTCCTGCCGGCGCTGCGGCCAGAGGGGACTGCGAGCGCAGGGCGCAGATGCTGACGCCCGGCCAACGCGATGCGGCGGAGACACTGGCGGACGACATCGATCAGCGGGGCATGGAAAAGGCACTGGATGCCGAGCATCAGAAGGTGCAGGGACAGGCTCGCGGCGCGAAGAAATAACGGGTCAGACTCGCGCCGCGGGAACTGCTGCACTTCGGGATGGAGAGCGCACGTGATCGAGCAGCGCATCGACGGCAAGATCATCCGCCCGAGCGCGAATTACACGGGTCCAGAAAACCTAAAATTCGTTCCGATCGAAAAACGGTGATGTCGTGCAATTTGCGCACGGCGCCACCGTGTGCGTGCAAAACGCGCTGACTGAGTCACACATTTCGCTGGAAAAATAAGGATCGCGTGAAGGAATCCCACTGGCACG
>DASXKN010000014.1:0-14289 GCA_036496805.1 Lysobacteraceae bacterium
GTTGAGGATGCCGGTCAGCGGATCGTTGGTCGCCTGGTGGCGCAGCTTTTCGGAAACGACGCGCAGGCTGCGCTGCTCGGCTTCCAGTACGCGCTGCTGGCGCGCCAGGCGCTCCCGCTCGCCTGCCATGCGGGCCTGCCGGCGCAGCGACCAGGCCAGCGCGACGAGCACGATCGGCAGCGCGACCACGAGCCACCACATCCAGGCGGGCACCATCTCGACGTAGCGCTCGATCGTCGTGGTCTTCCCGGGCGGGGGCTGCGCGACGCGGGATTCGGAAGGCGGCGGTGCGGACGCGACCGGTTCGCGGCTCCAGGTGGCGGCGTCCTCGTCGATGCTCGCATGCGGTATTTCGGCGGCAGCGGACCGTGCCTCGGATGCCGCCGCCGCCGCGTTCGCGGGTGACGGCGTCGCGGCCGGGGGCGCTGTGTTCGTCGCGATGGTCGGCTGGGCCTGCTGCTGTTCCTGTTGTTCCTGTTGTTGCTGCTGCGCCTGCTGCTGTTCCCGCTGTTGCTGCTGCGCCTGTTGCATCTGCATCGGCGTCGGCGGTGGAGGCGGAAATGGCCGCTGTCCGTTCGGGCCATTGCCGTTGGGCGGTGGCGGTGGCGGCGGGTACATGCCATTGGGCGGAGGCGGCGGCATGCCCGGCGGCGGCGGGTTCTGAGCCAGGGCAGCGCCGCAGGCGATCAACAGTGCTATCGCCGGAACGAGCAGCGAACCTGAGCCTGCCCGATGCGGTCTTGGTTGTGTTGCGTGAGCCATGGTGTGCGCTTTCGCATCCCGCGGCGCCCCGCGCGCCGGATGGCGTCTACGATACGCCGGCAGCCGGACCCGCGACCACCCGTCCCTTGAGTCGCGCCGATGCGCCTAGGAAACGCTGGCAGCCGGAGCTTCGACCAGTCGCCGCCGGAACTGTCCGCGCAGCAACAGCAGGCTGGTGCAGGCCTGCAGGGTGACGGTCGCGACCGACAGGTACCAGAGGTGCTGCAGTTCGAAGCCCGCGCGGTGCGCGAGCATGATGCCGGGGATCGCGAAGGTGAGCAGTCGCGTGGCGCTGCTGAGCATCGCCGGCACGGTGTTGCCGAGCGCCTGGAACATGCCCGAGCAGGTGAAGATGATTCCCTGCGCGACGAAGTTCAGCGAGATGATGCGCAGGAAGCCGGCGGCGATCTTCAAGGATTCCTGGTTGTGTTCCGTGGCGAACGGGTGAACGAGTGCTTCCGGACTCCACTGGCAGAAGAGTGTGAGCGCGAGCATGGCGATGCTGCTCATGATCGCCGCATGCCGGAACGTTTCCCGGACGCGGTCGTGCAAGCGTGCGCCGACGTTCTGCCCGGCAATTGGAGATACCGCGAAAGCGATGGCCATGGCCGGCAGGAAGATCGACTGCATGACCGCCGAGCCGATTCCGAAACCGGCCTGGGCACTGGCTCCGAAGGGCTTGATGATCTGCAGGATCACGAACATATAGAGGAACATGAGCATGAACTCGCCGCCTGCAGGCAGGCCGATGCGCAACATGCGCCACCATGTGGCGAGGCGTGGGCGCATCGAGGCAGGATCGAAAGCCACGTAGGTCTCGAGCTTGGCGAAGTAGAGCGTCAGCAGCACCACGCCGATGAACACGGAAATCGAAGTCGCCATCCCGGCGCCGGCCACGCCGAAGGGATGTCCGGTGATCCAGCCGGCGATCAGCACCGGCGCAAGCAACGCGTTGATCAGCACGGTGGCGATCTGGACGATCATCCCGGGTGCATTGATGCCGGTGCCCCTGAGGGCGGAGCCCATCGGAATCATCACGAACTGAAGGGCCAGTCCAGGCACGAACCAGCGCAGGAAGGCGATACCCGCCGCTTTGGTGCCGGCGTCCGAGCCCAGCAAGTGCATGTAGGGAGTCGCCAATGCATAGCCGGCCAGCAAGGTCATCAAGGCGCAAAGCGCCCCCATCAGCAGGCTCTGGTTGAAGGCGAGATTCGCATCCTCGCGGCTCTTGCGCCCGACGGCGTGGGCGATGACCGTCGTCGTGCCGACGGCAAGTACCTGCGTCAGGCCCATCACGAGGAACTGAAGGTTGCCGGCAGACACGACGCCTGCCATCGCGTCGTCGCCCTGGCGGGTCACGAAATACCGGTCAATAAGTATGTAGGCAGCCTGGAAAAGCAGTCCGAACGTGATCGGCATGGCCATGCGCACGACGTGTCCGGGAATCGGGCCCTTGGTCATGTCCTGCATGGCGATGCCCCCGCTCGAAGTCCGCGCACGTTAGCGCAGGCGCGCAGGCGTGGCCATTGACGGGTGTCATGCGCCAGTCACCCGCGAGGGCCGTACAGGGGCGCGTGGCTATGATGGGCCATGGCATCGACCTTCCGTACCGGGATCTGGCTGGCCGTGGCGCTGGCGTTCGCGCAGCCCGCGCTGGCGCGCACCGTCTACCGCTGCGTGCGCGACGGCAGCGTGAGCCTGGCAACCGCGCCCGAGCCCGGCTCGAAGTGCGAGGCCAAGCAGGTCGACGACAACGCGGCGAAGCTGCCCAACCTGTGGGGCGTCAACGGCACCCAGAGCGGTGCGATCTACGAGCGCATGCAGGACGGCGTCATGGTCTACAGCACGCGCAACCTGCCGGGTTCGACGCGGTTGATGGCCTTCATGGTGACGCCGCCGCCGGATTCGAGCGCACACGCGGGCCTGGGCCAACTCGGCAAGCCGCAGATCGGCGTGGACGCGGCCGAGTTCCGCGCCGCCGCGCGCGCCAACGGCATCGAGGACGCGTGGCTGCGCGCGGTCGCGCACGCGGAAAGCGGGATGCAGGCCAGCGCGGTCTCGCCCAAGGGCGCGCAGGGGATCATGCAACTGATGCCGAAGACGTCGGTCGAATACCGGGTGCCCGATCCGTTCTCGCCCGAGCAGTCGATCCAGGGCGGCGCGCGCTACCTCGGCGAACTGCTGCGCCGCTACAAGGGCGACCGCCGCCTCGCTGCCGCCGCCTATAACGCCGGCATCGGCGCGGTGGAGCGCTACGGCGGCATTCCGCCGTACGCGGAAACCCAGACTTACGTGGAAAAAGTGGAGGCCCTGTTCGTGCTTTACCAGAAGGCGCTCGCGGCCGAGCGCCCGCGCCGGCGCGCTCGACGCTGAAAGGCGACGAACAGGCGACCTCGCGTAGCGGATCGGGCGACACGTCCCGGATTCATCGGCAGCGCAGGCGCTTTCACCTACAATGGCCCCGAGATGGCCCGAAATCGTTAAGACGATGTTGCCCGGTCCGACGAAGGTTCTCCGGACATGACGCTTGCGACAGTGGCCGGAGGACGATCTTCGCGGAACGATCCCATCGGTATCCGCTGCAAGGACCAGGACTGAATCGGAACACGGCATGACGCTGCACATCGCCGACATCACCATGTTCTACGCCCCGGCCAGCGGCGGCGTGCGCACCTTCCTGGAGGCCAAGGCCGACTGGCTGCGCTCGCGTCCGGGCCTGCGCCACAGCCTGGTCGTGCCCGGCGAACGCGTCGGCTGCGAGGATGAAATCCACAGCCTGCCGGCGCCGTGCATCCCGTTCGGCAACGGCTACCGTTTCCCGACGTTGCGCGGCGCCTGGGTCGACAAGCTGCTCGCGCTCCAGCCGGACATCATCGAGGCGCAGGATCCGTACGTGCCCGGCTGGGCTGCGATCGAGGCGGGCGCCAGGCTCGGCGTGCCGGTGATCGGCTACTACCACTCCGACCTGCCGCGCCTGGTCCGCAGCCGCGTCGGACGCTGGTCCGACCTGATCCTCGACAACTACGTCGCGCGGATGTTCAAGCGTTTCGACCGCGTGCTGGTGCCGAGCCAGGTGATGGCCGACAAGCTCGCGCGCCTGGAGGTGCCGAACGTGCACGTCCAGCCGCTCGGCGTGGACCTGCACCGCTTCCGCCACTCGCGCAAGGACCTGCTGATGCGCCAGCGGCTGGGCATCGATCCGCGCGCCAAGCTGCTGGTCTTCGCCGGCCGCGGTTCGCACGAGAAGCGCATCCCGCTGCTGCTCAGGGCGATGGAACTGCTCGGCAACAGGTACCGCCTGCTGCTGGTCGGCAGCCACATGCCCACGCGCCATCCCGACAACGTGCACGTGATCGACCACTTCGTGCCCAAGGACGAACTCGCGTGCATGCTCGCCGCCTGCGACGCGCTGGTGCACGCGGGCGATCGCGAAACCTTCGGCCTGGTCGTGCTCGAGGCGATGGCCGCCGGCCTGCCGGTGGTCGGCGTGGACGAGGGCGCTGTCGCCGAACTGGTCACGCGCGACTGCGGCGTGCTCGCGCGTGCGGGCGATCCGGCTTCGATCGCCGATGCGGTGCGCGAGGTGTTCGCCGGCGATCCGGTGGCGATGGGCCGCAACGGCCGTCGCCGCGTCGAGGCCATCTACGGCTGGGATCGGGTGATGGACGGACTGCTGGGTCACTACACCGCGCTGACCGGTACCGCTGCCGACCGCATCGCCGATGCCGAGGAACCCCTGCATGCCAGCGCGACCGGCTGAGATCGCGGCGGACGTGGACGCGCGCGGAAAATTCTTCAGCGTCGTCCTGCACGACGTCGCGCCTTCGACGTGGCCGCTGTATCGCGATTTCGTGGCAGCGATCGATCGCGTCGGCGGCATTCCGCTGACCCTGCTGGTGGTGCCGGATTTCCACCACGAGGGTTCGATCGTCGACGACATGGTGTTCCGCGCGGCGATGGACGCGCGCATTGCGCGCGGCGACGAACTGGTGCTGCACGGCTTCCACCATGCCGACGAGGCGCCGCCGCCACGCGGACCGCGTGAGACCTTCATGCGCCGCATCTACACCCACGAGGGCGAATTCTTCGCGGTCGACGCGGCCGACGCGCGCGCGCGCATCGCCAAGGGGCTCGCCGCGTTCGCCGCCTGCGGCTGGACGACGCAGGGTTTCGTCGCGCCGGCGTGGCTGCTCAACGATGCCGCGAAAGCCGAGGTCGCTGCCGCGGGCCTGCGCTACACCAGCGATCCGCAGCACCTCATCCTGCTTCCCGAGTGGCAACGCCTGCACGCACCCAGCCTGGTATGGAGCGCACGCAGCGGCTGGCGTCGCGCACTTTCGCGCGCCTGGAACGAACGCCTGCGCCGTCGCCATGCCGAAGCGCCGCTGTTGCGCCTGGGCCTGCACCCGGTGGACATGCGCCACGCCGCGGTCATGCAGTGGTGGCTCGACGTCGCCGTCGCGCTGTCGGCGACGCGCGAGCCGGCGACCAAGTCGCGCGCGCTCGATCGCCTGGTCGGGCAGGGCACCGCACTGGAGAACGCCGCTTGAAGCGCCGCATCTGGGCGCTGGGCGCGCTGGGCCTCGCGGTGGGCCTGGGCATTCCGTTCGCCATCGGTGGCGGCGCGACGCTGTCGCGCCTGCAGGAATTGCCCGCCGGCATCTGGCTCGTCGCGCTCGGCATGATTGCGCTCGCGTGGAACGCGAACGCAGTCCGGCTGCGCCTGCTGCTCGGCGGCATCGGTCGGCCGATGAAGCAGGCGCAGGCGGTGGGCACGGTGATGGCGACCGAGTTCGCGATCTGCGCCACGCCCGCCGGCGCCGGCGGACCGGTCACCCTCGTGATGCTGCTCAAGCGCCACGGCCTGAGCGCGGCGCAGGGCATCGCCCTGTACGCGATCGACCAGTTGATGGACATGCTGTTCTTCGTCACCGCGCTGGTGGCGATGGGCCTGTACTGGCTGCTGATCCCCTCGCGGGTCGACGCGGTGTGGCAGCTCGCGCCGCTGGCCGGCCTGCTGGGCGCGGGCCTGCTCGCGGTCGTGCTGCTCACACGCTTCCATCGTGGCGCGCTGCTCGCGGCGCTGTTCCTGCTGCGGAAATTGCACGTCAAGCGCAGGCGTCGTCGTCGCCTGGTGCGTGCGGTCGCGGAATTCCGGCGCGGACTGAACCTCGTCGGCGGATTCTCGAAATCGCGCCTGCTCGGCGTGTACGCGGTCTGCGTCGTCCACTGGCTGCTGCGCTACAGCGTGCTTTACGTCGTGATCCGCGCGCTCGGCCTGCGGATCGGGTGGGCGTGGAGCTTCCTCGTGCAGATGCTTTCGCTCACGGTCGGCCAGTTCACCTTCCTGCCGGGCGGCAGCGGCGGCGCCGAACTGAGCGCGACGGCGCTGCTGACGCCGTCGCTGGGCGCCGCCTACGCCGCCGCCGCCGTCCTCGCATGGCGCTTCGCGACCTACCACTGGTACCTGATCGCCGGCGCGCCGATGTTCGCGATGCAGGCCGGACGCTGGCGGCTGGCGCGGGCGAAGGTCGCATCCGTTCCGGTCGAAACGCGGCCCTGATGCGCCGTGGCGCTCTCGTGACACGCGCATGACAGTGCGCCGGTAGCCCATTGGTTTATTGCCAAGCGCGATGGGTCGGACGACAATCCCGGATCGGAAAGGGGAGCTGGATCTTGAGCGTGGATACGCAGACCGATCGGATCGGGGAAGTTTCGACCGCGCCAGCGGTGGAGAACCTGCGCCATGCATGCGCGCCCTTCGCCAAGCCGCACATGGGCCGCGCGATCTGGCAGCTATGCACCAGCCTGGTCCCGTTCGCGGCGCTGTGGGCGCTGATGGCCTGGATCGTCCACTCGGGCGGCAGCTACCTGTGGGTTGCACTGCTGGCGATTCCCACCGCCGGTTTCTACGTGCGCCTGTTCATGACCCAGCACGACTGCGGGCACGGCTCGTACTTCGCCAGCGCGCGCGCGAACCAGTGGGTCGGCGCCTGCCTCGGCCTGATCACCCTGTTCCCTTACAGCTACTGGAAGAAGACCCACGCGATCCATCACGGCACCTCGGGCAACCTCGACCGTCGCGAGTTCGGCGACATCGACACCCTGACCGTTGCCGAGTACCGCGCGCTGTCGTGGATCGGCCGCCTGCGTTACCGCCTGTACCGCAGCATGCCGGTCCTGCTCGGGATCGGGCCGGCCTACCAGTTCCTGGTCAAGCACCGCTTCCCGTTCGACCTGCCGCGGTCGTGGAAGAAGGAATGGGCGAGCGTGTGGCTCAACAACCTGATGCTGGTGCTAGTCGTCGGCGCGCTCGCCTGGGCGATGGGCACCCACGTCGTGTTCTTCGTGCATGTGCCGGTCATGCTGCTCGCGGGCGCCACCGGCGTCTGGCTCTTCTACGTGCAGCACACCTTCGAACAGACGTACTGGTCGCGCAAGGACGAGTGGGACTCCAGCGACGCGGCGATGGCCGGCAGCTCCTACTTCGCGATGCCGCGCGTGCTGCACTGGTTTACCGCGAACATCGGTTACCACCACATCCACCACCTCGCGAGCAGGATCCCGAGCTATCGCCTGCGCGAGGCCTTCGAATCCACGCCCGCGCTGCAGGCGGCGCCCAGGCTGACCCTGTGGTCGAGCCTGAAGTCGGCGCGGCTCAAGCTGTGGGACGAGGAGCAGCAGCGCATGGTGGGCTATCCGCGCAGGGCCTGATCGCCACGTCGCCGCAACCGTCCCCTGCGGCGCCCTGCGTCGCCATGCATTCCATCCACCCCTGTGCAGGAGCGCTTCGATGATCGGCTACGTCACCCTCGGCACCAACGATCTGGCCCGTGCGGCAAAGTTCTACGACGCCCTGCTTGGCGAGATCGGCGCCAAGCGCATCATGGAATTCGAGAAGTTCATCGCCTGGGGCGCTTCGATGGATACGCCCGGGCTCGGGCTCATCTATCCCCACGACGGCAACAAGGCCACGGTCGGCAACGGCGTGATGGTCGCACTGGCGGTGAACAGCACCGACAAGGTCGATCGCCTCTACGCGAAGGCGATGGAGCTGGGCGCGAAGGACGAGGGCGCGGCAGGTCCGCGCGGCGACGGTTTCTACGCCGGCTACTTCCGCGATCCCGACGGCAACAAGCTCAACTTCTTCTGCATGACCTGAGCAAGTTCCGCGACATCGGGAGGCATTGGCCATGTGCACCGAATTGCAGATGCTGGCGTGGGCGGTCGTGCTCGGACTCGCGCAGATCGCCATCACGGCGACCCTGATGACGCAACAACGCGGGCTGGCGTGGAATGCCGGCGCGCGCGACGGCGATCCGAAGCCGTTGACCGGGGTCGCCGCGCGCATGGACCGCGCCCTGCGCAACTTCCTCGAGACTTTCGCGTTCTTCGCGGCGGCCGTGCTGGTCCTGGTCATCAGCCAGCGCGGCGACCAGCACACCGCGCTGGGCGCGCAGATCTATTTCTGGGCGCGCGTGGCCTACGTGCCGTTGTATGCGGCCGGAATCGCCTATGTGCGCACCCTGGTCTGGGCGGCGTCGATCGCGGGTCTAGTGATGGTGCTTCTTCCGGTGCTTCGCGCCTGAAGCGCGGCGCCTGACATCGGTCGAGGCATTTGCGCCGATGGCAAGGAACGATCCGGCACGCGGCGGCGTCACGCCATGGACCGTGTGCGCGAGGTCGATCTCGTACGGGATGGCGCAATGCCAGTCGCTACCGCCATCCTCCCAGCACAGGCCGGCATGGTCGTAGAAGTTCTGGTAGCGACAGGCGTGCCCGGGGTCGGCCAGTCCCTCGGGACTGTCGTTCCTGCTGCACAGGTAGACGCGGAAATCGCCACGGATGCCGTAGACCGGCTGCGCGGCATCGGCGTCGGCGGCAAACGAATCGGACTTGGGGTCATACGGGCGGCCCTTGGGATCGACCCGCAGGCGGACTTCACTGAGCAGGTACATGGTTGCGCCGAGGTCGCCGACCTTCTCGGTGTCGCAGGCGAGGTAGTGCACCACCTGCTGCATCGAGGGCGCGCCTTTCGACGGGATGGTGCGGATCGGGCATACCGCCGGATCACGGGTGCCGAAGTCGTCGCCCATGCCGGCATGGGCCGGCCACGCCAGCATGCCGGCGACGCAGGCGCCACCGATCCATTTCAGCCCACCCAGACCCGGGAAACCCATGGCGCTTGTCCGTCGGCAGAACCCCTTGCTGCCGTGTCCCGAGGCTACTCCCCGGCCGTCGCAATGCAAAGGCCCGTCGCGCGCCTGGGGCGCAGGGGATCAGCCGGCGCCGAGCTTCGCCAGCAGGGCCATCGCGGCATCGGGATTGCGTTCCTTGGCGCTGCTGATGAAGAAGACGAACACGTCGCGCGCGTCGCTCGCAGCGCGGCCCGGCGCGATGTGCGGCAGGTCGGAAGGATCCTCGCCGCGCGCCCAGGCGTGCGCGCGACCGGCCCAGCGATCGAGTTCATCGTCGGCATAGCCGGTCGCGATGTCCGGGCGCGTGCGCATCAGGCGCGCGTAGACGAAGTCGGCCGTGAGGTCGGCGAAGGACGGGTAGTCGTTCGAATCGGTGAACACCGTCGCCATGCCGTGTGCGCGGCCGCGATCGAGGTAGCCGGCGTCGATGAATTGCGGATCGCGCACGTCCAGCACGTGGCGCAGGCGCACGCCGCCTGCGGTCTTCGGCAGCAGCGGCAGGAAGGCGTCGAAGGCTTCGCGGTCGATGCGCAGGCCTTTCTCGAACTGCCAGACGATCGGACCGAGCTTGGCGCCGAGGCTGGCGATGCCGCCGAGGAAGTCGTCGATCTGGGCGCCCGTCTTCGCCAGCGTGCGCGACATCGTGATGCGCATCGGCGCCTTGGCCGAGAACACGAATCCTTCGGGCGTCTCGTCGCGCCAGCGTGCGTAGGTCGCCGGCTTCTGCGCGCCGTACCAAGTGCCGTTGATCTCGATCGCGGTGACGCGACGGCTGGCGTATTCCAGCTCGCGCTTCTGGGTCAGGCCCTTCGGGTAGAAGTTGTCCCGCCAGGGCGCGTAGACCCAGCCGCCGATGCCGACGCGGATCGCGGACATCGGCTAAGGATCAGCTCGCGGCCTGCTGCACGGGCGGGGCGGTGGTGGCGATCGCCGGCGCCGGCACCGCAACTGCAGTAGCGGCGATCGCGATCGGCTCGGCATCGCCGACCGCAGGTTCCGGCTTGACGGCCGTGATGCTGGTCACCGAGGCGGTCGGCGCGGGCGCCGGTTCGGAGGCATCCGTGCCTGGCGCGCTGGTTTCCGTCGAAGCGGGAGCGACTTCGAGGGAAGCGGGAGCAACTTCGAGGATCGCCGGTGCGGTTTCGGTCACGACGGTCGCGGTGTCGCTCGCCGGTGTGGCTTCCACGGACGAGGTGCCGGCGTCGCTGCCGTCGGCATTCGTCGCTTCGGCCGGCGATGGCGTGCTCGGCTCGACGGCTGGCGCAACGGCGTCGATGGATTCGCTGGATGCAGCGGAAGACAGTTCCTCGGCCGTCGGCGTGACGGGTTCGGAGACCGGCAATGCCGCAGCCGCAGCAGCCGCGACCTCGACAGGCGCCATCGCTTCCACGGGAAGTGTGGCTTCCACGGGAGCGGCGGCCTCTGCCGGAGCGGCGGCTTCAACGGGGGCCGCGGCTTCCGCGGGAGCAGCGGCGACGGGAGCCGCCGGCGCAGCTTCCACCACTGCTGGCGCGACGGCCACCGCCGCAGGCGCTTGCTCGGCAACCGGCGCGACCGGCGCAGCCACGACCGCTGCCTCAACCACGGCCGCCGTGGCGTCCTTCACCGCCTGATGGCGACGCGGCACCTTTTCGGCATCCAGCAATTTCTCGATGCGGACGAACACCTCGCTGCGCGCGAAGGGTTTCTTCATGAAGTCGTCGGCGCCGATGCGCTGAGCGTAGAACTGCTCGGTCGCCAGCTCGTTGCCGCTGATCATGACGACCGGGACTTTTTTCATCGTCGGTTCGCGGCGCAGGCGGCGCAGCGCCTCGAAGCCGTTCATGCCGGGCAGGACGATGTCGAGGAAGATCAGGTCGGGTATTTCGGACAGCGCGATGCACAGCCCGGTGTCGGCGTCGGCGGCGTCGAGGGTGATGTAGCCGCTCTGTTCGAGCATGCGCTTGAGCAGGGCGACGATCGTCGGCGAGTCGTCGATGATCAGCACGCGCGTGCCCTCGCGCGCGTTCACGCGCGGCTTGTGGCGACGCTCGACGAAGGCGGCAGCGCTCCCGGCCTGGGCATCCTCGGTCGTTGCGACGGCAGGCTGGGCTGGTTGCGATGGTGCCGGGGTGGGGGCCGCGACCGAAACAGGAGCAGCTGGCGCGGCGGGGGCGGCAGCGGGCGCGATGTGCACCGGTCGGACGGTCTTGGCGGCCTGGGGCTTGCCGCCACCGAACCATCGTTTCAGTACATCCAGCATGCCCATGTGCGAGGCCCCCGACGGCCATTCTTTCCCGACTGACAGTTTCGCCCGTGGCGGCCGCCGTGACAATCGATTTCTGCGACTTCGGTCACGATTCCGGGGCGGGTACCATGGCCCGGTGCCGCTAGGGCACGGGGGGCGAGGGCGCGGCGACCGATGAATACTGACCATCGCAAACGCCGCCTTGCCGCCGCCGTCCTGTGCCTGGCGATGGTTGCCTGCGGGGGAAAGCCGCCGTCCACGCCCTCGGCTCAGGCGCCGGAGGCGCGCGTGGTGATGCTCGGCAGCGGCACGCCGAACGCCGATCCCGATCATTCCGGGCCGGCCCTGGCGGTGATCGCCCATGGCAAGGTCTACCTCGTCGACGCCGGCCCGGGCGTGGTCCGCCGCGCGGCCGCGGCGCACGCGGCCGGCGTGGAAGAGCTGGCGATGCCGGCGCTCAGTCGCGTCTTCCTCACCCACCTGCACTCGGACCACACCGTCGGCCTGCCGGACCTGATGCTGACCCCTTGGGTGCTCGACCGCAGCGATCCGCTCACGGTGTACGGCCCACCGGGCACGGCCGCGATGGTCGATCACCTGATGCAGGCCTACGCAGCCGACATCGACAACCGCCTGCATGGCCTCGAACCGATCAACAAGACCGGCTGGCGCACGCGCGCGGTCGAGGTCGCGCCGGGCGCGGCCTATCGCGGCGACGGCATGACCATCACCGCCTTCGCCGTGCATCACGGCAACTGGGAGCACGCCTACGGCTACAGCTTCCAGACGGCGCACCGGCGCATCGTGGTGTCGGGCGACACCGTGCCGGTCGACGAGATCGTCCGCCAGTGCAACGGCTGCGACGTGCTCGTGCATGAGGTGTATTCGACCGCCGGCTTCAAGCGCCGGCCGAAGGACTGGCAGGACTACCACGCGCACTCGCACACCTCGACCGTGCAGCTCGCGCAGATCGCGCTGCGCGCGAAGCCGAAGCTGCTGGTGCTCTACCACCAGCTCTACTGGGGCAGCAGCGACGACGACCTGCTGCGCGAGATCAGGGCCGCCGGCTATGGGGGCAAGGTGGTGTCGTCGCGCGACCTGGGCGTGTACTGATCGCGCGACGCGCCAAACCTCACTTGATCGCGTGGTTGAACATCAGCTCGCCCACGTAGCGCGCGGGCGGCGAGCCGTAGGCGGTGACGGTGTCGTGGTAGCGCTTGAGGTTGAAGTCCTTGCCCCAGGTCTTCTCGGCCTCGCGGCGCAGGTCGAGGTGCTCCTGCACGCCGACGAAGTAGGTCGAGAGCTGGGTCGAGCTGAGCTGGGCGCGCACCCACTTGCCGGAGGCCTCGCTTTCCTCCTGGAAGGTGGTCTGGGTCATCAGCTTCATCGCGTCCTCGCGCGACATGCCGTCGACGTGGATTGCCTGGTCGAGGATCGAGTTCGCGGTCGCGCGCAGGTACCACTTGAGCTGCACGAGGCGGTACAGCGGGTCGTGGTCGAGGAAGCCCTGCTGCGCCATCATCCGCTCGGCGTACACCGCCCAGCCCTCGATGAACGAGCCCGAGCCGAGCACGGCGCGCAGGATCGACGGGTTCTTGTTGGAGTGCCAGATCTGCACGTAGTGGCCGGGCATGGCTTCGTGCACGCCCAGCTCGGCGATCGAGCGGGTGTTGTATTCCCTCAGGAAGGAGGTGGTCTGGTCGGCGGTCCAGTCGTCGGGGATCGGCGAGACGGCATAGAACGTCGCCAGCTTGCTGTCGAGCGGGCCGGGCGAATCGCAGTAGGCGACCGACACGCCGCGCGCGTACTCGGGCATCAGGATCACCTTCACCGGCGCGTCGGGCAGCGTGATCAGGTCGTGCGAGCGAACGAAGTCGGTGGCCTTGGCCAGTTCGGCCTCGGCGGTCTCGACGACCTTGTCGCGCGCGGGCCGTTCGGCCGCGGCGAGGTCGAGCGCGAACTTGATCGCGGCCTGCTGCTGGTCGGGCGTCGGATTCGCCGGTGTCGGCGGTGCGCCGGTCCTGCCGGCGAGCGCCTCGCGCGCGATGTCGTACATCTGCGCGCGCGTGCGCGCGATCTCGGCCTCGGCGCGCTTGCGGATCTCCTGCCGGCTGAGCGTCGAATCCAGCGCGAAGCGCAGCTTCTCGTCGAACAGTTTCTGGCCGATGCGGAAGTCGCCCTTGGCGTTCGGGACCAGGGTCTTGTCGATCCAGTCCTTCTGCTCGGCGACTGCCTTGCGCAGGTTCGCGGCGGCGGTTTCCAGGCGCTTGCGGTCGGCTTCGGGCAACTCCTTCGCATTCGGCAGGATCATCGAATCGACGATCTCGAGCGCGCCGCCGATCTGCTTCGATGCGGTCTGCGCGTGGATCAGCGGCACCCGCTTCGGGTCGAGGTTGGCGCGCATCTGCGCGAACAGCGCCGGCAGCTCCTCCATGCGCGCGGTGGCACTGCGCAGGCGGTCGGGCATCGGCGCGAAATCGCGCGCCATCAGGGTGAAGAGCGCGCTGCCTTCCAGCCCGGTGTAGACCGTCGCATCCCAGGCCCAGCTCTGCAGTTGTTCCGCGGTCCAGATGTCGTAGCGCAACTGGTTGCGCAGGAGCGCGGCGTCGACCTGGTTGTCGCGCGAGAGGTGGGCGCGGTCGATTTTCTCGAGCTCGGCGAGCATCTGCTTCGAGAACGCCGTCTCCTTCGCGCGGCCGTCGGCGCTGAGGTCGTCGAGCTGCGCGTCGAAGCGGTGGTCGCCGGTCTGGGTCGCGCTGACCGGGGACAGGCGCAGCGATCCGTCGAGCCAGCGCTTGGCGAGGTCGTTGAACTGCGCGTCGGCGGCGGTGGTGGCCGGTGCGACGGCGGCGGTCGAAGCAGCCTGCGCGACCTGCGTCGCCGGCGCGGCCGCTGCGGCGCCCACGGCGAGGAAGAGCGAGATCGTGAACGCTGCGAGCGGAGTCATGCGCATGGCGGCTTCCTCTGGGCTGGGAACGAAGCGGCAAGGATAGCGCCGTTCCGCCGGCGGGAAGGGTGCCGTTGGTGACGGTTTGAACAAGTCCGTCGTGGACTTGTTCAAACGCGCCGAGTCCGGCACATGTCCGAACTCGGCGCTCGCGG
>DASXKN010000015.1:0-139068 GCA_036496805.1 Lysobacteraceae bacterium
CCGCACAAGTTTCCTGCGCACACTGTCAAAGATCGCAGGCCTGTCGACCTGTCCCGCTTCCCCCTCGGGGTAAGCAGATGCTGAGCCTTTCGCGTCAGCGAGCCGCACATCATACAGCCCAATTCAAGAACGTCAACACCCTCGAAGGGAAATTTTCCGGATTCGTGACCACGCCGACGAATGCCGCATCCGGCGCGCCACGCGGGCTTGACAGCCGACACGCACTGACCGAACGTCGCTGCATGCCATCCACGAGGATCCGCATGCTCCATTCGACTCGTCCGATGGTCCCGATCCTGCTCCTGATGCTCGGCGCCCTCGCGACGCCGCTGGCCTGCGCACAGGACGGGCAGGACGCCTACGCCATCACGCCCATGTCCTCCTCGTGGGTGAAGCTGGACGGTCATCGCTATACCGTCGAGATCGCGCAGACCGACGCGCAGCGCGCGCGCGGGCTGATGTTCCGCGACAGCATGGCGAGCGACCGCGGCATGTTGTTCATCCATGAGGGAGAGCGCCCCCTCGCGTACTGGATGAAGAACACCCACATCGCCCTGGACATCTTCTACTTCGACACGCACCACCGGCTCGTTTCGGTGTCGAGGAACACGCCAGCCTGCAATCTCGGCGATGCCTGCCCGCCGTTCCGGAGTGAAGGACCGGCGACGTACGTGCTCGAACTCAACGCCGGCGTTGCCGATCGCCTGCACGCGAAGAAGGGCGATGTCCTGAAGTTCGGCCCCGGCATCCCGGCATCCATCCCTTGATCGAGGCATCGGACCCACCCATATCGGTCGCCATGGATACCCGAAGCAACATCGCGATGACCGACCTGCCCTCGTGGGACGCGCTGGCGCGGATGGACGACGACGCCCTCCCGCTGCTCGGCACGGCCTTGCTGATCGCCCGCGACGAATATCCGCAGCTTCAGCCCGAGCCCTACGACGCGATGGTGCAGGGCTACGTGGAAGCGCTGCGCACGGAAGTGCAGGCGCAGGATTCCGCGCCGGCGCGCATGGCCGTCATCAACCGCTTCCTGTTCGACGAGGTCGGCTTCGGCGGCAACAACGAGTCCTACAGCGACCCGCGCAACAGTTATCTCAACGACGTCTTCGAGCGCAAGCTGGGCATCCCGATCTCGCTGGCGCTGGTGCAGATGGAGATAGCGCGCCGGCTCGACGTGCCGCTCGACGGCATCTCCTTCCCGGGGCATTTCCTGGTGCGCCTGCCGGTGGACGACGGCATCCTGGTGATGGACCCGTACAACAAGGGGCGCTCGCTGAGCGCCGACGAACTGCGCGACCGCGTTAGCACGCACTGCGGCGGCCAGTCGCCCGACGACGCCGAGCTGCTGCACATCCTCGCGCCGGCGACTCACCGCGCGATCCTGCTGCGCATGCTGCGCAACCTCAAGGCGCTGTACGCCGACCGCAACGACTGGGAACGCGTGGCGCGCTCGAGCGATCGCCTGCTGAAGATCGCCCCCGGCCTGGGCGAGGAAGTGCGCGACCGCGGCCTGGCCTACCTCAAGCTCGGCCACGTTGCCGGAGCCCGCGACGACCTCACGCGCTACCTCCAGGTCCAGCCTGAAGCGGCCGATGCGGAAGCGGTGCGATCGCTGCTCATCGAAGCCACCGGCAAGACCCTGCGGCTGAACTGATCCTCGCAGCGGAACGCGTCCGACGGGGCGCCCGGTTCAGCCCAGCGGCACCATCTCGAAATCGTCCTTGGTCACGCCGCAATCCGGACACACCCAGGTGTCGGGCACGTCCTCCCAGCGCGTCCCCGCCGGAATGCCCTCGTCCGGCATGCCCTGGGCTTCGTCGTAGAGGAAGCCGCAGACCACGCACATCCAGGTGCGGTAAGCGGCGGCGGTGGGAGCAGAGACGGTCATTGCGGGGCTTCGCGTGCGACACTAATGCCGATTTTCGCATTTCGTGCAACCGGGGGGAAGCAACGATGCGTAAAGATTGGCCAAGGCGTGGCCTGTACGCCATCACGCCCGAAGAACCCGACACCCGCCGCCTGCTGAATCTCGTCGGGTCGATCCTGGACCAGGGCATCGCCCTGCTGCAGTACCGCAACAAGGGAGGCGATGCCGCCCTGCGGCAGGAACAGGCGCTGGCCCTGAAACTGGTCTGCCTGCCCCACGACGTGCCGCTGATCATCAATGACGACGTCGCGCTCGCGCGAGCCGTCCAGGCCGACGGCGTGCACCTCGGCCAGGACGACGGCGATCCGGCGGCCGCGCGCGAGGAACTCGGCGAGAAGGCGCTGGTCGGCGTCACCTGCCATACCAGCCTTCATCGCGCCCGCGAAGCGAAGATCAAGGGCGCCGACTACCTCGCCTTCGGCGCGTTCTACAGCAGTCCGAGCAAACCCACGGCTGCGAATGCACACCCTTCGATCCTGCGCGAGGCGCGGCAGTTCGAATTGCCGCTGGTTGCCATCGGCGGCATCCAGTCTCAGCACACGGCGATGCTGCGCGATGCCGGTGCCGACCTCATCGCGGTGATTTCCGGCCTCTGGGACACACGCGATCCGGCCGCGGCGGCGCGCGCCTACATCAAGGCCTTCGGCCCCACCCACTGACACACGCGAGCACATGCCGACCAGCCACGAACTCTTCCAGCGCGCCCGGCAACTCCTTCCCGGCGGCGTGAATTCGCCGGTACGCGCCTTCAAGTCGGTCGGAGGCGAACCGTTCTTCGCGCAGCGGGCGAGCGGCGCTTACCTTTGGGATGTGGAAGGCCACCGCTACATCGACTACGTCGGCTCGTGGGGACCGATGATCGCCGGCCACGCGCACCCGCAGGTGCTCGACGCGGTCGCCAGGGTGATGCGCGACGGACTCTCGTTCGGCGTGCCCAATCCGCTCGAAGTCACGATGGCCGAAACGATCGCGCGCCTCGTGCCGTCGGTCGAGATGGTGCGCATGGTCAACTCCGGCACCGAGGCCACGCTGTCGGCGATCCGCCTGGCGCGCGGCGCGACCGGGCGTACGCGGATCGTCAAGTTCGAAGGCTGCTACCACGGCCACGGTGATTCCTTCCTCGTGAAGGCCGGCTCGGGCGCGCTCACGCTCGGCGTGCCCGACTCGCCCGGCGTGCCCAGGGCCCTGGCCGACCTCACTCTGACCCTGCCCTACAACGACTTCGATGCCGCGACTGCGTTGTTCGATGCGACTGGCCACGAGATCGCCGCGTTGATCATCGAGCCGGTCGTCGGCAACGCCAATTGCATCCCGCCGAAGGACGGTTACCTGCAGCACCTGCGTGCGCTGTGCACGCAACACGGCACGCTGCTGATCTTCGACGAAGTGATGACCGGCTTCCGCGTCGCGCTCGGCGGCGCGCAGGCGCTGTACGGCATCACCCCCGACCTGAGCACCTTCGGCAAGATCATCGGCGGCGGCATGCCGGTTGGCGCCTATGGCGGCCGTCGCGACCTGATGAGCCAGATCGCGCCGAGCGGCCCGATCTACCAGGCCGGCACGCTCAGCGGCAATCCGGTGGCGATGGCCGCTGGCCTGGCGACGCTCGAACTGATCCAGCAACCGGGCTTCCACGCAGAGCTCGATCGCAAGACGCGCCTGCTCACCGATGCGCTGCGGGCGGTCGCGATCGAGGCCGGCGTGCCGTTCAGCACCAACCGCGTCTGCGGCATGTTCGGTCTGTTTTTCCTCGGCCCGGACTTCACCGACGCGAAGGTCGAGAGCTACGCGCAGGCGATCGCCTGCGACGTCGCCATGTTCCGCCGCTTCTTCCACGGCATGCTCAAGCGCGGCGTCTACCTCGCGCCTTCCGCCTTCGAGGCTGGCTTCCTCTCGTCCGCGCACAGCGAGGAGGACATCGCCGCAACCTTCACCGCCGCGCGCGAGACCTTCGCGGAGATCGCCCGTGGCTGACATCGACGATCCCCGCAGCCGACGCCGCCTGGAAACCGTAGCGGTGCACGCCGGCGCCGAACCCGACGCGCAGACCGGCGCGCTCGCCCCACCGATCCACCTCGCCACCACGTTCAAACACGGCCCCGCCGGCGAACGCGTCTCCGGCCACGAGTACCAGCGCGAGAGCAATCCGACCCAGGATCGCCTCGAAGCCGCGCTCGCCGCGCTCGAAGGCGGCGAAGCGGCGCTCGCTTTCGCTTCCGGCATGGCCGCGATCACCGCGCTGTTCGACTCGCTGCCGAACGGCGCGCGCGTGCTGATCCCCGACGACTGCTACAGCGGCACGCGCTTCCTGGCGAAGGAATTCCTGCCCGAGCGCGGCATCGTCGCGACCATGGTCGACATGTCCGACCTCGACGCGGTGCGCGCCGCCGCCGACGGCATCGCCCTGATCTGGGCCGAGACGCCGTCGAACCCGCGCATGAAGGTCTGCGACATCGCCGCGCTCGCCGAGATCGCGCACGATGCCGACGCCGCGCTGGCCTGCGACAACACCTTCGCCACACCCGTGCTGCAGCAACCGCTGGCGCTGGGCGCCGACGTCGTCATGCATTCGACGACCAAGTACTTCGGCGGCCACAGCGACGTGCTCGGCGGCGCGCTGGTATTCGCCTGGCGCGATGGTTTCTGCGAACGCGTGGCGCACCGCCGCCACCTGACCGGCGGCGTGCTCGCTCCCTTCAGCGCGTGGCTGACGTTGCGCGGATGCCGCTCGCTGTCCGCGCGCATGGCGATGCACTGCGCGAACGCGCGCCGCGTCGCCGAATTCCTCGCCGCGCATCCGGCGGTCGAACGCGTCAACTGGCCGGGCCTTCCCGGCCATCCGCAGCACCCGATCGCCGCGAAGCAGATGCGCGACTTCGGCGGCATGCTCAGCGTCGAATTGCGCGGCGGCCGCGAAGCGGCGCTGGCGATGGCCGGCAAGCTGCGCATCTTCACCAACGCGACCTCGCTCGGCGGCTGCGAATCGCTGGTCGAGCACCGCGCCTCGGTGGAAGGCCCGCACCCGTTCTCGCCACAGAACCTGTTGCGGCTGTCGGTCGGCCTCGAACACCCCGACGACCTCGTCGCCGACCTGGATCAGGCGTTGCGCTGAGGCATCGCTATCGCGCGCAGGCACCGCTCCGCACCGCGTGGAGGCGGACGGGTCGCGAGAAACCCTTCAGCTCCGCTTCGCCCATGTCCTCGAACACGATGGCCTTGCCCATGCACAGCTCGGCGATCGCGTTCGACACCAGGGTTTGACCGGGCTCGGCACGCGCGCACAGCCGCGCGGCGAGTTGCACGGTCGAACCGAACAGGTCCTGTCCCTGCTCGACCGGTTCGCCGGCTGCCGCACCGATGCGGACGGTGATCGGATGCGTTTCGTTGCGCGAGCGCCGGTCGGCAAGCTCCTGCTGGATGCGGGTCGCGCACTGGATCGCCGCGACCGCCGAGAAGAAGCAGGCCATGATGCCGTCGCCGGTGTGCTTGACCTCGCGCCCACCGACTGCCGCCAGGGCATTGCGCACGACGGTGTCGTGGACGCGCAGCATTTCCATCGCCGCCTCGTCACCCATGGATTGCGTCAGCTCGGTCGATCCGACGATGTCGGTGAACATCACGCTGCGGATGCCGGTGTCGCGCTGGCCGGCGCCCGGTGCGAGCGCGGCTCCATCCGCATTCACGCCAACCACGCCCATGAAGCCGTCGAGCATCTCCGGATCCACCTCGATGATCTTCTCGGCGACGATGCCGTGCGAATTCGCGTGCACCGCGCGCGCCGCTTCCGGCGTGGGCGCATGGCAGAGGCAAAAGACCTTGCCGGTTTCCTGGTTCACCCAGTACTTGACGTACTCCACGCCGTGCTTGCCCTGCTCCGCGACATCGGCGGCATGCGCCTTCGCCAGGGCATCGAACGTCACGCCCTCGATCGTGTGGATGTCCATGTAGAGCGGCATGCTGCCCCCTTGAAGCATCGCGCTTCCGGATGCCATCTTGCCCCTGTGAACCGGCGCGGACAATCCGCGCGCGCTTTCACCAGGCTCCGGTGTTGGGCATCGAAACCCACGGCTCCGCCGGTGGCAGCGGATCGCCCTTCTGCAGCAGCTCGATCGAGACCAGGTCCGGCGAGCGCACGAAGGCCATGTGGCCATCGCGTGGCGGGCGGTTGATGGTCACGCCCATCGCCTGCAGGTGCGCGCACAGCGCATGGATGTCGTCGACGCGAAACGCGAGATGGCCAAAGTTGCGCGCACTGCCGTAGTCCTCGACCGGCAAGCCATCCGCGGGCGGCCAGTTGTAGGTCAGCTCGATCTCCGCTTCCGGGCTTTCCGGCGCGGACAGGAAGACCAGGGTGAACCGGCCCTGCGGCACGTCCTTGCGCCGCACCTCGCGCAGGCCCAGGCCTTCGCAGTAGAAACGCAGCGAGGCGTCGAGGTCGCGCACGCGCACCATGCTGTGCAGGTATTTCATCGACGGTCTCCCAACAGTCGAACAGGCGTTCAATCCAGGAACAGGTCGATGAGCAACGGCTGCGAAGGGTCGACCGCATAGCCGGAGAAGTCGGCGACGCCGCGTTCGCGCAGGATGTCCTCGTCGATCACGAAACGCCCGCACAGTTCGCGCGAGGGCGTCGTCAGGATCGCGTGCGCCGCGTCGGCGAGGATCTGCGGCGTGCGGCACTGCGCGACCGACACGCCCGGGATCATGTTGATCGCGTCGGTCGCGATCACCGTGCGCGGCCACAGCGCGTTGACCGCGACGCCCTTCGGGCCGAACTCGGCGGCCAGGCCGATCGTCGTGAAGGACATGCCCATCTTCGCGAGCGTGTAGCCGGTGTGCGGCGCCCACCATTTCGGATCCAGCGTCGGCGGCGGCGCCAGGGTGAGGATGTGCGGATTCGGCGCGTCCAGCAGGTGCGGCAGGCAGGCCTGCGAACACAGGAAGGTGCCGCGCGCGTTGACCTGCTGCATCAGGTCGAAGCGCTTCATCGGCGTGTCGAGCGCGCCGCGCAGCCAGATCGCGCTCGCGTTGTTGACGAGGATGTCGATGCCGCCGAACACATCCACGGTCGCGGCGACCGCGGCGCGCACCTGTTCCTCCTCGCGGATGTCGCACTGGATCGCCAGCGCGCGGCCACCGGCTTCCTCGATCGCGCGCGCGGCAGTGTGGATCGTGCCGGGCAATTTCGGATTGGCGACCGCGGATTTCGCCGCGACCACGACGTTCGCGCCGTCGCGCGCCGCGCGCACGCCGATCGCCAGGCCGATGCCGCGCGAGGCGCCGGTGATGAACAGGGTCTTGCCGCGCAGGTCGGACATGGCGCTTTCCCGGGTCGGATGGATCGGTCGAATGCAGCTCGCAGTGTAGCCCCGAAGGCGCGAGGGATCGCCTCACTCGGCCTGCAGTTGCGCCACCAGATCGAGCAGGCGCCGCAATCGTGCTGCCGGATCGGATTCCTCCAGCAGCGACTGTCGATCCGTCCGCGCCAGCGGCAGCAGTTCGGCCAGCCGCCAGCCCACCCAGGCGGCATCGGCGTAGGCGGCCTCATCGGCAGCGGCATGCACGCCACCCATGCGCTCGATCAACCGGCGCAACAGCGTCGCGAGCAGGTCGTACTCGATCGGCAGCGGGGTCGGCGTTTCCGGGGCCAGCCAGCTCACGCCGTCAGCCACGATCAGGCCGTCAGCCCGGACGCGCGCACGCTCTACCCGAAACCGGCGATCACCCTGCACGGTGATGCCCAGCAGTCCGTCGGGCAGCGAGGTGAAATCGACGATACGCGCCTGCGTGCCGACGACGGCATGGCGCGGAGCTTCGCCGATCTCGCCGCCTTCGACGATGAGGCAGACGCCGAAGCCGCTGCCATCGCGGCCGCAGGCCGCCACCAGATCGACGTAGCGCGGCTCGAAGATCCGCAATTGCAGGCGCGCGCCGGGGAACAACACGGTATGCAGGGGGAACAGCGGCAGCGAGGACCCGGACATCGCGCCCATTCCGGTGGCTCGTGCCTGTCAGCCTTCGCGCAAGGCGGCGAGGAACCTGCGCGGTGCGCCCTCGAATCCGCCGTTGGACATGAACACGACGTGGTCGCCCTCGCGCGTGGATTGCACGAGCTGGGCGATCAGCTCGTCGACGGTCGGCACCGCGGCGCCTTCGCCGCGCAGGGCCGCGATCACCTTGCCGGCATCCCAGGGCAGTTCGGCGCGGCGCAGGAACACCACCGCGTCGGCGCCGTCGAGCGAGGGAGCAATCTCGGCCGCGTGCGCGCCCAGCCGCATCGAATTGCTGCGCGGTTCCATCGCGACCACGATGCGCGCCTTGCCCACCCGCGCGCGCAGGCCGGCGAGCGTGGTGCGGATCGCAGTCGGGTGGTGCGCGAAGTCGTCGTAGACGGTGATGCCCTTGCCCTTGCCCAGCACTTCCAGGCGTCGCTTCACGCTCCGGAACGCGGTGAGCTTCGGGATCGCCTGCGCCGGGTCGACGCCGACCGCGTTTGCGGCAGCCAGCGCGGCCAGCGCGTTCATCACGTTGTGCGCACCGAGCAGGTCCCAGCGCACGACGCCGACCTCGACGCCGCGATGGAGCACCGCGAACTCCGAGCCGTCGTCCGCGATCAGGCGCGGCGTCCAGTCCGCGTAGCCGCGCATCGCGAAGCGCTCGACCGGCGTCCAGCAGCCCATCGCCAGCACTTCGGCCAGGCGGTCGTCGTCGCCGTTGACGATCAGCCGGCCATTGTGCGGCACGGTGCGCACGAGGTGGTGGAACTGGCGCTGGATCGCGGCGATGTCCGGGAAGATGTCGGCGTGGTCGTACTCGAGGTTGTTGAGGATCGCCACCTTCGGCCGGTAGTGCACGAACTTGCTGCGCTTGTCGAAGAAGGCGGTGTCGTATTCGTCGGCCTCGACGACGAATTCCGCGCCGCCGCCGCGCCGCGCGGAGACGCCGAAATTCTCCGGCACGCCGCCGACGAGGAAGCCCGGATCGCGGCCCATCGCATCGAGCAGGAAGGCGAGGATCGAGGTCGTCGTGGTCTTGCCGTGGGTGCCGGCGACCGCGAGCGTGGTGCGTCCGGGCAACACGTGCCCGGCCAGCCACTGCGCGCCCGAGGTGTAGTCCATGCCGGCATCCAGCACGTGTTCCACCGCCGGATTGCCGCGCGAGAGCGCATTGCCGACGACGACGCAGTCGGTGTCCGCGGCGATGTGCTCCGGCGCGTAGCCCTGCGCGAGCGCGATGCCGAGCGCTTCGAGCTGGGTGCTCATCGGCGGATAGATGTTCTGGTCGCTGCCGGCGACCTCGTGCCCGAGTTCGCGCGCCAGCGCCGCGACGCCGCCCATGAAGGTGCCGGCGATGCCGAGGATGTGGAGTTTCAAGCGTGGGCCTTGATCACGTAGCGATTGTCTGTTCGTCAAACCTAGTCGTTGAGGCCCACAAGAATGCTGGCTTTGCCGTAGGCGTCCACGCGCACGATGTACTCGGCTGCAATCGCGCTTCCGTCAGTGTTCGTGCATTTGTTGCAACTGACGACGACCAGCCAATCACCTTGCTTATGTTGCGGTGTGTAAGTCGCTTGCTCTGCCCACGTCTTTGAAGCCCGAATCAGGTTCCTGGCTGCGCTGACAGCGCCATCACTATCGATTCGCTGCGGCATCGAAGCACACGCAAACAGTAGCGAGCTTGCAGCAAGAATCGCCACGAATCGCATGACTTGTCTTCCTTCGAGCATATCCAACTTGCCAAAGGACGAAATCAAGCGTAGCGGCTCGCCAAGGCCTCGGTGATCCGCTCGAACACTTCTTCCATCGAACCCACGCCGTCGACGGCGGTAAGCTTGCTCTGGTGGCGGTAGAAATCGATCACCGGCGCGGTCTGCTCGTCGTAGACCTCCAGCCGCTTGCGCACCGATTCGGGATTGTCGTCGGCGCGGCCTTCGGCCAAGGCGCGGCCGGCGAGGCGCGCGATCAGCAGTTCGTTGTCGACGTCGAGCTGGATCGCACGCTCGACCGGCTGGCCGAGGCGGCCCAGCAACGCGTCGAGCGCATTGGCCTGGGCGAGGTTGCGCGGATAGCCGTCGAGGATATAGCCCGGGCCGGTGTCGCCCTGCGACAGGCGCTCCTCGAGGATGGCCAGCACGATCTCGTCGGACACCAGCGCACCCGACTCCATCACCGCCTTGGCCTTCAGGCCCAGCGGCGTGCCGGACTTGACCGCAGCGCGCAGCAGTTCGCCGGTGGAGATGTGCGGTACGCCGTAATGGTCGCGCAGGCGTGTGGCCTGCGTGCCCTTGCCGGAGCCCGGCGCGCCCAGAAGTACCAGTCGCATGCTCTTGGATTCCCGAAAAAGTGTCACCGGGGAAGGCGGTCGGCGCATCGGGATTGCTACACTCGATGCGAGCCACGACCACGCCGCCACGCGGTGGGTTCACGCTAACCGCTGGCGGCACGGCAAGTCAAATCAAGCCTTGGAGGCACCTGCCATGGATGGCGGGCGCGCGGAGCGAGTCCGGACATGCCTGTCCAGAGCCTGGCGGGGGATGCCGGATTCGCGACGCCGAAACCGTTCCACGAAGGAATGGTTTCGGCCCTATTGGAGGCTCCGCCATGGGCAGGGGCAACCTGCTGTACGCGCAATCGGGCGGCGTGACCGCGGTCATCAACGCGACCGCCTCGGCGGTGATCCAGACGGCGCGGGCGCACCGGGTCAAGGTGCTCGCCGCGCGCAACGGCATCCTCGGCGTGCTGCGCGAGGAGCTGATCGACACCTCGAAGGAATCGGCCGCGGCCATCCGCGCGCTGGCGCACACGCCCGGCGGCGCCTTCGGCTCCTGCCGCTTCAAGCTCAAGTCGCCTGACGTCGACCGCGCGCCGTACGAGCGGCTCATCGAGGTGTTCCGCGCCCACGACGTGCATGGGTTCCTCTACAACGGCGGCAACGATTCGGCCGACACCGCGTGGAAGCTCTCGCAGATCGCCGCCGAGTTCGGCTATCCGCTCACCTGCGTGGGCGTGCCCAAGACGGTCGACAACGACCTCGACGTCACCGACTGCTGCCCGGGCTTTGCCTCGGCAGCCAAGTACACGGCCGTTTCGGTGCGCGAGGCGGCGCTGGACGTGGCGGCGATGGCGGACACTTCGACCAAGGTCTTCGTCTACGAGGCGATGGGACGCCATGCCGGCTGGCTGGCGGCCGCGGCCGGCATGGCCGGCGAGAAGCCCGACGACGCGCCGCACCTCATCCTGTTCCCGGAGCGCGTGTTCGACGAAGCGGCATTCCTCGCGCGGGTGCGGGAGGTGGTCTCGCGCGTCGGCTGGTGCGTGGTCGTCGCTTCCGAAGGCGTGCGCGACGCCAGTGGCAAGTTCCTCGCCGAGGCCGGCACGGTCGATGCCTTCGGGCATGCCCAGCTCGGCGGCGTCGCGCCGCACCTGGCCCAGGTGGTGAAGGAAAAGCTGGGCATGAAGGTGCACTGGACCGTGCCCGACTACCTGCAGCGCTCGGCCCGCCATCTCGCCTCGGCAACCGACCTGAAACACGCGCTCGCGGTGGGCAAGGCGGCCGTCGAATACGTCCTGGCGGGAAGGAATGCGGTCATGCCGGTGATCGTGCGCACCGCGGATGCGCCCTATCGCTGGAAGATCGCGCCGGCCCCGCTGGAGCAGCTCGCCAACCACGAAAAGAAGCTGCCGCCCGGGTTCGTCCGCGCCGACGGCTACGGCATCACCCCGGTCGCGCGCCGCTATTTCGCGCCCTTGCTGCGCGGCCAGGCGCCGCCGCCCTACGGCCCGAACGGGATTCCCTCGTACGTGAAGCTGAAGAACGCCGCGGTGGCCAGGCACCTGGCGGACTGGAAGGCCTGACCCGCGTTCGCCCGCATCTGCAGGGTTCCGGCCTGCGCCGCTCCCGCGCCCGGGCCCATCCCTGCAGATCCTGCGAAAACCGCTAGCCGCAGCCCTCGGGCTTGAGCAGCATCGCGGTGAACAGCGGGGCTGCGACCGGATGCTGGGGTTTGTCGAGGTACAGGCGCGAGCGGCCCTGCGCGTCGAGGCTGGGCGGAACGGTATCGCCGGGTTTGCGCCAGATCTCGACCGTGACCGTGCATGCCGGGCCGTCCGCGCGCGGCACGGCGATGCGGTCGTTGAGCAGCCAGTGGCCCGCGACCGAAGGCGATGGATGCACCCGCCCGGGCTCCACGTAGACCGCGCGTTGCGCACACGGATCGCGCGGGATGACCTCCAGCTTGTAGGGCGCCGCGGCGTCCCCTGTGAACAGCCCTTCCAGTCGCACGCAGGCCTCGGGGATGTTGCGCAGGGTATGCACCTGGCCGATGGGCTGGGGCGCGGTGCTGCCGGGTGGGCGGGAGATCTCGGGCTGGAGTCCGCCGGCCCGGGCCAGCGGCGCGGAGAGAACGGCGGCAAGCATCCAGATTGCTATACGCATGGCACTCTCCTGTTTCCAGACCGTGTCAGCCGACCCGTGCGAGGCTGGCACGCCAGGACTGAACCCTGCCCCACGCCGGTTGGCTGGGGCCGTGACCTTTGTCATACTCTGCCGGTTCTGTCGCCCATGGCGACCGGCAGCGGCCGCGGACTTCCTCTCCGGAAGAGGTCCCCGACCGGACGATTTTCCATCGGATCCATCCAATCGATACACATTTTGACTGACTTCCAGTCGGGGGAGCACGTTCATGCTTGAGCAGTACGGGTTGTATCTGGCGCTGGGATGCGCTGCGCTGGCCATCGTTTACGGCCTGGTGTCGGCGAAGTGGATCACTTCGCAGCCGGCGGGCAACGAGCGCATGCAGCAGATCGCAGCGGCGATCCAGGAAGGCGCGGGCGCCTACCTCAACCGCCAGTACCTGACGATCGGCGTTGCCGGCGTGGTGCTGTTCGGCCTGATCTTCGCCTTCCTCGGATCGCACACAGCGATCGGCTTCGCGATCGGCGCGATCCTGTCGGGCGCGGCCGGCTACATCGGCATGAACGTCTCGGTCCGCGCCAACGTGCGCACCGCCGAGGCAGCGCGTCGCGGCATCGGCCCGGCGATGGACGTCGCGTTCCGCGGCGGCGCGATCACCGGCATGCTGGTGGTCGGCCTCGGCCTGCTCGGCGTCGCCGGTTACTACATGGTCCTCCAGAAGATGGGCGTCGAGGGCGAAGCGGCCCTGCACGCGCTCGTCGGCCTGGCCTTCGGTTCCTCGCTGATCTCGATCTTCGCGCGACTGGGCGGCGGCATCTTCACCAAGGGCGCCGACGTCGGCGCCGACCTGGTGGGCAAGGTCGAAGCCGGGATCCCGGAAGACGACCCCCGCAACCCGGCCGTGATCGCGGACAACGTCGGCGACAATGTCGGCGACTGCGCCGGCATGGCCGCCGACCTGTTCGAGACCTACGCGGTCACGGTCATCGCGACGATGCTGCTGGCCGGCCTGACCTTCGCCGGCAACACCAACGCGGTGCTCTACCCGCTGGTGCTCGGCGCGGTCTCGATCGTCGCCTCGATCATCGCCACCTTCTTCGTCAAGGTGAAGGAAGGCGGCTCGATCATGGGCGCGCTGTACAAGGGCGTGATCGTTTCGGCAGTGCTCTCGGCAATCGCCTTCTGGTTCGTCACCGGCAACCTGCTGCCGCAGGGCCTGGTCACCGGCGATGGCCTTGCGATCTCGCAGATGGCGCTGTTCGAATGCTCCGTGATCGGCCTGGTCCTGACCGGCCTGATCGTCTGGATCACCGAGTACTACACCGGCACCCAGTTCAAGCCGGTGCAGCACATCGCCCAGGCGTCGACGACCGGCCACGGCACCAACATCATCGCCGGCCTCGGCATCTCGATGAAGTCGACCGCGCTGCCGGTGATGGTGATCTGCGCCGCGATCTGGGGTGCGTTCAACCTCGGTGGCCTGTACGGCATCGCTATCGCCGCCACCGCCATGCTTTCAATGGCCGGCATGATCGTCGCCCTCGACGCCTACGGCCCGATCACCGACAACGCCGGCGGCATCGCCGAAATGTCGGAACTGCCGAAGGAAGTGCGCAACGTCACCGACCCGCTCGACGCGGTCGGCAACACCACCAAGGCCGTCACCAAGGGCTACGCGATCGGTTCGGCCGCCCTGGCCGCGCTCGTCCTGTTCGCCGACTACACCCACAACCTCAAGGCCCACTTCGGCACCGACACCGCGTTCGACCTGTCGAACCACTACGTGATCATCGGCCTGCTGATCGGCGGCCTGATCCCGTACCTGTTCGGCGCGATGGCGATGGAAGCGGTCGGCCGTGCCGCCGGTTCGGTGGTCGAGGAAGTGCGTCGCCAGTTCAAGACCATCCCCGGCATCATGGAAGGCACCGGCAAGCCGCAGTACGACAAGGCCGTGGACATGCTGACCAAGGCGGCGATCAAGGAAATGATCGTGCCCTCGCTGCTGCCCGTGCTGGTCCCGGTCGTGGTCGCGTTCGGCTTCAAGTGGCTCGCGGGCAACTCGCAGGCCGGCGCGCAGGCGCTCGGCGGCGTGCTCATCGGCACCATCGTGACCGGATTGTTCGTCGCCATTTCGATGACGACGGGCGGCGGCGCCTGGGACAACGCCAAGAAGTACATCGAGGACGGCCACTGCGGCGGCAAGGGTTCCGAGGCGCACAAGGCCGCGGTCACCGGCGACACCGTCGGCGATCCCTACAAGGACACCGCCGGCCCGGCCGTCAATCCGCTGATCAAGATCATCAACATCGTGGCACTGCTGCTCGTTCCGCTGCTGTAATCGACGCACAGCCTCACGGAAGCATGAAAAGCCCCGCCTCGCGCGGGGCTTTTTCTTGGCGGACGCAAAGATCCGCGTCCCCGGCGGGAGTCTTCCACGATATCCCCGGCCAACGACTTTTTTCGCCGCCAGTTGCCTGCCAGACTTCTGCCTGAGCGACCATCGCCATACCGGCAAGGAACGAGAAGATGCCCACGGCCCTGTCCATCGAATTCGCCGCGGCCACACGTCCCATCATCGAGCAGGTGACGAAGTTCGGCGGCCAGCCGACATGGATCGAAGCACCCCAGTGGCCCATGAGCCGCAGCACCGGCAAGCCGATGCGCTTCATCGGCCAGGTTGCCCTCGATGCGAGCGTGTTTCCGGGCGCCGGCGGCAAGATCGCCTATGTCTTCATGACCGAAGAAGACGAATGGGTCGACAGTACCTGGGAGCCCGACGGCGGCGAAAACGCCGTCGTCATCCAGCCCGGTGGCAAAAGCATTGCAGTGGAGATTTCGCATCTCGTCGAGGGTCCGACGCTCTTCCGGATGATCGAGATCGAGGGAGCATCGGAACTGGTCGTGCAAGCCTGCGAATTCGCGGTGAAGACGCAGCCGGTCGAGAATGCCGAATTCCAGCCCGAAACGGATCGCACGGACTGGTCGACGGATGCGTTCGAGACGTACATGAGCGCCCTGGAGGGCAACAAGATCGGAGGCACTCCCGCCTTCCTCCAGGGCGACGAATTCCCCGAAGGCAACGGCTGGCGACTACTGCTCCAGCTCGATTCCACCCAGGTTCCGTTCTTCGTGAACTTCGGCGACGCAGGAGTCGGCTATGCGTTCGTCGACGCGAACGCCACCAGCGCCAGATTCCTCTGGCAATGCGCCTAGCCAGCGGCACGGGAACACGCAACGGGAAGCAAGCGGGGCGCGATTGGCGAAACCAGCCGTTGATATGCAGCCGTCGGGTCGCGCATCGGCGCGCCGCCCGTCCGGACAATTTCCACGGCTGTCGTCGTGACCGCCGACGTGTCCTCGGTATGGCACCGCGTGCGTTTCTCCTGATGAGACCCCAAGGAGATCCGCAGTGAGCGCCGTACTCGTCAGCCCCCCTCGCGTCAGCGAAGAAACGTCCCTCGACGCCGTGTTGAGCCATGTCATGCGGGACGCCGGCTGGATCATGATGGGAGGATCGGCGCAGTTCAGGCATGGCTCCCTGTCGGCCTTGCAGGCCAGCCTGCGCAGGCTGCCCGAGCTTGGCGTCAGCCAGCATGTCCTGCATGTGACGCGCCTGCTCGGCGAGAAGGCGATCCTTCTCGCAACGCGGGGCGTTTCCGAGGTGGAGTCGCTGCTGGGACTTCAGCGGACGCTCGCCGAATTCGAACGCGCGATGCGGACGGAAATCGCCTTGTCCGGCAAGCGCTGACGTCCCATCGGCACCGCGGCATGCGGTGCCCAATGACTTGATGCCTATGGCGACGGCGGCCGGTTTCGGCGAGCATCGGGGCCTGTCGATCGTCGGGGTCGCCCATGAACCGGATCCTCCTGGCAGCCGCCATCGTACTGACCGGCACGGCTACACTCGCTGGCATGGCCCAGGCGACCGAACAACCTCCCGCGACCGCGACCGACGATCCCTACCTCTGGCTCGAGGACATCCACGGCCAGAAGTCAATCGAATGGGTCAAGGCGCAGAGCGCGATCACCGCGAAGCAGTTCATGTCCTCGCCCGGGTTCGCGACCGCGCGCGCGCGCATCCTCGAAGTGCTCGACTCCGACGCGCGCATTCCCTATGTCGAGCGGCGGGGCGACCACCTCTACAACTTCTGGCAGGACAAGACCAACCCGCGTGGCGTCTGGCGCCGCACCACGCTCGACGAATACCGCAAGGCCGAGCCGGCGTGGGACGTGCTGATCGACCTCGATGCGCTCAACAAGGCCGAGAACGCGCACTGGGTCTTCAAGGGCGCCGACTGCCTGAAGCCGAAGTTCGACCGCTGCCTGGTCTCGCTCTCTCCCGGCGGCGGCGACGCGATCGAGGTGCGCGAGTTCGACCTGCCCAGCAGGTCCTTCGTGAAGGACGGCTTCCGCATCCCGGTCGCGAAGACCGAGACCGGCTGGATCGACGAGGACACGATCTACGTCGGCACCGACTTCGGCCCCGGTTCGATGACCGATTCGAGCTATCCGCGCATCGCCAGGCAGTGGAAGCGCGGCACGCCGCTGGCGGCGGCGGCGCTGGTGTACGAAGGCAGGAACACCGACCTCGCCGTCACCGCATTCCACGACCACACGCCCGGCTTCGAGCGCGATTTCGTCAGCGTGGCGAAGGACTTCTACCATTCCGAGCTGTACCAGCGCAGGGACGGCCAGCTCGTGCGCGTGGACGTGCCCAGCGACGCCCAGACCGATGCCCACCGCGAATGGCTGCTGGTGAAGCCGCGCTCGGCGTGGACGGTCGACGGCGCCACCTATCCGGCCGGCTCGCTGCTGGCGACGAAGTTCGATGACTGGATGGCCGGCAAGCGCGAGATCACCGTGCTGTTCCGTCCCGACGCGCACACCTCGCTGGCGTCGTGGAGCTGGACCCGGCATCACCTGATCCTCGACCTGCTCGATGACGTCAAGAGCCGCCTCGACGTGCTCACCCCGCAGGCCGGCGACTGGAAGCGCGAACCGGTGGAAGGCGCGCCGGCGATGAGCACGATCAACGTGGTCGCCACCGATCCGGACGCGAGCGACGAGTACTGGCTCAACATCGCCGGTTTCCTCACGCCTTCGACCTTCCAGCGCGGGGTGCTCGATCAGGGTCCGCCCGAGACGATCAAGACCGTGCCGGCCTTCTTCGACGCCTCGAAGTTCGAGGTCAGCCAGCACTTCGTCGCTTCGAAGGACGGCACCCGCGTGCCCTATTTCGAGGTGGCGCCCAAGGGCATGAAGCTCGACGGCTCGCATCCGACCCTGCTCTACGGTTACGGTGGATTCGAGGTGTCGCAGCAACCGTTCTACAGCGGCAGCGTCGGCCGCGCCTGGCTGGAACGCGGCGGCGTCTACGTGGTGGCCAACATCCGCGGCGGCGGCGAGTACGGACCCGACTGGCACAACGCCGCGCTGCGCGAGAACCGCCCGCGCGCCTACGAGGACTTCGCCGCGGTCGCGCAGGATCTGGTCAAGCGCGGCGTCACGTCGCCCAGGCACCTCGGCGCCGAAGGCGGCAGCAACGGCGGCCTGCTGGTGGGCAACATGCTGACGATGTATCCGCAACTGTTCGGCGCGATTTCCTGCGAAGTACCCCTGCTCGACATGAAGCGGTATTCGCACCTTTCCGCCGGCGCTTCATGGATGGCCGAGTACGGCAATCCCGATACGGCCGACTGGAACTTCATCAAGACCTTTTCGCCTTACCAGAACGTCAGGGCCGATGGCCGTTATCCGCCGGTGCTGTTCTACACCACCACCAGCGACGACCGCGTCGGTCCCGTGCAGGCGCGCAAGATGGCCGCGAAGATGCAGGGCTTCGGGCTGAAGGACGTATGGTTCTACGAGCAGGTCGAAGGCGGCCACGGCGCCGGCGCCGACAACCAGCAGGCCGCGACCATGCATGCGCTGGCCTACGGCTTCCTGTGGGATCAGTTGCGGTAGCGGCCGGAAACAACGCCTGCCGGGTCTCCCTTTGCTGAGATGACGAACCCGGATGCGTCCCTACGTCCATTGCCGTAACCTGCGTGACCCGCCGGCGCGATCGCGCCGGCGCATCCGGAGAGCACCATGGCCCTCGACCTCGTTCCCACTGGCCACGACGTCCCCCACGACATCAATGTCGTGATCGAGATCCCCAAGGACGCCGAGCCGGTGAAGTACGAGGTCGACAAGGCGACCGGCGCGATCTTCGTCGACCGCGTGCTGTCCACGCCGATGCGCTATCCCTGCAATTACGGCTATGTCCCGCACACCCTGTGCGGCGACGGCGATCCGGTGGACGTGCTGGTGATGATGCCGCTGCCGCTGATCCCCGGCTCGGTGATCCGCTGCCGCCCGGTGGGCATGCTCAGCATGACCGACGAGGCCGGAAGCGATACCAAGATCGTCGCCCTGCCGGTGGACAAGGTGTTCTCCGGCTATTCGGCGATGAAGGACATCGACGACCTGCCGCCGCACTGGCGCGACCGCATCGCGCATTTCTTCGCCCACTACAAGGATCTCGAACCCGGCAAGTGGGTGAAGATCGAAGGCTGGGGGAACGCCGAAGCGGCGCGCCAGGAAATCCTCGACTGCGTCGCCCGCTACGAGGCGGCCGCGGAGAAGCCGCACTTCTGAGCGTGGACGCTTCCGCCGTCAGGCGCGATCGCCGATCGCCTCGGCGTACTCGCGCGGCATCTTGTGGACGCCGTCCTCGGGCACGACCGCGACCTGGCCGATCAGGGTATTGAACACGGCGACCAGGGTCAGCTCATTGCGCAGCTTGATCGGCTCGGCCACCAGCTTGAAGCGCTCGAAGAAATTCGCCAGCGCCTTGCGGAATTGCGGCCAGCCCTCGGGGCGGTCGCCAAACTCGGCCCACAATTCCTGCCAGCGGTTGCAGAACCGCTGAGTCAACGGCGGCAGCATCGCCAGTTGCGCATGCGGCAGCGAATCGGTGAGCAGCAGGTCGATCAGGTAACGCAGCTCCCACGGCGACATGACGGTGGGGACGTTCACCGCCTCGCAGGCGAACTGCGACGACTGCGTACTGCCCGGCAGCACGCGCCGCGGCGCCTTCAGCGGCGGCCCGTCGTGCGCGCGACCCTCGCCGACCATGTCCCAGAACGCCTCGCCGCCGACGGTGTCCGCCACCAGGTGGATGCGCGAACGGGTGTCGTCGTTGATGACGTAGTGGGGTCGCCAGGTGTCGAAGATCCACGCTTCGCCGGCGCCCATGTTGACCTCGGCATCGCCGCAGTAAAACCGCACGGTAGGCTGGGTGACGATCGGAACGTGCACGCGCACGCGCTCGCCCCAGTAGTAGCCCTGGTCGGCATGCCGGGTCACTTCCGAGAAACCCGACAGGCGCATCAGGCGCGTACGTCCGATGTTGGCGCCCAGCGAGGCGAGCACCTGCATCAGGTAGGGGCAGCGCTGCAGGTGCGCCGTGGGTTGCATCACCCCGGAGAAGCGTTCGTCGTCCGGATCGCCGCCGGCCGCCACCAGCGGCAGCATCGAGTTGCCCGCGAAGCCCTGTGGGTGCGGCATCCAGGACGATTCGGGGATGGCCCCGATCTCGGCCGCGAGCGCGTCGGCGTCGAACAGCAGCGGTAGCTGGATGAAGGGAAGGGGCAGTTTCATGGCATCGTCGGATTCGGGGGCGTGCCGGCGGTTTCGCCGGGAGCGACGGGCACGCCCGTGAGGCCCCGCATTATCCCATGCGCGCGCCCGGGGTGAGCGCGACCGCCGCCTCGCGTCAGATCCGCGCCGAACCCTTCGGCGCCGGCCGGTACTTGCGGCGACGCACGAAACTGTCGACCGTGATGATCGCGAACAATCCGGTGAAATACACCAGCACGTAGGCGACCTTCGGCGCGCTCGCCGCCAACCGGATGCCCTTGCCGTGCCAGGTGTTGACGTCGAGCAGTCGATTCCGCATTCGTTTCCTTCCTTCCGCCGCTGCCAGGCCGCGCCACCTTCGCCCCGTTGCGTCCTGCCAGCGGGCCAGGGGGCAACGACGGATTCTACCAATCGGCGCGTTCGCATCCGCAGCTCGTCCCGATCGGCATGAGAGAGGAGTTCATCGGGAGCGCAAGTCAACGTAGCATGCCCCTGGAGGGGACGGGCTACAGCGCCCGCCCGCGATGCCGCGTCTGCGTGCCACCAGCAACCCGGGAGTCCCCATGCGCCTGATCCTCGTCCTCGCCCTGTCGGCGCTTTCGGCCGCGACCTCCGCCGCGGACGATCCCAAGCAGGCCCCGCGCCAGTTCATCGAAGAGAGCATCGTCACCTATCCGACAGCGCTTGGCTCCTACACCCTCGGGAAGGACGACTACGATCCGGCCCGGATCGCCGAAGGCGTCAGCCTGAACTACCGTCTGGCCGACGCCCCGGACAGCGTGAAATTCGACATCTATGTCTATCCGCTGGGTCGCGTGGACACGGCCAAGGCAGTCACCGATGCCATGGTCGAGATCGAAGGCGAGATCCGCACGGCGGAGCAGAGAAAGCTCTATTCCGACGTGAAGTTCGGCGGCGACGCCGTCCCCTTCGATGTCGCCGAACCGGCCCCCAGCCTCTTCAAGCCCGACGGCCGGAAGAACGCCAGCGATGCCAGTCCTGCGAACGATGCGGCATCCCCGGCGGCGTCCACCGCCACCGCCAGCGACCCCAGGGCCCAGGCGTTGATCGACGTCCTCCACGCAACCCAGCCGCCGACAAGGACCGTGGGCCGCAAGCGCGCCCTGACGATGAAGCGCGAGGGCACGCCGTGCCAGTCGCTGGCCTACGTGTTCTACCGCAACCTGTTCCTGATCAGCGTGCGCGCCAGCACGCCGGTCGACACGATGCCGAACGACCGCTTCAATGCCCTGGTCGACCGTGCCGTGCAGGACCTGGTGCCGGCCATGGACATCCGCAACTTCGGCGATTGCGGGGTGATGTACATCTCGGTCGATCACGCGTCCGGCGACCAGGACAAGGACAAGGACAAGCGGGCCACGAACGTAGCCACCCAGTTGGTCAGCCAGATGGGGCGCGTCCTGCGCGAGGGATGTTCCAACAAGCCAGGTCCCAAGGCCGTGGCAACGCCCGATCACGGGCAGCAGGCCCTCGTCTATCCGCCACAGTTCTGGAAATAGGCTTCAGTGGCGACAGGGCGGCGTGGATTCGCGCCCGGTGCAGCCATTCGCCCGCCCCGAAGTCCTGGCCCGAAAGACGACAGGCCTGGATGTTAATTTTTCCTCTACGCCCGGGAAGACGGTCTGCTACGGTTTGTGTTCGATCGGGTGTTGACAGCTTTTTGGAGCAGCTCCGCTTCCAGGGGAGGGAGGGATTTTCTGCGGCTGCCGATCGTCTTCCGGGTCCCGCCGACCGTGCCTGAAACGGCTCTCGGGTCCCGAATTTCGAAATCCACATTGATCGTACACGGGGAGAAACCATGCAATCGAAGAACAAGTCCGGCACGCGTCTGGCCCTGATCGTGGCTCTCGTGGGCCTGGCGGGCGCGACGTCGTCCGCTTTCGCGGCACCGAGCGAGGAGCAGGCGCAGGCGATCTGGCGCAACCTCGTCCACACCAATCCCGCGCCTGCCGAAGGCTGCTTCCACGCGAGCTATCCCAGCACGACGTGGGTGAAGGACCAGTGCTTCCGGGCGCCGCACCGTTACATGCATGCACCGCACCGTGGCAACAGCGGCCAGTGGGAAACGGTCGGCAACGGCAACGACGACGTCATCTCCGTCAGTGGACTCATCAGCCAGACCATCGGCAGCTTCCCGACCGTCACCGGGGTGACGAGCGAGAAGGGCGTGGGCGTCGCATTGTTCGGCGGCGGTGGCATCCTCGGCCCGAACGAATACACCCTGCAGATCAATTCGCAGATGGACCAGACCTCTGCGGCCTGCAAGAACCATTCCGGCTGCACGACCTGGTGGCAGGGCGTGATGGCGCCGGACTACGACGTGCAGGGCAAGTCATCCGTGTTCATCGAGTACTGGCTGCTCGGCTACGGCAGCACCTGCCCGAGCGGATGGGACAGCGACGGTTCGGGCGACTGCGTGAAGAACTCCAACTACACCTCGGCGCCGGACGAACCGATCACCAAGCTGGGCAGCGAGAAACTCTCGGCGACCGTCGTGTCAGGCGGCAACGACACCGTCGTATACACCGTCGGCACCACGGCCTACAGCTTCAGTGCGAAGGACAGCGTCCTCTACCTGGCGAGCAACTGGCACCAGTCGGAGTTCAACGTCGTCGGCAACGCCGGCGGTTCGAAGGCGCAGTTCAACACCGGTTCGTCGGTCACCGTGAAGATCGCGGTGAGCGACGGCTCGACCGCCAAGCCGACCTGCCTCAAGAATGCCGGCACGACCGGCGAGACCAACAACCTGACGCTGAAGACCTGCACGGCCACGGGCGCGACCCAGCCCTACATCCAGTTCACCGAATCGAACTGAGATCGGCTACAACGCTGGTGCACTCCGGAAAACTCCGGAGTGCACTGCGGTCCCCGGAAGGACGAAGCACATCGGGGCCGGATCGGATTTCGCGTGAAGCGGAATGGATCCGGCCCTTTTTCATGGGTCCGTTTCCTGATTGGCCACTTCCGTCGCGCGCGCGGCATGATGTCCCCGGGACCGATCCCGTACCCACACCGATGCCGGAGGCCGCCCCCATGCAATCCCTGCTCGAATGGTTCGGCGCCAAACCGACGCTGGCCTCGTTCACCGGTCGCCTGCTGCGCACGATGCCACGCGGCGAAGCCACGCGGTGGCGATTCGACGCCGGCCAGGGAGAGCTCCTCGACGACCGCGGCAGCACGGTCTCGCTGCACAACATGTTCCTCGAATACTGCAACGCGCCGCGCTCGCAGCGCCGCGAGCTGATCGGCAAGTACCTCGAGATCACCCGTTCGATCCAGCAGGAGGTCCCCGCGCTGTGGGTCGCCGCCGCGAAGAACGTCTTCCCGGTCGTCCGCTCGACGCACGTCGCGATGCCGATGGAGATCGCCGCCCGCGGCACCGGCAAGGGCATCGATCGCTTCGCCGCGGCGCCGCTGGCCGGCGATCTCCAGGTCTGCCTGATGTACGACTTCGGCCAGTCGCTCAAGTACGTCCACCTGCCGCAGCTCGAAACCTGGGGGCAGCGCTTCGAGGACGTGCGCGAGCGCGCGCTCGCCAACCTCGCCGGACTCGAGCCGCCCGCGTGGGCCATGCACCCGAGCGGATTCTTCCGGCTCACCTCGCGCGTGTCGTACGAGGAATCGATGCTGCTGCTTGGTCGCGTGGTCGATGCGTTGCCTTTCCGCGAACACGCCGTATTGCTGCCCTGCAACCGCGGCATCCTGCTCGCCGCCGATGCGCGTCGCGACGACGTCGTGTCGGCGATGCTGCGAGAAGCGATCCGCTGCGCCGAACATGCGCCGTGGCCGGTCTCGGCCACGCTCTGCACCCGCCGCGACGGCGAGTGGACGACCTGGGAACCCGGCGAAGCCACGCGCGCCCTCGCCCACGACCTGTCCGTGCTGCACAACGGCATGAACTACCACGCGCAGAAGGACGCGCTCGACGCGTGGCAGGAACGGAGTGGCATCGATCGCTTCGTGGCGAAGTACAGCATCCTCCAGCGTCCCGACGGGCTCGCGAGCTTCGCGACCTGGGCGAGGAACGTGCACACCCTGCTGCCGGTCGCCGACTGGATCGCCATCGGCGGCCCGGCGGCCGCGGGCGAGATGGAATTCAAGATGGTGCGCTGGCAAAACGTCGTCGACGTCTGCGGACACCGGATGCGACGGATGGAGGAAAGCCCGACGCGCTACGAACTCGACAGCTTTCCCGACGAAGCGGAGTGGGATCGGCTGCAGGACGAACGCGACGCGATGCAGGGCGGTGGACAGGGATCGTAGCGCCGCGACGCCGGCATCGCGGCCAGCGTCTTGATGGTCGGAACAACGTGCGACACATGGGCTTCCACCTCACCCCAGGCTGATGTCGGACTTCGATTCCGCGACATCGCGCGAATCGTCTGGATGGACGATTCCGTCTCCCGAAGGCATGTCCTGATTTGTCCGCTATCGGTTCGTCGCCGGTCTTTCGAGCCCTTGCGACCGCTGCCTACGATGAATCGCGGAAACGGACAACAGATCTACAGGTCCGCTTCCGAGACGGCGCACCCAGTTGCCGACGCACGCCAGTCGTTCGCCACGGCCGTTCCGGACGAACACGACGCACCGAGGTTCCATGGAGCGTTTGCAGACACCATCGAAGTGGCGCACGAGCGCGCGGCGGTCGGCCTGCTTCGACCTTCCCGGAGGATTTCCATGAAAATGTCACGCCTGTTGCGCTCGCCGGCTTTCCTCGTCATCGCTGCCTTGCTCGTCTGCGGCGGATCCTCGCTGGCGGCGGACAACAGCCATCGCATGACCCGCGTCCCCCAGGGCGCGGACACGATGGCCGCGAGCATCGGCACCGAACACCATTTCCAGTCGACGCCCCGACCCGACCTGTACGGGCTCCAGTCGACCTTCACCCAGATCAATCCGACCGAAGGGCCGAACGCCGACGGCAGCGACCTGTGGCCCTGCTTCGGTTACGGCGCCAAGGGCACCAATCCGGATTGCCCGAGCATCGGCAGTCCCTCGATCCCGTTCCGCCTCGGCGGCGTCGTCCTCGGATTCCCGCAGTACGTATGGATGCTCGCGAACAACACCGGCTACGGCTATCACGACAATTTCGGCAACGGCAACGGATGCGATGCGTTCGTCAACGGCACCACCGGCCCGTTCGGCGCGCAGTACCGGCCCTGCGGCCAGATTACCACCTGGTACGAGGACGACACCAACGACTCCACCGACGACCTGCTGCAGCGGATCGTGGTACGGCAAGGCGATCGGGTGATCTACGATTCGGGCATCGTCGACTACGGCCCCGCCGGCCCGTCGGTGAACTACCCGGTCTCGGTCATCCTCAACACCGATGCGAACTTCGGCTACTGGCCGGGCTCGACCCTGGGTCCGAACAACGGCAACTGTTCGGCCAACCTCGCCTACCCGCTGACGGCTCCGGCCAATCCGGGGAAGGTCTACGTCGCGGCCTCGGGCTCGACCTGCCAGCGGCCCACTGCGGGCAAGGCGACCGTCACCACCTCGACGATCCTCGCCACGCCCTACTACCGGAAGGCGACCGGCAGCGCCTGCACCGGCGGCGCCAGCCCCTGCTACACCGTCGAGTGGGCCAGGAACTACGAGATCCACCAGGACTTCGACCTGTTCCTCGAGTGAGGCGCGACGCGGCTGGAAAATCCCGGGAGCACATCCCCGTCCCGGCTCGTTGCCGGGACGGGAGCAGCGATTCGCGGGATCGCTCCATTGTCGCGCGAAGCATCGATGTCTTTTTTTGTCCGCTTTGCGACCGCGCAGCGCCTGTTGCCGGGTTGGGGAGCGGCGTAGGATCAAAACACACTCATTCCGTTCCACATCCATCCCGTCTGTCGTCGAGGAAACCGCGACCATGCCCCACTCCGCTACCGCCCTGATCATCGTCGACGCACAGGAGTCGTTCCGTCATCGCCCTTACTGGAGCGGTGCCGAAGCGCCCGCTTTCCTGAGCCACCTGCAGGCCTTGGCCGACGGCGCCAAAGCTCGGGGAATTCCCGTTGTGCAGGTGTTCCACGTCGAGGATTCGGGCGCGTTCTCGCTGGCGTCGGGGCACGTGCGCACGTTCGAAGGGCTGTCGCTCGACCCGGCCGTCGTCATCCACAAGCGCAGCCACAGCGCGCTCGTGGGAAGCGGACTGGATGTCTGGCTGGTGCAGCGCGGCATCCGCAGGCTCATCGTGTCCGGCATCCGCACCGAACAATGCTGCGAGACCACCACCCGGCATGCCGCCGACATCGGCTACGACGTGGACTACGTCACCGAGGCCACGCTGACGTTCGCGATGACCGGGCGCGATGGCCGCGTCTGGAGTCCCGCCGACATCCGCGCGCGCACCGAACTGGTGCTCGCGGACCGCTTCGCGCGCATCACGACCGTCGCCGAGGCACTGGCCGGCGCGCCGGCGAGCCTCGCCGCGTGAGTCCCGTGGGAGCGCCACGCAGCATCCCGGTCTTCGTGGTGCTGCCGCCGCGGACCCTCCTGCTCGACGTGGCAGGCCCGCTCGAAGTGCTCCGGCGCGCCAATGCGGTGCAGGAGCAGGTGCGCTTCGATGTCGGCTACTTCGGACCGAACCGTTCGGTCATGACCTCGATCGGCCTGAGCGTGGGAGGCATCGCGCCCTTGCCGCGCACGCTTCCCGATGGCGCGATGGTCGTCGTCGCCGGCAACGTCGGCGAGGTCATGGCGCAGGCGATCGGACCGAACCGCGCCGCGCCCTCGCAGGCCGGATCCATGGACGTCGTGGACGAAGCGGACCTGCGCGACGAAGCGCGCATCGTCGACTGGCTGCGCTCGACGGTGCAGCCGGAACACCGGCTGGTCACGATCTGTTCGGGCGCGCTGTTCGCCGGACGCGCGGGCCTGTTCGACGGCCGCCACTGCACGACCCACTATTTCTGCTGCGGCGACCTCGCCGGGATCGCTCCCGGGGCGACCGTGCTGGAAAACCGCCTGTACGTCGAGGACGGCCGTTGCTACAGCAGCGCCGGCATCACCGCCGGCGTCGACCTGATGCTGCACATCGTCAGCCAGGTCACCGACCACGCCTGCGCGCTCGCGGTCGCGCGCTACCTGGTCGTCTACCTGCGCCGCAACGGCGCCGATCCGCAGATGTCGCCCTGGCTGGAAGGCCGCAACCACATCCACCCTGCCGTGCATTGCGTACAGGATGCGATGACCGCGAACCCGACCCGGCCATGGACGCTCGCGGCGCTCGCGAAAATCGCCGGCGCGAGCCCGCGCCACCTGTCGCGCCTGTTCAACGAACACGTGGGCATGAACACCACCGACTACCGCAACCGGCTGCGGGCCGCGCTCGCGGGCGAACTGATCGGACACACCCGGCTCGACATGGAACGCATCGCCGAACGTGCCGGCTTCGCCTCGACCCGGCAGTTCCGGCGCGTCTGGCACAAGCTCCACGCGAACTCGCCGCGCCAGCAACGCGACGCCGCGCGGAGCGCGACGATGGCTTCGGCACCGGGCTGACCGCCGCGGCGCATCGAACAGGCGCGCACCGGCCGCGACCTGCCGATGCGAACCATCGACCCAAGGCTATTGGGCGCGATAGATCTCGCCGCCCTGCGCCCGGAATTCGTCGGCCTTCTCCCGCATGCCGCGCTCGAGCGCCTCCGCTTCGTCCGCGACGCCTTCCTTCGCCGCGTAGTCGCGTACGTCCTGGGTGATCTTCATCGAGCAGAAGTGCGGGCCGCACATCGAGCAGAAGTGGGCGAGCTTGTGCGCTTCCTTCGGCAGGGTTTCGTCGTGGAATTCCTTCGCCTTTTCGGGGTCGAGGCCGAGGTTGAACTGGTCGGCCCAGCGGAACTCGAAGCGCGCCTTGCTCAGCGCGTTGTCGCGCACCTGCGCGCCGGGGTGGCCCTTGGCGAGGTCGGCGGCGTGGGCGGCGATCTTGTAGGCGATGATGCCGTCGCGCACGTCCTGCTTGTTCGGCAGTCCGAGGTGTTCCTTCGGGGTGACGTAGCAGAGCATCGCCGTGCCGAACCAGCCGATCATCGCCGCGCCGATCGCGGAGGTGATGTGGTCGTAGCCGGGCGCGATGTCGGTGGTCAGCGGGCCGAGGGTGTAGAACGGCGCCTCGCCGCACTTCTCGAGCTGGCGTTCCATGTTCTCCTTGATCAGGTGCATCGGCACATGGCCGGGACCTTCGATCATGGTCTGCACGTCGTGCTTCCACGCGATCTGGGTGAGTTCGCCGAGCGTATCGAGCTCGCCGAACTGCGCGGCATCATTGGCGTCGGCGATGCAACCCGGACGCAGGCCGTCGCCGAGCGAGAAGGCGACGTCGTAGGCCTTCATGATCTCGCAGATGTCCGCGAAGTGGGTGTAGAGGAAGTTCTCGCGATGGTGCGCGAGGCACCACTTGGCGAGGATCGAACCACCGCGCGAAACGATGCCGGTCACGCGCTTCGCCGTCAGCGGCACGTAGCGCAGCAGCACGCCGGCGTGGATGGTGAAGTAGTCCACGCCCTGCTCGGCCTGCTCGATCAGGGTGTCGCGGAAGATCTCCCAGGTCAGTTCCTCGGCGATGCCGTCGACCTTCTCCAGCGCCTGGTAGATCGGCACCGTGCCGATCGGCACCGGCGAATTGCGCAGGATCCACTCGCGGGTCTCGTGGATGTGCTTGCCGGTGGACAGGTCCATCACCGTGTCGGCGCCCCAGCGGATCGCCCACGCCATCTTCTCGACTTCCTCGGCGATCCCCGAACTCACTGCGCTGTTGCCGATGTTCGCGTTGATCTTGGTGAGGAAGTTGCGGCCGATGATCATCGGCTCGCTTTCGGGATGGTTGATGTTGTTCGGGATGATCGCGCGGCCGCGCGCGACTTCATCGCGCACGAATTCGGGGGTGATGATGCGCTGGATCGATGCGCCGAAGGATTCGCCCGGGTGCTGTTTCAGCAGTTGCGCATCGCGGACCGCCTCGATGCGCTGGTTCTCGCGGATCGCGATGTACTCCATCTCCGGCGTGACGAGGCCGCGTTTCGCATAATGCATCTGCGAGACGTTGGCGCCGGACTTCGCGCGGCGCGGCGCGTGCAGGTTGGCGAAACGCACCGCGTCGAGCTTCGCATCGCGGGCGCGGGCGCGACCGAATTCGGAACTCAGGCCGGCGAGTTGCTCGGTATCGTGGCGCTCGGCGATCCAGCGCGCGCGCAGCGGCGGCAGACCGGCGTTGAGGTCAATGCGCGCATCCGGATCGGTGTACGGGCCCGACGTGTCGTAGACCGCGAGCGGCGCATTGGTCTCGCCGCCGAACGCGGTCGGCGTGGCCTGCAGCGCGATCTCGCGCATCGGCACGCGCACCACGTGTCCATGAGGAGCCTCGCGCGAGCCTTCGACGAAGATCTTACGCGAGCCCGGGATCGGGCGGGTGACGGACTCGGAAAGCTGGTCGGCCTGCTGCAACAACGAGGAAGGTACGGCGTTCATGGGCATCCGCTCCGCGTGAAAGGGTGCCGATGCATCGCGCATCGGCGGAATCCAAGCGGGCACGCAAGGATACGCTCGGCGCATCCTGCGAAGCTTCCCTACACCGGTTCGATCCCTGCTCTCGCAGGCACGGCCAGGTTCGAAGGGTTTTTCTCAGCCGGCGAGCCGGTTTCCCGGCCTCGCGGGCACCCCCGCTTCCGGGTGTATTGAAGCACGGCGGGCGCGGCCCTGCATCCGCAACGTGACCGCGCCGGAGGCGCGGCGGCAGGCGCTGGTAGAATGGCGACCTTCCCATCAGGGCATCGCATCGGAATTCGCCGCCGCCCGCCGCCGTGACGTCCGCCTCCACGCAATGATCATCTCGCACGCCCACCGCTACATCTTCTTCGCCATCCCCAAGACCGGCACCCATTCGCTGCGCCGGGCGCTGCGCCCGTACATGGGCGACCAGGACGCCGAACAGGTGGCGCTGTTCGAAGGCCGCGCACTGCCGTATCCGGAGATCGCGGCGCTCAAGCACGGCCACATCACCGCGCAGCAGATCCGGCTGGTGCTGGGCGACGAACTGTTCGGGTCGTATTTCAAGTTTGCGATCGTGCGCAATCCGTTCGACCGCTTCGTGTCGTACTGCGCCTTCGTCAGCGCCAGCGTCAATGGCAGCTTCGCCACCACGCCGCGCGCGTACATGAAGAACATGCTCACCAAGGTGCGGCCGTTCGACCACATCCTGTTCCGCCCGCAGTCGGAATTCGTCGCCGACGCCGATGGCCGCCTGATCGTCGATTTCGTGGGCCGCGTCGAGCGCCTGCAGGCCGACTACGACCGCATCTGCGCTAGAATCGGCATACCCGGCAGCGAGCTCGGCCGCGCCAACGAGTCCTCGCATGGCGACTGGCGCGAGTACTACGACGACGAGCTGGTGGCGCTGGTCTCGGAAATGTACCGATCCGACCTGGAATTGTTCGACTATGCCTTCGACCGCGACCCAGCCAGCGCAGATCGTCAATCCGCTTAAGACGCTCTCGGTGCGCGAGCTCGGCGCGATCGACGTCGCCGCGCTGACTGCGGCCGTGATGGCGATTTCCGAGGAGCAGTGGGCGCAGGAGAACGCCGGCAAGCCCAACCGCTTCGAGGCGCTCGACCGCACCCAGCACATCGTCTTCCGCTTCGTTTCCGACTTCAACGACTGGAAGCAGTCCTACGGCCTGCCGATCTGGGAGGAATGGCGCGCGCTGCTCGAACCGGTTTTGCAGCAAGCCACCGCTCCCTACGGCTACGCCAACGGCGTGTTCCCGCGGGTGATGCTCGCGCGCATGGCGCCCGGCGGCGTGATCCACGCGCACGTCGACGCCAACCGCGCGGCGCGCTGGCCGCACAAGATCCACATCCCGCTGCAGACGAACGACAGGGTGGAATTCTTCGTCGATCCGGACATCCACCATTTCCAGGTCGGCCATGCCTACGAGGTGAACAACCTCGGCCTGCACGCGGTGCGCAACGACGGCGACACCGACCGCATCCACCTGATCCTCGAATACTACGACGCCGACGCCTGCTGATCGGCGATGCGCGCATCGCTGCGCGTGCTGGCCGCGCAACGTATTGATCCGGGCTAGGATGGACGCCTCGTCCGATCCCGGGAGTCGAACGCCATGCGCATCCTGGCCTCCATCCTGCTGGCGACCGCAGGCTCCGCGCTCGCCGCGCAGGCAGCCGAACTCGACAGCCGCGACAAGTCGTACATCGCCTACGCGCAACCGGCGATCGCCTTCGTCCACGCCGACGTGATCGACGGCACCGGCGGCGCGATCAGACGCGACCAAACGTTGCTCGTAGAGCAGGGCCGAATCGCTGCACTCGGACGCTATGACAAAGTGAAGTTCCCGAAAGCGACGACGATCGTCGACGCGCGCGGCAAGACCCTGCTGCCGGGTTTCGTGATGATGCACGAGCACATGTTCTATCCGGCCGGCGAGTTCGTGTACAACGAGTTGCTCTTCAGCTTCCCGCGCCTGTACCTCGCCGGCGGCACGACGACGATGCGCACCGCCGGCACGATGATGCCGTACGCCGACATCAACGTGCGCGATGCGATCGTGCGCGGCGAGATCATCGGACCGGACATGGACGTCACCGGCCCCTACCTCAACGGCCCTGGCCTGCCGATCCCGGGCGTGCACGTGCTCAAGGATGCCGATGACGCCGAGCGCACGGTCAACTACTGGTCCGACGAGGGCGTGACCTCGTACAAGGGCTACATGCATATCACCCGCGCCGAACTGCAGCGCGCGATCGACACCGCACACAGGCGCGGCGCGAAGATCACCGCGCACCTGTGCTCGGTCACCTATCGCGAAGCAGCGCAGATGGGCATCGACAACCTCGAGCACGGTTTCTTCGTCGCCTCGGATTTCGTGAAGGACAAGCAGCCCGATGTATGCCCGGGCAAGGGCGGTGTGACGCATTCGCTGGCGGAGCTCGATCCGGACTCGCCGGAAATGAAGTCGCTGATGCAATACCTGATCGACCGCCACGTGGCGATCACCTCGACGCTGACGGTGTTCGAGACTTTCGCCGCCGGCCACCCGAAGGCGCCGCAGGGCGCGCTGGACCTGATGATCCCCGAGGTGCGCAAGCAGTACGAGACCACCTGGGAGGCGATCCAGAAGAAAGCCGATCCGGACTGGATGGCGGCGTATCCGAAGCTGGCGAAACTGGAGAAGACCTTCGTCGGCATGGGCGGCCTGCTGCTCGACGGCACCGATCCGACCGGCTACGGCGGCGTGGTGCCGGGCTACGCGGGCAAGCGCGAGATCGAACTGCTGGTGCAGGACGGAAGTTTTTCGGTCGAGCAGGCGGTGAAGATCTCGACCCTCAACGGCGCGACCTATCTCGGCCGCGACAAGGACATCGGCAGCCTCGCCGTGGGCAAGCGCGCGGACGTGGTGGTGGTCGACGGCGATCCGACGAAGGACATCACCGCGGTCGAGCGCGTCCCGCTGGTGTTCAAGAACGGCGTGGGCTACGACAGCGCGAAGATCTTCGCGGCGATGAAGGAGACGGTGGGACTGCACTGAGCATCTTCAAATCCTCTCCCACCGGGAGACAGTGCCCGAAGGGCGGGTGAGGGAAAGTCTTGTACGTTCATTGAAGAATACGGCGGAGCCGAGGCGCACGTTTCCTGACGTCCAGGCAGACGAAGGACCTTCCCTCATCCGCCCTCCGGGCACCTTCTCCCGGAGGGAGAAGGGAAAGCTTCAGCGCAGCGCGTCGTTGATCTTTGCCAGTGCCGCATTGCCAGGGCACAGCTCCGTCTCGCCCAGCCGGTTGAACGGCGTCGCCACCGTGTTCAGGTGCGCGTGAAGGTCGCGCGGCTCGGGGTCGACGTAGAGCAGGCCGGTCGCCACTTCGCCCGCCGCCGTCGCGGCCTGGGCGAACTGCATCGCCGCGCTGCGATTGCGTGCGTCGTAACCGGCGGCGAGCTTGCGCAGGCGCAGGAAGCTGCCGTCGTGCTGCTCGACTTCGATCAAGCCGCCTTCGGCGTAGTCGACCACGATCTCGTCGCGGCAGGGCACGAAGTCGAGGCGGTTGGCGATCTCGTTGTGCTCGCGCACGTACTCGTAGCTCTTGGTGCTGCCCGCGTGGTTGTTGAACGCCACGCAGGGGCTGACCACGTCGATGAAGGCCGCGCCCTGGTGCGCGATCGCGCCCTTGATCAGCGGCACGAGCTGGGCCTTGTCGCCGGAGAAACCGCGCGCGACGTAGGTGGCGCCAAGCTGCAATGCCAGACCGATCAGGTCGAGTGGCGCGTCGGAATTGACCACGCCCTTCTTCGACACCGAACCCTGGTCGGCGGTCGCCGAGAACTGGCCCTTGGTCAGCCCGTACACGCCGTTGTTCTCGACGATGTAGACCATGTTCACGCCGCGCCGCAGGGCGTGCACGAACTGGCCGATGCCGATCGAGGCGGAATCGCCGTCGCCCGACACGCCCAGGTACAGCAGCTCGCGGTTGGCGAGGTTGGCGCCGGTCAGCACCGAGGGCATGCGCCCGTGCACGGTGTTGAAGCCGTGCGAGTTGCCGAGGAAGTAGTCGGGCGTCTTGCTCGAACAGCCGATGCCGGAGAGCTTGGCGACGCGGTGGGGCTCGACGTCGAGTTCCCAGCACGCCTGGATGATCGCCGCCGAGATCGAGTCGTGGCCGCAGCCTGCACACAGCGTGCTGATCTTGCCTTCGTAATCACGACGCGTGTAGCCGACGCCATTGCGGGTCAGGCTGGGATGGTGGAGCTTGGGCTTGGCGATGAATGTCATGGCTTGAGCTTTGCTGTCGGTGATGCCGCGGTCCGCGATGGGTTCGTCATGGCTTGCCGCCCTTCGCGGGCGCCGGTTGCGTTCGGGTCATGCGGTAGACGCGGTTGTTGAGCCCGAACAGCAGGTGGTCGTCGTCGATCGCGTGGAATTCCATCTCGTTCGCGCAGCCGGTGACGAGGGTCGCGATCGGTCGCCTGGCGAAACCGAGCGCGGTGGCGGCCTTGTCCGGCGTGGTGTTCTTGTCGCCGTATTCCTCGAGCGAACCCTGGAAGAGCATGTCGGCCCCATCCATGCGGATCTCGTAATGCGGATGCTTGCAGGCGACCTGATGCGGCCCGTCGATGCGGTCGACGCGGATCGTGACCTTCGCGCCGGTGAGCTGCCTGATCTCCTTAGGCACTTCGTCCACTGGATCGTGCGTCCAGGGCGCGGGCTCACTCGAGGCGATGGTCCAGATGCCGGCATAGCGGTCCTGCGCGGGAGCGGCGAAAGCCGTCGACGCGAACAGGGTCGATACAAGCACGGCCGAGGCCAGCGAGGCGGACAACAGGTGAAGTCGACGCATCATCGGATCGTCCTCGCGGATTCAGGCGCGCTTCGCCGGCGCTTCGAGCGCATAGCCCAGCAGGCCGGCCGCCACCATCAGGGCGCAGGCCTGCCAGACCATCAGGATGGCCGGCACGCCGGCCAGCATCCCCGGCACCACCGAGAAAGCCAGCCGGAACAGCAGCGAGACGCCCTCGCCCGCAAGCGCGAGCAGCAGCCATCCCGATGGCGATCGGTTCCACAGCACGAACAGGGCAACGATCATCATCAGTCCACCGACCAGGCCGGTGGCCGCCTGCATGACTTGCATCAGGTGTGCATCCATTTCACGTCTCCGTCCGGTTCGCGATGCTTCACGCCACCCGTTCCTTGCGATCCATCGCCACGACCCGCCCCGCCCCGATCGCATCGGCGATGAAGCGCGCGGTGATCGGCGTGCCGTCGAAGTGCAGCACCGAAACCAGCCGCGCCGGATCGATGCCGAATTCGTTGACGAGCAGGGACTTCATCTGGGCATCGCGGTTCTGCTCGACCACGTACACGCTCTCGTGCGCGGCGATGAAGTCGGCGACCGACTGCGGGAACGGGAAGGCGCGCAGGCGCAGGGTGTCCAGGTGGACGCCGGCCTCTTCCAGCAACTCGATCGCCTCGGCCATCGCCGGGCTGGTGGAGCCGAAATGGATCGCGCCGATCGCCGTCTTTTCGCGCGCACTGCGTACGACCGGCTGCGGCACCAAGGACTTGGCGGTGTCGAACTTCTTCAGCAGCCGCTCCATGTTGTAGACGTAGTCGGGGCCGCGTTCGGAATAGCGCGCGTAGGCGTCGCGCGAGGTGCCGCGCGTGAAGTAGCCGCCGCGCGAGGGATGGGTGCCCGGATAGGTGCGGTACGGGATGCCGTCGCCGTCGACGTCGAGGTAGCGGCCGAAGTCGCGGCCGGCCTCGAGTTCCTCGGCGGTCATCACCTTGCCGCGGTCGTAGCGGCGCGATTCGTCCCAGGCGAACGGTTCGCACAGGCGCTGGTTCATGCCGATGTCGAGGTCGGTGAGGACGAATACCGGCGTCTGCAGGCGGTCGGCAAGGTCGAGCGCGGCGGCCGCGTGGTCGAAGCATTCGCGCGGATCTTCCGGGAACAGGAGCACGTGCTTGGTGTCGCCGTGCGATGCGTAGGCGCAGGAGAGGATGTCGGCCTGCTGGGTGCGCGTGGGCATGCCGGTCGATGGACCGCCGCGCTGCACGTCGATCAGGGTCACGGGAATCTCGGCGAAGTAGGCCAGGCCGATGAACTCGGTCATCAGCGAGATGCCCGGGCCCGACGTCGTGGTGAAGGCGCGCGCGCCGTTCCAGCCGGCGCCGACGACCATTCCGATCGAGGCGATCTCGTCCTCGGCCTGCACGATCGCGTAGCGGCTGCGGCCGTCGCCATCCTTGCGCAGCTTCATGCAGTATTTCTCGAACGCCTCGGCGCAGGACGACGAGGGCGTGATCGGATACCACGCGCACACCGTCGCGCCGCCGTAGACGCAGCCGAGCGCGGCGGCGGTGTTGCCGTCGACGAAGATCTTGTCGCCGACGTTGTCGGCGCGGCGGATCTTCAGGCCCATCGGCTGGGAGATATTCTCAGACGCGTGGCTGCGGCCGAGATGCAACGCTTCCTTGTTGGCGGCGAGCAGCTTCTCCTTGCCGCGGTACTGCTCGGCGATCAGCGCCTCGATCACTTCGGCATCGATGCCGAGCAACTGCGAGAGCGCGCCGACGTACATGATGTTCTTGAACAGCTGGCGCTGGCGCGGGTCGCTGTAGGTCGCGTTGCAGATCGCGGTGAGCGGCATGCCGATCACGGTGATGTCGTCGCGGAACATCGACTTCGGCAGCGGCTTGGTGCTGTCGTGGAAGAGGTAGCCGCCGGGCGTGATCTCGGCGACGTCCGCGCCCCAGGTCTGCGGGTTCATCGCGACCATCAGGTCCACGCCGCCGCGCCGCCCGAGCCAGCCGCGCTCGCTGACGCGCACCTCGTACCAGGTCGGCAGGCCCTGGATGTTCGAGGGGAAGATGTTGCGCGGCGACACCGGAACGCCCATGCGCAGGATGCACTTGGCGAACAGCTCGTTCGCCGAGGCCGATCCCGAACCGTTGACGTTGGCGAACTTGACGACGAAGTCGTTGACCGCCTCGATCGGCTTCATGCCGCCACCTTCTGCTTCGCGCCACAACCCGGCTTCGCATGCGGCTGCTCGAACAGGAACTTCTGCATGTCCCAGGCGCCGGTCGGGCAGCGCTCGGCGCACAGGCCGCAGTGGAGGCAGACGTCCTCGTCCTTCACCATCACGCGCTGGGTCTTCAATGCGTCCGAAACATACAGGTCCTGGGTGAGGTTCAGCGCCGGCGCGGTCAGGTGCGTGCGCAGCTCGGCTTCCTCGCCATTGGCGGTGAAGCTGATGCAGTCCATCGGGCAGATGTCGACGCAGGCGTCGCACTCGATGCACAGCTTCTCGGCGAACACCGTCTGCACGTCGCAGTTGAGGCAGCGCTGCGCTTCCTTCCACGCGGTCGCGACATCGAAGCCGAGCTCGACCTCGACCTTGATCGAATCGAGCTTCTTGGCCTTCTCCGACCACGGCACGATGTAGCGCTCGTCGCGCACGATGTCGTTGTCGTAGCTCCACTCGTGGATGCCCATCTTCTGCGACATCAGGTGGGTCATCGGCGGCGGGCGCTCGGCGGGGTTTTCCCCGGACAATAATTTGTGCACCGAGATCGCGGCCTCGTGGCCGTGCGCGACCGCCCAGATGATGTTCTTCGGCCCGAACGCGGCGTCGCCGCCGAACAGAACGTGCGGCTGCGAGGACTGCATCGTCGCCTTGTCGACCACCGGCATGTCCCACTCGCCGAATTCGATGCCGCAATCGCGCTCGATCCACGGGAAGGCATTCTCCTGGCCGACGGCGATCAGCACCTCGTCGCAGTCGTGGATCTCGTCGGGTTCGCCGGTCGGCACGAGCTTGCGGCGGCCGCGTTCGTCGTACACCGACTTGACGAGTTCGAAGCTCATCCCGACCAGCTTGCCGTTCTCGTGCAGGAAGGCCTTGGGCACGCGGCAGTCGAGGATCGGGATGCCTTCGTGCATCGCGTCTTCCTTCTCCCACGGGCTGGCCTTCATGTCCTCGAAGGTCGAGCGCACCAGCACCTTGACCGATTCGCCGCCGAGCCGGCGCGCGCTCCGGCAGCAGTCCATCGCGGTGTTGCCGCCGCCCAGCACGAGCACGCGCTTGCCGACGGTCTTGACGTGTTCGAAGTAGACGTTCGCCAGCCAGTCGAGGCCGACGTGGATGGTCGCGGCCGCCTCCTGGCGCCCCGGGATCGGCAGGTCGCGGCCGCGCGGCGCGCCGCAGCCGACGAAAACAGCATCGAACCCTTCCGCCAGCAGCGCCTTCATCGAATCGATGCGTTTTCCGCCGATGAACTCGACGCCGAGGTCGAGGATGTAGCCGGTCTCCTCGTCGATCACTTCCTCGGGCAGGCGGAAGCGCGGCACCTGGGTGCGCATGAAGCCGCCGGCCTTGGGATCGGCCTCGAAGATCGTGACGTGGTAACCCAGCGGCACGAGGTCGCGCGCGAGCGTGAGCGATGCCGGGCCTGCGCCGACGCAGGCGATCCGCTTGCCGTTGCGCGGCGCGGTCGGCGGCAGCTTCTCGTGCAGGCGCGCGGCGACGTTGTCGTCCTTGAAGTCGGCCGCGACGCGCTTGAGCCGGCAGATCGCGACCGGTTCGGGCTTGCCGGTGTTGTGCTCCTCGACGCGCCCGCGCCGGCAGGCCGGCTCGCAGGGACGGTCGCAGGTGCGCCCGAGGATGCCCGGGAAGACGTTCGACTCCCAGTTGATGAGGTAGGCATCGGTATAGCGCCCGGCCGCGATCAGGCGGATGTACTCGGGCACCGGCGTATGCGCCGGGCAGGCCCACTGGCAGTCCACGACCTTGTGGAAGTAGTCCGGGTTGCGAATCTCGGTAGGACGCACCGCGCTCTCCCCATCGCATGGATGGGTCGAGTCTAGTACGCATGCTGGCCGGCGTCATGGGGGCGTGCGCGACGGATTCGATGCACGGCGCGAAACGTGTCGCCGGCAACGATTACATCCCCGGCCCGGTTGCGCTGGCGACGGAAGCGGCAGGCGGCCACGGGAGGTTTCGCGACGCGCGTCACAGGAACCGCGAAGCAGGACTTCCGGCACTGTCCCGACTGCTCCGCAGTTTGGCCAACTGCATCGTTGAGCGGCCTGAATGCTGCCGTTCCCGCGCGACACACGACGACCCATCCCCAGCGAGGAATCTCCATGTCCAGGCGGTTTGGCCTTCTGCTGCTCATCCTGCTGTCCGCACCTGCGCTCGCGTTCGCACAGGACAAGCCCTCCGATGCGTCGTCCAAGGACGACGACGGCGGCGCCAAGACCGCCGCAAAGGCCTACCAGGAGCGCGTCGCCAAGGAAGTCGCCGATTCCTGGACCAGCCCGCCGGTCGCCGAGCGCGAGGTGTCGACCCCGCACACCGTTACTGCCGGTGGCCGCACGATGAAGTACCACGCCATCGCCGGCACGCTCACCCTGCGCGACAACGACGCCAAGCCGATCGCCAGCGTGTTCTACACCGCCTACACGCTCGACGGCGCCAACCCGACCACGCGTCCGGTCACCTTCTTCTGGAACGGCGGCCCCGGCTCGTCGACGATCTGGCTGCGCATGGGCTCGTTCGGCCCGATGCGGGTACAGACCACCAGCCCGGAAACCATCCGCCCGGCGCCGTACGCGTTCGGCGAGAACCGCGACACCCTGCTCGACAAGACCGACATGGTCTTCATCGACATGATCGGCACCGGCTACTCGCGCCCGCTCGGCGACGTGAAGGCCAAGCAGTTCTGGGGCGTCGACGAGGACGCCGACGCCTTCGCCAAGACGATCCTCCGCTGGACCACGAAGAACAGCCGCTGGTCGAGTCCGAAGTTCCTGTTCGGCGAGAGCTACGGCACCACCCGTGCGGCCGCTGTTGCCTACCAGTTGCAGGACCGCGGCATGGCGCTCAACGGGGTGGTCCTGCTGTCGTCGATCCTCAACTACGGCGTCGAGCAGGCCGGCTACGACCAGGCCTACATCAGCTACCTGCCGAGCTACGCGGCGACCGCGTGGTACCACAACAAGCTCGCCAACAAGCCGGCCGACCTGCCGTCCTTCCTCGCCCAGGTGCGCGCGTTCGCCGCTGGTCCGTATGCCGAGGCGCTGGCCAAGGGCCACGACATCACGCCTGCCGAAACCGATGCGATCGCCAGCCAGATGTCGGCCTACACCGGTATCTCGGCCGACTTCATCAAGCGTGCCAACCTGCGGGTCAATCTCGGCCGCTTCGAGAAGGAACTGCTGCGCGACCAGCACCTGACCGTCGGCCGCTTCGACTCGCGCTACACCGGCGTGGACGCCGACGCCGCCGGCGAATACCCGGACTACGACGCCTCCGACACCGCGATCGCAGGAGCCTTCATCGCCACCTTCACCGACTACCTGACGCGCGAGATGGGCTACAAGACCGACATGCCCTACAAGGTGGCCGCGTACGGCGACAAGGACTTCGACTGGGACTTCAAGCACCGCGCGCCCGGCGCCGACGAGGACGAGCGCCAGAACAATCCCGATGTCGCCGTCGACCTCGCCGCCGCGATGCGCACCAATCCCTACCTGCACGTGATGTCGCTCAACGGCTACTACGACATGGCCACGCCGTTCTTCGCCACCGAGTACGACATCGCCCACATGATGCTCGAGCCGGCGCAGAAGAAGAATCTCGAGTTCCACTACTACCCGTCGGGCCACATGATCTACCTCAACCCCGATGCGTTGCACCAGCTGCACATCGACCTGTCGTCGTTCTACGACCGCACGGTGAGCGCGGCGGAATCGGGCCGGCCGCAGCGGTAGAACACGGTTGGCCGAGCGGATGCGTTGCCGGCCTCGCCACCGGGACCCATCCCCTTCCCTGACGTCCGCCTGAGCCGGCGCTTGCAGGCTCTCGCGGTGAAGGGCTCGGCGAAGCCTTGCGGACGCGGCCATTGACAGCCCCGCGGGTCGCGTGTTCTGCTCGACCCATCATGACGCAACGCAGCAACCCGCTTCGGACGTTCGCGATCCAGCCGCAAGGCCGGATCGCAGCCGTTGCTGCCTGCGGTTGGACCTCGACGACTATCACTCGACCACGAGTGCGGACGAGCGTGTCCATCTGAAGCAAACCACGCCGCTCCGCACCCGATCCGGGTGCGGCCTGCGAGCCAAACCCTGACCGGATGCGGGGCTCAACCAGGAGCCTTGCATGTTGTCCGCCAGCGAAACACCTTCCGTCGCCGTCGATCCGGCGGCCAGACCGCCGCGCGATGCGCAGCGCTGCCACGCGCACAAGTTCGGCGGCAGCAGCGTCGCCGATGCCGACCGCTACCGGAACGTCGCATCCCTGCTGCGCGGCGAGCCGGAAGGCGCGCAGGTGGTGGTCGTCTCGGCGATGCGCGGGGTCACCGATGCGCTGGTCGCGCTGGCGACCGCGGTGGCGGCAGGCGAAGACACGCAGGCAGCGCTGTTCGCGTTGCAGGAACGCCACCTCGAAGCAGCGGGCGAACTCGACCCGGATGCCGCCCACGGTCTGCAAGCATGGCTTCGTTCCGAATTCGATGCGCTGCGCCCGCTCCTGGAACGCCACGGCGCCATGCACGAGACCGACGCCGCGCGAGTTCACGGCCTCGGCGAAGTCTGGTCGTCGCGCCTGCTGCAGGCCGCGCTCGGCGGCGAAGCCACCGGCTGGGCGCGGCTCGACGCGCGCGAGGTGCTGGTCGTGCATCCGGGCGAACTCGGCGTCGCGGTCGACTGGGTCAGCAGCCGCGACAAGCTCGATGCCTGGCGCGCGCGCCATCCGCAGCCGCACGTCGTCGTCACCGGCTTCGTCGCACGCGACCTGCGCGGCCGCCCGACCACGCTCGGCCGCAACGGCAGCGACTACTCCGGCGCGATCTTCGCGGCCCTGTTCGAAGCCGGCGACCTCACCATCTGGACCGACGTCGACGGCGTGCTGAGCGCCGATCCGCGCCTGGTGCCGGACGCGGTCTGCCTGGATTCGGTCTCCTACGCCGAAGCCTGCGAGCTCGCCTACTTCGGCGCCAAGGTGCTGCATCCGCAGACGATGGCGCCGGCGATGCAGAACGGCGTGCCGATCCGCATCCGCAACACGCTCAATCCCGCCGCGCCCGGCACCCTGATTACCGACCGTTCGCAACCGGCGCATTCGCCGGTGAAAGGGCTCAGCCTCGTCGACGATCTCGCGGTGCTCGAACTCACCGGCGCCGGACTGATCGGCGTGCCCGGCACCGCCGAGCGGATGTTCGCCGCCCTGCACGCCGCGGGCGTGTCGGTGACGATGATCACCCAGGGTTCCAGCGAGCATTCGATCTGCTGCGTGCTGCCGGCCGCGCAGGTCGAGCGCGCACGCGTCGCGGTCGTGCGCGCGTTCAACGATGCGATCGTCGACGGCCAGGTCGAAGGCGTGCGGATCACGCCCGACATCGCCGTGCTCGCCGCGGTCGGCGACGGCATGGTCGGCACGCCGGGCGTGGCCGCGCGCCTGTTCGCGGGATTGTCGCGAGCGCGCGTCAACATCCGCGCGATCGCGCAGGGCGCAAGCGAGCGCAACATCTCGGTCGCGATCGCCGCCGCCGACGCGACGCGCGCCCTGCGCGCCGCGCACAGCGCGTTCTGGCTGTCGCCGCAGACCCTGTCGATCGGCCTGATCGGCCCCGGCAAGGTCGGCCGCGCCCTGCTGCGGCAACTCACCGATGCGCTGCCGCGTTTCGCCGGCGAAGGCAGGATCGAGTTGCGCCTGCGCGCGATCGCCAACAGCCGGCGGATGCGCTGGGTGCACAAGGGATTCGATCCGGCCGATGTCGAGCAGGCCCTCGCCGAAGGCGACGCGCTCGACCTCGACGCCTTTGCCGCGCACGTGAGCGCAGTCCACCTGCCGCACGCTCTGATCGTCGATTGCAGCGGCAGCGATGCGGTCGCCGCCCGTTACCCGCAATGGCTCGCCGCCGGCATCCACGTTGCCACGCCGAACAAGAACGCGGGCAGCGGTCCGTTGCCGCGCTACGCGGCGATCCGCGAAGCGATGCGCCACGGTGCGCAATTCCGCTACGAAGCCACGGTCGGCGCCGGCCTGCCGGTGATCCAGACCCTGCGTTCGATGCTCGACACCGGCGACGAGCTGACCGGCATCGAAGGCGTGCTGTCGGGCACGCTTGCCTGGCTGTTCAACCGCTTCGACGGCAGCCGGCCGTTCTCCGGACTGGTGCGCGAAGCGCGCGCGCTCGGCTACACCGAACCCGATCCGCGCGATGACCTGTCGGGTCTGGACGTCGCGCGCAAGCTGGTGATCCTCGCGCGCGAATCGGGCCGCAACCTGTCGCTGGACGAAGTCGCGGTCGAAAACCTGGTGCCCGAATCGTTGCGAGACGTAAGTGTCGACGAATTCCTGGCGCGCCTGCACGAGATGGACGCTGCGATGCACGCGCGCTGCGAACAGGCGCGTCGCACCGGACGCAAGCTGCGCTATCTCGCCTGCCTGGACCACGAAGGCGCGCGAGTCGGCGTGGTCGAGCCCGAGCCCGGACACGCCAGCCTGCACAGCCAGTTGACCGACAACCTGATCCAGTTCCGCACGCGCCGGTACGCGGACAATCCGCTGGTCGTGCAGGGGCCTGGCGCGGGCCCCGACGTGACGGCGGCCGGCGTGTTCGGCGATATCCTCGCGATCGTGCAGACCCTCGGAGCGCGGGCATGATCGCCTATCCCGGCGAGCAGGCGAGACGCACGATGGGCGAACGCAACATGGTCGAAGCGCGCGCATTCGCGCCGGGCAGCGTCGGCAACATCGGCGTCGGCTTCGACCTGCTCGGACATGCGATCGAAGGCGTGCGCGATGTCGCGGTCGTGCGGCGCATCGAGGAGCCCGTCGTGCGCATCCGCGCGATCCGCGCCCTTCGACAGGCCCAGGATGGCCGGCCGGTTTCCGGTGCGGATTCGCTGCCGCTGGAAGCCTCGCGCAACACCGCCGGACAAGCCCTGATCGCATTGCGCGAAGCGTTCGGCATCGCGCATGGGTTCGAACTCGACCTCGAGAAAGGCATCCCGCTCGGTTCGGGGCTCGGCGGCTCGGCCGCGTCCTGCGTGGCTGCCCTCGTCGCGGCTAATGCGTTGCTGGATACGCCGTTGTCGCGCGAGGACCTGTACCCGTTCGCGCTCGACGGCGAATCGGTGTCGAGCGGCAGCCGCCATGGCGACAACGTCGCGCCGATGCTGCTCGGCGGCGTGGCGATGGCGACCGCGACGCGGATGATTCCGCTGGCCGCGCCCGGCTGGCTGCAGGCGGTCGTCGTGCATCCCGACCAGGTTCTGGAAACGCGCCACGCGCGCGCGGTGCTGGCCGATCCGTATCTGTTGCCGCTGATCGTGCAGCAGAGCGCGCACCTCGCGCTGTTCCTCACCGGCCTGCAGCGTGGCGACGCGGGATTGATTCGCGAGGGCCTGGTGGACCTGCTGGTCGAACCGCGACGTGCGCGATTGATTCCAGGATTCGCGCAGGTGAAGGCGGCCGCGCTCGACCATCGCGCGCTTGGCGCGAGCATCTCCGGTGGTGGTCCGAGCGTGTTCGCCTGGTTCGCATCGAAGGCCGCCGCGGAAATGGCAGCGCCGGCGATGCGCGCCGCGTTCGCGGATGCCGGTTTCGATTCGCGCGCCCATGTCACGCCGGTGAACGGCCCGCGCGCCGAAATCCTTCCTGTCGGGAGCGAGGCGTGAAATTCGTCAGCACGCGCGCCATCGCGCCATTGGCATCCATCGATACCGCGCTTGTCTCCGGGCTCGCCCCGGATGGCGGCCTGTACGTGCCCGAACCGATACCGTCGACGGTCTCCTTCGAACCATGCGACACCCTCGCCCGAACCGCACAGTCGGTGCTCGCGCCGTATTTCACCGATTCTGCGCTGCTCGACCATCTCCCGGCGATCTGCGGGCGCGCCTTCTCGTTCGACGCACCGCTGCGCGCGATGCGCGGCGCGGACGACTGCCTGCTTGAGTTGTTCCACGGCCCGACCGCGGCCTTCAAGGATTACGCCGCGCGCTTCCTCGCCGAATCGCTCGCCGGCCTGCGCGCGCCCGATGCGCCGCCGACCACGATCGTCGTCGCCACGTCCGGCGATACCGGCGCCGCGGTGGCTGCGGCCTTCCATCGTCGCCCGGGATTCAAGGTCGTGATCCTCTATCCCGAAGGCCGCGTGTCGCCACGCCAGGCGCATGGCCTCGAATGCTGGGGCGACAACGTCCGCACGTTCCGCATCGCCGGCAGCTTCGACGATTGCCAGCGGCTGGCGAAGCAGGCGCTGGCCGACACCGCCTTGCGCGAACAGGTCGCGCTCAGTTCGGCCAACAGCATCAGCATCGGCCGCCTGCTGCCGCAGGTCGCGTACTACGCGCACGCGGCGATGCATTTCTTCTCGCGACATGGCGAGCCACTGAACTTCATCGTGCCGACCGGCAACCTCGGCAACGCGGCAGCTGCGTTGCTCGGCAGGCGCATGGGATTGCCGATCGGTGCGATCGTGCTCGCGACCAATGCCAACGACGTGCTGCCGCGCTACTTCGACGGCGGCGATTACGCGCCACGAGCCAGCGTGGCCACGCTCGCGAACGCGATGGACGTCGGCGCCCCGAGCAACTTCGAACGGCTGCGCGCATGGCACGCCGACGATGCGGAGCTGCGTTCGGCGCTGGGCGCGTGGTCGGTCGCAGACGATGTCATCGTCGAGACGATCCGCAGCGCACCGATGCGTCACGGCATCGTGCCCTGCCCGCACACCGCAACCGGGCTGCATGTGCTCGAACGACTGCGTGCAGGCGGCGACACGCGACCGTGGGCGGTGGTCGCCACCGCGCATCCGGCAAAGTTCGAGAGCATCGTCGAGCCTTTGGTCGGACACGTTCTGGACGTGCCGCCGGCGCTCGCCGAAACGTTGTCGCGGCGGGCTTTCGCCGAATCCCTGCCGGTCGATTACGCTGCACTGCGCCAGCGCATTTCGCAGGGATGACCGGAGGTACGCCCGAGTCTTTCCGAGATCGATAGAACGTTTCGGAATGAGGCGGAGGGCCGCATGTGCAATACGGTGCCGTCCGGAAAATAGTTGTTGACAAGCCAGCGAACCCTGTGTCTATGATCGGCCCATGACGCATCGCAACAACATCCCGCAGACCTTCGTGACCGTGCCGCCGCGCATGGCCGATGTGCCGCGCACCGGATACGCGTCCGCACCTGTCGCCACCGTCTATTCGTTCGTACTCGTCAGCCTTATTACCGTCCAACCAGGCGCGGGGTTCGGGTACGTGTAGCTGACAAGACACTTCCCAGGTAACAAGAACCAGAACCCCGCGCCCCAAAAGGCGCGGGGTTTTTGTTTTTGCGGCCCGGGATTTCCATTTCGAGGGAATCCGGTTCAATGAAGAGCAACGCCATCAAGCAAGGCCCGGCCCGCGCACCCGCCCGCGCGATGCTGCGCGCGACCGGCCTGGACGACGACGCCATCGCGAAACCGCTGGTCGCGGTCGTGCACACCTGGACCGATGTATCGCCGTGCAACCTGACCCTGCGCGATCTCGCCCAACATGTCCGCACCGGGGTGATCGAGGGCGGCGGCACGCCGGTCGAGTTCAACACCATCGCCGTCACCGACGGCATCGCGATGGGTTCGGAAGGCATGCGCGCTTCGCTGCCTTCGCGCGAGACCATCGCCGATTCGATCGAACTCGCGGTCGCAGGCCACAGCCTCGATGCGATGGTGCTGCTGGTCGGCTGCGACAAGACCATCCCCGCCGCCGCGATGGCGGCCGCGCGGCTCGACATCCCGACCGTGATCCTCTACGGCGGCACGATCCTGCCGGGTCATTGCCGCGCGCAAGACGGCAAGGCGATCGCGCTGACCGTGCAGGACGTGTTCGAAGCCGTCGGCGCGCATTCCGCGGGCCGCATCGACGACGCCGAGCTGCATGCCGTCGAATCGCTGGCCTGTCCCGGCGCGGGCGCCTGCGGCGGCCAGTTCACCGCCAACACCATGGCGATGGTGCTGACCTTTCTCGGCCTGTCGCCATTGGGCCTCAACGACATCCCCGCGGTGCACGCCGACAAGCCGGCTGCCGCACGCGCATGCGGGCAGATGGTGATGCGCCTGCTGCACGAGGACGGGCCGCTGCCGCGCGAGATCCTGTCGCGCAGCGCCTTGCGCAACGCGGCGCGCGCGGTCTCGGCGACGGCGGGTTCCACGAATGCGGTGCTGCACCTGCTGGCGATCGCGCACGAGGCCGGCGTTGCCTTCGGCCTCGAGGAATTCGAGGCGGCTGCCGCGTGCACACCGGTGATCGCCGACCTCAAGCCCGCTGGCCGTTACACGGCAGCCGAGTTGTTCGCTTGCGGCGGCACCGCGCTGATAGCGCGGGAGCTGCGAGCAGCGGGCCTGGTCGACGATATCGCGACGGTGACAGGCCGCTCGTTCTTTGCCGAGTTGGACGATGCACGGGTGGATGCGCAACCGGAGACCTCCACAGGAATACCGGAGGCCGGCGCGGAGATCCCGCACACATCCCCGCAGGTGGCCAGCCATCCGCCCGTGCATCGCATTGCGCAGCCGCTCAAGCCACGCGGGGGCTTCTCGATCCTCTACGGCGATCTCGCCCCGGAGGGCTGCATCGTCAAGCTCGCGGGCCAGGGTCGCACGCATTTCGAAGGTCCGGCGCGCGTGTTCGATTCGGAGGAAGCCGCATTCGCGGAAGTGGAAAGGCGCGCGGTCGTCGCCGGCGACGTGGTCGTGATCCGCTTCGAAGGCCCGGTCGGCGGCCCCGGCATGCGCGAGATGCTCGCCGTGACCGCGGCCCTGGTCGGCCAGGGCCTCGGCGACGATGTCGCGCTGATCACCGACGGCCGCTTCAGCGGGGCGACCCACGGTTTCATGGTCGGCCACGTCGCGCCGGAAGCGGCCTGCGGTGGACCGATCGCCCGCCTGCGCGAAGGCGATCGCGTGCGCATCGATGTCGCGACGCGGCGCGTCGACGTCGACGCCGACCTCGCATCGCGCGAGCCCGCGCGCATCGCGCCGCGCGTGGGCACCGGCGCGCTCGCGAAGTACGCGCGCAGCGTCGGCTCCGCATCGCGCGGCGCGGTCACCGCGCCGGGGCCGCTGGACGCGGCGCCGGCCGCACGCCGCACGATTCCCATCGACCTCGTGCCAGCCGACGACACCGCCTGCACGGCCTGAGCCATTTATCGAACGCTTCCATCCAACCCTCGCACCCAAGGAATCCGCCATGACCCACCCCGCACAACCCCGCATCGCCATCGTCGGCTATGGCAGCCAGGGCCGCGCGCACGCGCTGAACCTGCGCGACTCCGGCTGCGACGTCGTCGTCGGCTTGCGCCCCGGCGGCCCGACCGAACTCGTCGCCTGGGGCGATGGCTTTGCCGTAAAGGCGCCTGCCGAAGCGGTCGCCAACGCAGACCTCATCGCCGTGCTGGTCCCCGACATGGTGCAGAAGAAGTTGTACGACGAAGTGCTCGCCCGCCACATGAAACCAGGCGCCTGCCTGCTGTTCGCGCACGGATTGAACATCCACTTCGAACTGATCGCGCCTCGGGACGACCTCGATGTCGTACTCGTCGCGCCGAAAGGCCCCGGCGCGCTGGTGCGCCGCGAATACGAGATCGGTCGCGGCGTGCCCTGCATCCACGCCGTGCATCAGGATCGCAGCGGCCACGCCGAAGCCCTGGCACTGGCCTATGCCGCGGGCCTCGGCGGCGCGCGCGCGAACCTGATCCGCACCACATTCAAGGAAGAAACCGAGACCGACCTGTTCGGCGAACAGGCGGTGCTCTGCGGCGGCGTGAGTTCGCTGGTGCAGGCAGGCTTCGAAACCCTGACCGAAGCCGGCTACCAGCCCGAGATCGCCTACTACGAAGTGCTGCACGAACTGAAGCTGATCGTCGACCTGTTCTACGAAGGCGGCATCACCCGGATGCTGGAGTTCGTTTCCGAAACCGCGCAGTACGGCGACTATGTCAGCGGCCCGCGGGTGATCGATGCGGGCACCAAGCAGCGCATGAAGGCGATCCTGTCCGAGATCCAGGACGGCAGCTTCACGCGCAACTGGATCGCCGAATACGCCGCCGGCCTGCCGAACTACCGGCGCATGAAGCAGGCCGACCTCGACCATCCGATCGAGGTCGTCGGCAAGCGCCTGCGCGCGAAGATGGTGTGGTTGAACAGCGCCGCGCCGGCGACGCCCACGCGAGCGGTCGCGGCGGCTGCGCACGCGAAGCCGGCATCTGCCGAGGCCACTGCATGAACGCCTCGCAGTGGCTCGTGCAGGCCCTGATCGCCGAAGGCGTCGACGCGCTGTTCGGCTATCCGGGTGGCGCGATCATGCCCTTCTACGACGCGCTGTACGGCTCGGGCCTGAAACACGCACTGGTGCGACACGAGCCATTCGGCACATGCCCATCGTCTGCCATGAGGGCCTCGCAATGAACGCCTCGCAGTGGCTGGTGCAGGCCCTGATCGCCGAAGGCGTCGACACCCTGTTCGGCTATCCGGGTGGCGCGATCATGCCCTTCTACGACGCGCTGTACGGCTCGGGCCTGAAGCACATCCTGGTGCGCCACGAGCAGGGCGCGGCGTTCGCGGCGAACGGCTACGCGCGCGCCAGCGGCCGCGTCGGCGTGTGCGTGGCGACGTCGGGACCGGGCGCTACGAACCTGGTCACCGGCATCGCCGACGCCTTGCTGGACTCGGTGCCGATGGTCGTGATCACCGGCCAGGTGCCGACCACCCTGATGGGTACGGACGCGTTCCAGGAAGTCGACGTGTTCGGCCTGACCCTTCCGATCGTCAAGCACAGCTTCCTGGTGAAGCGTGTCGACCAGTTGCCAGGGATCGTGCGCGAGGCTTTCCGTCTCGCGCGCTCGGGTCGCCCCGGCCCGGTTCTGATCGACCTGCCGAAGAACCTGCAGACCGCCGACGCCGCGCGCCTGCCGGCGCAAGAGCCAGCGCCGGTGGACACCGTGCCGCTTGCGTCCGGACGCGCGCTGTTCCCCGCGCTCGAACTGCTCGCGAAGGCGCGCAGGCCGCTGTTCTACGGCGGCGGCGGGATCGCGCTCGCCGACGCGGTCGCCGAATTCCGCACCTGCGTCGAAGCGGCCCAGGTGCCGACCGTGTTGACCCTGCGCGGGATCGGCGCGCTGCCGTCGGAGCACCCGCTCAACCTCGGCATGCTCGGCATGCATGGCACGCGCTCGGCCAATCTCGCGGTGCAGGGTTGCGACCTGCTGGTCGTCGTCGGCGCGCGTTTCGACGACCGCGCGACCGGCAAGCTTGCCGAGTTCGCGCCGAACGCGAAGGTCGTGCACCTCGACCTCGATCAGGCCGAAATCAACAAATTGCGCCGCGCCGACGTCGCCTTGCACGGCGACCTGCGCCACAGCCTCAACGCGCTCGCCACCGCACTGCCGGAATGTTCGGCGTGGCGAACGACCTGCATCGCCCGCAGGCAGCACGAGGTCATGCGCCACGACACACCCGGCGATCGCGTGCATGCGCCTTCGCTGCTCAAGCGGATGTCGGAACTGGCTCCGGCGGCGATCGTCGCCTGCGATGTCGGCCAGCACCAGATGTGGGTGGCGCAGCACTGGCGATTCAACGATCCGCGCAAGCACTTGACCTCGGGGGCATTGGGCGCAATGGGTTTCGGCCTGCCCGCCGCCCTCGGCGCCCAGCTCGCGTGTCCCGGCGCGCAGGTGGTGTGCGTGAGCGGCGACGGCTCGTTCCTGATGAACGTGCAGGAACTGGCCACACTCGGCCGCTACCGGTTGCCGGTGAAGATCGTGCTGCTCGACAACCAGCGCCTCGGCATGGTCCGGCAATGGCAGGAGCTGTTCTTCGAGCACCGCTATTCCGAAACCGATCTCTCCGACAACCCCGATTTCGTCGCGCTTGCCGAATCCTTCGGCATCCACGGCGAACGCATCGACCGCGCGGACCAGTGCGAAGGCGCGCTGCAGAGGTTGCTCGCAGCGCCCGGCCCGGCGCTGCTGCACGTCGCGATCGAAACCCACGCGAACGTGTGGCCACTGGTCCCGCCGAACCGCAACAACGCCCAGATGATCTTCGATCCGGAGGAAACCGGGGCGCCGCTGCCGACCTGATTCCGCTTCATCGCGCCGCTTCATCACGCCGCAGCAACCAGCAACCGATCCACGACCGGAGAACGCCGATGCGACGCTACCTGCTCGACCTGACCCTTCGCCACGTCGATGGCGCCCTCGCCCGCGTGATCGGCGCCGCCGAGCGCCGCGGCTTCACGCCGGTCGGCGTCGAAGGCGAAACGATGACCGACGGCGACCGCTGGTACCTGCGCCTGGCGGTCGAGAGCGAGCGCCCGGTCGAATCGCTGCGGTCGCAACTGGAGAAGTTGTACGACTGCCTGGCGGTGGAGGTGGCGACATGAAATTCGACGCGCATCCTGCGCAGGAGCCCGCACATCCGTGCGCGGACTTTCAACGAACGGCCGCTGCTTCGGACGTTGGCCAACAGGCGGTAACCGCGGCGGCAAGTGGAACGCCTTCGGCTGATCGGACACCTCGTATCACGGCAGGAGGAGCGCCCTTGGCTGATCGGGCGCCACGTATCACGGCAGGAGGAGCGCCTGCGGCTGGCGGAGCGTTCCAGTTCGCTTGGTTCGACGGCGAACTCGTCGCTGCCGACTCCCTGCGCGCGCCGCTGACCACCCACGCATTGCACTACGGCAGCGGCGTGTTCGAAGGCATCCGCTGCTATGCGACGTCCGACGGTGGAGCAGCGGTGTTCCGCCTGCGCGAACACCTGGAACGCATGCGCAAGGGCGCGGCGTTGCTTGGCATCGCCTTCGACATCGATGAAGCCATGCGGGCGACCCTCGCCGTGCTGCGCGCGAACGGCCATCGCGACGCCTATGTGCGCCCGTTGACCTGGTGCGGGACCGGTTCGATCGGCCTCGATGTCGCGCCCCTGAGCAAGCACCTGATGGTCGCGACGTTCGCGACCGCCGTGCATCTCGCAGGAAGCCGGGTGAAGCTCGGCGTGTCCACGTGGCGGCGCAATCCGGCGAGCTCGCTGCCGCCGCTGAAGTTGTGCGGCGCCTATGTCAACTCGATCCTCGCCAAGGCCGAGGCGAAGGCGCGCGGCTACGACGAGGCGCTGTTCGTCGACGCGCAGGGTTTCGTCGTCGAATGCACCGGCGCCAACGTCTTCATGGTGCGCGACGGCCGCATCATTGCGGTGGATCACGCCGACGCCCTGCCCGGCATCACCCGCGACACCGTGCTCGCGCTGAGTGGCGGCAGCTCGCGGGCGGTCGGGCTGGAGGAGCTGTGCGACGCCGATGAAGTCTTCGTCTGCGGCACGGCGGCGGAAGTGACCCCGATCGCCACGCTCGACGGCCGCGTGTTCGCCGGCAACGCCGTCGGCAGCGAGATCGCGGACATGTACCGGCGCGTCGTCCGTGGCGAGGACGCGAAGCACCACGGATGGCTGACCCATGTCTGACGGATCGGGCAACGACCCCGATGTCGATGTCGGCGACGTACTCGCTGCGCAGGCGCGCCTGCGTCCGTACCTCGCGGCAACACCGCTGCACCATGCCGAGCGCTTCGGCTGCTGGCTCAAGCTGGAGAACCTGCAGCGCACCGGCTCCTACAAGGTGCGTGGCGCGATGAACGCCCTGCTCGCGGCGCGCGAGCGCGGCGACCTGCGCCCGGTGATCGCGGCCTCCGCCGGCAATCACGCGCAGGGACTCGCATGGGCCGGCTATCGCCTGCGCATGCCGGTGATCGCGGTCATGCCGCGCTGCGCGCCCGCGACCAAGATCGCCGGCGTCGCGCACTGGGGCGCGGTCGTGCGCCTGCACGGCGAGAACTACGACGAAGCCAAGGGCTTTGCGATCGAACTCGCCGCGCAGCACGGGTACCGCGTGCTCTCCGCGTTCGACGACCGCGACGTGATCGCGGGCCAGGGCACGGTCGGCCTGGAACTGGCCGCGCTCGCTCCCGACGTGGTGCTGGTGCCGATCGGCGGTGGCGGATTGGCGGCGGGCGTCGCGCTCGCGCTCAAGCACGCGTGCCTGTCCGGGATGCGGGCGTCCCGGCGCGTGCGCATCGTCGGCGCCCAGGTCGAGGGTGTCGATGCGATGGCGCGCGCGCTGCGCGGCGATCGCGCGATCGGCGACGTCGCGCCGACACTGGCGGACGGCATCCGCGTGCGCGAGCCGGGCCTGCTCACCGAACGCGTCCTGCGCCGGTACCTCGACGACCTGGTGATCGTGCGCGAAGCCGAACTGCGCGAGACCCTGGTCCGCCTCGCGCAGGAGGAGCACGTCATCGCCGAAGGCGCCGGCGCGCTGGCGCTGGCGGCGGGACGACGCGTTGCAGGCAGGCGCAAGTGCGCGGTGGTGTCCGGCGGAAACATCGATGCGGCCGTGCTCTCGCGGCTGCTCGCCGAAGTGCGTCCGCGCGCACCGCGCCGCCCGCGCCAGCGCACGCGCGAGCTGGCCGAACCGGAGCCGGCCATCGTGCGGTCCTTGCCGCTGCCGCGACCCGCAACCGTTCGCCCACCGATCCGCCACCGCACCACGAGCCTGGAATCCTGCGCATGAATCCCGCCATCCCCGAGGACGTCGTCATCTTCGACACCAGCCTGCGCGACGGCGAGCAATCGCCAGGTTGCAGCATGACCGCGACCCAGAAGCTGCGCTTCGCGCACGCATTGGCCGACCTCGGCGTCGACGTCATCGAGGCCGGCTTTCCCGCGAGTTCGCCCGCGGACCTCGACGCCGTTCGTGCGATCGCGCGCGACGTGCGCGGTTCGACCATCGCCGCACTCGCGCGCTGCCACGCCGGCGACATCGAGGCCTGCGCGCAGGCACTCGACGGTACGGCGCGGCCGCGCATCCACGTCTTCATCTCGACCAGTCCGCTGCATCGCGAACACAAGCTCGGCCTGGGCAAGGACGAGGTGCTGGAGCGCGCCGCGACGGGCGTGCGGCTTGCGCGCCGCTACGCGGACGATGTCGAGTTCTCGGCGGAGGACGCGCTGCGCACCGAGCCGGACTTCCTCGTCGAAGTCTGCAACGCGGCACTCGCCGCGGGCGCGCGCACACTCAACATCCCGGACACCGTCGGCTACACCACGCCGGCGGAGATCCGCGCGTTGTTCGAGTACCTGCGCGCGAATGTGGTTCGACACGCTCACCACGAACGGGATCAAGTGGTGTTCAGCGCGCACTGCCACAACGACCTCGGCCTGGCGGTCGCCAACAGCCTGGCGGCGATCGAGGGCGGCGCGCGCCAGGTCGAGTGCACGATCAACGGCATCGGCGAGCGCGCCGGCAATGCCGCCCTCGAGGAACTCGTCATGGCGCTGAACGTGCGCCGCAACTACTTCAATGCGCAGACCCGCATCGACACCCGCCGGCTGGTGCCGACCTCGCGCCTGCTGTCGCGCATTACCGGCATGAATGTGCAGCGCAACAAGGCGATCGTCGGCCAGAACGCGTTCGCGCACGAGTCCGGCATCCACCAGCACGGCATGCTCAGGCATCGCAGCACCTACGAGATCATGCGGCCGGAGGATGTCGGCTGGGCGCAGTCGCAGATGGTGATGGGCCGCCACAGCGGGCGCGCGGCGCTGAGGGACCGATTGCAGGCGCTGGGCTTCAACCTCGACGAGGCGGCCCTGAACGCGGTATTCGCGGGCTTCAAGGCGCTGGCCGAAAAAAAGCGCGAAGTGTTCGACGCCGACCTCGAGGCGCTGGTGCTCGGCGCCGATGCGCATCGCACGCGCGGCCATCGCCTCGCACGCGCGCATGTCAGCACGTCGGTCGCCGGCGAAGGATTGCCGACGGCCAGCGTGCAACTGGTCGATCCCGAGGGCTGCGTCATCAACGAAGCGGCGGTCGGCGATGGCCCGGTGCACGCCTTGTTCGCCGCGCTCGCGCGCGCGACCGGCCTGCAGCTCGACATCGACAGCTACCACGTCTCGAGCGTGACCACCGGCGACGACGCGCAGGGCCAGGCCAGCATCACCGCGCGCGTCGATGGCGCAGAGCTGACCGGCTCGGGCACCAGCACCGACATCCTCGAAGCCAGCGCGCTGGCGTGGCTGGAGATCGCCAACCGCGTGTTGCGCACGCGCCAGCCGCAGAGGATCGCCGAGATCGCATGACGCCCGAGCCCCCTCTCCCCTTGCGGGAGAGGGCTGGGGAGAGGGGACGCTGTTCCCGAACCCGGGAAGGCAAAAGCACCCCTCTCCCTCAACCCTCTCCCGCAAGGGGGGAGGGAGACAAGACAAGACGGACACCATGACTACCCACACGCCACGCACCCTGTTCGACAAACTCTGGGATGCCCACGTCGTCATCCCCGAAACCGACGCCGCGCCCGCGACGCTCTACATCGACCTGCACCTGATCCACGAGGTCACCTCGCCACAGGCCTTCGCCGAACTCGACGCACGCGGCTTGCGCGTACGTCGGCCGGAACTCACGAAAGGTACGCTCGACCACTCGACGCCCACGCTGCCCGCAGACGCGAGCGGCGAACTGCCGTATGCGAGCGACGCTGCGCGCGCACAGGTCGAGACCCTGCGCGCGAATGCCGCGCATCACGGCGTCGAGCTGTTCGATTTCGACAGCGCGCATCGCGGCATCGTCCACGTGATCGCGCCCGAACTCGGCCTGACCCAGCCTGGAATGACCATCGTCTGCGGCGACAGCCACACCGCCACCCATGGCGCGTTCGGCGCGCTCGCGTTCGGCATCGGCACCAGCGAGGTCGGCCACGTGCTGGCGACGCAATGCCTGCTGCAGCGCAAGCCGAAGACGCTGGCGATCACCATCGACGGCGCGCTCGGCCCGGGTGTCGGCGCGAAAGACCTGATCCTGCACGTGATCGGCGTGATCGGCGTCAACGGTGGCACCGGCCACGTGATCGAGTACCGCGGGTCGACCATCCGCGCGCTGGCGATGGACGAGCGCATGACGGTGTGCAACATGTCGATCGAGGCCGGCGCGCGCGCCGGCCTGGTCGCTCCGGACGGAGTCACCTTCGAATACCTCGCGCTGACCGCGCGGGCACCGCATGGCGACGACTTCGCGCGTGCAGTCGCACGCTGGAGCGCATTGCGCAGCGACGACGGCGCGCGCTTCGACCGCGAAGTCCGCATCGACGCCAGCGACATCCAGCCGTCGATCACCTGGGGCACGCATCCGGGTCAGGTCGCCGCGATCGCGGCAAGGCTGCCGGCGGCGAGCGATGCCGACGCGGCGAAAGCGCTCACCTACATGGGCTTCGAAGGCGGCACGACGCTGGCCGGGCAACCGGTCGATGTCGTCTTCATCGGCAGCTGCACCAACGCGCGCCTGAGCGACCTGCGCAAGGTCGCGCTGGTGCTGGAAGGTCGCAGGGTGCATCCGCGCGTTCGCATGCTGGTGGTGCCGGGATCTGCGCAGGTCAAGCGCGACGCCGAAGCCGAGGGAATCGACGTCATCGTGCGCGCGGCGGGAGCGCAGTGGCGCGAACCGGGCTGCTCGATGTGCATCGCGATGAACGGCGATCTGGTCGGCCCGGGCCAGCTCGCGGTCTCGACATCGAACCGCAATTTCGAAGGACGCCAGGGCAAGGGCGCACGCACCGTGCTCGCCTCGCCGCTGACGGCCGCGGTGTGCGCGGTCGCCGGCGAGATCGCCGATCCGCGCGGATTCATCGATATGTCCCTCGCCTCGCGTTCCTCATCCCGGTTCGTGCCGGAGATCGCCTGATGTTCACGACAATTGTCTTCGCTCCTGCTCGTCATTCCCGCGCAGGCGGGAATGACGAGCGAAAGAGAATTCGCTTATTTGGAGACCCTTTGATGCCAGCCTTCAATGCACTGCACTCGCGCACCGTCGTGCTGCGCGAGCGCAACATCGACACCGACCAGATCATTCCCGCGCGCTTCCTCACCACGACCGAGCGCGGGGGGCTGGGCAAGTTCGCGTTCAACGACTGGCGTTCGCTCCCTGACGGCAGGCCGAATCCCGAATTCCCTTTCAATCGCGCGGAAAACGCGGGCGCGCAGATCCTCGTTGCCGGCCGCAACTTCGGTTGCGGTTCCTCGCGCGAACACGCGCCCTGGGCCCTGCTCGACCTCGGCCTGCGCGCGGTGGTCAGCGCGCAGATCGCCGACATCTTTCGCAGCAATGCGCTCAAGAACGGGCTGCTGCCGGTCGTGCTCGAGGAAGACGTCGTCGACGAGTTGCTCGCGCACCCCGGCATCGCACTGCACATCGACATCGCCGCGCGTCGCGTGGCGTTGCCCGACGGCCGCACGTTTGCCTTCCCGCTCGATGCCTTCGCGCAGACCTGCCTGCTCGAAGGCGTCGACGAACTCGGTTACCTGCTCAAGCAGGACCACGCCATCTCACGCCACGAGGAATTGCGCCATGCACGCTGAAATCGTCGTCCTGCCCGGTGACGGCATTGGGCCTGAAGTCACGGCCGCTGCCGTGGAGGTCCTGCGCGCGGTCGGTCGTCGCTACGGCCACAGCTTCGCCTTGCATCACCACCTGATCGGTGGCGCAGCGATCGACGCCGTCGGCGAGGCATTGCCCGCCGCCACGCTCGCAGCATGCCGCGATGCCGATGCCGTGTTGCTCGGCGCGGTCGGCGGTCCGAAATGGTCCGCGCCCGACGCCACCGTGCGCCCCGAACAGGGCCTGCTGGCGCTGCGCAAGGCGCTCGGCCTGTACGCGAACCTGCGCCCGGTGAAACCACACCCGGCCGCGCTCGGCGCTTCACCGATCAAGCCGCACCTGCTCGCCGGCGTCGACCTGATGGTGGTGCGCGAACTTACCGGCGGCATGTATTTCGGCCTGAAGATGCGCCACGACGGCTACGCCAGCGACCTGTGCGAATACAGCGTCTTCGAGATCGAACGCGTCGTGCGACGTGCCTGCACGCTGGCGCGCGGACGCCGCGGCCACGTCACCTCGGTCGACAAGGCCAACGTGCTCGAAACGTCACGGCTTTGGCGCGAGGTCGCCACCCGCGTCGCACGCGAGGAATTCCCCGATGTCACCCTCGAACACCAGTTGGTCGATTCGATGGCGATGCACCTGATCGCCCGTCCGCGCGAGTTCGACGTGATCGTCACCGAGAACATGTTCGGCGACATCCTCACCGACGAGGCCTCGATGCTGGCCGGCTCGATGGGTCTGCTGCCGTCGGCCTCGCTCGGCGAAGGTCGCGTCGGACTCTACGAGCCCATCCACGGCTCGGCGCCCGACATCGCCGGCCACGGCATCGCCAATCCGTACGCGGCGATCCTTAGCGTCGCGATGCTGCTGCGGCATTCGCTGGGGCTCGACGACGAAGCCCGTTGCGTCGAACGCGCGATCGACATGGCGCTCGATGCGGGCGCTTTCACCGCCGATCTCGCCGGGGGCAAGAGCGCATTGAGCACGCGCGCGGCCACCGAAGCGGTGCTAGAGCAATTGCAGGTGGAATGCCATGCGATCGAGCTGCGGGATTGATGCCAGCGGAGTCACCGGCTCCCGATCGGCGCGCCATCGCACCCGGATTGACGAACATGCCGGGAGCCGCAGCAGCGGGCTTTACGCCGCCGGCTTCACCCGGAACCACGCCGCATACAGCGCCGGCAGGAACAGCAGCGTCAGCGCGGTGGCCACGATCAGGCCGCCCATGATCGCCACCGCCATCGGGCCGAAGAACACGCTGCGCGACAAGGGGATCATCGCCAGCACCGCGGCGAGCGCGGTCAGCACGATCGGGCGGAAGCGGCGCACGGTGGCGTCGATGATCGCGTTCCACGGCTCGTGGCCGGCGCGGATGTCCTGTTCGATCTGGTCGACCAGGATCACCGAGTTGCGCATGATCATGCCGAACAGCGCGATCGTGCCGAGCATCGCCACGAAACCGAAAGGCACCCGCAGCACCAGCAGGAACAGGCTCACGCCGATCAGGCCCAGAGGCGCGGTCAGCCACACCATCGCCACCCGCGAGAAGCTGCGCAACTGCAGCATCAAAAGGGTGGTGACGACGAACACGAACAGCGGCATGCCGGCGTTGACCGAATCCTGGCCTTTCGCGGAGTCCTCGACGGTGCCGCCGGTTTCGAGCAGGTAGCCCGCCGGCAGGTGCGCGCGGATCGTCGCCAGGTCCTTGTGGCTCTTCGGGTCGCGGTAGTTCTCGATGGCGGCGGTCACCGATGGCGGCGTCACCGCGCTGTTGTAGATGTCCGCGCGCACGGTCACGGTCGGCAGGCGGTCGCGGCGCCAGATGATGCCTTCCTCGAAACCGTATTCGAGGGTGGCGATCTGCGACAGCGGCACGTTCGCGCCGCTGGTCGAGGGCACGCTCAGGCTGCCGAGCAACGAAAGCCGTTCGCGCTCGTCCTGCGGACCGCGCAGCAGGATCTCGATCAGTTCCTTGTTCTCGCGGTAATACGAGATGTGCGAGCCCGACAGCGAGCCGCGCAGGAAATCCGCCAGGTTCGACGAACTCACGCCGAGCGCGCGAGCGCGATCCTGGTCGACCGCCAGGCGCACGACCTTGCTCGGTTCCTGCCAGTCGAGGTTGACGTTGGCGACGTTCGGGTTCGCGCGGACGACATCCTCGACCTGCTTCGCGATCGCGCGCACGACGTCGATGTGCTCGCCCGACACCCGGAACTGGATCGGGTAGCCGACCGGCGGGCCGTTCTCGAGCCGGGTGACGCGCGCATTGACGTCGCTGAACTTCGTGGCGAAGGTCTTGATCAGCCAGCCGCGGATTTCCTCGCGCGAGGCGATGTCGTCGGTGAGCAGTACGAACTGCGCGAAGCTCGTCGCCGGCAGTTGCTGGTCGAGCGGCAGGTAGAAGCGCGGCGAGCCGGTGCCGACGTAGACGACGTAGTTCTTCAGCCCCTTGTGGCCCTTGAGCAGGGCCTCGAGCTTGTCGACCTCCACCTGGGTCGCCTTCAGCGAAGAGCCTTCGGCGAGCTTGAGGTCGACCATCAGCTCCAGCCGCGTCGAATCGGGGAAGAACTGCTGCGGCACGAAGCGGAACAGGCCGATCGACACGACGAAGACGGCCACGGTGATCGCGATCACCGTCTTGCGATGGCCCACGCACCAGCCGACCACGGCGCGGAAGCGCTGGTAGAACTTCGTCTGGTACGGATCGTGGGCGTGCACGGCCTCGACGGTGGTTCCCTGCGGCCGGTGCGAGAGGTCCTTTAGCAGCAGGCTGCCGATATAGGGGATGAACACCACCGCCGCGATCCACGACAGGATCAGCGCGATCGTCACCACTTCGAAGATCGAGCGCGTGTACTCGCCGGTGCTCGAAGCCGCGGTCGCGATCGGCAGGAAGCCGGCCGCGGTCACCAGGGTCCCGGTGAGCATCGGGAAGGCGGTGCTGTCCCAGGCGAAGGCGGCCGCGCGCAGCTTGTCGAAGCCCTGTTCGAGCTTCACCGCCATCATCTCCACCGCGATGATCGCGTCGTCCACCAGGAGGCCGAGCGCGAGCACCAGCGCGCCCAGCGAGATCTTGTGCAGGCCGATGCCGAAGAAGTACATCGCCGCGAAGGTCATCGCCAGCACCAGCGGGATGGTCAGCGCGACCACGGCGCCGGTACGCAGTCCGAGCGAGAAGAAGCTCACCAGCAGCACGATCGCGACCGCGGCGGTGAGCACGTCCATGAATTCGGCGACCGAGGCGCGCACCGCCGCCGGCTGGTCGGAGACCTTGTTCAGCGTCATCCCGACCGGCAGCTCCTGCTGCATGCGCGCGAAGGTCGTCTCCAGATTGCGGCCGAGCTTGAGGATGTCGCCGCCGGGCTTCATCGCCACTTCGATGCCGAGCGCGTCCTTGCCCATGAAGCGCATGCGCGGCGCTGCCGGGTCGGAGAAGCCGCGGTGCACGCTGGCGACATCGCCGATGCGGAAGTCGCGGTCGCCGACGCGGATCGGAAAGTTGCGGATCGCGTCCACCGAATCGAAGCGCCCGGTGACGCGCAGGCGCACGCGGTCGGAGCCGGTCTCGAAAAAGCCCGCGTCGGACACCGCGTTCTGTTCCTCCAGCGCCTGCTGCACCGCCTGCAGCGGCACGCCGAGGCTGGCCAGCTTGGTGTTCGACAGCTCGATCCAGATCTTCTCGTCCTGGCCGCCGACCAGGTCGACCTTGGCCACGTCGGGCACGCGCTGCAGTTCGAGCTCGATGCGGTCGGCGTAACGCTTGAGCGTGGCGTAGTCGAAGCCGTCGCCGGTGAGCGCGTAGATGTTGCCGTAGGTGTCGCCGAATTCGTCGTTGAAGTACGGTCCCTGCACGCCCTGCGGCAGGGTGTCCTTGATGTCGCCGACCTTCTTGCGGATCTGGTAGAACAGCTCCGGCATGTGGGTCGAAGCGAGGCTGTCGCGCGCCTGGTAGATCACTTGCGACTCGCCCGGCCGCGAATAGCTGACGATCTTGTCGTAGTCGCCCGTCGTCATCAGCTCCTTCTCGATGCGGTCGGTGACCTGCAGCGAGACTTCCTCGGCGGTCGCGCCGGGCCAGTAGGTCTTGACGACCATCGCCTTGAAGGTGAACGGCGGATCCTCGGACTGGCCGAGCTGGCGGTACGAGACGATGCCAGCGACCGCGAGCACCAGCATCGCGTAGAGCACCAGGGCGCGGTTGCGCAGCGCCCACGCGGAGAGGTTGAAGCGGCTGCCCACGGCTCAGCGCCCGGCGGTGGAGGAAGCGGACACGGCGAAGTCGATCGCACGATTCTCGTGATCGACCGGCTCGACCTTCTGCCCTTCGCGAACCAGGTGCACGCCGGCGGCGAGCACCCAGTCGCCGCCGCGGATGCCCGACAGCACCGGCACGCGCTCTTCGCCATAGGGACCGAGCTTCACCGGCTGCAGGTGCAGCGTTCCGACCGAAGCGCCGTCGGGCGCGGCCTGCGCCTCGGGCGTCACCACCCACAGCGCCGGCGCGCCGTCTTTCGCGAACACCGCGGCGAGCGGCACGCTCAGGCCTTCGCCCTGGGCCAGGGACGCATACACGCGCGCACTCTGCCCGAGTTCGACCTTCGTCCCCGGCGGCAGCTCCACGCGCGCGGCGTAGGTGCGCGCCTGCGCGTCGGCGACCGGCGACATCTCGCGGATGCGGCCTGGGATCATCGTGCCTTGCTGCGTCCACAGTTCCACCAGCACCGGCGTGCCGACCTTGAAAGTATCCACGCGCTGCTCGGGGATGCTGATCTGAACCTCGCGGTCACCGTCGCCGGCGAGGGTGAAGATCGCCTGCCCGGCGGCGACGACCTGCCCCGCTTCGGCCAGGCGCTGCGCGATCACGCCATCGGAAGGCGCGCGCAGGTCGGCGTAGCCGGTCTGGTTGCGCGCCACATCGAGCTGCGCTTGCGCCTGCTGCACGCGCGCGGCGGCCGACTTGAAGGTGTTCTCGACGGTGTCGAGCTGGGAATGGCTGACCGCCTGCCGCTGCGCGAGGGCGCGGTAGCGGTCGCGCTCGGCCTGCGCGAGCTGCAGGTCGGCCTGCGCGGTGGTGAGCTGCGCGCGCGCTGCGTCGGCCTGCAGGGCGACGTCCTTCGGATCGATCTGGGCCAGCACCTGGCCCTTGCTCACGCGCGCGCCCATATCGACCAGCCTGCGCACGAGGTGGCCGCCGATCTGGAACGACAACGGCGATTCCTGGCGCGCGCGCACGTCGCCGGCGAACGCCTGCGCGCCCTGGTCGAGCGGACCCGGATGCACCACCAGCGCGGGCCGCGGCGGATCGACCGCCGCCGGGCCGCCGCTGCAGGCGGTCAACGACACGGCGATCGCGAAGCCGGCCAGGACGGCCGCAGCCGGACGAATGAGTGGATGCATGGACGATTCCCCCGATTGCTGCCCGCAGTGGGACGAATTGCTATACTGTGGGGTATAATAATGATTCAGAACCCACCAGTCCAGTATTTCATTCGATGTCGTCCATCCGCCATTCCGTCGCAGCGCCCAAGCCCGGTCCTGGCCGCCCCAAGGATCCGGAAAAGCGCCAGGCCGTGCTCGACGCCGCCAAGCGCCTGTTCCTCGTGCACGGCTTCGATGGCGTCAGCATGGAGGCGATCGCGGCCGAGGCCGGCGTGTCCAAGCTCACCGTCTACAGCCACTACGGCGACAAGGAAGCCTTGTTCGGCGCGACCATCCACGCCAAATGCGAGGAGATGCTGCCGGCGACGCTGTTCCTCGCCACGCCGAAGGGACCGATCCGGCGCCAGCTGACCACGATCGCACGAGCGTTCTTCGCCCTGGTGACCAGCCCGGAAGCGATCGGCATGCACCGCCTGATGAGCGCGCAGCCGGCGAACGACAGCCGCCTGCCGCAGATGTTCTGGGAAGCCGGCCCGCAGCGCGTGCAGGACGGCTTCGCCGAGTTCCTGCGCGCGAAGATCGCCGCAGGCCAGCTCGACATTCCCGACGTGCGGCGCGCGGCATCGCAGTTCTTCTGCCTGCTCAAGGGCGAACTGCATGCGCGCCTGTCCTGCGGCTGCGCGGTGGAATTCGGCGAGCGCGAGGTGGACGAGCACATCCGCGCCACCGTGGACCTGTTCGTGCGCGCGTACGCACCACGCGAGGACGCGCGCACATGACATGCATGACAGCCGTCACTGCACAGCGCGCGGCGGTCGCCCGCACACTGTCCGCGGACGTCCGCAATACCGCATCCGGACAAGCTCGCAGCCGGCACCATGACGAACGGCCCGGTGACGTCGGTCCCGATTACTTCCGGCACTACGCCGGCACGCGTCTTGCAGGCGATGCTGAACTACCGCGGGCATCGTCCTGATTTAGAATTCGCCACCCAATTACACCCGCAGAGCGACGCCATGGACTTCGACACCGCCCGCACCACCATGATCGAGAACCAGATCCGCCCCTGGGAGGTTCTCGACCCGCGCGTGCTCGACGCGCTCGCGCGCGTGCGCCGCGAGGACTTCGTGCCGGCGGCGTACCGCATGCTGGCCTTCACCGACACCGCGCTGCCGCTCGACCACGACGAGGCGATGTTCAAGCCGGTCGTCGAGGGACGCATCCTGCAGGCGCTCGACCTCGATGCCGCCGACGAGGTGCTCGAAATCGGCACCGGCACCGGCTTCCTCACCGCCTGCATCGCCCATCTCGCGCATGCGGTCACGAGCATCGACGTCCACGCCGATTTCGTCGAGTCGACGCGCGCGCGCCTGGCCGCTGCCGGCGCGCACAACGCGCGCGTGGAAGCGGCCGACATGTTCAGCTGGAATGCCGGCTGCCAGTTCGACGCGGTCTGCATCGGCGGCGCGGTCTCCGAGATTCCGGCGCGCGTGTTCGACTGGGTGAAGCCGGGCGGCCGCCTGTTCGTGATCCGCGGCGAGGCGCCCGCGCAGGAAGCGGTGCGCATGACCCGCCGCGGCGAAGGCTGGCACGCCGAGAGCCTGTTCGAGACCGACATCCCCTACCTTCGCGGCGCCGAACCGGCGCTGCGTTTCGTGCTGTAACAGCCGGCGTGGAACCCGCCGCCAACGATCGACAAGGACTTCGCATGAACCTGCGCCTTCGCCCCATCCATCTCGCCCTGCTGCTCGCCATCGGCTGCGCCTCCGCGCAGGCCGGCGACCTGCAGCAGGCCTACGACCTGGCGCGGCAGAGCGATCCGCAGCTGGCCGGCTCGGAAGCGAACAAGCGCGCCGAGGCCGAAGGCGTCGTGCAGTCGCGCGCCGTCCTGCTGCCGCAGATCAGCGCGACCGGCACCCTGACCCACACCAGCGGCAGCAACAGCTCGGTGCAGCCGTTCGAGTGCTCCACCGGTAGCGGTGTGTGCTTCGGTCCCGACAACAGCAGCACGGACACCACCACGCGCAGCACCGGGATCGGCGTCCAGCAGAGCATCTACGACCATTCCAACTACACCCGGCTCAAGGCCAGCATCAGTCGCGAGCAGCAGTTCGACGCGCTCTACGACAATGCCAGCGACGCCCTGATCACGCGCGTCACGCAGGCCTACTTCAACGTGCTCAGCGCGATCCAGGACCTTGCCTCCTCGCGCGCGCAGGAACGTGCGCTCAAGCGCCAGTACGACCAGGCCAACGTGCGCCTGCAGGTCGGCCTGGCGCCGATCACCGACGCGCAGGAAGCCAAGGCGCAGTACGACATCGCGCGCGCGCAGACGATCGACTTCGAGACCGCGCTGTCCGATACGCGCGAGGCGCTGACCGAGATCACCGGCCAGCCGATCGACCACCTCAAGGGCCTGGCCGCCGACTTCGCGCCGACCGCGCCGACGCCCGCCGATGTCGACGCGTGGGTGAAGATGGCGGTCGACCAGAACCCGCAGGTGCGCGCGCAGAAGCTCGCGGTCGACGCGGCCGAGCACGATGTCGACACCGCGCGCGCCGGCCACCTGCCGACGCTGGCGTTCAGCGCGACCTACGGCAACAACACGACCTGGGGCACCTCGAGCAACAACGGCTTGCCCTTTCCCCCGGCTGCCGTGAGCTACGGCCCGCAGTACATCCTGACCCTGAACGTGCCGATCTTCTCCGGCTTCGCGGTGTCCTCGCGCGTGCGCCAGGCGCTGGCCACGCGCGACGCCGCCTCCGACCTGCTCGAGCAGACCCGCCGTTCGATCGAGCGCCAGGCGCGCAACTCCTTCCACGCCACGATGGCCGGGCTGACCGAGATCGAGGCGCGCCGGCAGGCCCTGCTCTCCGCGCAGACCGCGCTGGACGCGACCCAGACCGGACTGGAAGTCGGCACGCGCACGATCGTCGACGTGCTGATCAGCGAACAGACGCTGTTCTCCGCACAGCGCGACTACGCACGCGCGCGCAACAACTTCGTCGTCAACGAAATGCTGCTCAAGCAGGCGGCCGGCGACATCAAGGGTTCCGACGTGTCGGCCGTCAACGCGATGCTGGTCAGCGATGCCGAGGCCGCGCTCGATGCGCCGGCCAACGACACCGACACGGCGATGCCCGGCCTGCCCATGAGCCCGGCCAAGGCGGTGGTCCCGACCGCTTCCGATGGCAGCCCGCCGGCTACCAAGGCGAAGAAAAAGCATCCCGCGAAGAAGAAGTCGGCATCCACGACGACGGATACGCCCCCGGTCACGCCCTGACGGGCAGGCGCGATTCGACCAGTTCCACGGTCCGCGCGAGCGCGCCGCGCTCGCGCTCCACCAGCGCACGGCCGGCCTCGCCCATCGCCTTGCGCCGCTGCGGCTCGGCGAGCAGTTCGCCTAGCGCACGCGCGACGCCGTTCGCATCGCCTTCCTGCAGCAGCGCATCCGCATCGCGCAGCAGCGCGGTCGCCTCGGAGAAGTTCGCGGTGTGCGGCCCGACCACCGACGGAACGCCGAGGGCTGCGGGTTCGAGCACGTTGTGGCCGCCGATCGCCTGCAGGCTGCCGCCCACGAAGGCGACATCCGCGGCGGCGTAGAAACCCATCAGCTCGCCGAGGCTGTCGATCACGAAGCACTCGGTATCCGTCGCCGCCATCGTCTCGACGCTGCGCCTGCGCGTGCGCCAGCCGCGCTGCGCGCAGGCGGCGGCCGCGGCGGCGAAGCGCACCGGGTGGCGCGGCGCCCACAGCAGCAGCAGGTCGGCGAAACGCTCGCGCAGGCGCGCGTGCATCCCGATCACAGCCGCCTCCTCGCCTTCGTGCGTGCTCGCCGCGATCCACACCGGCCGCGCCGCGCCCCACGCCGCGCGGCGTTCGCGCGCCAGCGCATCGAGTCCTTCGGGCAGGCGCAGGTCGTACTTGATGTTGCCGCTCACGCGCACGCGGTCGGCCGGCGCGCCCGCGCGCAGCAGCCGCTGCGCATCGGCTTGCGACTGCGCGGCGACCGCATCGACGCGCGCGAGCGCCATCCGGATCAGCGGCAGCACCGGCCGGTAGCCGCTCAGCGAGCGCTGCGACAGGCGCGCGTTGACCAGCAGCAGCGGAATGCGCGCGCGGCCGGTCTCGACATAGAGGTTCGGCCAGATCTCGGTTTCCATCACGACCGCGATGCGCGGCCGCGCGTGGGCGAGGAAGCGCCGCGCCGCGCCGGGGAGGTCGAACGGGAAATACAGGTGCCGCACGGCGCCTTTCCAGCGCATCGCGACCTGCGCCGCGCCGGTCGGCGTGGTCGTGGTGACGAGGAAGGCCGCATCGGGATGGCGCGCGCGCAGCGCATCGACCAGCGGCGCGGCCGCGATCACCTCGCCCACCGAGACCGCGTGCATCCAGATCGTCGGCGGCAATGGCGCGGCGCCGTACCAGCCGAAGCGCTCGCTCCAGCGACGGAAGTAGTCGCGATCGCGCAGCCCGCGCCAGACCAGGTGATAGAGCATCGCCGGCACCAGTGCGTACATCACGCAGGCATACGCGCCGCGCAGCAGTCGTTGCCAGAGCGAGACGGGCATGGCCGAAGGATACCGGGGCGGCGGTTGGGCAGCTATGGTGGGGAACAGCGACCGTCGCCCGCAGGCCGATGCGATCCTCTCGCTCGTCATTGACCGGCAAAGAAAAAGCGATTCCCCGCCAGCCGTTTAGAATCCCCGGATGCAGGCCCCTCCGCGACCCTCGTTTTCGCCAAGCCACTGGCTGGGCTGGATCGGCATCGGCATCGCGTGGCTTGCCGGGCATCTGCCATGGGGCCTGCAGCGCGTGCTCGGCGGCGCGCTGGGCAGGCTCGCGTATTTCCTCGCGCGCTCGCGTCGGCGCGCGGCACGGATCAACCTCGCACTGTGCTATCCGCAGCTCGACGACGCCGCGCGCAAGGCGCTGCTGCGCGGGCACTTCGCCGCGCTCGGCGTCGGCCTGTTCGAGTTCGCGCGCGCGTGGTGGGGCTCGATCGCACCCCTGCGCAGGACGGTGCGCATCGACGGACTCGAGCACCTCAAGGCCGCGCAGGCGCAGGGCCGCGGCGTGCTGCTGGTGTCCGGCCACTTCCTCAACCTCGAGATCTGCGGCCGCCTGCTCTGCGACCACGTGCCGCTGGCCGGCATGTACCGCCGCCACAGCGGCGCGGTGATGGAATGGGCGGTGCTGCGCGGACGCCTGCGCTACGCGGCGGCGATGTTCCAGCAACACGAGCTGCGCCCGGCGATCCGCCACCTCAAGAACGGCGGCGTGCTCTGGTACGCGCCCGACCAGGACATGCACGGCAAGGACACCGTGTTCGCGCCCTTCTTCGGCATCTCCGCCGCGACGATCACCGCCACCCACCAGCTCGCGCGCGTGACCGGCTGCGCGGTGCTGCCGTTCTTCCACCATCGCGAGAACGACCGCTACGTGCTGCGCATCGAGCCGCCGTTCGCCGACTTCCCCTCGCCCGATGCGGCCATCGACACCGCGCGCGTCAACGCCGCGATCGAGGCGATGGTGCGCGAAGCCCCGGCGCAATACCTGTGGATCCACCGCCGCTTCAAGCGGCGCCCGCCGGGCGAGCCGCCGGTTTACTGATCCTCCGCAAAGCCCGGCCCTGGCATGTCCCTCCGATCCAAGGGGGCGGAAGATCGATGAAGGCTTGGCCTGCTCGTTTCTCCGCTCTGCGGGAACCAAAGGGAACGACCGGCCGCCCACCGGGGGTCTTGTCCGGCTGATACCGACGTCGCCGGTGAAGGCCGTCCAGGCGACGAGCACCAGCCCCGCAAAAAAATGTGATCGAGTTCACGCCCGGATTGCGCGTCTTTATGGGCAGAACAGATCTGCGCGCTCGAACCTGTGGAACCCCGCTCGATGCAAAACGCGCCCGCATGGCGGGCGGAGCAGGAGTGTTCGGTCGCGCAATCCGGACAACGACGGACATTCGGTCATCGTCGAGCCAGGCAGCCATCAGCCTGGCCGGCCATGCCGGACGACCGGCGGCCCGGCCCATGTGCGCCGGGCAACGAACAACGAACAACGACTATCGAGCCGGCAGCGGTTCCGGAACATGCGGCATGCGCCAACTCCCTTCACCCGACGATCCGCGACGCGACGACATGACCACGAAACACGATGACCATGGGCGCGGACCGAACCTGTTCCGGATGGAGGTGTTCGAAGCGCGCCGCAACGACTCGCTGGGATCGGCCACCTGCGCCCCGCGACTTTCGCACTGGCTGGTGACATCCCTCGCCGTCGCGATCTCCGTGGGCGTCCTGTCGTTCCTGTTCTTCGGGCACTACACCCGTCGCGAAAGGGTCGACGGCGAGCTGATACCGGTCTCCGGACTGTTCAACGTCGTGGCCCCGTTCAATGGAACCATCGCCGGCGTGCGCGTGCGCGACGGCCAGGCCGTCAAGGCGGGCGACGTCCTGCTGGAAGTCACCGCGGAAAACTACAGCGCCACCCTCGGCGATACACATGCATTCGTGCTCGAGCAGCTCCGGGCGAGGAAGGCGCAGCTCAGCGACGATCTCGAGCTGCAGCAACGCAGCGCCGGTCGTCGCGCGGAAAGCCTGCGTTCGAAAATCGCGCTCCTCGACCTGCAACTGACCCAGATCGGCGAACAGGCGAGACTGGCCGACGACGAAGTGGCCAGCAACCAGAAGTTGTTCGACCGCATCAGTCCGCTGGGAAAGAGCGGCTATGTGTCCCTGGTGCAATTGCAGCAGCAGGAAATGGCCCTGCTGAGCGCCAAGAGCCAGTACAAGGAACTGGTGCGGCGGCAGCTCGAATCGCGGCAGGAATCGGACGCGGCGAAACAGGAACTGGCCCAGTTGCCGCTGGACGTCCAGCGCCAGGGCAACGATGTGGCCCGCGAGCAGGCCGTCGTGAACCAGTCGATCGCCGAAAACGAGATGGGGCACTCCGTGCTCATGCGGGCTCCGCGCGACGGGACCGTCACGACCCTGCTTCCAAGGGCGGGGCAGACCGTGGTTGCGGGCCAGCCCCTGCTTTCCATCCTTCCGACGGAAGCCAGGCTCGAAGCGCAACTGCTGGTGCCGAGCCGGTCGATTGGATTCGTCGAACCCGGAAGCCGCGTCGTCCTGCGATACCAGGCCTTCCCGTACCAGAAGTTCGGGCAGCAGTACGGCCTGGTCTCGCGGGTTTCGTCCAGCGCGCTGTCGCCGTCGGAAGTCGCCTCGCTTTCCGGAAAACAGTCTTCCGACCCGCTCTATCGGGTGCAGGTTTCGCTGGACCGGCAGTCGATCTCCGCCTACGGCGCGCAGAAGCCGTTGCGGCCCGGCATGGCGATCGATGCCGACATCATGATGGACCGCAGGCGGCTGATCGAATGGATCTTCGAACCGCTCTACGGCCTCGACCAGCATGTTTCCGCGAAGGTCGAGGCGACCCCGTGAGCGCCCCCGACGCGCATCCGGCCGGCGATTCGCCGCTCGACTTCGGCTGGTCGCGGCGGCTTCCGGTCTACCTGCAGACGGAGGCGACCGAATGCGGGCTGGCATGCCTGGCCATGCTCGCCAGGTACCACGGCTGCGATGTCGACGTCGCCGGCGTGCGCCGCAGGTTTTCCTCTTCCCTCAAGGGCGCGAACCTGAGCCGCCTGATGGAGATGGCGGAAAGTCTGGGCTTCGCCTGCAGGCCGGTGAAGGTCGACCTCGAGCAGTTGAAGCTGCTCAAGACGCCCTGCCTCCTGCACTGGGACCTCAATCATTTCGTGGTGCTCAAGAGCGTGACCTCGCGGAAAGTCGTGGTCCACGATCCCGCGAAGGGCGTGCTGATCCTCACTCCGCAGCAGGTCTCCAGGCACTTCACGGGGATCGCGATGGAGGTTTCGCCGGCGGCCGACTTCAAGCCGGTCAGGGAACGCCAGCGGATGTCGCTGCGGGCATTGACCGGAAGGGTTCCGGGCCTGGGTCGCGCGCTCCTGCAGATCCTCGCCCTGGCGCTGGCTCTCGAGGTGTTCGCCCTCGCCGGCCCCTTCTTCCTCCAGTGGGTGCTCGACCAAGTCGTGGTCTCCGCCGATCGCGACCTGCTGGTCCTGCTCGGCGCGGGATTCACCGGGCTGGCGATCGCACGCGCCCTGACGACGGTGGCACGCGCATGGGCGATCACCTGGCTGAGCGCCATGCTCAACCTGCAGTGGTCGGGCAACCTTTTCGCGCACCTGATCAGGCTGCCGCTGGACTGGTTCGAGAAGCGCCACGTCGGCGACGTCGTGTCGCGCTTCGGCTCGGTCCAGGCGATCCAGAGGACCTTGACGAACCAGTTCGTGGGTTCGCTCGTGGACGGCGGGATGGCGGTGGTGACCCTCGTCGTCCTGGCCATGTACAGCGCGGCGCTCGCCGGCCTGGTCCTCGCGCTCTTCGCCGCCTACGCGCTCCTTCGGTGGCTGTCTTTCAGGCAGGTGCGCCAGGCCCACGAGGAGCAGATCGTCTATGAAGCACGGCAGGAGAGCGAGCTGCTGGAATCGATCCGGGGAGCGATGCCGATCAAGCTGGCGAACAAGCAGCCCGATCGCCTGTCGCGATACCTGAATGCCGTGTCGGAATCCATCAACCGCGGCATCCGCATCCAGCGCCTGGACATCGGCTTCCTGTTTTTCAACGAGACCCTTTTCGGCGTCGGCAGGGTCGCGCTGGTCTGGCTCGCCGCGACGCTCGTGCTGCGCAACGCATTCACCGCCGGCGCGCTCGTCGCCTTCGTGGCCTACGCCGACCAGTTCTTCGTGCGCGCCAGCGGCCTGATCGACGCCGGCATCGAGCTCGGCATGCTCGGGCTGTACGTGGAACGCGCGTCGGACATCGCCGCGAGTCCGGTGGAGAAGCACATGGAACCGCGCTGGGAGGGATCGCTCGACGAAACGAGCATCGAGCTCAGGAACGTCAGCTTCCGCTACGCCCAGGGAGAACCCTGGATCCTGCGCAACTGTTCGCTGCGCATCGAGCCGGGCGAATCGGTCGCCCTGGTCGGGCCATCGGGCTGCGGCAAGACCACGCTCGTCAAGCTGGTGCTCGGACTGCTGGAACCGTGCGAGGGCAAGGTGCTGTTCGGCGGCGTCGACATCCGCGATCTCGGCCTTGCGCGCTACCGCGGCATGCTGGCCGCGGTGATGCAGGACGACCAGCTCTTCGCCGGATCGATCGCGGACAACATCGCCTTCTTCGATGCCGCCGCCACTCCGGAGCGCGTGCAATCGGCCGCGCGCGCGGCCGCCATCCACCAGGACATCCTCGCCATGACCATGGGCTACAACACCCACGTCGGCGACATGGGCTCGGTGCTTTCGGGTGGCCAGAAGCAGCGCGTGATCCTCGCCCGCGCGATCTACCGCGAGCCGCGGCTGCTGGTGCTCGACGAAGCGACCAGCCACCTGGACATGCGCAGCGAACGGACGGTGAACGAATCGATCCGGCTGCTCAACATCACCCGCGTCTTCATAGCGCACCGCGCCGAGACCATCGCCAGCGCCGACCGGGTGCTGGCGCTCGGACCCGACGGCATCAGGACCCTCGAGTCGAGGCGCCCCATGGAAGCCGCCTAGGCACCCGGCCCCAACCCGACCAGCACCCTGCCGCCCCTCGCATCGCTTCGGCAGAAATCACCACCGAACCACTTCGACCGAATCAAGCCCATGACACCCACGCACGCAACCGGCCATCCGAAGAACGTACTGATCGACACGGAACGATCGGATTTCCACGCGCTCGTGGTCGCCGTCGCGCTGGAGGCGCGGGGCAACAAGGTGTTCCGGCGCTTCGTCAGCGACTATCCCGGGCAGGCCTCGATGAGCTTCCTCTACGGCCGCGACCGCAAGGATTTCCTGGCGGACTACGCAGGCACGCGCCTGCGCCCCGACGAGGTCGACGTCGTCTGGAACCGGCGGCCGACCCTTCCCGCGGTGCCAGCGGGGATCGCCAGGGCGGACGCGCAGTTCGTCGAGGAAGAACTGCGCGCAGCGGCATCCGCATTCGACGCCTTCCTTTCCCATTCGGTCTGGATCAACGAGAAGGCCGCTGCCGAAAACGCGGAACTCAAGCCGGTACAGCTCAGGGAGGCCCACCGCTGCGGACTCGACATCCCGGAAACGCTGATCAGCAACGATCCGGCCGACATCCGCGCGTTCGTCGGTTCCAGGGCGCGGTGCGTCTACAAGCCCTTGAACGCCCATGTGTGGGAGGACGGTGACCGGCGCACCGCCACCTACACCGCAGCCGTGACGCTGGACGATCTCCCGGCGGATGCGCTGCTTCGCGCCGCCCCGGGCATCTTCCAGGAGCGGATCGGAAAGTCCTTCGAGGTGCGCGCGCAGTTCTTCGGCCGGCACTGCGCGGCGATCAAGATCGATACGTCCTCGCTTCCGTTCGGCGACCTGGACTGGCGTTCGGACCAGGGAAGGATCTCGTCCTGCGAACGCATCGAGCTGCCGCGGAACGTGTACCGCGCCTGCTGCAACCTGATGGCGCGCCTGGGCATCGTCAGCGGCGCCTTCGACTTCATCGTCGACGAGTCGGGCCGCTGGGTGTTCCTCGAGGTCAACCAGGCCGGCCAGTTCCTCTTCATGGAGCAGTGGTGCCCCGGCCTCCCCGTCCTCGACGCGTTCTGCCAGTTCGTCGAGAACGTCGACTGGAGCTTCGAGTACGCCGAGCCTCGAGCGCCGCTGCGAGTCGCGGAAATCCTGGCGAAGCCGGAGTTGCTCAAGCAACTGGAATGCGATCGCCGGCTTCTCCAGGCCGCGCGCGCCGAAACCTGATCACTGCAGCATCGAATCCAAGAATTTGTGCGGCGACCGCCGCACGAATACCGCGGCAATTCCGCCGCTGTTTGCCAAGAGGGAAGTTTGAAAATGAGCAACGTGAAGAAGATCGAAGAGCGCGTGTTGGGCCACATCCTGTCCCAGGAAGAAATGGCGCAGGTCTCCGGCGGCGACGGCGTCCCGACCTCCCCGCCGTTCGTCTGCACGCCAGCCAACGACAAGATCAAGACGCCGAAGCCGCCGAAGGGAGTCAACTAACTTCGGAACAAGGCCCGGCAGCAAACCGGCATCGGGAATCGATCCCGGCCGGTGAGCACCCTGGTCAAACAGCGACCCGTCCGGATTCGACTCCGGGCGGGTCGCTTCTCCGCAACGCACCGCTCGCCCGCTGGCGGAACGGCGGCGCCCTGATCCGCGCCGCACGCCTGCGAGGCAACGAGGTCCATTCCATGGGTGACATCGTGTTTCCGCAAAAATCGAATTTTTCCGCGCAGATGCGCGGATGCTCTCCATACCTGCTGTTCGACACCTTGCTCGGCGCGCTGGGGGTCCAGGCCGGCCTGAGCCGGATCGTCAATGCCGGCGCCGGACGGACACCCGTCGACGAGTTGTCGATGTGGGACCTGAAGGCGATGCTCGACGATCTCGGCGTGCGTTGCGAAGGCATGTCGGTACCGGCGGAGAACATCGACCTGCTTCCAATTCCGGCCATGGCCCAGATCATCCACTCCAAGGGTCCGGAATTCGTGGTGCTTCTGGAGGCCAGCCGCGAGGCGGCAACCTTCTTCAGCTGCGAAAGCGGGCTGGAGACCTGCGACAGCGAAAGCTTCCTGCGCAGGTGGTGCGGCCCGGTCCTGGTTCCGCGGGAAGTCCGCGCCATTTCGGAAGACGAGTCCCTGCGGACTGCGACGGAGGAGGAGTCGCAGCGCAACGAATTCCTGTCCAGCGTGCGCACGGTCGATGATTTCCTGACCCCCCAGGAATGCGCCGAGTTGATCGCGGTCTCGTCGCGGCACTGGGAACCGAGCCGGGTCGGCGCGAGGCATTCGTACGGCAGGGTGTCCTCGTATCGAACGAGCCGCTCCGCGGAACTCGGAGAAACCGAGCATCGAGAGTTGAACGAGAGGATCGCCCATCGCGCGGGCGAGATCGTTCCCGGGATTCTCGCCGAGCACGTCGAGAAGCTGCAATGCGTGTCCTACGCGGAACACCAGGAATTCAAGCCGCATTACGACATCGACAACACGGGCGACAACAGGCATCGCCTGTGGACGGTGCTGGTGTACCTCAACGACGGGTTCGAGGGCGGTGAAACGTGTTTCCCCCTCGTCGACCTCAAGGTCCGTCCGAAGGCCGGCATGGCGCTCGTCTTCGCGAATCGCCTGGCCTCTGGCGCCATGAACGCGTTTGCCCTCCATGCCGGGCTGCCCGTCACGTCCGGCGCCAAGTATGCCTGCAACATCTGGATTTCCGGCCCGGCCGTGGCCAACGCAGGTCCAGCCGAACACGCCACTCACGAACTCGTCGGAGAACACGCATGAAGATCGAACCAGGCGCGGCCGCCGGCGCTTTCGCCGAGGACGGCTACACGGTGGTGAGGAATGCCGCTTCCGCGGAAGCCATGCGCGTCCTCATGCAATACGCGCTCTCCTATCTGCACGTTGACGGCTATTTCGAGCTCGAACAGGAGACAGTTTCGTTCGCCCGGTACGCAGACGCCCTGGGCGAAGTCATGCTGCTTGACCTGCTGCCGGTGCTGGAACGCGAGGCCGGTTTCGCGCTGGTGCCGACGTATTCCTTCCTGCGGTTCTACACGCCCGAATCGCGGCTGGAGAAGCACGTCGATCGCCCGTCCTGCGAAATCAGCGCCACGCTGACCGTCGGCTACAAGACCGACAAGCTGTGGCCGATCTTCGTGGAATCCGGCGGCAAGGACATCGGCGTCCATCTCGATGTCGGCGATCTCATGCTCTACAAGGGTCCGGAAGTGCCGCACTGGCGCGAACCTCTTGAGCACGGCTACTGGCTGCAGATCTTCTTCCACTACGTCAGGGCCGACGGAAAATTCGTCGACGAGAAGTTCGACCGGCGCGATCGCGTCGGCCCGATCCTGCGACCGGAAGCGGCAGCCGCTTGAGCGAGCCGCGCCGTCCGGCACCCATCGAACCGATTTCCAGGAGTCCGTCATGGCTACACCCGTCCCGACCTGCGAGGCAGGTTCCAACCCCGACACCGCCGCGAACGGACTGGAATGGAGCGCGACACTTTGCGGCGGCGAGCTCCTGACGTTCGCCGAAGCGGAGCATGCCTGCGCCAGCCTCGGTGATGGCTGGCGTCTTCCCACGCGCAGCGAACTCGATTCGATCCTCGACCTCAGCCGCTGCAATCCCGCGGCCGACAAGACCCTGTATCCGGACACGCAGCACGACTGGTACTGGTCGAGCACGCTGCTTGCGGCATCCCCCGACTTCGCGTGGTGCGTGGACTTCGGTGACGGCTACGTCGACAACGTGCAGTGCGCGCTCAAGCTGGCGTTCGCGCGCGCGGTGCGGCGGGCGCCCGCCGGCTAGCCCCCGGGACGATCGGTCGTGACGCCGGCGTCAGAACCCGTTTTAGCGAAACCATCCTTAGAAGGAAAAAACATGAACACGTCTGGGAAGCCGACGCGTCCGGCAGCCTCGCGGCCTGCCGAACGCGCATTGCGTACAACTACGGGGGCTGGATTCATGACGTCCGGCAACGACACAACACCTTTCATGCCGGAGCACGGCGATGCCATCGTGCTCGACGATATCGTTCCATTGGAACTGCGACGGGACATTCTCCGGCTGGTCCTGCGCCCCATCTGGTCGTACGGATGGAAGTCGGTCAAGAATCGCGACCGCTTCTGCTTCTGGCATGCCCATTTCGCCGGAGGGGAGGAGGAGAGCCGCGCGAACTGCGAGGAAGAACTCGCGAACGACACGGCCAAGGCCCCCATCCACGCGCTCTGGAAGCTGCTGTCGGCAACGGTACTCGAAGGCCACGAACCGCTGCGTGTCTACGCCAACGGGCATACGTACGGGGTGGAAGGCTCGATCCACTCCGACAGCACGGACGAGCAGAACTATTTCACCACGATCTACTACGCGCATGGCGCATGGGAGCTCGATTGGGCCGGGGAGATCGTCTTCTTTCCGAGGGAAATGGATGACATCTCCAGGTCGGTGTATCCCAAGCCAGGCCGGGTCATCATGTTCCGCGGCGCCACTCCCCACGTGGCGCGCTCGCCGAGCCGCGAATGCCCCGAGCTGCGCACCTGCATCGTCTTCAAGACGCAGTTGCGCAAAAAGGCCACGCGTGCCCGAAAAGCCGGGCCTGGACAGGAGCGTTCCGCCGCGGCCAGTCGACGCAAACCGGGAAGATCAGCGCATGTCGAATGACTTCCAGGAACGATTGCGGGAACTGGGCGCAAACCACCTGGGGCACACGGACAGGTCCCTGATGGATCACCTGGTCGGGACCGGCGAGATCCTGCGGCAATGGGATTGCGATGAGGACGTCTGCATCGCAGGCGTGTTCCACAGCATCTACGGCACCAACGCGTTCGTGCGGTCGTGCATGGACAAGGACGATCGCGACCGCCTCAGGGACATGATCGGCACGCGGGCCGAACGGCTGGTCTTCCTCTTCTGCGCGAGCAACCGCCCGGCCGCGTTCCTGGAGGCCGTCCACGAGCGCCAGCTGGTCAATCGATACACGGGCGAGGTCATGAAGGCCCCTTCGACCGTCGTCCGCCAGTTGCTGGAAATCGAGTGCGCGAACCTGATCGAGCAGCGAACCGGTCACGGTTTCATGGCCGAACTGCTGTCCTTCCCGAAACCGGTTCTCAAGCGCCGCATCGTCAATGACGTCAGGAAATTCATCGACCATCGGGCCTGATTTCGTGAGGCAATCCCCCGGCTTTGTCGGGGGCTCGGCCTGACACGCCAGGCCATCGCCGCGGTGGAAGCAGGCAAGTACGCGCCGACGCTGGAATGCGCGTGCCGCATCGCCGACGTGTTCGGCAAGCCGCTTGGGGGGAAGTGCTCCAGCGGGTCGGAAGAAGACTACGGTCCACTGTCGGACAGAAGCTGCCATTGCGGCAGAAACTGGACTGTTTTCAGCAATCATGCGACGGCCGTAACGGCACCCATCACCTTTCGAGCACTCCCGACCAGGCCTTGATCGCAACCTCGTGGGCGGCTCGCTCGATCAGGTCTCCATGCGACAGCACGATGCGGTCGAAGTCCCACGCCAGGATGCGCCGAAGCGATGCTGCGGCTGCCTTCCGGTCGCTCCAGCCCATTCGATATTCAGGCGCTGGGCGGGGGTTGTTCCACATCCGCAAGACGTACTTGAACCAGAACTTCAACGCACCTCCGGTGTGCGGCGTTGCGTCGGTGAAATTCTCGATGAGGTCGACGAGGATCAATGTGCGGCTGGCGCGGTGGAACATCGCGACTTCGCGCATGAAGCGGGTGCCTTGTACGAGCACCTGGTCGATCTGCCCAGCCCAGTCCGCGGGAGCCTCATCGCCGAGGACGCCGTCGTATGCCAGGCCGGCGTGCCTGCGTTCGACGCCCGGGCAAATCCACGTCTTCGCGCCCGGAAACGCGGCCTGGGCGGTGGCCACGTGCAGGTGATGGAAGTTTCCGGGTGCCACGACATGGGCGACCGGACCGAGCGCCGCCAGCTCCTGGGCACTCGCCGCGGTGATGTTGCAGGGCGAGTGCAGCATCAGGTCCCCTGAAGCGAGGCGGATCACGGTCATGCGTGCCTGGAACCGCGTGCCCGCCAATCGCACCGGATAGTCGCAAAGCCATATCTGGTCTGCGAGATAGGGTGTGATGGAGATCGCGGTCATTCGGGGGTCTGCCTGCAGGTGGTCGCGCCGGATCGAATTCAATCATTCAGGACACCTGACACGACGCCAGGTGAATTGAACTTCAAGGCGTATCGCGGGTTGAAGATTGCAGGTGGCAGCGAACAGCCAGGGCAATATGGATTCTAGCCGACGCCCCGCACGAGAGCCGGACACATGACCGGGAAACAGGACTTCGCCTATTCGCCGATCAATGTGCCCAAGCCGATTGCGGACGACGTATGGATTGTCGACGGGCCCGTCATCCGCTTCGGGATGCCGTGGCCGAAGATGCCTTTCCCCACGCGCATGACGATCGTCCGCCTGCCGGGGCGGCGCTTGTTCGTTCATTCGCCGACGCAGCTGACACCGGACCTGAAGGCGGACATCGCCGGGATGGGAACCCCGGCGTGGCTGGTTGCGCCCAACCGGATCCACTACTGGTGGATTCCGGACTGGCACGCTGCCTTCCCGTCGGCGGAGGTCTTCCTGGCACCCCGTGTTCGCGAACAAGCCGGCAAACGCATTGCCTTCGATGCGCAGGAGCTGGATCGCGAAGACGGCTACCCATGGGACGAGCAGATCGCCACCGTCCGTGTCGGCGGCAGTTTCATGACGGAATTCGATTTCTTCCATCGGCCCAGCCGCACCCTGATCCTGACCGACCTGATCGAGAACTTCGAGCCCGCGAAACTGGGATCTTTCCTGCTGCGCTGGCTGACCCGGCTCGGCGGCGTCCAGGATCCCGACGGGCAAATGCCTCGTGACATGCGAATGACCTTGTCGAAGCGCGCGTACAAACAGGCGTTGCGCGTCGCCGTCGCGAAGATGGTCGAATGGAATCCGCAACGAGTCATCCTGGCGCATGGCCGCTGCTACGAACGCGATGGCGCAAAGGAATTGCAGCGAGCGTTTCGCTGGCTGAAGTGAACGATCCTGGCCCGCTCCCAACCAACGTCAACGAGCTGAGGTCGGTCGACGCATGGGTGGATAGGTCCGGTTTCCGCAAGGCGGTCACTTGCGGATGACGGCTTTCGGTCGACAGCCGCCTCCCGCACAGCCGGCAGCCACACCGATCAGTCTGCCGGCGTCCTCCGCCCCGCCTCCTGCAGCTTCGCGTATTTCAGGAACGCGTAGAACGCGTGCACGCGCGCGGCGGTGAAACCGGCCCAGCCGTTGAGGAAGTAGCGCTTCACGAAGTACATGCGCGCGAAGGCCACCCACGGGTAGAACAGCATGCGCAGGCCGACGAAGCGGGCGCCGCGTTCGCGCTTGTAGTCGACCATGCCGGTCGTGTAGCGGTTGATCTTGTCCACGCGCGCGGCGATGTCTGCTTCGCCGCGGTGGCGCAGCGGCGCGCGCAGGTCGAGCACGCGGCCGTCCACGGCCGGCTCGGCGTGCACCGGCACCTGGTTCATGCGTGAGCGCGAACGGCGGAACAGGCGCAATTGCCAGTTCGATGCGCAGCCCGGATGCACCCAGCGCCAGAACAGCCATTCGCGTCGCGGCAGGCGGTAACCGTCGGCGCGCGGCGCGGACAGTTCGCTTTGGATCGCGGCGTGCGCGGGATCGACCAGGAACTCGTCGGCATCGAGCAGCAGGCACCAGTCGTGGCTCGCGAGATCGATCGCGGCCTGCTTCTGCGCGGCATAGCCGGCGAAGGCTTGCGTGTGCAGGCGCGCTCCGTGGCGCTGCGCGATCGCGACGGTGTCGTCACTCGAACCCGAGTCGAGCACCACGATCTCGTCGCAGAACGCGAGCGAGGCGAGGCATTCGTCGAGCGTGGCCGCGTTGTTGAGCGTGGTGACCACGCCGCTCAGCGGCGTCGCGCTCATGCGCTGCCCGTCGCTTCCGGTGCGGCCGCCGCGGCATCCTCGCCGAACAGCGCACCCGCGTAGAGCCCCGCGAGCAGCAGGGTGAGCCCGCCCCAGAAACTCGAATAGAAAGCCAGGTGGGTGTTGAGCGGGAACACCGTCACCGCGAGAGCGAGCGCCGGCATCGCCGCGCGCGCGCGCGCGTCCGGTTTCGCCCAGCGCCATGCACGGATCGCCAGTGCGGCGCCGACGATCCACAGCACCAGGCCGATCAGGCCGGTCTCGCTGAGCACTTCGAGCACGATCTGGTGCGCGTGCAACGCACCGCCATCGCCCCAGGCCGGCGGCGTCTTCATCTGCGGCGCGCAACTGGCGTACTCGTCGCGGTATTCGCGCACGCCGACGCCGTTGATCGGATGTTCGCGCGCCATGCACAGCGCCGCGCCCCAGATGCGCAGGCGGCCGCTTGTTGCGGCATCGAGGCCTTCGGCGTCGCCCTGGAATACCGCTTCGCTGCGCGCGATGCGGTCGTGCAGGTCGCGCGGGAAGATCGCGGCGAGCGCGGCGACGGCGAGTGCGCCCGCAACAAATACGCCGAGCAACCGCTTCCATCCGAGCAGGCGCCAACCTCCGAAAAGCAACACCAGCGCGAACGTGACGCAGGCCGCGCGCGAGCCTGAGAGCGCGATCGCGGCCCCGACCAGGAGCGCCGCGCCGATCCATCCGGCCGCACCCGCGCGTCGCGCCGCGAGGCCGAGCGGGAACGCGGCCAGGCTGGCAAGCACCTGTCCCAGGTGCGGATGCTTCGCGCCGAAAATGCCGCTGATGCGAATCCCCCCGGTGCCCGGCTCCACGTTCGCCGCGCCACCGAGGCTGTGGCCTGTCATCGCCTGCACGAGGCCGTCGACGGTCCACACCAGGGCGATGACCGCGATGCCTGCGAAGACGATGCGCCGGTCTTGCCCGCGATGCACCGCGATCGCCGCCAGCCACAGGAAGGGCAGGAAGCGCAGGCCCTCGACCACTTCGTACAGGGCCTGTTTCGCGTCGACCGCGTCGATGCAGGAGAACAGCTCGGGCAGCCAGTAGCTGAAGAACAATGCCGAGGTCAGCGCCCAGGCCTCGCGGCTGAGCAGGGCATCGCCGCCGCGGAAACGGCGCAGGCCGAGCCAGACGATGGTGACGACGGCGCCGAGCGCGACCGCCGCGTTCGCCGGACCCATCCACGGCCACAGCGCCACGCAGGCGAGCACCCACCATGGCGCCCAGCTTGCACGTGGCGCGCGGTCGCCCTCGGACACGGCGGCGTCAGCGGCCATCGGCGACGAGCTCGGCATACAGGGCCAGGGTGTCGGCTTGCATGCGCGCAAGGGTATAACGATCCGGCAGCCGGATTGATGGCCGCGGTGCGGCGAGCAGGGAATGCGCGCGCTGCGCGAGCGTCGCCGCGTCGCCCAGCGCGACCGCGCCTTGCGGATACAGCTCGCGCAGCAGTTCGCCGACGCCGCCGTGGTCCCAGCCCAGCACGGCGCGGCCGCTGCAGAGCGCCTCGATCACGGTGCGGCCGAACGACTCGGGCTTGTCGGAGAGTTGCAGCACGAGGTCGGCCATCGCATAGAGATCGCGCATGCCGTCGAGCGGTTCGGCGAGCGCGACCGCATCGCGCAGGTCCAGCGCGGCGACGCGTGCCTGCAACTCGCGCAGGTAGCGTTCGCGGCCGCGCTGCACGACGCCTGCCAGGAGCAGGCGCGCGTCGACGCCGTCCGCGCGCAGGTTGCGCACGAGTTCGAGCGCGTGGGCATGGCCCTTCAGGCGCGTGCCGCGTGCCGGCATCAGCAGCAGGCGGCCGCCGGCGAGCTGGGGATGGCGCGCGAGCAGGCGTTCGCGCGACAACGGATCGGGTTGCGCGTCGCGCGCGTACGCGGACGGATCCACGCCGCGCGGGATCACCGCCAGCTTCGACGGATCGGTGCCGGGATAGTGGCGCAGCACGTACTCGCGCACCGTCTGCGAGACGCAGATCACACGCCGTCCGCGCAGCATCACGCCGCTGTAGCGGCCCGGCGAATTCAGGCCGTGCACGGTGGTGACGAAGCGCGGCGGCGAGTCCATCCCGCGCAACGCAGCGAGTGCGATCCACGCGGGCATGCGCGAGCGCGCGTGCACGATGTCCGCGCGCACGTCGTCGAACAGCCGCCGCAGGGTTTTCGCATGGCGGAACGCGAACGGCGATTTGCGCCCGATCGCCAGCTCGACGTGCTCCGCGCCGGTGGCCACCAGTGCCGACAGCATGCGCCCGCCGGCCGACACCACCACCGCGCGATGACCTGCGGACACCAGCGCGGAGGCGATTTCCAGGGTGGAGCGCTCGACCCCGCCAGCATCCAGCGCGGGCAGCAACTGCACGATGGTGAGCGGCCGCGTCACGGCCTCGCGGCTGTCAGTCGATCAACACGAACTGCGCGCCGCAGTAGGGACAGGCGCATTCGCGTTCCTCTTCCAGCGGCAGGTACACGCGCGGATGCGAGTTCCAGAGCGCCATCGACGGCAGCGGGCAGGCCACCGGCAGGTCGGCGCGACGCACTTCATAGCGTTTCTCGGCGTTGGCCTGGGCGGGGCTGGGGGAGGCGGTCATGGGGCATGTCCGTGGCGACTGGCGCCATTGTAACTGCGCGGCATGGACAACCGGATGCGGGAGCGGTTGGCTATTTTGTGACCACGGTCCCTTCGGGGGCCGACCGCATTGATATAATCCCACCACGCCGAAGCGATTCGGCAGTCCCGCGGCCAGGGGTGGCCGCGATGGGTTCGACGTCCAGCCACTTTCATCTTTCAAAGGGAATCCTGATGCGCCTTCTTGCGACTGTTGTCGCGTGCACCGTCCTGCTCGGCGGTTGCGCCACCATTACCCGCGGCACCACCCAATCCTGGTCGGTCCAGACCGAGCCTGCGGGTGCCAACGTCAAGCTGTCGAGTGGCGAACAGTGCAAGTCGCCCTGCTCGCTGCAGAAAAAGCGCAAGGATCCTTTCCAGGTCACCATCGACCTGCCGGGATACGAGCAGGTCGTGACCCAGGTCATCAGCGGAGTCAAGGGCGCGGGCGCAGCGGGCATGGCCGGCAACGTGATCTTCGGCGGCCTGATCGGCGTCGGCGTGGACGTGGCGAGCGGCGCGACCAAGGACCTCACGCCCAATCCGCTGGTCGTGAAGCTGCTGCCCCTCAATGGTGCTGCCCAGGCCGCTCCGGAAACCATGGCGCCGGCCGCGAACAGCATGTCGGCACCGGCCCCGGAAGCCGCACCGCAGTCCGGTCAGCACTGATCGGTTCGCAGTAGCCGTTCGTGGCGATCAAGCCACGGACGGCGCGTTGTTGCTATTCCTTCAAGGCAGGTCGAACAGCAACGCCTCGCTGTCGACCTGCGCGCGCAGGCTCAGGCCGGAGCGGTCGGAGAGCCCGGCCGCGTCGCCGTCACCCAGTTCGATCTCGTCGTCGAGCAGCAGCTTGCCGCTCACGACCTGCACCCAGGCGCGGCGTCCATCGCCGAGCGCATGCGCGAGGCTCGCACCCTGCGGCAGCACGGTGGCGTACACGCGTGCCTCCTGGCGAATCGGCAGCGAACCTTCGGCGCCATCCGGCGATGCCACCAGCTTGAGCTTTCCGCGTCGCGACTCGGGCGCGAAGTGTTCCTGCGCGTAGCGCGGTGTCGCATTGATCCGGTCGGGCTGGATCCAGATCTGCAGGAAGTGCACGGGCGTTTCCTTCGAGGCGTTGAACTCGCTGTGCTCGATGCCGCTGCCGGCGCTCATCATCTGCACGTCGCCCGGCACGATCACCGAGCCGGTGCCGATGCTGTCGCGGTGCTGCAGGCCGCCCTCGATCACGTAGGAGAGGATCTCCATGTTGGCGTGGCGGTGCGGCGCGAAGCCGCCGCCGGGCGCGACCCGGTCCTCGTTGATCACGCGCAGCGGGCCGAAGCCCATCCATTGCGGGTCGTGGTAGTCGGCGAACGAGAACGTGTGGTGGCTGTCGAGCCAACCGTGCCGGGCATGGCCACGTTCGTTCGAACGTCTTAGCAGGATCATGAGCTGCACCTGCCGTGTTCGGCATGGCCACGCTCATTCGAATGACGCAACAGGATCATCGCGTTGCGCCCCTCAACCGCCCGCCGCCTTCTTCGGCGCGTAGGCTTCCATCGTCACGTGGATGGCGACTTCGTCGCTGACGTTGGGCACGTACTTGGACACGCCGAAGTCGCTGCGCTTGATCGTCGCGGTCGCGTCGAAGCCGGCGGCCGGCACGCCGCGCATCGGATGCATGCCGAGCTTGTTGATGGTCACGTCGAAGGTCACCGGCTTGGTGACGCCGTGGATGGTCAGGTCGCCGGCGACGGCCAGATGGTCCTTGCCGGTGCTGGTCACCGAGGTGCTCTGGAAGGTCGCGGTCGGGAACTTGGTCGCATCGAAGAACATGTCCGAGTGCAGCTCGTCGTCGAGCGCCTTCACGCCGACGCTGACGGTGTCCATCGGAATGTTGACCTGGATGCTGGACTTGGTCGGGTCCTTGGCATCGAACAGGAAGTCGCCCTCGACGCCGTTGAAGTGGCCGATGATGTGCGAGAAGCCGAAGTGGGTGTAGCTGAATTCGACCTGGGTGTGGTTCGCATCGATCGTGTAGGGATCGGCCGCGAAGGCCGCGCCGGAAGCGAACGCCAGGGAAGCGGCGAGCAGGCCGGCGCGAAGGAAGGTGGCGGGCTGGATGTGCATGGGTGGCTCCGTGGTCCTGGAATGTGCGGCGGGTTGTGGTGGTGGACGGATTCCGGCGCGGCGATCGGTCACTCGATATCGCTCACTCGATCTCGTTCATTCAATCCGGCAGGCCTCGTCGAAGGACAGACGCGGCGAGCGCGGGAACAGCACCGCCGGATCGGGATCGCCGTGGCCGATGGCGCAGATGAAGTTGGATCGTACCTTCGTGCCCGTGAAGAACGCCGCATCGACCTTGGCGTTGTCGAAGCCCGACATCGGTCCGCAGTCCAGGCCGATCGAGCGCGCCGCGAGGATCAGGTAGGCGCCTTGCAGGGTGGCGTTGCGGAAGGCGGTGGTCTCGATCAGCTTCTCGTTGCCCTCGAACCACGAACGCGCGTCGGTGTGCGGGAACAGGTAAGGCAGCTTCTCGTAGAAGGCGAAGTCGCTGCCGATGATCGCGGTGACCGGCGCCTTCATGGTCTTGGCGCGGTTGCCGTCGCTCAGCGCCGGCTCCAGCTTGCGTTTGGCCTCGTCCGATTTCACGAACACGATCCGCGCGGGCGAGCAGTTGGCGCTGGTCGGTCCCCATTTCATCAGGTCGTAGAGCGCGTGCAGTTGCTCGTCGCTGACCGGCTCGTCGCGCCAGGCGTTGTGGGTGCGCGCCATGCGGAAGAGCTGGTCGAGCGCGGCGTCGGGAAGCAGGCTGTTCATCGGTCGGTCCGTGACATGATCGGCTGGATAGCAGTGTAGTGTTGCATTCTCGGGATAAAAGCTCCCGCTTTACAACAATCCTTCTCGCGAACAGAACGAGAGCGCATGGCTTCCGCAATCTGGGTGGTCACCGACGGCCGCGCGGGCAACGAACGCCAGGCGCTGGCGCTGGCGCGAGCGCTCGCGAAATCCGATCCCGCGAAGTTCGACGGCGAGCCGCGCATCTGGCGGCTGCAGGCGCTCACGCCGTGGAAGCAGGCCGCGCCGCGCCGCCTGCCCGGCAGCGAGCGCGCATTCGGCGAGGCATTCCAGCAAGCGCTGCGCGATCCGCCGGATCTCGCGATCGGCTGCGGCCGCCAGGCTGCGCTGGCCACCCGCCTGCTGCGCGCGGCCGGTGCGCGCGTCGTGCAGATCCTCGATCCACGCATCGATCCGCGCCACTGGGACGCGGTCGTCGTGCCCGAGCACGACCGCCTGCGCGGACCGAACGTGATCGCGATGCTCGGCAGCCTGCACGAGGTCGATGCCGACTGGCTCGCGCAGGCGCGTGCGCGCCATCCGCAGTTCGAGTGCCTGCCCGCGCCACGCAGCCTGCTGCTGCTCGGCGGCCCGATCCGCAACGTTGCGCTGGACGAAACCTGGTGGCGACGCACGATCGAAACCCTGCGTGCGATCCGCCATCGCGATGGCGGCAGCCTTTCGGTCTGCGCTTCGCGCCGCACGCCGGGGTGGATGGTCGATGCAGCGCGCCGTGACTTGCCCGGGCTGCACGGCGCGCACTGGCTGGCGTCCGATGACGGCCCCAACCCCTACCCGGGCCTGCTCGCCTGGGCCGATCGCATCGTGGTCTCGCCCGATTCGGTGAACATGATCTCGGAAGCGGTCGCGACGAATGCTGTCGTGTCCATCGCCGATCCCGGACTGGCGCGCGGCCGGCATGCGTCCTTCCTCGATTCGTTGCTGCGCTCCGCGCGCGTGCAGGCGCTGGACCTCGCAGTCGTCGCGACCGATGCATCGCCCCTGAGGGAGCTGCCACGCGTCACGGGTTTGCTTCGCGAGCGCGGGATTGCCTGAGCACGGCACTTATCCGGTGTCGCACCGACGCGGTGATAAGGTAACGAGGGCTGCCAGGGGAACCACCATGTCCTTGCGTTTTCGCTGCGTGTCGCTCGCTGTTGCCGTCTTTCTGCTGGGCAGCACGCCCATCGCGTTCGCCGCAGCACAGTCGTCGCAAAGATCCACGGCCGATCACGCAGCGCCAGCGGCAGACGTCTTCAAGCACACGACAGCAATGGACGGCCTGTTGCCGGTGCACGTGGATGCGCAGGGCGGAAAGATCCTGGTCACCCTGCCGCCCGCGCAGGCCGACGGCGTCTCGGCGCGTTTCCTCTATGCCACGGCGTTGCGCACGGGCCTGGGCTCGGCGCCGACCTTCCTCGACCGCGGCCGGGTCGGCAACACCCAGGTGATCGCCTTCCGGCGCTACGGCAACAAGGTCGCCGCGCTGTTCGAGAATCCGCGCTTCCGCGCCGCCGGCGGCAACGGCGCGGCGAGCCCAGACTTCGCCACATCGATCGTCTGGATGGGCGACATCGCTTCGACCCTTCCCGATGGCCGGATCGTGGTCGACCTGTCCGGTTTCCTCACCGCCGATACGCTCGGCATCGCGCAATCGCTCGACCAGAGCGGCGACACCTTCGGCGTCGGCCACTCCCCGGGTGCGGGCAAGGGTTTCGCGCTCGATGCCAGACTCAGCGCCGCCGATCCGGGTTCGGTAAAACTCTTCCCCGACAACCTCGAAATCGACGCGGTGCAGACCTACGCCTCGGACACGCCCGGCGCCGAAGTCTCCAACATCGCGCGGGAAGCGAAGAAGGTCAGCTTCACCGTGCACCACAGCTTCGTGCGCCTGCCCGCGCCGGGCTTCCGTCCGCGCCGCTTCGATCCGCGCATCGGCGGCTTCAGCACCCAGGTGGTGGATTTCGGCGAGCCGCTGGGCCACGACGTCGTGCGCGATTACGCCAACCGCTTCCGGCTGGAGAAACTCGATCCCGACGCGCCGCGCTCGAAGGTGCGCAAGCCGATCGTCTTCTACGTCGATCGCGATGCGCCCGAGCCGATCCGCTCTGCCCTGATCGAAGGCATCGGCTGGTGGAGCCAGGCCTTCGATGCGGCCGGCTACATCGATGCCTTCCAGGTGAAGCTGCTGCCCGAGGGCGTCGACCCGATGGACGTGCGCTACAACATCGTCCACTGGGTCGATCGCGCGACGCGCGGCTGGTCCTACGGCCAGGAGATCGTCGATCCGCGCACCGGCGAGATCGTCAAGGGCATGGTGGTACTCGGATCGCTGCGCGTGCGCCAGGACATCCAGATTTTCGAGGGACTGGTCGGCGCCGACAAGGTCGGCAGTGGCGGTCCCGATGATCCCGTGCAGGCGGCGCTCGCGCGCCTGCGCCAACTCGGCGCGCACGAAGTCGGCCATTCGCTCGGCTTCGCCCACAACTTCGCCGCCAGCACCCAGGGCCGCGCTTCGGTGATGGACTACCCGCCGCCGCACATCGATCTCGTCGACGGCCGTCCCGACCTGTCGCATGCCTATGCGACCGGCGTCGGCGCCTGGGACATGGCGAGCATCGACTGGCTTTACGGTGAACCGCCGACGGGCACCGATCCGCAACAGTCCGCCGACGCCAGGGCCCGCGCCGTGGTCGCATCGGGACAGCGCTACGTGCAGGACGACGATGCCCGCGCCGACGACACCGCCCAACCCTGGGCCGCGCTATGGGACGACGGTCCCGATCCGACCGCCGAACTGGTCCGCCTGATGGGCGTGCGCCGCGTCGCGATCGACCACTTCGGCCTGGCATCGCTCGCGGCCGGCGAACCGGTCGCCAACCTGCGCCGGCGCTTCGTGCCGATCTGGCTGCTGCATCGCTACCAGATGGTCGCCGCGGCGAAGTCGATCGGCGGCGTGGACATGAGCTACGCCGTCAATGGCGATGGTCGCGAAGTGTCCGCAGCCGTTTCGCCGCAGTCCCAGCGCGCGGCGCTCGACGCCGTGCTCGCCACCTTGTCGCCGGACCAGTTGCGGGTTCCACAGCGGCTCGTACCGCTGCTGTCGGCGGCGCGCAACGGCGCCGGGAATCGCCAGTTCGACATCGAGTTGTTCGCCGATTCCGATGGCACGCCGTTCGATCCCCTGATCGCCGCCGATACCTCCGCCGAGCTCACGCTGGGCGCCTTGCTCGCGCCGGCACGGCTGGCGCGGCTGGATGCCCAGCACGCAGCCGATCCGTCGGCGCTGGGCGTCGAGGAACTGCTCGACCGCCTGCAGGCCGCTACGATTCCTGCAGACACCGACGCGCTGTCGCGACGGATCGCCTACCGCACCGTGATCAGCCTGGCTCAGGTCGCGCACAACCCCAGGGCCACGCCCGGCGTTGCGGCGATGCTCGACCAGCGCGTGCATGACATCGCCGTCGCACTCGCCCAGCATCACGGCAGCGTCGCCGACCGGAACTGGGGCGCCAGCCTCTCGCGCCAGCTCCTCGATCCGCAGCAACTCGACAAGCTGCTGGCTGAGCGGACGCGTGCGGTGGACGTGCCACCAGGCTCACCGATCGGCAGCGAGGGAGACTGGATGGCGATGCCGGGTGACGAATGAATCAGATGTTTATTTATGCGTCTCTTATAAATTTAGCGATTGCTAAAATTTTAATACAGTGCTATTGTTCACTCCCACCCTAGGAGGAACGGCACATGTTGAAGCGTCACGTTGATCAGGTCTGGGCCCGGCTGGATGATCTCTATGCGAACGGCACGACATTCATAAGTTGGGGCGAAATCTACCATTGGTACAACGTAGAACGGATCAACAAGACACCCTGGCGCGACCTCAAAGCACGTTGGGATGAATTGCTTGAAGAGAAGAATGGGCCCAAAGGCGATCCGCTGGTTGCTCGGGTCGACGGCGGCGTCGCATTTTTCTTCTCCAGAGAACCAGAGAAACTGAAAGACCTCGCTGCCTAGTTTCCAGAGGCGTGTCGTCTACCGGAAAAATAGCGGGCAGACCTCGATTTTGGAGCTCGGGACGGGTGCTTCGGGCTGGCCCGTAAAGCGCGGGGCCCTTCACCGAATGGGGACCACGGAATCCGCTAGCATGGCGGGCATGGGGAGACTGCGTGCTCTGCTGCTGGTCCTGCTCGGGTGGTGGGTGACGCTGGCGTCTGCTGCCGCGCCCGTCGCAGCGGATATTCGCCTGTACCACATCGGCGACCTGGATGTGCCTGCGTCCGAGGTGGTTGCAGGCCGCCACGACGCTACCGCCATCGCGCAGCCGAGTCCGATCATCAAGCCGACCGAGCGCGTCGGCGGATGGTGGCGCGTGGACGTCCTGCACGATCTTCCGGCCGAGCCGTCGCATTCGCTGGTGGTCGATGCGCCGAACCACACGGTGACCAATGTGTGGCTGCCGGGGAAGGCGTCGCCGCTGGTCCGCGCCACCACCGGCGCGGACGCGGACACGACCTACAGCCCGCGCCTGGCGGTGTTCGACCTGCCCGATGGCCTGCGCACCGACCAGCACGTCTATCTCTACCTGAAGTCTTCGGCACGCTATCCCGACGCGGTGCGGATCATGGATTCGCAGGCGCTGCGTGCGCAGGACCGCCGCGACATGCAGCTCAATACCCTGATCGCCGGCACCCTGCTCGCGCTGGTCCTGGTCGGCATCGGCATGGGCCTGATGCTGCGCGAAACCGACTTCCTGCTGCTCGGTTTCGGGCTGGCGTTCGCACTGCTGTTCCTGCTCGACAGCACCGCCGAGCTGTACCGCATCCCCGGGTTTGCATGGCTGACAGGCGTCCGCATCACCCAGAAGGTCCTGGCGACCGGCGCGGCGGTCTACATGGCGTTGTTCGTGCTGCGCTACCTGCGCATGGCCGAACGCACGCCGGTGCTCGCCCGGGTCCAGTGGGGAGTGATCTGGACCTACCTTGCCGTGCTGGCGTGCAGTTGCCTGCCGGTGATCGGCTTGTCCCCGACGTGGTCGCTGATCGGCAACCTGACGATGGTGGTCAGCTCGATCGTGGAAATCACCGCGGCGACCAAGGGCGCGATCGCGGGCCATCGGTCTTCGCGGATGTTCCTGTGGTCGTGGGCGCCGCTGTTCTTCTTCCTCGGCTGGCGGGTGCTGGAGCTCGGCATGCGCTGGCCGGCGAACGACCTGTTGCAGTTCGCGTTCCCGGGCAGCTTCGTGCTGGCCGGGGCGCTGATGATGATCGGCCTCAGCGACCGCATGCTGAAATACAAGCGCGAACGCGACGCCTCGGACCTGCTCGCGCGCCGCGATCCGCTCACCGAGGTCTACAACCGCCGCGCGCTCGACGAACGCCTGCACGCCGCAGCGCTCGAGACCGGACAGAGCTCGCAGCCGCTGGCGCTGCTGTTCATCGACCTGGACCACTTCAAGCGCATCAACGACGAACACGGCCACGACGCCGGCGACGAATGCCTGCGCGAAGTCGCGCGACGCGTCCGCGCGACGCTGCGCTTCGGCGACGTGCTGGGCCGCTACGGCGGCGAGGAGTTCGTGATCGGCCTGCCGAACATGCAGGCCGAAGCCGCCAGCGCGATGGGCGAACGCATCCGGCAGGCGGTCGGGTCGCGGCCGATCGCGTGCAACGGCGTCGAGGTCAGCATCACGGTCAGCATCGGCGTGGCGATGCTGCAGGACGGCCTCGCCGGCTTCGACGCGGCGATCAAGCGCGCCGATCGCGCCTTGTACGCGAGCAAGCGCGACGGGCGCGATCGGGTCAGCACGCTGTGACGGATGGGTGGCCCCGATTCCCTTCGCGGCCCGGATCACTTCTTCTTTCTGGCGGCCTGCCCTGCGCGCGCTGCTGCGTTGGCCGCCATCGCAGCGCGGATCAGCTGCTTGAACGCGGCTTCGTCGATCTTCGCTCCTTCGTGCAGATCGATCGCACGCCGCACGTTGCCTTCCAGGCTGGCATTGAACAGCTTCTTCGGATCCTTGATGGAAGCCCCGCGTGCGAAGGTGAGTTTCACTGCCTGCTTGTAGGCTTCCCCCGTGCAGACGATGCCGTCATGCGACCAGACGGGGGTTCCCGGGCTCGTTGCCTTCGCCCATTTCCACTCTTCCTCGATCGCGGGGTCGGCATCGTGGATGAGCTGGCGGACATGGGCGAGGGTCTGGCCCCTCCAGTCGCCCAGTTCCTGGATCCTCCGGGTGATGTTCGCGGAGGCGGCCGCGCCATCCGGATGAGGTGTCGGCTTCATGTGCCCTCCGATCCTGCGTTTGCCTGGCCGCTCCCGCAGCAGCTACGTCAGAAGCGCTCCCGGGAAATTCACCGGATTGGACCGACGGGAGCGCTCTTGAGACCGCCCGCCCAACCTATTCGGAGAGCTCCTCGAGACGCGTGCGCACCTCGCGCTTCCCGGTCGACCTGAGCGCCGCCAGCGCGGCGACCTGCGGCTTGCCGGGAACGGTTTTCTTCTGCTCCCAGTTGTAGATCGTCTGCGCGCTGACCGACAGCAGCCGCGCCAGTTCCGGCGCCGACAGGCCGAGCCGGGCGCGCAGCGACACCAGGCCCTTCGCCACGAAACGCAGCGGCTTGCCCGACGCGGCAATCTCGCTGGCCGCCTTGGGCTTCGTCCGTTTCGCAACGACGCTCAGGCTCCGCTGCAGCTCCTGGACCTGGCGCTTGAGCGTGGCGATGGCGTGCCGCTGGACGGTCGACGCCTTGCGCAGCGCCAGCACCTCCTTGCGGATTTCCTTCCGGCTGATGCGCGAGATCTCGTCTTTCAGAAGCGATGCGAAGTTGGCCATGCGGCGTCCCGAGTCGGTGAGAGGAAGCACCCCGAACGGCATTTTCCGGATGCTCCCCGTGCATCCTACTCTTGGCCCTGCCGGTCCACCTCGCTGCTGGCCAGCCGGCAGCAAGGCAGATCTTTCTACTAATTGATTAGGACTTGTCGGCAAAAAAACTCAACGCGCCGCTCCGCCGGAAGGAGCGTCCGCATCGATGCGCCAGGCGCCGCCTTGCACGGAACGCGTCGCCCGCACGATCCGGTGTCCGCGAGGACCCGATACCGCCAGCGTGAGGTCGGCGCGCGCATCCTCGATCCTGCTCGGTCCGGCGATGCCCGAAACCGCGACCTGACCGCCGAGCGCAGCGCGTAGTTGCGGATCGCCCTGCACGGCGGCCGCGGCGGCGTGATAGGCCTCGGAGTCGTAGGTCGAAGGCGGCGGCGGCGGTGCGGGCGGAGCCGGCGGCACGGGGAGGTTGCCCAGGCGCGGCGGCAGCGGCGGCACGGGTGGGACCGGCGATGCGGGAAGGCTGGCGAGGTGCGGCGGCGGCGGCAGGGGCGCGGCCGGCGGTGCGGGAACATTGCTGAAGCGCGGCGGCGGTGGCGGGGGCGGGGCCAGCGGTGCGGGAACATCGCTCAGGCGCCGCGGCGGTGGCAGTGCGGGCGCAGCCGGTGGTGCGGGGACATCGCTCAGGCGCGGTGGCGATGGCGGCAATGGCGGTGTCGGAATGTGGGTCGCGGCCACGATCCAGCGACGCGCAGCCGCGTCGATCGCGACCTCACGACCATCGACGAGGAAACGTTCGATGCGTTCGCCTTTCGGTTCGATGCGGCTTTCGTAGCGAACCGCATGGCCATCGAGATCGCCGTGCAGCACGACCGCTTGCGATGGCGATGGAAGCCATCCGGTCGCGGGCGTCGTGGCGGTTCCGGGCGTCGCTGCGAACACGACGGCGGCCATGCCGAGCGTGCCGAACACGGCGAGCGAGAGACCCCGCATCGGTCTCGGCGGCATGGGGGACAGGAGTCGGGTGACACGTTGCATGAGCGAACCTCCGTTGGCGGCAAGGGCATGGATCGGACCCGGGCCGCGCATGCCCTCGAGCGCGCCTAGGGCTTCGGCAAGAGCGATCGGATCGCCACAGGCGCGGACCGCGAGGTCGTCGCAGGCGTTCTCGCGTTCCTGGCGGATGCGACGCGACAGCCACCACACGCCGGGGTGATGGAACAGCAGCATCTCGATCGCGCACTGCAGGCCATTCCAGACCCAGTCGAGGCGACGGATGTGGGCGAGTTCGTGGGCGACGATCGCCTCGACCTGATCGGCCGGCAGCCGCGCCAGCAGCCCCGCCGGCAGCCAGATCACCGGCCGCAGCACGCGTGCCGCGCACGGCATCACATCGCCGACGAGCCGGACCGAGACCTGTCGACCGATCCGCAGGCGATGGCGCAGGACTTCGATGCGCGCCATCCATTCCGGCTGCAATTCCACCCAGGCCTTCGCTTCGAGCTGACGCATCCGCCACCAGCCGCCCGCAAGCTGAGCAAGCCGCCACGTCACTCCGGCCAGCCACAGCCACGCGTACCACGCCGGTGGCGCGATCGCGCCCTGCGGAGCTTGCGGCATCGCCACGACTACAGCATCGGAGCGGATCAGCGCCTGCACGAAGGTGGCGAACGGCCCCAGCCCCATCGCGAGCAGGAAACCCATGCCGACGAGATGGCGCAACGCCGCGCTGCGCCGTTCCAGCAACGCCAGCGCGAGCCATGCCGCAGCGGCCAGGGCCGCGACCTGCCACACCGAAGCGAACAGTGCGGCGGCAAGCGCGATGGGGACGCTGGCGAAGGTCACCGGATCATTCCTTGCGCCGGCGCTTCTTCGCGTCGGCGATCATCTTCGCGATGGCGTCGAGGTCGTCGGCGCTGGCAGCGTGGGTATCGATCGCGCTCTGCACGAGCTGCACGGCCGAGCCCGAAAATGCCCTGCGCAGCAGATCCCTGAGCAATACCGACTGCACCACCGGCTCGGGATGGACCGCGGCGTACAGATGGGTCCGCTCGGACTCGTCGCGGCGCAGCAGGCCCTTGTCCGCCATGATCGTCATCATCTTGAGAACGGTCGTATAGGCGGTGTCCTTGCGGCGCGAGAGCGCGGTGTGGACGTCGCGCACCGAACACGGCCCGTGGTGCGCCCAGAGCACGCGGAGGATCGCCAGTTCGCCTTCCGAAGGATGCGGGTCGTTCCTGTTCATGCTGTCTACGCATTGGTTAGTACGAATCAATTAGTACTACCGGGACCGGCGGTTGTCAACTTCTCCGGAAAGAGGACGACGTCCGCTACATACGCTAAGGTATGGCCTCGCAGGAGAAGCCTCGATGCCCCGCCGCAGCTCACGTTTGACCGCCCCCATTTGCGCCAGCGCCCTGGGCGCCATCGCCGGCGCCCTGCTCGGCGGGCCGTGGATCTGGCTGCACTACCTGTGCAAGCCGCTGGCCACCGTGCTGCTGCTCGCGATGGCGGCGCGCGCCGCGCAACCGGTTGCGATGCGCTATCGCACGCTGGTCTGCGCCGGACTCGTGCTGTCGCTGGCCGGGGACGTGTTCCTGATGCTGCCCATCGACCTGTTCGTGGCAGGCCTGCTGTCGTTCCTGCTCGCCCACCTGTGCTACATCGCCGCGTTCGCGGGCGGTTCGTCGTGGTCGGCGCGGGCGTTGGCGCTGCTGGCCTATGCGGCGATCGCGGCGGCCAACCTGACCGCGCTGCTGCCGCACGTCCCGGCGGACCTGAAACCGGCGGTGCTGGGCTACGTGGCCGTGCTCGTGCTGATGGCAGCCATGGCCGGCGCGCGCGCGTGGTCGCTGCGCGGCGACGCGCTGGCAAAACCGGCCCGGGTGGCAGCCGTTGGCGGCGCGTTGTTCGTGGTCAGCGATTCGCTGCTGGCCTGGGACAAGTTCGGCGGCGGCATTCCGGAGGCCGCACTCTTCGTGCTGGCCAGCTACTACGCCGCGCAGTGGTGCATCGCCCGCTCGGTGGATCGCGCGAAGTCCGAAGAGGTGCGCCGTGGCTGAGCGGATCATGCTGTTCGCGATCCCGGGATTCTTCATCCTGATGGCGATCGAACTCCTCGCCGCGCGGCTGATGCGTCGCCAGGTCTATCGACTCAACGATGCGATCAACAGCATCGGCCTCGGGGTGATGTCGCAGGTTGCAGGCGTGTTCACCAAGCTGCTCGCGATCGGCATCTACGCCTGGGTCGTGCAGCGCGTGGCGCTGTTCGCGCTGCCGGCGAACAAGGCCTGGGTGTGGATCTCGGCGCTGGTGCTGTACGACTTCTGCTACTACTGGCTCCATCGCATGGGCCACGAGGTCAACCTGCTGTGGGCCGCGCACGTGGTCCACCACCAGAGCGAGCGTTACAACCTCAGCACCGCCCTGCGCCAGACCAGCAGCGGCGCGCTGCTCGGATGGGTCTTCTACCTGCCGATGGCGCTGCTCGGCTACCCGGTGGAAGTGTTCGCGGTGGTCGCGGTGATCGACCTGCTCTACCAGTACTGGATCCACACCGAACTGGTCGGCAAGCTCGGCTGGTTCGACCGCGTGTTCGCCTCGCCTTCCAACCATCGCGCCCACCACGCGGTCAACGACCGCTACCTCGACCGCAACTACGGCGGCATCTTCATCCTCTGGGACCGGATGTTCGGCAGCTTCGTCGACGAGGACGCGGTCGACAAACCCGTCTACGGTACGCGCGCGCCACTGCGTAGCTGGAATCCTCTGTGGGCCAATGCCGAGGTGTACTGGGCGACGGCGAAAGACGCGTGGCATGCGCGGCGTTGGCGCGACAAGCTGCTGGTATGGGTCATGCACCCCGGATGGCGTCCGGCGGATGTGGCGGAACGATTCCCGAAACCGGCCTTCAACCAGCAGCGCGCGGAGTTCGATCCGCCCATCGCCCGCCCGCTGGCGCTCCATGGGCTTGCGCAGTTCGTCCTCCTGCTCGGCATGGGCGTTTACTTCCTGCAGAGCGCGGCGCGGATGCCGATGCTCGCCTTGATCGTGTATGCGCTCAGCCTGGTCGCCAGCCTCGGTGTCCTCGGCGCGTTGATGGAAGGGCGGCGTCGTGCGCGATCGTTCGAGGCGGCCAGGCTCGTACTGTTCGGCGCCGTGCCCGCATTCACCGGGCTGTGGCTGGATGGCAGTGGAGTGCCGCCCGCGGGGCGATGGGCTTGCGCCGGACTCGCGGCAGCCAGCCTGGCGATGCTGTTGCTGGCTTCACGCGGCGAGGCGTCAGCAGGAAAGGATGAAGCCCTCGCCATGAGCAGCGAGGGCCGGCGTCCTTAGCAGCGTCCTGCGAACATTCGCCAGGCGCAGCGCGGATCCCGCGACAGTCGCTCAGCCCTTGTCGCCGGCAATGACCTGCCCGGCCCCGCCCAGCCAGCGATACACCACGCCGCCGGCGATGCCGCCGACGATCGGCGCCACCCAGAACACCCACAGCTGTTGCAGCGCCCAGCCGCCCTGGAAGATCGCGGTGGCCGTCGAGCGCGCGGGATTCACCGAGGTGTTGGTGACCGTGATGCTGATCATGATGATCAGGCTGAGTCCCAGGCCGATCGCGATCGGCGCGAAGCCGGCCGGTGCGCGGCTGTGGGTCGCGCCGAGGATGATCAGCAGGAACATGCAGGTCATCACCGCCTCGCACACCAGCGCGGCCTGCAGGCCGTAGCCGCCCGGCGAATGCTCGCCGTATCCGGTCGACGCGAAGCCCGATGCGGCCGCGTCGAATCCTGGATGGCCGCTCGCGATGAGATAGAGGACGCCAGCACCCAGGATGCCCCCGGCGACTTGCGCGACGACATACATCGGCACCTCGCGCGCGGGGAACCGCCCACCCGCCCACAGGCCAAGGCTCACCGCGGGATTGAGATGGCAGCCGGAGATGTGGCCGATGGCATAGGCCATCGTCATCACGGTCAGGCCGAACGCGAGCGCCACGCCGACGAAACCGATGCCGAGCGGATTGGCATCGCCGCCGAATTGCGCCGAGAGGACCGCGGCTCCGCAGCCACCCAGCACCAGCCAGAACGTCCCCACAAGCTCCGCCGCAAATCGCCTGCCCATGTCCATGATCGCTCCCCCCGAAGCCGGAAACCGTCGAACCGCTGCGTTCGCCGTCACCCCCGCGCCGACAATGGGGCGATCATAGGCCCGATTGCATCCGATTGCGCGCCGGGCTCCGACCCGTGCCTTCGCGGCCGAAACGGTGTCGGAGCCGCTGCGGATCACTCAGGCGACGGTGCTTGGATCGCGGATCAGCAGGAGGCCCGCGGCAAGGTTCCATGCCAGTTGCGCGACCAGGATGCTGAGCAAGGCGGTCATGGTCAGGCTGGTCGACGACGTCGCGATCAGTCCCAGCACCAGCGCGCTGGATACGACGCCGACCGCGCCGGTCGCGCGGCTGAAACCGCGGTCGCGAAGCAGGGTCGCCGACCACGCGAACGTGCCTGCGGCCTGCAGGACCCATCCGAGTTTCGCGAGGTCGTTGAGGACCAGGTTGAGGTAGTGGACGAGGTTGTAGGCGAAGGCAACGCGCTCGGGCGATGTGGCGGTCTGGATGGCATCGACCGCCACGTGCGGGGTCACGAAACCGTCCAGGATCGTCGCGCCGATCATCGCGACGCAGCCGAGCAGGTAGAACACCAGGCCAGCCAGCACCTCCGGTCGATGCATGCCCAGCCGCCGCGCCAGCGCGGCAAAGCCGAATGCCATGCCGCAGACGCTGGCGATCGCGACCGCGTGGACGAGTTCCTTGAGGTTCTCCAACCCGGCGATGCCCTGCAGGATTTCCCTTGGAGTGGTGCCGCCGCCACTGCGGTCGAGCGCGACGAAGATCGTCGACACGACGGCAGCCGTCGCGATCGCGATACCGGCCGAGCGGGTGCGCCGGATCGTCGGTTTATCGAGGTCTGTTGCTGGGAAATTCGCGAGTTCGATGGACATCGTGGTGGTTCCTTCAGGCCAGGCATGTCGGTGATCTCCATGCTGGCTGCAAGCGTGGCGACGACGCCTTTCGGCAATCTTTGCGCGCGGTAAAGATTTGTGTCGGTCGCGGCGGCGAGGTTCCGGCATCGCTCCGGATGCACGATCGAAACGCGGCCGCACACAAATCTTTACAAACCGCCAGTACGCGCTGAACGCTGCGACGGGACGATGCGCCTGTCCGCGATTCCCCTCGCGGCATTCCCCAACCCCAAGGTGCCCGCCATGAAACCAGCCAACGCGAAAGAGACGACGACCCACTCCACTCCCCCACTCTGGAAACGCAGCCCGATCCGCACCGGCGCGCTCGCCGTGATGATCGCGCTGGGCGCGGCGACGGCCTTCATCACGGTCGTGCCGGCCGCACGCGCTTTCGCCGACGGCATGGGAGACAACCCGCACGCGTCGTTCTTCGCAGCGATGCACGGCGGGCATTCGCATGCGGACATGCATGCCCATTTCGAGAAGGTCCTGGACGAGGCCGGCGTCGGCGATGCGCAAAAACAGCAGATCCACGCGATCATGAAGGACGCGATGGACGCCGAGCATGCGGACATGGCGAGCTTCCACGCGAGCCTGAAGCAACTGAAGACCCTGCTCGCGGCCACCACGATCGACGAAGCCGCGATCGCGACGGTGCGCGCCGAACAGGACCGGCTGATGCTCGCGACCAGCCATCGCATGGCGGACACGATGATTGCCGTCGCCAGGGTGCTCACGCCCGAACAGCGTGCGAAACTGGGCGCGGAGATCGACGGATGATGGCGTCGCACGACATGCACCCTCACGGCGGGTGAAGCCCGTCCCACCCGTCCCGAACCGGCGCAAGTTTTTCGTCATCCCTGCGCAAGCAGGGATCCAGCGACTCCCGACGATTGGAAATCCGAAGACACTGGATTCCTGCGTTCGCAGGAATGACGATCAAGAACGAAGACAGCCAACCCCGAGCCCCGCTTGCCGCAACGCATCCTCCTCATCGACGACGACCAGCGCCTGTGCGCGATGCTGGAACAGTACCTGTCGCAAGGCGGGTACGAGGTCGTTGCACGTCACACCGCCGCCGACGGGCTGATCGAACACCGGCGCCTGTCGCCCGACGCGATCATCCTCGACCTGATGCTGCCCGATGCGAACGGCCTCGACATCTGCACCCGGATCCGCGAATCCAGCGGCGTGCCGATCATCATGCTCACCGCGCGCGGCGAGGCCACCGACCGCGTCGTCGGCCTGGAACTGGGCGCGGACGACTACCTGCCCAAGCCCTTCGACCCGCGCGAATTGCTGGCGCGGCTGCGCACCGTCCTGCGGCGCGGCGCCGCGCCAGTCAATCCGGTCCTCCGGTTCGGGCGATTGGAGATCGATCGCGAAGCCCGCCAGGTCCGCCTCGATGGCCAGGTCCGCAATCTCACCGGCTACCAGTTCGACATCCTGGTCGCGCTCGCCGAACGCGCCGGTCGCGTGGTCAGCCGCAACCAGTTGCTCGATGCGATCGCCGGACGCGCGATGGATGCCTTCGATCGCAGCATCGACGTCCACGTCTCCAACATCCGCGCCGCGATCGAGGACAACCCGAGGCAACCGCGGCGCATCCTCACCCTGCGCGGCGCCGGCTACCTGTTCACCCGCGTGCAGGACGACGAGGCCGCGACGTGATCCAGCGCCTGCACGTGCGGATCTACCTGACCACGCTGGCCTCGCTGGCCGTGGTGGTGATCCTGACGATGCTGCTGTGGCGATTCACCGCCGAGCGCATGGTCGATGCCGAGTACGACCACTTCATCGCCACCGTCGTGGGTACCGCATTGCCGCCGGATGCCACCCCGCAGGCTATGCAGGCGGCGCTGGCGCACATGGTGGTCTGGCCGATCGAAGGCCTCGCGCTGTACGACAGCGACGGCCGGCGCATCGCGGGAGCGGGCGTGCTCGCGCGCAGCGATGGCGTGGTCGGGCAAGGCTGGCACGCCCATGTCAATTCCACCTCGCGCAGGATCCACCTCGACGACGGCCGCATCGTCGTCGCCAGGATGTATTCGAACCAATTGCACTACCACGTCGGCGGGCTCGTCCTGATCGTCCTGATCGCGTTCGCGGTCGGACTGGGCACCTGGCCCGTCGTGCGGCGCATGACGCGGCGGCTCGAAGCGTTGACGGTCGCCGTCGATCGTTTCGGCCAGGGCGACCTCGCGGTGCGCGCGACGACAACCGGCCGCGATGAAGTGTCGAGCCTGGCCACCAGCTTCAACGCCATGGCCGATCGTGTCGCCGCCCTGCTCGACGCGCACGGCCGCATGCTGGCCAACGCCTCGCACGAGTTGCGCTCGCCGCTGGCGCGCATCCGCATGGCGCTGGAACTGCAGGCGACCGATCCGCGCCCCGAATGGCTGCAGGGCATGCGCAAGGATTGCGAGGAGATCGACGCCCAGATCGAGGAGATCCTGCTCGCCAGCAAGCTCGACACGGTTTACGCGCGCGGCGGCGCCGAGCCGCAGCTCGCGGACGTGGACCTGGAGGTACTGCTCGCGGAGGAATGCGCGCGGGTCGGCATCCGCTTCGACACGGTTGCCGCAGAAGTCCGCGGCGATGCGCGCCTGCTGCGCCGGATGATCCGCAACCTGCTCGAGAACGCGCTGAAGCACGGCGGCAAGGACGTCGAGGCAACACTCGCCATCGATGCCCCCGGCGCGCGCATCCTGCACGTCGCGGACCGCGGACCCGGCATCCCCGAAGCCGAGCGCGAGCGCATCTTCGAACCCTTCTACCGCCCCGACCGCAGCGCCGAAACCGGCAGTGGATGGGGACTCGGGCTGGCGCTGGTGCGGCAGATCGCCGATCTCCACCACGGGCGCGTGCGCTGCCTGCCGCGCGACGGTGGCGGGGCCGTGTTCGAGGTGCAGTTGCCTTCCCCGGATGGCGGCGCCTGAGCGCACTGCCTGTCGCACGACGGGTGACATGCTGGTGGTGAAACGCTTTACCCGACACGGGCATGATCCTCATGCCGCGTGTTCATCCGCCAACCGGTCCCGAATGCGTGGCGCGATGAAGTCGATGAAGGCGCGAAGCTTGACCGGCAGGCGACCGCGCGTCGCATAGACCAGGCTCACCGGCCACTCGTCAGGCTCGAAGTCCTGCAACACGGCCTCGAGCAATCCTGCGCGCCGGGCGCCGGCGATCTGGTATGAAAGCGCGCGGGTGATGCCAGCTCCGGCAATGGACGCATCGATCGCCGCATCCGCGGAGTTCACGACCAGTCGCGCATTCACCCGCACGTCGATGTCACCCTTGTCGGCCCGGAACGTCCATGCGGCGGCGAGGCCATCGAAGCAGATGGCATCGTGCCTGGCCAGATCCTCCGGCCGGCGCGGCACGCCGCGTTGCGCAAGATAGGCAGGACTGGCGCAGACGACCGGACGGATGGCGCCGACGCGGGTCGCGACCAGGTTGCTGTCGGGAAGCGCGCCGATGCGCACGGCGAGATCGATGTGGTCGTCGCGCAGGTTCAACACGCGATCGCCGAGCACCAGGCGGACATTCACGTCCGGATAAATCTTCAGGAACTCGATGGTCGCGGGCAGCACGTGCAAGCGGCCAAACAGGACCGGAGCGGTCACGACCAGATCGCCCTTCGGCGCGCTGTATTCGCCCGATGCCGCGCGTTCGGCTTCCTCCACGTCTTCGAGGATGCGCTTGCACGCGGCGAGGTAATCCGCCCCGGCATCGGTCAGCGTGAGCTTGCGCGTCGAACGCTGCAGCAGGCGCGTGCGCATGTGCGCTTCGAGGTCGGAGAGCTTGCGGCTGACCGTGGCCAGCGGCATGCCGAGGCGTCGTCCCGCGGCTGAAAGACTGCCGGTCTCGACCGCAGCCAGGAACACCGACATCGCTTCGAGACGATCCACGATTATTCCGAATTATGGAAGGCTGATTCCAGCCTAGCATGGCTAGTGCGCGAATTCGGTAGAACTTAACCTGCCCGGGCGCTGGGCCATTCCGGTCCGACGAAGCCAACCCAAACCCTCGGAGAACCACCATGTCGCGCCTGCACACTCCCGCCACCATCGAATCCGCCCCCGACGCTTCCCAGCCGATGCTCGAAGCGGTGAAGAAGCAGCTCGGCGTCGTGCCGAACCTGTTCCGCCTCGTGTCCAGCAGCCCGGCGGCACTGGAAGGCTATCTGTCGATGTCCGGCGCGCTGGCCAAGGGCAGGCTTCCCGCGGCGACGCGCGAGCGCATCGCCCTGGCCGTTGCCGAGATCAACGGCTGCAGCTACTGCCTGTCCGCGCACACCTACCTCGGCAAACACGTCGCGAAGCTCGACGACGCCGAGATGAGCGCCAATCGCAGTGGCGCCTCCCACGACCCCAAGGCCGACGCCGCAGTGCGCTTCGCCGCCAAGGTCGCCAGCGCCCGCGGGCACGTGGGCGAGGAAGCCGTGCGCGCGGTCAGGCTGGCCGGCTACGACGATGCCCAGATCATCGAGATCGTGCAGCACGTCGCGCTGAACGCGTGGACGAACTACATCAACGAAGTCGCCGCCACCGAGATCGACTTCCCGGTCGTCGAGGCGCGCAAGGCCGCATGAGCCATCTCACCGCCCGGATCTTCGCCCTGGCCGCGGCGGTCGCCCAGTGGCTCTGCACCGGCATGAGCCACTGGTCTCCTACGCTCGCCGGATTGACGCACTGCGCACTGACAACGTTGATCACGTACGCACATTCGCTGGTCGTCGCCTGATTCGGTTCGCGCGCGAGATCGAGGCCGATCTGCCCGACTCGGCCACCGCGATTTCCTGCTCGTTCCGCGCAGCCGTGCGAGCGCGGCGATATCGACATCGTCGATGACGGTCCTCACGGCTCGTCCGACGGCGACAGGAAGCCGCCGGGAAGATCGGGCGTTCCCGCCTGCGCGAGTTCGGCCTTGCGTTCGCGGGTCAGTTGCTGGGCGAACGCGCGATAGACCGGAACCTTGCAAACCATCGTGGAGAAGGTCCGCCCCAGCAGGCAGGCCGCGATGATCGGCACCACGAATTCGTGGTTGTCGGTCAGTTCCATGCTGATCACCGCGGATGTCAGCGGCGCCTGGGTCACGCCCGAGAGATAGGCGGCCATGCCCAGCAGGATGACGGCCGTCGGTGACGTGTGCGGCAGCCAGGGAGCGAGGGTCGAGCCCATGCCCGCACCCACCGCCAGCGCCGGGGAGAAGATCCCGCCCGGAATGCCCGCTGCGTACGAGACCAGGTTGGCGACCCACTTGTCGGCGCCAAACCACGGCGTGATCGCATGGCTGCCGTCGATCAACTGCCTGACCTGGGCGTAGCCGGTACCGTAGACCGCGTCGCCGCTGAAATAACCGACGGCCGCCAGCACCAGGCCGCAGGTGCCGGCGAAGACGACGGGAGATCGCCGCCGGAACGTGCCGAGGATACCGGGCAGGCCGGTCGCAACCAGCACGATCGCCCGGGCGAACAGCCCGCCCGCGAGACCACCGACGATTCCGGTCACGAGGACGGCGATCCAGCCTTCGCCGATCGGCAAGGACGTGGTCATCTCGCCGAAATAGGCGTAGTCGCCGATCAGCCACAGCGAGACCATGCCGCTGGTCATCACCGCGGTCAGCAGCGCGCCGCTGAAACGGTGTTCGAACGTGCCGGCGAGTTCCTCGATAGCGAACACGATGCCGGCCAGGGGCGTGTTGAAGGCGGCGGCGATGCCGGCGGCGCCGCCGGCAAGCGCGAAGCGCGAAAGCGACTTCTTGTCGCCCTGGTCCAGGTGCCGCCCCAGCCAGACCATCAGGCCGGCGCCGGTATGGACGGTTGGGCCTTCGCGGCCGACCGAGGCGCCCACGAGCATCGCGAACAGCGTCAGCACGATCTTGGCGATGCTCACCGGCAAGGACAGCAGCCTGGTGCGGAACGACGCATCGTCCTCGCGATCCAGGGCAGCAATGACCTGCGGGATGCCGCTGCCGCGGGTAGCCCTCAGCGCGCCCCCGGTCAGCCACGCCAGCAGCGCGAAGCCCAGCGGCGTGACCAGGAACGGCCACCATCGCGAATGACCGAGCATCCGCACGAAGAGCCCGTAACACAGCTCGCCGCCCTTCGCGAAGGCGATCGCCGCCAGCGCGACCAGGATGGCGCCGCACCACAGCGCGACACGACGTTGCCACCGTTGCGGCGACAGCAGGACATGATGATCGTCGATCGATAAGGGCGTCTGGTCGTCCCTGAGCATTCGCCGTCACCGTCGCAATGCCGTTCCGAATGAAGCCGAGCCCACCATGGAGTCGGACCGGACGGACTTCCATTCTCGCGGTTTGCCGCTGCCGTTGCCAGCCGGCAGGCGCCGCCATCCGTTCGTGCGGCAACAGTATTGCCAATGCCGCCGGGATGGGTATCGCAAAGGCTTCGGGAAAGCCTTTGTGGCCAACGTCCGCGCTCGCACGTCAATGCGAGCGCGGATCGTGTCGAGTGCCTCAATAGCTGATATTGACGTTCTTGGAATCGACGATCGTCGCGCCGGTGCAGGCCGTTTCCTTGTCCGTGCCGGGCTCGACGCTCCAGGCCGGATTGCTCACTGCCTTGCCGCCGAGGAAGACCTGGACGTTGGTGAAAGCGATCGGGCCGGTCCTGGGGAACTGGTTGCATCCAGTAACGCCGTAGGTTTCCAGCGCGCCGGCGAAGATCCAGTCGAACACCTGGTTGTAGCCATTGGTCGCCAGGACGGCCGAAGGCAGCGCGGGATGGGTCTGGTCGGTCGCGGTGATGGTCCAGTTCTGGCCGCCGGTCCTGATCATGGTGCCGTAAATCTTGTCGCCGGACTGCACGACCACGTTGTTGCCGACGTACGTCGTACCCGACTTGCAGCAGTTCCAGGAGGCGATGGTCCAGTTGTTGGCGCCGTAGCCGTTCCAGCCCAGCACCGGCTGCAGGATCGTCACCACGTTGTGGCCATCCTCAAGACCGGGGAAAAAATAAAGGGTCTGGAGGGACTGGATCGTGGGATTGGGCGGGACCTTCATGTAGGCGGTCAGCCTGCCGGTGCCGGAGGCGAGGGTCGCCGATACCAGTTGCAGGTAGCCGTTGTAGACAACCGGCAGATGGGTGGGACTGTCGGTGGCCTCCACGCGGACGCCACTGTTGAGGAAGTGCGGGTAAGAGCAGGCAGCGACCTGGCGGACGTTGCCGTCGGCACGCCTGATGTTGCCGTCCGCCTGCAATTGCTCGCTCTGGTCGACGTGCTGCACGCAGGACGCGTGGAAATAGCCATTCGGGGTCCTGACGTAGTCGGCGGTCAACCCGTGCACGCGGGCGACCTCGGCTGCCGATACCCGGGTGAGACCGAGGTTCTGGGCAGATTGCGCCCAGACCGCCATCGGTGCCGCCGCCGCAACCAGGCACGACGCGATCAATGCCTTGAAGAAGATTCTTTTCATTGCAGTTCCCTATCCAGTGCCAGTGAGGAATGCCGGTGCGGCGCGGATGCGTCACACGGGTTCGTACGATCGGAGTTGCCAAATCAGGGGTGTTGCGTCACCGCGGAATGTCTTCGAATATCGGCGCAGAGACAGTTTCAGGAAGGGCGGCATCAGGACACCGACCCGCCCCTCCGGTTCGAAATGCGAATCTCCCAGACGCTGGAAGTCTCCCCAGCCAGCGGTCTGGTCCCATCCTGCTCCCGTCGTTTCGCCATCGCAAGCCGGTCGCCCGCGGTCCGGCGACTTCGACAGGAAACGGTTCTACGTTGAACCGGTATGGTTGACCGTCGAGATGGAACGGCTCAACGTCGAACGCGACCGATATGGATGGCCAGTCTCGTGCGCGAGGCAGCCCCATTCAACGGATGGGGCTCGCCCGTGACCGGCCTGATCCTCACCACTTTCGACTGGGTTCCCGAGATGCCGCGCGGCTACGTGCGCGACCTGCGCGTGCGCTGGGCGCTGGAAGAAGCCGGGTTGCCCTATCGCGTCGAGCGCGCGCCGTTCCGCGACCGCAGTGCCGGGCATTACGCGCACCAGCCCTTCGGCCAGGTGCCGTGGTTGACCGATGGCGACCTGACGATCTTCGAGAGCGGCGCGATCCTGCTGCACCTGGGCCAGCGCAGCGACGCACTGCTGCCCACCGATCCGCGCGGCCGCAGCGAAGCGGTCGAATGGCTGTTCGCGGCGCTCAATTCGGTGGAGATGGCGGTCCTGCCCTGGTCGATCTTCGTGTTCTCCGGCTTCAAGCGCGATACGCCGGAATGGAAGCGCCTGGACGATTTCGTCGAAGTCCGGCTGGCGCGCATGGAGCCGTTGCTGGCCGGACGCGAATGGCTGGCCGGAACCTTCTCCATCGCCGACATCCTCATGGCGGACGTGCTGCGCCTGGCCGACCGTTTCGACCGGCTGTCCGGACACCCCGCATGCCGCGACTACGTCGCACGCGCCACGGTCCGGCCTGCTTTCGTGAAGGCGCATGCCGACCAGATGGCGCATTTCGCGGCGGCGGACTGAACGATCGGAAACGGAGGGAAAGTTTCTCCGACACCGCTGCCACAGGGTTGATCACCTAGCCAACGCTAGTCGCACCCGTTTCGGACTCGCGTGCCGCGCGCTCCAGTTCGGAGACGGCGTTGCTGACGCATTCGAGGCGCAATAGCGCGTTCTCGCAACCGTTTCCTCGTCGCTTGCATGACGCACGCGGGAGCGTTATTGCAGCTGTGCAAGCGACGGATACGGGCGTTGAAAAACAGCCATCCACGCGGCGTGTTAGCCCTTCTGTATGCGACCAGTCCAACAGCGCTGGCATGACAGTGGGAAATGCCCGCGACCGCATGCAGCGTGGCTCTCCCGCATCGACGACGGGCGAGAAGTCGCATCGCTGGCACCCACGGATTCAAGCAGGCATCCTCCGAATGCCGGCCCTGCGTTCGGCCCGGATGCCGGATACGCATGGCGGCCGGCACGTCCCGCTTTCGTTCGCTCAAAGGAATGACATGTCGAACCTTGCCGAGGACCAGGGCCGCGCCTACATGCACAAGCTGCTGACGGCGATGAGCCAGGAAGGCGGATCGGACCTGTTCGTTTCCCACGACTTTCCGCCCAGCATCAAGCTCAACGGCCGCATGCAGCCGCTGGCGCCGCAAAAGCTCACCGGCGAGATCACCCGCAAGCTCGCGCACGCGATGATGACCGAGGCGCAGCGCGAGGAATTCGCGCGCGAGCTCGAGTGCAATTTCGCGATCGCCATCCCCGGGCTGTCGCGCTTCCGCGTCAACGTGTTCATGCAGCAGCAGCATGTCGGCATGGTCCTGCGCACGATCGCCGCCGAGATCCCGAGCTTCGAGACGCTGCGGCTGCCGGAGATCCTCAAGGAAGTGGTGATGACCAAGCGCGGCCTGGTGCTGCTGGTGGGCGCCACGGGCTCGGGCAAGTCGACCTCGCTGGCGGCGATGGTCGACCACCGCAACCAGACGTCGCCCGGACACATCATCACGATCGAGGATCCGGTCGAGTACGCGCACGCCTCGAAGCGTTCGCTGATCACCCACCGCGAGGTCGGCGTCGACACCCACTCGTGGCATCACGCGCTGAAGAACGCCCTGCGGCAGGCGCCGGACGTGATCCTGATCGGCGAGGTCCGCGACGCCGAGACGATGGAGAACGCGATCTCGTTCGCCGAAACCGGCCACCTGTGCATGACCACCCTGCACGCCAACAGCGCGAGCCAGACCATCGAGCGCATCATCAACTTCTTCCCCGAGGAGCGCCGCAAGCAACTGCTGATGGACCTGGCGGCCAACCTGCGCGCGGTCGTGTCGCAGCGGCTGGTGCGCAGGGAGGACGGCAAGGGGCGGGTGGCCGCGATCGAGATCCTGATCAACACCACCACGATCTCCGAACGCCTGCTGCGCGGCGAGTTCAACGACCTCAAGGCGGTGATGGCCAAGTCGCGCGAGCTGGGCATGCGCACCTTCGACTGGGCGCTGTTCGAGCTCTACAACGAGAAGCTGATCTCCTACAACGACGCCATCCGCAACGCCGACTCGGCCAACGAGCTGCGCCTGAACATCAAGCTCAAGAGCCCGCGCGGCGAGCCGGCGATGACCGCGGGCGTGGAATTGGCGATGCACGAGGAGCCGACCGCCGAGGAACTCGAGCAGTTGCGCAGGGAAGAACTGGCGCGCCAGGAAGTCAGGCGCCGCGAGATCGAGGACCAGCAGCTGCTCAAGATGCTGGAGGAAAAAAGGAAGGCGAGCGGAACCGCGGGATGACGGCGCCAGCGCCGATGGCGGCAGCGCGCGTCGCCTTCGCGGTTCGCACGCTGCGTTACCGATGAGGAGCCGCTGCAGGCGACGGGAAACTGTCTCCGACGCCGTTACCATTGACCTGGTTCTCACCACCTTCGATCGGGTTCCGGGGATACCGCGCCGGCATGTCCGTGCTCAGAACGGGCTCGGATCGATCCGGAATGTCTCCACACGACCGACCTTGGCGATCGCCTCGCGCACGTCCGCGCGCGCTTCGATGCGACGCCACTGTTCGATCAAGGTGGCCTCGCGCGGCAGGCGGCGGATTTCGGCGTAGTACTGGAGGTCTTCAAGCGCCTTGGATCGCCAGTATTCGCTGCGCAACTGGTCGATCAATTCACCCGCAGCCTCATCGTCCTTTCCATCCAGCGCCAGCGCATCGGCCCAGGTCTCCTTCGAATCGGCGCGGTGCGCACGCAGGTAGTCCATGTGCTGGTCGACCGCCTTCGCGTCGTGGAGCTGGACAGCCGCCCAGAGCTTGACGAACTCCATCTGCATGCGCCCGAACGGCGAGATCCTGTCGCCGACCTTCGCGACGGTCGCCAGTGCATCGTTGGCTCTGCCGAGTTCGATGTAGAGCTCCGCCAGATTGATCGCCTGGCTGACGTTGACCCCACCGTATTCGGGCGCGCGCGCCGCGCGCTCCAGTTCGGAAACCGCTTCGTCGACGCGCCCGAGCCGGAACAGTGCGCGCTCGCGACCGTTGAGGATCCAGTTGTAGTGCTCGTTGAAATCGCGGAAGCGTTTCGGACCGCTGCCGTTGGCCGTCATGGCGATGGTGTCATCAGCGACCCGCAGGGCTTCGTCGTAACGCGTGAGATCCATCAACGACGAGATCAGCCGGGTGCGCGCGAACAGGCTCTCGGGATCGCGGGCCGCTTCGGCGCGCGCCTTGTCCAGGTTCGCCGCGGCCAGCCGGTCGATATCGAACGCTGGATTGTCCTTCGTGATCGCATCGAAGCGCTTGTCCACGCGCATCGACAGCGCGACGCGCGTGTCGTCCACGCTGGCCGCCACCTGCCTGGCGCGTGCGAGGTCGGCGCGGACGAGCAGGATCCGCGCCAGCTCGCGCCAGGCTGGGCTCGGATTCATCTCCTTGTCCTTCCAGTGTGCCTTGTATAGCGCATCGAACAGGTCGAACCGCAGCGCGTCGGCCTCGGCGCCTTCTCCCAGCGAGGTCTGGATCCGCCAGATCATTTGTCCCGGGACCTGCTCCAGATCCCCGGGCCAGTGCTGCGCGATGACCGTCATGCAATGCATGCCGTCGGCGGAATCCCCGGTCTCGTCGGCGGACCGCAGGCGGAAATTCCAGGCGCGGCTCTCGGCTTCGCTCGATTCGCTCGAACGCACGAACAGCGCGTGCGCCTTCGCCGGATCGTGCAGCGCCTCGTGCGTTTCGCCAGCCATTTGCAGCGAGGTGTAGCGATGCGCTTCGGGAATCTGCGCAAAGCCCTCCGACGCGATCGCGCGATCGAACGCCGCGGCGGCCTCGCTCGTCTTGCCGGAAGCGGTCAGGACGAACGCTTCCCGAAGGGCTGCCTCGGTGGCGTCCGCCGCCGTCGCGGCACCGCCCGACGTGGCGGTCGATCCCGGACCGGAGCTGCGGTTGCAGGCTGGCAAGGCGAGGAGAAGAAAGCTCAGGAGCGCGACGAGGACGCGCGGACGAAACGGACGAATCGGCATGGCGACGACGGTGCAACCCTTGGTCTCAGGGACAGGTCCGGCAGGTTAACGCGTTCCGACCCCGCCCGGCATCGCGCAATCGATCAACCCGCCGCCTTGCGCTTCAGGGCCCGCGCCGCCGAACAACTGCAATGATTCCTGCCGAACATGGCGCCTCCCCACATGGACGAGGACCCGCACATGTTCAAGCAGCTTCGACTCACCGTTGCGATTTCGGCATTGATCGCCCTCCCCGCCGCGCACGCCGGCGTCGACCTGATCGCGGTCGATGGCCTCAGCGCCAGCCAGTCCGATCTTTCCGCCGAAACCGCTGCGCCGCTCGAGAACGGCGTCGCCGGCAACCTGCTCGGCGGGCTCGGCTCGGGCATCGCGTACGCCGGAAACGGCATTTTCCTCGCCCTGCCCGACCGTGGCCCGAACGCGGTGTCCTACAACGCGGCGGTCGACGACACGACTTCCTACATCGATCGCTTCCACACGATCCGGATGACGCTCGCCAAATCGGCGCCCGGCTCCTCGCTGCCGTTCGCGCTGACACCCGTGCTGACCGCCACCACCCTGCTCCACACCAGCGACAAGCTGGTCTATGGCGACGGCGTGTCGGCTGGCCTCGCCGACGGCGCGCCGGCGCTGAACGCAACGAACGCCACCCACTACTTCACCGGCCGCTCGGACAACTTCAACCCGGCGCACCTCTCGACCCAGCCGCTCGACGCGCGCATGGATCCGGAAAGCATCCGCGTCAGCAACGACGGCCAGAGCATCTTCGTTTCCGACGAATACGGTCCCTACGTGTACCGCTTCGATCGCGCCACCGGCCTGCGCACAGGCAAGTGGACCCTCCCGGCCAAGTTCGCGGTCACCAACCTGAGCGCGGTCGGCAACGACGAGATCGCCGACAACACCGCTGGCCGGGTCGCCAACAAGGGCATGGAAGGCCTCGCGATCACGCCCGACGGGAAGTTCCTCGTCGGCGCGATGCAGAGTCCGCTGATCCAGGACGGCGCCACCGCGGCCGCCTGCACGCGCCTGGTCAAGATCGACCTCACCACCGGCCTGATCAAGGAATACGCCTACCCGCTGACCAATATCGGCACGGCGAGCAAGCCCAAGTACCCGACCGTCAGCGACATCGTTGCTGTCAACGACCACGCCTTCCTCGTCGACGAGCGCGACGGCAAGGGCTTCGGCGACGGCTCCACCGCCGCGTTCAAGATGGTCTACAAGATCGACCTCAACGGCGCGACCCCCGTCGGCAAGGTCACCGGCGAAGCCCAGCTCGCTCCGTTCGCGGTGGCGAAGACGCCCTTCCTCGACATCGTCGCCACCCTCGGATCGCACGGCATCGCCGCCACCGAAATCCCCGCCAAGCTCGAAGGCCTGGCCTTCGGTCCGGACGTCGTCATCGCCGGCGTGAAGAAGCACACCCTGTTCGTCGCCAACGACAACGACTTCATCCCCACCGTCACCGACAGCCTGCACCCCTCGGGGGCGGCGAACCCGAACGAGTTCTTCGTGTTCGCGTTCGGCTACAACGACCTGCCGGGATACCAGGCGCAGCAGCTGACGCCCTGAGGGTCTGGCGACGTGCGAAACCCTCTCCTAGGGAGAGGGTCCCACGTGGATTCGCGAGCGCATTTTTTCGTGCGATGCTGGGTGGAGTCCACGCTTCGCGGCAACGATCCCATGCATCTTCGCGCAGGCACGCTCGCCGCATCGGTCGCACTGGTCGCACTGGCGCTTCCAGGTCTCGCTGCGGCCGACGACGGCGTGACCGAGAAGGGCGTCGGCGGCATCGTCCTGGGCAAGACCGACCGGGTCGCCATGGTCCACGAGCAACTGGACGTGGGTTGCTCGCAGATCCGCGTGAGCTTCGACTTCCTCAACGAGAGCGATGGCGACGTCACCCACGACCTGATTTTCCCGCTGCCAGCCTACCCTGCCTTTCTCTCCGGTATGGATTACCCGGCCGGCGCTCCCGCGGACTTCACGATCGCCGTGGACGGCCGGCCGGCGCCGTTCCACACGCTGGTGCGGGCGACCGTCCACGGCAAGGACGTCACCGCCCGGCTGCTCTCGGCAGGCCTGAGCCGCGAGCAGATCGCGCGCTTCCCCTTCGACCAGGAAGACGGGCCGAAAAAGACGCCCAGGCGCCCGGCAACGCCGGCGCAAATGGCCGCACTCAAGCAGGCCGGCTTGCTGGACCAGGATGACGAGGCCACCTGGAACACCCACGTGCACTACCAGTGGCGGCAGACCTTTCCGGCGCACCGCGTCGTGCACGTCGAACATTCCTACCAGCCCTTCATCGCCGGTGGCACGGACAGCGGCTACTACGGCGCCGCCGAGCAGTACACGAAGGCGAGGATGCACCGTTTCTGCGCCACCCCGCGACAGACCGCGCGACTGGAGAAGCTCTTCGCCGATGAGGCATCGCGCGATCCCTACGGCGGCATCCCCGGCACGATCATCGACTACGTGCTGACCACCGCGAACACCTGGAAGGACGGCATCCGCGACTTCACCCTGCGCATCCACACCGGCTCGCCGGACGAGGTCGTCGCGACCTGCTTTCCCGCCACGTTCCGAAAGCGCCCCGGCAACGTGCTCGAGGCACACCTGAAGAATTTCCACCCGGCCGGCGACCTGCGCGTGTACATCGGCAACATGCGCGACTGCCCCGGTGACGACAACTGGGGCGCCCCGCCCATTTATCGGTAGGGGTTGCGCAGGCAAGGGCCAACGGCCCCACGGAGGTTGCATTGAGACATCTGCTGCTTGGAATCGCCCTTGGCGCGCTGTGCTCGCCGGTCCTGGCGTACGAGGCGACGCGGATCCGCGACGTGCCGGTCTTCGGCCAGTGGCACGACGTGCCGATCAACGAACTCCGCGAAGCGGTCGACTACGCGATCAGGCATAGCTACAAGCCTCCGTCACGGATCGAAGTGATCGACCGGGAAGGAATGCGGGTGTGGTTGTCCGATCCGGAGATGGGATGGGAGCCTTTGCGCTACGTGCGCTGCTGCACTGTTTCGGAATGGAATTTCGAGGGGGAAAGCGCGGACAGCCCCCGCGTCCTGCGCTTCATCCGCACCGCAAGCGAGGCCTACATCTTTCCGGTTCCCGATCCGCTCAAACCCCACCTGGACAGGCAGCGGATGCGAAGGATCGAAGGACCCGCGCGGGAGGCGCTGGTGGGCCTGCTCGGCGAGCCATCGAACTGGTACGACGGCCTGTACAACCTGGTCGGTCCCAAACACGAACCCCCCGGTGTCGGTTTCGTCTTCCGGCAGGGCGCATCCGAACTCATCCTGTTCCAGGAAACCGGAGGGTTCATCCGCGGCACGTTCAACGACCAACATGTGCAGGACATGCTCGACGGAGCGGCCACTCCGAAACTGCTGTCGTGGGAGCGCACCTACGCGCCGCAGGAACTGGAGTCGAAGTGAACAGCCAAGAGCAGCAAGGGGGGATATCCGCTTCCATCGCATATTCTCCCTGACCCTTGTCCTCGCCAGCCACGAGAGGTACCTGCCGATGAAACTCCGACCCTGGATGCCGATCGCCGCATGGATGCTGGCCTGCTCCCTGCAGGCATCCGCGCGCGAACCGAAACTGTATCCGCTGGACGATGGCTCGGTTCCTGCGCAACCCGAAGCGATCGTCCGCGTGCAGCGCGGTTTCAGCGGCCCGGCGGTCCTGCTGTTGAGTTTCGATGGCAAGGACCCGCGATCGTTTCCGTCGATGTCCGCCTACGCCGAGACCGTCAGGAAAGCGGAGGCAGGCAGGAAGCCCGGCCAGAAGCCCGGCCTGGTCAACGTGTCGCCCGCTCACAACGAGCCCCAGATGGTCGGCGTCACGCCCGGATCCCACGCCTATGGCGTCCTGTTCATCACGATCGACACGGCGCGGAAGGGACTGTTCTCCAACGAGATCGCGCACACGCTGGCGGACAAATACATGCCGATCGATGCGCTTCCATCCGACGACCCGTTCATCACCGCGAAGCACTACGAAGAACTGACGTTCTCGGCGCAGCCAGGCAAGCGCTACCTGATCCAGTACGTATGGAACAAGGACGCCGCCGATCTCCATTTCTCGGTCAGCGAATGCCCCGAGTCGTGGAAGGATTGCACGCTGGTTCCGTTCGACTCCGCCAAGACGCAGACGGTCGCGCAGCCGGGCGTCGGGGCTCAGGAGATCGGGGAAAGCAACAACTGAGGCTGCGTGGCGCGACCAGCGAACCTGGAATCGCGCAACGCCATGTGGACGACGAGCTAAAAGGAGCGAGAATTGAAAGGGGCCACAGGGAATATCCGCTTCAATTGCATATTTCCTCCGACACCGTTGTTCCAAACGACGCTCACCGCTGGATCTGTGCCCGCTCGGTCAGCACGATTTCCGGCTTGTCCTTGTAGGGCTCCAGCTTGCCGCGCACGAGCAGGTGCTTGCCCTTGTACGCGTCGAGGTCGCCGACCGCCGCGGTGTCCTTCGCGAACACCACCAGCGATGCCAGCATGTTCGGGAAAAGGCCGCCGCAGTCGACGTAGGTCATGCCGTTGTGCGCGTGCTTGACGTTCACCACGTTGCAGTCGAGCGTGACCGTCTGGCCCATGTGCGACGCCGCGGCCGTGTCCGGAACCGTCGGGCCGCCGGCAGCCGCAGGGCCTGCGAGTGCCAGCACGGCAAGAACCTGGAACATGGTGGAGCTCCCGTCGGATCGGATCGGATGGGCGGGATTCTACGCCGGGCCGATTTGCCACGGTTCGCGCGACGCGGCGAGGTGCAAGGAACTCCTGCATGTGCGGAAGGGTCTCCGAAACCGTTTTGGCTTCTACTCCGTCCCAATTGGCTGCGGATTTGCGTTGCACGTGAAGTAGCACATCGCCATGCTCAGGAGAAACCATGAAGACACTTCTCGTTGCTTCGCTGTTGGCCCTGGCTGGCGCTTCCTCCGTCGCGGTCGCAGCCGATGACGACAGATGGTTCGTCCGCGGCAACGTGGGCAGCAGCAACCTGAACATCAACGATTTCGGCAGTTCCAGTTCCGCCGCGGCCGCCGGCGTGAGTGGCGGCTATTGCTTCAACCCGAACCTCGGCCTCGAAGGCCGCTACATGGACTACGGCAAGCACGACAACAGCTTCTTCGGCGCCAGCGTGCGCGTCGACGGCTGGGGCATCGGCGTGGTCGGCAAGTGGGACTTCGGCCCGAACAACACCGGCTTCTATGTCGATGCGCGCGGCGGCTTCCTGCGCACCCAGACCAAGGTCCCGGCCGCATTCCAGGGCGGAGGCGGCACCGTGCACCTGACCGACAACCACTCGTCGGGCTACATCGGCGCCGGCGCGGGTTGGGACTTCACCCGCAACTTCGCTATCGGCGTGAACTACGAATATGCGGGAGCCAGGGCTTTTGGCGTCCACGGACAGACCGGCACCTGGACCGGCGACGCCGAGATCCGATTCTGATCCATCGTCGTTCTGATCCATCGTCGTTCTGATCCCTCGTCGCAACGTCCTGCGGCGCAGACCCTGACGCCACCGGATGTTTGTACCCAGGAATGGCCATCCCCGGATGGCCGTTTCCTTTTGCACCCCGCCGCGCGGCCAAGTCCTGCGAAAAAGGAGGCAGAGCACGAAAGTGTCTCTGACACCGTTCGGATCTTGACAGCGTTATTCGCTGATGAGCGGGATTCTACGCTGGGTGAGATTCGCCACGGTCCGGTCGACCTCGTTCCGCACGACGACAAGCAATACTTTTAGGTCCAAGATATAGATAGAGCTGACCCAATCGCCACTATGCGTTTGTCGACGGAGAACAGCCATGAGTGTCAGCGTCCACAATCCTGACCAGTACATGGCTTCGCTGCGCACAATTATTGCGCAGGGCAGGAAGAGAATTGGCCTTCTGATCGGAGCTGGCGGGCCTGCTGGAATGCCCAAGGCCGATGGCACATATCCACTTGTTCCTGCCGTAGCCGGACTTACGACCCAAGTCTTGGCTGCCCTCGATGCGACCTATGGGGCGCAGTTCCTTGGCCTGAAAGCAGAACTTTCCAAAGGCGATATTGAAACAATGCTTTCGCGCGTTCGATCACTCGCTAAAGTCATTGGCAAGACAAAGGTTCATGATCTGGATGGATCAGGCTATGAGAAGCTCGGGCATGATATTTGTACCGAAATCGGCAAGATTGTCGACGCTCGCCTCCCTAAGCCAATGTCGGCTTACGCCGATTTGGTCAACTGGGTGACGGGTGTGTCTCGCGACTATCCCGTCGAAGTATTCACAACAAATTATGATTTGCTCCTTGAAGAGGCGTTCGAGGCCGCACGAGCTCCTTACTTTGACGGATTCACTGGTGGTCGCGAGCCGTTCTTCGATCCAGTTTCCGTGGCGAGAAACGACCTGCCGGCACGCTGGACCCGTCTATGGAAGATTCATGGGTCGCTCGGATGGTGTGCTGGCGAGAATGACGAGGTAATTCGCACCGGGAAAAGCAGTGCGAGTCACTTGGTTTTTCCCGAACATCTGAAATACGATCAAACGCAGAAAGCACCATATACGGCGCTTCTGGATCGTTTAAAAAACTTCCTGAGCACCGATGACACCCTCTTAATTTCGATAGGCTTTTCGTACGCGGATGCTCATGTCGCCGCACGAATCGATGAGGGTCTCGCAGGGAACGCGTCAGCGAGTGTTTTTGCTTTCATGTTCAAACCGCTAGACGAAGAAATCGCAGCCTGCGATCTCGCAAGCAAACGCCCAAACTTCAGCGTATATGCTCGGGACAAGGCCATGATGAATGGCATTCGTGGCGCTTGGGCGGTTCCCAACGACCTGCCCAGCAAGGACTGGGGACCAATTCGATCGACATATTGGGGAAAGCAGGGGTCGACCGATCCTGACCAATTTCTTCTCGGCGCTATCGAGCCATTCTGTAGATTCTTTGCAGCATCCCGCTCTGCACAGATCTTTTCCCATGGTTCCGGACCCGCTACTGCCGCAGGATCCGACCCGGCAGCCATCGTATGAGTGTTTCAACGCTACTTGGTCATGTGGGCGCTGTTTCCGGCGCAATGGTCAGCATCCGCCAATTTCAAGGAATAGCCTCCGGAATTGCCATCATTGGGGGACGAAGCTATCGGGTCGGACAAGTTGGAAGCTTTGTGCGAATTCCCCAAGGCTACCATGACCTCTACGGAATCATCGCCGACGTGGGCGCGACTGCGACTCCAGAAACGTTGAAGGATGCGGCGGCACGTGGCGAACGATGGATGACCGTGCAACTTGTAGGCGAAATTGTAGAAGCAACTTTCGAGCGCGGCATTAGCCAATACCCATCGATCAACGATGAGGCACATCTCGTCATTGAAGCAGACCTTGAGAAAATCTACGGGACGTCCGAGGCCGGTCAAGTGACGATCGGAAGGTTGGCGGCAGCCGAGAGCATTCCCGTCAGGATCGATCTGGATCGCCTGGTGACACGGCACTCGGCTGTCCTCGGCTCTACCGGATCCGGCAAGTCGACTACTGTCGCGAGCCTTCTACGTTCGATCTCAGCGGGCCAGAGCGGTGAAAAGTCGTTTCCTTCTGCACGCATCCTTCTCCTTGATGTCCACGGGGAATACAGAAAGGCTTTGAGCAACGTTGCTAAGACCTTTCGCGTCAATCCAACCGAGGGAACGGAGCCACTCTATGTCCCCTACTGGGCAATGGAGATTGGCGACTTGCTCCATTTCTTGATGGGCAAGGTTGAGGAAAAGGCGCTTTCTCCGATACTCGACAAGATACTTGATGCAAAGTTAGGGATTGCCACAACGTTGGAATTCCCTGGAGTTGATGCAAACTCACTAACTTCGGACAGCCCGATACCATTTAGTCTGAAACAGCTCTGGCTTGACCTGATAGATCCAGAAATCAAGACATGGAACGACCAGGCGCGCACAGTGTCCGCGAAGACAGCTGATGGAGATGCGAACACACTTAGGCAACCTCAATATCCCCTACCGGGAGCAGGTAGCGCCCCACCTTTCATGAACAACGCCGGCGTTCTCTCAATACGGAGACAGTTGACGCTGCTGAGGTCGCGATTGCTCGATCGTCAATATGATTTCATGTTGCATCCTGGGAAATGGGAGCCAAAATTGGATGGGAGCATCGAATGTGATCTCCCACAATTGTTGGATGGTTGGATTGGCCACGACAAGCCTATAACCATCTTGGATCTCTCAGGAATTCCGAGCGCCGTAATGACGCGGCTCATCGGCGGAATCCTCAACATCATCTATCAGGGTTTGTTCTGGGGCCGCGAGTTGCCAGAGGGCGGACGCAAGCGCCCACAGCTGATCGTCATGGAAGAAGCCCATCGCTACCTCAGCAAAGACGGCGAAAGTTTGGCACGAGACATGGTCCAGCGGATCGTGAAAGAAGGTCGAAAATTCGGCGTTGGGGCGATGATCATTAGTCAGCGCCCTTCAGAGATCGACGATACGATTTTGTCGCAATGCGGCACCTTCTTCGCACTTCGCCTGACCAATAGCAGTGATAGATCCAAAGTGCAGGCAGCATTGCCTGACAACTTGAGTGGTGTCGTTGACAGTCTACCCATCCTCAGGACAGGCGAAGCAATCGTCATTGGCGAAGCTGCTCGTCTTCCTGTTAGGTGTCGGGTCACGCTGCCTCAAGGGAGCGATCGACCAGAGAGCGAAGATCCGCTTGTTGCATCAGCTTGGTCATCGAAACGAATCAAGGGCGACTTCGAAACGCTGGTCGCAGCGTGGCGCGCGCAAAACTCAAAGTGGCGAAAGCCAGCGACCGACGGAGAAAAAGATGGAACGTAGTCCAGTGAGCTCTTCAAACATCGCATCGGTTGGATACGACGCTGACAGCGAAACGCTTGAGATCGAGTTCAAGACCTCGGGTGTCTACCAATATTTCAACGTTCCTCTTTTTATGTATGAACGCCTCATGGCGGCTGATTCAGTCGGAACTTTTCTCAATCGGGAAATCAAGCCCGCTTTCCCTTGCTCGAAAGTCTAGTCGGGGGAAGGTTGCGCCTGTCGCGGACCACAAAATTGCGAAGATGCTGATGATGTCCAACTCAGCAACTTAGACAAGTCGTGGAGGTGGATCTCTTTCACCCTATCGGGCGCCGACTGGCGCGCCAAACGCCCCAGCCTCCCCCGGAAACTCCACCGGGCTTTCCCACCCCTCCGCCGACACCGACGACACCCCGAAGAACCAGTCGTCGATGTTCACGTCCTTAAGAACCAGTGACGTCGCTCCGCTGACGGGGCGGCTGGTCGAGGCATCCCACCGCGGCGCGGTCGTGTCGCGCCACCACACGCGGTAGCTGGCGGCGGCGGGACTTTGGTTCACTCTATATCCTTTCCCGTTCTTCTTTCCCCGGCCCCGCTGGCCTTTGCTCACTTACCCGCGACAACGCCCGTCCCTTACGGGCCGGTCGGATGGCCTGGCTCGAGACGCGATCGATCCATGGGTCGGGTAGAGTATCGGCATGGCGCCAACCATCCTTCGCCAAGGGCCGTTCCGGCTGTTCTTCTTCTCGCGGGAAGAGTCGCGGATGCACGTCCATGTCGCGCATCCGGATGGGGAAGCCAAGTTCTGGCTCACGCCATCGGTTGCCCTGGCAACGTCCATTGGCCTTTCGGAAAAGCAGCTTCGCGAAGCCAGCGGGGTGGTTGAGGAACATCTAGAGGAGATCCGGCATGCCTGGAATCGCCACTTCGGCAGTTGACGTCACCCACGTCTCGCGGACGGGCCTCTGGCTGCTGCTCGACGACGAGGAATTGTTGCTGGCCTTCGAGCAGTTTCCCTGGTTTCGCAACGCGACCATCGACCAGGTGACGAACGTCGAGCGCCCGACGCCGAACCACCTGTTCTGGCCGGATCTCGACATCGACCTGTCGGTCGAGTCGATCCGTCATCCCGATGCGTTCCCGCTGCTGTCTAGAGTGACTGAAGCAGAAGCGAAGTAGCCCGGATGAAATTCGGGGACGACGGGCGCTGATCCCGGATTTCATCCGGGCTACGGTTCCTGCTCAGGGCGCTCGCTTTGTGGACGCATCATTTTCCGTGGCTGCGCGGAACGCGCCGGCGTCGCCCGGAAACTCCACCGGGCTCTCCCACCCGTCCGCCGACACCGACGACACGCCGAAGAACCAGTCGTCGATGTTCACGTCCTTCAGGACCAGCGAGGTCGCGCCGCTGGCGGGGCGGCTGGTCGATGCATCCCAACGCGGCGCGGTCGTGTCGCGCCACCACACGCGGTAGCTGGCGGCGGCCGGGACGGCGGTCCAGCTGACGGTGGTGTCCATCGTCACCGCGCCGTCGGTCTTCACCTGCGCCGGGGGCGCCGGGGCCATGGCGAGGGCGGCCATCGTGATCGCGTTGAGGCGCGTGACCTTCGCGAGGTAGTCGAAGTCGACGGCGTCGAGGACGTCGCCGTAGTGCACGCCGTTCTCGGTGCGCACGTCCTGGTGTTCGCGGGTGTAGTTCTCGATCGCCTCGGTGAAGCGCACCGCCGGGTAGCCCATCGCGAGCATCGGCACCTGGTCGCCGCCGCGGTGGAAGCGATCGGTGCGGTAGACCATGCGGGCGTGGAAGTCCTTGAGGTAGGCGTCGGCGAGGCCGTCGATGAAGCGTGCGAGGTTGCGCGAGGGGCTGTCGACTTCGCCGCCGCCGTAGCGGCGGGTGTTGGCCTGCTCGGGGGTTTCGGTGGAGCGCGTGCCTTCGGAGAACACGCGCACGTACGAATCGATGCGTACGCCATTGGTGCCGAGGGTGTTGCCGACGATGTCGTTGTTGAGCGCGGCCTCGACGTTCCAGTGCGCATCGTGCGCGGTCTGGGCGAGCAGCTTGCCGCCGTACAGGCCCTGCTCCTCGCCCGAGAGCACGGCGTAGACGAGGGTGGCGCGGAACTGGTGCTTCGACAGCACGCGCGCGGCCTCGAGCACGGCAGCGCTGCCGGAGCCGTCGTCGTCGGCGCCGGGCGCGTCGGACTTCGCATCCATCACGTCGCGCACGCGCGAGTCGAGGTGGCCGGAGATGACGATGACGCGGTCGGGTTGTCCATCGCGATGGTCGCTGCCGCGCTGGATCGCGAGCACGTCCATGATCGTGGTCGGCGTCGGGATGCGCTCGCCGGTGACGCTTTGCTCGGGGGTCTCGACCTGCAGGCAGCCCTTGCAGTCCTTGCCGATCTGCTCGAAACGCGCCTTCACCCAGCGCCGCGCGGCGCCGATGCCGCGCGTGTCCGACACCGTGTCCGACATCGTGTGGCGGGTGCCGAAGCCGACCAGTTTGGTGATCGTGGCGCGCAATGCGTCCGCCTGCACGTCGTTGGCGATCGATTGCAGCAGAGGCTTGGGCGAAGCGGGCGCGTCCGCTTGTGCAAGGGCGACGGGCGGCATTGCGAGCAGCACGGCAACCGGCAAATGGGCAAATCGCATGAACTACCTCCACGGCGACAGGGGAAATCTCATTCGTGCAGGGCGGCTGCTATCCGATTCTGCCCGTCATTCCAGCCAGCGCCGGGGCGAAGGACAGGAGCATCGCCAACGCCTTTGGCAAAGCCAACGGGCACGCCAAGCACGCGAGCATGAGGAAACCCAGGAAATAGAGGACCAGCTTGCACTGCGTCGCGAAGCTGGCAACGGGGATGTGTTCCGGCATTCCACCCGATTGTTCGAAGGGGTATTTCCTGATCTGGCCCCGTTGCAGCGCGTCTTCGATGCAATCGGAAACGACGGCCAGGAACACGACCAGGACGAATGGCCATTCCGGGACGTGGTGAAGGCGCCAGGCCAGCGACCCGATCATGGTCGCGCCCAGGACGATCGTATAGACGTAGTCGGCAGCGAGGAAACGCAGCTCGGCGGCGCGGCCTTCGGCTTGCAGCGCGCTCCAGTACTCCTTCATCTCGAGTGCCGAGTAGCCGAACCGGGTGTTGATCGGGTAGATGCGGCCGTCGACCTTCGCTTGTCGCCGGCCCGTGAGGCGTACGACCAATGCAGCGCCACCCATGCCTATCGCCGCGGGCGCAGCCAGTGTCAGCAGCATGGACACGACGCAATTCAAGATGTTCTCGAACGACATCGGAGTCTCCGCGGCCATATCGGGGCAGGCGTCCCGAAGAGAATACGCGCCCGCCCGCTTCACGTCTGCGCTGTGTCGCGGACGGCGAAATCGACGCCATGCGCGGCGCAGGCGTCGCGCACCGCGGCGCGCGCCCAGGCGATGTCCGCGTCCATCGCGACGATCCGCGGCCGGCGATCGAGCGTGCAATCGAGCGAGCGGTGCAGGAAGACTGCATGCGCCGCGGCGAGCGCCTCGGCCTGCAACGTCGACACGATGCCGCATCGTGTCAGCGCGGCGATCAGCTCGCCGCTCGCGCGCGCGGGCAACAGTTGTGGTTGCGCCTGCGTGTGTCCGAGCACGAGGAATTGCAGGAGGAACTCGAGGTCGACCAGGCCACCCTCGCCCTGCTTGAGGTCGAAGGACTCGCCACGGCTGCGGTCGAGTTCGTCGCGCATGCGCCGGCGCATCGCGACCACGTCGCTGCGCAAGGCATCGATGTCGCGCGGGCGCGACAGCACCTCGTCGCGGATCGCGTCGAAGCGCGCGATCGTCGCCGGCGAGCCGGCGATGCCGCGCGCGCGCACCAGCGCCTGGTGTTCCCAGGTCCAGGCGCGCTGGCGCTGGTAGTCGGCGAAGCTGTCGAGGCTGGCGACGAGCAGGCCCTTGGCGCCGTCGGGGCGCAGGCGCACGTCGGCTTCGTAGAGGTTGCCGGCCGGCGTCGTGGTGGCGAGCAGGCTGACGAGTTTCTGCGCGAGGCGCGCATGGCGGCGCGCGGCGTCGGGATCGCCGTCGCGTATGGAATCGTCGCGAAGCGACACCGACGCCCCTCGCCCCTCTGCGGGAGAGGGGGGGGCCGTCGACGAAGTCGGCGGTGGGGAGAGGGGGGTCATGTCGCTTGCGACATGACCGTGCAGGAACACGAGGTCGAGGTCGGACATGAAGCCCAGTTCCTCGCCGCCGATGCTGCCGTAGCCGATCACCGCGAAGCCGTCGTCTTCACCGATGTCGACGCGACCGACGATGCGGCGAGCGAGTCCGAGCGCTCCTGAGAGTGCGGCCTGCGCGAGCCACGCGAGCTGGCGCGCGGCATCGGTCGCCTGCACGCGCCGCTTCAGGAAAGCGAGACCGATCCGGAAGCTCACGCCCTGACGGAATTCGGCGAGCGCGTGCAGCGCGGCTTCGATGTCGTCGGGCGCGGCCGCCGCGAGCGCGTGCGCGCATTCGGACGCCAGGCCTTCGCACGTCGGCGGTGCGCTTTCGGCGCGCACGTCGAGCAGTTCATCGAGCAGCAACGGGTGCGTGGCGATGCGTTCGGACAGCAGGGCGCTGCGCTGCGCCACTTCCACCAGGCGCGACAGCGCGGCCGGTTGTTCGTCGAGCAGGGCGAGGTAGCTGCCACGGCGCGCGATCGCATTGAGCAGGGCGACCAGGCGCGGCAGCGCGACATCGGCCGCATCGCCCTCGGCAGCTTCGCGGAGCATGCGCGGCAGCACGCGGTCGAGGCGCTGGCGCGCGCGGGCCGACAGCGCGCGCACCGCGGGCGAACGCGCGAAGTCGCGCAGCGCGGCGTCGTGCGCATCGGCGCGTGCGTAGCCGGCATCGACCAGCGCCTGCGCATCGCCGCCATCGGGCAACGCGATCCAGTAGTCGTGCAGCGAGGTCGGCGGCGCGGTGCCGCGACGACGCGCGGCGAGCAGGCGTTCGAATTCCGCCGAGACGACCGCGCGATGCGCTTCAAGCTCGGTGCGCAGCATCGCGAAATCGCCATAGCCGAGGCCTGCGGCGATTCGCTGGCGCGCGAAGGCGTCGTCGGGCAGGACATGAGCCTGCTGGTCGGCGAGCATCTGCACGCGGTTCTCGATCCGGCGCAGGAAGCGATAAGCGTCCGTAAGCGCGACGGCAGCATCCGACGGCAGATGGCCGCCGGCGGCGAGCGCTTCGAGCGCCGCGATCAGCGAACGCGTGCGCAGCGCCGGTTCGCGGCCGCCGCGGATCAGTTGCAGCGCCTGCACCAGGAACTCGATCTCGCGGATGCCGCCGGGACCGAGCTTGAGGTGGTCGGACAATTCGCGGCGCTCGTCGGCGGCGATCGCGGCCTTCATCTCGCGCAGGCCGTCGAGCGCGGTGTAGTCGAGGTAGCGGCGGTAGACGAACGGCCGCAGGGTCGCGAGCAGGCGCTCGCCGGCCTCGATGTCGCCGGCGACCGGGCGCGCCTTGATCCAGGCGTAGCGTTCCCAGTCGCGTCCTTCGGCCTGGTAGTACTGCTCCATCGCGGCGAACGAGAGCGCGAGCCGGCCGACGCCGCCGAACGGCCGCAGGCGCATGTCCACGCGATGGCAGAAGCCGTCGGGCGTGACTTCGTCGAGCAACTGGATCAGGCGCTGGCCGATGCGCGCGTAGTAGGCATCGGCGTCGAGCGCGCGCGCTCCGTCGCTGCTGCCGCCGCGCTCGAAGGCAAAGATCAGGTCGACGTCGGACGAGAAATTCAGCTCGCCGCCGCCGAGCTTGCCCAGGCCGAGCACGACCATGCGCTGCGGCTGGCCCTCGGCGTCGCGGATGACGCCGTGGTGCTGCGCGACCTGGGCTTCGACCGCTGCGAGCGCGGTTTCGAGCGCGCCATCGGCAATCGCGCTGGCGCCGGCCAGGGTCGCATCGACGGCGTCGAGGCCGGCAACGTCGCGCCACACCAGTCGCGCCGAGGCCAGCTTGCGCCAGCGCCGCAATTGCGAGGGCCATGCAGCGGGCGCGGCTGGATCGAGCAGGGGCAGCACTGGCATCGGGCCATTGAAGGCCGCGATCGCCTCGGGCTGGTCGCGCAGCACGCCATAGGCGAAATCGCTGGCAGCCAGCAGGCGCGCGAGCGTCTCCCGCGGCAACGCGGCATCGGCCAGGCGCGCGGCGAGCGCGTCGAGGCGCTGCGCGAGCAGGCGTTGCAGCGGCGCGTCGTGCGCATCGTTCATGCGCGCATTCTTTCACGACGAACGGATGCGACCCAGCGCGATCGTGCAGGGCCGCCCGCGGGCGCCACGCGCCTTTCGGAGCACAGGAAAAAACGGACCCGCAGAGGCTTGCGCCGCTGCGGGTCCGTATCCTCTCCCCTGGCGCCTCCCGAAGGATTCCCCAATCCTGTCGAGCGGACCGCATCATAGACAAAGCCCCCGTCGCATGGCGCGCTGCATCGCAGCATCGCAACGCGGCTCAATCCTGAAGCACTGCGGATAGCCCCTCTCCCCTCGCGGGAGAGGGGTTGGGGAGAGGGGAAAGTTTTGGCACCCGCTCACGCGCCCTCTTCCGGCCCTTCGGGCCACCTTCTCCCGCAAGGGGAGAAGGGAAAAACAGGAGCCACGAAGGCTTCGCTCAGATCAGCAGCGAGGCCAGGCCGAGGAAGAAGCCCATGCTCAGCACGTCGGTGACCGTGCTGAGGAAGATGCCTGCCGCCGTCGCCGGATCGGCGCCGAAACGCCGCAGCAGCAGCGGGACGGCTGCGCCGGCCATGCCGGCGAACGTGCAGCTCGCGGCCATCGCCACCACGATCGCGCCGGCCAGGCGCAGGCCGGGCTCGTGGCGGACGACGGCCATCCAGTACATCACCGCGCCAGCGAGCAGGCCCGACACGAGGCCGTTGAGGAAGCCCAGCCATCCTTCCTTGAGCACCATCGAACGCACGCCGTCCTTGTGCAGCTCGCCCAGGGTCACGCCGCGCAGCACGACCGCGAGCGACTGGTTGCCGAGGTTGCCGCACTGCCCCGACATGACCGGCAGGAAGATCGCCAGCACCACGACGCGGTGGATCACATCCTGGAAAGCGTTGACCACCGAGGCCGAGATCGCGACGGTCAGCAGGTTCACCAGCAGCCAGGGATGGCGGAAACCGAAGCTGCGCGGCCACGGCGTGGCCAGGCGCTCCTCCTTCTCGACGCCGACGATGGCGCCGGCCTGGGCGGATATCTCGAACGCCTGCTGCTCGAACAGCGCCGCGCCGCGCACGAGGCCGAGCAGGCGACCGCCGGGCTCGCAGACCGGGTAGATCGGGTAATGGCGCGTCACCACCTCGTGCATCGCATCGACCAGCGACATGGTCGGCACCAGGAAGAACGGCTCGCGCACCATCACCTCGGCGAGCGACTGCGTGCGCGCGCCGAACACCAGTTCGCGGAACGCCACCACGCCGCGCAGCACCTTCGCGGCGTCGACCACGAAGACGTAGATCACCATGCGCTGCTTCACCAGCTCGCGCAGCGCCTCGACCACGTCGCCGATGCTCGCCTCGGGCGGGAAGACCGCGGGCGCGGACTCGAGCAGACGGCCGACCGTGCCTTCGCGATAGTCGTAGCCGAGCAGCAGGTCGTGGTGCGCGTCGGCGCGTTCGATCGCCTCGCGGCGCGCGGGATCGAAGCGCTCGAGCACCTTGTGCGCCTGCCCGGCAGGCAACTGGTGCAGCAGGCTGGCGATCTGCGCGTCGGAGTCGTCGCGCAGTTCCTTCGCGAGGCTGCGGCTGTCGAGTTCGCGCAGGTCCTGTTCGGCGTGCGGCCGCATCCGGGTCTCCGTCATCGTCGCGAACGATACCGCAACCGCCCCGCTTGCCGCGCGGCCGCCGCGACGCCGTTCAAGACCTCACTTGAAGGGGCCCGCTCCGATTCAGGCAGCGGCAGCCTTGCGGTCCTGCACGGGCGAGGCGATCCGGCGTGCCTTCAGGATCGCCGCGGCGGCCTTCTCGCCGCTCTCGCAGCCGCCCTCCATGAAGCCCTGGGTGTCGAAGGCGCAGTGCTCGCCGGCGAAGTAGAGCTGTTCGACGGTTTCGCCGATCGCACCGCGGATCGTCGTCCAGTCGCCGGGGCCGAAGCAGGCGTAACTGCCGCGTGTCCACGGCTGCGTGGGCCAGTGCATCCGCACTTCGCCCGATTCCTTGCGCGCGCCGGCGATGCCGGGGAATAGGGCATCGAGTTGCCGCGCGACCTTGTCGGCCTGCGCCTTGGGCGTGTCCTGGCCGATGTCGACGCCGTGCTGGCCACCGACGAAGTTGGTGAGGACACCGTGCGTGCCGCCCTGTTTGCGCGAGGTGTCCCAGGTGGTCTGGAACGGCAGGTCGGCATAGGTGCTGCCGTTGGCCTTGTGCTCGCGCCAGACGCGGCGCTCGAAGCCGACCATCAGCTTGGCATTGGTGCCGTATTTCAATTCGCGGATCGCGCGCTGCTTGTCCGGCGGCAGCGGCACTTCGATCCGCACGTCGCGCAGCGTGGTGAATGGCAGTGCGAGCAGCACGGTTCGCGCGCGGAGTTCGCGCGAGGCCGCGCCCCGCCGCAGCGACAGCACATAGCGGCCGCTGTCTTCGCGGCCCAGGGCTTCGAGCGCAGTGTCGGTCTCGATGGCGTCCTCGAGCCGCGCGGCCAGTCCGCGCGGGATCTGGTCGTTGCCGCCGCGCACGTGGTAGCGCTCGTCGCTCTCGCCGAACACGCGGAAACGGTCGGGCCTGGTGCCGATGAAGGTCAACAGGTTCAGCGCCGACTGGCGGTCGCAGGCCAGGCCCATCTCGGTCGTGTAGGCCACGTCGAGCAGGCTGCGCAGCCAGCCTTTCACGTCGTGGCGGTCGAACCATTGGGTGATGGTCAGCGCATCGAGCGCCTTCGCGCCCAGTGGCGTCGCGTAGGTGATGTCGCCCTCGCCGATCGCCTTGAGGTCGTGCGCGATCGCGGCGGCGACCGGGATGAAGGCGTGGATCAGCTCGGCCTCGGAATGGCGACGGCCTTGCGCCCACCAGGTATCGGCTTCGGCGAGCGGATCGCCGCCACGCAGGTCGTCGAGCTGCAGGCCGAGTTCCGCGGCCAGCGCGCGGATGCGCACATGGCCGGTGTCGATCAGTTCGCCGCCGAGTTCGGCCACCTGATCGTCGGGGAAGAAATTGCGCAGGCTCTGCATGCGGCCGCCAATACGGCGGTTGGCTTCGATCATGCGCACGCGCACGCCGGCCTGGCGCAGCCGCCATGCAGCGGTCAGCCCGGCAATGCCGGCGCCGACGATCACGACCTCCTCGCCGTCGGCTGGTGCGGGAACGGGCGCGGCCATGAGGCGCCCGGCAGGCCCAACCAGGGCCAGCGTCGCCGCCGCGCCGCAGGCATCGCGCAGGAAGCGCCGGCGCGAGGCTTGCAGGCGCGCTTCGCGCGCGCGTTCGATCGTTTCGTCGATTGGCAATGCGCTGCGCCGCGCCAGGTGCGCAATCCTTGCCGCACGCTGCAGGGCATCGAACAGGGGCGTGCGTGCCATCGGTCTGCTGTTCCCCGTGAGGTCGGACCTCTACCTGCCGAAACGCCATGGACCAGCCGACCCGGTCACGGCATGCTGCGGCCAGCTCCACACATGCGGTTCGAGCCGTCCCCGCGTCCGCGGTTATCATGCACGCCTTCCGCCTGCGTGTCGTCCATGCGTGTCGTCCTGATTCTTCTGTTGTGCTGCTGCATGCCCGCCGCGTGGTGCAAGGGTCCGGAGATCGGCAAGCCGGCGCCGGAGATCAGCGCCAGCCTGCTCGACGGCAGCCATTTCGACCTGCCCGCGCTGGCCGGCAAGGTGGTGCTGATCCATTTCTGGGCGACCTGGTGCGAGCCCTGCCGGGTCGAGATGCCCGCGCTGGATGCGTTCTACCGCGCGCATCGGAACGAGGGCCTGGTGGTGGTCGCGATCAGCCTCGACGAACGTTCCGACCTCGCCAAGGTCAAGGCCGCGATGGCCGGCATGAGTTATCCGACCGCGCTGCTGGAAGACGCACAGGCCAAGGGTTACGGACGCATCTGGCGAGTACCGCTGACCTTCGCGATCGACCGTCGCGGCATCCTGCGCCGCGACGGTTTCAAGGCTGCGCCGACCTTGGACGGCGCCGCGCTCGACCGCGAAGTCCTGCCGTTGCTGCACGAGGGTCCGTCAAGCTGATTCCCTGACGCACCCGATCAACCGTGGTGGTTGCGGCGGTCCATCGACATGGCTTGTGGTCGCTGCCCTTGCTGATGCGGGTCGGCGAAGTGGCCCCCCGGATATCCGCGCGGACCCTCGGGGTACATCATCGGTCCCCGCGCCGGCCCCTGGAAACGCCCGTCGCCGTACATGCCCTGCCGTGCGAACGACGTATTGCCGTGGCGGAAAACAGGGGATTCGGCGCTGTGCCAGCCCGCGGAACGCTCGCGGTCCTTGGCGAACGAACGGTTGTCGCCAGCGGAAGCGGCGAGTCCATCGGTGCGGCCACGTCCAGTGGGGGAGGCGCCATTCGCCATCGCCACACGGTTCGCGCCGATCGCCGGGGTGACGCGATCGAACCTTCCGGCCTGCGCAGTTGCGGCAATCGGCGGGGCGCCATGATTCACCGCCGCGCGCAATGATTCGGTGTTGCGCGCCAGCACCTGCTGGCGGATCTGCGCCCGCAGCGGTGCGCCGCGCTGTCCGTTCGCGGCCGCCAGCTCCCGCGCGGTCGGGCGCGCCGTGGCACCATGCGGGCCATTGAAGCTCACCCTGCTCGCGACGACGCCGCGGATGGTCGCGGCCAGACTGCCGCTGAACGACCGGTTGTAGGCATTCACGACGCGCACGTTGCCGAAGTTGTTGTAGGCGCCGTTGTAGTGGAAGACGCCGAGGCTCCAGTAGCCGCCGTCGTAGCCGAAGCCCGGATAGCCGAAGCCGTAGGCGATGCCGCCGTAGTAGCCCACGCTCAGGCCCCAGTAGCCGGGATAGAAGACGTAGGCATCGTTGTCCCAGGCCCAGTAACCGGGCGTCCACATCGCATCGGCATACGGTGGCATCACCCAGGTGCCGGGCACCCAGTAGTAGCCGTCGGCGTAATCCCAGTAACCGGGAGTCCAGACGTATCCCGGACCCGGCATCGGCGGTTGCTGGTAGACCGGCAGTTGCGGCGGTGCGGTTTTCGCCACGACCTGCCCCGTCGCGGACGTCGATGTGGATGCCGCGCTCGCGGTCGAATGAACACGATGGACATGCGCGTAGCTGTACGCGTGGGCATACCGGAATCGCGCGGGCTCGTAATAACCCTGCTCGTAGTACACCGGCTCGGGGTAGTAGTAGACCGGCGCCGGTGCGTAGTACACGCGACGGTAGGGATGGGGATACGGCGCGTAGTAGGGATAAGGCCCGGCATTCACGGACAGGAAGAAATGTCCATGCGCCTGTACGCGCGGAGCCGCCGCGATCATGGAAGCCGCCAGCAGCGTTGCCGACGCGCCTGCAAGCCAGTTGCGCCGGATCGAATGGTTCGATGGGGTGTCGAGCGAGAACGATGACATGATCCGATTCCTCCACCTTGTCGGCGACGTAATCGTGCGCTCATCACCTATAGCGCATCCGGAGCGCGACGGGACATACGGCCGGCGAACGGGTTCCATGGGGTTCAACAAGCAGTACAGCGACTGAATCGCGCAATCGGTCGTCCATGGCCACGATCGTTCAGGTCGATTCGGGAGACGACAGTCCGTCCTTCAGAATCCGATACTGACTCCCGCACTCGCCGCCCAGCGCGGAAACAGCTGATAGCCCTGCAGGCGGCTGTAGACCGGCAGTTGCACGAAGCCGTAGGCCTGCAGGTTCTTGCGCAGGCTCACGGTGATGCCCGGACTGAGGTAGGCCACGGTGCCGGCGGTGTCGAAGGTGTCGGCCAGCGCGCCCTGGTCGCGGCTCTTGCGCAGCAGGTTGAGCTGCAATTGCGGCACCCAGTCCGGATGCGCTTCGTAACGCAGGCCCGCGCTGAGGGTGAGCTGGTTGCCGGGTCGGAAATCGACGCCGGGACGATCGAGCTTTTCCGCGACCGCGGCCTCGAACTGGCCGTTGATGTAGGCGTCGAAGTCCTGGCTGACCGCCTGGTACCAGTACGCGCCGAGGATCAGGTCGGTGCTGCCGGTACCGGCCTGCAGGCTGGTGTCGAGCGCATCACCCGCAAGCGGGCCGGACTGGAAGCGGGCGGGATGGCCCGCGAACACACCATCATCGGACTCGCCGCCGTAGCGGCCGGTCGGCAGTTTCACCCCGAACTGCACGCCGAAGTTGTGGGTGGGCAGGAAACCCTGCCAGCTCGCCAGCAGCTTCATGTCGCCGAGGCCCGACAGGTTCACGCCGCTGAGTTGGTCGGGCGCGACCTCGTCGGGCGTGAACGGCGCGTCCTGGTCGCCATAGGTGGTGTGGTTGCGCGACACCCAGGGCAGCACCGCGCTGAAAGCCCAGTCGGCGTTCGGCCGGTAGGCGATGCCGAGGTTGAGATAGCGGTTGATGGTGTCCTTCTCGATTTCACCGCCGCCGGCGGTCGGATCCGCGGGACGGTCGACGATCTGTTCGGGCGAAGCCGAACCATCGCCGTGGCGCAGCGAATCCTGGTCGATGTAGCTGTAGTCGATGTTGATGCGCCAGCCGGGCTGCGAGGAATAACCGGCGGCCGCATCGGTGCTCAGGGTGCAACCGCAGGTGGCACAGGCAAGCGCGTGGGCGGGCAACAGCGCCACCAGGGCGCCGGCGAGACGGATCGAACGGAACGACATCGGATGTCCTGTGATGGGGCACGAATGGCCGGCCAGCGGCCAGCGCGCGGCATACCGGCTCATTTTACCCCGGCAGCGTCGTGGGTACCTTGATGTCGATCAAGCCAGGCCTGTGCAAAGACGGCACGTCGATGCCGACAAGACGCGGAAACGACGACGCGCGCCGAAGCGCGCGTCGTGTATTGCGGATTGCCGGATGGATCAGTGGTGCCAGTGATTCCCGCCGCCCTGGCCGCCACTGTTGCCGCCGACGTGCCCATGGCCATCGCCGCCGCCATGCCAGCCGCCCTCACCACCGTGCCAGTGGCCGTTGCCACCGTGCCAGCCGCCGCCCCATCCACCATGCCAGCCGCCGCGGCCACCGCCATACCACGGGTGGCCCCAGCCGCCGCCGTAATAGCTGACGCCGAAACTCGGCCCGTAGTATCCGCCACCGTAGTAGCCGGGATAGGACGGGCTACAGTGATAGTAGCCGTTGTAGTCGTAGAAGCAGCGACTACCGGCGTAGTACGCAGGGCCGCCGTAATAGCCACCGCCGTAGTAGGCCGGGCCCGCGCCGAACGAAACGCTGTAGCCGCCGTGGTGCCAGCCGTGGTAGCCGTTGTGGTAGCCGACGCTGAAGCTGTCGGCCTTCGCCGGCTGCGCGATGCCCAGCGCGCCAGCACAGCAGACCGCCAATACCGCAAGACCTGATTTGATGTTCATGTGACCCTCCTCAGTTGGATGTTCGATCAGCATCCATGCCGGGTGTGTTGGACTACGGGACCATGCTGAGCTTTCCGGCATGAACGCCTGATTAGCAATTCGGCCATTTTCCTGAACTGTTGGGGTTGCCATCAGCTTCCTGACCGGCGGCCACAGCCGGTGCGAATCGTGTGTCAACCGAAGACGATTTCGCCGTAACGCGAGGCGGTCGCGGAAGCGGCCACGCACCTGCACGACTGCCATGCGAACACCGATGCACGACCTCATCGCATCGTCCACGAGCCGGCGAAGCGCCTATGCTGCGGACATGGACGCGCCGCGACTGAGCCTGGTAATCCCGGCCTGGAATGAAGCCTTGCTGCTGCCACGCCTGCTCGACAGCCTGGATGTCGCCCGCCGTCGCTGGGTGACGTCGGGGCATGCGGCTGCGGCCATCGAGGTCATCGTCGCCGACAACGGCTCGACCGATGCGACCGCGCAGATCGCCGGCGACCGCGGCTGCCGCGTGGTGCCGGTCGCCAGGCGCGTGATCGCCGCCTCGCGCAATGGCGGCGCGGCGGCGGCCACGGGCGCCACCCTCTGCTTCGTCGATGCCGACAGCGTGCTGCACCCGGACTGCTTGCTCGCGATCGCGGCGGCGATGGACCAGCCACGCACGCTGGGCGGTGCGACCCGGGTGACGATGGATCGCTGGTCGCCGGGCATCGTCGCAACCTTCGCGTTGCTGATGCCGATGGTGTGGATCACCGGTTTCGATACCGGCATCGTGTTCATGCGACGCGCCGATTTCGAGTCGATCGGCGGCTACGACGAGAACCTGCCGCTGGCCGAGGACGTCGACCTGCTCGTGCGCCTGCGGCGGCTGGGCCGCACGCGCGGACAGTCGCTGGTGCGGCTGCGCGGTGTCAAGACGATCACCTCGACGCGCAAGTTCGATCGCCACGGCGACTGGCACTGGTTCACCCAGTTGCCGCCACAGGCGCTGCGCGCCTTGCGCGACCGCGATGCGATGCACGCGCTCGCGAAACGCTACTGGTACGAGGGCCGCTGAGCGCAGCACGGGTTCGCAAGCGCGTGCCTCGCCTTGTCGCCGGAAGCGGCCTGCGTCACGATGCTGCCACCTTCCGCCCGGATGATCCGACGATGCTGCCGGATCATCGCATCCGTTGCGCACGGTCGGTTTTTCACCCATCAGGAGGACATCATGGCGACGAAGAAATCGGCGACACGCAAACCCGCCTCCAGGGCCACCAAGGCCAAGCCCGCTAGCCGCGCCAGCAAGGCGGCGAAGAAGCCGATCCGTCGCAAGGTCGCGGCGATCCCCAGGGGCTATCACACCGCGACGCCCTACCTGGTGGTCAAGGGTGCGGCCGAGGCGCTTGCGTTCTACGTCAAGGCGTTCGGCGCGAAGCAGAAGGTCTGCCTGGGCATGCCCGATGGCTCGGTGATGCACGCCGAATTCCAGATCGGCGACTCGATGATCATGCTCTCGGAGGAGAACCCCGGCTGGGGCACGAAGTCGCCGCATACGCTCGGCGGCAACGCGACCCACGTGATGCTCTACGTCAAGGACTGCGATGCTTTCGTCGCGCGCGCGGTCGCCGCCGGCGCGACGCTCTCGATGCCGGTGTCCGACCAGTTCTGGGGCGATCGCTACGGCAAGGTCGCCGATCCGTTCGGCCACCTGTGGAGCATCGGCACCCACATCGAAGACGTTTCGCCGAAACAGATGCAGAAACGCGCGGACGCAGCGATAAAGCAGATGCCGGCAGCGTAGGACGAAGGCGCCGCCGAAGCGGGCCGCTTACTTCGTCGCGGTGCTCGCAGCAGCGCCGCGCCTGACTTCGGCGAGTTCGGGAAGGTCGGCGTCCGCGGCGTGCCAGGTCGCCAGCAGGTCGGCATAGGCCTGCCGGGCGGCGATGGCATCGCCGCTCGCGGCCAACGCACGCGCGCGTCCGAGCAGGGACTGCGCGCGCCGCGGCGCCATCTTCAATGCGAGATCGAATTGCGCGAGCGCCTCCTTCGGGCGATCGAGTTGCAGCAGGATCTCGCCCGCGAGCTCGCGTGGTGGCTTGACCGTTGCGGGCGGCCCGAATTCGAACGGAAACGATTCGTAGCGCTGCGCCGCCGCTTCGACGCGCGCCAGCCCTTCCTTGCCGAGACCTTCGTGCGCGTCGATCGCACCCTGCAGCATGTCGGCAAGGATCGCGAGGTCGTCGGTCGTGTGCGGATCATTGTCGTCCGGAGCGGGGGCCTGCCGTCGCGAAAGCCTTGACCCTGGCGAGGTCGCCACGCGCCGCCGCGACATCGCCGTCCCGCAATGCCGCGTAGCCGCGCGCGAAACAGTCCCAACCGCCCTCGCGACCGATGTCGCTGATGTCTGCCGAGAGCGCCGCGTCGTAGGTCCGGTCCTTCGACGATTCGATCGCCGCGGTGGCGCGCATGCTGACGTACGAGGCATGCCACAGACCCTGAAACGCGACCATGCCCTTCGCGTTGCGATCGGGCCGCTGCATCATCCCGGCCATCTTCTGCGCGCCCAGTTGCATGCACTCGGCCAGCAATCGCTGGCCATCGTTGTTGCGGCCGGCCTGGTAGTAGGCGTACTGCAGCCAGACGTTGGCGTGGAAGCAACCGATGTCGGGCTTGCCCTGCGCATGCATCTGCGCATTGCCCACCCGCAGGGCCTGTTCGTTGGCCGCGATCACCTCGTCCCACTGCCCCAGCGCCATGTAGATATGCGAGACCATGTGCTGGGCGTGGCCGGCGCCGGGCGCGATCTTCGCCAGCGCCCGCGCGGCTTCCAGCGCGCCCCGCGCGTGCTCGGGATCGTCCATGCCATGGATCCAGTAATGCGCGGCGCCCGGATGCATCGGATTGCGTGCGAGCACCCTGCGCGCGATCGCGGCCGCTTCCAGGTAATTGGGAATGTCGCGCTGGCCGCGGCTGACCCCAAGCAGGGCGAGCGCGTGCAGCAACTGCGCCTCGTCGTCGTCGGGATAGCGCTGCGCCAACGCGTTCGTGGCGGCGAGGAAGCGGGTGTCGCGCTCCTTCAGCGTGCCCGGACCGAACAACTGCTCGCCGGTGTCGAGGAAGGCCTTTTCGCGCGGAGTCGGCGCCTTCGCAGCGCGCGCCTGCGGGGTCTGGCCGAGTTTCGCGAGGACCGCGCGCGCCGCCACCGGATCGTCCTGGTTCCAGATCGCGTGCGTGTGGGTCATCGCCTCGCCCCAGTAGGCGAGCGCGAAATCCGGATCGAGTTTTTCCGCCTTGCGGAATTCGTCGGCTGCATACGGGTACTCGAACAGGTGCAGCCACAGCATCCCGTGTACGAAGTGCCGCTGGGCCTCCGGGGATTTTTCCGAGGTCGGGAAACTGATCTGTCTCAGGTCATCGGCCGGATCTGATATCGACGGGCTGGCCTGGTCGTGCTCGTGCGCCATAGCCGGAACCGTGCCGGCGAGGGACGCGAGGCACATCAAGCCGATCACGCCATGACGCAGGCGCCTGTTCGACACACGGAGTTTCATGGTCGCTCTCCCGGCAGATCGGGCGATGCCACCGGACCTAAGCGTATCCCGCAAGAAGAAAAGCCCCGCGGAAGCGGGGCTTTTCGAGGGTCCGGTCGAGGATGCCCAGCTCGAACACGTCGCCGAACTCGCCGGTCGCACAGGTTGCATCAGGGCGTCTTCCATGCACCCCACCGCTACCGGGCACCATCTTCCATACCAGCTATCCGGCTCGCGTGGTGCCAATAGGAGAACGCTTCGGGATTACCCTGCCGAAGGCCGTTGAGGGATTGCCACGCGCCCCCGATCCGCGGCGCCCGGAGCTCCTCGATCCGCTGCGGGTCGAAACGCATCGACGCGAGGTCGAGGCCCATATCGCCGTGCAGGAGCAGGGTTGTCAGGAGCGCGACCTTGCCGGCAGCAGTCTTGGCGTCGTCCTGGTTGAACCGGGTGCGGATCAGATGGTTCGTCAGCCTGTCGACGCCATTTCGCAGCAACGCCGCATCCGGGTGCGCCGCAACACCCTTGAAGCCGTGCATCGACAAGGCCAGACAGGCGTTGCGGGTGTCGTTCAGCGTCTGCTCGCGGCTGTGTGCGTTGCCGCGATAGCCGTTCTCAAGCGCCCACATGCCCGCGTACGCGCGATCGATGGCCGGCAGGTCGTGGGTAGCGTCGAATAGGGCGGCCACGTCGAACATCTGCTTGACGACCTGCATGGTGTCGCAGGGTTTGCCCTCCGCAGGTTCGAACGGGACGCCGAGCGTGCGCGGTGCGAACGCGGTCAATTTGTCGCCGAGCAGGCCCTCGATGGTCGGAACGATGACCGTTACCTCGCGCTGGATATCGATGAATGGCGCGCGGATGGATTTGCGGGTGTCCTGGCGAAGACTGCGCGCAAAGTCGGCGACGGTCTTCGACGGGTCGGTGAGAAAGAGCATTCCGCGCTTGTGGTACTCCGCCATCAGGGCATCGACGTTGATTCCGACGAGCACCCGGATTTGCGGAATAGCATCGAGGAAGGGACGCAATGCGAAATAGCCGGACGCTCGCAGATACCCAACCAGCGCGTCGAACTGCTGTAGGTCGGGATTGTGCTCGGCGATCGCCTTGAGCTTTCTGAAAAGCGTGTTGTCGTCGCAGTTGGTGAAGAATCGCGTGCTCACATGGCCTCTCGCTGGGCTCGGACACAAGCTGCTGGAACCCTTGCCGAGGCTCGGCGCGGTTGGATGAAGTTACCCGATTGCCCCGCAATTGTGGGACATCGCCCGAAACACGACCTGCGGCGTGGGCATGATGCAAGTTGCCATGCCGTTTTCCAGCATTCTGCGCCAAAAAAAACCCCGCGAATGCGGGGCTTCTGGTCAAACCGACCCCTCACTCCAACCCCTTTCCCGGCGGGAGAGGGGCTCGAAGCAGGGTCGTGGGCTGGATCAGAAATCCATGCCGCCCATGCCCCCCATGCCACCACCGCCGCCGTGGCCGTGCGACTCTTCCTTCTTCGGTACTTCGCCGACCATCGCTTCGGTCGTGATCATCAGGCCGGCGATCGAGGCTGCGTTCTGCAGCGCCGAGCGGGTGACCTTGGTCGGATCCAGGATGCCCAGCTCGAGCATGTCGCCGAACTCGCCGGTTGCCGCGTTGTAGCCGTAGCTGCCCTTGCCGTCGGCCACCTTGTTGAGGATGACCGAAGGCTCCTCGCCGCAGTTGGTGACGATCTCGCGCAGCGGGGCTTCCATCGCGCGCTTGGCGATCTGGATGCCGTGGTTCTGGTCTTCGTTCGCGCCCTTGAGCGCGCCGAGTGCATGCAGGGCACGGATCAGGGCGACGCCGCCGCCCGGGACGATGCCCTCTTCGACGGCCGCACGGGTCGCGTGCAGGGCGTCTTCGACGCGCGCCTTCTTCTCTTTCATCTCGATCTCGGTGCTCGCGCCGACCTTGATCACCGCAACGCCGCCGGCCAGCTTGGCCACGCGCTCCTGCAGCTTTTCCTTGTCGTAGTCGGACGAGGTTTCCTCGATCTGCGCCTTGATCTGCTTGATGCGCGCCTGGATGCCTTCGCCTACGCCCGCACCGTCGATGATCGTGGTGTTTTCCTTGCTGACCTGGATCTTCTTGGCGCGGCCGAGATCCTTGATCGTGGCCTTCTCGAGCTGCAGGCCGACTTCCTCGGAGATCACGGTGCCGCCGGTGAGGATCGCCATGTCCTCGAGCATCGCCTTGCGACGGTCGCCGAAGCCCGGAGCCTTCACGGCGCACACCTTGACGATGCCGCGGATGGTGTTCACTACCAGCGTCGCGAGCGCTTCGCCCTCGACTTCCTCGGCGACGATCAGCAGCGGCTTGCCCGACTTGGCAACGCCCTCGAGCACCGGCAGCAGCTCGCGCACGTTGGAGATCTTCTTGTCGTGCAGGAGGATGAACGGGTCTTCCAGCTCGGCCGACATCGACTGCTGGTTGTTGATGAAGTACGGCGACAGGTAGCCGCGGTCGAACTGCATGCCCTCGACGACGTCGAGCTCGTTGTCCAGGCCCGAGCCGTCCTCGACCGTGATCACGCCTTCCTTGCCGACCTTGTCCATCGCCTTGGCGATCAGCTCGCCGATGTTCTCGTCGGAGTTGGCCGAGATCGAACCGACCTGGGCGATTTCCTTCGACGTGCTGCAGGGCTTGGACAGCGACTTGAGCTGCTCGACGGCACCCAGCACGGCCTTGTCGATGCCGCGCTTGAGGTCCATCGGGTTCATGCCGGCGGCGACCGCCTTCATGCCCTCGCGGATCATCGCCTGCGCCAGCACGGTGGCGGTGGTGGTGCCGTCGCCGGCGGCGTCGGAGGTCTTGGAAGCGACTTCCTTGACCATCTGCGCGCCCATGTTCTCGAACTTGTCGGCCAATTCGATCTCCTTGGCGACGGACACGCCGTCCTTGGTGATCGTCGGCGCGCCGAAGCTCTTCTCGAGCACGACATTGCGGCCCTTCGGGCCCAGCGTCGCCTTGACGGCGTTCGCCAGCACGTTCACGCCGCGCACCATGCGCGCACGCGCGTCTTCGGAAAAACGGATTTCTTTGGCAGCCATGTCGTAAAACCTCGGGATTCGTTATTCGGGATTCGGGATGAG
>DASXKN010000016.1:0-2980 GCA_036496805.1 Lysobacteraceae bacterium
TCATCGCGCGCTAGCGCCGTGCCGGCTTCGGCGCGGCGACAGGCCGTTCATCAGGATCGCGGTGCTCTCGCGCGCCACGGCCTCGGCTCCGAGCGGGCCGTTCGGGTCGTACCAGCGGCCGATCCAGCTGAGCGCGCCCGCGAGCGTGAAGGCGGCGAGCTTGGGATCGCAACGCGCAAGCGAGCCCTCGGCGATGCCCTGCTCGATCAACGCGCGGAACTCGTGGTCGAGCTCGGCCTTCAGGCGGCGCAGCTCCTTGCGGCCCGCGGGCGCGAGCGGATCCTCGCCGACCCGGATCAGGCACATCCCGTAGTCGCGGGTGACGATCAGCGCGTACTCGTGCATTGCCGCCTTCAGCTTGTCGATCGCACTACCACCGGAGGCGGCGGCGTCGGCGATCGCCGCGCGCAGCAGCTCGAGGCCGAGCCGGACGCACTCGAACAGGATCTCTTCCTTGTTCTGGACGTAGTAGTAAAGCGTCGGCTTGGTCACCTGCAGTCGTGCCGCGACCATCGCCAGCGAGGTGTCGTGGTAGCCGAATTCGTTGAAGAGCTGGGCCGCCGCGCGCAGCACCGCTTCGCGCTTGATCGCGCGCTCGCGGCCACGGTCGCGCGGGCGCGACCACGGCGATGTGACGATCTCAGCAGCAGCCAGGCATGTCTCCTGGGCCAGGGCCGGCGCCTTCGCGCAGGTGGACCTTTTGTTCGTGCGTTTCGGTTACCCGTGGGTAACCACCGCTGGCGATATTCCTCGTCGCCGCGCTCTTCCGCAAGCGCGCGTTGCCAAGGATTTCCCTTAGTCTCTAACCAGATGACTTTTGACGGATCGTGATGAGACTTCAGGTCGTGGCAGCCAGGGCTGGAACGATGTTGAATCGGGTCAGAGAGCAAGCTGCGGCGATGGTGGCTCGACCCAGGCGCGTCAGGTAGTAGCGATAGGTATGCGTGACCTTCTTGATCAGGCCCAGCAAGCGCAGACGCCGGAGTTGGCGCGTCATGGCCGACGGCGGCATGTTGAGCCGGGCGACGAGGTCTGCTCGGCGCCAGCCGTGGATGTTGAACTCGCCGTGCTGCAGGGTTCGCAGCAACGCCTGATCGGAGGAGCCGAAGAAATTCAGCCCCTTGACCGACGGGTCCGTGCCCACGCGCGGCTGACTCAGCCGCTGCAGATCGCGCTCTCCGGCACTCGGGTCGTCCAGGCTCGACAGGAAGGCCAGGTAGCGCTGGTTGCAGCCCAGCAAGATCTCTCGCAAATCGATCAGGCTGTAGATCGACTTCTTCAGCGGCGCCAGCTCTCGCGTGGCCGCGGCACCGTTATGTTCCACCCTGCGGTGGTGCTTGAAAAAGCTCACGTCGTTGACGGTGGTTTCCACGCGCAGCACGCGCGAGAACTTGTCGTAGACCTTCACGCCGGCCGCGCCCATGTAGTGCTTGATGCAGCGGCCTTCAATGCGGGTGGACAACCGCGATCCGATCTCCTGCGCCAGCTGCGCGGTGATCTTCTTGCCCAGGAAGCCCGCCACCCGCGGCGCATCGGCAGCCAGCACCGCCTGGCGCGAGATCGCGTCGTAGAGCGGCACGAGGATGTGCTCGCTGCGAAACATCAGGTCGGTGGAGTATTCAGCCTGGCGAATGCTCCAGTGCCAGTCGTCCTGGGCGAACACATCGGCCACCGGGCACAGCCAGTGCGCATAGCGTGTGAGGCGCCGGTGCAGCTGTTCGGGGTTGAAGGCATCGGCAAGCTCCTGCGCTCGCGCAAGGTCGGCCACGCGCAAAAAGGCGTTGTCCTCCTGCACGAACTCGATGCCTTCGCGCCGCAGCGAACGAGCCAACGCGCTGTGGCCGTTGCAATAGAACTGCAACCCGAACGGCGCCCAAGTCGGCACGCGCAGGTAGCACAGGCCGAACTCCTCATCGATGAAGTAGAAGTAGTAATGCAGGCACTTGCCCTGGTCGCCTCGCAGGTAGACGTGGCCGTTGCTCTTGTCGAGCCAGGGCTTGTAGCTCGGGCATGCCTCCATCGCCGAGATCACATGCACCAGCCCCGGCGCGTCACCTCGAACAGCCAGCACGCCAGCTACCAGCTCTTCCTTGCGAACATGGCTATTGCTGACGTGCGCGATCTGCACCCCAGCGGCTTCGCAGACCTGCTGCGCACGCTCCCGGACGCGATCGCGCAACGGTTCAGCAAAGCGCGGGTAATCGAAGATGCGGATGCCACGCGAGTACAGAAAGCTCGTCATCCCGCCCGCGTAACACGCGCCCGGCAAAGTACCCGTCACGATGATGCGGTCGTAGCACGACAACTCCCCGTGAAGGTTCGCCGCATATCGATCCGCCAGTGCCGTCCCAGCCATGGTCGCTCACCTCACCATCGGTTCGCCGGCCATCGTATTACTTGTTTGGTTCCGGCTATGCCGGCTTAGGATGATCGCGCCCGTCGCGCAGCCGACGACGCAGCAGGGTGCTTTGATTCATCGCCGGTCTGGAGGCCAGCCATGTCGATTCTTTCGGGTATCTGTTCGCCGTTCGTTCCCCCACTGCGCATGGCCGGCACGGCCGGACCGGCGCTGGCGTCGCGCGCCGCGCTCGACGGCAGGAATTTCGACGGCATCGTCCTCGAATGCGGCAAGACATCGGGCGATGCCGACACGCTGATCTTCAAGGACGGGCGCTTTCGTTCGACCGCGTGCGACCAATACGGCTATGGCGACGGCCCTTACACGGCGACGCGGTCCGGCGAGGCGGTCTTGTTCGAAGCCGAAACCGAGAGCCCGAAGTACGGCAAGCTGCTCTGGAAAGGCGTGGTGCGCGGAGCGCGCCTCGACGGCACGATGACGATGGTTCGCGACGGCCGCGCCGCGGGCGAAAAATGGATCCTTGCCGGGGAAAAGAGCTGAACGGGTTCGAGTCATTCACCAACTCCGAGGCCGACATGTCCACATCGAACCCAGGCACCCCGGATCCCGCGTACCACTCGG
>DASXKN010000017.1:0-1763 GCA_036496805.1 Lysobacteraceae bacterium
TCCGTTTCTGGGGCAATCATGTCAGGCGTAATCGTCGCGATGCGTCGGACGCTGCTGTCATGCACCTCGCTCGTGCCCGCGGCGGTGCGCCGTGGCGTGACCGCGTTGGGTCTGGTCGCCTTTGCCAGCCCCGCGCTCGCCGACGAGCCCTCGCTAGGCCACACCATCTCGTCGGTGCTCGACTTCAACCGCCAGGAAGTCGCGGTGCTGACCACCGCGCTCGCTTTGCTCGGCTTTTCCGTGGTGGCGTCGATCCTGTTGATGCACAACCGCGTCCGGGCCGCGCGGACCGAAACCAAGCTCCGCGCCGACATCGGCGACCTGCAGGCGCAGGCCGATTCCTACCAGACGCTGCTGTTCGCGGAACCGCAAATCCTGATCGCCTGGCCGGCCGGCGGCAACCGGCCGCGCATCTCCGGCGACACCTCGCTGGTGCTGCAGCAGGACTCGCCGCAGCGCATCCTCGCCTTTGGAACCTGGCTGCCGCCGGAACCGGCGCTGCAGATGGATCACGCGGTCGACGCGCTGCGCGAGACCGGCGAAAGCTTCCTGCTCAATCTCACGACCGCGAACGGCCACGCCATCGAGGCGATGGGCCGCGCCATCGGCGGCCAGGCCATCGTCCGGATTCGACCGCTGTCGGGCGTGAAGAAGGAGCTCGCCGAGACCAATCTGCGGCTGAAATCGGTGATGGAAGAGACCGAGATGCTGCGCGGTTTCGCCGCCGCCTCGCCATGGCCGCTGTGGGCCAAGGGCGCCAAGGGCAAGCTGATCTATGCGAACGCGGCCTATGCGCAGGCGACCGAAGCCGCCAGTGTCGATGACGCGATGGCGCGCAATCTCGAGCTGCTCGATTCCAGCCATCGCGGCGACATGGAACAGACGCTTGGCACGAAGAAGGCCTATGACGCACGCCTGCCGATCGTGGCGAGCGGCGAGCGGCGCATCTACGATGTGCGCGCCATCAATGTCGGCGGCGGCAGCGTCGGCATCGCCATCGACGCCAGCGAGGCCGATGCGTTGAGCTCGGCGCTGGTGCGCATGGTCGACGCGCATCGCCGCACCCTCGACCAGCTGTCGTCAGGCGTCGCCGTATTCGACGGCCAGCGCCGGTTGGCTTTCTACAACGACAGCTATCGCCGGCTCTGGGACCTCGACCAGGCTTTCCTCGACAACAATCCTGACGACTCCAGCGTGCTCGACCGGCTGCGCGCCTCGCGCAAGTTGCCGGAGCAGGCCGATTTCCGCGCCTGGAAGGCCAAGCTGCACGAGGCGTATCGGGCTATCGAACCGACGAAAGACACCTGGTACCTGCCCGACGGCCGCGCGCTCAGCGTCGTCACCACGCCGAATCCGGAAGGCGGCGTCACCTATCTGTTCGACGACGTCACCGAGAGACTCGACCTGGAGCGGCGCTTCGACCGCCTGATCCGGGTGCAGCGCGAGACGCTGGACAGCCTCGCCGAAGGCGTCGCGGTGTTCGGCAGCAACGGCAAGGCACGCCTGTTCAATCCGGCCTTCGCCAAGATGTGGAAGCTGTCGCCGGAGCAGCTCGGCGACGAGCCTCACATCGACACGGTGGCGGCGTGGTGCAAGCCGCTGCTCGACGACGCCAAGGCGTGGCGCACGATCCGCGAGTCGATCACCGGGCTCGACAACCGCAACGACGTGGCGCTGAAGCTCGAGCGCACCGACGGCAGCGTGCTCGACTGCATGAGCCGGCCGCTGCCGGACGGCGCGACCATGCTGACCTTCCAGGACAT
>DASXKN010000018.1:0-2355 GCA_036496805.1 Lysobacteraceae bacterium
GGCGAAGGCACTTCCATCGTCGCCTTGTCCGATTCCAGCGTGACCAGGCCCTGGTCCTTCTTCACGGTGTCGCCTACCGCCACCAGCAGCTCGATCACCGGCACGTCGGTGTAGTTGCCGATGTCCGGAACCTTCGCTTCGTTGACCTGGCCCATCGTCCACCCCGCGCAGGATCGATCCTCGCGGCATTGTCGCCGTGTTGCCGGCCGATGCCAAACCCCCGCTGCCGTTTCGCCGGCCGCAGAAACGACGATGCCGGGACTGGCCCGGCATCGTTTCGTTCCATGGCGACGCGCTTACTTCTTGGCTGGCGCGGCCGCGGGAGCCGACGGGCAGGTCGCGGCGATCCGCTGCACGTTGGTGGACAGCGACTGCGCCGCGGTGCGGATGTCGCCATCGCGCACCTTCGCGCGGGTCTCGGCGAGGGCGCCGATGCGGCGGAGCAGTTCCGGCTGCATCTTCTGCAACTTCTGTCCCGCCGGCGACTGCTCGAACGCGAGGATCTGGCGCAGTTCGTCGTCGCTGAAGCTGTCGGCGAATACCTTGCCGGCTTCCTGGCGGAACGCCGGGTCGTTCATGCCGCTGAACATGGTGTCCATCTTCGTCTTGAACGCCTGAGCCTCTGGCTGCAACGCCGGGCACGAGGCCTTGTCGCCCAGGCTCTGGCCGATCGAGCCCATCACATTGCCCAGGATGTTGCTCTCGAGGGCCTGGAAGACAGTGTTGGCCCCGGAGATGTCATAGAGCTTCAACGCCATCTGCATCTTGGCGGGGGAAGCGGCGCCTTGGGCGAAGGCCAGCGGGGTGGCGGCCATGCAGGCCAGCGCGATAGCAAGGGTGCGACGCATTCTGAAACTCCGGGGGTAGGGATTAGACGGAACCGCGAATGCTACAGGGCGACGGTTAAGGCAAGCGTGAAATTTCCGTCATCCGGGCAGCGGCGGTTCAGACACAAACCCGTCGCGTGAGTTCCCTGCGCACCGGGGAACCCGGCGCCGTCGCCGTTGCGGCCAGGCCGCCGGTCAGAGCAGCAACAGGCGCAGGTCGCCCAGGACCTGCGCGAGGTAGGCCGTGAAACGCGCGGCCGCGGCGCCGTCGATCACCCGGTGGTCGTAGCTCAGCGACAGCGGCAACATCAGCCGCGGGGCGAAGTCGCTGCCGTTCCAGACCGGTTTCGTCTGCGACTTCGATACGCCGAGGATCGCCACCTCGGGCGCGTTGACGATCGGCGTGAAGCCGGTGCCGCCGATGCCGCCGAGCGAGGAGATCGAGAAGCAGCCGCCGGACATGTCGGCCGGTGAAAGTTTGCCGTCGCGCGCCTTCTTCGAGATCGCGGCCAGTTCGTGCGAGAGCTCCAGCACGCCCTTGCGGTCGGCGTCGCGGATCACCGGCACGACCAGGCCGTCGGGCGTGTCCACCGCGATGCCGACGTGGAAATATTTCTTGAGGATCAGGTTGTCGCCGTCGAGCGAGCTGTTGAACGTGGGGTACTTCTGCAGCGCGGCGACCGAAGCCTTGATGAGGAACACCAGCGGCGTGATCTTCACATCCTTGTGCATCTCGCCGAGCTGCTTGCGGAAGGCCTCCATCGCGGTGATGTCGGCTTCGTCCTGCTGGGTGACGTGCGGGATCATCGCCCAGTTGCGCGCGAGGTTGGCGCCGGAAAGCTTCTTGATGCGCGAGAGCGGCTGGCTCTCGATCGCGCCGAACCTGGCGAAATCGATCTTCGGCCACGGGATCAGGTTGAGACCGCCGCCGCCCGCGGGAACCGCCGCGGCAACGGGCCCGGCCTGCATCACGCCCTTGACGAAGGCCTGCACGTCCTCTTTCGAGATGCGGCCGCCGCGGGCGCCGCCTTTCACCTTCGCCAGGTCGACACCGAGCTCGCGCGCGAACACGCGCACGGCAGGCGATGCATGCGGCACCTTGGCGGGCGCGACGGCGGACGCGTCGAACACGACCGGTGGGGTGCTGGGCGCGGCCATCTCGGGATCGAGTCCGGGAACGGATGGCACGGGCACTGGAGCAGGCGCGGCGACCGGCGTCGGCGTGGGCGGAGCTGGCGATGGCGGCGCTACGGGCTTCGATGGCTCGGTCGAGGCCGGCCTGGCCGTCTTCGGCGCGACAGCAGCCGCTTCACCGGCCTCGATCAGCGCCACCACGCTGCCTTCCGACAGCGAGTCGCCCACCTTCACCTTCAGTTCCTTCACCACCCCCGCCAGCGGCGAAGGCACTTCCATCGTCGCCTTGTCCGATTCCAGCGTGACCAGGCCCTGGTCCTTCTTCACGGTGTCGCCTACCGCCACCAGCAGCTCGATCACCGGCACGTCGGTGTAGTTGCCGATGTCCGGAACC
>DASXKN010000019.1:0-152158 GCA_036496805.1 Lysobacteraceae bacterium
GGATCCTTGATGTCGCAGGTCTTGCAGTGGACGCAGTTGGCGGCGTTGATCTGCAGGCGCTTGCCGCTTGTATCCTCGACGATCTCGTAGACGCCCGCGGGACAGAATCGCGTGCACGGATTGTTGTATTCCTTGGCGCAGCGGTCGATGCAGATATTCGTGTCGAGCACGTGCAGGTGGATGGGCTGGTCCTCGTCGTGCTCGGTCGCGGCGAAGTAGACGCCGGCGAGGCGGTCGCGTGGGGGCAGGGTGCGCTGGACGTAGTCGCGCTTCGGCTCTTCGTGCTGGCCGACGCGATCGAGCGAGGACCAGTCGGGCTTGCCCTTGAGCGTCCACGGCGAATGGCCGGCGGTGACGGTTTCCCAGCCGGCGTTGAGCAGGCCGAACCACTTGCCCTTCTTGAAGCCGCCCTTGATGTTGCGGACCTTCTTCAGCTCGTCCATTGCCGGCGAGGCGCGCAGCTTTGCATCGAAACCAACCGAAGATAGAGACTGCGCAGCGTGTTCCGCAGCGAGAACACCGGACCTTATCGCCTGGTGTACGCCCTTGATCTTCGGCACGTTGAGCAGGCCGGCGGTATCGCCGATCAGGATCGCGCCGGGCATCTCGACTTTCGGCAGCGCCTGCCAGCCGCCGGTGACGATGGCGCGCGCGCCGGCCGAAAGGATCGTTCCTTCCTCGAGCAGCGGTTTCACGCTCGGATGGTTCTTCCACTGCTGGAAGGCCTCGTAGGGCTGGAACTGCGGGTCGTGGTAATCGAGGCCGCAGACGAAGCCGAGTGCGATGCGATCCTTGTCGAGGTGGTAGAGGAAGCTGCCGCCGTAAGTGTTGTTGTCGAGCGGCCAGCCGAGCGTGTGCACGATCTTGCCGGGTTCGGCGGCGCCGGGCTTGACCTGCCAGAGCTCCTTGATGCCGATCGAGTAGCTCTGCGGCTGGCTGTCGGCATCGAGGCCGAACTTCTTGATCAACTGCTTGGTGAGGCTGCCGCGCGCGCCCTCGGCGAGTACGGTGAGCCTGGCGTGGATGTCGATGCCCTGGGTGTAGCCGGGCTTGTGCGAACCGTCCTTGGCCACGCCCATGTCGCCGATGCGCACGCCCATCACCTTGCCGCTGTCGTCGAAGAGCGTGTCGGCGGCGGCGAAGCCGGGATAGATCTCCACGCCCAGCGCCTCGGCCTGCGGCGCGAGCCACGCGCACATCGCGCCGAGGCTGACGATGAAATTGCCTTCGTTGTGCATCTGCGGCGGCGTCGGGAGTTTCTTGTGCCCGGTCTTGTTGAGCATCCAGAACTCGTCGGTCTTCGCCGGCACGCAAATCGGCGGCGGGTTGTCGCGCCAGCCGGGCAGCAGGGCGTCGAGCGGGCCGGGCTCGATCACCGCGCCGGACAGGATCTGCGCGCCCACGGTCGAGGCCTTCTCGATCACGCATACCGTCAGCTCGGGCTTGATCTGCTTGAGGCGGATGGCGAAGGCCAGGCCCGCCGGCCCGGCGCCGACCGCGACCACGTCGTATTCCATGACATCGCGCGGGGCAGCGCTTTCGTTGGAGCCCGTGTCGCTCATTGCATTCTCCGGTCGCAAGCCCGGAATTATTGGGCTTGTGGCCGCATGCGGCAAATCCCCCGGCCATGCGATCATGGCCCGAACGACTGGCGATCACAGGGATTCGTGCATGGCCGATATCGACGAGCAGCCACTGGACCAGCTCAGGCAGGCGCCGCTGACCTGCGTGCTGCACGCGCTGGCGCTCGGCCGCTGCAGCAGCGAGGCGTTGACCCGATCCTGCCTGGCGGCGATCGAGCGCGACCGCGCCCTCAATGCGTGGACCTGGGTGGATGCCGAAGGCGCGCTCGCCGCGGCACGCGCTTCCGACGCGCGCCGCTCGGAAGGCCGGCCGCTGGGCCGCCTCGACGGCGTGCCGATCGCGATCAAGGACAATATCGACGTCGCCGGCATGCCGACGAGCATCGGCCTGCCCGGCCGCGAGGTCGCGCACGCGCCACGCGATGCGCGCGTGGTCGACCGCTTGCGCGGCGCAGGTGCGGTGCTGCTGGGCAAGACCAACCTGGATGAAGCGGTCCTCGGCACGCTCGGCCGCAATCCCACCTTCGGCGACGTCGGCAATCCGCTGCATGCCGGGAAAGCGTCAGGCGGTTCGTCGGCTGGCTCGGCGGCTGCGGTCGCCGCGGGCCACGCGATCGCCGCGCTCGGCAGCGACACCATGGGTTCGGTGCGCATTCCGGCCGCGTTTTGCGGCCTGGTGGGACTGAAGCCGACCTTCGGCGAACTGTCCTGCCGCGGCGTCGCGCCGGCGTTGCGCCGCGCCGATACCGTGGGCCTGCTGGTGCGCGGGGTCGAGGACGCGGCCCTGCTCCTGCCCCTGATCGCCGGGCACGACGCGGGCGATCCGGCGCAGCAGTTGCATCTTCCGTTCGCGTTGCCGGACTGGTCGCCGGGCCAGATGCGCGCCGGCGTGATCGGCGACCTCGCCGCCCTCGGTGCGGACGCGGCGGTGATCGCCGGCTTCGAAGCGGCGATGACGCGTTGCGTGCAGGCCTTCGGCGAAGTGCGACCGGTGGCGCTGGACCTGGCGCCGCTGAAGGTCGCCGAGACGCGCCGCGCGGCCCTGCTGCTGATGGAAGCCGAGATCCTCGCCGCCTACGGCGACGAGGTCTCGCGCGGCTCCGAGCGCCTGCGCCAGATGCTGGACTACGCGCGGCGCAAGTCGGCGGTGGACTACGCGCGCGCCGATCGCCTGCTCGACGTCTACACCCAGCGCGTGCGTCGCCTGTTCGACGACTTCGACGTGCTGCTGCTGCCGACCGTGCCTTCGCTGCCGCCCGCTTTCGGCGGCGAGGAGCCGGCGAACCTGGCCGACTTCACCGCGCTGGCGAGCCTGGCCGGCTTCCCGGCGCTGAGCCTGCCGTTGCCGGGCGGCCTGGGACTGCAGCTCGTCGGTGCGCCGCGCAGCGACCTGCGCCTGCTGGAACTCGGCGAGATCCTGCAGGCGATGGTCGACTGGCAGCCGGATTGATAGCCGCGCCGATCGCCGATCCGATCGCCGGTTGCGACGCATGACGTGGGAGCGGATCGATCTGCGCGATGCGGACCTGCGTTACGACGCGCGCTGGCTTGCGCCCGCTGAATCCGACGCGCTGTTCGCGGCCCTGCGCGAAGGCATCGCCTGGGAATGCCACCGCATCCGCCTGTTCGGCCGCGAGGTCTCCTCGCCGCGGCTGTCGTGCTGGATCGGCGACGCCGATGCGGCCTACACCTATTCGCGTACCCGTTTCGAGCCGCGACCATGGCCGGAAGCGCTGCGCGCGCTCTGCGAACGCCTGCGCGACGAACACGGCGTCGACTTCAACGGCGTGCTCGCCAACCTCTACCGCGACGGCCGCGACGGCATGGGCTGGCATGCGGACGACGAGCCGGAGATCGATCCGCGTGCGCCGATCGCTTCGCTGAGCCTGGGCGCGCCGCGTCGCTTCGCGCTGCGCCATCGTGGCGATCGCGCGCTGCGAACCGTCATCGAACTCGGGCACGGCAGCCTGCTGCTCATGGCCGGCGACACCCAGCGTCATTGGCAACACGCTTTGCCGAAGACGGCGCGCGTGGTCGGGCCGCGCATCAACCTGACCTTCCGACGGATCCTGGCGCAGTCGGGCGCCTGAAGCTGCGATGCGCATAGACCGAGTTGCGATCAAACACGCAGGACCTCGGGATTGTCATCCCAGCGAAAGCGGGGATCCGGCGGCTCCAAACACAACAAAGACACTGGATTCCCGCTTTCGCGGGAATGACGGGCAAGAGCGGTGAGGCACGCTTTCTTATGAATGAACGCCAATGGGTGTCAGCGCTTCGGCGCGACCGCCGGTTCCTCCATCCGCGCCTGCTGGCCGTTCGCGAACGTCCAGCCGACGAGGTCGTGTACCAGCGAGGCCAGCGCGCCGTCGAAGGCGCGAGCCACGTCGTGAACATTCGTGGTGGACGCGGTCGCGGTGGCGCGGAAGGTGCGGCTGGAGACCGCGCGGCTGTGCGCCGAGTCGACCAGCTTGGCGTTGAGCACGATGACGACTTCGGGCGGACCGCCCGGCGTGTTGTACACGGCTTCGTCGTCGCGCAGGTCGAGCTGCAGGCTGAAGTCGTTGCGCAGGCCATTGGCCTGGCGGCCGACGGCGACGATCTTCCCGGAATCCTCGAACGCCTCGACGATCGCCGACTGCACGATTTCCGGCACGGTGTCGTCCCACGATACGTCCTTGTAGAACTGGATGCGCCCCGGCGTCGGGATCACCGACAGCCTTCGCGATTCGAGCATGTCGTTGGCGTTGGGGCGGCCGACGGACAACTGCCAGCGCACCTGCGGCCATGCCGGATCGGGTTCGACCCGCACCTGCGGGGTGAGGATTTCCATCGGCTCGGCTTTTGGCAGGATGCCGCTGCACGAACACAGCGCGAGCGTGCCGGCGAGCGCGGCAACGAGGCGGAGGGAGACAAGTCGGTGCGCGCTCATTTCGGCTGGAACTCCTCGGGTTTGTCGCGGCCCAGCAGGTAGCCCGCGGGATTGGCTTCGATCTGCGACGTCATGCGGTTGACCTCGCGCAGCACCTGGCGCATCTGGATCAGGGTCGGGCCGAGCTGGGCCAGGCCCTGGTTGCTGAAGCTGTCGATCGCGCCGCGGTTGGCCACCAGCATGTCGTTGGCGTTCTTGGTCAGCGCATCGAGCTGGGCCAGCGACTTGTCGAGGTGGTCGACCATCTCGGGCATCTTCTTGTTGAGCGAGGCGTCGACCGTGCCCATGGTCTTCTGGGCCGTGGCCAGCACCTGGTTGAGGTGCTCGCTCGATTCCTTGACCGACTTGATCAGCGCGGCGATGTCCTGCTTCTGCGCGTTCACCGTGTCGGTGACCGACTGGATGTTCGCGAGCGTCTTGCTGATCCGCTGCGTGTTCTCCTCGCTGAGGATCTTGTTGATGTGGTCGAGCACGTTGGAGGCGGTGGTCGCGATGCCCTCGGAGGAATTGAGCAGCTTCTGGAACGCCGACTCGCTGGCGAACATCAGCGGAATGTGGTCGGGATCCTTCTGCACCAGCAGCGACGCGCCGGGCGTGCCGCCGGAGAACTGGATGAAGGCCACGCCGGTAGCCAGGCTCTGGAGGGCGAGTTCGGCCTTGGTGTCGGTCTTGATCGGGGTGTCGGCTTTCACCCGCACGCGCGCGATCACGCGACGCGCGTCGCCCGTGGCCAGCCGCAGCTCGCGCACGTTGCCGACCTCGATGCCGTTGTACTGCACGACGCCGCCGACCGACAGGCCGGTGACGGCCTCGTCCTCGTTGAACTCGATGTCGTAGTCGCGGAAGCTGCCCTGCGAGGCGTATTTCGACGCCCACAGGATGAACAGCAGGATCGCGGTGATCAGCCCGAGCGTGAACAGGCCGATGAGTACGTGATTCGCCTTGGTTTCCACGTCAGTGCTCCTTGGCCGGGCGTCCGCCCGGGCCAGTACGGGTATCGCGATTCTGGGAGTCGGTGCAGGTCACGGTTCAGTGCTCCCCGATCGCCTGCTGCGCGGCGCGGCCGCGCGGGCCGTGGAAGTATTCCTGCACCCAGGGATGATCGAACTTCTCGACCTGCCGGATCGGTGCATTGATCAGCACCCGCTGGTCGGCGAGCACCGCGACCCGGTTGCAGATCGCATACAGGGTGTCGAGGTCGTGGGTGATCAGGAACACGGTGAAGCCGAGCGCCTGCTGCAGGGTCAGGATCAACTGGTCGAAGGCGGCCGCGCCGATCGGGTCGAGGCCCGCGGTCGGCTCGTCGAGGAACAGCAGGTCCGGGTCCAGCGCGAGCGCGCGCGCCAGGCCGGCGCGCTTGCGCATGCCGCCGGACAGTTGCGCCGGCAGCTTGTCGGCGGCGCCGTCGGGCAGGCCGGCGAGGCGGATCTTCAGGCGCACGAGCTGGTCGCGCAGGTCCTCGTCGATGTCCTTGTGGTGCTCCTTGAGCGGCACCGCGACGTTCTCGGCCACGGTCAACGACGAAAACAGCGCGCCGTCCTGGAACAGCACGCCGCTGTTGAGCTCGATCCGGCGGCGCGCCTCCTCGTCCTCGCTCTGCGCGTCGGTGCCGAACACCGTGATCCTGCCCGCATTCGGGCGGTTGAGGCCGAGGATCGAGCGCATCAGCACCGACTTGCCGGTGCCCGAGCCGCCGACCACGCCGATGATCTCGCCGCGGCGCACGTCCAGGTCGAGGTTCTGGTGCACGACCTGTTCGCCGAACTGGTTGGTGAGTCCCCGCACGACGATCGCCAGGTCGTTGTCCGATCCAACCTCGGGGCGGTTGCCCGGGGTGTCGTTGGCGCCCGGATCGTGGCGCGGTTTCGTCGCCTCGCGCAGCGGCGTGTCCTCCACGGGCTGGCCCTCGCCCGCATCGCCCGCGCGCGCCGGCTTGTCGATCTCCGGCTCTTCGGGATGGCGTCCACGGTTCACAGCTTGATCTCCATGAAGAACACCGCGGCGATCGCGTCGAGCTGGAATACGCCCACCAGCGAGATTCGCCTTGCCTGCCCGCGACTTTCCAACCCGCGGTTCACAGCTTGATCTCCATGAAGAACACCGCGGCGATCGCGTCGAGCACGATCACCAGCGAGATGCACTGCACCACCGCCGAGGTGGTGCGTTCGCCGACCGACTGCGCCGTGCCCTGGGTCTGGAAGCCCTCGAGGCAGCCGATCAGCGAGATGATGGTCGCGAACATCGGCGTCTTGACGATGCCGACGATGAAATGGCGCAGCTCGATGACCTGGTTCAGGCGCGACCAGTACAGGTCGAGCGGGATGTCCAGCGCCAGCCAGCTCACCACCGCGCCGCCGATGATGCCCGAGCACATCGCGATGAACGTCAGCAGCGGCAGCGCGATCAGCAGGGCGACCAGGCGCGGGATCACCAGCAGCTCGATCGGGTCGAGGCCGAGGGTGCGGATCGCGTCGATCTCCTCGCGGTTCTGCATCGCGCCGATCTGCGCGGTGAACGCGCTGGCGGTGCGGCCGGCGAGGATGATCGCGGTCAGAAGCACGCCGAATTCGCGCAGGAAGGCGTAGCTGACCAGTTCGACCACGTAGATCTGCGCACCATAGGCCTGCAGCACGTTGGCTCCGAGGAAGGCGAGCACCGCGCCGACCAGGAAGGACAGCAGGATCACCAGCGGCACCGCGTCGAGGCCGACGATTTCCAGGTGGTAGACGGTCGGGGTCAGGCGGAACCGCGCCGGCCGCGAGAACACCTTGAGGAAGGTCTTCAGGGTCAGGCCCATGAAGGCGATCAGGGCGATGATCTCGACGATGCTGTCCTGCACCGAGAAACCCAGGCGCCCGAGCGCGGCGTAGAGGCCCAGTTCCTTGCGTTTCGGCGGCGGCGGGGTCGAGACGACCTCGTCGATGCGGGCCATCAGCGACAGGTGCGCGGGATTCAGCTGCAGCGCGTCGCGGCCGATCTTGAGCCGGCACAGCAGGCGGTTGAGCAAGGTCGCGCCGGCCGAGTCCAGGCGCTGCACGGCGGTCGCGTCGACGCTGCGCGCCTGCCCGGCCCGAGCGATCAGGTCCTCCAGGCGCGCGACGTGGGCGAGCACCCAGCATCCGCCCAGCCGCAGGGTCTCGGGCTGGCCGGATGCGACATCGATGGAGGGCGGATCGCCAGCGAGTACGTCGGTCATCGGTTAGATAGCTGTCCTTGCGTGAGCATGCACAGGATTCCGCCCATCGTCAGCGTCACCCCCACGCCACCGCGGCGGGTCAGGGTTTCGCGCAGCCACCAGGCCGCGAACAAGAGGATGAACACCGACGAGGTTTCGTTCAAGACCGCGGCGACGGAAGCCTTGGTGTACTTGTACCCGCCGAGCCAGAGCAGCATCGACAACCCCTGGCCCAGTGCGGCGGCCAGCACGAGTGTAGGCCAGTGCAGGGGTTTGCGCCCCGAAAGCGTGCGCCGGGTCGGCAGCAGCCGCCCGAACTGCCCGCGCGCGGCGGCGATCGCGAGCATGCCCGCGAAGCCTCCGAGCAGGCGCAGGCCGGTGACCCAGAGCAGGGGCTGCTGCTCCAGGATCGGCTTGACCAGCACGATCCCGACCGCCATCAGCAGCATCGCGACGACCCCGATCGCGGCGCCGCGGCGCTGCGCCACCGCATCCACGCCGCGCCATCCATCCGCGGGCCTGGCGACGACCATCACCCCCGCCGTGACCAGCACGAAGCCCATACCCTGGATGCCGTTCAGGCGTTCGCCGAGGAAGCCGAACGACAGCATCAGCACGAACGGACTGTAGAAATTGCCGATCACCCCCATCCGCCCGGCTCCGACCGCGTTGAGCGCGGTGAAGTACAGCGTGTCGGCCACCGCGAGGCCGAGGAAACCGCTGAGCATCGACAGCGCGACCTGCGCCGCCGGCATCTGCGGCGGATGCGCGCCATACAGCCAGGCGATGACCGGCATCAGCGTGCCGAACACGATCAGGTTCTTGAGGAAGTTCAGGGTCAGCGGCGGCAGCATCTCGCCGAGACGGCGGTAGAGGATCACGCCCGAGGCCCAGGTCGCGGCGCTGCCGATCGAGAGGAGTTCGCCGATTCCGATCCGCATGGGCCACGCCGTTGAAACGACGATTATCGGTCATTCCGGCAAACACAGGTCGCATTCGACGGCTTGCGCGTGCGGGCGATCGGCCCCAGTCTGCGCGCATGTCGCAGCCAGCCAGCCCGGACCGCATGCGGAACGCACCCTACGATCCGGCCGCCCACAGCAGCTACAGCGACCGCATCGCCTTCGTGGTCGAGCTGGCCAAGCGCCTGCATATCTATGGAACCACCGCGCAGCGCCTCGAGGGCGCGATCGGCGCGGTCGCGCGGCGGCTGGGACTGCGCTGCAATCCCTGGTCGAACCCGACCGGGATGATCCTGTCGTTTTCCGAAGCCTCCTCCGAGACGACGCTGTACGACTCCACCCAGGTGATCCGGCTCGAACCGGGCGGCACCGATTTGCGCAAGCTGTGCGCGGCCGATGCCATCGCCGAGGACGTGATGGCCGGGCACAGCGACCTGCACGAAGGCGCGGCCGCGCTGCAGGCGCTCGACCGCCCGCCGGGGCGACGCGCGCGGGCGCTGGAAATCCTGTGCTACGGACTTTCGGCGGCTTCCGTCGCCGGCCTGCTGCGCAACAGCTGGGCCGATATCGGCGTTTCCGGCGTGATCGGCGTGCTGATCGGCGCCCTGCATGTCGCCGGCGTGCGACGGCCGCGCCTGCAGGAAGCCGAGGAGGCGATCGCGGCCTTCGTCGCGACCCTGCTCGCGGCCGCGTTCGCGGCCTTCATCGTGCCGCTGACCACCAAGACGGTGGTGATCGCGTCGGTCATCGTGCTGATGCCGGGGATGATGCTCACCAATGCGGTGTCCGAGTTGTCGAGCCAGCACCTGGTCTCGGGCACGGCGCGTTTCGGCGGCGCGCTGGCGGTGCTGCTCAAGCTGACCTTCGGCACCCTGGCGGCGATGCAGCTCGTGCGCGTGCTCGGCTGGCACCCGCACGAAGCGGTCGAACACCGCGCGCACCAATGGGTGGAGTGGGGAGCGCTGCTGGCGTCCGCCTATGCCTTCGCGGTGCTGTTCCGCGCGCATCGCCGCGACTATCCGCTGGTGATGGCCTCGGCCGCGCTCGGCTATCTCGTCACCCGCTGGGTCGGCTCGCAGCTCGGCAACGACGCCGGCGTGTTCTTCGGCAGCATGGTGGTCACCGCCGCCAGCAATGCCTATGCGCGCTGGGCGAACCGGCCGGGCGCGCTGGTGCGCGTGCCGGGCATCGTCCTGCTGGTGCCGGGCAGCGTGAGCTTCCGCAGCCTGACCTTCGTGCTCGAGCGCGACCTGATCCTCGGCCTGAACACGGCGGTCGCGGTGCTTTCGGTACTCGTTGCGCTGGTGGCCGGCGTGCTGTTCGGCAACCTGCTGGTGCCGGCGCGGCGGAACCTTTGATTTGATTGAAGCGAGCGCGAGATGGGACATCCTGTCGCCACTCGCGCGCAAACGGCCGCGGCAAAGCCGCAGCTCGTTTGCCGGAATCGCGTTCGCGATTCCGCCGGCACGTCCATGTGCCGGTTTCGGGTGTCCAGCGATGAGGTTGTTGGGAAAAGAAAAAACGCCGGCGCGAGGCCGGCGTTCTCTTTTCTTGTCGCGAGCAAACCACCGCGCTCAAGAATCCGATCCTGGCACATGGATGTGCCAGCGGAATCGCGAATGCGATTCCGGCCAACGTGTCGCGGCTTTGCCGTGATCGTTGGCGTGGAAGCGGGGCACGATGCCCCATCTTCCGCTGCTTCAACAAAATCAGCGTATCGCGAAATCCTCGAGCTTCTTGCCCTTGGCGATTTCCGCTGCGAGCCATTTCGGCTGCTTGCCGCGCGCGGCCCAGGTCTGCGAGTGGTCGGCGGGGTTGCGGTATTTCGGGGCGACCTTGCTGCCGGCCTTGCCCGATTTGCGCGCCGCGCGCTTGGCCGGCTTGGCGGCTTTTTCGGCCTTGGCCGTTGCGGAACCGAAAAGTTCGGCGACCGTGTAGCCCGCCTTGCGGGCGATGGCATTGATCTGGCGGATGACGCCGGCGGCGGGCTTGCGCTTGGCCAGTTTCTTCTTGCGCTGGCTGGCCCTGGAAATCAGGGCGCCCAGTTCTTTCGCCGACAGCTTTTCGATATCGATCGACATGATGGTTTCCGTTGGATAGGGATGTTCGCCCGGTATCTCCGGGTGCGCGGATGGTATCCGTTGCGCGCCGGGAATCAAAACATCGGCATGCCCGGCCGATAATCGCGCGGATTATGCGACGGCCTCGGAGCCGAACAGTTCAGCCCGCGCCGAGGCGGGCGAACAGGGCCGCGCGGTCGAGTTGCGCCGATTCGGCGTCGCGACGCCCGCGATACTCGAAGGTGCCTGCGGCCAGGCCGCGTTCGGAAACCACCACGCGATGCGGGATGCCGATCAGTTCGATGTCCGAGAACATCGGGCCGGGGCGCAGGCCGCGGTCGTCGAGCAGGGTTTCGATGCCGGCGCGGGTCAATTCGTCGTACAAATCCCCGGCAGCCTGGGCGACCTCGGGACTGTTCTTCGGATTGATGATGCACACCGCGACGCGCCAGGGCGCCATCGGCTCGGGCCAGATGATGCCGTTGTCGTCGTTGTTCTGCTCGATCGCCGCGGCGACGATGCGGGTCACGCCGATGCCGTAGCAGCCCATGTACATGACCTGCGACTTGCCGGCCTCGTCGAGCACGGTCGCGTTCATCGCCCGCGCGTAGTTCTGGCCGAGCTGGAAGACGTGGCCGACCTCGATGCCGCGGGTGACGCCGAGTTTGCCGTTGCCGTCCGGCGAGTCATCGCCCACGACGGCATTGCGGATGTCGGCGACGGCGTCAGGTTCGGGCAGGTCGCGGCCCCAGTTCACGCCGGCGATATGGAAACCCTTTTCGTTGGCGCCGACCACGAAATCGGCCATCGCCGCGACGTCGCGGTCGGCGATGACGATGATTTTCCTGGCTGGTTTGACCGGGCCGAGAAAACCCGGCTCGCTGCCGAGGTGTTCGAGGATTTCTGCCTCGGTGGCCAGGCGATACGCGGACAAACCCGGCAGCTTGGCGAGCTTGATTTCGTTGACCGCGTGATCGCCACGCACCAGGGCGAGCACGAAACCCGCGCCTCCCGCGGTTTCGTCGCCGAACAGGGCCACGGATTTGACCGTGCGCGCCAGCGCGATGCCCATCAGGGCCGCGACTTCCTCGCAGGTCTTCTGCGTCGGGGTATCGATCCTGCGCATCGTTTCGTTTGCGGCGGGGCGCGGGCCGGGCGCGGCCGCCTGCGCCATCTCCATGTTGGCGGCGTAATCGGAACCGTCGGAAAACACCAGCGCGTCCTCGCCCGAATCGGCCAGCACGTGGAATTCCTGCGAGGCGTCGCCGCCGATCGCGCCCGAATCGGCGCGCACCGCGCGGAACTTCAGGCCCAGGCGCGTGAAGATGCGGGTATAGGCCGCGTGCATGTTGCGGTATTCGCGTTCCATGTCCTCGGGCGTGAGGTGGAAGGAATACGCGTCCTTCATCAGGAACTCGCGCGCGCGCATCACCCCGAAGCGCGGGCGGATCTCGTCGCGGAACTTCAGGTTGATCTGGTAGAAGTTCACCGGCAACTGCTTGTACGAACGCAACTCGTTGCGCGCGAAGTCGGTGACGACTTCCTCGGCGGTCGGCGCGTAGCAGTATTCGGCCTGCTTGCGGTCGGCGATCTTCAGCAACTGGCCGCCGAACTTCTCCCAGCGCCCGGTCTCCTCCCACAGCTCGCGCGGCTGCACGGTCGGCATCAGCAGTTCGACCGCGCCGGCGCGATCCATTTCCTCGCGCACGATCGTCTCGACCTTGCGCATCACCCGCAGTCCCAGCGGCGACCAGGTGTACAGGCCGGCGCCGAGCTTGCGGATCATGCCCGCGCGCAGCATCAGGCGATGGCTGGTGATCTCCGCGTCGGCGGGGGTTTCACGGCTGGTATTGAGATGGAATCGCGACAGGTGCATGCGGGTATCGACAGGAGAAGGACGAAGGGCTGGGTGCGTCGCCGTGGCGGATCGCGCAGCGAAACATGCCCGGCACGCGCCGGGCATCTGTCAGCGAGGTTAACCGGTCGGGCCGGTCAGGGGGATTACGATTCGTAAATCTTCGACGGTCCCGGAAACCCGGAATGGCCTGGACAAACCGATCGTGGGCTTGTCCGGATGTTCGCTAATGCGCCGTCGATGCCACTGGCGATCCGGAGTCGCCGGTGCCCATCGGCACGATGTTCTGGTTGGGATCGATGTGGACGACGGTGTAGCGGATGCCAGCCGGAGGCTTCGCGCTGGAGACATTGATGCTGCCCCCGGCATCCACCCAGCGGTAGAAGACGGTCGGGCCGGCGCCATCGGGTCTGCCGGCTTGGTCCTGCGCAAGCGGGTGGCTGGAGGCGCGCGCGTGCGAATCGCCGCCGTCGTACCGGGTCGTCCACCACGCCAATCCGCCACCCAGCGCCAGCGCGCCGAGCACCGCCCAACCCCAGTGCAGGTGCATGCCGCGGACCGCTTACTTGTTGCAGTACAGGTCCGCCTGCTTGGTGGCGTCGCTGAGCGCCTGGTCGTGCTGCGCGGCATTGAGCGTCACCTGCTTGCCGTCGCCGTTGACGTCCATCTTCACCGTCGGATTCGTCGTCAGGGTGTTCGCGTTGTCGCGCGCCTGCTTGCACAGCTGCTGGCGCTGCTGCTGCGCCGGGGTCATGCCGGCCGGGGCGCCACTGTCGGAGGACGAGGCGGGCTTCTGGTCGCTGGCGGCGTCCGGCTTGGGCTGGCTCGCATCGGCCACGTCGGCGAGGGTATCGCCAGCCGTGTTGATGGTTTCGTACTTGATGCCATCGGGCGGCTGCTGCGAATAGTGCGACTGCCCCTGCGCGTCCTTCCACTTGTAGACGGTGTTGCCGAAGGCACTGGCGCAGGCAAGCACTCCGAGCGCTGCGGCGAGGCTGATGATGAGGGACGAGTGGCGCATACGACCTCCGGGGGACGCTGGTCTGGTTGCGGGACGATGGGCCGCACGTAGTGGCACGCCTGCCCAGCGGCTACACTCTAGCGCAATCGCGGCAGCAATCGAACCAGCCCGTCCATGGAAGACATGCAACGCCCGCCCCCGCGCTCGCGAGGGATCTACCTGCTGCCGAACCTGCTGACCACGGGCGGGATGTTTTCGGGTTTCTACGCGATCCTGGCCGCTGCGAGCGGGCATTTCGAGAACGCCTGCGTGGCGGTCTTCATCGCCGGGATGTTCGACGGCATCGATGGCCGGATCGCGCGCCTGACCGGCACCAGCAGCGACTTCGGCGTCCAGTACGACTCGCTGGCCGACCTGGTCAGTTTCGGCATGGCGCCGGCGCTGGTGATGTACCACTGGGCGCTGTCCACCCTGAAGCTCGACGGGGTGACGATGGGCAAGGTCGGCTGGTCGGCCTCCTTCCTGTATGCCGCCTGCGCGGCGCTGCGGCTGGCGCGTTTCAACACCCAGGTCGGGGTGGTGGACAAGCGCTGGTTCATCGGCCTGGCCAGCCCGGCGGCGGCCGCGACGATGATGTCCTTCGTCTGGACGATGGATCACCTGGACTACAGCGGAGAGGAGCTCCGCTACGCGGCCTTGGCGGTGACCGTGTGCTCGGGGCTGCTGATGGTCAGCCGGCTGCGCTACTCGAGCTTCAAGGGCGGGCGCGCCAATCCTTCGCCGCCGACCGAACGCGTGCCCTTCGTGCTGCTGCTGGTGGTGATCCTGGTCATCGTCGCGATCTACATCTATCCATCCGTGGTATTGCTGGCGATGGCGTGGCTGTATGCCCTGTCCGGGCCGGCGATGTGGGCCTGGAACAAGCTGCGGCGCAAGCCGGCGCCGGAACCGGGGGCGCCGTGAGCGCGGCCTGGTCGGCGGAACAGCGGCGCATCCTCGCCGCGCTCGGCCACACCTTGTACCGGCCGGCCAACGTGCCGGTCGCGGTCGTACCCGGCGGGCCGCTCGCATCGGCGCTGTTGCGTGCCGCGGGCCTCGACCCGGCGACGACCGACTTCGAAGCCTGGCTGCGCGCGCAGCGCCTGCCTTCTCTGGCTTCGCTGCGCGCCGATCCAACGGCAAAGCGTGCGCTCTGGCCGCGCCTGCGCGCCCTGCGTCGCGGCGGGACCGGTCGGTGAACGCCGCGGTCGCACCGCTGCCGCGCCTGCGCGCCCTGCATGCGCGCGACCTGCCGGTGCTGATGCGGATCGAGAACGAAGCCTACGAATTCCCGTGGACCGATGGCATCTTCCGCGACTGCCTCGCGGCCGGATACGAATGCTGGGTGCTGGAGGACGGCGGCGCCCTGCTGGGCTACGGCGTGCTCAGCGCGGCCGCGGGCGAGGCGCATATCCTCAACGTCTGCATCGCCGCCGCGCATCGCGGGCGCGGGCTAGGCCGCCTGCTGGTGCGACGCCTGCTCGACCTGGCGCGCTGGCACCGCGCCAACCAGGTCTTCCTCGAAGTGCGGCCGTCGAATCCGAACGCGATCGCCCTCTACCACTCCGAGGGCTTCAACGAGATCGGCCTGCGCAAGAACTACTACCCCGCGCACAAAGGGCGCGAGGACGCGATCGTCATGGGCCTGGAACTGCTTCCGCCGCAGCGCTGAGCCGGTCCGGCACGACGCATGCCGGCTGCCGCCACGCCGACGGCGTCAGTTCTGTCCGGTGAGCTGCGAGGACGCGCCCGGATCAGTCGGCGGGGTGGCCGAGTTCTCGATGGTCTCGAACTTCACGCCCTTCGGCGGCGGCTGTTGCGAGTACTGGGAAATGCCGTGCTCATCCTTCCACTTGTAGACCACGTTGCTCGGAGGCGGAGCAGGATTGGCCGGGCTTGCGGCCGGACTGGCCGGGCTGGCGGCCTGGTCGGCCGCACTGGCGGCGGTCGAGGCCAGCAGCGCGAACGCCAACGCGAGGGCGATCGGGGCGGAAAAGCGTGCGAGGCTGGAACGGATCGGGGGATGGTTGCGCATGGGTTGACCGTCGACTGGGTTGGGCAAGGGGGAGGCAGGCGCTCAGGATATGCCGGATTGGGGATGCGTGCTGGCACCGTTCGGGCGATCGGATCGACCGCCGGGAAGGACTCAGCCAGGGCCGCCGAGCTGGCCGAGCTGCCGGCCCAGCCCTTCATGCCGGGCCGACCAGTCCGCGAGCCGCGCGCGTTCCTGCGCCACCACCGCCGCCGGGGCGTTGCTGACGAAGGTCTCGCTGGCGAGCTTGGCTTCGCACTTGCGGATCTCCGCTTCGATGCGTGCGATTTCCTTCGCGAGGCGGACCCGTTCGGCGTCGAGGTCGATCAGGCCATGCAGCGGTATGAGCAGCTTGAGTTCTCCAACCAATGCAGCGGAAGCGGGCGGTGGCTCATCTGCAAGGTCTAGCCATTCGATCGATTCGACCCGAACGAGAAGCCTGACTTGATCCCTGAAGCGCTCAACTCTTTCACGATCCATGTCGGTACCCCCCTGAAGGAGCAACGGCACGCGCCTGGAAGGCGCCACGTTGAGTTCGCTGCGAATGCGACGTAATGCTTTGACTACTGATATCAACCACTCAATGTTTTCCTCAGCGTCGGAGAAATACGTCAGGAATTTCCGTTTCTCCAGGTCGTCGTTCCAAGAAACTGGGTAGGCGGTTGTGCTGATGCTTTCACCGACGATGCCAAGCTTCGGCGCGATGTTCTTCCAGATTTCCTCGGTGACGAAAGGAATCAGGGGATGCAATAAACGAAGGGTGGTCTCAAGAGTCAGGAACAACGTGTACTGGACAGAGGAATTTGCCTCTACGTCGGTCGAAAGATGTGGATCATTTCCTTGAATCTCCACTGACTTTTGGATGTTCAAGTATGGCTTAGAGAATTCGATGAACCAGTCGCAAAGACTGTTCCAGCAAAATTCGTACATCGTCTGCGATGCCAGGTCGAACCGGTAGTTCTTAAAGTGTTCGGCGACGGAAACCGTGGCTTGTTCGAGCTTGGCAAGGACCCATCTTTCCTCGTCGGTGACGGGCCAAGCCTCTGGTTGTTCAATCGGTAGGTCTGGGCGATCTACGTAGCCCAGTTCTTGTGCGTCATCGATCTCGATTGGAGGGCTGTAGACGCTGAGGGCATACCGCGCGGCGTTCCAGAGCTTGTTGCAGAAATTCTTGTAGCCCTCGCAGCGGTTCAGGTCGAACTTGATGTCGCGGCCGTGCGAGGCGAGCGAGGCGAAGGTGAAGCGCAGCGCGTCGGCGCCGAAGGCGGGGATGCCATCGGGATATTCCTTGCGCGTCGCCTTCTCGATCTTCGGCGCGTCGGTGGGCTTCATCAGCCCGGTCGTGCGCTTGGCGACGAGGTCCTCGAGCGCGATGCCGTCGATCAGGTCGATCGGGTCGAGCACGTTGCCCTTGGACTTGGACATCTTCTGCCCGTGCGCATCGCGCACCAGGCCGGTGATGTAGACCTCGCGGAACGGCACGCGGCCGGTGAAGTGGTCGGTCATGAAGATCATGCGCGCGACCCAGAAGAAGATGATGTCGAAGCCGGTGACGAGCACGTCGCTGGGCACGTAGCGGTCGAAGCCGCGCGCGTCCATTGCCTGCGCGTCCGGCCAACCCATGGTCGAGAACGGCCACAGCGCGGAGGAGAACCAGGTCTCCAGCACGTCGTTGTCCTGGCGCAGATGGATGCCGCTTTCTTCCGCGATTTCCTTTGCCGTTCGTGGTGAGTCTGCCGTGTCTCCCGTTCGTGGTGAGCTTGTCGTGTCTCCCGTTCGTGGTGAGCCTGCCGTGTCTCCCGTTCGTGGTGAGCCTGTCGTGTCTCCCGTTCGTGGTGAGCCTGTCGAACCACGCTCTTCGCAAGTTCCAGCCGGCCCTTCGACAAGCTCAGGGCGAACGGCATGGAGGGCCGCACAGTAGGCAGCTTCCTCGTCGCGGCCGACGTAGACCTTGCCGGCCTCGTCGTACCACGCAGGAATGCGATGACCCCACCAGAGCTGGCGGCTGATGCACCAGTCCTGGATGTTCTCCATCCAGTGGCGGTAGGTGTTGATCCAGTTCGGCGGCACGAAGCGGACCGAACCGTCGTTGACCAGTTCCAGCCCGCGCTGGGCGAGCGTGTCCATCTTCACGAACCATTGGTCGGTCAGGTAAGGCTCGATGATCTGGCCGGTGCGGTCGCCGCGGGGAACCTGCAGCTTGTGCTTCTTCGTCTCGACCAGCAGGCCGGCGGCTTCGAGATCGGCGAGCACGGCCTTGCGGGCGTCGAAGCGATCGAGGCCGCGATATTTTTCGGGCGCGGCCGTATTGACCGCCGCCTCGGGCGTGAAGATGTTGATGATCGGCAGCCCATGCCTCTGCCCGACCGCATAGTCGTTGAAGTCGTGCGCGGGCGTGACCTTGACCACGCCGGTGCCGAACTCGCGATCGACGTAATCGTCGGCGATGATCGGGATCTCGCGCTCGCACAGCGGCAGCCGCACACTCTTTCCGATCAGATGCGCATAGCGCTCGTCTTCCGGATGCACCATCACCGCGACATCGCCGAGCATCGTCTCGGGCCGCGTGGTCGCGACCACGAGCGAGCCGCTGCCGTCCGACAGCGGATACGCGATCGACCACAGGAAGCCGTCCTCTTCCTCGCTGACGACTTCGAGGTCCGAGATCGCGGTCTTCAGCACCGGGTCCCAGTTCACCAGCCGCTGGCCGCGATAAATCAGCCCTTGCTCGTGCAACTTCACGAAGGCCTCGACCACCGCCTGCGAAGGCATCGCGTCCATCGTGAACACTTCGCGCGACCAGTCGCCGGACGCGCCCATGCGTCGCATCTGGCGGGCGATGGTGTCGCCGGATTCCTGCTTCCACTCCCACACTTTCTCGATGAACTTCTCGCGCCCGAGTTCGTCGCGCTTGAGGCCTTCGCGGCCGATGTTGCGCGCGACCACCATCTCGGTCGCGATGCCGGCGTGGTCGGTGCCGACCTGCCAGAGCGTGTCGCGGCCGCGCATGCGCTGGTAGCGGATGAGCGCGTCCATCAGCGTGTGCTGGAAGGCGTGGCCCATGTGGAGGGTGCCGGTGACGTTCGGCGGCGGCAGCAGGATCGTGTACGGCGTGCCGTGGCCGCTCGGCGCGAAGCAGCCGCTCGCCTCCCACTGCGCGTACCACTTCGTTTCAAATGCCTGTGGCTCGTAGCTCTTGTCCATCTTGATGCGTCTCGCTTGCCTGGGCCGTCATCCCGACGAATGCCGGGATCCATTTTGGTTTTTGCTGGATGTTTGCGAAATCAAGATCAACCTGGATTCCGGCGTTCGCCGGGATGACGAGTGTGAGAATTGATGGTTTCCAGATTTACATGTCGTGCTTGTTGAGTTCGAAGCCTCGCGCCAGGTATTCCTTCCAGCGCAGGCGTTGCGGCTCGCGCGCGGATTCGTCGGCCGGCACCACTTCGAGCACGCGCTCGCAGGGCAGCGCCACGGCGTCGTCGCGCAGGTTGATGACGAGGGTGCGGCCGGGCGCATCGCATCCGGGCGATGCGATCAGCACCGGCGTCTCGTCGTCATCCTCGTCGCGGCCGGCGATCTGGTGCGGGATGTAGGCGTCCGGGTCGAACGACCACAGCGCGTCGTCCAGCGCCTCGGCCTGCTCGTTGTCGCGCGCGAGGATCAGCGTCGCCGCGCCGCTGTCGTGCGCGCGCCGCGCCAGTTCGCAGACCAGCAGCAGCGGATCGTCGCGGAAGCGCGGCTTGGCGATCACGTAAAAATCAGCGCGGGGCATGGGTTCGTGCCGTCAGTTGAATCTCGCGCCGGAACCGAGCGCCATCGCGATGTAACCAGCAACCAGGCATGCATACATGCCGAAGAAACAGGCCAGCAGCAAACCGATGGCTTTCAGGCGCTTTCCCTTGGGGCGCGAGCGGATCAGGTACACAGGAAGAAAGACGAGTCCCAATGCCACGATCCCGATGTTCATCGCAGCCGAGCGGCGGTAGCGATAGTCCTGCTCGTCACCTCGCAGCCAGACGAAGACCAGGAACAGGGTGAGGAAGAACGACGCGACGACATACGGAAACAAGAAATTCTGGGACTGGGCGGGATGCAGCATCGCCCATGCCTCGAACGCGCCTTCCGCGAGGGAGCTTGTCATCAACAGCAGCAGGGCCTTGCGCTTCAGCGTCACGCAGCACTCGATCGATCGAGCAGCCACTGGCACAGCAGGCCGACCGGCCGACCGGTCGCCAGGCCCTTCTTGCCCTCGTCCCAGGCGGTGCCGGCGATGTCCAGGTGCGCCCAGCGCTGGCCTTCGGTGAAGCGCGACAGGAAGCAGCCGGCGGTGATCGCGCCGGCGTACTTGCCGCCGATGTTGGCGACGTCGGCGAAGGCGGAGTCGAGCAGGCTCTGGTATTCGTCGAACAGCGGCAGGCGCCAGGCGCGGTCGTAGACGGTCTCGCCGGCGGCGGCGAGTTCGGCGGCGAGGTCGTCGTGGCGGCTCATCAGGCCGTGCGCGACCTTGCCGAGCGCGACCACGCAGGCGCCGGTGAGGGTCGCCACGTCGATCAGCGCCTGCGGCTCGAAACGCTGCGCGTAGGTCAGCGCGTCGCACAGGATCAGGCGGCCTTCGGCGTCGGTGTTGAGCACTTCGATGGTCTTGCCGGACATCGAGGTGAGCACGTCGCTGGGACGATAGGCATCGCCGTCGGGCATGTTCTCGACCGCGGCGACCACGCAGACCAGATTGATCGGCAACTGCAGCGACGCGATCGCATGGAAGACGCCGAGCACGGTGCCGGCGCCGAGCATGTCGAACTTCATTTCCTCGATGCCGCCGGCGACCTTGAGGTTGAGGCCGCCGGAATCGAAGGTGATGCCCTTGCCGACCAGGGCGTAAGGCTTGGCCTCGCCGGCGCCGGTGTAGCGCAGCACGATCAGCCGCGGCGGGTTGGCCGAGCCGCGCGCGACCGCGAGCAGCGAGCCCATGCCGAGCTTCTCCATGTCGGCGCGCTCGAGCACCTCGCAGCCCACGTTCGCGATTTCGGCGGCGAGCTTGCGCGCGCGGTCGGCGAGGTAGCCGGGGTTGCAGACATTCGGCGGCAGGTTGCCCAGTTCGCGGGTGAAGGCGACGCCGCTGGCGATGCCGACGCCGCGTTCGAGCGCCGTGCGCTGCGCGGGCTCGGCGCTGAACTGCAGGCTCTCGAGGCCGGCGTCGGGCTTGCGGGTGATGTGGGTGGTGTAGCGGTAGGCCGCGTGGTCGGCGGTGATGACGGCCTGGCGCAGGCGCCAGGCGGCGTCGCGGCCGGAGACCTCGATCTCGCTCAGGGTGCACAGGGCCGAGCGGCTGGCGCCGGTCTTGAGCGCGCGCACCGCGTCGGTGATCGCGCGCTGGTAGGAGGCGGCGCCGAACTTGCTCGCCTCGCCGAGGCCGACCATCAGCACGCGCGGTGCGGCGACGCCAGATAGATCGTGCAGCAGGGTGGTGCGGCTCGCCTTGCCGGAGACGTCGCCGCGTTCGACCAGCGCGCGCAGGCGGCCGCCGCTCGCGCGATCCACGGTTTCGCCGGATGCGCTTAACGAGCCGTCGGCGAAGATGCCGAGCACGATGCAGTCGGCAGCAACCGCGGTCGGGTCGGCGTGATTCAGGTCGAATTGCAGGCTCATCGGCGAAGTTCCGTAGAATGCGGGTTTGCCCGGGACGCACGACCGGCCTCGATGAGGCCCTGGACGCCAACCGGAATCCGCCCAGTCTAATGCAAGCCGCTCCCTCCTTCATGCGACAGGATGCTCATGTCGTCGGTCCCGCGCGAAACATGAAAGCCTGCTGCGACAAGGGTCCCTTTCCCGGTCACCGGCCTCGTCGGCGTTCCTGCCCTGGATTGCAAGGGGCGGGCCATGTCGGGGTGACAGTGCGACAGGCTGACCGTTCGTGCTGACCGTCGATCGCTACCTGCTGCGCGAATTCGCCGCCACCGTGCTCGCGACCACGGTCGTGCTGCTGTTCGTGGCGCTCGGCGCGGTGGTGGCCGACCTGATGCAGGAGATCGCGACCGGCAAGGTGCCGGTCGCGCTCGGATTGTCGCAACTGGGGCTGCGCATGCTGCGCTGGCTGCCGATGGTGCTGCCGCTGGGCGTCTTCCTCGGCCTATTGCTGGCCATCGGCCGGTTGTACCGCGAATCCGAGATGGCGGTGCTGACCTCGGTCGGCCGCAGCCCGCGCGACATGCTGCGCCCGTTGTCGTGGATCGCGGTGCCGTCGGCCGCGATCGTGGCGGTCGCTTCGCTATGGGCCGGTCCGTGGGCGCAGCACACGGCGCGCGCGATGATCGCCGACGCCGATCGCTCGCTGCTGATCGCCGGCCTCGAGGCGGGCCGCTTCCGCGAACTGCCGGGCGGCGACGGCATCCTTTATGTCACCGAGCTGAGTCCCGACGGCAGCAAGATGAAGAACGTCTTCATGCAGTCCGACAGGAAAGGCCGGATGAGCGTGATCACGGCCAAGCGCGGCGAGCTGTTCGTCGACAACGGCCAGCGCTACCTGCGCCTGCTCGACGGCATGCGCGTGGAAGGCACGCCCGGGCAGAAGGACTACCGCGTGCTGCGCTACGAGCGCAGCGAGATCGAGCTGCCGGCCAATACCGCACCGAATACCCAGCAGGACGCGAGCACGGCAACCACCAATGACCTGCTCGGCAACCCCAAGCCCGATGCGCGCGCCGAGCTGCACTGGCGCATCGCCACGCCGCTGGCGGTGCTGCTGCTGTCGCTGATGGCCATTCCGCTGGCACGCGCCGAGCCGCGCCAGCCGCGTTACGAGCTACTGCTGATGGCGCTGGCGATCTACGTGATCTACATGGCGTTGATGCTGATCGGCCGCAGCAGCATCGACCAGGGCAAGATTTCCCCGTGGCTGGGCTTGTGGTGGCTGCATATCCCGGTGCTGCTGCTCGGATTATGGCTGCTGCGGCGCGATGGTGAACTGCCCGCGCCGCGACCGGTGCGTGCATGAGGCTGCGTCCGCTATTGCATGATCAACTGGTTGTGCGCGCCGTGTTCAGCTCGCTGCTGATCGTCTGGGCGGTGCTGCTGGCGTTCGAGTCGATCCTGGATTTCGCCAACCAGCTCGACAGCGTCGGCAAGGGCAACTACAGCCTCGGCCACGTCGTGCTCTACATCCTCTGCACGATCCCGCGTCGCATCTACGAACTGTTCCCGACCTCGGCGCTGATCGGCAGCCTGCTCGGATTGGGCGGCCTGGCGGCGACCTCGGAACTGACCGCCCTGCGTTCGGCGGGACTCTCGCGCTGGCGCATCAGCATTGGCGCGGTGGCGGGCCTGGCGGTGGTGACGCTGCTGATGATCGTCGACATGGAAACCATCGGCCCGCTCGGCGAGCAGACCGCCGAGGCGATCCAGATCTCGGCCAAGTCCAGCGACATGATGGTCTCAAGGGGCGGCGGCGTGTGGGCGCGCGACGGCAACGTCTTCGTCGACGCGCGCGGTGGCGCCAAGCGGCTGCGCAGCGGCGGCCGGCAGCGGATCGACCTGCTCGACGTGCGGCTGTTCCAGTTCGATGCCGAAGGGACGCTGCTCTCGCTGATGCACGCCGGGAAGGCCGAGTACGACCACGGGCACTGGACCCTGTCGGGCCTGGATCGCACCGATTTCGCCGCCGACACGGTCAAGCGCACCCGCTTGCCGGACCAGGAGTGGAAGACCGGCCTGCGTCCGGAGACCGTGCTGGCGGGCATCGAGCATCCGCGCTACCAGTCCACCAGGGAACTCAAGGGCAACATCGACTACATGCGCCGCAACGCGGTGGACGCCGGCGAATTCGAGAACGCGTACTGGGAGCGCTGCTTCTACCCGCTCAACGTGCTGGCGATGTGCCTGGCGGTGCTGCCATTCGCGTTCGGACAGTTGCGCAGCGGCGGCTTCGGCAAGCGCCTGTTCGCGGGCATCCTGTGCGGGCTGACCTTCTTCGTGCTCCAGAAATTCGCGCAGGACATCGCCACCATCTACCGGCTGCCGCTGTGGGGAGCGCATGTCGCGCCGCCGCTGCTCGTGCTGGCGGTCTCGCAGTGGTATTTCCGCAAGCGCGCCTGAGCCGGCGCGAGGCTCAGGCGCCGCGCTCCATCCGCACGAACCGCGTGCCGCTGGCGATATCGTGCCAGCACCTGCGCTCGCCATCGAAGATCGACCAGGCGAAGCCCAGTCCGGCCGCCAGCAGCGATGCGGTGGCGACGGCATAGCGCAGGCACAGCGCACGCGGCGATGGGGGACGACCGTCCTCGGCCAGCACCTTGAGTCGCCACGCGCGCATCCCGAGCGTATGGCCGCCGCGCGCCCAGCAGGTGACGAAATAGGCGCCGGTGACCAGCCACAGCAGCACCAGCTCGAACCAGGCGCCGGGGCTGTTCGGCTGCACTTCCCTCAGGCCGCGCACGAGATACACGACAAGGCTGGTCGCGAACCAGATCGCCATCAGCGGCAGCAGGTCGTAGACGATCGCCAGCAGGCGCCAGCCCAGGTGCGCGGGCGTCGCGCTCGGCGCGCTGGTCGGTTCGGCTTGCGCGGGCGATTCGGTGATCGGTTGCATGCGCGAAGGATAGCCGGCGCGAGCCTGTGCTGGCTAAGCTGTGACGATGCCGCGCAGTACGCCCGCCGATCGCCGCCGCCACGCCCTCGCGCAACCCGCGCCTGCGCCTGGTGATGGCGACGCGATTGCGCGCTTCCTCGATCGGCTCTGGGCGGAGTCGGGCCTGGCCCGGCAGACGCTGGAGAGCTATCGGCGCGACCTGGAGGGACTTGCGCGCTGGCTGCAGGAGCGCGGCCTGGCCCTGGAAACCGCCGATCGCGCCGCCCTGTTCGACTACTTCGCCGAGCGCACCCGGCTCGGCTACGCGGCGCGCAGCAACGCCCGCCTGCTCTCGGCGCTGCGTGCGTTCTACGGGCAGTTGCGCAGGCTGGGCGCGATCACGACCGATCCGGCGGAGTTGCTGGAAGCGCCCAAGCCGCGCCGTTCCCTGCCCAAGGCCCTGTCCGAATCGCAGGTGGAGGCGCTGCTTGCCGCGCCCGACATCGGCGATCCTGCCGGCCTGCGCGATCGCGCGATGATCGAACTGATGTATGCGACCGGCCTGCGCGTGAGCGAACTGGTGGGCCTGCCGGCGGCCGGCGTGAACCTGCGCCAGGGCGTGGTCCGGGTCACCGGCAAGGGCAGCAAGGAACGGCTGGTGCCACTCGGCGAGGAATCGCAGCATTGGCTGCAGCGTTATCTCGACGAGGCGCGGCCGCGTTTCGCCGGAAACCGGACGCGGCTGCCGCTGTTCCTCGACGCCAAGGGGCAGGTGCTGACCCGCCAGCAGTTCTGGGCCACCCTGAAGGCGCTGTCCGCGCGTGCCGGTGTCGACCCGGCTCTGGTCAGCCCGCACGGGCTGCGCCATTCCTTCGCGACCCACCTGCTCAACCACGGCGCCGACCTGCGCGTCCTGCAGATGCTGCTGGGCCATTCCAGCCTGTCCACCACCCAGATCTACACGCTGGTGGCGACCGAAGGCCTCAAGCGCCTGCACGCGCGCCACCACCCACGCGCCTGAGCGCCGCACGGCCGGCCGATGAATGCGGCCATCGGACGCTGCCGGCATTCACGCTGGGACAACCCGTGCGCATGCGACAATGGAACCTCTCGCGAGGGCGCCGGTCGATAGCTGTCCGGCACCCGCATTCGCCCACGAGGAGTTCCATGCAGCGCTCGCTCCCCCTTGCCCTGGCCATTGCCATTGCCGTTTCTGGCGCGATCCTCCACGGCGCCTGCATGGCCGCCCCGGCCGCAACCAAGGCTCCGGCGGCAACCGTCGCCACGCCGCCCGGCGAGGCGGCCGTGCGCAAGGCGATCGAATCCTTCGCCAAGGGCGTGAAGGTCGAGAGCGTGCGCGCCTCGCCAGTGCCCGGACTGATGGAGGTCGACACCTCGGACGACATCGTCTACGTCACCGAGGACGGCAAGTACCTGATGACCGGCAACATCGTCGACGTCGCCGCCAAGCGCGACCTCACCGAGGCCACGCGCGCGGCCTGGCGCCACAACCTGCTCAAGAACGTCACCCCCGCGCAGATGATCGCGTTCGCGCCGCCGCACCCGAAGTACACCGTCACCGTCTTCACCGACGTCGACTGCGGTTTCTGCCGCAAGCTGCATTCGCAGATCGCCGACTACAACAAGGCCGGCATCGCGGTGGACTACCTGTTCTTCCCGCGCACCGGCATCGGCAGCGAGTCCTATGACAAGGCGGTGTCGGTGTGGTGCGCCTCGGACCGTCGCCAGGCCCTTACCGATGCCAAGAAGGGGCTGCCGCTCAGGAAGCTCAACTGCACCAATCCGGTGACGATGGACTACAACCTCGGCCTCAAGGTCGGCGTCGACGGTACCCCGGCGATCTATGCAGCGGACGGCACCCAGATCGGCGGCTACCTCACGCCGGCCGAGATGAAGACCAGGCTGGACAAGATGGCGGCGGGGCAGCCCAGCTCCTCATAAACCCAGCTCCTCACAAACCCGGGCCTGGCCGATACGCGCAGCGGCCGCGCGGCGGGTGCGATATCATGCGCACCCGCTCCAGCCTCGATTCCCCGGACATGATCGTCCTCGAGGGCCTGCCGGCCCTGTCGCCCTTCCGTCGCGACCGTCTCGAATCCAGCCTGCGATCCATGCACGATGCGGTCCGCGTCGTCGGAAGCTGGTGGATGTATTTCATCGATGCCGACCCCGGCGCCCAACCCGGTGCGGCGGCGCTCGCACGCATCCTGCAGGCGCACGAAGGCGTGGCGGCGACGGAGGACGGAGCATCGAGCCTGTATGTCGTGCCGCGGCTGGGCACGCTATCGCCCTGGGCGAGCAAGGCCACCGAGATCCTGCGCGGCGCCGGCCTGCCGGTGCACCGCGTCGAACGCGGCCTGCGGCTGGACGTCGTCGGCCTGCCCGAAGCGGGTTCACCGCAATGGCCCGCGCTGTCGCGCGGACTGCACGATCCGATGACGCAGTCGCTGCTGCGCGATCGCGAGCAGGCCGCCAGGCTTTTCCTCACTCCCGCGCGCGGGGCGCTCGAACGCGTGCCGACCGCCGGGCTGGCGGCCGCCAACGGCCGCCTCGGGCTGGCGTTGTCGGGCGACGAGATCGACTACCTGGCGCGCGCCTTCGGCGAACTCGACCGCGATCCGTCCGACGCCGAGCTGATGATGTTCGCGCAGGCCAACTCCGAGCACTGCCGGCACAAGATCTTCAACGCCGCCTTCATCGTCGACGGCGAGCCGCAGAAGCGCTCGCTGTTCAAGATGATCCGCCACACCCACGCACAGGCGCCCCAGCTCACGCTGTCGGCGTACAAGGACAACGCGGCGGTGATCGAAGGCTACGCCGCGCAGGCGTTCCGCCCGGACGGGCAGGGCGTGTATCGCACCGGCGGACCGCGCCCGACTGCGTTCTGCATCAAGGTCGAGACCCACAACCACCCGACCGCGATCGCGCCGTTCGCGGGCGCCTCCACCGGCGCCGGCGGCGAGATCCGCGACGAGGGCGCGACCGGCCGCGGCGGCAAGCCCAAGGCCGGGCTGACCGGTTTCTCGGTCTCGCACCTGCGTATCCCGACCCTGCCGCAGCCCTGGGAAACCGCGCGCCCGCTCAATCCGCGCATGGCCAGCGCGTTCGAGATCATGCGCGACGGCCCGATCGGCGCGGCCGCGTTCAACAACGAGTTCGGCCGGCCGGCGCTGTGCGGCTACTTCCGTGCGTTCGAGATCGCGACACCCGAGCCCGGCCTCGTGCGCGGCTACGACAAGCCGATCATGCTCGCCGGCGGACTGGGCGCGGTCGAGACCGCGCTGGTCGAGAAGAAGCCGCTGCGCCCGGGGGACCGGGTGATCGTGCTCGGCGGCCCGGCGATGCTGATCGGCCTCGGCGGCGGCGCGGCCTCGTCGGTGGCCTCGGGCGAGAGCAGCGAGGACCTCGACTTCGCCTCGGTGCAGCGCGACAACCCCGAGCTCGAGCGGCGCTGCCAGGAAGTGATCGACCGCTGCGTCGGCCTCGGCGACGACAACCCGATCCGTTCGATCCACGACGTCGGCGCCGGCGGCCTGTCCAACGCCATCCCCGAACTGCTGCACGATTCCGAGGTCGGCGGCGTGATCGACCTGCGCGCGATCCCCAGCGACGACCCGTCGCTTTCGCCGATGCAGATCTGGAGCAACGAGGCGCAGGAGCGCTATGTGCTCGGCATCGCGCCCGAGGACCTGCCGGCCTTCGCGGCGCTGTGCGAGCGCGAGCGCTGCCCGTTCGCGGCGGTCGGCACCGCGACCGCGGAACAGCAACTCGTCCTGCGCGACGGCGATGCGGCGGACCTGCCGATCGCCATGCCGATGGCCACCCTGTTCGGCAACACCCCGCAGATGCTGCGCGACACCCAGCGTTCGCGCGCCACGCGCTGGCCGAAAACCGAAACCCTCGCCTTCGACGGCGACCGCAAGGCGCTGGAAGCCGCCGGCCTGCGCGTGCTCGCGCATCCGACGGTGGCGGCAAAGAACTTCCTGGTCACGATCGGCGACCGCAGCGTTGGCGGCCTGTGCGCGCGCGACCAGATGGTCGGCCCGTGGCAGCTCCCGCTGGCCGACTGCGCGATCACCCTCGACGATTTCGACGGCTATGCCGGCGAGGCGATGGCGGTCGGCGAGCGCACTCCGCTGGCCCTGATCGACGCGGCCGCGAGCGCGCGGATGGCGGTCGGCGAGGCGATCACCAACCTGGCCGCCGCGCCGATCGACGCGATCTCGGACATCAAGCTGTCGGCCAACTGGATGGCCGCGGCCGGCCATGCCGGTGAAGACGCGGGGCTGTTCGACGCCGTGCACGCGGTCGGCATGGAGCTGTGCCCGGAACTGGGCATCAGCATCCCGGTCGGCAAGGACTCGCTGTCGATGCAGGCGCAATGGCAGGTGGGCGGGACGACACGGCGGACGGTATCGCCGGTTTCGCTGATCGTCTCCGCCTTCGCGCGGGTGGCCGACGTGCGCGACCAGTTGCAGTCGGTGCTGGCGCCGGGCGTGGATTCCGACCTGTGGCTGATCGGTCTGGGCGCAGGCCAGCAACGCATCGGCGGATCGGTTTTCGCGCAATGCCACGGCGGCTTCGGGGGCGCCTGCCCGGACCTCGACGATCCGGTCCTGCTGCGCCGCTTCTTCGACCTGATCCAGCAGGCGCGCCGCGAAGGCCTGCTGCTGGCCTACCACGACCGATCCGACGGCGGCCTGTTCGCGGCGCTGTGCGAGCTGGCGTTCGCTTCCCACACGGGGCTGGAAGTCAGCCTCGACCATGCCGGGGAAGACGCGGTGCGCGCCCTGTTCAACGAGGAACTCGGCGCGATCGTCCAGGTGTCCGAGGAACATCGCGCGGCCTTCGCCGACCTCGTCGACCGTCTCGACCTGACCCACTGCGCGCAGCGCATCGCACGGCCGGTGGCGACGCCGACCATCAGGATCCGGCGCGGACGTTCGACCCTGGCCGAGTGGAGCTGGCAGGACGCTTTCGATGCCTGGTGGTCGGTCACCCACGCGATGGCCGAGCTGCGCGACGATCCGGCCTGCGCCGACGAGGAGCGCGCCGCGCGGCGGGACTTCCACGCGCCGGCCCTGAGCGCGTCCCTCAGCTTCGATCCGGTCGTCGTTGCCGGCGGCCATGCCGCTTCGGCCCCTCACGCCGGCAAGCGCCCGCGCATCGCGATCCTGCGCGAGCAGGGCGTCAATGGCCAGGTCGAGATGGCCGCAGCCTTCGACCGCGCCGGCTTCGAGGCCGTGGACGTGCACATGTCCGACCTGATCGAGCGGCGCATCGCGCTCGACGGCTTCAAGGGCCTGGCGGCCTGCGGTGGCTTCTCCTACGGCGACGTGCTCGGCGCCGGCCGCGGCTGGGCGACCTCGATCCTCGAACGCGAGGGGCTGCGCGAGCAGTTCGCGGCCTTCTTCGCCCGTTCCGACACGTTCTCGCTCGGCGCCTGCAACGGCTGCCAGATGCTGGCCCAGCTCAAGGACCTGATCCCGGGTGCGCAGCACTGGCCGAAATTCCTGCGCAACCGCTCCGAACAGTACGAGGCGCGGCTGGCCTTGCTCGAGGTGGGGGACTCGCCCTCGGTGCTGCTCGCCGGAATGGCCGGATCGCGCATTCCGGTGGTGGTGGCGCATGGCGAGGGTCGGGCGGCATTCGATGCCGAAGCCGACCGCGCTGCGGCAAAGGTTGCGGTCCGCTATGTCGATGGCGCCGGACGCATCGCTACCGCCTATCCCGCCAACCCGAACGGCTCGCCGGACGCCATCGCCGGCCTTACCAGCCTCGACGGTCGCGCCACCCTGATGATGCCGCACCCCGAGCGGGTGTTCCGCAGCGTACAGCTGAGCTGGCGCCCGCCAGGCTGGGGCGAGGATTCGCCCTGGATGCGGCTGTTCCGCAACGCCCGCGCTTTCGTCGGTTGAAGCCACCGCACCAGGCGTTGGTGTTCGGGGGCGCCTCATAACGACGCTGCAACGGGCGATGTCGGGCGGCCCCGGGGGCGTCCGGAAAATTTGTGAGGGGATGCGCGAAACGGCTCCGGATTGTGTTAGCTTTCCGGTCGACATGCGCTTGACGCGGGTGCTGCCCCAGGGCGGCCCATGCCCGCTTCGTTGCGTGTTTTTCGTTGGTGCGGGGGTGGTATACGCGCTGCGGGAATACTGGCTTCAGGGGCACGATCGACTATCAACCTAGGCAGCCATTGCGGCTGGGAGAGAACACATGAAGAGTTCGCAGAAACGCCTTCTGACGCTGGCCGTCGCGCTGGCTGTTGGCACTAGCGGCGGTAACGTGTGGGCGCAGGAAACCTGTACCGGCAGCTCGATCGCCGTGAGTGGCGGCGATTTCGCATGCGGCACCTACGCGATCGCGGCGGGCGGCGGCAGCAGTGCGTTCGGTTATGGCGCGGCAGCGTTCGGCTATCTGAGCAATGCGTTCGGAACCGATGCCTACGCCGGCGGCGTCGGCGCGACGGCCTCCGGTTTCCGCGCCTATGCGTCCGGCTTCCTCAGCACCGCCACCGGCGCGCTCAGCACTGCCAGCGGCTACGAAAGCACGGCGAACGGCGCCTACAGCACGGCGACCGGCGCCCTGAGCTCGTCTTCGGGCGCGCACAGCACCGCCAGCGGCGACTACAGCACGGCGACCGGCGCGTTCTCCTCGGCCACCGGTTACCAGAGCACGGCGAACGGCGTGGGCAGCGCGGCGACCGGAGCGTTCTCGACGGCCAGTGGCGCCAACGCCAATGCGACCGGCTACGGCAGCACCGCCAGCGGCGCCCTCTCCACCGCCAGCGGCGACCTGAGCAGCGCGATCGGCGTGCTGAGCAGCGCCATCGGCACCGGCAGCACGTCGGTCGGCGCCTACAGCTACGCGAACGGTACCGGTGCGACTGCGGTCGGCGCACGCACCATCGCCTACGGCACGGGCAGCAGCTCGTTCGGTTACGCCGCCATCGCGGTCGGCAGTGGCGCCACGGCTGTCGGTTCGTACAGCGTCGCCGAAGGCAATTCCAGCAGCGCCTTCGGTTCGGCTGCCTATGCGATCGGCAACAATTCGACCGCGCTCGGCGGCAGCAGCACGGCGTTGGCCTACGGCACTGCCACGGGCGCCAAGAGCAACGCGGGCTATTACGGCACCGCCAGCGGCTTCGCCAGCAATGCTTCGGGTAACTCCTCGGTTGCAACCGGCGCCTACAGCAGCGCTACCGGCGCCTACAGCACCGCGACCGGTTCGCACAGCATCGCATCCGGATTTGCGTCGACGGCCACCGGCACCTACAGCTCTGCCACCGGCGCCTACAGCACGGCCAGTGGCGTGCTGAGCAGTGCCTCGGGCTACAAGGCCACCGCAACCGGTGCTTCCAGCAACGCCAGCGGCGAGTACGCCACGGCGACCGGCAACAACAGCAGCGCCACCGCGCACGGCGCGACGGCAACGGGCAGCAATTCGACCGCCAGCGGCTTCGACAGCACCGCCACTGGCCGCGGCAGCTATGCGAGCGGTTACTTCGCCACGGCCACCGGTGCTTTCAGCAGCGCCTACGGTGCCTACAGCACGGCCAGCGGCGCCCGCAGCATCGCCTACGGCGCCTACAGCACCGCGACCGGCGCCAAGAGCCTCGCTTACGGTGCGTTGAGCACGGCGACCGGTGCGTACGCCAAGGCTTATGGCACCGCCAGCACGGCGACCGGCGCCCTCAGCACGGCCTACGGTATCGGTTCCACCGCAACCGGCGTCGGCAGCCTGGCTTATGGTTACCTGAGCACGGCGACCGGTCTGGGCAGTGCGGCCACGGGCGACTTCAGCACCGCGACCGGCGCCTACAGCGCTGCGAGCGGCACCGCCAGCACGGCGACCGGCTACTTCAGCACCGCCTCCGGGATCTACTCCACCACGACTGGCGCGCTCAGCACGGCAAGCGGCAACGGCAGCACGGCGAACGGTTTCTACAGCCAGGCCACGGGCGATCTGAGCACGGCGGTGGGCGCGTACAGCGCCGCTTCGGGCACGGGCAGCACGGCCATCGGCGCGGCTTCCGCGGCTTCGGGCAGCTATTCCTCGGCGGTCGGTGCGGGTTCTGTCGCAAGCGGTGCGAAATCCTCTGCCTTCGGCAGCTTCTCCACCGCGTCCGGACTCGGCTCGACCGCAGTCGGCGCAGCTTCGACCGCAAGCGGACCGGGTTCCAGCGCCTTCGGCTACGGCGCGACGGCGGCAGGCGAGTATTCGCTCGCAGCGGGCATGGGTGCCTCCTCCAGTGGCTTCGGCAGCACGGCGCTCGGCAACGGCTCCGTGGCATCGGGCGGTCGCAGCGTGGCGACCGGCCGGTACTCGGTCGCCAGCGGCGGCATCAGCACCGCGAGCGGCTACAACAGCGTGGCCAGCGGCAATGGCAGCACCGCTACGGGCGGCAGGGCCGTGGCCGCCGGTGACTACAGCACCGCCAACGGCTACGCCGCCAACGCCGCCGGTTCGCACAGCGTCGCGATCGGTGCGGGTGCAGGGGTCGCTTCCGGAGCCGCCGGTGCGGTGGCCCTGGGCGCAGGCTCGGTCGCCGACCAGGCCAACACCGTCTCGGTGGGCGCCGTCGGCGAAGAGCGTCGCATCGTCAACGTGGCCGCTGGCGTGGATGCCACCGATGCGGTCAACCTCGGCCAGATGCAGGCGGCCGACGCGACCGTCCTGAGCGAGGCCAACGCCTACACCGATACCCAGATCAGCAACCTCAACGCGACCATCCAGAACGAGTTCCAGCAGACCGACAAGCGCATCAGCCAGATCGGCGCGATGGGCTCGGCGATGAGCATGATGACCGCCAGCGCGGCGGGCATCCAGTCGCCGAACCGCCTGGCCGTGGGTTACGGCCACCAGGGCGGCGAGGATGCGGTCTCGATCGGTTACCAGCGGCTGGTGAAGGCGAACACCACGATCACCATCGGTGGCTCGTGGTCGAACGGCGAGAGCTCGTTCGGCGCCGGCTTGGGCGTGGGTTGGTAAGCCTCGCAACGGCGACAGCGAGGGGCCGGGAAGCCGCCCCTCGTCCACAACCGAAGCAACAACGACAGCGCGACGCTCCGGCGTCGCGCTATTTTTTTGGCCGCCGGCGAATGTACGCGTTCATGCCAGCCGACACATACGGCTGTTAAAGTGCGTGTTTTCATCGCGGGACCGTGGGCGTGAGCGCAGCATCAAGGGAACAGATGGCGACCGAGAACGAACCCGGTGAAGAAGCGCCTTCGGGACTGACCGACGGCGTCGACGGCCGCATCGTGGAGGCCTTGCTCCGGCGCGGACGTCTGAAGGACGCCGACCTTGGCCGGGTGCGCCGCCTCCAGGACGAGTCCGGCAGTACCGTCAGCGCGCTCCTTGCGCGCCTGGGCATGGTGTCCGAGCGCGACATCGCCGAGGCCAGCGCCGAGGTACTGGGGCTGCCCCTGGTCGCCGCGCGCGACTGCCCCGACGCGCCACCCGCCGCCCAGCTCTCGATCCGCTTCCTCAAGCAGCACCACGTCTGCCCGATCGCCGAAGACGCCGGATTGATCGACCTGCTGGTCGCCGATGCGCAGGATCCGTATCCGGCCGAAGCCGTCGCGCTGGCGACCGGGCGCGAGGTCCGGCTTCGCATCGGCCTGCGCTCGGAGATCGACGACCTGATCGAGCGCTATTACGGCAGCGGCCGCAGCGCGATGGGCACGATCGTCGAGAACGTCTCCGACGAGGGCGGCGGCGACGAGGACGACATCGAGCACCTGCGCGACCTCGCCTCCGAGGCGCCGGTCATCCGCCTGGTGAACCTGATCATCCAGCGCGCCGTCGAGTCGCGCGCCTCGGACATCCACGTCGAGCCCTTCGAGAACCGGCTCAAGGTGCGCAACCGCATCGACGGCGTGCTCGAGGAAGTCGAGTCGCCGCCGGCCAACCTCACCGCCGCGGTGATCTCGCGCATCAAGATCCTCGCCAAGCTCAACATCGCCGAACGCCGCCTGCCGCAGGATGGCCGGATCATGCTGCGGGTGCAGGGCAAGGAACTCGACCTGCGCGTCTCGACCGTGCCGACCGCGCACGGCGAATCGGTGGTGATGCGCATCCTCGACCGCGAGTCGATCGTGTTCGACTTCCACAAGCTCGGCTTCACCGACGAGTTCCTGCCGCAGTTCAAGAAGGTGCTCGAGCAGCCGCATGGCATCCTGCTGGTGACCGGCCCGACCGGCTCGGGCAAGACCACCACGCTCTACACCGCGCTGTCCCAGCTCAACACCTCCGAGGTCAAGATCATCACGGTCGAGGACCCGGTCGAGTACCAGCTCGTCGGCGTCAACCAGATCCAGGCCAAACCGGCGATCGGCCTCGACTTCTCGCAGGCGCTGCGCTCGATCGTCCGCCAGGACCCGGACATCATCATGATCGGCGAAATGCGCGACCTCGAGACCGCGCGCATCGCGATCCAGTCCGCGCTCACCGGCCACCTCGTGCTGTCCACGCTGCATACGAACAACGCCGCGGGCGGCGTGACGCGACTGCTCGACATGGGCGTGGAGGACTACCTGCTCACCTCGACGGTCAACGGCATCCTTGCCCAGCGCCTGGTGCGCCGGATCGAGCCCACCCACGCCGAACGCTATGAACCATTGCCCGAAGTGATCGAGGAATTCGGCCTGCGCCGGCTGCAACCCGAGGGCACGATCCATCTCTGGCGGCCGAAGCCTTCCGCGCTGACCCCGACCGGATACCTCGGCCGCACCACGATCATGGAATTCCTGGTGATGACCGACTCCCTGCGGCGGCTGGTGATGCAGCGCGCGGGCATGGGCGACATCGAATCCGCCGCGCGCGGCGAGGGCATGCGCACGATGTACGAGGACGGGCTGGTCAAGGCGCTGCATGGGCAGACCACGATCGAGGAAGTGCTGCGCGTGTGTACCGAGGCATGAGGAATCCCATGCCCTCGGCTGAGGACAGCGCGATGGTCCTTCTCCCCTCGGGAGAAGGTGCCCGAAGGGCGGGTGAGGGAAGGGCGTTCGCGTGCCCAGCGACATTCCCTCATCCGGCGCTCCACGCCACCTTCTTCCGAGGGGAGAAGGAAATCCCGGTTGCTCTCCCCCTCAAAGGGGCTTGAGCAATGGCGCAGTTCCGCTACCAGGCGCTGAGTTCCACCGGCGAGACCCTGCAGGGCCAGATGGAGGCTGCGAGCGCCGAAGAGGTGATCGGCAAGCTCCAGGACGCCGGGCACATTCCGATCGAGGCGCGCCGCAGCGACGAGATCGCTTCCGGCGCGGGCTGGACGAGCTGGTTCCAGCGCAAGGCGCTGACGAACGAGCAGATCCAGCAGTTCACCGAACAGCTCGCGACCCTGCTCGGCGCCGGCCAGCCGCTCGATCGCGCGCTCGCGATCCTGCTCGACTTGCCCGAGGCGCCCGAGGCGAAGAAGACCATCGCCAAGGTGCGCGACGCGGTGCGCGGCGGCACTTCGCTCTCGAGCGCGCTCGAGCAGCAGGGCGGCGTGTTCTCTCGCCTGTACGTGAGCACCGTGCGCGCAGGCGAAGTCGGCGGCAGCCTGCACGAGACCCTCGGGCGGCTGGCCGAGTACCTCGACCGCAGCCGCGGGCTGCGCGCGCGCGTGGTCAACGCGCTGATCTACCCGGCAATGCTGATCGGCATCGTCGGCTTCGCGATCCTGTTCCTGCTGATGTACGTGGTGCCGCAGTTCCAGCAGATGTACGCCGGTTTCGGCGCGGAGCTGCCGATGCTCACGCGCATCGTGCTGGCGATTGGCAACGGGCTGCGGCAGTTTTGGTGGCTGCTGGTGGTGGCCGTGGTCGTGCTGGCCGGGTGGGCGGACCGGATGCGCCGCGACCAGGCTTTCCGTCGTTTGCTGGATGCCTGGATGCTGCGCCAGAAGCTGGTCGGATCGCTGATCGCCAGGTTGGAGACCGCGCGCCTGGCGCGCACCGTCGGCACCCTGGTGAAGAACGGTGTCCCGCTGCTGCAGTCGCTGACCATCGCCCGCAACGTCCTGGGGAACCGGGTGCTTGCCGAAGCGGTCGATACTGCCGCGGAGGAGGTCAAGACCGGCAGCGGACTGGCGCACGCGCTCGCAAAGCGCGAGGTGTTCCCGCGGCTGGCCGTGCAGATGGTCCAGGTCGGCGAGGAGTCGGGCGAACTCGACACCATGCTGCTCAAGGCCGCCGACACCTTCGACCGCGAGACCGCGCAGGCGATGGACCGCTTCCTCACCGCCCTGGTGCCGGCCCTGACCGTATTGATGACCATCGTGGTGGGCACCGTCATCCTGGCGATCCTCACTCCGCTGTACGACCTCACATCCAACATAGGCTGATCCGCATGAAGTCCCGCAACCCAACCCTCCGCGCCGCACAGGACGGATTCACCCTGCTCGAGATCATGATCGTCATCGTGCTGATCGGCCTGATCGCGACCTTCGTCGGCAACCGCATCCTCGGCGCTTCCGACCAGGCCAAGTTCAAGCTCGCGCAATCGCAGATCCAGACGATCGCCGGCAAGATCGAGCGCTACCGCGACGACGTCGGCAGCCTGCCGCCGAACCTCGACGCCCTCGTCAAGGCGCCGGGCAACAGCAGCGGCTGGCTCGGTCCGTACGCGAAGGACCAGGAACTCAAGGATCCCTGGGGCACGCCACTCGACTACAAGGCGCCCGGCTCGAATGGCCCCTTCGACCTGATGAGCTACGGCCGCGACGGCAAGCCGGGCGGCGACAGCGTGGATGCCGACATCAAGTACCAGTGACGGTTGCCCGGCGGCAGCGCGCGCGACGACCGTGAACGGGCATCTGCGCGAGCGGGGTTTCGATCCGACCGCTCTCTGCGCGGCGACATCGCGTCGCGTGAATCACGGGGCGAAGGTTTCGGTTCTGGCGAGGTCGCGATCATCAGCAAGAACGGGTGATCGCGCGAGTTGTGGCGCTTCCGGTTCTCTTGGCTTCACCCTGCTCGAAATCCTGATGGTGGTCGTGCTGATCGCGGCGGTCAGCACGCTGACGATCGGCCTGCTCGGCGTCGGACGCAGCGGCCGCCAGCTGCGCGACGCGGTGCACACCGTCTCCACCGAGCTGAAGTACGCGCGCACCCGCGCGCTGACCACCGGCGAGCCGCAGCGCTTCGCCATGGATCTCGACCAGCGGACGTGGATCGCGGCCGACCATCACGGCAGCCTGCCGGCGAGCCTGAAGGTCAGCTTCGATGCGGTGCGCGAGGAACAGCCCTCGGCGCGCGAAGCGGCGATCAAGTTCTTCCCCGATGGCTCGGCGACCGGTGGTCGCATCAGCCTGCGCACGCAGGGCGTGGGCTGGCGCGTCGACGTGCGCTGGCTGACCGGCGAGGTTACCCAAGCACGCCTGCCGGACCAGTCGCGATGAACGCGATTCCGGGTATCGGCGCGGGTGGACGCCGTCGAATCAAGTCGCCGCATTGTGGTCGGTCTCTGTCGGGCGCTTCCGCGGCTCGTGATCGAATCAAGTCGCCGCATTGTGGTCGGTCTCCGTCGGGCGCTTCCGCGGCTCGTGATCGAATCAAATCGCCGCACTGCGGTCGGTCTCCGTGCGGCGCTCCCGCGGCTCGTGATCGAATCAAATCGCCGCACTGCGGTCGGTCTCCGTGCGGCGCTTCCGCGGCTCGTGGCTACGATCCGGCCGCTCGGCGCAGCCTCGCGGCGTTCAGCCACGCAGGCGGCAGTGCCGCCAAAGCGCGTGGCTTCACCCTGCTCGAGGTGCTGGTCGCCTTCACCTTGCTGGCGATCGGCCTCGGCATCCTGCTGTCGATCCTGTCGGGTGGCGTGCATGCGGTCTCGCGCGCCTCGGATGCGACGCGGGCGAGCCTGTACGCGGAAAGCCTGTTCGATTCGCTGGGCGCGGACCGGCGCCTGCGCCCGGGCCGCACCCAGGGTTCGTTCGAAAGCGGCCGTTACCGCTGGACGCTGGACATCACGTCGTACCAGACGCCCAAAGCGGCGGCGGCGCCCGGCGGCCCGCCGCAAGTGGCGCAGGACGGCACGGCGGAGAACGTCCTGTTGCATGTCGTCCTGCAGATGCAGTGGAACGGCAGCGGTTCAGGCAACCAGTTGCGCGTGGACACGTTGCGCGCCTACACGCCGGCGCAGGATGTCGCGCCATGAATGCCGGCATCGGCAACCGGGCTTCGTCGCCGACGCCGCGCGGCGCGCGCGGATTCACCCTCATCGAGATCATCCTGGCGACCCTGCTGCTCTCGCTCGGCCTGACGATCGCCTTCGCGAGCCTGCATTCGGCCAACGAATCGGTGCAGCGTTCCGAGGCCGCCGCCGGACGCAACGAGCACCTGCGCGCGGTGCAGGCGCTGCTGTACCGCATCCTGCAATCCGCGCAGCCGCTGGTGCTGGCGCGCGACGATTCCACCCAGCAGGTGACGTGGATGGAAGGCAAGGGCGATCACGTGCGCTTCGTCGCGCCGATGCCCGGCTACATGTCGCGCGGCGGCCCTTACGTGGTCACCCTGCAACTGGTGCATTCGAGCACGGGTAGCGGCACGAGCCTGCAGCTCGCCTACGCGATGCTGGTGGACGAGAAACCGCTCGAAAGCGATGCCAAGCTGCCGCCCGAGGACCTGCTCGACGGCATCGCCGAAGCGCATTTCGAATACCGCGGGCTCAGCGAGGAAGGGAAGAGCGGCGACTGGCAGGAAACCTGGACCCGTCCCTCGCAACTGCCCTTGCAGGTCCGGCTGGTCCTGCGTTTTTCCGATCCGACGCGACCCTGGCCAGCGTTCGCGACGGCGCTGCCGCTGGGCTTCGCGCAGGCGCGTTCGGACGACGCGGGGGCGCCGGCGCCTGCGCCGGTGCAGCCCGCGCAGGGAGGCAGCCCGTGAACGCGAGCCGCAACCAGCGCGGCGCCGCGCTGATCCTGGTGCTCTGGCTGCTGATCTTGCTGACCGCGCTGATCGGCGGTTTCGCGCAGAGCGCGCGCATCGAGGCGATGCAGGCGCACCAGTTGCGCTCCGCCGTGGTGGCGCGGCAGGCGGCGCGGGCCGGCGTCGAATTCGCGGTGCTGCGGATGCAATACCCCGACGTCGACCGCCGCTGGGTGCCCGACGGGCGCAAGTATCCCTACCAGCTCGGCAATGCCACGCTGGAGATCCGCATCGTCGACGAAGCCGGCAAGGTCGACCTCAACGGCGCCTCGCCGGACCTGCTCCATCGCCTGTTGCTGGCGATCGGCGTGAAGGACCCGCAGGCGCAATCGATCGCCGCGGCGATCGTCGACTACCGCGACCCCGACGACCTGCTCACCGCCGGCGGCGCCGAGGAGGGCGACTACAAGTCGGCCGGACTTCCCTACGGGCCGAAGAACAAGCCCTTCGAGGCGGTGTCGGAGCTGCAGCGCGTGTTGGGGATGAATTTCGCCCTGTACCAGAAACTCGCGCCCTACGTGACGGTCTATGCCAGTGGTGACCCGAGCCCGACCTTCGCGCAAGGCCCCGTGCTGCAGGCCCTGGGACTGAGTTCCGAGAATGCGGACCTGTTCCTCGGCCAACGCCAGGCCTGGCAGCCGAGCGCGCCCGGAGCCCCGCCGGTGATGCCGGGCGGGCAACCTTTCGTCGTGCAGCCGGGAACCGGTACCTATGACATTTCCAGCAAGGTCCATATGTCCGACGGCACGAGCCTGACCGTGAATGCTATCGTGCGCGCTTCACAACCCGGTCCCTTCGGCCAGCTGTACGTACCGCTGCAGTGGCGGGAGGGAGATTCCTACTGATGTCGTCCACTTCCGCCAACACGAGTCCATCGCTGGCCAGCCGGCTGAGCGCGCCTTTCGGACAGGCGCGGATGCGTTATGCGGGCAGTGGCCTGCAGCAATTCCTGCGCTGGTGGGGTGGGGAACTGGCGGGCCTGCTGCCTGCCTCGTGGCAGGCGGTTTTCGCGCAGGGTCGCGCACGCGTGCTCTACGTGGCCGTTGGCGACCTGCTGGAATTGCGCCTGGAAGAGGGCGGCCGCGACGCCCTGTTGGCCGGTTTGCCGCTGGACGCTGGCGCGAACCTGCAGGCGCAAGTCGACGCCAAGCTCGGGCCGAACCGGGCCGAGCGGCCACGCTGGCTGCTGCTGCCAGCGGGCCAGGTGTTGCGTCGCCGGCTCACCCTGCCGGTCGCCGCCACCGAACGCCTGCGCGAAGTGGTCGGGCACGAACTCGACCGGCAGACGCCGTTCCGCGCCGACCAGGTGAGCTACGACTGCCGCGTGCTCGGCATCGACGCCGTCACCAAGACCGCGCAGGTGGAACTGCTGGTGCTGCCGAAAGACCGCCTCGAGGCCGCGCTCGCGCCGCTGGGTCCGCTCGCGACCCGCTTGAACGGCGTGGATGCGCGCGACGCCGAAGGCAAACCGCTGCGCTGCAACCTGCTCCCGCCGGAGCGCCGGCAGGCCAGCGACCATCGCCGGCTCTGGCTCAACCTCGGCCTGGCAGCGATCGCGCTGGTCGCGACCGGCTTCGCGCTCAACCAGACGCTCGACAACCGCAACCGCGCCGTCGAACGCCTGGAAGAGCAGGTGAGCCACAGCCACGACCAGGCGCGCCTGGTGAACGCCCTCAGCAAGCAACTCGAAGACGCAGCCAAGGGCGCCGACTTCCTCGCCACCCGGCGCGCCGCCGAGCCCTCGATGCTGGCAGTGCTCGCCGACGTCAGTGCGCGTATCCCGGACGACACCTTCCTCGAACGTTTCAGCGAGCAGGACGGCCAGGTCTACCTGACCGGGCTGAGCAAGGATGCGGCCGGCCTGGTCGCCAAGCTCCAGGGCTCGAAGCTGCTGCATTCGCCTGCGCTCAGCGGCAGTGTGCAGCCGGATGCCGCGGCCAAGCGCGACCGCTTCACGCTCGCCGCGGAACTCAACGGCACGGCGCAATCGGCAGCCTCGAAACAGGGAGGCCAGAATGCGTCTCCCCCGTGAACACGGACGCCCGATCGCGGTCGGCCTGCTCGTGCTGGCGCTGGCGCTCGTGTACGGAGCCGGCCTGCACTGGTGGTGGACGGCGCCGATGATCGCGATGGGCGACCACATCGAGGACCTGCGCCAGCAGGAACTGCAATCGCGCATGGCCATCGCGCAGAAGCCCGCCATCGAGAAGCGCCTGGCCGAGGTGCGCAAGCTGGAGGCGGCCAACCCGGGCTTCCTTTCCGAGGCCAGCGTGGAGCTGGCCCAGGCCAGCCTGACCCAGCGCATCGAATCGCAGATCGCCCAGGTCAGTCCCGACCACAGTGCCTGCACGATCGTCCAGCGCACACCCACGCCATGGGCGGGCACGGCCGAGCGTTACCAGCGCGTGGTCGTGCAGGTGCGCCTGCTGTGCGGCATGAACGAATTCGCCGCCCTGCTGCATGCGTTCGAAGGCGGGCGTCCGCAGTTGTTCGTCGACAACCTCAACGTCATCAGCCAGCACACCTTCGTGGCCGAGAACGACGCCACCGATACCAGCCAGCCGCTCAACATCTCGTTCGACCTGTACGGCTACCTGCGCCCCGGGAGTGGTGGCCATGCTCCCTGAAATGATCGTCGCGCAGCGACTCCACCGTCCCTCGCCCGCGACGCGGGGCGAGCAGGTGCGTTCGCGAACTCCGCGTTCGCGTACGTGCGAGCGCCTGCGCGATCAGCGCAGGCAGCGGTGTGGGAGGACCGCCGGCGGAGCCGGTGGTGGGGCGAGGGGGATCATGCCGCATGATCTTTCCGACCTCTCCACGAGGTGGCCGGCATGATCCGCAGGTTCGAACCCCTGACATGGCTGCTGGTCGCCATCGCCGGGTGGGCGCTCGGCTGCGTCGCGATTTCCCTGAGCGGCTTCGGCGGACGCTACAAGCTGCTGCCCGACAATCCCGGGCTGGCGCAGCCATTGCCCGCGGTCTCCTCCGGCTCGACGGCGCACGCGGCGATGGGGCCGCTGGAGGTGTATGCGGAAGCCTACAACCACCCGCTGTTCTTCCCCGATCGCAAGCCGGCCGCCGCGCATGTCCCGGGGCAGAACAATGCCGCCGCGCAGCCGCTCGACGTCGTGCTGACCAGCGTGATCATGACGCCGACCCTGCAGATGGCGATCGTGCAGGACCCGAAGACCAAGGCCAGCCTGCGTGTCCGCGAGGGCCAGCCGATCGGCGGCTCCTACGGCGGCTGGAAGCTGTCCGGGCTGTCGCCGCGTTCGGCCACGTTCGACGGCGGTTCGCAGGGCGAGACGACCCTGGAGCTGCGCGTGTTCGACGGCAAGGGTGGCGAGGAGCCCACGCGCAACGGCCTGACCCCGCAGGTCGTCGCCAGCGGTGCGCTCGGCGGCCCCCAACAACCACAGCCCGAAGCGGTGGCGACCGATGCCGGCGCCGAAGACAACACCGTGCAGGAACCAGCCCCCGATCCCAACCAGGCCAATGCCGCAGCCAACGCGGCCGCGCAGCAGGCCGAAGAAATCCGCCGCCGCATCGAACAGCGCCGTCAGCAGGTGCAGGCGCAGCGCGCAGCCAACAAGAAGGAACGATGATCCACATGATTCCCCTCGGCACCCACCCCATCCGCCCGAAGGCGCCATCGCGTCGCCCCGGCCATGCCGGCGCGATCGCGCTGCTGTTCGCGGCGCTGACCCTGCTGGCCGGCTGCGTCAGCGCGCCGGTCGCGCGCATGGACCGCAACGCCAACCTGCCGCCACCGGCCGCGCAGAAGATCGTCGACGACGACAGCAGGTCGATCGAATCCGCGCCGCCGCCGAAGATTCCGCCGACGATCCGCGCCGGCACCGGCCAGTTGATCGACGCCTCCGCCGCCGCGAAGCCGCAGCCGGGCCGCGCCGCCGAGCCCGCGGGCGAGACCACCTTCAACTTCGAGGGCGAGTCGCTGCAGGCGGTGGTCAAGGCCATCCTCGGCGACCTGCTGCAGAAGAACTACGTGATCGCCCCGGGCGTGCAGGGCACCGTGACCCTGGCCACCCCGAGCGCGGTCAATCCCAGCCAGGCGATGTCGCTGCTGGAGATGGTGCTGGGCTGGAACAACGCACGGATGATCTGGGCCGACGGCCGCTACAACATCGTCCCCGCCGACCAGGCGCTGGCCTCGGGCAACCTCGGGCCGCACACCGGTCCGATCGGCAGCGTCCATGGCTACGAGGTGCGCGCGGTGCCGCTGCACTTCATCTCGGCCACCGAGATGGAGAAGCTGCTCAAGCCCTACGCGCGCACGAATGCCATCGTCAACGTGGACTCGGCGCGCAACCTGATCGTGCTCGCCGGCACCCGCGAAGAACTCGAGAACTACCTGCGCACGGTGCAGATCTTCGACGTCGACTGGCTGGCCGGCATGTCGGTCGGCGTGTTCCCGCTGCAGCAGACCGACGCCACCCACATGGTCACCTCGCTGGACAAGGCTTTCGGCGAATCCAGCAAGACGCCGGTGGCCGGCATGTTCCGCTTCATGCCGCTGGAAGGCATCAACGCGGTGCTGGTGATCACGCCGCAGCCGAAATACCTCAACGAGATCCAGACCTGGATCGACCGCCTCGACGCGGGCGACGGCCAGACCGCGCGCCTTTACGTGTACGAGGTGAAGAACGTCAAGGCCAGCGACCTGTCGGGCCAGATCGGCACCCTGTTCGGGATCCCGGTGCAGCAGTCCGCCGCGACGCCCGCGCCTTCGACCATGCCCGGCCTGGAACCGGTCGAGGTCAGCACCTACGGCGAGAAGGATGGGGTGCCGTCCACCGCGCAGCCACTGGGACGAGCCGCCAACGCCACCGCCCGCAACAACAATGCCGCTGCGGCAGGCGGCGCCAATGCCCAGCACGGCGATGGCAGCGGCGTGAGCATCACCTCGGTCGAGGACAGCAATTCGATCCTGGTGCGCGCCACGCCGGCGCAGTGGGAATCGATCCGGCGCGCGATCGACCGCCTCGACACCATGCCACTGCAGGTGCACATCGAGGCGCAGGTGATCGAGGTCAACCTCACCGGTGAACTGAGCTACGGCACGAGCTGGTACTTCCAGAATGCGATCCCCGATCCCACGCTCGCCGCCCTCGCGGCGCACCGCAAGGGATGGGGAGCGATCGCCGGCAGCATCCTGCCGACCGGCTCTACCGACTCGACCGTGACCCCCGGCGCGAGCTGGACTTTCCTGGGCCCGAGCTCGCTGGCGATCGTGCAGGCGCTCGATCACGTTTCGCACGTGCGCATCCTGTCGTCGCCCTCGCTCGTGGTGCGCAACAACGTCGAGGCCGACTTCGATTCGGGCACCCAGATTCCGGTCGCGAGCACGATCTTCTCGCCCGGCCTCGGCGCGACCGGGTCGGTCACCTCGCCCACCACCGGCACCGGCTCGACCGGGACCACGACGGGCACCGTCGACGACACCTACAGCCAGGTGCAGTTCCGCCAGACCGGCGTGAGCCTGAAGGTGAAGCCGCGCGTATCGAGCAACGGCATGGTGTTCATGGACATCACCGAGGACGTGAGCAGCCCGAGCACGACCGGCCCGACGATCGCCGGCAACATCAGCGTCGACGACCGCAAGCTCAAGACCTCGGCGGTCGTGGCGAGCGGCGAGACCGTCGTGCTGGCCGGACTCATCAAGGAGACCAAGGGCAAGGACGACAGCGGCGTGCCCTACCTGAGCCGCATCCCCGTCATCGGCGGCCTGTTCGGCACCAAGAGCCTGACCAACGATCGCGAGGAGGTGCTCGTGCTCGTGACCCCGACCGTGATCCGCGATCCGAGCGATGCGCGCAAGCTGACCGACGAGTACGGCAGCCGCTTCAAGGCGCTCGAGCCGATCAAGCAGCCGCAGACGATCAAGTGAGCGACGTGCGCGGTCCGCGTTCGCGCGGACCGCGCAGCCGAAGCGGTTGACGATCCGCATGAACGGTGTGGCTTCCATACGCGCCGTCGTGGTCACGCATCGCAGTGCGGCCACGATCGGCGATTGCCTGCAACGCCTGCTCGCCGCGCCGGAAATCGGCGAAGTCGTGGTCGTCGACAATGGTTCCGACGACGGCACGGTCGCGTGCCTGATGCCCTTCGTCGAATCCGGCGCGCGCGTCGTCCTGCGCGCCGACCCCGAGAATCCCGGCTTCGCCTCCGCCTGCAATGACGGCGCGATGAACTGCGCGTCGCCGTGGCTGGCCTTCGTCAATCCCGATTGCCTGGTCGGGCCGGACACGTTCGCACGACTGCTCGCGCATGCGTCCGCGCTGGCGTCGATCGGCGCGCTCGGTTGCGTGCAGGTCGATGCGAATGGCGTCGAGGACGCCGCCGTGCGCCGTCGCGATCCATCGCTGCGCGGGCTGATGTTCGCGGGCGGCGCGCGCTCGACCCTGCATGTGGCAGCCGACGGCCGTTCCGTGCAGCCCGTGGACGCGCTGTCGGGCGCGCTGATGCTGATGCCGACGACGGTGTTCGAACACGTCGGCGGCTTCGACGCCGGCTATCGCCTGCATGCCGAAGACCTCGACCTGTGCCGGCGCGTGCGCGACGCCGGCTTCGTCGTCGCCATCGCCAACGACGTGCGTGTCGTCCACCTGCGTGGCGTGTCGGGTCGCCGCCGGCCGCTGTGGGTCGAGTGGCAGAAGCACCGCGGCATGTGGCGCTACTTCACGAAGTTCGAAGCGGCGCGGACTTCGCCGCCGTCGCGCGTTCTGCTGTGGTGCGCGCTGTGGGTGCATCTGGCGCTTCGCCTTCCTTTCCTCATGTTGCGCCGCCACTGAGCGGCTTTCCGGAGGTGATTGTCATGAAGCGGATGCTGCTGCTGTTCCTGGCGTGCGCCCTGTCGATGCCGGCATGGGCCGGCCCGTCGCCGGCGACCGGCTTCACCGGGCCGGCGTCGGCCGAGATCGATCGCGCGGTACGCTCGGTGTGTTCGAAGGACGTGGTCTTCCTCGGCGAAGACGACAACCATGGCGGCGCGACGACCCTCGCGCTGAAGAGCCTGCTGGTCGAACGTCTCGTGCGGCAATGCGGATTCCGCGGCGTGGTCTTCGAGAGCCAGTTCTACGACTTCCTCGATTTCGATCGTGCCGCGGCCGATGGTTCGGCGACGCGCGACCAGCTCAACGGGTCGATCGGCGCGCTGTGGACGCGCTTCGCCGAATTCGCGCCGCTCGTGGACTGGCTATACGCCGAGGCCAGGGCCGGACGATTGCGGCTGGCGGGCATGGATCCGCAGGCCGCCGGTATCGGCGCGCACTATTCGCTGGAACGTCTGCCGGGCGAGCTGGCATCCGTGCTCGCCGCCGATCGGCGAACCGCTTGCGAGGCCGCGATCCACCGCCACGACAACTGGGAATACGACGACAGCCATTCCTTCGACGCCGCGGCTTTGTCGAACCTGCGTGGATGCCTGCACGACATCCGGGGGGCGCTGGACGCGCAAGGCGGGAAAGCGCCGGCTGACCTGCGCGCCATGGCGGACTCGTACGCCAGCTACCTCGAGTTTGCCGATGAGGACGGGCGCGGCCTGCGCGAGAAAGCCATGTACGCGAACCTGATGTGGATCCGCGCGCGGTGGCCGAAAGACACCCGCATCGTGGTCTGGTGCGCCACCGTGCATGCCGCGAAATCGATCGAAGGGGCGAGGCCAGGCATCCGTTCGCTCGGCAGCTATGTGCACGAAGCGCTGGGCGCGCGCGCCGCGGTAATCGGCATCAGTGCGCTCGCTGGCAGCCATGGCAATGCCGGTGGCCACGGAAAGCCGCATGCGCTCGCCGCTGCGGCTCCCGGTTCGCTGGAGGCGCGCGCCTTCGCCGGTCACGATGCCGACTCGCTGCGCTTTCGCGATGGCGCCCAGCTCAAGGCCATGGGCAAGGTCCCGGCGCGCGCGCTCGACTACGACACGTTCAACGAGCTCGACTGGTCGCAGCTGCTCGACGGCGTATTCGTGCTGCGCGAGGAGACCGCGGCGATGGCCGCGCATTGACGCCGCCCGGCGGGACGCTCAGCGAAAGCGGTTGATCGTGTCGCGCAGTTCGAGCGTGGCCTTGCGCGCGGCATCGGCGAAGTCCTCGCCCGATCCGGCATAGAGGATCGCGCGCGAGGAGCTGATGATCAAACCCGCGCCGTCGGCGGTGCGGCCGTTGCGCAGCACCGCTTCCACGTCGCCGCCCTGGGCGCCGATGCCGGGGATCAGCAGGGGCATGTCGCCGACGATCGCGCGCACTTCGCGCAGCTGCTGCGGCCAGGTCGCACCGACCACGAGGGCGCAGTTGCCGTGGCCGTTCCACTCGCGCGCGACGGCCTGCGCGACGTGCTGGTAGAGCGGGCGCTCGAGGCCGCGGTCGTTGCGCACGTCGAGGTCCTGGAAATCGCCCGAGCCGGGATTCGAGGTACGGCACAGGATCACCACGCCCTTGTCGGCGCGGTCGAGCAGGGGCTGGACGGAATCGCGGCCGAGGTAGGGATTGGCGGTGACGGCGTCGGCACCGAAGCGATCGAACGCCTCGATCGCATAGTTCTGCGCGGTGCTGCCGATGTCGCCGCGCTTGGCGTCGAGGATCACCGGCACGCCCGGGTGCTTCGTGTGGACGTGCGCGATCAGGCGCGTGAGCGCATCTTCCGCGCCGAGCGCGGCGAAGTGCGCGATCTGCGGCTTGAAGCAGCCGACGAGGTCGGCGGTGGCGTCGACGATGGCGCGGCAGAAAGTGAAGACAGCATCGGGGTCGTCGCGCAGGTGCGCCGGGAATTTCGCCGGTTCGGGATCGAGGCCGACGCAGACCAGGGAATTGGCGGAGTGCCAGCGGGATTTCAGGGATGAGATGAAGTTCACGGCGTGCTTCGCTTTGGCTTTTGGCTCGTCATTCCCGCGCAGGCGCGAATCCAGTGACTTTCGACGTGGCTCGCAAACTTTAAAAACCCAGAGGCGCTGGATCCCCGCTTTACTCACGCCATCCGTGGCGTTCGCCCTCCGGGCCGGCTTCGCCGTTCGCGCGCGATCCAGTCGCGCGCAGTCGCGGGGATGACGCATCGGCAAAGCCGCGCGCGTCGCGCGCGGGCCGATGCGTCACTTCAACGCCTTGAACCTCAACCGGTGCGGCTGCGCGCCTTCCTCGCCCAGCCTGCGGCGCTTGTCTTCCTCGTACTCGCGGTAGTTGCCCTGGAAGAACTCGACGTGCGAGTCGCCCTCGAAGGCGAGGATGTGGGTCGCGATGCGGTCGAGGAACCAGCGATCGTGCGAGATCACCATCACGCAGCCGGGGAATTCGAGCAGCGCATCTTCGAGCGCGCGCAGGGTTTCGATGTCGAGGTCGTTCGACGGCTCGTCGAGCAGCAGCACGTTGCCGCCCTGCAGCAGGGTCTTGGCCAGGTGCAGGCGTCCGCGTTCGCCGCCCGAGAGCGTGCCTACGAGTTTCTGCTGGTCGCTGCCTTTGAAATTGAAGCGGCCCAGGTAGGCGCGCGACTGGATCTCGATGCCGTTGATGTTGAGGATGTCCGAGCCGCCGGAGACTTCCTGCCAGACGTTCTTGTTGCCCTCGAGCTTCTCGCGGCTCTGGTCGACGTAGGCGACCTTCACCGTGTGCCCGATCAGCACCTCGCCCTTGTCCGGCTTTTCCTGCCCGGTGATCATCTTGAACAGGGTCGACTTGCCGGCGCCGTTCGGGCCGATGATGCCGACGATCGCGCCCGGCGGGATGGTCAGGCTCAGGTCGTCGATCAGCAGGCGGTCGCCGAAGCTCTTGCTGACGTTCTGCAGCTCGATCACGCGGTCGCCGACGCGCTCGCCCGGCGGGATGAAGATCTCGTTGGTCTCGTTGCGGCGCTGGTACTCGACCGAGTTCAGCTCCTCGAAGCGCTGCATGCGCGCCTTGCCCTTGCTGCGGCCGCCCTTGGCGTTCTGGCGCACCCACTCGAGTTCCTTGGCCAGCGCTTTCTGGCGCGACTTTTCCTGCGATTCCTCGAGCTTGAGGCGGTCGGACTTCTGCTGCAGCCAGTCGCTGTAGTTGCCCTTCCACGGAATGCCCTTGCCGCGGTCGAGTTCGAGGATCCACTCGGCGGCATTGTCCAGGAAGTAGCGGTCGTGGGTGACCGCGACCACGGTGCCCGGGAAGCGGGTGAGGAACTGCTCCAGCCACTCCACCGACTCGGCGTCGAGGTGGTTGGTCGGTTCGTCGAGCAGGAGCATGTCGGGCTTGGACAGCAGCAGCCGGCAGAGCGCGACGCGGCGCTTCTCGCCGCCGGAGAGCTTGCCGCAGACCGCTTCCCATGGCGGCAGGCGCAACGCGTCGGCGGCGATCTCGAGCTGATGTTCGAGGGTGGCCGCATCGCCGGCGGCGAGGATGGCTTCGAGCCGCTGCTGCTGCGCGGCGAGCTTGTCGAAATCGGCGCCTTCCTCGGCATAGGCGGCGTAGACGGCGTCGAGCATTTCCTGCGCGTGCAGCATCTCGCCGACGCCTTCCTCGACCGCCTCGCGCACGGTGTGCTCGGGATTGAGCCGCGGCTCCTGCTCGAGGTAGCCGATCTTGATGCCCGGCTGCGGCCGCGCCTCGCCGTTGAAGTCGGTATCGACGCCGGCCATGATCCGCAGCACGGTGGACTTGCCCGCGCCGTTGAGGCCCAGCAGGCCGATCTTGGCGCCCGGGAAGAACGACAGCGAGATGTTCTTGATGATCTCGCGCTTCGGCGGCACGACCTTCGAGACGCCGATCATGGTGTAGATGTATTGCATGCAAGCTCCGCAGGGTGACGACGGTCGGCCCGGGCAGGGCGGCCGGAAGGTTTCTCGGGATACCCGCAATTATCCCGCAAGCCGGCCGGCGACGCCACCGCTTGTGGCCGCAAACCCGCGTCAACGCTACAATTTGGGTCTTTCCGACGCGCCGAGGCCGAGCCGATGTTTCCCCGCGACTGCCGTATCGAAGGATTCGACCCCGAACTCGCCGCCGCGATCGCGCACGAGCGCCAGCGCCAGGAAGACCACGTCGAGCTGATCGCCTCGGAAAACTACGCCAGCCCGCGCGTGCTCGAGGCGCAGGGCAGCGTGCTGACCAACAAGTACGCGGAAGGCTATCCGGGCAAGCGCTACTACGGCGGCTGCGAATACGTCGACATCGCCGAGCAGCTCGCGATCGACCGCGTGAAGCAGCTGTTCGACTGCGACTACGCCAACGTGCAGCCGCACTCGGGCTCGCAGGCCAACCAGGCGGTGTATCTCGCCCTGCTGCAGCCGGGCGACACGATCCTCGGCATGTCGCTGGCGCATGGCGGCCACCTCACCCACGGCGCCAAGGTCAACATCAGCGGCAAGCTCTTCAACGCGGTACAGTACGGCGTCGATGCCAGCGGACAGATCGACTACGACGCGATGCAGGCGCTCGCGAGCGAGCACAAGCCGAAGATGCTGGTCGGCGGCTTTTCCGCGTACTCGCAGGTCGTGGACTGGGCGCGCATGCGCGAGATCGCCGATTCGGTCGGCGCGATCTTCTTCGTCGACATGGCGCATGTCGCCGGCCTGATCGCCGCCGGCGTCTACCCGAGCCCGCTGCCGCATGCCCACGTGGTGACCTCGACCACCCACAAGACCCTGCGCGGACCGCGTGGCGGCATCGTGCTCGCGAAGAATCCCGCCGAGGATCTCGTCAAGAAGCTGCAGAGCATCGTCTTCCCCGGCATCCAGGGCGGACCGCTGATGCACGTGATCGCGGCCAAGGCGGTCGCGTTCAAGGAAGCGCTGGAGCCGGAGTTCAAGGCTTACCAGCAGCAGGTCGCGAAGAACGCGCAGGCAATGGCGGCCGCGATGATCGCGCGCGGTTACAAGGTGGTCTCCGGCGGAACCAGGAACCACCTGTTCCTGCTCGACCTGATCGGCCGCACGACCACCGGCAAGGACGCGGAAGCCGCACTCGGCAAGGCCCACATCACCGTCAACAAGAACGCCGTGCCGAACGACCCGCGCTCGCCCTTCGTGACTTCGGGCCTGCGCATCGGCACGCCGGCGGTGACCACGCGCGGCTACGTGGAGCAGGACTGCGTCGACCTGGCGAACTGGATCTGCGATGTGCTCGATGGGCCGGGGGATGCGGCGGTGATCGAGCGCGTGCGCGGGCAGGTGACGGCGCAGTGCCGGAAGTATCCGGTCTACGGATAAGACCCCCGGCTTTCCCCGGTGCATTGCCCTTTCTGCCAGCACGAAGACACCCGCGTGATCGACTCGCGCCTCACCGAGGACGGCGGCACGGTGCGGCGTCGGCGCGAGTGCCCGGCCTGCGGCGAGCGCTTCAACACCTTCGAGAACGCCGAGCTGAAGCTGCCGACGATCGTCAAGAACGACGAGCGCCGCGAGTCCTTCGACGAGGCCAAGCTGCGCACCAGCTTCGACCGCGCCCTGCAGAAGCGCCCGGTTTCGCCCGAGCAGATCGACACCGCCGTGCGCCACGTGATCCACCTGCTGCGCCTGCGCGGCGAACGCGAGATCCCTTCACGCAAGATCGGCGAGCTGGTGATGGCCGAGCTCAAGCCGCTCGACCAGGTCGCCTACGTGCGCTTCGCTTCGGTGTACCGCCGTTTCGAGGATGTCGCCGCGTTCCGCGCCGAGATCGACCAGCTCGAACGCGACCTGCCGAGCATCGATGGTCTGCAGTTGCCCTTGCTCGAAGACGCGCCCGCGCCGGAAAAGCCGGTGAGGACCCGGCGCTGATGTCGACTGGCTCGAGTCCGGCTTTTTCCGCGGTCGACCACGCGATGATGGCGCGCGCGCTGCGCCTGGCCGAACGCGGTGCGTACACGACCCGGCCCAATCCGATGGTCGGTTGCGTGCTCGCGCAGGGCGAACGGGTCGTCGGCGAAGGCTGGCACCAGCGCGCCGGCGAGCCCCATGCCGAAGTGTTCGCGCTGCGCGAAGCGGGCGATCGCGCGCGCGGCGCGACCGCCTACGTGACGCTCGAGCCCTGCGCGCACGAGGGACGCACGCCGCCGTGCGCACCGCAGCTCGTCGCCGCCGGCGTCGCGCGCGTGGTCGTCGCCTGCGGCGATCCGTTCCCGAAGGTGGCGGGCAAGGGCATCGAGACGTTGCGCGCCGCCGGCATCGAGGTCGAGACCGGATTGATGGAAGCGCAGGCGCGCGCGCTCAATCGCGGATTCCTCTCGCGCGTGGAGCGCGGCCGGCCCTGGGTGCGGATCAAGCTGGCGATGAGCCTGGACGGCCACACCGCGCTGGCCACCGGCGAGTCGAAGTGGATCAGCTCCGAGCCCTCGCGCCTGGACGTGCAGCGCTGGCGCGCGCGCAGCGGTGCGCTGCTGACCGCTAGCGGCACCGTGCTCAAGGACGATCCGCAGCTCACCGTGCGCATGGCCGACGACGTGTCCTTCGTGCCGCCATTGCGTGTCGTGCTCGATCCCGGCCTGGCCATTCCCGAGGATTCGCGCGTGCTCGACGAGGCCGCGCCGACCCTGCTCCTGCACGCACCCGACGTGCGCGTGCCGGCCTATCTTCGTCAGCGCGATCGCGCCGCGATCGCTGCAGAGGAAGGCATGCTCGACCTCGAGGCCGCGCTGCGCCTGCTCGCCGAGCGCGGCGTCAACGAGGTGCAGACCGAGGCGGGCGCGACCCTGTGCGGCTCGCTGCTGCACGGCGGACTGGTCGACGAGCTGCTGCTGTACGTGGTGCCGGTCCTGCTCGGCGCGCACGGCAAGCCCCTGTTCGGCGGCTGGGATGCGCCGACGATGGCCGAGCGCTACGACCTGGAGGTCGTGGAGACGCGGACGATCGGGCCGGATCTGCGCTTGCTGCTGCGACCGAAGAAGTCCTAGACACCGATGCATACTTTTCTCGTTTCCTTCAGTTTTCACGAGGTCAAGGATCGAATCCTGGCCGAGATGACGAAGGCGCCGTTCGAACCCCAGCAGACCTCGCTGTACATTTCCGGCGAGAACGAGGAAGAAGTGCTGGGGTGGGCGCATGAGGTCGCCTCCACGTTCATGGCTCGCGTCAACGAAAGCGAAGGTTGGGCGCAGGCCGGCCATGCCTGCTGGATCGAGAAAGATCCCGCTTCGGCGGGATGGGAAGGCGCCGAAGGGTTTCTCCAGGCGATCCGCGTGCATGAATACCCCGATTTCGACGCGCTCACTCACGAAGCCTACGTGGACTGGTTGGAGGAGCACGGGAATTTCGATGTCTGATTCCTCGATCAAGCCGGGTGGCATCGGGCACGTCGCTGGCGCCGGTGGCTGATGTTCACCGGACTTGTCCAGGCCGTAGGCTCCGTGGTCTCGCGTGAAACCCGCGCTGGGGACGTGCGCCTGCGCATCGATCCGCGCGAGCTGCCGGTCGCCGACGTCGCGCTGGGCGAGAGCATCGCCATTTCTGGCGTCTGCCTGACGGTCGTCGCCTGCGATGCGGAAGGATTGGCTTTCGACGTGTCGAACGAAACGCTTGCGCTCACGACGCTCGGCGGACTGGCCATCGGCGCCGCCGTGAACCTCGAACGCGCGATGCTGCCGACCGACCGCCTCGGCGGCCATCTCGTCGCCGGCCACGTCGACGGCGTCGGCGAAGTGCTGGCGATCGCCGGGGACGCGCGCTCGCATCGCTGGCGCTTGCGCGCGCCGAAACCGCTGCTGCGCTACATCGCAGTGAAGGGCTCGATCTGCGTGGACGGCGTCAGCCTCACCGTCAACGCCGTCGATGGCGATGGCTTCGAGGTGAACCTGATACCGCACACGCTCGCGCACACCGCGTTCGGAACGACGCCGGTCGGCTCGCGGGTGAACCTCGAGGTCGACCTCGTGGCGCGCTACGTCGAACGGTTGTTGCAGGCACGCGAAACGTGAACAGCCGAAGTTCGTCCTTCGACAGGCTCGGGACGAACGGTACTCCCTCACGACGGCGCGAGATCCGTTCGTGGTGAGCCTGTCGAACCATGAACGGACGACCATGAGCTTCAACACGATTCCCGAACTGATCGAAGACATCGCCGCCGGCAAGATGGTCGTCGTCGTGGACGACGAGGACCGCGAGAACGAGGGGGACATCATCATGGCCGCCGAGCTGGTGCGGCCGTCCGACATCAACTTCATGGTCACCCATGCGCGCGGACTGGTGTGCCTGGCGCTCACCCGCGAACGCTGCCGCCAGCTCGCGCTGTCGCCGATGGTCAGCACCAACAGGTCGCAGCACCACACCAACTTCACGGTCTCGATCGAGGCGGCCGAAGGCGTCACCACCGGCATCTCGGCCTACGATCGCGCGCACACGGTGCGCACCGCGGTCGCACCCGATGCGCGCCGCGAGGACCTCGTGCAGCCCGGCCACATCTTCCCGCTGATGGTGCAGCCCGGCGGCGTGCTCAACCGCGCCGGCCACACCGAAGCGGCGGCCGACCTCGCGCAGCTGGCGGGACTGGAGCCGGCCGGCGTGCTGGTCGAGGTGCTCAACGCCGACGGCAGCATGGCGCGGCGTCCGCAACTCGAAGCCTTCGCGCGCGAGCACGGATTGAAGATGGGATCGATCGAGGCATTGATCCGCCATCGCCTCGCGACCGAGCACACCATCGAACGCGTCGACGAGCGTGCGATCGCCACCCCGTTCGGCGAGTTCCGCCTGTTCGCCTACCGCGATCGCCTCAGCCACGCGCTCCATTTCGCGATGGTGCGCGGCGAGCCGAAAGCCGAGGAGGCGACGCTGGTGCGCGTGCACGTCGGCAACACCCTGTCGGACGTGCTGCATTGGCAGCGCGCCGATTTCGGCGTGCCAGTGGCCGACGCGCTGCGCGCGATCGTCGATGCCGGCTGCGGCGTGCTGGTCGTGATCAACGAACCGCAATCGCCGGACGCGCTGTTCGCCCGGCTGCAGCAATGCGGCCCGCAGGCTCAAGCCGGAGTCGAGCTGGCGCCGGCGAACACCGTCGAATGGCGCCGCACCGGCGCCGGAGCGCAGATCCTCGCCGACCTCGGCCTGCGCCGGCTGCGCGTGATCGGTGCGCCGCGACGCCAGGTCGGCCTCGGCGGCTTCGGACTGGAAGTTGTCGAATACGTCGTGGTCGAGTAGGTCGAAGGGTCCGCACGTTGACTGTCCGCGAATCGAGCCGCTGTCTGTCCGATTCGCGAACGATCCATCCACGACCCGGTTCGGCGGGGCGTCTTTCAACACCCTGCTAAACTGCCGCTCCACGATCCGGACGATTCCATGACCCACTACGAAGGCGAACTGCGCGCCGAACGCGACGCGCGCTACGCCATCCTCGCCAGCCGCTGGAACCCGCGCATCACCGATGCGCTGGTCGAGGGCGCGCGGCGCGCGTTCGCCGACAATGGCGTCGCAGCCGAAGCGGTGGACGTCGTGCGCGTGCCGGGCGCGTGGGAATTGCCGCAGGCGGCGGCGAAGATCGCCGCGACCCGTCGCCATGCCGGCATCGTCGCGCTCGGCTGCGTCGTGCGCGGCGACACCCGCCATTACGAACAGGTCGCCGATGAATGCGCACGCGGGCTGATGCGCGTTGCGCTCGACACCGGCGTGCCGGTCGCCAACGGCGTGCTCGCGGTCGAACTCCACGAGGACGCGCTCGCCCGCGCCGGCGGCAGCCACGGCAACAAGGGCGAGGAGGCCGTCATCGCCGTCATCGAGATGGCCAGCTTGTTCGTGAGGCTCGCATGACCCACCGCCAGCGTTCCGACGGCATCGACCCCGCCGCGCGTTCGCGCGCACGCCGTCGCGCCCTGCAGGCGCTGTACGCCTGGCAGGTGGCGCAGTCGCCGATCGCGCAGGTGATCGCGGAATTCCAGCACGAGCAGGACATGGAAGTCGCCGACCTCGCGTATTTCGAGGACCTGGTGCGCGGCGTCGGCCGGCATGTCGCCGATCTCGACGCCCGGCTCGCCGCCTTCCTCGACCGCGGCGTGGACGCGGTCGATCCGATCGAGCGCGCGATCCTGCGCATCTCCGCCTACGAGCTGCTGCACCGTCCCGACGTGCCGTACCGAGTGGTGATCAACGAGGCCATCGAATCGGCCAAGCGCTTCGGCGCCGACCAGGGCCACACCTACGTCAACGGCGTGCTCGACAAGGCCGCGGCCGCGTGGCGCGCGGCCGAAGTGGGCGCCTCGCGCCCGCGCTGACGGCGTGGGCGGAAGGCCTTCCGAGTTCGACCTGATCGCGCGCATCCGCGCGCGTGCCGGCGTGCGGGAGGACGTCCTGCTCGGCATCGGAGACGACGCCGCGATCCTGCGCGTGCCGGCAGGACACGACCTCGTCGTCAGTACCGATACGCTGAATGTCGGCGTGCATTTCCCGCACGACACCGCGGCGTTCGATATCGGCTGGAAGTCGCTGGCGGTGAACCTGTCCGATCTCGCGGCGATGGGCGCCGAACCGGCGTGGTGCACGCTCAACCTCACGCTGCCGGAAGCGGACGCGGCTTGGCTCGATGGTTTTCTCGAAGGATTCCTGGAACTGGCGGCGTCGCATCGCGTCGCACTCATCGGAGGCGACACCACGCGCGGACCGCTGTCCATCACGGTGACCGTGGACGGCTTTCTGCCGCAGGGCGTCGCGCTGCGACGCGATGCTGCACAAGTGCATGACGAGATCTGGGTCAGCGGCACGCTCGGCGATGCGGGAGCGGCGCTGCATCAATGGCGCGAGGGTCCGGCGATCGATCCGGTCTTGCGCAACCGCCTCGACCGGCCCACGCCGCGCATCGCGCTCGGCATCGCTCTGCGCGGCATCGCCCACGCCTGCATCGACGTGTCCGACGGCTTGCTTGCCGACCTCGGCCACATCCTCAAAGCGAGCGGTCTCGGTGCGGAGATCGAACCGGCTTCGCTGCCGACCTCGCCCGAGTTGGCCCATGCCTTCGACGCGGTGGCACGCACGCGTTTCCAACTGGGCGGTGGCGACGACTACGAGCTGTGCTTCACCGCACCGCCGGTGCGTGCGGGCGACGTGATCGCAGCCGCACGGCGGGTGGGCATTGCGGTCATGCGCATTGGTCGCATGGAAGCGAAGCGGGGCCTGCGACTGCGCGATCGCGATGGCTCGCTGATCGATGCCCCGGTTTCGGGCTACCGTCATTTCGATCCGGTGCACGATGACGGGAGCGGCGCATGAATGCTTCGTCGCCGTCGCCGTCGCCGCTCTCGCCGAAAGTCCTGCTGCGCCATCCCCTCGGCTGGATCGCAAGCGGTTTCGGCAGCGGTTTCTCGCCGCGCGCGCCGGGCACCGTTGGTACCGCCGTCGCGCTGATTCCCTGGTGGTGGATGCGCCTGCTCACGCTGCCTTATTACCTCGCCGCGATCGTCGTCGCCTTCGTCATCGGTGTGTGGGCCTCGCAATGGGTCGTGCGCCGCAGCGGCGTGAACGATCCGCAGGTCGTGGTCTGGGATGAATTCGTCGGCGTGTGGATCGCGCTGATCGCCGCTCCCGTCGGCTGGGTCTGGATGCTCGTGGGCTTCGCGCTGTTCCGCCTGTTCGACATCTGGAAACCTTGGCCGGTGCGCTGGGCGGATCGCAAGGTGCATGGCGGGCTCGGCGTGATGCTCGACGATGTCATCGCGGGTGCATACGCGCTGCTCGCGATGCAGTCAGCGGCCTTGCTGCTCGCGCATTGACGCGACGAATGGGGAAGGGGCGGCGAGCGCTGCGGCGACGTGCCCGCGCAGCAGCGGCACGATGTCTTGCTCGAACCATGGATTGCGCCGCAGCCACATCTGGTTGCGCGGACTCGGATGCGGCAGCGGCAGGTAGCGCGGCAGGTAATCCTTCGCCGCACGCACCGTCCCGGTGAGCGTCGAGTGGCGCGTGGCGCCGAGGAAGGCGGATTGTGCGTAGCTGCCGATCAACAGGATCAGGCGGATGTTGGGCAGCAGCGGCAGGATCTTCGGATGCCACGTCGGAGCGCATTCGGATCGCGGCGGCAGGTCGCCGCCCTTGCCCTTGCCCGGATAGCAGAAACCCATCGGCACGATCGCCACGATGTTCTCGTCATGGAAAGTATCGCGATCGATGGCCCGCCATTGCCGCAAGCGGTTGCCGCTGGCGTCGTTCCAGGGGATGCCGGTCGCATGCACCTTCGTTCCCGGCGCCTGGCCGACGATCAGCAGGCGCGCGCTGGTACCCGCTCGCAGCACGGGCTTCGCGCCCAAAGGCAGGTGCGGCTCGCACAACCGGCATGCGCGCATCTTCTTCAACAACCGCTCGAGTTTCACGGCAGCAGCTTGCCGGGATTGAGCAGGCCATCGGGATCGAACTGCGCCTTGATCGCGCGCATCAGCGCCAGCGTCGCCGGCGGCAGCGCCCTGGCCATGAAGTCGCGCTTGGCCATGCCGATGCCGTGTTCGCCGGAGAGCTGGCCGTCGAGCGCGAGCACGGCGTCGAACAGGGCGTGCATGCCGCGTTCGGCGCGTGCGGCCTGGTCGGTGTCGTCGGGGTCGTAGAGGATGTTGACGTGCAGGTTGCCGTTGCCGGCGTGGCCGAAGCTCAGCACCGGCAGGCCGATGTCCCGCGCGATCGCGCCCACGCGCGCGACCAGCGCCGGAATCGCCGAAACCGGCACGACCACGTCCTCGTTGATCTTGCCCGGCGCCAGCGTGCGCAGCGCGGGCGAGAGCGCCTTGCGCGCGGACCACAGCGACTCGCGCGCCGCCTCGTCGGGCGCGACGTCGAGTGCGATCAATCCTTCGCCGCGCGCGGCCTGCGACAACGCGGCGACCGCGACATCGAGCATCGCCGCGGCACCATCGGCCTCGATCATCAGCAAGGCGCCGACGTCGGGAATGTCGGCGCCGCCGACGTCGCGCGCCAGCTTCATGCAGCCGGCGTCCATGAACTCCAGCATCGAGGGCGCGACCGGCTGCGCCATCAGGCGCGCGATCGCGGCGGCGGCGGCATCGACGTCGCGGTAAAGCGCGCGCAGGCTGCGCCGCGCTTCCGGTTTCGGGACGAGTCGGAGCGTGGCCTCGACGATCAGCCCGAGCGTGCCTTCGGAGCCGACCAGGAAACGGGTGAGGTCGTAGCCGCTCGCGCCCTTGGTGGTCGGCGCGCCGCAGCGGACGAGTTCGCCGCGGCCGTCGACGAAGGCCAGCGCGAGCACGTTGTCGCGGGTCGCGCCGTATTTCACCGCGCGTGGACCACCGGCGTTGCAGGCGAGGTTGCCGCCGACCGTGCAGTAGGGCGCGCTGGTCGGATCCGGCGGCCAGAAGAATCCCTGCACACCTGCGGCCTCCTGCAGGGCGCCATTGAGTACGCCCGGCTCGACGACGGCGACGCGGTCGGCCGGACGGATCGCGAGGATGCGATCCATCCGCTCGAAGCTGACGACCAGGCCGCCTTCGACCGGCACCGAGGCGCCGGTGGTGTTGGTGCCGCGACCGCGCGCGACGATCGGCAGTTTCGCTTCGCGGCAGATGCGCACCAGCGCTTGCACTTGCGCGGTCGTCGTCGGCAGTGCGACCGCCTGCGGCATCGCCTGCCGGCGCGAGTTGTCGTAGCCGTAGACCATGCACTCGGCGGGATCGGTCAGCAGGCCATCGACGCCGAGCGCATCGCGAAGCGCAGCGAGGTGATGTTCGGGAAGCGTGCTCACGCGGCGATGGTAGCGCGCCCGGTGCACGGGTTTGCGTTGAGCATGATCGCGCCTGCCGGCGCCCGCTCAACAGGCATCGAAGGCATTGCGGATCCACTCGATGCGCGGCGCGTCCGCGGCGCCTTCCACGGCCACGACATCGAACCGGCAGGGGCATTTCGCCAGCGCAGGATGTTCGGCGAGAAAGCATTGCGCCGCCATCGCGAGCTTGCGCTGCTTGATCGCGTCCACCGACAGCGCGCTGCCTCCGAAGTCCCGGCCGCGCCGGTAGCGCACCTCCACGAAGACGATCGCATCGCCGTCGCGCATCACCAGGTCGATTTCGCCGACTCGGTAGCGCGCGTTGGCCACGAGCAAACGCAATCCCGCCGCTTCGAGATAGGCGCGTGCCGCCGCTTCGAATCCGGCGCCGGTCGCGTGCCTGTCGCCGCCGGCGCCGCGATGCGCCAAGGTCGCCTCAGCGTCCGCCGCGCGACGCATCCGGGCGCACCGGCTCGGTCTGCAGGGCATCGTCCTGCGCGGGATGCGCGCGACCGCCGGCGAACACCGCCCAGGCGCTGTCGCGGCTGACGTTGCCCAGGCCGTCCAGGTGCAGGTCGCCGGTGGCGCCGCTCACGCTCGCCTGCGGACTCACGGCCAGCGCTTCCAGGTAGGCCGACAGGCGGAAGGCATCGGCGCCGAAGGCGAACAGGCGCGCACCACCGCCGCGCGCCGAAGGCAGGCGCGAACCCAGTGAGGATGCCTCCGGGAGGCCGTTCACCGGATGCAGCAGCCACGCGAGCTCGGGGTATTCGATGCCGTCGAGCTCCTGGTCGAGCCGCGCGTTGCCGCCGCCGGAGAGGATCAGCGAGGTCGCCACGCGCGGCACCGCGCGATAGCCATTCGTGGGCAACTGGGTCGCGAGCAGGCGCGCCGCCGGCGCCTTGAGGGCGATGAAGATCGCGTCGTACTGGTCGCCGGACTTGGCGAGCGTGTCCTTCAGGACCGCGCCGTAGTTCGGACCGTTGTCGGCGATCACCGCTTCGGCGACGACGCTGCCGCCGTGCTGGGTGTAGCTGGTGCGGAACGCGGCCAGCGCGCGCGAGGCGTTCTCGTCGCGCGAAACGAACACGATCGCGTGCTCCAGGTGCCGGTGCAGCAGGCGCGATGCCGCCGCGGCGCCTTCGTCCTCCGGCGCCAGCGCGAAGCTTTCGCTGCCGGGCGGCGCGGGCTTGTCGGAGCGGTTGAGGGCGAGGATCGGCACGGGCACGTCGGCCTGCCCGAACAGCGCCGCCACCTGCTCGCGGCCGAGCGGTCCGACCACGAAGTCGCAGCCGTCGGCGACCGCCTTGCGGTAGGCCTCGACCGCGCCGCCGGCGCTTTCGGAGCTGTCGTACACCTGCACCTCGGGGTGTCGGCGCGCCTCGGCGTAGTAGGCGGTCATGAAGCCGTCGCGCACCGCCGAGCCCGCGGCCGCGACCGGTCCGCTGGTCGGCAGCAGCAGCGCGACCTTCAGCGGCGGACGATAGCCGTCCTCGTCGGCCGGCGGGCGTCCCGCGCCCATGCCGGCGATGCCGCCGGTGAGCGGATGCGGCAGGGGCAACCCGCGCGCCATCAGCATGTGCGCGGCCTCGGGATACAAGGGATGGCCCTCGGGCAGGCTGGCCGCGCCGCTGGACAAGGCGGCGTCGTCGACCGCCAGCAGCAGCTTGTGGATGCGGGTCCGGGTCGCGTTGGCGTCGTGCCGGGACTCCGTCGACTCCAGCATGGCCAGCGAGGCGGCGGCGCCGAAGCGGTCGCCGGACGCTTCGAGCACGGTCGCGCGCGCGCGGTGCCAACGCGTGGCGATGCCCTGAGGGATCGCGGCGTCGGCGATGTTCATCGCGCCGGCTGCCAGCGCGGGATGGCCGTCGGCGATGGCGAATTCCGCGGAGAGAAGGCGGTAGCGCGCGGCGTCCTCGCCGGTCAGGCGCTTCAGGTCAGCCTGGGCAAAGTCACGCCTTGCGGCGGACTTGTCGCCGGCCACCTGCCAGGCATTGGCCGCGCGCTCTTCCAGCAGGTCGCGGAGCGCACCGCCGGCAGAGGCTGCCTGCGTCTCGTAGGAACGGGCTGCTTCGCGCGGGTGGCCGCCGGCGAGCAACTGGTCGGCGGCATGCACCTGCGGTGGCAATTCGGCGACGTTACCCATGCTGGCGCAGCCGGTGAGCAGGGCGATCGACAACAGCGTGAGGGTGCGTTTCATGGAGCGCTCATTGCGGGAAAGCGGACCGGAAGATGATACTCGCTCGCGACGGCGACGCCGGACGATCGGGGAAGGCCAGGGTGAGCACGAATGTCGCGGCCAGCGCACGGTCGCCCGGAGTCCTTTATGTGGTGGCGACGCCGATCGGCAACCTGCGCGATCTCTCGCCGCGCGCTGTGGAGACCCTGCGGCGCGTGGACGCGATCTGCAGCGAGGACACCCGTCACAGCCGCCCGCTGCTGGCGCAGCACGGCGTCGAACGCCCGCTGATCGCGCTGCACGACCACAACGAGGCCGAGATCGCCGGCCGGCTGGTGGATCGCATGCGGGCCGGCGAAAGCCTCGCCCTGATCTCCGACGCCGGGACGCCGCTGGTCAGCGATCCGGGCTACCGGCTCGTGCGCGCCGCGCGCGAGGCGGGACTGCGTGTCAGCCCGGTGCCCGGCGCCTGCGCGGCCATTGCGGCGCTGTCGGTGGCGGGGCTGGCGAGCGACCGCTTCGTGTTCGAGGGATTCCTGCCGGCCAAGCCGGCCGCACGGCGTGCGCGCCTGGTCGAGTTGGCGTCCGAGCCGCGCACGCTGGTGTTTTACGAATCATCGCACCGCATCGTCGAGATGATCGCCGACGCCCGCGCGGCGTTCGGCGACGCGCGCCAGGCTGCGATAGCGCGCGAGCTCACCAAGCTGTTCGAAACCGTGCTGGACGGCGACCTGGCTTCCCTGCAGGCGCGCATCGAGGCCGACGCCGACCAGCGCAAGGGCGAGTTCGTGGTGATCGTCGCCGGCGCGGGCGACGCCACCGATGGGCGGCTTGCCGAAGGCCGTCGCCTCTACGCCAAGCTCTGCGACCACCTGCCCCCTTCGCAAGCCGCCAAGCTGGCCGCCGAGCTGAGCGGGGCGCCGCGCAAGGAGCTCTACGGCGGATAGCGCCGGCGCGACGTGCGACAATGCCTGCGGCGGAGCCGGCCAGACAGTCGCGTCATTCGCAAGAATGCCGAGGAAAGTCCGGGCTCCACAGGGCACGGTGCCAGGTAACGCCTGGGCGGCGCGAGCCGACGGAAAGTGCAACAGAAAGATACCGCCACGGCTTCGTCACCCTTGTGCTGCCGCGAAACTCGAAACGGACTTGGCATCGCGCAGCGACGACCAAGTCTCCTTCCAGTGGGGGATTCGGCAGCAGAAGGGTGGCGAAGTCGGGGTAAGGGTGAAATGGTGCGGTAAGAGCGCACCGCGAGCCTGGCAACAGGCCGGCACGGCAAACCCCACCGGGAGCAAGGCCAAATAGGGTCCTCATGGCGCGGCCCGCGTCGGGACCGGGTAGGCTGCTTGAGTTCAGCGGTGACGCTGCGCCTAGAGGAATGACTGTCCACGACAGAACCCGGCTTACCGGCCGGCTCCGCCACTTTCCTACTTGCTCAAGGGTTCCTTCGTTCGCTGGCGCGGCTGAAGCAACGAATGGCACCGCCCACACCGGGAGCAAGGCAGAGGGTCCTCATGGCGCGGCCGTTCGCGGCCTTGAGGCAGCGACCTCGACCATCCCTGGCCTCCCGCAAGGCGCCAATCACGGGCGCGCCCATTTCTTGTGCAGTGCAGCGACTTTCTGCCGGATTCCGGGAGTGGAAATTGTCGGTGCTCCTCCAGTCAAAAAAGGACAATTTCAGGTAAAACAATACTTAGTGGATAAGTCTTGAACTAGTCTCTGAAGTTTGACGCAAACCCTTGCCCGGATTGAGAAAATTTCTGTGAAAAGTTGTTGACAAGCCTGTGGACGAATCCTAAGGTGGCGACTCGTGGGGAAATCTGGTTTTTAGTGGATTTTCCGTTACTCCTGTCCCCGTTTCGGCGGGGTCGGCACCGGGCAGCGAGCAGGCATGTTCCAGGGCGAAACCGCCATCACGATCGACGACAAGGGCAGGCTGGCGATCCCGACCAGCTACCGCGAAGCCGTCGCCCGCGAGTGCGGGAACCGGCTGGTGGTGACCTATAGCCCGTTCGAGTCCGGCTGCCTCTACATCTACCCGCAACCGGTCTGGGAACGCCTGCGCGACCAGGTCAACGCCCTGCCGCGCGCGCAGTCGGTCAGCCGCATCCTCCAGCTCAAGCTGGTCGGCGCGGCCAGCTTCGTCGAGCCCGACGGCAACGGCCGCATCGGCATCCCCGCGAGCCACCGCAGCGCGATCGGCATCGAGAAGCGCGCGGTGCTGCTGGGCATGGGCGACAAGTTCGAGTTGTGGAGCGAACAGGCGCATCGCGCGCAGATCCAGCAGACCTTGTCGGATGCCGACATGGGTGCGGACCTGCTTGACCTGAAGCTGTGAAGGAAGCCGGCGCGGAGCAAGGCCGCAGCCATCTTCCGGTGTTGTACACGCAGGTCCTGAGCGGCCTGCGGGTGGTGGAGGACGGAACCTATCTGGATGGCACCTTCGGTCGCGGCGGACACGCACGCGGTGTTCTGGAGCAGTTGGGAAGCAAGGGGCGGTTGCTGCTGATGGACAAGGATCCCGAGGCGATCGCGATGGCGGAAACGGAGTTCGGCTCCGACCCGCGCGTCGCGATCCGGCATGGAAGCTTCGCCGACCTCGGACAGTGGCCCGCTACCGACGCCGGACTTGATGGCGTCCTTTTCGATCTCGGCGTGTCCTCGCCGCAGCTGGACGATGCGCAACGCGGCTTCAGCTTCCGCTTCGACGGCCCGCTGGACATGCGCATGGACAACGCCGGTGGCCAGAGCGCAGCCGAGTGGCTGGCGCAGGCCGACGCCGATGCGATCGCCGACGTGCTGTGGACTTACGGCGAGGAGCGCATGAGCCGCCGCATCGCGCGCGCGATCGTCGCAGCGCGTTCACAGGCGCCGATCGCGCGCACCGCCCAGCTCGCCGAACTGATTGCCGCGACCATCGGCCGCGGCGGCGCCGACAAGATCCATCCCGCGACGCGCAGCTTCCAGGCGATCCGCATCTTCATCAACCGCGAGCTCGACGACCTCGAGACCGGCCTGGCCGCGGCGCATGCACGCCTGCGCAAGGGCGGTCGGCTGGCGGTGATCAGCTTCCACTCGCTGGAAGACCGCATCACGAAGCAGTTCATCGCGCGGCATGCGAAGGCGCCCGCGGGCAACCGCCGCCTGCCCGCGGTCGACACCTTCGTCCCGACCCTGCGCGCGATCGGCGGCGACGAGCGCGCCGATGCCGCCGAGCTCGCCGGCAATCCCCGCGCCCGCAGCGCGGTCCTGCGCGTGGCGGAGAAACTCTGATGCGCATCGGCGCCGCCTTCCTCGTCCTGATGATCGTGGCCACCCTGGCCAGCGGCATCGCGGTGGTCTACGCGCGCCAGATGCACCGGCAGATGTTCATCCAGCTCAACGGCCTGCAGCGCGAGCGCGACGACCTCAACATCGAGTTCGGCAAGCTCCAGCTCGAGCAGGCGACCTGGGCCGAGAACAACCGCGTCGAGCAGATCGCCACCGGCAAGCTCGGCATGGTCTATCCGAATGCGAAGGACGTGGTGGTGGTGCGGCCATGACGAACATTCGCACGACTCCGCGCCCCGATCCGAAAAGTCCGGCGCAGCCGCGCATGCGCCTGCGCGCGGTGAGCCTGCGCGGACGCCTGATGTGGGTCGGCTGCGTGATGGGCATGGCCGCGCTGGCCCTGGTGGCACGCGCGGTGGACCTGCAGTTCATCAACCGCGACTTCTACCAGGAGCAGGGCGACCAGCGCTTCCTGCGCGAGGTGCCGATCGCGACCACGCGCGGCATGATCACCGACCGCAACGGCGAGCCGCTGGCGATCTCCACCCCGGTCGAGTCGATCTGGGCCAATCCCGAAGAGTTGGCTGAGCACGCCGACAAGTATCCGCAGCTTGCCGCCGCGCTCGGCATCCCGCTCGCCGACCTCAAGGCCAACCTCGACCAGCACGCCGGCAAGGAGTTCGTTTTCCTGCGCCGGCACATGGACCCGGATTCGGCCGAAGGCGTCGTCGCGCTCAACATCCCCGGCATCTATCCGCAGCGCGAGTACAAGCGCTATTACCCGCTCGGCGAGGTGATGGCGCACGTGCTCGGCTTCACCAATGTCGACGACCACGGCCAGGAAGGCGTCGAGCTGGCCTTCGACGAATGGCTGACCGGCAAGCCGGGTTCCAAGAAAGTGATCCGCGACCTCCACGGCCATTTTGTCGAGAACGTCGACCTGGTGCGGCCGGCGGTGCCGGGGCGCGACCTGACACTGTCGATCGACCGCCGCCTGCAGTACCTGTCCTACCGCGAGCTCGCCGAGGCGATCCGGAAGAACAACGCCGACGCCGGCACGGTCGTGATCATGGACGTGCGCACCGGCGAAATCCTGTCGATGGTGAACCTGCCTTCGTACAACCCGAACGCGCGCACCGACAACCGCCCGAGCGCGCACCGCAATCGCGCCGAGACCGACGTCACCGAGCCCGGTTCGGTGATGAAGGCCTTCACCATCGCCTCGGCGCTGGAGACCGGCATCGTCACGCCCGACTCCAAGTTCGACACCAATCCGGGTTCGATGGAACTCGCCGGCCACGTCATCCACGACACCCACAACCATGGCCTGCTGACCGTCACCGGGATCATCACCAAGTCGTCCAACGTCGGCGCGGCCAAGCTCTCGCTGCAGATGAACCCGGCGCAGATGTACGACATGCTGACCCGCTTCGGCTTCGGCCATCCGAGCGGCAGCGGCTTCCCGGGCGAGTCCGGCGGCGTGCTGCCGAACGGCCGCAGCTGGTCGCTGATCCAGAAGGCGACGATCGCCTACGGCTACGGTGTGTCGGTGACCGCGATGCAGCTCGCGCGCGCCTATGCGGCGATCGGCAACGGCGGCCGCCTGGTCACTCCGACCTTCGTCAAGGGCGGCGACAGCCCGAGCAAGGCGGTGCTCGATCCGCACATCGCCGCCCAGATCATGGGCATGCTCGAAACCGTGGTGACGCCGGAAGGCACCGCGCCGCAGGCCGCCGTGCTCGGCTACCGCGTCGCCGGCAAGACCGGCACCGCGCGCTACGCCGGCGCCGGCGGCTACAGCAAGATCTACGACAGCCTGTTCATCGGCCTGGTGCCGGCCAGCCATCCGCGGATGGTGATGGTCACCATGATCCACAACCCCAAGGGCTCGGTGTACTACGGCGGCCTGGTCGCCGCGCCGGTGTTCGGCAAGGTCATGGACGGCGCGCTGCGGTTGATGGACGTGCCGCCCGACAACGTGCAGCAGTGGTACGCCGCGCAACCGGCGGCGCCCGCCGCTACGGCGCCACAGATGGAAGGCGACCTGCCGCCGGGCGACGACACGCTGCCGGCGGTGATCACCCCGGTCGATCCGAACGCGGGCGTCCACAAGACGGGAGCGAAGGCGCGATGAGCGAGTGCCTGACGAACATGGGCGCTTCCATGCACGCGATGGCTCTCGCCGACCTGCTGGAAGGATCCGACGCGTCGTCGACGATCCCCGATGTCGCCGTCTCCGGCCTGAGTCAGGACAGCCGCGCCGTGCAGGCGGGCGATGCCTACTTCGCGCTCGCCGGCGCCAAGGTGCACGGCCTGCGCTTCGCCGGCAACGCGCTCGCCGCGGGCGCCTCGGCGATCGTGTTCGAGGCGCCGGCGCCGGCCGATGTCGCCATTCCCGAGCGCGCGATCGGGGTGCCGCGGCTGCGCGCGAAACTGGGCGCGATCGCGGACCGTTTCTTCGGCGCGCCGTCGAAGGCGCTGGTCGTGATCGGCGTCACCGGCACCAATGGCAAGACTTCGTTCGTGCAACTGCTCTCGCAGGCGCTGAGCGCGAACGGCGAAGTCGCCGGCAGCATCGGCACGCTCGGCGCCGGCCTGGTCGGCCGCATCGTCGCCGGCGAGCGCACCACGCCGGACGTGATCGCGGTGCACCACCTGCTCGCGGACATGCGTGCGCAGGGCGCCAGTCACGTCGCGATGGAAGTCTCCTCGCACGCGCTCGAGCAGGGCCGCGTCGACGCGGTGGCGTTCGATGTCGCGGTGTTCACCAACCTCACCCGCGACCACCTCGACTACCACGGCACGATGGAAGCCTACGGCGCGGCCAAGGCCAGGCTGTTCGCCTGGCCCGGCCTGCGCGCGGCGGTGGTGAACCTCGACGATGGCTTCGGCGCGCAGTTGCACGCACGCCTTCCGGCCTCGCTGCATCGCATCGGCGTGAGCTCGCGCGGCGCGGCCGATGCCCAGTTGCGCGCCGACAACATCCACCTCGACACCCGCGGCATCGTCTTCGACCTGGCAATGGCCGATGAACGCCATCGCGTCGATTCGCCGCTGGTCGGCCGTTTCAATATCGACAACCTGCTCGGCGTGGCAGGCGCGCTGCTGGCGCTGGGCTGGCCGCTGGCGCGCATCGCCGCGATCCTGCCGAAGCTGCAGCCGGTCAGCGGGCGCATGAACCGCGTCGGCGGCGACGGTCGCCTGCCGCTGGTGGTGGTCGACTACGCGCACACGCCCGATGCGCTCGAGCAGGCGCTGACCAGCCTGCGCGCGCACACGGCAGGCGAGCTGGTGTGCGTGTTCGGCTGCGGCGGCGACCGCGACCAGGGCAAGCGCCCGCTGATGGCGGCGATCGCCGAGCGGCTGGCCGACAAGGTCGTGGTCACCGACGACAACCCGCGCAGCGAGGACGGCGATGCCATCGTCGCCCAGGTCCTCGCCGGCTTCGCGCGACCGAAAACGGTGCGCGTGGAACGCGACCGCGACCGCGCCATCGCGACCGCCATCGCCGATGCCCGCGCGAGCGACGTGGTCCTGATCGCCGGCAAGGGCCACGAGCCTTACCAGGAAGTGCAGGGCGAACGTCGTCCTTTCGACGACATGGAACACGCACGTGCAGCGCTGGGGGCACGTCGATGAGGCCGCTGCCGCTCGGCGACATCGCTCGCTGGTGCGAAGCGCGCCTGCTTGGCGGCGACGACCTTGCCGCCTCGACGATCGACGCGGTCGCCATCGACACCCGCAAGCTCGATCCGAACGATGGCCGGCGCGTGCTGTTCGTCGCCCTGCGCGGCGAGAACCACGACGCCCACGACCACCTCGATGCCGCGATCGCCGGCGGCGCCGCGGCGTTGCTGGTCAGTCGCCCGGTCGAGACCACCGTCCCGCAGTTGCTGTGCGGCGACACCGAGCAGGCGCTGGGCGACCTCGCCGCCGGCGCCCAGCAGGGTCGTCCCACGAAAGTGCTCGCGCTCACCGGCAGCAATGGCAAGACCAGCGTGAAAACCCTGCTGCTGGGCATCCTCGAGCGCGCCGGCGCGGCGTACGCGAATCCCGGCAACCGCAACAACGAGATCGGCCTGCCGCTGGCCGTGCTCGAAGCGCCCGAGGACGTCGTTTTCGCGGTCTACGAAATGGGTGCCGGCAAGCCGGGCGACATCGCCTACCTGACCAGCATCGCGCGGCCCGACGTGGCCCTGGTCAACAACATCATGCCCGCACACCTCGAGCGCATGGGCACCCTGCTCGGCGTGGCGCAGACCAAGGGCGCGATCTACGAGGCGTTGTCGGCCGACGGCGTGGCGGTCATCAATGCCGACGATGCCTTCGCGCCGTACTTCGAGAAGCTCGCGGGCGGGCGTCGCGTGCTGCGCTACGGGCTGGAGGCCAGCGCCGACATCGGCGCGCGCGCGATCCGCCACGAAGGCGAGGGCAGTCGCTTCGAGCTGGTCACGCCCTCCGGCGAAGCGGCCATCGCGCTGCCGCTGCCGGGCCGCCACAATGTGATGAACGCGCTCGCCGCAGCCGGCATGGCGCTCGGCGCCGGCGTGAACCTCGATGCGATCCGCGACGGCCTGTGCAACGCGCGCCAGGTGCCGGGCCGGCAGATTGCGCACACGCTCGCCGCAGGCGTGGTGCTGATCGACGACAGCTACAACGCGAATCCGGGTTCGGTCGAAGCGGCCATCGCCGCGCTCGCGGCGACCGGCGACGAGTCCTGGCTGGTGCTGGGCGACATGGCCGAACTGGGCGAGGGCAGCGAGCTGCTCCACGCGCAGGTCGGCGACAGCGCGCGCGCGAAGAAGATCGCCCGCTTGTACACGGTGGGCCGCAACAGCCGTGCCGCGGCGCGCGCCTTCGGTCCGGAAGCGCGGCACTTCGCCGACCAGCCCGCGTTGATCGCCGAACTGCGCAACGACCTGCGCCCGGGCGTGCGCGTGCTGGTGAAAGGCTCGCGCTCGAGCGCGATGGACAAGGTGGTCGCGGCCCTGCTCGCCGACCACGGCCATGCACAGGGAGGCGCTCATGCTGCTTGAGCTGACCCGCTGGCTGCACGGCCTCGACCACATCCGCCTGTTCGCGCTGTTCGGCTACATCACCTTCCGCGGGATCATGAGCGCGCTCACCGCGCTCGCGCTCTCGCTGTGGCTGGGTCCGTCGATCATCAGCCGGCTCGCCCAGCTCAAGGGCGGCCAGCCGATCCGCACCGACGGCCCGCAGTCGCATTTCTCCAAGGCCGGCACGCCGACCATGGGCGGCGCGCTGATCCTCGCCGCGATCGTGCTGTCCACCCTGCTGTGGTCCGACCTGCACAACCGTTACGTGTGGATCGCGCTCGGCGTGCTGGTCGCGTTCGGCGCGATCGGCTGGCAGGACGACTGGATCAAGATCGTCAAGCGCGATCCCAACGGCATGCGCTCGCGCACCAAGTACGCGTTGCAGTCGGTCTGCGGGCTGGTCGCGGCCGGGCTGCTGTACTGGGTGGCCAAGGATGATCCGGTCTGCGCGGCCTGCACGACCTTCTACGTGCCGCTGCTCAAGGACGTCGCGATCCCGCTGGGCGTCGGCTTCATCGCCGTGGCGTATTTCTGGATCGTCGGCTTCTCCAACGCGGTCAACCTCACCGACGGCCTCGACGGGCTGGCGATCATGCCCTCGGTGCTGGTCTCCTCCGCGCTGGGCGTGTTCGCCTACCTCTCCGGCCACGCCGAGTTCGCCCGCTACCTGCAGATCCCGGCGATCCCGGGCGCCGGCGAGATGGTGATCTTCTGCGCGTCGATCGCCGGCGCGGGCCTGGGCTTCCTCTGGTTCAACACCTATCCAGCGATGGTGTTCATGGGCGACATCGGCGCGCTCGCGCTCGGCGCGGCGCTGGCGACGGTCGCGGTGATCGTCCGCCAGGAAATCGTGCTGGCGATCATGGGCGGAATCTTCGTGGTCGAGACCCTCTCGGTGATGATCCAGGTCGGCAGCTTCAAGCTCACCGGCAAGCGCGTCTTCCGGATGGCGCCGATCCACCACCACTTCGAACTCAAGGGCTGGCCCGAGCCGCGCGTGATCGTGCGCTTCTGGATCATCTCGGTGATGTTGGTCCTGGTCGGTCTGGCCACGCTCAAAGTCAGGTGAATCGCATGTCCACGAACACATCGTCACTCGCGCGCGAGCACTTGGTGCGCTGATGAACATGCCGCAACGCCATCCTCCGATCGCCGCCGCCGGGCAGGCCCTGCGCATCGAGGCGATCAAGGGCCGCTACGATCCGGTGCTCGCGGTGATCTCGATCCTGGTCGCCGGCATCGGCATCGTCATGGTCGGATCGAGTTCGATCGCGATGGCCGAGGGACTCAAGCTCGGGCCGTTCTACTTCCTGATCCGCCACGTGGTGTTCGTGCTCGCCGGCATGGCCGGAGCGATCGTGCTGATGCGCACCGAGCTGAAGTGGCTCGAACAGCGCAGCCGCTTCCTGCTGATCCTGTGCTTCCTGCTGCTCGCCGCGGTGTACCTGCCGGGCATCGGCCGCACCGTCAACGGCGCCAAGCGCTGGCTGAACCTGGGCGTGTCCAACTTCCAGGCGGTCGAAGCGGTCAAGCCCATGCTGATCGTCTGGCTGTCGAGCTACCTCGTGCGCTACCGCGAGGACATCGCACATAGCTGGTGGCCGATCCTCAAGCCGGTCGGCATCGCCCTGGTGCTGGTGGTGCTGCTGCTGGCGCAGCCCGATTTCGGCTCGGCCTCGCTGATCCTCGCGGTGACCGGCGGCATGCTCCTGCTTGGCGGCGCCAGCCTGCTGCGGCTGTTCGGCCCGGTCGTGGTCGGCCTGCCGGCGCTGGCGGTGGTGGCGATGTCGCAGGCCTATCGCGTGCGCCGCATGACGTCTTTCCTCAATCCCTGGGCGGATCCGTTCAAGGATGGCTTCCAGCTTTCGCAGGCGCTGATCGCGATCGGCCGCGGCCAGTGGCTCGGCGTCGGCCTCGGCGGCAGCGTGCAAAAACTTTTTTACCTGCCGGAGGCGCACACCGATTTCATCCTCGCGGTGATCGCCGAGGAACTCGGCTTCGTCGGCGTGCTCGCGGTGGTGCTGCTGTACGCGGCGTTCTTTGCGCGCTGCATGCAGCTCGGCCTGCGCGCCGCCGCGCTCGGTCGCTACTTCGCCGCGAACATCGCGTTCGGCATCGGCCTGTGGTTCTCGCTGCAGGCTCTGGTGTCGATCGGCGTGAACCTCGGCCTGTTGCCGACCAAGGGCCTGACCCTGCCGATGATCTCCTACGGCGGATCGAGCGTGCTGACCTCGGTCGCGGTGATCGGCCTGCTGCTGCGGGTCAGCTACGAAGTCGATCGCGCGCAGCGGCAGATGGCCAGGGCGCGCGAGAACGCCACGCCGATCGAGCTGCCGCCGACGCCCGCGCCCGCTCCGCGTCCCGCACCGGCCAAGCTGCTGCCACAGGGCAAGTCGCCGCGCACGCGGATCGAGCCGCACATCGGAGAGACGGCCTGAACGCCGCGACCGCCACGCTCGAAGGACGTCCGGTGATGATCCTCGCCGGCGGCACCGGTGGACACATCTTCCCGGGCATCGCGGTCGCGCGCGCGTTGATCCAGCGCCAGGTGCCGGTGGTATGGCTGGGCTCGGCCGGTGGCATGGAAACGCGCCTGGTGCCGCAGCACGGCATCGCGATCGACACGCTGAAGATCGGCGGTCTGCGCGGCAAGGGTGCGCTGGCGCTGCTGGCCGCCCCGTTCAAGTTGATGCGCGCATTGTTCGACGCGCTCGCGATCCTGCGTCGGGAGCGTCCGCGCAGCGTGCTCAGCATGGGCGGCTTCGCTGCCGGGCCGGGCGGAATCGCGGCCTGGCTGCTGCGGCGTCCGCTGATCGTGCACGAAGGCAACCGCGCGCCGGGATTCACCAATCGCGTGCTGGCGAAGTTCGCGCGGCGCGTGCTGTGCGGATTCCCGGGCAGCTTCCGGAGCGGCGGTGCGGAGACCGTGGGCAATCCGGTGCGCGCGGAAGTCGCGGCGTTGCCAACGCCTGAAGTGCGTTTCGCGGATCGCGGACAAACCCTGCGCGTGCTCGTGCTCGGCGGCAGCCAGGGCGCGCGCGCATTGAACACGGCGGTGCCGAAGGCGCTCGCTGCGCTCACTGGCGTCGCGGTCGAGGTGCGCCACCAGTGCGGCGAGGCGATGCGCGCGGAAGCGATCGCCGCCTACGCCGACGCCGGCGTCACCGCCTCGATCGAACCCTTCATCCAGGACATGGCCGGCGCCTACGGCTGGGCCGACCTGCTGGTCTGCCGCGCCGGTGCGATGACGCTGGCCGAGGTCTGCGCGGCCGGCGTCGGCGCGCTGCTGGTGCCGTTCCCGGCCGCGGTCGACGACCACCAGACGCGCAATGCCGAGTACCTCGTCGAGCGTGGCGCGGCGCGCCTGCTGCCGCAGCACGACGAGCTCGAGACGCGCCTGCGCGAATCGCTGCGCGAGCTGCTGGTGCCCGATCGCAAGGCGTTGCTGGTGATGGCGCACTGCGCCCGCGCCGCGGCGCTTCCCGAGGCGACCGCGAAGGTCGTGGAGATCTGCATCGGGGAGGCGCGGCCATGATGCGTCGTCCGCTGCTGTCCGACGACACGGCGCGCAGCTCGGCGCGGGTCCACTTCGTGGGCATCGGCGGCGTCGGCATGAGCGGGATCGCCGAGGTGCTGCTCACGCTCGGCTACAAGGTGTCCGGTTCGGACGCGGCCGATTCGGCGAGCACGCGCCGGCTGTCCTCGCTCGGTGCGAGCGTGCAGCGCGGCCACGCCGGCGCGAACGTGCAAGGCGCCGACGCGGTCGTCGTCTCCAGCGCGATCCGCGAGGACAACCCCGAGTTGCTGGCCGCGCGCGAGCTGCGCATCCCGGTGGTGCCGCGCGCGGAGATGCTGGCCGAGCTGATGCGTTTCCGCCGCAGCATCGCGGTTGCCGGCACCCACGGCAAGACCACCACGACGTCGCTGATCGCCAGCGTGCTGTCCGAAGGCGGCATGGATCCGACCTTCGTGATCGGCGGCCAGTTGCTCTCGGCCGGCTCGAACGCGCGCCTGGGGCAGGGGAAGTGGCTGGTCGCCGAGGCCGACGAAAGCGACGGCAGCTTCCTGCGCCTGAATCCGAAGATCGCGGTCGTCACCAACATCGACGCCGATCACCTCGAGAACTACGGCGGCGACTTCGCGCGCGTGCGCGCGGCGTTCTCCGAGTTCCTGCACCGGTTGCCGTTCTACGGGCTGGCGGTGCTGTGCGTGGACGATCCCGAGGTCGCATCGCTCGCCGCGGCGATGCCGCGCCATATCCTCAGTTACGGCTTCGCCGACGAGGCGGACGTGCGCGCCAGCGATGTCGTGCCGGAAGCCGGGCGCACGCGCTTCCGCCTGCATCTGCCCGATGCCGCGACGATCGATGTTTCGCTGAACCTGCCGGGCCGCCACAACGTGCTCAATGCGCTCGCTGCCGCGGCGATCGGCTGGGAGCTCGGCGTCGCGCCGGCGGCAATCGCGCAAGCGCTGGAGAAGTTCCACGGCGTCGGCCGCCGTTTCAACCAGCTCGGCGAGCTCGACTTCGGTCGCGGCAAGGCCTTGCTGGTCGACGACTACGGCCACCATCCGCGCGAGCTGCAGGCGGTGTTCGAGGCCGCGCGCGCGGGCTGGCCGCAGCGGCGTCTGGTGGTGGCGTTCCAGCCGCATCGCTACACCCGCACGCGCGACCTGCTCGACGACTTCGCGCAGGTGCTCTCGGGCGTGGACGCGCTGCTGCTGACCGACGTCTACGCGGCCGGCGAGGCGCCGATCGTGGGCGCCGACGCCAAGGCGCTGGCGCGCGCGATCCGCGCGCGCGGCCGCATCGATCCGGTGCTGGTCGGCGGCGCGCAGGAACTGCGCGCGGTGCTGCCCGACGTGCTCGCCGATGGCGACCTGCTGCTGCTGCTCGGCGCGGGCGACATCGGCCACGTCGCGCAGGAACTGGTGCAACACGGTGTGCAGGGAGGCAGCGCATGAGCACGGTCGAAGATCCCCGCGCTTTTGGTCGCGTCGCGGTGCTGATGGGCGGCACCTCGTCGGAGCGCGAGGTCTCGCTGGACTCGGGCCGCAACGTGCTCGAGGCGCTGCGCGCGCGCGGCGTGGATGCGCATGCGGTCGATGGCATCCCGGCGCTGGTCGAAGCCTTGTGCGCCAGCAAGTTCGACCGCGTCTTCAACATCCTGCACGGCCACAACGGCGGTGGCGAGGATGGTGTCCTGCAAGGACTGCTGGAAGCTTTCGGCGTCCCGTACACCGGATCGGGCGTGCTCGGATGCGCGCTTTCGATGGACAAGATACGCACCAAGCAGGTCTGGCTTTCTGTGGGGCTGCCGACGCCGCGTTACGCACGTCTCGTGGTGGGCGACGACGTGCGCGCGGCGGCGGCCCGCCTCGGCCTGCCGGTGATCGTCAAGCCGGCCTGCGAGGGATCGAGCGTCGGCGTCAGCCGCGTGTTCTCCGAGGCCGACCTCGATGCCGCGGTCGAACTCGCCTCGCGCTACGAAGGCGAGATGGTGATGGAGGAGATGATCGAAGGCCAGGAGCTGACCGTGGCCGTGCTCGGCGAAAACGCGCTGCCTTCGATCCGCATCGTGCCCAAGGGCGAGTACTACGACTACCACGCCAAATACGTCGCCGAGGACACGCAATACCTCTGCCCCGGCCTGGATGGCGAGCCCGAGGAAAAGATCCGCAAGCTCGCGGTCAAGGCCTTCAAGGCCGCCGGCTGTTCGGGCTGGGCGCGCGTGGACGTGATGCGCGATCGCAAGGGCGATTTCTGGCTGCTCGAAGTGAACACCGCGCCAGGCATGACCAGTCACTCGCTGGTGCCCAAGGCCGCGCATCAGGTCGGAATCGATTTCCAGACGCTGGTCTGGGACATCCTCGAAACCTCGCTGCGGGGAGGCGCATGAACGTCCTCGTCCGCCTGCTCGCGTGGACGCTGGCGATCGCCCTGGTCGCGCTGCCGGTCGTGGCCGTGCTCAACGGCTGGATCGCCGGCGACCGCTGGCCGATGCGGCGGCTCGAGGTCAGCGGCCCGTTCACGCGGGTCAGCGCCGAGCAGGTGCGCGCGGTGGTGCTGCCGCAGGTCAAGAGCGGCTTCTTCGCGATCCACATGGAGCCGATCCGCGACGCGATCGCGGCGATGCCGTGGATCGAGAAGGTGGAAGTGCGCAAGCGCTGGCCTGACCAGCTCGTGGTGAGCTTCACCGAGCATCGCGCCTTCGCGCGCTGGGATCGCGACAAGCTGCTGTCCGACCATGGCCAGGTGTTCACCGCGCCCGGCAGCCCCGACCTGTCCAGCCTGCCGGAGCTGGAAGGCCCGGACGGCCGCGCCGCGGACGTCATCGCCCTCTACAACCAGGTGCAGCCGATGTTCGCGGGCAGCGCCTGGCACGTGCAGGGCGTGAGCCTGTCCGAGCGCGATAGCTGGACCCTCCACCTGCGCGATGGCATCGACGTGGTGATCGGCCGCAACGACCCGGCCGAGCGCCTGCGCCGCTTCGCGCGCCTGCTGCCGCGGATCGTCGCCACCCGCCAGGGTTCCACCCTGCTGCGCGCCGACCTGCGCTACACGAACGGCTTCGCCCTGACCTGGCAGGACCCGGTTCCGGTCAAGCCGAACAACAGTCCGAAACACGCGGTCCCCACCAGCAATACCAAGCAACAGGCGCATACATGAATCGCAAGGGCGACAAATCCCTCATCGTCGGGCTCGACGTCGGCACCTCCAAGGTGGTCGCCCTAGTCGGCGAGTACTCGCCGGGCAACCCGATCGAGGTGATCGGGCTGGGCACGCACGAATCGCGCGGGCTGCGGCGCGGCGTGGTGGTGGACATCGAATCGACCGTGCAGTCGATCCAGCGCGCGGTGCAGGAGGCCGAAATGATGGCCGGCTGCGAGATCAGCTCGGTCTACGCCAGCGTCTCCGGCAGCCACACCCAGTGCCGCAACTCGCCGGGCATCGTGCCGATCAAGGACGGCGAGGTGACCTACGCCGACCTCGACAACGTGCTGCAGGCGGCGAAGGCCGTGGCGATCCCGGCCGACCAGAAGATCCTGCACGCGATCCCGCAGGAATACATGATCGACAACTCGGCCGAATCCATCCGCAACCCGGTCGGCATGTCCGGCGTGCGGCTGGAAGTGCGCGCGCACCTGGTGACCGGCGCGCAGTCGGCGGCGCAGAACATCACCAAGTGCATCAACCGTTGCAACCTGCAGGTCGACGACCTGATCCTCGCGTCGATCGCTTCCAGCACCGCGGTGCTGACCGCCGACGAGAAGGACCTCGGCGTGGTGCTGGTGGACATCGGCGCGGGCACGACCGACATCGCGGTGTTCGTGCAGGGCGCGATCTGCCACTCGGCCTCGCTGCCGATCGCCGGCGACCAGGTCACCAACGACATCGCCCACCTGCTGCGCACGCCCACGCCGGACGCCGAGCACATCAAGGTGCGCTACGCCTGCGCGCTGGCGCAGCTGGCGACGGCCGAGGAATCGATCCAGGTGCCGGGCGTGGGCGAGCGGCCGCCGCGGCGGCTGGCGCGGCAGGCGCTCGCCGAGGCGGTGCAGAACCGCTACGAGGAAATGTTCGAGATGGTGCAGGCCGAACTGCGCCGCTCCGGTTTCGAGGAGCGGGTGCGTGCCGGCCTGGTGCTCACCGGCGGTGCTTCGAAGATGGAAGGCGTGGCCGAACTGGCCGAGGAAATGCTGCACATGCCGGTGCGCATGGGCATTCCGCAGCACGTCAGCGGGCTGGGCGAGGTGGTCGGCAATCCGGTGCATGCGAGTGGCGTCGGCCTGCTGCTGTGGGGCAGCCAGATCGAGCACCCGCGGCGGCCGGTGGTGCCCACGGGCAAGGTCGGATCGATGTTCTCGAAGATGCGCAACTGGTATCGCGGGCAGTTCTAGACATGAAAGGCGAACGCACCTGGAACATGGATCTGTTCGGCGACGAAGGCGCGAATCGGGCGCGTCGTGCGGAGGCGGACCCATCCGCAAGCCAGGTGGGCGGGACCGAAAGCAGCGAGGTCGGGCGGCGGGAAGAAAAAGAACGGGACGGACGAGGCGGGCGGCGGAACGGGAACGGCGGGAACCGGGCGAATCACACAGCAACGAATCACACGACAACGACGCAGACGACAACGAAACACACAACAACTATTACATCGACACCATCCAACGGAGAAACAGACATGGCACATTTCGAACTCATCGAGAAAATCGCGCCGAACGCGGTCATCAAGGTCATCGGCGTCGGCGGCGGCGGCGGCAACGCGGTCGCTCACATGGTCAACAGCAGCGTGCAGGGCGTGGAGTTCATCACCGCCAACACCGACTCGCAGGCGATCAAGAGCGCCGGTTCCAAGCTGCAGCTGCAACTGGGCGGCAACGTCACCAAGGGCCTGGGCGCAGGCGCGAATCCGGAAGTGGGCCGCCAGGCCGCACTCGAGGACCGCGAACGCATCGTCGAGGCGCTGGAAGGCGCGGACATGGTCTTCATCACCGCCGGCATGGGCGGCGGCACCGGCACCGGCGCGGCGCCGGTCGTGGCGCAGCTCGCCAAGGAAATGGGCATCCTGACGGTCGCGGTCGTCACCAAGCCGTTCCCGTTCGAGGGCCGCCGGCGCATGCAGGTCGCGCTCAAGGGCATCGAGGAACTGGCCCAGCATTGCGACTCGCTGATCACGATCCCGAACGAGAAGCTGATCAACGTCCTCGGCCGCGAAGCGACCATGGTGCAGGCATTCAAGGCCGCCAACGACGTGCTGCTCGGCGCCGTGCAGGGCATCGCCGACCTGATCGTGCGCCCGGGCCTGATCAACGTCGACTTCGCCGACGTGCGCACGGTGATGAGCGAAATGGGCATGGCGATGATGGGCTCGGGCACCGCCAGCGGCGCCGAGCGCGCGATGTCGGCCGCCGAGACGGCGATCAGCAACCCGCTGCTCGACGACGTCAACCTCAGCGGCGCCAACGGCATCCTGGTCAACATCACCGCCGGTCCCGACTTCACGATGCGCGAGTTCGACGAGGTCGGCCGCACGATCGAGGAGTTCGCCAGCGAGGACGCGACCGTCGTGATCGGCACCGTGCTCGATCCGGAGATGCAGGACGAGGTGCGCGTGACCGTGGTCGCCACGGGCCTGAATCGCCAGGCGGCGCGCCAGCCGGTCCGCAACCAGGAGCGCGAGGAGCGTGGCTTCGAGCGCGAGCGCGAGCGCAGCGTCGCGCGTGCGCCGCAGGTCAAGCTCGTCCGCAACGGCAGCACCGGCCGCGCCGAGTTCCCGCTGCCCGACTCGCACGTCGAGACGGTCGCCCCGGCTCCCGGTTTCGGTGGTCTGCGTGGCGGCACCCGCCGCACGGAAGTGGCGACCAGCGCGCTCGACACCAGCCAGGACGCCTACCTCGACATCCCGGCGTTCCTGCGCAGGCAGGCCGATTGAGGATAAATCGAGGAGATCGATAGCTGAAGGAACTATTCGCCCCTTGCCGCCGTCCTTCTTCGGATGCCATGACGAAGGCGGCGGTTTCGGGGTCTAGCGAAATGGAATTCGGGTACTTGCCTCGGCGGGTGCCCGGGTTGTCCTCTTGTGGAAAGGCCGAAGGAGCACACCCTCGATTGCATGCAACGGCAGTGCCATTCGATAGTTTTGTGAACTCATGGTTTCACCAGTGAGACGACATTGCTTCCGAATTGTTTGAATTTGGTAAAACGCGTGCTATTCTCGGCCGCGTCTTGTCGCGCTCCGCCAGGAGAACGCACAGTATGATCAAGCAACGTACGCTCAAGAATGTCATTCGCGCGACCGGCGTTGGCATTCATTCGGGGCAGAAGGTCTTCATGACCCTGCGCCCGGCGTCACCCGATACCGGCATCGTCTTCAGGCGTGTGGATTTCGCCCAGCCGATCGAGATTCTTGCGCGCGCCGAACACGTCGGCGACACCAGCCTTTCCACCACGCTCGTGCGCGGCGACGTGCGCATCATGACGGTCGAACACCTGCTGTCGGCCATGGCCGGGCTGGGCATCGACAACGCGTACGTGGATCTGTCGGCGCCCGAGGTGCCGATCATGGACGGCTCCGCCGGTCCCTATGTGTTCCTGATCCAGTCGGCCGGCATCGAGGAGCAGAACGCGGCCAAGCGTTTCATCCGGATCAAGAAGCCGATCCGCCTCGAGGACGGCGACAAGTGGGCCCGCTTCGAGCCGTTCGACGGCTTCAAGGTCGGCTTCACGATCGACTTCAACCACCCGATCTTCACCCGTTCGACCTCGACCGCCGAGGTGGATTTCTCGACCACGTCGTTCGTCAAGGAAGTCAGCCGCGCGCGCACCTTCGGCTTCATGAAGGACATCGAGATGCTGCGCGACCGCAAGCTCGTGCTCGGCGGCAGCATGGACAACGCGATCGTGCTCGACGACTACCGCATCCTCAACGAGGACGGGTTGCGCTACGAGGACGAGTTCGTGAAGCACAAGATCCTCGACGCGATCGGCGACCTGTACCTGCTCGGGCACAGCCTGATCGGCGCCTTCTACGGCTACAAGTCGGGCCACCAGCTCAACAACCAGCTCCTGCGCACCTTGCTGGCCGACCGCACGGCCTGGGAAGAGGTGACCTTCCAGGATCCGGCGCAGGCGCCCATTTCCTACGCGCATCCGGCGCAAGCGGTCTGACCCCCTTCCGGCGGTTTAACGAATTCGTGACATAAGTCGCGGATTCGCTTGGCTATTTTACGTGGCCGCTTTTTCCTGTAGTATCCGTTCCTCGGTCGCTTGACCGGTCCGCCGCGAGCTTGTTCCGGCGGGTGTTTCATCCCTTGCAAGACCCGGCGGTCAGGCGATGGAAGCCAGCCGCAACAGTTGGGCACGCAATTCGGGATCGGCCACGGATTCGGCGGTCTTTCGCAACGCATCACGAGTAGCTTGAGACAGTGGTTTGCGTGCTTTCGCAGCCGGTTCGGACGGAAGCGGTGGCGAAATTTTGACGGTGAGCGCGCCAGCCTGCAGGCCGGCCGCGGCCGCAGCGTCCAGCAGGGCGTCTGCATGGTGCCGCAGCAGGGTCCCCCAGACCGGCGCGTCCACGAGATAAACCAGTTTGCCGGCGCCCGCATTGCCCAGACGGCAGTGCGGTTGCAACGAGTCCGGCAGGCACCGACGCAGCCGTTCGTCCAGCGCCGCCAGCATCCGTGCGCGTTCGACGATCCGGCCGAGTCCGGCCTCTCCCGCCGCTTCGAGCGCCGGGCGCGGCGCGGAATCGGCCTTGGCTGTGCCCTGCAGACGCTTATCTGACGATTTGGTGGGCATGAACGTCATCATCGTATCGAAATTCCTGAAGTCCCCTAAGCTCCTCTGTCTCCATCGCGATCGCAAGTTCTTCGTCGGCGCCGGCGCGGCGCTGATCGCGCTGGCCGCGTTTGGTTTCACCGCCGGCTTCTTCGCCCGCAGTGGCGTCGCGAACGCCGAGGTCCGCAACCTGCGAGCCGCGCTCGCCAGCGAGCAGGCGCAGGTCGCGCAGACCACCGCGACCTCGCAGCGCCAGGTCAACGCGATGGCGGTGAAGCTGGGCGAGCTGCAGGCCCAGGCCAATCGCCTCAACGCACTGGGCGAACGCCTCGTCCGCATGGGCAAGATCGACGACGGCGAGTTCAACTTCACCGCCCAGCCCGGCACCGGTGGCGGCGGCGAACCGACCACGGCGATCAGCGCCACCGAGCTGTCCGGACAGATGGCCAACCTGACCGGCACATTCGCCCATTCCGGCGACCAGCTGCAGGTGCTCGAATCGCTGCTGGTCAACCGCGACCTCGACCGCAGCCAGACGCCTTCCTCGATGCCGCTCGCCAACACCTATGTCTCGGCGCCGTTCGGCAACCGCATCGATCCGATCACCGGCGGCCACGAATTCCACAAGGGCCTCGACCTCGACGGCCAGACGGGCGACCCGATCCATGCGGCGGCCGACGGCATCGTCGTGCGCTCGGATTTCGACGCCGGCGGATACGGCAATGTCGTCGACATCGACCACGGCAACGGCTATGCCACCCGCTACGGGCATTGCTCGAAGCTGCTGGTGAAGGTCGGTGACCTGGTGCATGCCGGCGACGTGATCGCCAAGGTCGGTTCGACCGGGCATTCCACCGGCTCGCACCTGCACTTCGAGGTGTGGATCAACGGCGCTCCGGTCAATCCGCAGCCGTATTTGAGCAAGATCGGGAAGTAGGCTGGCTGTTGCTGCAGGGACTTAAGCTGCCGCCCGCTCCGCGCTGGGAAAGGCCCTCGTCAAATAGCCATCTTCCTCGGTTGGCCGAGAAGTTCCCGAGGCTCGTCGTCAAATAGCCATCTTCCTCGGTTGGCCGGGAAGTTCCCGCGGCTCGTTGTCAAATAGCCATCTTCCTCGGTTGGCTGAGAAGTTCCCGAGGCTCGTCGTCCCGGGGATCTTCGTCAAATAACCCTTTTCCTCGGTTGACCGATGCGCTGCGGCGGCTCTTTCTCTTGATTCGCTTCCGGCCAGCCCCACGTTAGAATGTACGACCGGGCCGCCGCGAGCGGCCCGCGACGTTTTGCGCGCCCGCAACCTGCGCCAGGACGACCGCCCGGAATCCAGCCATTCGGACACCCATGCTCAACAGCCTCCTCACCCGCGTGTTCGGCAGTCGCAACGAGCGCCTGCTCAAGCAGCTGCAGAAGAACGTCGTCAAGATCAACGCGCTCGAACCCAAGCTGCAGAAGCTTTCCGACGACGAGCTCAAGGCCAAGACCGACGAATTCCGCCAGCGCGTGGCCGCCGGCGAGAGCCTCGACCAGGTGCTGTGCGAAGCCTTCGCCGTGGTGCGCGAAGCCTCGGTCCGCGTCCTGGGCCTGCGCCACTACGACGTGCAGTTGATCGGCGGCATGGTCCTGCACCTGGGCAAGATCGCCGAGATGCGCACCGGCGAGGGCAAGACCCTGGTCGGCACCCTGCCGGTCTACCTCAACGCGCTGTCCGGCAAGGGCGTGCATGTGGTGACGGTGAACGACTACCTCGCCCGCCGCGATTCGGCCTGGATGGGCCGGCTCTACAACTGGCTGGGCATGAGCGTCGGCGTGGTCTATCCGAACATGCCGCACGGCGACAAGAAGGCCGCCTACGGCTCCGACATCACCTACGGCACCAACAACGAATACGGCTTCGACTACCTGCGCGACAACATGGCGCTGGACATGGAAAGCCGCTTCCAGCGCGGCCTCAATTTCGCGATCGTCGACGAGGTGGACTCGATCCTGATCGACGAGGCGCGCACGCCGCTGATCATCTCCGGCCCGGCCGACGAGTCGCCCGAGCTCTACGTCAAGGTCAACCGCGTCGTCCCGAAGCTGATCCGGCAGACCGCCGAGGACGGCGCCGGCGACTACTGGGTGGACGAAAAAGCCAAGCAGACCCACCTGTCGGAGGCCGGCATGTCGCATGCCGAGCAACTGCTGCGCGAGGCGGGCATCCTCAAGCCAGACGACAGCCTGTACGACGCCCACAACCTGTCGGTCGTGCACCACCTCAACGCCGCGCTGCGCGCGCACGGCATCTACCAGCGCGACGTCGACTACATCGTCCGCGACGGCGAGGTCATCATCGTCGACGAATTCACCGGCCGCACCCTGGCTGGCCGGCGCTGGTCGGACGGCCTGCACCAGGCGGTCGAGGCGAAGGAAGGCGTGCCGGTCCAGCGCGAGAACCAGACGCTGGCCTCGATCACCTTCCAGAACTACTTCCGCATGTACGCCAAGCTCGCCGGCATGACCGGCACGGCTGACACCGAGGCCTACGAATTCCAGGACATCTACGGCCTGGAAGTGTGCGTGATCCCGACCCACCGGCCGATGGTCCGAAAGGACAGCGCCGACCTCGTGTTCTTCGGCCAGAAGGCCAAGTACAACGCGGTGATCGAGGACATCAAGGACTGCCACAAGCGCGGCCAGCCGGTGCTGGTCGGCACCACCTCGATCGAAACCTCGGAGATGCTCAGCCAGCGCCTGAGCGAGCAGCGCATCCCGCACGAAGTGCTCAACGCCAAGCAGCACGAGCGCGAAGCGCAGATCGTGGCGATGGCCGGCAAGCCCGGCGCGGTGACGATCGCCACCAACATGGCCGGCCGCGGCACCGACATCGTGCTCGGCGGCAATCTCGAGGTCGAACTGCAAGCGCTCGGCGAGCAGGTCGGCGAGAACGAGAAGGTGGTCGTGCGCGAGCAGTGGAAGCAGCGCCACGACGCGGTCAAGCAGGCCGGCGGCCTGCACATCGTCGGCACCGAGCGCCACGAGTCGCGGCGCATCGACAACCAGTTGCGCGGCCGCTCCGGCCGCCAGGGCGACCCCGGTTCGAGCCGCTTCTTCCTGTCGTTCGAAGACAACCTGATGCGCATCTTCGCGTCGGACTTCATCCAGCGCGCGATGAAGATGCTGCGCATGAAGGAGGACGACGTCATCGAGTCGCCGATGGTCAGCCGCCAGATCGAGAAGGCGCAGCGCAAGGTCGAGGCGCACAACTTCGACATCCGCAAGAACCTGCTCGACTTCGACGACGTCAACAACGACCAGCGCAAGGTCATCTACAAGCAGCGCGACGAACTGCTCGAGACCGCCTCGGTCGCCGAGACCGTGGCCTCGATCCGCGAGGACGTGATCGCCGACAGCGTGCGCCGCTTCGTGCCCGAGCATTCGGTCGACGAGCAATGGGACCTGCCGGGCCTGGAGCGCACGCTCGCCGACGAGTTCGGCATCCAGTCGGACCTGCAGGGCTACTCGCACTCCGGCGGCGACGTGGACGCCGCGGCGATCGCCCGCCACGCCGGGGAAGTCGCGGAGCGGCTGTTCGCGGAGAAGGAACAGCAGATCGGCGCCGAGAACATGCGCGCGCTCGAGAAGCACGTGATGCTCAGCATGCTCGACCAGAACTGGAAGGAGCACCTGGCGAAGATGGACTACCTGCGCCAGGGCATCCACCTGCGCGGTTATGCACAGAAGCAGCCCAAGCAGGAGTTCAAGCGCGAGGCGTTCGAGCTGTTCTCGGAGATGCTCGAGAAGTTCAAGCGCGAGGTCGTCACGATCATCGCGCGCGTGCGCATCCGCAGCCAGGACGAAGTCGAGCGCATGGAGGCCGAGAACCAGCGCCTCGCGCAGATGCAGGCGGGGCAGATGCAGTTCCAGCATCCCGACACCGGCGGCTACGGCGCCGACGAGGAAGCCGCGCAGCTTCAGGCCGAACAGGCCGTCGCCGCGGTGCCCCCGCCGGTCCTGCGCGAAGGTCCGCGGATCGGACGCAACGATCCGTGCCCTTGCGGCTCCGGCAAGAAGTACAAGCAGTGCCACGGGCAACTGGCGTGAGAACCGCGGCGCGCTGAAGGCGATTCGCGCGCCGCGGATCGCGGCAACCGAAGTCGAAGCAGCGCCGCAAGCCGCGACCTCGCGGCTCGTTCGGATCAGGAGTCGTCCGGCCCCGGCGAACACCCATGACGCAACACGAATCGCGCATTCCGCCCGTGCATGTCGTCGCCGGCGTCATCACCGACGCGCGCGGACGCATCCTGCTGGCGCGTCGCACGGCCGGCCGCGACCTGGCTGGATTGTGGGAGTTCCCCGGCGGCAAGGTCGATCCCGGCGAAACGCCCGAACAGGCGCTGGCACGCGAACTGCACGAGGAACTCGGCATCCGCATCGGCGACAGCGAACCGCTGATCGCGGTGCCGTTCGCCTACGGGCACAAGCGCATCGTGCTCGACGTGCGCAGGATCGTGTCGTGGGAAGGCACGGCGACCGGGCGCGAACGCCAGGCGCTGGCCTGGGCGCCGCCGGCGAAGCTGCCCAGCTATTCGATGCCACCGGCCGACCGGCCGGTGGTCGCGGCCCTGCAGCAGGCTGACCGCTATCTGATCACGCCCGAGCCGCCTGCGAAGGGTCACGAGCGGTTCCTGCAAGCGCTCGAGAGCGCATTGAAGGAGGGTGGCGTAGGCCGCGTGCAACTGCGCGCACGCACGCTCCCGACCGAGGCCCTGCGGCCGCTGGCGAAATCGGTGCAGAAGCAATGCCGTGCCGCCGGCGCGGAGCTGCTGCTCAACGGCGATGTCGCCCTTGCGCGCGAACTGGGCGTCGGCGTGCACCTGCGCGCCGCGCAACTGCAGGAACTGCACGAACGGCCGCTGCCCGCGAAATGCCCGGTGGCCGCTTCCTGCCACGATGCCGCCGAGCTGGAACGCGCGCAGTCGCTGGGCGCGGATTTCGTCGTGCTCGGCCCGGTCGCGGCGACGCCCAGCCATCCCGATCGCGCACCGCTCGGCTGGGAGGGCTTCGCGCGGCTGCGTGAAAGGGTGTCGCTGCCGATCTACGCCCTCGGTGGCATGGCGATCGCGGACCTCGCTGCTGCGCGCGCGCACGGAGCGCAAGGCATAGCGGCGATCCGGGGTCTCTGGGCCGGCTGATCGCTGCCCAGGATTCGTCGTCAGCGCGAGCCGCGCCGCGCGGCAATTCAGCGTCGCGCTGCCGCGAGTCCCAGATAGGTTTCGTGCAACTGCGCGATCCGCTGTGCGAGCGCCTCGGGCGTGCCGTCGTTCTCGATCACGTCGTCGGCGATCGCCAGTCTTTGTTCGCGCGTGGCCTGGGCATCGAGGATGCGTTCGGCCTGGTCGCGCGTGCCGCCATCCCTGGCGAGCAGACGCGTGACCTGCAGCTCGCGCGGCACGTCGATCACCAGGACGCGATCCAGCCATGGATAGCGCGCGCGTCCGCCACCCTCGGCGAGCAACGGAATGGCGGCGATCGCGTAGACGCTCGTGGCCGCGCCGCAGGCGTCGCGAAGGCCGTCGCGGATGCGCGGGTGGAGGATGGCCTCGAGGTCGCGTCGCGCGCCCTCGTCCGCGAACACGATGCCACGCAGCGCGGCGCGATCGAGGTTGCCGTCGCCAGTCAACACCGTCGGGCCGAACCGCGCGACGATCTCGGCCAGCGCGGCTTGCCCGCGTTCGACGAGCGAACGCGCCAGCACGTCTGCGTCGGCGACCGCGATGCCCAGGCGCTCCAAGCAGCGGCAGGCCTCGGACTTTCCCGATGCGATGCCGCCGGTGACCGCTACCGCAAATCGTGACATCTGCGCTCCAGGATGCCGTGAATGCGCACGAGGCCGTCCTTCGATGCCGGTTCCGACCGCATGGGTGATCCCGGCTCCGATCAATGACTCGGCGGCAACGCCAGTTGGCAGTTCCTGCTGATCATGGCCTCGTCGATGTTCACCTGCCACGGCTGGTTGACGATTCGCGGATGGTAGCGCCACCCCGGATCGAACAGGCTCAACGATGGATCCCTGCCCGGATAGCTCAACCCTGCCATGTCGATCAGGGATTCAAAGGTATCGGCACTCATCGTGCGCTTGCCGGCATTGGAGTGCAGTGCGGCCATGCGCGCGGGGAACGCGGCGGCATAGGCGTCCGAAGCCCAGAAAAAGGCCGAGATCTCGTACTCGTAGCGCGTCCCGTTGCCGTGTTCCTCGAGCGTGCATGTCGCGGTGGGCAGGGCTTCGCCGTGATCGGATTCATACCAGAGCGCGGTCACGGCGCCGCTCCGGTCGAGGATATCGATGACCTGCGAAAGCACGTGGTCGGTATACAGGATGGTGTTGTCGTAGCTGTTGCGCGTTCGTTCCTGCAGCGATGCCGTGGAAGTCGCGTCGTCCGCGGTCGGCTTGAAGCGCCTGTAGGATTCCGGGTACCGGAAATCGTAGCCATGGTGGCTGCCCATCAAGTGGAGCACGATGAACAGGTCGCCCTTCGAGTCATGCAATGCGGAGCGCAGGGGCGGTAGCAGGTCCTCGTCGTAGGCGCCGGCGGAGACCCAGGACGCGTGGTTGCGGAAATCGGCGTGACGGGCCTCGAAACCGAACGTCGACACCGGCGAGTCGAACCGGCCGATCGGCATCTGGTTGGAAATCCACCAGGTGTCGTACCCCGATTCTTCCATCGTCCGCAGAATCGATGCCTCGTGCCAGGCGATGGACATGTCGGTCGGCGGCTTGCGCGTGAGGATCATGGGAATCGCGGTGAGCGAAACCGGCCACGAGCTGTCCATGTCCGGGATCGGCACCAGGTTGCGGACCCGGGAAAGCTCGGGATTGGTTGGCCGCGGGTAGCCGAAAATCTGCCAGTGATCGCGACGGCTCGCCTCGCCGATCACGAGCACATAGACCTGGCGTCGCCCCGGATTGGCGATTCGCCGCGCATGGAAGCGATAGGCTGCGAGCCGGGCCACGTTGGTCCGCATGGCCGCCCATTGCCTGCGATATTCGATAAAGCGGTGCGGCACTCCGAAGGGGAATCCGTTCGGGATGAAGTCCGCCAGCGATGCCACCGACTGGACACCGTTGCGGAAGCGCGTGCCGAGGTCGCCACCCGCCCTGGAGGCGGACACGATGCCGCCGATCGGTGGCATCGTGATGAGGATCGCAAGCACCCAGTTGCGCGAGTCGTGTCGCCAGCGCAAGCCCGAGCGCCGGCTCCACCATGCCGCCAGCAGCGGCAGCGCCAGCGCGGCCACAAGGCACAATGCAAGTAGCGGCAGGTCGTTGCCCAAGTATTCGCGGGCTTCCCGCGGGTTGGTGGCGATCAGTGTCGCGAGGATCTCGGGCGTCGTCGGGTGGTGGTACCTGCCGATGTAGAACGCTTCCAGCGGGGCGAGTGCCGCGAAGGGCGCAAGCAGCAGGCAGGCGATCCAGGGCCGGTTCCCGAACACGGCGAACAGCAGGGCCAGCAGGGCCGCCGGGATGAGCAGGGCGCTGATCCATATCCTGATGTTGCCGTGCTCGAAATGCAGCCAGACGATGTCCGGAAGCAGCAGCAGTGCTAGCAACAGGAGGATCGCGCCGAAGGCCGCGCGGCGAGGATGCGCGGAGGACGGGCGATCCGTCGGGTCTGGGATGTTCGTCATCGATGGTTTCCGGTATCGCGGCCCGCGCTGGACTCGGCGGCAAGAACCTCACGCATGCTTCGGATGCACCTGCCCGCAGTCCTTGCTGAAGGTCGCGGTGTCGATGTCGCCCTGCGACGGGCGGTTCACGATGCGCGGGCGGTAGCGCCACTGCGGACTGAACAGGCTCCAGGAATGATCGTGCCCCGGGAAGTCGATGCCTGCGAGGTCGATCAGCGATTCGAAGGTGTCCGCGCTCATCGTGCGCTTGTTCGCGTTGGCGCGCAGCGCGGCCACGCGTTCCGGGAACGCGCCGGCGAAGGAGTCCGAGTACCAGAACAGCGCCGGTATCTCGTATTCGTAGCGGGTGCCGTTGCCGTGGCCTTCCATCTTGCAGGTCGCGGTCGCCAGCGATTCGCCGTGGTCGGATTCGAACATCAGCGCGGTCACCGCACCGTCCTCGTGCAGGATCCCGATGATCGAGGCGAGCACGTGGTCGGTATAGAGGATCGAGTTGTCGTAGCTGTTGATGTTGCGCTGCCTCGTTTCGGCGGCGTCCTCGTCGTCGGCGGCGTCGTCGCTGGCGCTGCCGCTCGCGGATGCGCTGGCGCTCGTGCTGTCGGCGGAATCGTCGTCGCCGCTGCCGCTGTCGTCGTCGGCCCAGGGATCGGACTCGGTGGGACGCCAGTGCTTGTAGGCATCCGGGTAGCGGTAGTCGTAGCTCTGGTGGTTGCCCATCATGTGCAGGACGATGAACATGTCCTTGTCGGAGTCGTGCAGCACGTCGCGCAGGGATTGCAGCAGGACTTCGTCGTAGGCTCCCGGCACGCTCCACGAGGCGTGGTTGAGGAACAGGTCGTGCTGGGCCTCGAAGGCGAAGGTCGAGACCGGCGAATCGTACTTGCCGATCGCCTGCTGGTTGGAGATCCAGTAAGTCTCGTAGCCCGCCTCGCGCATCGCGCGCAGGATCGAGGCCTCGTCCCACCAGTTGAAGGCGGTGACCGTGATCGGCTTGCGGGTGAGGATGATCGGGATCGCGGTGATCGACTCGGGCCAGGGCGTGTCGAGGTCGGTGATCGGCACCAGGTTGGAGACCTTGCTCATCTCCGGATTGGTCGGGCGGTCGTAGCCGAACAGTTGCCAGTGGTCGCGCCGGCTCGCCTCGCCGATCACCAGCACGTACACCTGGCGATGCGGGAAGGCGGCCACGCGCCTGGCGTGGAAGCTGAAGGCATCGAGCCGCGCCACGTTGGCGCGCATCGCGTCCCATTCCTGGCGGTAGGTCGCCAGGCGCTGGATCAGTCCGAACGGCCAGCCGTACTGGAACTCGTTGCCGAGATCGGTTTCCTTCTGCACGCCCGCGTGGAAGCGCGCGGCGGCGTTGCCCTTGGCGGTCGCTCCCGCCCACACGCCGATCGCCAGTGGCGCGAGGATCGCCAGCGCCGCCATCACGATGCGCGCGCGCGCGGGCAGGCGCAGGCCGGCGCGCTGGCTCCACCACGCCGCGAGCGCGGGAATCAGCACCGAGGCGAGCGCGCACAGCGCCAGCGGCACGAGCATCCCGCCGAGGTATTCGCGCATCTCGCGCGGGTTGGTGGCGATCAGGGTCGCGATGATCTCGGCGAAGCTCGGACGGTGGTAGGCGTCGATGTAGAACGCTTCCAGCGGCGCCAGCACGGCGAACGGCAACAGGATCAGGCAGGCGATCCAGATGCGCCCGCCGAAGATCGCGAACAGCAGCAGGAGCGAGGCGACCGGCAGGGTCACCGCGTCGATCCAGGGATGCGTCAGGTCGTGGCCCAGCGACAGCCAGAGCACGTTGGGCAGCATCAGCAGGAGCAGGAGCGCGGCGATCATGGCAATGGCCAGGCGCCGCCGCGCGGTCGTGGTGAACGGATTCATCGCATGCCGGACAGTCGCAGGTAGGTATCGATCAGGTACGGACCCCAGAGCAGCTGGACCCAGCCCGCCGCCGCGAGATAGGGGCCGAACGGGATCGGCGTGGCACGGTCGCGTCCGCGCAGCATCAGCCAGGCGCTGCCGATGACCGCACCGAGCAGGGCCGAGATCAGCACGATTGGAAACACTCCCTTGATCCCGCACCAGGCGCCGAGTGCCGCGAGCAGCTTGAAGTCACCGCGCCCCATGCCTTCCTTGCCGGTCAGCAGCTTGAAGCCCCAGAACACCGACCACAGGCTCAGATAGCCGGCTGCTGCGCCCCACAGTGCGCTCACCGGATCGGCGAACAGGCCGAGCGTGCTGGCGAGCAGGCCGATCCAGAGCAGGGGATAGGTCAGCTGGTCGGGCAGCAGGGTCGTGCGCAGGTCGATGCCCGAAAGCGCGACCAGGAACCAGGTGAAGACGAGGGCCGCCGCCGATTCCCAGTGCGGCCCGAAATGCCAGACCACGCCGGCGCTGGCGACCGCGGTCAGCAGTTCGACCGCCGGGTATTGCATCGAGATCGGCGCCTTGCAGTAACGGCAGCGTCCGCCGAGGCTCAGCCACGACACCACCGGGATGTTGTCCAGGGCGGAGAGCTGGTGGTGGCACTTCGGGCAGAACGAACGCTCCACCACGATGCCCGGAGGCGCCAGCTCGACCGCGCTTTCGCCATCGGCCGAATCCGCATCGGGCAGGCCCAGCATGTCGCGGCTGTCGCGCCGCCATTGCCATTCCAGCCGCGCCGGAATGCGCAGGATGACGACGTTGAGGAAGCTGCCGATCAGCAATCCGAACAGGAAGGTGCAGCCGACCATCCAGGCCGGCTGCAGCAACAACTCGATCATCACGACCCGGTCAGACCGCCGCGGCGAGCTTGAAGATGGGCAGGTACATGCCGATCACCATGCTGCCCACGAGCACGCCGATGATGATCATGATCATCGGTTCGAGCAGGCTCGACAGCGAGTCGACGGCGTTGTTGACCTCTTCCTCGTAGAACTCGGCGATCTTGAACAGCATCGCGTCGAGTGCGCCGGATTCCTCGCCGATCGCGATCATCGACACGACCATGTGCGGGAACAGGTTGACCTGCTTCATCGCCAGGTTGAGCTGGTAGCCGACCGAGACGTCGTCGCGGATCTTCTTCACGGCGTCGGAGTAGACCACGCTGCCGGTCGCGCCGCCGACGGTGTCGAGCGCCTCGACCAGCGGCACGCCGGCCTTGAACGTCAGCGCCAGGGTGCGCGCGAAGCGCGAGATCGCCGACTCGTGCAGGATCTTGCCGATGATCGGCAGCTTGAGCGCCATGCGGTCGACGAAGTGGGCGAACTTGGTCGAGCGCTTGAACAGGAAGATGATGCCGCCGATGGTGCCGCCGACGATCAGCAGCGCCATCCACCAGTAATGCACCATGAAGTCCGACGCGTTCACCAGCATCTGGGTGAAGGCCGGCAGGTCCGCGCCGAAGCTCTTGAACACGGCCTGGAACTGCGGCACCACGAAGATCAGCAGGACCGCCGAGACCAGGACCGCCACCGCGATGACCGCGGCCGGGTAGTACAGGGCCTTCTTGATCTTGCCCTTGAGGGTCTCGATGCGCTCCTTGTAGGTCGCCACCGTGTCGAGCACGGTGTCGAGCACGCCGGCGCCTTCGCCGGCCTTGACCAGGTTGCGGTAGAGCTCGTCGAACTGCACCGGATGCTTGCCGATCGCCTCGTGGAGCGAGGAGCCGCCCTCGATCTGGATGCGGATGTCGTCGAGCAGCTTTTTCAGGCGCGGGTTCTTCTGGCCGGCGCCGATGATCTCGAACGAACTCACCATCGGGATGCCCGCCTGCATCATGGTGGCGATCTGGCGGCTGAAGATGGCGATGTCGCGCGCGGTGATGCGCGAGCCGCCGGCGCCGAAGAGCGACTTGCCCTTGACCTTGACCATCGTCGGATTGACGCCTTGCCGGCGCAGGTCGGCGCGGAGCAGGTTGGCGTTGCGCGCCATCTGCTCGCCTTTCATCTTCTTGCCGCGCTTGTCGGTGCCGGCCCACACGAACTGAACCATCGGGTTGGCATTGCGCGGAGTCTGTCCAGCGCCCGGGGCCTGGCCCTGGGTCTGGGTACGTACCGCTGCTTTGGTGGCGGCCATGGCTTATTCCTTGGTTACACGGTTGATTTCGGCGAGGCTGGTGTGGCCGTTCCGGGCCTTGAGCAGGGCCGACTGGCGCAGGTCGCGGATGCCCTCGCGCTGAGCGGCCTCCCCGATGTCCATCGCGTTGCCGCCCTCGAGGATGATCTTTTGGATCTCCTCGGTCAATCGCATGACCTGGTAGATGCCGAGGCGGCCCTTGTAGCCCTCGTTGCAGTCGGAGCAGCCGACCGCCTCGTACAGGCGCAGGCCGCGCTTGATGTCGGCATCGCTGAAGCCCTCGGCTTTCAGCGCGTGCTCGGGCAACTGCACCTCGCGCTTGCAGTCGTGCAGGCGGCGGGCGAGGCGCTGGGCGATCACCAGGGTCACCGAGGAAGTGATGTTGTAGGGCGCGATGCCCATGTTCATCAGGCGCGAGATCGTCTGCGGGGCATCGTTGGTGTGCAGGGTCGAGAGCACGAGGTGGCCGGTCTGCGCGGCCTTGATCGCGATCTCGGCGGTTTCCAGGTCACGGATCTCGCCGACCATGATCACATCCGGGTCCTGGCGCAGGAACGAGCGCAGGGCCGCGGCGAAGGTCATGCCCTTCTTGACGTTCATCTGCACCTGGTTGATGCCGGGCACGCGGATTTCGACCGGGTCCTCGGCGGTGGAGATGTTGCGTTCGTCGGTGTTGAGGATGTTCAGGCCGGTGTACAGCGACACGGTCTTGCCCGAGCCGGTGGGGCCGGTGACCAGGATCATGCCGTAGGGCTTGGCCAGCGCCTGCAGGTACAGTTCCTTCTGGTCGTCCTCGTAGCCGAGCTTGTCGATGCCCAGCTTGGCGGCCGAGCTGTCGAGGATACGCAGCACCACCTTTTCGCCGAACAGGGTCGGGCAGGTGCTGACGCGGAAGTCCATGGCGCGGGTCTTGGACAGCATCAGCTTGATGCGGCCGTCCTGCGGGACGCGACGCTCGGCGATGTCGAGCGATGCCATCACCTTCAGGCGCGCGGCGATGCGGGTGTTGAGCTTGACCGGCGCCTTGGCGACCGTGCGCAGGATGCCATCCATGCGCGTACGCACGCGGAAGTCGGTTTCGTACGGCTCGAAATGGATGTCCGAGGCGCCGCGCTTGATCGCGTCGACCAGCACCTTGTTGACGAACTTGACGACCGGCGTGTCGTCCGCCTTGTTCGGGTCCGCCGTCTCGGGCTCGTTGTCGCTGATGTCGCCGGTTTCGAGGCTTTCGAGACCTTCCGTGTCGTCGTTCGACAAGGAGTCGCCGGCCGTCACCGCCTTGTCGGTCACGCGCCGCAGGGTGTCCTCGTCGACCAGGATGGGTTCGACCATCAGGTTGGTGGCGAACTTGATCTCGTCGAGCGCGCGCGTGTTGGTCGGATCGGAGGTGCCCACGAACAGGCGGTTGCCGCGCTTGAACAGCGGAAGCACCGCGTGCTTCTGGACCAGTTCCTCGCTGACCATCTTGATCGCGGACTGCGACAGGTCGAGCGCATTGGCATCGAACAGCGGGATGCCGAACTCGAACGAGTTCGCCGTGGCGAGCTGGGTGGTCGTGATCAGGCGCTTCTCGATCAGGTACTGCTGGACGGGCTTCTTGTCCTTCAGCGCCTCGTCCATCGCCTTGCGCGCATCGGGCTCGGCCAGTGCTCCGTCCAGCACCAGACGCCGGACGATGCCGGTGATGCCCACCAGATTGGCCGTGACTGCCGCGTTCATCCGTCCCCCAGGATACGGAGCTATTCCGGAATCTACCGCAAAACGGGCCGGGGAAGTAGTCCATCACGAAGTAGCCCATCACGAAGTAGCCCGGCGCGAAGTGACTCGGCGCGAAGTGACTCGGCGCGAAGTGGCTCGGCGCGAAGTGGCCCATCGCGCGACGGCTGGCTGGCCGCTGCGCTAGGCTAGGCGCTGGAGCATCAGGGGAGAGTTCGTGGACAGGGAGTTGAGCATCGTGTTGCCGGCCAAGAACGAACAGGATGGCCTGGCCACCTTCCTGCCGAGGTTGCGCGCCCAGTTCCCGCAGGCCGAGGTGATCGTGGTGGACGACGGCTCGACCGACGCCACGGCGCGGGTCGCGGCCGACGCCGGCGCCCGCGTGGTGGGCTCGCCCTATAGCATGGGCAATGGCGCGGCGATCAAGCGCGGGGCGGCGGCGGCCGGTGGCCGGATCATCGTGTTCATGGATGCCGATGGCCAGCACGAGCCCGAGCATATCAACGCCCTGCTGGCGAAGCTGGACGAGGGCTACGACATGGTGGTCGCGGCCCGCGACGGCGAAGGCCAGGCCAGCCGCGGCCGCGGGATGGCGAACGGTTTCTACAACCGCCTGTCGAGCTGGATGACCGGGCACCGCATCCTCGACCTGACCTCGGGATTCCGGGCGGTGCGCGCCGACAAGTTCCGCGAGTTCCTGCACCTGCTGCCGAACGGGTTTTCCTACCCGACCACGATCACCATGGCCTTCTTCCGCAGCGCCTATCCGGTGGCCTACGTGCCGGTGCCGGTCAAGCAGCGGATCGGCACGAGCCACATCCGCCCGCTGCGCGACGGCGTGCGTTTCCTGCTCATCATCTTCAAGATCGCCACCCTGTATTCGCCGCTGAAGCTGTTCGCGCCGGTGGCGATGACGTTCTTCCTGACCGGCGTGGGCTACTACGCCTACACCTTCATCGTGTCCCACCGCTTCACCAACATGAGCGTGGTGCTTTTCAGCGCGGCGGTGATCGTGTTCCTGATCGGCCTGATCTCCGAACAGATCACGGCGCTGATGTACCGCCCGACGCGAGGGGACATGTGACTGGCGGTCCCTTACCGGAGTCGCGGCCGCGGGTGCTGCTGCTGACGCGCAACATGCCTCCCTTGCGGGGGGGAATGGAACGGCTCAACCGGCACATGGCGATCGAGCTGGCCGCCGAATTCGAGGTTGCCGTGGTCGGGCCGCATGGCTGCCAGGCTTTCCTGCCCGGCACGATCCGGGTGAGCGAGGTCGCGCCGGCTCCGCTGTGGCGATTCTTCGCCGGGGCCTTGCTGCGGGGGATGGCCATGGCGCGCGGGTTCCGGCCCGACGCGGTGCTGGCCGGCAGCGGCCTGGCTGCGCCATTCGCGTGGTTGGCCGCCCGATGCGCGGGTGCGCGCTGTGTCGTCTACGTGCACGGCCTGGACCTCATTGCCGAGCATCCGCTGTTCCGCTGGTTCTGGCGGCCCTTCATCCGGCGCGCCGACCTGTGCATCGCCAACAGCGAGAACACCGCCGCGCTGGCGCGTTCGATCGGCATCGACGCGGCACGCATCGCGATCGTGCATCCGGGTGTCGACCTGCCAGCGCCGGCCGCCGGCGCGAACGACTTCCGCACCCGCTTCGACTTTGGCGATCGTCCGCTGCTGCTGTCGGTAGGCCGCCTGATCGCGCGCAAGGGGCTGCTGGAGTTCGTCGAGCAGGCGCTGCCATCGATCGCTGCGGCATGCCCGGACGTGTGCCTGGTCGTGCTCGGCGACGAAACGCCCGATCTCCTGCAGGGCAGCAGCGTCGGCCTCGGGGACAGGATCCGGCAGCGCGCGGTGGCGCTCGGCATCGCCGGGAACCTGCGCTTCATCGGCCCGCAGGACGACGCCACCCTGGGCATGGCCTACCGGGCCGCCGACGTGCACGTGTTCCCGGTGCGCGAGGTTCCGGGCGACGTCGAGGGTTTCGGCATGGTCGCGGTCGAGGCCGCGGCCCACGGCCTGGCGACCGTGGCCTTCGCGGTCGGCGGCGTGCCCGACGCGGTGCAGGATGGCGTTTCCGGCCACCTGGTTCCGGCGGGCGATTACGCGCAGATGGCGGCAACGCTGGTCGGGCTGCTGCGCGAGCGCGCCGGTGCGCCGCTGCGCGAAAGCTCCCGCGGTTTCGCCGGGCGGTTCGAATGGAAATGCTTCGGCGCCAGCCTGCGCGAAAAATTGAATCGGCTGGGCCTGCGTTCGCAGGCGCGCACATGAACGCGCCGCCCGATCCGCAGGAAAGGGCGCGCCAGCCCCATGCCGTGCTCGACCTCGAAACGCGCCGGTTCAAGGGGATGAAGATCGAGCGGCTGCTCGATCTGCCTTCGCGCGCGCAACCGATGCGCATGCTGGAGATCGGCACCGGGTCGGGCGGCATCGCCCACTACTTCGGCACGCATCCGAAGTTGCGTATCGCGGTCGACGCCGTCGACGTCGTCGACAACCGGCTGGTCTGCGATGGATACGCCTTCCAGCTGGTGAAGGACACCACGTTGCCGTACGAAGACCGCAGCTTCGACGTCGTGCTGAGCAACCATGTCATCGAACACGTCGGCGACCGCGATGCGCAACTGCGGCACCTGCGCGAGATCGGCCGCGTGCTGCGCGAGGACGGCGTCGGCTACCTGGCGGTCCCGAACCGCTGGATGCTGGTCGAGCCTCACTACAGGCTCGCCTTCCTGAGCTGGTGGCCGCACGGCTGGCGATCGGCGTGGCTGAAGCGGTTCCGCGGCGTGGACTTCTACGATTGCGAGCCGCTCCAGCTTGGGCAGCTCGAGCGCCTGTTCGATGCGGCCGGATTCCGCTACCGCAACCTGTGCGTGGAGTCGCTGCGCGCCACGCTGGCGATCGAGCAACCACGCTCGCTGGCCAGGAAACTGGCGGATCTCGTGCCGGCTCCCTTCATCGGCTCGCTTCGCCGCATCATCCCGACCCTGATCTACAGGTTCGGGCGATGAGCGACGCAACCGATGTCGTCGAGGTCAGCGATCAAGCGCGGCTGGTGGCGGCCCCGCTCGTGAGCGTGCTGATGATCACCTACAACCACGCCGACTACCTGGCCGAGGCAATCGAAGGGGTCGTGTCGCAGCGTTGCGACTTTTCGTTCGAGCTGATCATCGGCGAAGACGCCTCGAAGGACGCCACCCTGGAGGTCGCGCTCGCCTGCCAGCGGCGCCATCCGGAGCTCGTGCGCGTGATCCATTCGCCGGCCAACGTCGGCATGATGCCGAACATGCGCCGGATCTTCGCGCGCGCGCGCGGCGAGTTCGTCGCCTACTGCGAGGGCGACGACTACTGGTGTTTCCCCGACAAGCTCGCGCGCCAGGTCGAACTGATGCGCGGCGATCCCAGCGTGGGCATCGTGCATGCCGACTGGGTAAGGACGCATTCCGTGGATGGCGCGTGGCGGCTGGATCCGCGCGGCTCATCGCACCGCAGGGTGCCGCTGCGCCTGCTGCAGGGGGACCTTTTCAGGACCTGGCACTATCCGAAGATCCTGCGGACTTGCACGGTCCTGCTGCGGCGCGAAACGATGCGCGAACTGCACGAGTCAGCACTCGCGAGGAAGACCTACCGTTTCGGCGACAGCGTGCGCAACGCCTGGGTCACCTCGAAGTGGAAGGTGGCCTACCTGCCCGAGGCGGCGGCGGTCTATCGGCACAGCGAGAACTCGGCGCTCCGGTCGGGAGCGCGTTCGCGCGTCGGCTTCTACAAGTCCTGCCTCGAATTCGACAGCGACGCGCGCGCGTTCTTCGCCGGGCGCGGCGACTACGATGCCGGCTATCGCTGGGAATCGGCCATGGCCTTGCTGCTGTGGTCCTTCCGTGCGCGCGATGGGGCGTCGGCGCGCTTGGCGCTGAAGGACCTGTGGCGACACTTCGGCCCGATCGGTTTCGTGGTCACCGGGTGCAGGACCCTCTTCATGCGCCGCCCCACGCTGCGCCGCCAGGCGCGCACCCTGCCGCGCGACCATCCGGCCGCCGCGCCGGCGGCGAAGGCGGATCCGCCGTGAAGTCCCTGCAGCGCATCGCGCCATCGATCCGCGTCGGCCGGCTCGGACGGAATGCGGCCTACGGGAGCGCAGGCCTCGGCATCCGCGCGGCGATCCAGGCCGGCTATTTGGTCCTGCTCTCGCGCTGGATGGGAGCGCAGGGCTACGGCCTGTTCGCCGGATCGGTTGCGGTGGTGTCGCTGGTGGCCCCCTTTTCCGGCTGGGGCATCACCTACGTGCTGTCGCGCCGCATCGCGCGCGATCGTGCTTCCTCGCGCGCACTCTGGGCCTCGGCGATGGGCCAGGTCGTGTTCACCGGCGCGGTCATGACCGCCGCGATCGTGGCGGCCGCGAGCCTGCTGTTGAAGGAACGCATTGACATCCTCTCGATGGTGCTGATCGGGTTGGCCGAGATGGTCGTCCTGCCGCTGGCGCAGGCCGGCACGTCGCTGTGCTTCGCCGTGGGTCGCGGACTGCCGGCGGCGTTCGCGATCTGCCTGGTGCCGGCAGGGCGCCTGTTCACCGGCATGGTGTTCATGGCCATGGGTGCGGGACGCACGCCGGCATTGGTGGCCACCTCGCATTTCCTCGGCTCCCTGGTCGGCATCGTCGGCACGATCCTGTTGATCGCGGGCGTCGACGGCTGGCCGGCATGGCGGGGGCGCCTGCGCCTTCGCGAGACCCTCAGGGAAGGCGCGCCTTTCGCCGCCGGCGCACTGGTCGGCACCAGCTACCAGGAAGTGGACAAGGTGCTGATGCTGCAACTGCTCGGCGCCGCCGTGGTGGGGCCCTACACCGCCGCGTTCCGCGTGGTCAGCGTGTTCGCGTTGCCGGTTTCGGCGCTGATGAGCGCCGCATTGCCGCGGTTGTTCGCGACCCATGGCGGACCGGAGGGGTCGCGCATGCTCAGGCACGTGGTGTGGGCCTCCATCGCCTACGGGCTGCTGGCCACGCTCGTCGCCGCGGGCGTCGCGCCGCTGATGCCGCACATCTTCGGCGAGGGATTCGGCGCGGCGACGAGGTACCTGCTGCTGCTGTCGCCTTGGCCGATCCTGTTCGCCCTCCATCAGGCCACCGCGACCGGCTTGACCGCGTTCGGTCGCCAGCATGCCCGCGTGGGCATCGAGGCACTTGGCCTGCTGCTGGTGGTGGCGCTCAACGCGCTGCTGCTGCGGCCGCTCGGCGCCGGCGCATCCGTGCTCGCGCTGCTGGCCACCGAGGCCTTCATGGCCCTGGGATGTTCGCTGGTCCTGCGCAGGAAGTGATCCCGTCGCGGAGACTTGCATTCGGCTTCGCGCTTCGCACGACCGGATCGCTCAGGCCACCTTCCGCAACCACAGGCTTTGCCCGGTGCCGCGAACGTAGCCCGGCATGAGCCGCGCGATCGCGTCGCCGAACTCGCGTTCGGCGTACGAGCTGAAGTACACGATCTCGAAGGCCCGGTTGTACTGCAGGAACGCCCGCACGAAATAGATCTCGTTCCAGGCGCGTCCTTCCATGATCGCCGCCTCCGAGTACTCGAAGGGATAACGGATATCGTGCACGTGCACGAGTACGCCTTTCTTCAGCGAGGGCAGGATCGAGAACAGGATCGTGGACAGGTCGCTGCCGATCTTGACGACGTGCGAGGAGTCGATGAAGAGGATGTCGTCGGCTTCGAGCGACTGGAACAGCTGGACCATTTCCGAGGAAACATCCTGGATCCGTTCGCGGATGATCCGGAAATTCCCGGATGGCGCGTTGCCGAGTAGCGGGATCACGTCCGGCGAGTAGGGGTCGATGAAGGTGAACCGGCAATCCGGCAGATACTGCTCGGCGGTGTCGACCATCAGCGCGGAGGAGAATCCCGATCCGATCTCGATGATCCGCGCCGGCTTGAACACCCGCATCATGCCGTACAGGACGAAGCCGTCGTTGAAGCCGAACAGCCCGTTGTCGTGGTAGTAGCGCCGGCGTCCGTCCGGTCGCGCCGGTGGCGCGAATTCGCCGAGGTGTGCGGCCATCCTTTCCAGCGTCCTCGCCTGCAGCTGCGGGTTCAGGTCGACGCCGTCGTCGACCTCGGGCGCTGCCTCGAACAACAGCTGCCCGTACTTCTTCACCTCGCGCACGCTGGGGAGCGGCGAACCGTAATGGCCAGGGTAGTAACGATAGGCCCAGATGCTGCGTTCCCTGACGGAACGGTAGACGAACTGGAGGAAATAGAAGGTCGGCGCCACCACGATGTAGAGGATGGGAAAACGCTTGAGCTTCTTTTCGATCTTCTGTGCGAGTGCCATCGGGATCCTGTACGGAGTGTTCGGGAACGCAAGCCGGAAGCAGCGGAATCCCGGCCGGCCCGGCTCGAGGTTTCCCTCGGCCGGCGCCGCGTGCTCACGGGGCGTGCGACCGCGCCTGCCTCTTCGTGCGATGCCGTTGCGGCTAGCCCAGCTTGCGGTCCAGGGCGAGGCTCAGGTCGCCCGGCGTCTTGATCGCGTCGGCTTCCTGCTCGGAGAACTTCACGCCGTGCTTCTCCTCGATCGCGAGGAACAAGCCCATCACGTCGAGCGAATCGATGCCGTTGTCGCGGAAGCTGCGCTCCGGCGAGAAGTTGTCGCTGTCGTAGTCGATGCCTGCGCCCTGCAGCGCGTCGACGATCCTCTGGTCATTGGCTGTCATTTGCGTCCGTCCTCCTGCACAGGCAGCTGGCCCACGACAATCCCACCCCGAACCCGCTCAGCACCACGTTGCGTGCCGAGCGATCGTGCAGCAGGCGTTCGGCGATCAGCGGTATCGTGGACGATACCGTATTGCCGCAATGTTCGATCTCGATCGGGAATTTCTCCAGCGGCTGGCGCAGGCGATCCGCGATCGACTTGACGATGAAACGGCTGCCCTGGTGGAGGACGAAGCGGTCGACGTCGCCGGGAGCGACGCCCGCGCCGGCAAGCATCGCCGCGATGTCGCCGGGGATCGTGGTGGCGGCGAAGTTGAACACGCCGCGACCGTCCATCGCGAACTTGCCGTTCTCGGTGCGGATCGCCTGCCAGTCCTTGCCGCGCGACTTGAGACTGAAGGCTTCGAGCGACCAGACAGGATCGACGCCGATCAGGGTCGCGGTCGCCGCATCGCCGAACAGCAGGACGGTGTTGCGGTCCTCGGGATCGATGATCTTCGAATACGGATCGGCGGTGACCAGCACGCCGCGTTCCAGCCCCTGCGCCTGCATGAGCGCGCGCAGGACGGCCACGCCGTAGACGAAGCCCGAACATCCGAGCGAGATGTCGAATGCCGCGCAGGATTCGTCCAGCCCGGCGCGGCCGTGCACCTGCGCCGACACGTGCGGGATGTTGCGATCGGGATTCTGTGTCACCACGACCAGGGCCTGGATCGAGCCGGGGTCGAGCGATTGCTGCTGCATCAGCCGCTCGAGCGCGAGGAAGGCCAGGTCTGAGGTGTCCTGGTCGGCTGCCTTGATCGCGCGCTCGAGCACGCCGATCTTGCTGCCGAGGAAGGACTCGTCGAGCTCGAAGCGCTCGGCGAGGGCGAGGTTGCTCGCGCGTCCTTCCGGGATGTACGAAGCGATGGCCTTGATTCCGAGCATGTTCATGCCAGTACGAAAAAGATATCGCCGAGGCTGCGTCCATCGACCGTGAGCGCGCTGCGGGTGAGCTTGCCGCGGAAGTCGGACTGGATGCTCACGCGATGTTCGACGGCTTCCCCGCATGCATCGTGGTAGGAAGCGAGCCTGGCGCGCACGAACAGCCATTTCCCCTTCGCCTGTGGATATACCGCATGATGCAGCGCCTTGACCATCGCGATCCAGCGTTCGATGTTCGTGAAAGGCAGCACGCCGCCGCTGGTCGCGGTCGCCGACGGCACGTCGATGGTGGTAACGGCGACGATCTGGTCTTCGGGGTAGGGTTCGCGCCGGACGATCGGGCGAGCGTCCTCCACCAGCACGAACCTGCGCGGAACTCCGTCGATGCTGCAGCTCAACTGCACCGGGGGTTCGCTTCCCGGCGGCGCGTCCGCGAGCAGCGTCAGGCTGGTCCTGGCCAGGGCGTGGAAGACGATGTCGATGTCCGCGAGGACGCCCATGTCGCGTTCGCCGCACACCGCGCGCAACACGATGGACAGGATGTCGGCGCCCTGCAGGTAGTCGCGCTCGCCCTTGAAGCGCATGCCGTCGAGCGGCAGCGGGAGTGTCGGATCGCTCATCGTGTCGGGCCCGCGGTGATGGACGTGTGGGCGCGCGCGGGGTTGCCGAACACCGAGGCGCCGGCGCGCACGTGCTTGGTCACGACGCTGCCCATGCCGACATTCGCGCCCGCGCCGATGCGGACGTTGTCGCGGATCGTGCAGCCCATCGCGATCGTCGCGCCGGCACCGATCCGGGTGTGGCCGCCGATCAGGGTGCCGACCGAGATCCAGGCGTTGTCTTCGATCTCGACGCCGTGGCCGACGTTGCATAGGTTGCCGATGATGCAGCCTGCGCCGATCCGCGTGCTGGAAAGGATGCCGCGCACGACCACGCAGGATGCGCCGATGCTCGCGTCCTCGCCGACGATCACGCCGGCAAGGTGCGGGAACCCGCGGCGCCGGCCATCCTGGCCCATGTAGGCGTTGATGCCGGTGCCGCCGATCACGCAGTTCTCGCCGATGCTGGCGCCGCGTCGCAGCCAGGTGCCGGCGCGGACGACCGCGCCGCTGCCGATGCGCACGCCTGCGTCGACCTGGACGCCCGCCTCGACGACCGCGCCTTCGCCGATCCGCGCTTCGGGCGATATCGAAGGCGCATGGGGCAGCAGCGAAGTCGCGCCGAGCAGGTCGTTGCGCTGCAGGTAGTCCAGGGTGTCGATGAAGACCGCGCGCGGGTCGTCGACCGGCAGCAGGCTGGCCGCTGGATACGACCTCGCGAATTGATAGGCGAGGGCGTGCGATACCAGGATCGTGGAGGCGAACGAGGGATCGACGAGGTCGCCGCCCGGCGCCCGCTCGCAGAAGGTCAGGCAGCCGGCGCGCGGGTGATCGATCAGGGTCACGCCAAGGAACGACAGCCCGTGCGCCGGCGCGATCGCGGCCATCGTCGGCAGCTCGCCCAGCGGGCAGGGACGACGTGCCGGGAAGAATTCCATCGCCGGCTCAGGCACGCGCAGGGGAGGCGAGCTGGCGCAGCACGCCGGCGACGAGCGCGATCGCTCCCGCGGGCAGGTTCGGTCCGGTCGGCAGCACCACCACGCGTTCGGCCACGGCGGTCGTATTGGCGAGCAGCAGGCCCGCGTGCGGGTACAGGTCGCGATACGGCTGCATCCGGTGGCAGCCCGGCCAGAAGTATTTGCGAGCCAGCACGTTCTCCGCTTGCAGGGCGGCGACGACCTCGTCGCGCGTCGCCGGGCAGCGTTCGTCCACCTCGATCACGACATAGTGGTGGCTGTTGCGCTCGGCCGGATCGTATTCGAGCAGGGAAATGCCGGGAATGCCGGACAGCGCTTCGCGCCAGGTCGCATGGCAGTCGCGGTTCACGGCGAAGATGCCCTCGATGCCGTCGAGGTTGACCATCCCCATCGCCGCGCAGACCTCGATCATCTTGCCGTTGGTGCCGGGATGGACGACGTTGTCGTAACCCTTGAAGCCGAAGTTGCGCATCAGGCGCATGGCTTGCGCGAGTTCGTCGTCGTCGGTGGTGACGGCGCCGCCTTCCATGGTGTTGAACGCCTTGGTGGCGTGGAAGCTGAGGACCTCGCAGGCGCCGAAGCGGCCGATCGGCTGCCCGCGCCAGGTGCTGCCGAAGGCGTGCGCGGCATCGAACATCAGCTTCAGGCCATGCTCGTCGGCGATCGCCTGCAGCGCGTCGATCGGCGCCGCGCGTCCCCACAGGTGCACGCCGATGATGCCGGTCGTGCGCGGCGTGATCATGCGCCGCACGGAGTCGGGGTCGAGGTTGTGGGTGCGCGCGTCGATGTCCGCGAACACCGGCGTGATGCCCTGCCAGGACAGCGCATGCGCGGTGGCGACGAAGGTCCACGAGGGAATGATCACCTCGCCTTCCAGCCCGAGAGCGCGGATCGCGATCTCGAGCGCGATCGTGCCGTTGCACATCGCCACGCAATGCTTCACGCCGAGACGTTCGGCGATGCGGCGTTCGAACTCCTGCACCATCGGACCGTTGTTGGTCAGCCAATGGCTGTCGAGGATGCGGCCGACGCCTTGCAGGAAGGCCTCGCGGTCGCCGATGTTCGGGCGGCCGACGTGCAGTGCTTCGGCGAAGGCCGGCGGCGCGCCGTGGATGGCGAGGTCGGATGGGGTGCGGATCGGTTTCATGCTTGCGTGGTCTGTGGGTCGCGTGCGGTTCGCGGGGCGATGTCAGGTTTTCCGGCACGATCGCGCGAGGCGTCGAGCTCCAGTCGACGCACCCGCCATTCGATCCGCTCAAGCAGCCGCCGGTTGGTCGCCATCAGGTCGGCGAGGAAGCCCAGCACGAAAAGAAGGAAGGCGAGCGTCATGCACATGCCGGTGAAGATCACCGACTGGATGTGCCCATTGCCGTGGCCCTGCGCCAGATAGACGAGGAAGCGCGCGCCCGCGAGCAGGCCGGCCGCGGAGAAGACGGCGCCGAGGATCCAGAAGAACAGCATCGGCCGGTAGGTGGCGAAGATGCGCACGATGGTCGCCAGCGAGCGCAGCACGTAGTTGCCGGCGCTCTTCACCAGGCGCGAGGGTCGCAGGTCGGGATTGGTGCGCACCGGGACGGAGAGCACGCGGATGTTGCTGCGCCCGGCCTGGATGATGGTCTCGAGGGTGTAGGTGTAGGTGTTGAACACGTTCAGACGCAGGGCGACGTCGCGGGTCATCGCGCGGAAGCCGCTGGGCGCATCGGCTACATTGGTGCGCGAGGCGATCCGCACCACCCGGCTGCCGAGCTTCTGCAGGCGCCGCTTGATCCAGGAGAAGTGCTGGGTCGTCTCGATCGGCCGGGCGCCGATCACGAACTCGGCCTTGCCCTCGATGATCGGCGCGACCAGGGTCGCGATGTCGCGCGCGTCGTACTGGTTGTCGGCATCGGTGTTGACGATGATGTCGGCGCCCAGCCGGGTCGCGGTATCCAGGCCGGTCATGAAGGCCGTCGCGAGGCCGCGGTTGATCGCGTGACGGACCACGTGGTCGACGCCCAGCCGTTGCGCGACCGCGGCAGTGTCGTCGCGCGAACCGTCGTCGATCACCAGCCACTCGACCTGGTCGCATCCTTCCACGTTGCGCGGCAGCGAAGCCAGCGTCACCGGCAGGGCTTCGGCCTCGTTGAAGCAGGGAATCTGGATGATCAGCTTCATGTCGGAAGTCGATGCCCGGTGCCTGCGCAGGTCGTGACCCAGTCTACCGGCTTGCGGAGGCGGCCGGCAGTCGCGAAGCCGGCTCAGGCACGGTTGCATTCGACTTTCCGGCCTTGGCCAGCGCCGCTTCGAGCTCGGCGATCGTCGTGTCCTGCGAGCCGCCGCGGTCGAGGGCGCGGAATTTCTCTATCTCCGCGCGCGCCTCGTCGAATCGGCCGACGCTGATCAGCATCTTGACCAGGTTCGCGCGATACACCGGCACCCTCGGGTGTGCCGCGACGACGGCGTGCGACATGCGCACGGCCAGCTCGACGTCGCCGAGCCTCTGCAAGGCGAAGTCGGCATAGGCGGACACCAGGTTCGGGTCACCCGCCGATGCGGTCAGCGCGGTGGTGAAGGCTGCGAACAATTCCCTGGGCTGATCCGGGCAGTCGCCACGCCGCTGGCAACGGAACAGGAAGATCACCGCGTTTATGTCGCCTTGGTCCGGTGCGCGGCCCTGCAGTTTCCGGGTGATCGCCGGCCACCAGCGCGGATCGATCGGCCGGTGCGCGCGACCGTTGAGGTAGATCAGCGCCTGCAACGGCCCGATCCCGCTGTCGGGGCGGTAGGCGTTGCGTTCGAGGATGGCGATGGACCGGTCGATCAGCGGGGACTTCTGGTCCTTGCCCGCGGCAAGGATCAGGGTGCGCGCGAGCTCGTATTGCGCGCGTGGCGCGTCGGGACGCTTGAGCGCTTCGGCATAGGCCAGGCGCATGGGGTCGGACCATTCTTCCGAACGCAGGAACGTTGTGAAAGCGAACCATGCGACGAATCCCGCCGCGATCGCGGCCCTGGCCAGCGGCAGGCGCAGTCCCGGCTCGAGCGCGAGCAGCGAGGCCGCAGCGAGGAGCAGGCCGATCGAGGGGAAGTAGTTGCGGTGTTCGAAGACCAGTTCGAGCGGAATCACCGTTCCGGTCAGCATGTGGCCCGCGAAGAACCACGCGATGCCCAGGCAGAACAGTGGTCTCGCCCTGCGCTGCCACAGCGCGAGCCCGATCAGGCACAGGAGGGCGACGATCGCGGCCAGGGTGGCCGGCGGATCGAACAGGCCATGGGAAGCCTTGAGATCGTCGTGATAGAAGGTCAGCGCGTTGATGTTCGGGAACAGGGTCCAGCCGATGTAGTCCACCAACACGCGCGGCTCGGTCAGCAGCCGCTGTCCGATCGAGAACGTGCGGAAACTCGCGAAGCTGTGGAAGATCCAGGTCGAGATCCAGGCCAGCCCCGCGACCAGCGGCAGCGCCAGCAAACCCGCGTAGGTCAGCAGGACCGGTCGGCTGCGCCTGCCGTCCGCGTTGCGGAAGCCGGCGATGGCGAACTCCGCGCAAAACGCGAAGAGCGGCAGGAGCGCAGCCGATTCCTTCGCCGCGAAGCCGAGGACCATGCAGGCCAGCAGGCTCGCCGGCAGTCCGATGCCGCCGCGTCCCTCGATGTACTCCCGCCGGCGCGCGCGCAGGTGCCAGAGCAGACCGGCGAGCACGAAGAGGTTGGCCAGCGATTCCATCCGCTGGCTGACGTAGGCGACGCCGGTGAAGTTGATCGGCAACAGCAGCCATGCCGCGGCGATGATCGCCGCGATCGTGTCGTGCCGCTCCGCTTCGGTTGCCTGCGCGTGGGCGACCGTCCGGCGCAACCGGAACAGCTCGCGCAACATGAGGAACAGCAGCAGGCCGTTGACCAGGTGAATGCCGAGGTTGGTCAGCTTCGGCCAGAACGGATCGATCCCGGTGAGGTAGTAGTTCAGCGCGAAGCTGAGCATGCTCAACGCGCGGAACTGGTTCGTGCCTGCCTGGGCCAGCGCCGCCCTGATCCAGTCGCCCGCCCGCAGCGTGGTGACGTGGACGTCGGCGTTGCTCAGGAAATAGACGTCGTCGTCGAAAATGTAGCCGCCGTGCAGGCTCGGCCAGTAGACCAGCACGGTCAGGCATGCCGCGGCGAGGAACATCCACGCCGCGCGTCGTGCTGTCGGCGGGGGAGTCACGAGGGGTTTCCCAGGTCGGCGACGATCTTGCCGCGCAGTTCCTCGATCTGCTGCTGCCAGAAACCTTGCCGATACATCACCCAGGTGTGCACGTCGCTCATGCTGCGCCATTGGTACCAGGGGAGCACCGGTTTCACCGAAGCCAACTGCAGGTGGGCCAAGGCCTCGCGCGGATGATGGGCTGCTGCCAGCAGTGCGGATTGCACCATCACCGTGTCGAGCTTCGGCTCGGCGCGGAAGGCCGCGTTGAAAGCGGCCAAGGCATCCTGCGGCCGGTTCTCGGCCAACGCGATCTCGCCGAGCAGATGCTCGGCGTCGCTGCGGCGGCCGGGCTGCATCGCGGTGTGGGGATTGCGCACGAACGCGTCCGCCAGCCTGTCGGCCTGCGCCATGCCAAGGCCCTTGCAGGATCCGGATTCCATCAACGGCAACGCCCTTTCCATCCACTTGAAGGAAAGTCGGGTCGGGTCGGGCGCGCTGGCGAAGGATTGTTCGAGGGCAGTCAGGTCGCCCGCGGACAGGCTGCCGGCCTTGCAGCGCAAGCCGGCCAGGTTGACCAGCAACTGCATGTCGCCGGGATACTGGCGCAATGCCCTGCGCACCCGGTCCTCGGCGCGGTCGAGCCGACCGTTGGCCACTTCGTATTGCGCCTCCCAGGCCTGTGCGCGCGGCGAGTCGGGATTGCGTTCGCCCCATACGAGGGCTTGGCTGGTCGGATCGCCCCAAAGGCTGGCGCCCAGCCAGGTCTCCGCCGCCAGCAGCATGGGCAGTCCGAAGGCGAGGAGGGTGCGCAGGCGCGACAGTCCGCCGGGTCCGGTCAGCCACAACGCCAGCGGCCAGAACATCAGCGCGGCCGGGAGGTAGTTGCGGTGCTCGAAGTAGATCTCGAGCGGGAAGGGTCCGGATTCGATCGACTGCCCCGCCAGATAAAAAGCGATCGCGATCGCCACGGATGGGACGCGATCACGCAGGAACCAGGCGATCGCCGCCATCGCGATCACCCCGGCGAGCGCCGGCAAGGTCGTCCACGGGTGGAACAGGTCCTTGGAAATGACATAGCCATCGTTGAACAGGCCGGGCGAGAACGGTCTCGGAAACCATAGCTGCCCCAGGTAATCGAACAGGACGCGCGGTTCGGTGAGCAGGCGCTCCGGCAGCGTCCACTGGCGATGGATGATTGCCGCCCTCGCGAAGCCGGGAAGCGACACCAGCACGTAGGCAAACAGCACGCAGGTGGGTAACCACAGCAACCATCGCCGCGCACTGCGCAGGCGGTCGGAATCCTGCCGCTTCGCCAGGCGGCACTCGATCACCAGCAGCAGGGCCGGCAGCAACAGGCCGTTGGCCTTGCTGAGGGTCGCCAGCACGGTGCACAGCCCGACCGCGGCGATCATCCACCGGCGCGCGCCGGCCTGGTCATCCAGCAGCCTTCGGCGTGCAACCAGCCACGTCCAGAGTGCGAGGAAAGTGAAGGTGGCCGGCAGCATAGCCTCGCGCTGGACGATGTACAGCGTGGTGGACACGAACAGCGGATGCAGCATCCACAAACCGGCGCCCAGCACGGCTGCCCTGCAGGAACGGGTTTCCTCGAGCCGGAAGGCCCGGCCCAGTTCGGCCAATGCCGCGAACAGCAGCAAGCCGTTGAGCAGGTGCAACAGGATATTGGTGCGCTTGAATGGATAAGGATCCGCGGGCCAGTCGTGGGCATCCAGCAGGAAGCTCAGCACGGCAACCGGGCGACCCGTCGGGTCCGCTTCGCCCGAGGTCGCATAGCGCTCCAGGGCCGGCAGCGAGTCCACCGCGCCATAGGCGCCGAGGGGCTCCATGTTGGGCAGATCGTCGAATACGAACCCGCCACGGGTGCCCGGCCAGAACGCGAGTGCCGTCGCCAGTACGATCGCGCCCAGCCAGAGCCAGCAGTTTCGGAAAGGTCGTTCCATCGGGCGAGTATGAGCGAATGGACGGGTGACGCGTCAGCGCCCAGGGCGGTCGAGCGTGGGCGCAAAAAGAAAGGCCGCCTTGCGGCGGCCTTTCCGGTACTGCAACTGTGCAGCAGTCGAACCGATTAACGGCAGATCGACGGCAGGTACTTGCCGGTGATGTTGCCGCTCTTGCAGGTCCACTTGGTGCTGCCGGCCGCCGTGAACGGCGAGAACGTCAGCAGCGAGGTGGTCGTCAGGACCGAGTTGGCCTTCGGGCCGCCGTAACGCACTTCGATGTCGCCGCTGTTGACGGTGACCGAGGTGACGTAGGAGCCGTTGATGCTGGAGGGCGTCGAGACGCCAGCCGACGGGTTGCCAGCCGGGAAGCGGCCGGTGTTCGAGTAGAACTCGGCGACGGCGGTCTTGCTGCCCTCGGCGAGGCTCGAGCCTTCCGAGACCTGCGAGCGGATCACGTAATCCTGGTAGGCCGGGATGGCGATGGCCGCGAGGATGGCGATGATCGCGACCACGATCATCAGTTCGATCAGGGTGAAACCTTTCTGCATCTTGTTCATGTGAAATCCTTCGGTGGTGGGTTAGCTAACCTTGCATGTCCCGGTGAATGATGAACCGCGTCCATGGCACGGTCGGTTCAATCGGGAGGATGCGGAAGGGTTACGTGCAAGCCCCGTGCCAGCCCCATAAGTGTGACCTGCGGCCCGGTTATCGCGTGCTGAGCATGAAGGGATTCGTGCTCATCGTCAATTCAGGTTGGCTTGGGGCAGAAACTGACGCAAAGCGTCAGTGCAAGGGCGTCAGCACAAGGGCGTCAGTGGCGGCAGGTCTTCGGGAGGTACTTGTTCGGCACCGTGTTCAGCGGATTGGCGCACGACCACCTCATCGAACCCGCGCCGGTGATGGGCGACATCAGGACGGCCAGGCCATCGATCGCCTTGTTGGCCTTCTGTTTCGGTCCGCTGGAGAACGTGACCTTGATCAGCCCGGGGCCGCCGGCTACGGTACCGACCTCGACCTTGCTTACATAGGAGCCGGTGACGCTGGTGGACGTGGGGAGGTCGACCGAGGCCGCATTGGGCGGCAACCGCCCCTTTTCGGTGTAGAACTCGATGATCTGCGACTTGCTGCCGGCGACCATGCTCAGGCCCAGGCCCTCGGAGACCTGCGAGCGGATCAGGTAGTCCTGGTAAGCGGGGATGGCGATCGAAGCGAGGATGGCGACAATCGCCACGACGATCATCAGTTCGATCAGGGTAAAGCCTTGCTGGAGAGTGCGCATGGGATACCTCGGGGTCATGCGTATTACCATGCAAGCATCATGCCGTCGACATTGCGTGACGGGGTTCACAAAACAGCCTGGGGACGGGAAATCCGGGGCGGCGCCAGGCAATCCGGATGCGCTACGGCACTCTGGACCATGGAAGGTTAAGAAGATCCCCGATGACCTGCGGTCACCCGGGAATCACTCGATCGCCAATTTCTTGAGCTTGTAGCGCAGCGCGCGGAAAGTGATGCCGAGCTTGGCTGCGGCCTTGGTCTTGTTGTAGCGGCATTCCTCGAGGGCGCGGATGATGGCTTCGCGTTCCAGGTGCTCCATGTGCCTGGGCAGGCCGTCGCCGATGCCGTTGCCTGCGGCGGCGCGAACGACAGGTTGCTCGCCCGTCACCCGGCTGGATGCCGGGGTGGCGACAGCGGGACGCATCGGGGCCTGGGTCGGCAGGCGCAGATCGGCGTGCCGGATCGTCTCGCCCTCGCACAGCGCGGTGGCGCGTTCGAGGATGTTTTCCAGTTCGCGGACGTTCCCCGGGAACGGGTATTCGCGCAGCGCCGCCATGGCTTCGTCGTCGAGCATCGGCATCGGCTCGCCCATTTCGGCAGAAAGCCGGCGCAGGATGGCATCGACCAGCACCGGGATGTCCTCGACACGCTCGCGCAGCGGCGGCACCCGCAGCTCGATCACGTTGAGCCGGTAGAACAGGTCGTGGCGGAAGCGGTTGTCGGCAACCAGCTGGGCCAGGTCCTTGTGGGTCGCCGAGAGGATGCGCACGTCGACCGGAACCTCACCCGCGGCGCCGACCGCGCGCACGGACTTTTCCTGGATCGCGCGCAGCAGCTTGACCTGCATGTGCAGGGGCAGTTCGGCCACTTCGTCGAGAAACAGGGTGCCCCCGTTCGCCGCCTGGAACAGGCCGTCCTTGTCGGCATGCGCGCCAGTGAAGCTTCCTTTCCTGTGGCCGAAGAACTCGCTCTCCATCAGCTCGGCCGGGATCGCTCCGCAGTTCACCGGCACGAACGGACCGTTTGCACGCGGACCTTGCTCGTGGATCAGGCGGGCGACCCGTTCCTTGCCGGCGCCGGATTCGCCGGCGATGTACACCGGCGCCTGGCTCCGGGCCAGCTTGGCGATGGTCTGCCGCAGCAGCAGCATCACCGCCGATTCGCCGGTCAGCCCGGACGGCGACGGGGTCGCGGAGCGGCGCTGCTGGTGCAATTCGAGGGCATTGCTGACAAGCCGGCGCAGCACGGCCAGGTCCACCGGCTTGGAGACGAAATCGAAGGCGCCGGCCTTGAGCGCGTCGACCGCCGCTTCGACGTTGCCGTACGCGGTGATCATCGCGACCGGCGTATCGGGATGGCGCGCGACGATGTGCGCGATGATCTCCAGACCGTTGCCATCGGGCAGGCGCATGTCGGTCAGGCACAGCGCGTAGCGCGTCGTGGCCAGGCGCGAGCGGGCCTCGGCGACGTTGCCTGCGCTTTCGACCAGCAGCCCCATCCGGCCGAGGGTGATGGTGAGCAGTTCGCGAATGTCGCGTTCGTCGTCGACGACCAGCACGGTGGGCTTGCTCATGCGCCCGAAGTATACGGATGGCCGGTCGGCGCTGGAAGGAATGGGGCGCCGCGACGGGGCTTCAACGCACCGGCGTGGCCCGGCTTCGCGCAGTGCGCGCAAGTGCTTCATCGAACCTGTGCCGACGCCAGATGCGGTCGGCCGGAGGCGAGAGTTCCTGGGCCCGGGCCAGCGCCTTGCGACCCTCCCCTTCCCTGTTGAGTTGTGCGTAAAGGAAAGCCAACTGCATCGCAGGCTGCGGATCGAAGGGGTGCAGGCTCATCGCGTCCTGGTAGGCCTGCTCGGCTCCCGCGAAGTCGTTGCGCAGCTGGCGTAGCTGCCCGAGCGCGAGCACGTAGCTTTCGAGCAGGTCGTTGTCGCGGGTCAGTCCCGGCAGGCGGCCGATTCGGTCGATGACCATCGCGGCGCGTTCCTGGTTGCCGGCCGCGAGGTATATGAACGCGGCGTTGCTGAGGCAGTTCTTGCAGGGCAGGCGCTCGTCCACCACGCGGTCCGCGAGCGCACGGGCGTGATGGTAGTCGCCCACGTTCATGTAGCTCGAAAGCAGGTGCGCGGTGGCAACTATCGAATGGGGATCTTCCTGCAACACCCATTGCCACAGGAGCAACTCGTTCGACCAGAGCGGGAGGGTGACGCGGATGTTCAGGATGGCGAGGCCGAACCATGCTGCTGCAAGGACCGCCGCCGCGGCCTGCTTCCAGCGTTTCCAGGCCTGCACGTTCGCCAGTTCGTCCCATGCCTGCACCAGCCAGGGACAGGCTACGGCGAGTGCAGTCATCGCGTAGCGCTCGTGGTAGAGGCTGGGGTCGAATCCGACGGGGATGATGTGCAGCACCGGCAGCAGGGCGAGCGTGACGGCGAGCAGTACGGCGCCGATCGACCTGCGCCGGAGGGCGAGTACGAACGCCGCGGCGAAGAGGACGAGGGCGGCCAGATCGATGCCCAGCGATGCCACGTTCACGGCTGCAAACCGGTGCTCGTCCACGACATGCAGGGGGCTGAGGCCGGCCATCGGCCAGACAAGGATGCGCCAGTAGGTCAGGTACACGTAGCAGACGGTCTGGAAACGCGCGAAGGTCAGCAGCGACTCGTGTCCGTCCGGCGTGAGCAGGAAACCGAGCGATTCCCGGCGCAGCACCAGGTAGACGAGGCCGGCTGCGAAGACGAGCGCATAGGTGCCGCCGCGGTCGCGCCACAGGTCGCGAAGGATTGCCGCTATCGTTTCGCCGGGCTGCTGCCGTTCTCGCAGCATCCAGTCCTGCAGCAGCAGCAGCGGCAGGAAGGAGACGGCGGACTCTTTCGAGCAGGCCGCGAGGAAGAAGCACGACGCCACCGCGATCGCACGGGGCGTCGGAGGCAGGCTCGAGGCGTGCAGCCGCAATCCCGCCAGGACGAAGAACGTCACCACGATCTCGAACTGGCAGGAAATCCACGACACCGGTTCGACCATTGCCGGGTGAAGGCCGAACAGCAGCATGGCAAGGCCGGCGCGCAGTCGATCCGCGCGCGTCGCGGGTCGATCCCCGCGCAGACGCATCGCCAGCGAACCGACCAGAACGATATTTGCCAGGTGCAGCCCGAGCGATACCAGGTGCATCGGCCCGGGCGTGCCGCCCATCATCCGAACCTCGAAGGCGAACAGCGCCACCACCAGCGGCCGGAAGTAGATCAACCACTCGTAGAAGCCGTGGAAGATGAGGTGTTTCCATGCATCGCCGGAGCGCAGCCACGCTTCGTCGTGGAAACAGATCTTGTCGACCCATACGAACCCCGCAAGGTGCAGGGGCCAGTACACCAGGGCTACGGTCGCAAGGACCGCGACCATGATGACCGCGGATTCGAATCGCGCCCTGGAGGCGGGTTCATCGGGAAGGTATTTCACTGCGTTGCTGGGGTCTTGGACGGATGGGTGCGGGAGCCGTTCATGGGGACGAGGATCGCGCAGCCTTCGCCTCGACGGCATCGAATATCGCGCGTTTCCTTGCGGCATCGTCCGGCGCAGACAGCGACAAGGCCTTGTCGAGTGTCGCATGAGCCTCGGTGGTCCGGTGTTGCCGCGCCAGCAGCAGTGCGAGGTACATGTAACCCTCCGGACGCCGCGGATCGATCGAAATGGCGTCGTGGTACGCCTGCTCCGCTCCCGGGTCGTCGTGTTCGACCTGGCGGAGCGTGCCGTTGGCGAGGATGTAGCCGACGATCAGGGTCGGCGTCGGCACCACGTGGCCCATGGCCGCGCTTGCCGCCTGCAATGCCGACGAAGCAAGCTCCCGGTCTCCCCGGGCGAGGCCGAAGTTCGCCACGTTCAGCATGCACGACGGGCAATCCCTGCCACTGGACATCAGGAAACCGGCGACGCTCCTGGCGTGCGGCCAGTCGCCCCGGTCGATGTACAAGCCCAGCAGGTGGTCCTGTATGCCGGGCACGTCCGGATTCTCCCGGGCCGCCCACTGCCACAGCGAAAAATCGTTCGACCACAGCGGCAGGGTGACGCGCACGTTGAATGCGGCCAGCAGGATCCATGGCGCCGCCGCGGCGAGCACGAAGCGGCTGTCGACGCGCGCGCGCCCTGCCGTCGCGATGCCAGCGCAGAGCCCGGGCAACAGGGCGCACGCGAACGCGATGGCATTCGCGGCGTAGCGCTCGTGGTAAAGGCTTTCGTCGAAGGTGATCGGGATGACGTGCAACACGGGGAACACCGTCGCGGTCATGCCTGCGATGAGGACGCCGATGCGTCGGCGCCGGAGCGCCAGCGCCAGCCCCGTGACCCAGGTCGCGCACGCAGCGGCGTCGGCCAGCAGCGAGGCGGGACTGGTTGCGGCGAAGCTCGCGGCGGGGACGATGTGTTCCGGCGCGAGCCCGAAGAACGGCAGCACCATGATTCGCCAGTACACCAGGTAGGTGTGGCACACGGTCTGGAACCTCTCCCAGGTCAGGAAGGGCTCGTACGACGACGGCTGCACCCATTGCGCCAGCGCCCAGTGCCGGAACGCCAGGTAAGCCAGCCCCGCTGCGAGCACGGCGAGATAGACCGGTCCTTGTCGATGCAACAGGACCCGCAGGCGGTCGCGCCGGCTCGATTCCCCCGAAGCCTCGTCGTCCGGGCGTATCCAGTCCGTCAACGCAAGCAGGACCGGAAACGCCACGGCCGATTCCTTGGCACAGGCGGCGAGGAAGAAGCAGGCCGCGACCAGCATCGCCCGCGCCGCGCGCTGTCGCGTGACCAGGTTCAGCGAAAGTCCCGCGAGCATGAACATCGTGGCCACGAGATCGAACTGGCAAGAGATCCAGGCTGTCGTTTCGATCAGCGCCGGATGCAGGCCATGGACCAGCATGGCCACGCAGACCAGGCGCCTGGCATCGGCGCGGGATGCGCTCGCCGGAAGCAGCCGCAATCCCAGCCATCCGACGAGGGCGGTGTTGGCCAGGTGCAGGATCAGCGACACCGCGTGCATCGGCCCGGGCGTGCTCGCAAAACCGCGTACCTCGGCAATGAACAAGGCCAGGCCCAGCGGACGGAAGTAGCTGTGCCAGTCGGCGAATCCATGCAGGACGAGGTCCAGCCAGCTACTGCCCGATCGCAGCCACGCGTTGTCGTGGAAAGTGGCATTGTCGTCCCAGACGAACCCGGCGCGATGCAGCGGCCAGTAGGCCAGGGCGATCACGAGCAGCATCGTCGCCGCGAGGAGGGGCGTGAGGCGATCGCGTGGTTCGTCCGGTCGGGCCATGGATTGGTTCATGCGGTCGGTCCGACGCCGTTGCTTGCTCCGCACCGGCCGCCATCCCGGACCGGGCGATGCGTGCCGCGATCGCGGCGGGAACAAGGATGATTCCCTGATGGAATCCGGGGGAAGGGGATTCGATTCCCGCGGTTCCGATGCGAAGCCCGGATCGACACGCCGGTGATCGCCCGCTGCGAACTATACCGCCTTGCCCACCGCCGCGAGCGCATCCATCGAGATGCGCTGTGATACCGGCTCCGTTCGCGCCAGTGCGATCCGGAAGCAACTGCCGCCGGCCGGCAACGAGACGAAGTTCAGGCTGGCCTGGTTGGCTTCGCAGAGCTGGCGTGCGATGTACAGGCCCAGGCCGGTGCCATGTTCGCTGGTGGTGTAGAACGGCTCGAACAGGTGTTCGACCACGGCCGCCGGGATCCCCGGCCCGCGGTCGACCACGTCCAGCAGCGGCTCTCCTTCGTTGCCTTCGCGATGCACGACCAGGGTGACGCGGGCGGCTTCGCCGGGCATGCGGCCGTAGGTCAACGCGTTCTGGACCAGGACGGTGACGACCTGCTGCAGGTGCTGGGGGTCCATCATCGCCCGCAGGGGTCCCTGCGGCGCGCTGATGCGCAGTTCATCGCGCTCGTCGGGTTGGGTGCGGTGGAAATCGGCGATGAAGCGTTCGGCCCAGGCGACCAGTTCCAGCGATTCGGGACGCGAACGCTCGCGTCGCGCCAGTCCGAGCACGTTCTGCACGATCCCGTCCATGCGCTGGCATTGCGAGTTGATGATCTCCACCAGCCGGTGGTCGGTCTCCGGCTCGATGGTCGACTCGCGCAGGAGCTGCCCGGCATGGCTGATGGCCGCGAGCGGGTTGCGGATCTCGTGGGCCACGCTCGCCGCGAGCCGGCCCAGGGTGGTCAGGGTGAGCTCCTCGGCGCGGCGCGACAGCAGCGAGGTGTCGTCGAGGAAGATCAGGGTCAGGTCCTGGGCGCCGCCGAGGGCGGTGAAGCGCGGGATCACGGCCGGCGTATCGGGAGCGAGCGAGAGCGGCGTGGTGTCGACTTTCTGCTGCTGCCGCCAGTGCCACAGGCGTCGCGAGAGTTCCGGCGCCACGTCGCCCAGCGTGCGCCGCTCCGGGGAGGGATTGCCGAGCAGGTACCAGGCCGACTCGTTGAACAGCCGGATGATGTTGTCCGAATCGACCGCGATCAGGCCGGTGCGCATGCGCCGGATGATCATCTCGTTGACGCGGGCGAGGTTGTCGACCTCGGCGCCGCGCTGCTCCGCCAGCACTTCGGATTCGCGCAACTGCCGGCCGAGCAGGTTGGTCAGCATCGCGGTGGCCAGGTAGCTCACCCCGAACATCACCATTTCCGGAACCGGCTGGGGTTCCTGGAAGACCAGGCGCGAAAACACGTAGTCGCCGATCTGGACCAGCGCTGCGAGCGACGCGAGGGTCAGTCCCCATCCAAGCCGCAGCAGCAGGGCGTAGGCGCCGACGTTGAACAGCAGCAGCAGGCTGATGCCGTTGCTGAATCCGACCAGGTTGTGGAGCAGGACGGCGAATACCGACAGGTCGAGGGCGATGCCGGCGGCGACCAGGTTGCGCGGGCGCCAGCGCGGGTTGCGCGCGAGCACGAACAGCACGATCCCGGCCAGCATGTGCGCGACCGTCGCCGTGCCGGCCCAGGACAGGTTGCGCACCGTCACCACGCCCGCGGCCAGCGGGCTGAAGGTCACGAAGGCGAGCAGGCCGCCCTCGAGCACGCGGAACAGCGAGAGGAAGTACAGCTCGCGTCGGAGTCCGGCTTCGCCCGGCGCGGACGCGCGCAATTCGAAGATCATCCGGTGGCCCGCCGTGGATGGCCTGGTTGTTCGGTTGGTTGAAGTCTGCACGTCCCGCGCAAACTTCAACGCCATCGCGTCCGGCGCAGGTCCGTACGCGTTGGCCGGTTCAATAGCACGCGCGAGTACAGGATGCAAAGACGCCGCGGTTTTGCCTTTGCCCGGACGCTTGCCCACAATATCCGGCGATCCGCGCGCTGCGCGTCGATCGCTCCCCCATCCGAAGGTGAAGCATGAACTTCCACGAATACCAGGCGAAGGAGCTGTTCGCCGACTACGGCATTCCGGTGCCGGCCGGGCGCATCGCGCGCACGCCGGACGAGGCGGCCGAGGCCGCGAGCGCGCTCGGCGGCTCGCAGTGGGTCGTCAAGGCGCAGATCCACGCCGGTGGCCGCGGCAAGGCCGGCGGCGTCAAGCTGGTCAAGACGCCTGAAGCGGCGAAGGAAGCCGCCGCCGGCATGCTCGGCAAGGGCATGACGACCTACCAGTCCGGCGGCCGCGCGCTGCCGGTGGACGTGGTGCTGGTCACCGAAGCCAACGACATCCTCAAGGAGCTGTACCTGTCGGTGCTGGTCGACCGCAGCGCCAAGGCGATCAGCTACATCGCCTCGGCCGAGGGCGGCGTGGAGATCGAGAAGACCGCGCACGACAACCCCGACGCGATCCAGGTACTCGAGGTCAACTTCGTCCAGGGCCTGCAGCCCTACCAGTGCCGACGCATGGGCTTCGCTCTGGGCCTGACCAACAAGCAGGTCGGCCAGCTCACCAAGATCATGCTGGGCCTGTACAGGCTGTTCAACGAAAAGGATCTGTCGCTGGTCGAGCTCAACCCGCTGGCGATCGTGAAGTCCGGCGACCTGATGGCGCTCGACGGCAAGATCAACTCCGACGACAACGCCGACTTCCGCCAGCCGCGCCTGCAGACGATGCGCGACGAAGCACAGGAAGACCACACCGAAGTGCTCGCGGCGAAATACAACCTCAACTACGTGACCATGGATGGCGACATCGGCTGCATGGTCAACGGCGCCGGCCTGGCGATGGCGACGATGGACGTGATCAAGCTCGCCGGCGGCGAACCGGCGAACTTCCTCGACGTCGGCGGCGGCGCGACCAAGGAGCGCGTCACCGAGGCCTTCAAGCTGATCCTGTCCTCGGACAAGGTGAAGGCGATCTTCGTCAACATCTTCGGCGGCATCGTCCGCTGCGACATGATCGCCGAAGGCATCATCGCCGCGGTGAAGGAAGTGGACGTCAAGGTGCCGGTCGTGGTGCGCCTGGAAGGCACCAATGTCGAGGCCGGCAAGGAACTGCTGAAGAACTCCGGCCTGGCGATCATTGCGGCCGACGACATCAACGATGGCGCAGGCAAGGTCGTGGCGGCTGCGAAGGGAGTTGCGAAATGAGTGTCCTGGTCAACAGCCACACGAAAGTCGTCGTCCAGGGCTTCACCGGCCAGCAGGGCACCTTCCACGCCGAGCAGATGCTCGACTACGGCACCAAGGTCGTCGGCGGCGTGACGCCCGGCAAGGGCGGCCACGACCACATCGGCCTGCCGGTCTACAACACCGTGCAGGATGCGGTCGACGACACCGGCGCCGACGCCAGCGTGATCTACGTGCCGCCGCCGTTCGCGGCCGACGCCATCCTCGAGGCGGCCGACGCCGGCATCCGCGTGATCGTGTGCATCACCGAAGGCATCCCGGTGCTCGACATGCTGCGCGTGAAGAACACCCTGCGTGGCTACGACGACGTCTGGCTGATCGGCCCGAACTGCCCGGGCATCATCACCCCCGGCGAGTGCAAGATCGGCATCATGCCCGGCCACATCCACAAGCCCGGCAACGTCGGCATCGTCTCGCGCTCGGGCACGCTCACGTACGAGGCCGTGCACCAGACCACCCAGGCAGGCCTCGGCCAGAGCACCTGCATCGGCATCGGCGGCGACCCGATCCAGGGCATGAATTTCATCGACTGCCTCAAGCTCTTCCAGGACGATCCGGAAACCCACGGCATCATCATGGTCGGCGAGATCGGCGGCAGTGCCGAGGAGGAAGCGGCCGAGTTCATCGCCGACTACGTCACCAAGCCGGTGGTCGGCTTCATCGCCGGCGCCAGCGCGCCCGCGGGCAAGCGCATGGGCCACGCCGGCGCGATCGCCTCGGGCGGCAAGGGCACGGCGGCCGGCAAGTTCGCCGCGCTCGAGAAGGCCGGCGTCGTCACCGTGCGTTCGCCGGGCGACCTCGGCACCACGCTCGCGGCGCGGATGAAGCAGGCGAAGTAAGCCGAACGCCGTGCGCATCGCGCTCGCCCAGTTCGACTTCCCGGTCGGCGCGGTCGACGCGAACGCGCGGCGCATCGCCGGGTTGATCGCGCAGGCGCGCGACGTCCATCGCGCCGACGTCGTGCTGTTCCCGGAGCTGGCGGTCTGCGGCTATCCACCCGAGGACCTCGTGCTGCGACCGGACTTCCTTGCCGCCTGCGAGGCTGCGCTCGCGCGCATCGCCGCGTCGACGCACGGCATCGTCGCCGTGGTCGGCCATCCCGAAGCCGCCGGCGCGATCGTCTTCAACGCGGCCAGCGTGATCCGCGACGGCCGCATCGAGGCGACCTATCGCAAGCGCGAGCTGCCGAACTATGCGGTATTCGACGAGCGGCGCTACTTCGCGCCGGGCGAAGAAGCCTGCGCCTTCGAACTCGAGGGCGTGATGATCGGCGTGGTGATCTGCGAGGACCTGTGGTTTGCCGAGCCGCTGGCCGCGACGGTCGCGGCCGGCGCGCAACTCGTGCTGGCGCCGAACGCCTCGCCATTCGAACGCGACAAGGCCGCGCAGCGCGACGCGCTGCTGGCGCAGCGCGTGGCCGAATCGCAAGGCGCCGGCCAGGGCGTGGCGATCGCCTATCTCAACGTCGTCGGCGGCCAGGACAGCCTGGTGTTCGACGGCGCCTCCTGCCTCGCCGACGGCGATGGCCATATCCATCCGGCCGCGGCGGCGTTCGAGGATCATCTGCTGGTCGCGGACTTCGATCCATCGACGCGGCGCTTCACTCGCGCGCACTGGCCGGCCGAGACCGGCGAGCAGCGCGCTTCGCTGGCGTACCGCGCGATCGTGCGTGGCACCCGCGACTACGTGCGCAAGAACGGATTTTCCCAGGTCGTGCTCGGGCTTTCCGGCGGGGTGGATTCGGCGCTGGTGCTGGCGCTGGCGGTGGACGCGCTGGGCGCGGAAAACGTGCTGGCGGTGCGGCTGCCGTCGCGTTACACCTCCGACCTCAGCAACGATCTTGCAGAAGTGCAGGCACGGCACCTGGGCGTGCGCATCGAAACGTTGCCGATCGCAGCGCCTTTCGAGGGTTTCCTGGAGACGCTCGGCCCGCTGTTCGCGAACCTCGCGCCCGACGTCACAGAAGAGAACCTGCAATCGCGCTGCCGCGGCGCCCTGCTGATGGCGATCGCCAACAAGACCGGCCGCCTGCTGCTGACCACCGGCAACAAGAGCGAGTACGCGGTCGGCTACGCGACCATCTACGGCGACATGTGCGGTGGCTACGCGCCGATCAAGGACCTGTACAAGACCGAGGTGTATGCGCTGTGCGACTGGCGCAACGCCCAGCGCGACGGCGAGCGGATTCCGCGCGCCGTGATCGAGCGCGCGCCCTCGGCGGAACTGCGCGAGAACCAGACCGACCAGGATTCGCTGCCGCCCTACGAGATGCTCGACGCGATCCTGTTCCGCGACATCGAACTGGAGCAGTCGCGCGCCGAGATCGTCGCCTGCGGATTCGACGCAACCACCGTCGACCGCGTGCTGCGGCTGGTGCGGCTCGGCGAATGGAAGCGCCAGCAAGCGGCGCCCGGCCCGAAGGTCTCGCGGCGCGCGTTCGACCGCGAGCGCCGCTATCCGATCACGTCCGGTAGCTGCTGACCGCTCGCTGCGGCCGGATCAGCGTCCGGTCGCGAACGGGTTGACCTTGTGCAGGATCTTTTCCCTCGGCGGCCACTGGCCCTTGAGCCAGGGATGGTCGGGGTAGTTCTGCTCGAGCACGCGCCTGGCGTCGTCCGAAAGCTTGGTGTCGCCGACCCGCTTGTAGGCCTCGGCCATCAGCGCGAGCGCGTCGCCGTCGTACTTGCTCTGCGGATAGCTGGTGATCACGTACTGGCCGCGGTTGGCGGCCGCGACGTAGGCCTGGCGATCGAGGTAGAACAGGCCGATGTTGATCTCGTGCTTGGCCATCTCCTCGCGCAGGTAGACCATGCGCTGGCGCGCGTCGGGAGCGTAGCGGCTGTTCGGGAAGCGGCGGATCAGGTCGGCGAACTCGTTGAAGCTCGCGCGCGGCGCGCCCTGGTCGCGCTGGCTGGTGTCGAGCTGGGCGAGGTTGGCCAGGAAACGGTTGTCGCGGTTGAAGTCGACCAGCGCCTTCATGTAGTAGGCGTAGTCGATGTGGCGCTGGGTTGGATAGGTGCGGATGAAACGATCGACGGTGGAGGACGCGTCGTCGAACTTGCCGTTCTTGTACTGCGCGTAGGCAAGCTCGAGCTGGGCCTGCTCGGTATAGGCGCCGTAGGGAAAGCGCGAGATCAGCCGCTTGTAGATGATCTGCGCGCTCTCGAGGTTGCCGTGCACGATCCGCTCGTGGCCCCTGGCGTAGAGCTGGTCGACCGTCAGGGTTTCGAGTGGATCTCCGCTATGGTGGAACAGGCTGAGCTTGTGGAAGCGGGAACATCCGCTGCCGGCCAGCAGGAGGGCGGCGAGCGCGAGCAGCGGCAGGAGACGGGTCAGGCCGTGGAATCGGGTCATCGGTTGCGTCGGGCGGCAACGCCGCTCGGAGCGGCAAGGACGGCCATGATAGCCCAAACCCGCGCGGCCTTTCCCGGCGCGGGCCGCCGCTGCGCGTCCGGGGAGCCAGCGACGACGCGCGTTCACAAGTGCCTGAAATGCCCCAAACTGTCGGCCTGATGCCGCACCACGACGAGTGTTTCGCCCGACATGCAAGCCGAAATCGATGACGACGACCTGAACGACGCTGCGCCGGCCTCCGAGGCCCTGCGCGCCATCGTGCCCCTGGAATCGGCCGGCCGCCGCTTCGATCAGGCGCTCGCGGAACTGTTCCCGGATTTCTCGCGCTCGCGCCTGGCCGAATGGATCAAGTCCGGCGACGCCCTGCTCGACGGACAGGTGCGCCGTCCACGCGATCCGGTGCGCGGTGGCGAGACGGTGACGCTCGCCGCCGTACCGGGCATCGCCACCGATGCGCAACCCGAGGCCATCGCGCTGACGATCGCCTACCAGGACGCCGACGTGCTGGTGATCGACAAGCCCGCGGGCCTGGTCGTGCATCCGGGCGCCGGCAATCCACGCGGAACCCTGGTCAATGCCTTGCTGCATTTCGATGCGACGCTTGCCGAGGTGCCGCGCGCCGGGATCGTGCACCGGCTCGACAAGGACACGTCGGGCCTGATGGTGGTCGCGCGCAACCTGCGGTCGCATGCCGCCCTGGTCGAACAGCTCTCCGCGCGCGAGGTCCATCGCCAGTACGTCGCCGTCGCGATGGGTCCGATGATCGCCGGCGGCACCATCGACGCGCCGATCGGCCGCCACCCGAACGACCGCGTGCGCATGGCGGTGGTGAAGAACGGCCGCGAGGCGGTCACCCACTATCGGGTGCGTGAGCGCTTCCGCGCCCATACCCTGATCGAATGCCGGCTTGAAACCGGCCGCACCCACCAGATCCGCGTGCACATGGCGCACGTGAGGCATCCGCTGGTCGGCGACCCCGTTTACAGTCGGCTCGCGAACCCGCGCGGCGCATCGCCCGAACTGGTGCAGATGCTGCGCGATTTCCGGCGCCAGGCGCTGCACGCGGAAAAGCTCGCGTTCGCGCATCCGGCGAACGGCGAGACGGTGACGGTCGAGGCGCCCATGCCGGCCGACATGCAGGCGCTGGTCGCCGCGTTGCGCGCCGACGACGCCGACGCCGGAAAACCGCAACGATGAAGGACGCGACGATCGCCGCCGATGCGCCGGACAGCGACGTCCGGCCAAGCTGGCATCGAGTGCTGGCCGCATTCGCCCTGGTGGTGATCCTGCTGCTCGGCGCCTCGCTGCGGTTGCGCGCGGCGCTGGAAACCGAAACCTCGCCGGCGTTGCAGGGCGATTCGGTGGACTACGTTTCGGCCGCCTACAACATCCGCCAGTTCGACGTGTTCTCGCACGAAAACCTGTGGGCGAAGAACGTGCAGAGCGCACCGAAGCCGCGGGCATTCATCAATCCCGGCTATCCGGCGATGCTGGCCCTGCTCATGCCGGGCAGCCCGGATCGGGACTTCCTGCGACGCGCGTTGCTGACCCAGGCCCTGCTCGGGGTCCTGGTCGTGGGCGCGAGCTTCCTGTTCGCGGTGCAGTTGCTGCCGAAGCCGGCCGCGCTCGCGTTGGCGGCGCTGATCGCGGTCAATCCGCAATTGATTTCGCTGGGCACGACGCTGCTGACCGAAACCCTGTTCAGCCTGCTGGTCGTCGCTTCCCTGTGCGCGCTCGCTCGCGCCTGCCTGCGCGGGGGCGTCGGATGGTACCTGGTGACCGGGGTCCTCATCGGCCTGAGCGTCCTGGTCCGGCCGACCCTGGAGTTCCTGCCCCTGATGCTGGTGCCGGCGCTGGCGTGGTTCATTCCGCGCTCGCGCTGGAAACCATGCCTGGCGCTGCTGTTCGGCATGCTGCTGGCGTTCGGCCCGTGGATCGTCCGCAACGAACTCGCAATCGGTGCGGCTTCCGACCCGACCCTGATGACCAGCACGCTGCGGGATGGCTCCTACCCGGATTTCATGTACCGCGGGTTGCCGCAGTCGATGGGCTACCCCTACAAGTTCGATCCCGATGCAACGACGATCCACACGCCGGGCCAGGCGATCGCGCGCATTCGTAGCAATCTGGAATCCGATCCCGCCGGCACGCTGCGCTGGTACCTGCTGTCCAAGCCGGTCCGGTTCTTCGACTGGAGCTTCATCGAAGGCTCGGGCAGCATCTTCATCAACACCGTCAAGCGCTCGCCGTACCTGGAAGGCCAGCCCGATTTCGTGCTGAGCTACGAGGCGATGTATTTCCTGCACTGGCCGCTGATCGCGCTGGCCTGGGCGGGCATCGCGCTCGCGCTGGTCGCCGCCGCCAGGGGTGGGCGCAGCCGCGAGGCCGCCGTGATGGGCGTGCTGGCGGTCGTGATGCTCTTCGTCATCGGCCTGCACACGATCGGTTTCCCGCTCGGGCGCTACAGCGTGCCGTTCCGCCCGCTGACCTACCTGCTGGCCTTGTACGCGCTCACGACGGCGATCCGGTGGGTGCGGACCAGATCACCGTGACGGCGGAGGACGAGGCGCGCCTGGAATGGAAACCGCGCGCTGGCATCCGCGCGGGGACCAGCCTGCGCCATGGCCTGGGCGTCTCGCTCGCTCCCTGCGACAGCTTCAACCTGGGTTCGCGTTGCGGCGACGATCCGGTTGCCGTCGCGCACAACCGCGTCGAGCTCGTCGAACGCTGGCGATTGCCGTCGCCGCCGCGCTGGCTGCGCCAGGTGCATGGCGTGCGGGCCGTCCGCTTCGACGAAGCGATGGCCGCAGACGAAAGGCCCGAAGCCGACGAACCCGAAGCCGACGCCGCGGTGACGACAACGCCCGGGGTGGTGCTCGCCATCCTCACCGCCGACTGCCTGCCGGTGTTGTTCTGCAGCGACGACGGCAGCAGCGTCGGCGCTGCGCATGCGGGCTGGCGTGGACTCGCGCACGGCGTCCTCGAGAACACGGTCGCGGCCATGCGCACTGCGCCCGGTCGGATCAGCGCATGGCTCGGCCCGGCGGCCGGCCCGCGCGCCTACGAGGTTGGCGAGGAAGTGCGCGCAGCCTTCGTCGATCGCGATGCGGCGGCCGCGAACGCCTTCGTCGCGACCCGCCCCGGGCACTGGCTCTGCGACCTGTACGCGCTCGCCCGGCTGCGGCTCGCCGCCGCTGGCGTCAGCCGCGTGGACGGCGGCGGCCTGTGCACGATTTCCGACCCGCGGTGTTTCTATTCGTATCGCCGCGACGGCCGCACCGGGCGGATGGCGAGCCTGGTCTGGATCGAACCTGGGCCGCACTGAAGCCGCGTCGGCCGGCCGGGTGACGCGCAGGCACGCTGGTTCAGAACAGCACGGATTCAGAACAGCATGTACGTCGAGATGATGTACTTGTCGTTGGAACGCGGCGGCAGTCCCGCGTGCTGGAACATCCAGTACGGCGGAAACACCAGCAGGCGTCCGGCGCGCGCGCTCACGCGCAGGTCGAGGTCCGGAAACTCGGTCTCGCCGCCTTCGCCGACATCGTTGAGGTACCAGAGGAACACGAGATAGCGGTTGCTGTTGTAGTCGAGCGCGTCGAAGTGGGGCTGGAACTGCTCGCCGGATTCGGCGAAGTAGCGCTTGATGCGCAGGACTTCCATCCGCTCGCGCGTCGGCACCGGCAGGGTCAGACCGAGGCGTTCGTTGTAGCGGTCGAGGAAATGCAGGACCTGCCCCTGGAAGAATTCCTTCATCCCGGCATCGGCGACCTTGTTCACGTTCAACTCGGTCCACGCGCTGTCCTCGAGCTGGGTCATCACCCCGCGGCCGTTGCGCGCGTGGAAGCGCGCCATCTGCTCGAAGGATTCGACCAGTTGCGCGCAGAAAGCCGGCTGGAGCGCGTCGTCGAAGCACTGCACGTAACGGGCGAGGTCGCGCCGGCCCGGCGATCCGGACGGCGGCGACGTCGGCTGTGCGGCGGCATTCATGCGTTCAATTCCTGCAGGCGGGCGTCGAAGTCTAGCGCCGCCACGAGCACGGCGGACAACGCGCGCCGCTCGGCGTCGGAAAGATCCGGGTGCCATGCGTCCAGCACGAGCAGCTTCGCCCGCGTCGCGCCTGCGTTGCGATACTCGACGCCCAGGCTCGGGTCGATCGCGATGCACTTGCCAGGCGCGAGCGTGCGCGATTCGCCTCCCACGACGACCTCGATCGCGGCGCCGTCCTCGAGGTTGACGACGACCTGGCAGCGCGCGTTGGAAGGGCCGTGGTGCAGCGGCAGGCGCCCGCCCGCGTCGATAGCAATGAGCGATACATCGGGCGCAAGGTTGGGAACGTTCGCCAGCGGCAGCGCCTCCACGAGGGCGCGCAGGCGCGGCGCATGCCGTCGCGCCTCGTACTGGACGAGGCCGCGGACATGCAGGGGCAGCAGCAGCGTGCCGGAAGCTGCTGCCTTCGCGAGGCAGGCGTTGACCTCATCTTCCAACGCGACCAGGTTCACGACCTGCGCCAGCCACGCGAAGGCCGAAGGCTCCGGGAAAGCGATGGCGCGCAGGCCGGGCACATGCATGAACCCCGCGCGCTGGCGCGGATCGGCGAGGGCGAACCGGCGCTCCCCCAGGTGCATCGCCACGGCGTCGTCGATGCGATCGCTGTGATTCGCGTCCTCGACTTCCCGCGCTGACGCGAGCGCGCGGTCGAACCATGCACGGCGGCCGGTGGCGATGAACTGCGCCGCGTGCGGCACCAGCCGGTCGGTCTCATAGCCGACGCCGTCGTCGCCCTGCCAGCGCCGCAGTTGCCGGGCCTCGATCGTCGCTTGGCAGTAGTGCAGCAGGGCGAGTTCCGGGCGCCGGTCGGTTTCCAGCAGGTGCGCCAGCACGAGGCGGATGCTCGGGTTGCGCGCCGCGCCCAGTCGGGTCGCGCGTTCAAGCGTGTAACGCGCGGCGTCGTAGCGCTCCGCCCGGCGATAGACGATGCCCAGTTCCGTGAGCACGTTGAAGTTCGCCGGCGCCGCTTTCGACGACCTGCTGAGCAGGTTGACCGCGATGTCGTAGTCGCCCCGCTGCGCGGCCGCGGCGCCAAGGAAATGCAGCGACTCCGCCTCCTCGGGCTGCAGCGCCAGCACGCGTCCATACGCCTGTTCCGCTTCCACGAACCGGCTGGCGGCCACGTGCCGACGCGCTGCCTGCAGCTCGCGCTGCGCATCGACGTGGGTGGCGGGCGGGTCGGATGGAGGCATCGGGCGGTAAAGGTGGGCAGGGCCATGCGGCCGTCGGGGGCGATCCGGTTTCGCACCGCCATCGCTTGAATGCGCGGACACCCGACCACATGTCGATGCCGGAGAAACAACGCGTATCTGCGACGATCATATACCGCGCGAAGTGCGCCTGGCAGGGCAACGAACGCAGTGCCACGAATACGCGAACCCCAGGATTCCGGAGACACCGCACATGAGAATGGACAAGCTGACGTCGCGCTTCCAGCAGGCGCTCGCCGACGCGCAGTCGCTGGCGGTCGGACGCGACCACAACGTCATCGAACCGGCGCACCTGCTGGTCGCGCTGATCGACCAGCAAGGCGGCAGCACCAAGCCGTTGCTCGCGCAGGCCGGCGTCGATGTGGCGACGCTGCGCGCGCGCCTGGGCGAGGCGATCGACCGCCTGCCGACGGTCAGCGGCCAGGAAGGCCATGTCAACATCTCCAACGATCTCGCGCGCCTGCTCAACGTCACCGACAAGCTCGCGCAGCAGCGCGGCGATGCCTTCATCGCCACCGAGCTGTTCGTGCTCGCCGCGCTCGATGACAAGGGCGAAACCGGCAAGCTGCTGCGTGCCGCGGGTGCGGACAAGGGCCGCCTCGAAGCCGCGATCGGCAAGCTGCGAGGCGGCGAGAACGTCAACGAGGCGACCGCCGAGGAAGCGCGGCAGGCGCTGGAGAAGTACTGCATCGACCTCACCGCGCGCGCCGAGAGCGGCAAGCTCGATCCGGTCGTGGGACGCGACGAGGAAATCCGTCGCACGATCCAGGTGCTGCAGCGGCGCACCAAGAACAATCCGGTGCTGATCGGCGAGCCCGGCGTCGGCAAGACCGCGATCGTCGAAGGCCTCGCCCAGCGCATCGTCAACGGCGAGGTCCCCGAAGGCCTGCGCGACCGCCGCGTGCTCAGCCTCGACATGGGTGCGCTGATCGCCGGCGCGAAGTTTCGCGGCGAATTCGAGGAACGCCTGAAGGCTGTGCTCAACGACCTCGCGAAACAGGAAGGCAATGTCATCCTGTTCATCGACGAGCTGCACACGATGGTCGGCGCCGGCAAGGCCGAAGGCTCGATGGACGCCGGCAACATGCTCAAGCCGGCCCTCGCGCGCGGCGAGCTGCACTGCATCGGCGCGACCACGCTCGACGAGTACCGCAAGTACGTCGAGAAGGACGCCGCCCTCGAGCGCCGCTTCCAGAAGGTGTTCGTCGGCGAGCCCAGCGTCGAGGACACGATCGCGATCCTGCGCGGCCTCAAGGAACGCTACGCGGTGCACCACGGTGTCGAGATCACCGATCCTGCGATCGTCGCCGCGGCCACGCTCTCGCATCGCTATATCGCCGACCGCCAGCTGCCCGACAAGGCGATCGACCTGATGGACGAGGCGGCCTCGCGCATCCGCATGGAGATCGACTCCAAGCCCGAGGAAATGGACCGCATGGAGCGGCGCCTGATCCAGCTCAAGATCCAGCGCGAGGCGCTGAAGAAGGAGAAGGACAGGGAATCGAAGCAGCGCCTGGCCGACCTCGAAACCGAGATCGGCGTGCTCGAGCGCAAGTTCAACGACCTCGAGGAAATCTGGAAGGCCGAGAAGGCGACCTTGCAGGGCGCGACCAGGATCAAGGAACAGATCGAAGCCGCGCGCCTCGAGCTCGAGGCCGCGCAGCGCCGCCAGGACTACGCCACGATGAGCGAGATCCAGTACGGCAAGCTGCCGGCGCTGGAAAAGCAGCTCAAGGCCGCGCAGGAAGCCGAGACGAAAGGCTTCACCCTGCTGCAGGACAAGGTCACCGCCGAGGAGATCGCCGAGGTCGTCTCGCGCTGGACCGGCATCCCGGTCAGCAAGATGCTCGAAGGCGAGCGCGAGAAGCTGCTCAAGATGGAAGCGGCGCTGCATGCGCGCGTGGTCGGCCAGGACGAGGCGGTGAAGGCCGTCAGCGACGCAATCAGGCGTTCGCGCGCGGGCCTTTCCGATCCGGGGCGGCCGACCGGTTCCTTCCTGTTCCTCGGCCCGACCGGCGTCGGCAAGACCGAACTGTGCAAGGCGCTCGCCGAGTTCCTGTTCGATTCCAACGACGCGCTCGTGCGCATCGACATGAGCGAGTTCATGGAGAAGCACTCGGTCGCGCGGCTGATCGGCGCGCCCCCGGGCTATGTCGGCTACGAGGAAGGCGGCTACCTCACCGAAGCCGTTCGCCGTCGTCCCTACAGCGTGATCCTGCTCGACGAAGTCGAGAAGGCGCACCCGGACGTGTTCAACATCCTGCTCCAGGTGCTCGACGACGGCCGCCTCACCGACGGCCAGGGCCGCACCGTGGATTTCCGCAACTGCGTGATCGTGATGACCAGCAACCTCGGCTCGCACGTGATCCAGGAAATGGCGGGCAGCAGCACGACGAATCCGGATTCGCCCGAGGCCTACACGCAGATGAAGGCCGGCGTGATGGCCGTCGTGCAGGCGCATTTCCGCCCGGAGTTCATCAACCGGCTCGACGAGATCGTGGTCTTCCACCCGCTCGACAAGTCGCAGATCCGCGAGATCGCGCGCTTCCAGACGCAGTACCTGGCGAAGCGGCTGGCGGAACGCCAGATCGGGATCGACATCTCGGACAAGGCGCTCGCGCTGCTCGGCAACGTCGGCTTCGATCCGGTCTACGGCGCGCGGCCGCTCAAGCGAGCGATCCAGCAGCAGCTGGAGAACCCGCTGGCGCAGCGCATCCTCGCCGGCGAGTTCGGCGCGGGCGACACCCTGCATGTGGATGCGGAAGGCGGGGCGCTGGTGTTCCGCAAGGGGTGATCGCCGTGATGCCTGCGCGTCGAAGCTGCTAGCGCCGAAGCGGCTGCTTCAGTCGTCCTTCGCCGCTGCGAGTCCCGCCAACCGCTTCTGCCACTCATCGGCTTTCGCCTCGTAGCCCTTTCCCGGCTCCGCGTTGTTCCATGCCGTGTAGAGGTCAATCAGGGCCTGCGCGCAGTCGCGGGCGTCCTTCGATTCCGGCGGGAAGTAGAAGCTGATGTGAAACGCATCTTCCAGGTCCGTTACGGCGGCGGCGTAGTCGCCCGATCCCTTGCGCGCCTTGCCGAGCGTCATGAGGTACCTGGACATGATCCAGCCCGTGCGCCAGTGCTTGCGCATCGTCGCTTCCTCGGGTGCGAGCAGGGCTATGGCTTCCGCGTACTTGCCCTGCGCCACGAGCAGCCCGGCCTTGCGATTCAATGCCATGGTCTTGTCGTAGCGTTCGCTCGTCGAGTCCAATGCCGTCGGGTCGTTCGGCTTCCAGTCGACCGGCGGCTGATCGGGTAGTCCGAAGAATCTGGCGCGACGCTGGAACGCCGCCATTTCTCCGACGGTCGCAATGTCCTGCAACCAGCGCGCCGGTGGATAGCGCATCTGCTGGTTGGGGCCGAGTTTTTCGTACGTGTCGTCCAGATAGGTGTAAAGCCTGCGCGCCCGTCTTGCTTCTTCCGCGAGCGGTGTGTCCCTGGCGAGCCTCGTGACCATGGCCACGCCGATCATCTGTGTCATGAGGCCTTCCTTCGAACGCACCATGTGGACGCCGACATCGAGGCAATCGGCCCGGATTCCCGGATCGGTGGCCTCGGGCATGCCGACCCTGGCGCTGCAATAGTCGGTGAGGTGCTGATACGCCGGCAGCGGGATGCTTTCCGCTTCCAGCAAGGCAATGCTGGATTCCGCGCGTTCGTTCGGTGCGAGGACGCGCGCGGGACGTGCGATGAGGGGCGGCGGCGGAACCGCGGCGGTTTCGATCGCCTTGGCGTAGGCCGCGTATTCCGCGCCCGTATAGTCGTCGAAGCGCGTGCGCTGGGCGGCTTCGTGCAGCGCCTCGCGCCGGAGTTGCGCATCGGTGGATGCGAACATCAACTGCAACCAGTCGTAACCATTGCCGGGATCGAGTCGGACGAGGTTCTCGGCTGCCTGCGGAAACAGGCAGTGCGACTCGCGGTTGACGCTGGGGCAATACACGGCGGCGATCTGCCAGACCAATGCATCGTCGGGATGCTCGGTGATCGCGGCCTGCAGCGACGCGGTCAAGATCTGCGGCCTGGGCGAGTCGGATTCGTCGCTCCACGCCAGCAAGGCCGCATAGACGTGGCGATACGGGTCGGCGCCTGCCTGCAGGGACTTGATCATCTGGCGGCGATAATTGGTGCCGAGCAGCTTGATCACGCTCCCCAGCAAATCATCCAGGTTTCCCGAGTCTTCGTTCCCGGAGCCTGCGACACTGGTGGAGGCGGCGAAGGCAGCCAGCGCGTCAGCCTGCCGTTGTTCGTCGCCGGGCAGGCGTTTGCGCAGCCAGTCGATCAGATCGCCGGTGCGTTTGTCGGCGTCGCCCTGGTACGCGAACAGGTGCGCGCCGATTTCGCTGGCGATGGTGGCGCGGTCGCGCTCGGCAGCTGCTTTTTTCCATTGCCATGTCGTCGCGGCGGCGCCGATCAGCAGAGTGAGCGCGGCGAGGCCGACCGCCGCCGCCAGCTTCGGCTCGCGCCGCAGCCAGCGCTGCGCCCGCTCGCCGATGCCGATGCGCCGCACGCTGACCGGCAAGCCATCGCGCACGCGGCGCAGGTCGTCGGCGAGCTGCGCCGCGCTGGCATAGCGGTCGCCAGGCTGCAGCTCCAGGCATTTCATGCAGATCGCATCGAGATCGCGCGCGATCTTCGGATTCACTTCGCGCGGCGCGCGGATGCGCCCTGCGGCTGCGCGGCGGATCACATCGTCGGCGCTGCCTTCGCCGTGCGGCGAAACACCGGTCAGGCAGCGGTAGAGGATCGCACCGAGCGCATAGGTGTCGGTGGCTGCGGTGAGACGGTATTGCTTGATGAGGATCTGCTCGGGCGCCATGAACGAGGGCGTGCCCGAGACCTCCTGAGCGTCCACTCCGCCGCGTTCGTCCATGTGCCTGGCGAGCCCGAAGTCGGCGATCTGTGGTTCGCCGCGCGCGTCGAGCAGCACGTTCGCCGGCTTGAGGTCCAGGTGCAGCAGGCCGAGCCGGTGCGCATAGTCGATCGCGTCGCATAGCGTGAGCAGCAGCGCGATCGCATCGGCGGCCGGCATCGTGCCGGCATCGAGCACGGTCGCCAGCGAGTGGCCGCGGATCAGCGGCATCGAGAAGTAGTGCAGTCCCCCGACGGTGCCGACCTCGTGCACCGGCACGATGTTCGGATGCAGCAGGCGCGCGGCGGCGCGCGCTTCGGCGAGGAATCGGGTGACGCCGTCGGCGTCGGCGAACCAGTCGGCGATGAACTTGATCGCGACCTCGCGGTCGAGGCTGCGCTGGCGCGCGCGGTAGACCACGCCCATGCCGCCGCGGCCGATCTCCTCGAGCAGTTCGTAGTCGCCGAACTCGCGTTGCTTCGGGTCCGCGAGGTCGAGCCGGGGCCAACTGGCGCCGCCGGCGGTATGGCCGCCGGCGACGGCTCGCGCGAGCGAGAGCAGCACCGAATCGGCAGGATCGGCATGCAGGCGGTCGGTGTCGTTCGGATGGTGGTTCACGTGGGTTCTCCCGGTTCCATCCCACGATTACGCAAGCGGCGCGAAAAGTGACAGCGCGGTCATTCCCCTTCGAGTATGCGCTGCACCGCTGCCCATTCCACTGCGAAGGTAGCCTCGTCCGCGCACAGGTCCTCCACCATGCCGCGCATTTCTTCGCGCAGCCGCAGCCGCAGCCGGTTGATCTCCACCGTCAGCGTGTTGGCGGGCATGTCCAGCGCGGCGGCCATGGCCTTGAGCTCGCCATGCTCGGGCGGCGAGGACAGCAGCGGCAGCAGGCGTTCAAGCAGGGCCTCGCGCCCGCGTTGCGCATAGCGTGCGCGTTGCGCCTCGATCGCGCGGGCGGTGAGCGCGAGCACGAAGCGCAGGTCGAACTGGCGGTCCGCTTCCGGTGCGCTGTCGGCGATCTCGTCGGCTTCGACGGCAGGGCTGCCGGCAGGCTCGCGCGCGGCGCGCCAGCGCGCGAGATGGCGCCGAAGCAGGACGAACAGGAAGTGGCGGAAGCTGCCGCGTTGCGCATCGGCGCGCGACCACCAGGCATGTTCGAAGCTGGCGGTGAGGAAGGATTGGGTGGCGTCCTCGGCTTCGCTGGCCGGAAGCCGCGCGCGGAAGTACGCGAGGATCGCCGATCGATAAGCCTGCGCGAGTTCGCCGAAGGCGGCGCGACCGGAAAGCGTCGTGCCGCTCTGCCGGATCAGGCTCCACCGCGTGCTCGGGAACTGCGCCATCGGCGCATCTTAAGCGAGGTGGCGGAGCGCCTCGCGCTCGATCCTTCTTGTCGGGCCTGGCGCCTGGCAGGATTCCCGTGGCCGCCCCGAACGCCGCCGGCCTGGGGAAAGGGCGGAGCGCGGGAAGCATCGTCAACCGGGTCGCGGGCCGCCGCCTTCGTCGTCCACCGCATCGGCGACGCTGAAGTGGTCGAGCGCGCTCGCCGGTAGCTGCGGCAGCGCGGCGCTCGTCAGCACTTCGCGCGCGTCGTCCTTGAGTCGCGCAACGCGCAGCGCGATGCCGCGCGCCTGCAGCGACGTCGCGAAATCGGCCAGTGCCTCGAGCGAGGTGCTGTCGAGGTCGGGCGATTCCTCCAGGCTCAGGATCACGTGTCGCAGCGATGCGCGCTCGGCCGCGTGCGATCGGGCGATGGCGAAGATCGATTCGGCATTCGCGAAGAACAGCGGTTCTTCCGGGCGCAGGATCAGCAGCCCTGGGATTTCGACGGCCTGCGGATGCGCCGCGATGTTCACGAAATCGTGGCCGCCCGCGTATCTGCCGAGCACGCTCAGGCGCGGCGTCGCGAGGCGACGCAGCATCATCGCCAGGCTGATCGCGATCGCGGCCAGGAGGCCGTCGAGGATGCCCAGCGAAAGCACGGCCACCACCGCCGACAGGGCGACGATGCGGTCGCGCTTCCACTGCAGGTAGGGCTTGAACACCGCCAGCCGCCACGACCGGCTGACCGCGTGGATCACGATCGCCGCGAGTACCGGTTCGGGTATGCGTTCGATGAAGCCGATCAGCAGCCACACCATCAGCAGCACGCAGCAGGCGGCGACGAGGCCGGCCATCCGCGATCGCGCGCCCGCGGTCTCGTTCGCCGAAGTGCCCGAATAACCGGCGCCGACCGGCATGCCGTGGAGCAGGCCGGACAGCGCGTTGGCGACGCCGAGCACGAGCAGGTCGCGGTTGGCATCCACCGCGTCGCCGTGCCGCAATGCGAAGGTGCGGATCGATCCGTAGGATTCCGCAAACAGGATCAGCAGCAGGGCCGCGGCGAGTTCGATGCTCGGCAGCCACTGTTCGCTGGAGGGCCATGCCGGCATCGCCAGGTCGAGCGAAAGATCGATCCTGCCCGTGAGACCCACGCCATGCTGCGCGAGCCACGGCGAAGCCGCGATGCCGATCGCGATCACGACGAGACAGCCGGGCACGCGGCGCACGTGTTCGCCGAGGAACAGCATCGCCAGCGCGACGATGCCGCAGCCGAGCGTGTACGGCTGCAACAACCCGGATGATTGCGCCAGGCGCCACAGCAACAGCGGCACGAAGTCCCCGTGCAACGCGGGCAGGCCGGCCAGGTGTGGCAGTTGCTTGATCGCGATCACGCAGGCCAGCCCGAACGCGAAACCGCGCAGCACCGGACGTGCGACCAGTTGCGAAAGCCCGCCCAGCCGCGCCGCACCGGCGATCAGGAAAAGCGCGCCGGTGAGCACCACCATCGTCGCCGCGATCGCCACGCGCGATACGCCGTGCAGGCTGGCCAGCGCGAGCGTGCCCGCAGCGAGCACCGCGGCCGAAGAGGACGTCGCCGAGACGATGGCGTAGCGGCTGCGCCCGAGCAGGCCGTAGCAGGACAGGCCGACGATCAGCGCGATCACGCCCGCCTGCGGCGGCAGGTTGGCGATGCCCGAATACGCGACCGCTTCGGGCAGCAGCAGCCCGGCGATCGACAACCCGGCCAGCACGTCGGCGCCGCGGCTTGCGGCCCGTGTCGAACCGGAGCCGACAACTGCCTCGCTCATCCCATCGTTCCAGTCCATCCCGGAAGGAACGCCGCCTCGTGGCTGTGCGCGAGCAGCAGCGCCGCCTGCAGCGTCTTCGCGGGAACCTCGTCGCCACGCAGCTTCAACTGGCGGCGATAGAACTCCGCCCACATGAACTCGGCATAGGGAATGGCGTCCTTCGAGTAGCCGCCGGCCTCGCGCACGCGCGCCGCGAGGGTGCGGTAGGGATCGTCGACGAGCTGGTCGAGCGTGTTCGGGATGGCGTCGTAGCCGATGCGCGCGCCGTGCTGGTCGTAGGGATGCGCCCAGCGGTTGAACTCCATCGTGCGCCAGAACATCTCCTGTTCCAGCCACGAGAAGTCGCGCTGGATCATCACCGGCACCTCGTCCACGCCTTCCTCGCACAGGGCGCGGCCGAGATGGTGATGGTCGACGATGTAGACCTGGCGCTTCGGCCCGAGCACACCGGGGAACCAGTGCGAGGCCAGCAGTTCCTTGCGCTTCTTCTTCCGCATCCCGCTCCACTGTGCGCGCTTGGCGCGCACCTCGGCCATGCCCACGGTGATCTGGGTGGGGCGCAGCCTGCCCGGCGCGATCGACAGCAGGGGATGGTGCGCGTGCATGGCGACTCCTCGCGGACGACGAGGGGTCGAGCGTAGCTCAAATCGGATCCGGTCGAGCCAGGGTTCCGTGCTCAGCGAACCTTGTCCATGCGGTCCCACGCGGAAAGCTCGACCGCTCGCGTGCGCTTCCATGCCGGCGGCACGATCGAACCGCGGCGCACGGCGAGCCAGAGCAGGGCGAGCGTGCAGACCGAGCACATCAGCAGGGCGATCACCGAAGCCTCGGCGCCGAACGCGCCGCCGCTGAGCCAGGTCGGTCCGGTGCGGGTGGAGACCAGGAATCCGTCGGCAGCCGTTCCGGAAACGGGAATGCCGTACACGGTTCCTTGCATGAAGTTCCACGACGCATGCAGGCCCATGCAGATCGGCAGCGAGCGGGTGACGTGGTAGAGCAGCCCGAACAGCAGGCCGGCTTCGATCGCGATGGCCGACGAGCTCCATACCGTCGCGCCGGGGTTCTGGATATGGATGAAGCCGAATGCAAGCGCCGAAATCACCAGCGCGCCCCAGGTTCCAAGGCCTTCCTCGACGATCCGGTAGAGCGCACCGCGGAACATGATCTCCTCGCCGATGCCTGCGCCGACGCCGACGGTGATCAACGCGATCCACCAGTGCGCGTGGAGATTGAAGCCGAGGACGTGGTAACTGCCGAGCAGCCACAACTCGCCGACGACGGCGCTGAACAGGAGGGCGCCAGCGAAAAGTCCGGTTGCGCTGTGCCGCAGCCACCTGTCCCTTGCGAATTCCGCCAGCGGCCTTCGCTCGATTCCCTTCACCAGCACCAGGTAGGCGAGCAGGGGCGGGATCGCCCGTCCGAAGCATTCGGCGTAGGCGCGCAACAGCACCGGCGAGTTGCGGTTGATGCCGATCGCGTGGAAGCCGAGCATCGTCAGCTTGACGGTCGCCATCAACAAGGCGACGTAGATCAGGATGCGCGCGAGCGGCGAATACACCAGCCAGCGCTTCCAGCGTGGCGCGTCGGCGGGTGTGGTGAAGGCGAGGGTCGAGGCTTGCATTCGCGAATCCTGGTTCGGGACCGGCAGGCTAGCAAGGCGATCCGGCGCGGCGACCGTCGCTTGGGTCATGCCACGGCCATTTCGCGACATCCCCGGATTCGTCAATCCAGCGCCGCCGCGTGCGCATGCTCGCGGGTGGCCGCGAAACGCACGTCGGGCGCGCGTTCCATCGCCAGTTGCAGGTTCACCCGCGTCGGTGCGAGATAGACCAGTTGCCCGGCCGCGTCGAGGCCGAGGTTGAGCGCGTTCTTCTCGCGGAACTCCTCCAGCTTCTTCGCGTCGTCGCAATGCACCCAGCGCGCGGTGGCGACGCCGACCGGCTCGAAGCTCGCGTCGACGCCGTACTCGTCCTTCAGGCGGTAGGCGACCACGTCGAACTGGAGGGTGCCGACCGCGCCGAGGATCAGGTCGTTGCTCATCAGCGGACGGAAGAACTGCGTGGCGCCTTCCTCGGACAACTGCGCCAGGCCCTTCTGCAGTTGCTTGAGCTTGAGCGGATCGCGCAGGCGCGCGCGGCGGAACAGTTCCGGCGCGAAGTTCGGGATGCCGGTGTAGGACAGCTTCTCGCCGACGGTGAAGGTGTCGCCGATCGAGATGGTGCCATGGTTGTGCAGGCCGATCACGTCGCCCGGGTATGCCTTGTCGACGATTTCGCGGTCGGACGCCATGAAGGTCAACGCGTTCGCGAGCTTGGTCTCCTTGCCGGCGCGCACGTGGAAAGCCTTCATCGCCGCGTCGTAGCGGCCCGAGCACACGCGCAGGAAGGCGACGCGGTCGCGGTGCATCGGGTCCATGTTCGCCTGGATCTTGAACACGAAGCCGGTGAAGGTTTCTTCCTCGGGCTTCACCTCGCGCGAGGTGGTCGCGCGCGGAGCGGGCGAGGGTGCGTGCTCGACGAAGAAGTCGAGGAGCAACTGCACGCCGAAGTTGTTGACCGCCGAGCCGAAGAACACCGGCGTCTGCTGGCCGGAGAGGTATTTCTCCTTGTCGAACGGATGCGATGCGCCTTCGACCAGTTCGAGCTCCTCGCGCACCTCGCGCAGCATCTCGGCGCCGATGCGCGCCTGCAGTTGCGGATCGTCGAGCGAGGCGAAGATCGTCGAGTCCTGGCGGGTGAAATTGCGGCCCTGCTCGTACAGGTGCACTTCGCCGGTGAGCAGGTGCACGACGCCCTTCAGGCGCGAGCCCATGCCGATCGGCCAGGTCACCGGCGCGCATTGGATGCCAAGGACGGATTCGACCTCGTCGAGCAGGTCGATGGGATTCTTGCCTTCGCGGTCGAGCTTGTTGATGAAGCTCATGATCGGGGTATCGCGCAGGCGGCACACCTCCATCAGCTTGATCGTGCGCTCCTCGACGCCCTTGGCCACGTCGATCACCATCAGCGCGCTGTCGACCGCGGTGAGCACGCGGTAGGTGTCCTCGCCGAAGTCGGCGTGGCCGGGCGTGTCCAGCAAATTGACGATCTTGTCCTCGTAGGGGAATTGCATCACCGAGGAGGTGACCGAGATGCCGCGCTCCTTCTCCAGCGCCATCCAGTCGGAGGTGGCGTGGCGCGCGGCCTTGCGGCCCTTCACGCTGCCGGCCATCTGGATCGCGCCGCCGAACAGCAGCAGCTTCTCGGTCAGGGTCGTCTTGCCGGCGTCGGGATGCGACACGATCGCGAAAGTGCGGCGGCGGCGGGTTTCGCGTAGATGGTCGGACATGCGGACGGGCGCCGGTGCGGCGCCATCATGGCTTGCGGGATGATTTCATTATACCGCAGCGCATCGGCGCGCCTTGCGCGTCCAAAATGGGTAGGATGGCATCCGTGGCGCCTGTCGTCCTTCCCGACCGGAACGACGACTCCCCCGATCGCCGCATGGAACGCAGGAACACGCCGTGTCTCCCGCGCAGGATTCCCATGCAGACCCAAGGAGCGTGAGCCATGTCGAGCAGCGAAGAACGCCTGGACGAACTGGAAGCCGAAGTCGCGTTTTTGCGCGAGATGATCAAGTCGCTCATCGCGCGTTTCCCGGCCCATCCGTTGAAGGACGCGCCGATGTTCGGGACCGTCAAGGCCTTCAACGAAGCCTCGAAGTCGCTGCCCGAGCCGCAGGCTTCGGCGCGCGCGCGCGCGGTGGAGCGCTTCGACATGCAGCACCTGAAGCGGGTCCTGCAGACCTGAAGACTCCGATGGCGCGGCCGGCTTTCGCCCGTCGCCCGTCGCTTGCCCGGGACTCTTCGTTCGCGTGTGACGAGGCGTGTCCGGTTCTCCTCAAGCGATTCCGCCCGCTGCCGCGGGGCGGGTGACTTCTCTTTGCTTGTCCAAAGAGAAGTCACCAAGAGAAAGGACACCCCGGGCTCCGCGCCCTGCGCACATCCATGTGCTCCGGGTCCGCGGGCGAGGGCTGATTTTTCGGCGATGCATCCGTGCATCGTCGAAAAACGATGCGCATCCTGCGCATCGCCCTTCGGGTTTGACCGCCCCCGTCCGCCGCTCCGCCAGGGGCCCCTTTGAAGAGCGCGCGCGTCGTGCGCGCAAGAGCAACCGCAGGAACACGTAGCCCGGATTGCATCCGGTCTACGACGCTATTTCGTCGGCATTTCCGGACGGGCGAATCGCTCTTCCCAGGCCTTCATCGCCTCAATCCGGTCGAGGCTGCAGTGACCTATGTTCTCGCCGTTGAAGGTGCCTTCGACCCGCCGGTAGTTGAAGAACAGCACGACCTCGGATGGGCCCTTGCGGAACACGAAGCCGATGTCCGACGCCCTCAGTCGCGTATTGGGCTTGAAGATCGTGTTGTCGAAACCGTGGAGCCAGTGCCTCGTGTCGCCGAGCAGGGTGCGGATGCCGGCGCTTGCCCGCGCGTCGAGTAACCTCATGTTGCGTTCGTCGCGGTGCGGCTGCTCCCGGTCGGCGACCGCAAAGACGAAGACCTGGTCCGCAGTCCGGATTGTCTCCAAGGCCGCCTGGTCTTCTGCAATCACGTGCCCGTCGTTGCACCAATCTGGTTGTTGGCTGCCATCCGGTTCGTTCATCACGCATCGACCCAATGGCACCCAGCCCAGGTCCTTCGACGCCAGGTGTGCGCGGATATGGTCGTGGTCGATGACATCAATGGAGGCCGGCTTGGCCGATCCGAGTGACATGATCGCCGCGTGGAGATCTCCGACGGCAATATCGTGGACGCGGCCATAGACCGGAACGCCGTCGACGCGCATCGGCGCGGCGTCGGGCGCAAGGGCAAGGATGGCGATGGCGGCGAGCGCCAACGGGCTGTGCATGGCAATTCCCCGGGAAGATGACGGCAAGCCGATCCGGTGAGGCGGCCGGCCATGCGTGCACGGCTTCAGGCGCGGATGCGGCTTTCCTCCGCCAGCGCGAACACCGGCGCCACGAATGGCTGGGCGAAGTAGCTGGCCAGCGGCTGCGGGCGGTCGATCGCGTAGCCCTGGCCGAAGTCCACGCCGAGGTCGGTGAGGACGCGGATCAGTTCCTGGTTCTCGGTGTGCTCGGCGATCGTCTTCTTGTGCAGGACGTGCGCGATCTGGGTGATCGAGCGCACGACCGCGGCCGACAGCGGCGAGGTCTGCATGTCGCGCACGAAGCTGCCGTCGATCTTGAAGTAGTCCACGTCGAGCGAGCGCAGGTAGCTGAACGAGCAGAACCCGGTGCCGAAATCGTCGAGCGCGAAGCGGCACCCAAGCTCGCGCAACTGGTCGATGAAGCGCTGCGCGCGGGCGAGGTCGCGCACCGCGCTGGTCTCGGTGACTTCAAGGCAGATGCGCGAGGCCGGGAAGCTGCTGCGCGCCAGGCGCTCGGCGACGAAGCCGATGAAGGACTCGTCCACCAGCGCTTCGCCGGACAGGTTGATCGAGCAGGTCGTCACCGTGGCCGCGTCCGCCGGGTGGGATTCGAGCCAGTCCAGCGCCATGCCCACGACCATGCGATCGATCGGCACGCTCAGGCGAAAGCGTTCGGCGGCCGGCATGAAGTGGCTGGGCGCGAGCGGCGCGCCGGTGTCGCCGTCGTGCATGCGCAGCAGCAATTCGAAGTGGCGGCCGGTGTCGAGGCCGGCATGCAGCGGCGCCATCGTCTGCGCGTACAGGCTGAAGGCCTGCCTGTCGAGCGCCTCGCGGATGCGCACGGCCCAGCGCATCGCCACGGTGCGGTCGAGCACGTCGCCGGGGGTCGCGCCGGCCACGCAGACGCGGTTGCCGCCTTGCTCCTTGGCAGTGAAGCAGGCCGCGTCGGCCTGCGAGAGCAGGTGCGAGAAATCCGCTTCGCCGGCCTGGTACGGCACCACGCCGATGCTGGCCGTGGTGGTCAGCATGCGGCCCTCCCAGTTGCAGCGGTAGTCCTCGATCGCGCGCACCAGGGTATGGGCGCGGTCGCGGGCGATGGTCGGGGTGGCGTTGTGGAGCTGCACGGCGAACTCGTCGCCGCCGAGGTGGGCGAGGGCATCGTCCGGCTGCAGGCTGGCGCCGAGCAGGCCGGCGACGCCGACGATCAGGGCATCGCCGGCGGCGTGGCTGGAGGTGTCGTTGACCAGCTTGATGTTGTCCAGGTCGAGGTAGCACAGCGCCATCGGCGGCATCGCCGGATTGGCCAGCGCGCGCCGCACCGAGACCTCGAACGCGGCGCGGTTGGGCAGGCCGGTCAGCGGATCGGTGGTCGCGCGGCGCACCAGCTTGCGGGTGGCGATGCGGCCCTCGTTGACGACCAGGGCCAGGGTGATCGGCATGACCGAGAGCACGCACAGGTAGGACAGCAGCATCGCGCAGTCGAGCGTGCGCGCGGGCGAGTCGAAGCCGCTCAGGCCCATGCCGGTGAAGCTGCCGATCAGCAGGACGGTCAGCATCACCGCCATCGCCGTGCGCAGCGGCTCGAAGCGCAATGCGCTCCATACCATCACCGACAGCGGCAGGCTCGACAGCCCCAGCGGATAACGGCCGCCTTCGGCCGCACCCCAGGCCATCAGCAGGAAGCTGCCGATCAGGGCGACGTTCCATACCGTCTGCTCGCCCTCGCGCGCGATCTTGTCGGAGCGTTCGAACGACGGGTACTGGGTCTTGCGGTAGGCGAACAGGATCAGCGCCGGAGAGACCGCAGTGATGCCGAGCAGGTCGCCCATCGACCAGCGCAGGAGGGCGTCCGGCACCGCATCGCTGGTCAGGTTGCCGGCGATCACCATGCCCATCGTGCCGACCGTCGAGGCGATGATCGACAGCACGATCCCGCCGATCAGCATGCGGAAGGCCGAGCGGAATTCCGGATAGGAGGGCATCGGTCCGCGGCGCGCGATCCAGCCGCCTGCAAGGACGGCCGCGGTGTTGCCGAGGATCGTGCAGGCCAGGTAAGCGAATGGCACGTGCTGGCGGAGCGTGTAGTCGAGCAACATCGCGACCGGCACCAGCAGCACCCAGCGCAGGCCGAGGACGGTGACCGCGGCGTATGCAAGACCTGCGGAGGGCCAGAACAGCGCGAAATCGCCCGGGCCCTTGGCGAAGTGCACGGCGTATTCGTTGCCGGCGAGGTAGAGCCCCACCAGCGCAAGGAAGATCGCCACGGGCCGATACGCGATACTCACGATGGCAGCTTACCCCCCCTGTGGATCGCCGTCACGGTGCGCGTCCGGGTGCGAGCTGAGCACCTGCAGGCGGCCGCTGTCGATCAGCGGCTGCGGGTCCTCGCCCAGTTCGCGCAGGATGTTGGCGAGATCCGAGCGCAGGGTCGGGCGGAACGCCGCCCAGCCATCGCGGCCGCGGCGCGCCGCCCATAGCATCGCGGCACGGGCGATGCCGATCATCTGTTCCCAGCCCGGGCGCCGCAGCGCGTCGCGGTACAGCGGGTACTCGGCCATGCCGATCGAGCAGCTCAGGGTCAGCGGCGTGCCGCTGCCGCCATCGTAGGCGTGCCCCAGGATCGCCTCGCGGATGCGGTCGCCGACGCCGTCGATGTGGCGGCTGTGCATCGGCCGGAACAGCAGCAGGACTTCGGATTCGTCCCAGCGCACGATGTAGTCGCCGTGCCGCACGAGCGCGGTCAGCACCTGCGCGAACTGCTGCAGCGCGCGGTCGCTGACATGCCTTTCGAGCTCGGGCCGCAGCCGGTCGGTGCGCTCGATGCGCACGAGCGCGAACAGCATCGCCTGTTCGTACTTGCCGTCGTGCTGCTGCTCGCGATCGTAGAAGGCCAGGTCCGCCGGGATCTGGTTGGCGAGGTAGCGGCGGTTGCGCAGGCCGGTTGCCGGGTCGGTCTGGCTGGCGTTCTCCAGGCGCGCATTGGAGACGTTCAACTGCTGGGTGCGCTCGTCGACCATGCGCTCGAGTGCGGTGCGGGCGATCTCGTGCTGGTGGCGCTGGTAGCGGTAGCCGGCGTAGACGATCGTCGCGATCAGCAGGGCGATCAGGCCATCGAACAGGCGGGTCTCGTGGAAGCGCGGCCGGATCGCGAAGGACAGGCGCGCCGGCGTCGGGTTCGCGACGCCGGCGTTGTTGGCGGCCATCACCTCGAAGGTGTAGTCGCGCGGCGGCAGGTTGGTGTAGTTGGCGCGGCGCCGGCCGGGATCGTCGAGTTCGTGCCAGTCCTTGTCGTAGCCGAGCAGGCGGTAGCGGATCTGGATGCTGCGCGGGTCCTGGAAGCTGGGCGCGGTGAACTGGAAGCTCAGGTCGCGTTCGTCCGAGTCGAGCGTGGCCGGCATCGTCGCCGGCGTGTACGAGCCGTGCGGGTAGTTCACCTGCTCGATCGCCACCGTCGGCGGAACCGGGTTCTTGACGATGCCATGGGTGTCCAGCGCGACCACGCCATCGCGCGAGGGCAGCCAGAGCACGTGGCCGTCGATGTAACCCTTGGACATGCCCGCGCCATTGCAGCAGAAGCCCTGCTGGCCGGCGTCGCGGTCGCCGCGCTCGTTGAGGATCATCTCGCCGCGGACCCTGGCGATCTCGCCGCGTTCGAAGCGCGCGAAATCCTCGAGCGGGACGCGGATGATGCCGCGGATGCCGGTCAGCCACAGGTAGCCGCGGTCGTCCTCGGTGATGAAGAAGGTTTCGTTGCGCGGCATGCCCTGGTCCGGACCCAGTTGCGTCCAGCCGCGTTCGCCATGGAGGAACAACTGCTCGGACTGGGTGCCGACCAGGATTTCGCCGGACGGCAGCTGGTGGATCGTGGTGACGTCGATGTCGTGCGGCAGGCCACTGTCGGCGCCGACCGCGGAGAAGCGTTCGTCGCGCTTCTCGTACAGGCCGGTCTCGGTGCCGACCAGCAGGCGGCCGTCGCGCAGCCAGTCGATCGCGCGCACGCGCGGGTCGGGCAGGCCGTCGACCTCGCCATAGCGGTGCAGGCGCTCGTCGGGCTGGCCTTCGTGTTCGAGACGGAACAGGCCTTCGGTGGTCGGGAACCACAGCGCGCCATCGAGCCCGCGGACGATGCCGTTGATCTGCGCGGTCGCCATCGGGGCGAACAGCGCCGAGGTTTCCAGGGTGCCATCGTTGCGTCGCACCGCCAGGCCATGGCGGGTGCCGATCCAGAGCTTGTCGGCCTCGGCCAGCAGGTTGTAGGCGTGCGGGTGCGGCAGCTTGGCGCCGTCGACGATGGGGTGGAAGCGGCCGAACTCGAACACGCTCACGCCGTCGCTGGTGCCGACCCAGACGGTGCCGTCGGGACCCTTGGACAACGACCAGACGACCGGATCGTTCAGGCCGTCGTTGACGCTGTAGCGCCGCGTCCAGCCATTCCACAACCGGGTCAGGCCTTCCACCTGGCTGCCGAGCCAGAGGTTGTTCTCGCGATCCTCGAAGGCGCTGGTGACGTTGCGGTAGGTCATCGGCGCGCTGCCGGAATAAGCCTCGACGAGGCGACCGTCGCGGATGCGCGCGAGCGAGGGATTGGCGCCGACCCACAGGTTGTCGTCGTGGTCCTCGAACAGTGCGCCGATCGGCGAGGTGCCCAGCACCGGATCGGCGAAACGGGTCCACGCTTGGCCATCGAGGAAGTACAGGCCCTGCGATGTACCGGCCCATACTCGTCCCTGCGCCTCGACCAGGTGGGTCACCGCAACGCTCGCGGCGTCTCCCGGCAACGGCATGCGCACCGGCTTGCCGTCCTCCATCCGCACCACCGCGCCGGTCGTGCCGATCCACGTGCCGTCCTTGCGCAGCAGCAGCGAGAGTGCCGGCTTGATCGCGGCCTCGGTGCGCTGGAGGTGGCTGCCGACGACGCGCAGCACACCGTCCGAAGTGGCGGCGTAGACGTTGCCCTGCTCGTCCTCCGCGAGCGCGTACACGTCCAGGGCCTCGTTCGCGTTCGCGCCGGCGAGGTGGAATGCGGTGAAACGGCCGTGCTCGTAAGCCGTCAGTCCCTTGTAGGTGCCGATCCACATCCGGCCACCGCGGTCGGGCAGGAGCGAGCGGATCCAGATGCCGGCCAGGGCCGGTTCGATTTCGGGCGTATAGGTGGTGAAGTGCACGCCGTCGAAGCGCGCCAGGCCATCCTGGGTGCCGACCCAGATATAGCCGTCGCGGTCCTGCGCGATCGCCAGCACGCTGATCTGCGGCAGGCCGTCCTGGATCGACCAGCGGTTGGCGACGTATTGCTCGAACTGCCGCCCCGGGTCGAGCGCCCAGGCCGATGCGAACGCAAGCAGGCCCAGCACGAGCGCCAGCGCCCATGTCCGTGCATGCGACGACTCTTCCCGGACACGCGACATGCGCATCGGCGGTCCCCCTGCGGTCGAGGCCAGTCTAGCGCCTGAGTTCGCGATTGCGATACGGCGGCGCATGGGTCGGGCGCGCCGCGACCGGGTCGATGCCGTCCGTTTTTATTTATCGCTTCATGCGGATGAAGGGATTGACAAGTTCGGATCGATGCCGCAGCATCGTCCCTGCAATCCCATCGAGACCGGCTGAGGGACAGGCCCTTTGAAGCCGGGGCAACCGCGACGCGCAAGCGTCCAACGGTGCCAAATCCTGCGGGGACGTTCGCGTCCACCGGAAGATGGGTCGTCTTCGCCGTCGTGCGTGGACGGCGTCGCTTTCCGCATACCGCGCGATCTCGCTTGGGGCTCGACCACCAGGAGATCCGCCATGACCCTCGCCACGCTGTTTCCCTCGATCGATGCCGAGCCGGTGTGTACCGCGGAGCGCGCTGCGCTTTCCGAAGCCTGCATCGACGCGCCCGCTTTCCCGGCCGAACGGGGCGAGTTCGAACTGCGGCTGGACCTGTGCCACGCCGGCGAGCACCGGCTGTGCGTCCGCTGGCAGCGGCTTGGTGAGGCCGGCCTGCCGGCGGTCGTCGTCCAGGGCGGCATCTCCGCCGACCGGCGTGCGGCGGCGCTGCCTTCGGACGAGTTGCCGGGCTGGTGGCAGGCGCAGGTTGGCGCAGGCCGCGCGCTCGATCCGCGCCAGGTGCAGGTGATCTCGATCGACTGGCTCGGCAGCGACGGCAGCCTCGACGCGCCGATCGACACCGCCGACCAGGCCGACGCCATCGCGGCAGCACTCGACCACCTCGGCATCACCCGGATCGAAGCCTTCGTCGGCTGCTCCTACGGCGCCCAGGTCGGACTGCAGTTCGCCGCGCGCCATCCTTCGCGCCTGCGCAAGCTGGTGGCGATCGCCGGCGCGCACCGCCCGCATCCGTACGCCAGCGCGCTGCGCTCCCTCCAGCGCAAGGTCGTCGCGCTCGGGCAATTGCAGTGCGCGGACGTGCTCGGCCTGTCGATCGCGCGCCAGCTGGCGATGCTGACCTACCGCGCGCCGGAGGAATTCGCGCAGCGCTTCGGCGAGCAGGCGGTGCTCGACGGCAGCCACGCGCGCTGCGCCGCCGAGGACTATCTGGAAGCCTGTGGCGCGCGCTACGCCGACCGCTGGTCGCCGACCGCCTTCCTGCGCCTGTCCGAATCGATCGACCTGCACCGCGTCGAGCCCGCGCACGTGAACGTGCCGGCCACCCTGGTCGCCGTGCACGGCGATCGACTCGCCCCGCCGGAGGACGTGCACGAACTCGCCGCGCGCATCGGCGGCCCGGTGCGCGTGCACGTGCTGCGCTCGCTGTACGGACACGACGCCTTCCTGAAGGAGACCGCGGTGTTCGACGCGATCCTGCGCGATGCGCGCATCGACGCCTGCGGAGGTGCGGCATGAGCACCCCCGCTTCCGTCCGCCCCTGCGCTTCCACCATCGCCGTGCGCAGCGGCATCGACAGCGACACCGCCTTTGGCGCGGTGACGCCGCCGATCGTGCTGTCGAGCAACTTCAGCTTCGAGGGCTTCGAGAAGAAGCGGAAGTACGACTACACCCGCAGTGGCAACCCGACGCGCGACCTGCTCGGCCACGCGCTGGCCGAGCTCGAGGGCGGCGCCGGCGGCGTGGTCACCGCGACCGGCATGGCCGCCTGCACGCTCGTGCTCAACGCGCTGCTGGCGCCGGGCGACCGCGTCGTCGTTCCGCACGATTGCTACGGCGGTTGCTGGCGGCTGTTCGATGCGCTCGCGCGCAAGAACCACTTCGTCGTGGTCACCGTCGACTTCACCGATCCGCAGGCGCTGGTCGAGGCCCTGCGCGTCCCGCCGAAGCTGGTGTGGATCGAGACGCCGAGCAACCCGTTGCTGCGCATCACCGACATCCGTGCCGTCGCCGAAGCGGCGCATGGCGTGGGCGCGCTCGTGCTTGCCGACAACACCTTCCTCTCGCCGGCATTGCAGCGGCCGCTCGAACTGGGCGCCGACCTCGTCCTGCATTCGACCACGAAGTACATCAACGGCCACAGCGACGTCGTCGGCGGCGCAGTGGTGGCGAAGGAGGCCGAACTCGCGAAGACGCTGGCCTGGTGGGCGAACGCGCTCGGCCTGACCGGCAGCCCGTTCGACAGCTTCCTCACCCTGCGCGGCCTGCGCACGCTCGATGCGCGCCTGCGCGTGCACCAGGAAAACGCCGCCGCGATCGCCGAGTTGCTGGTGGGGCACCCGGCGGTCGCGGCGGTGCACTATCCGGGCCTGATCGCGCATCCCGGCCATGCGCTGGCGACGCGCCAGCAATACGGTTACGGCGCGATGCTGAGCGTTGAACTGTGTGGCGGCGTGGCGGCTGTGCGCGCCTTCCTCGATGGGTTGCGCCATTTCACGCTCGCCGAATCGCTCGGCGGCGTGGAAAGCCTGATCGCGCACCCGGCGACGATGACGCACGCCTCGATGTCGGCGCAGGCGCGTGACGTGGCAGGCATTTCCGACGGACTGCTGCGGCTGTCGGTGGGGATCGAGCACATCGACGATCTCGCCGCCGACCTCGACGCCGCGCTCGACCGCGCGCTCGCATTCACGGACGCGGTGGTGGAGCGCGAGGAACGCGAGCGGGTGTCGTGTTGAACGCGGCCGTGCTCGAAGCGCGCGAGGTCGCGCGAAAACGGGTTGCGACTGCGTGCGAGTCGCCGTCAGCCGCGGTCGAGCCGGTGCGCGTCGCCCTGCTGGGCGTGGGCACGGTCGGCAAGGCCTTGTTGCAGCGACTGGATGCGCTGGCAGGATCGCCGATCACCCGGAGCCTGCAACTCGTGCATGTCGCCAACTCGACCTCGTGCTTTTTTCCCTCTCCCATCGGGAGAGGCCGCCGCGAAGCGGCGGGTGAGGGAAGGGTGTGTCCCAGTGCAGAATCGTTGCGCCTTTCCCCCACCCCTGCCCCTCTCCCGGCGGGAGAGGGGTTGTCCATCGCTGTCGCTGCACTGGGCGCACACGGCGAGCGCATCCTCGTCGATGCGACCGCCAGCGAAGAAGTCGCCGGCCATCATGCGCAATGGCTCGCCCAGGGCATCCACGTCGTCACCGCCTGCAAGCTCGGGCAGGGCACTTCGCTCGCGCGCTGGCGCGCGATCCGCGCCGCCTGCGAACGCGGTGGCGCGCAGTACGGCGATTCGGCGACCGTCGGCGCGGGCCTGCCGCTGCTGCGCTCGCTGCGCGAGCTGCGGGCCGGCGGCGACCGCATCCACGCGATCGCCGGCGTGCTGTCGGGTTCGCTCGCGTGGCTGTTCAACCGCTACGACGGCATGCGCCCGTTCTCGGCGCTGGTGCGGCAGGCGCGCGAAGCCGGTTACACCGAGCCCGATCCGCGCGAGGATCTTTCCGGCGAGGACGTGCGCCGCAAGCTGCTGATCCTCGCGCGCGCGGCGGGTTTCCCGCTCGAGGCCGACTCCGTCGACGTCGCCTCGCTGGTGCCGAACGCGTTGCGCAGCGTGGCGAAGGACGAAGTCGACGACGTGCTGCCCCTGCTCGATGCGCCGTTGCGCGAGCGCTATGCACGGGCCTTGAAGGATGGCGAAAAGCTGCGCTTCATCGCGCGGCTGGAAAGCGATGCATCGGGCGCGGCGCGGGCCCGCGTGGGCCTGGAGGCGCTGTCACCCGATCACCCGCTCGCGGGCGGCGCCGGCACCGACAATCGCGTCGCCATCTGGTCGGATCGCTACCGCGAACAGCCGCTGCTGATCCAGGGTCCCGGCGCCGGCGCGCAGGTAACCGCCGCTGCGCTGCTCGACGATGTGCTGCGGATCGCGAAGGAGTAGTGCGTAGCCCGGAAGGATTCCAGGGTCGGGCACGGGTGGTCGCGGATGACCAGCTTCGCTGTTGATAGCGCATCCGGGCTACCGCTGTCGCTTCACCGGTTGCTGGCCGCTCCGCTCAACGCACCGGGCAACTTGACCACTGCAGCGCCTGCACTTCCCCGCGCGACCGCAGCGTCTTCTGCACCAGTTCGACGAGGGGAGCAACCTGCGGCGGCGGCGTGTTCGATCCGTCGGCGCCGCAATCCCAGCTCACCTCGTTGTGGTTCGCGCCCGACTCGATGCGCAGGCGGAAGGCCGCGCAGTGCGGCGGCTTGCCCGGCGGGTCGGGCCAGTTCGTCGTCAGGTCGCCGGAGACCTTGTAGAAAGCGCCCTTGTCCGCCTTCGCGAGGATCGCCTTCATCTCGCGGTCGCTCAGGTGCACCGCGACATCGCCGTTCGCCTTCGAGCACATGTCCTGGTGGTAGGTGCCGGTGACGGTCGAGAACTTCGTCAACCCGGTATCGAACTCGACCACGCCGACGACCGTGCCGGCGACGGGCTGCCGCGACACGAGGGGGATGTGCGAGCAGGCGGCGAGCATCAGGCTTGCCGAAAGGGCTGCAACGATTCGCATGGAGATCCTCAGCACTCGATCACGTTCACCGCCAGCCCGCCGCGACTGGTTTCCTTGTACTTGTCCTGCATGTCGCGGCCGGTGTCGCGCATGGTCTTGATGACCTTGTCGAGCGAGACGCGGTGCTTGCCGTCGCCGCGCAGGGCCATGCGGCTGGCGTTGATCGCCTTGACCGCGCCCATCGCGTTGCGCTCGATGCAGGGAATCTGGACGAGGCCGCCGATCGGGTCGCAGGTCAGGCCGAGGTTGTGCTCCATGCCGATCTCGGCGGCGTTCTCGATCTGGGTGTTGGAGCCGCCCAGCGCCGCGGTCAGCCCAGCGGCGGCCATGGAGCAGGCGACGCCGACCTCGCCCTGGCAGCCCACCTCGGCGCCGGAGATCGAGGCGTTCCTCTTGTAGAGCGCGCCGATCGCGGCGGCGGTCAGCAGGAAGTCGCGCCGGCCCGCGGCGTCGCCGCGATAGAACCGTTCATAGAAGCGCAGCACTGCCGGGATCACGCCGGCGGCGCCATTGGTCGGCGCGGTCACGACCCGGCCACCGGTCGCGTTTTCTTCGTTTACCGCCATGGCCCACATGCTCACCCAATCGAGTACGGCGAGAGGGTCGTGCAGACTGGCCTCGGGACGGTCGCAAAGCTCGTGATGCA